>NZ_CAKLAV010000006.1:0-1253 GCF_920939495.1 Rathayibacter sp. Leaf248 | reverse complement strand
CGGAATCCGGTGGCCTGCACGACGACGTCGGCTTCGACGCTCTCGCGCTCCTTCCGGCGGCGCCCGAGGACGGCGACCCGACCGGTGGCGGTCTTCTCGAGCCGGTCGATCTCGAAGCGGTCGAGGAGGGTTATCGCACCGTCGCGGACGAGCTGGTGGACCGTGCCGCCGAGCTTGCCGCGCTCCTTCAGCTCGTCGTCGCCGGAGCCGAAAACCCGCAGCGGACTGGTGCCACGGATCGCCCAGGTGATGCTCGTGCCCGGTTCCTCGCGGGCGAGTCGAGCGAGCTTGATCAGAGTGTTCGCGGCGGAGTGGCCTGCGCCGACGACGAGGACGCTCTTCCCTGCGAACCGGGCGCGGTCGGCGCCGAGAACGTCGGGAAGCGCGTGGCTGAGGTGCTCGGCGACGTCGGCGGCGCCGATCGGATCGAGGCCGGCCGATGCGAGGGCGTTGGGGGTCGAGTAGGTGCCGGAGGTGTCGATCACGGCGCGAGCGGTGACGTCGGTGACGCCCTCCGGGGTGTCCAGGCGCAGCAGGAACGGGGTCCCGGCGCGGCCGGTGGAGCGGGTGCGGTCCATGCCCTCGCGGCTCACGGCGGTCACGCGGGAGCGGTAGCGGACGATCGGGGCGAGCTGCGGGGTCGCCGCGAGGGGCGCGAGGTAGTCGCGGACGAACTCGTGCCCGGTGGGCAGCTTCTTCGCTGCGGGAGCCTCCCAACCGCTCGCATCGAGCAGGCGTCCGGCAGCGGAATCGACCAGGTACTCCCACGGGGAGAACAGGCGGGTGTGTCCCCACTGCTGCACGGCTGCGCCTGCGCTGTCCCCGGCCTCGTAGACGATGACGTCGAGGCCGCGCTCGAGCAGCTGCGCGGCGGCCGCGAGACCGACGGGCCCGGCGCCGATGACGGCGACGGGCAGACCGGTGAGGCGGCGCTCGTCGGTGCGGGGCGGGACGGTCAGCAGCAGGGTCATCAGGTGCACTCCTCAATATCGACGGTCATCGATGGACCGAGTCTGCCTCGGCATATCGATGACTGTCAATGTATGGGAAGGTGGAGACATGGCGATGACCGAGCTGACTCTCACCGCGGCGGCGGCCGCGTGCTGCGCGCCGCTCGGGCGCGAGCCGCTGAGCGCGGAGGGCGCGGAGCTGCTGGCGCGGGCGTTGAAGGCGATGGCGGATCCGGCGAGGCTCCGCCTGGTGTCGATCGTGGCATCGAGCAGCTCGGGCGAGGTGTGCGTCTGCGACTTCAC
>NZ_CAKLAV010000005.1:0-5568 GCF_920939495.1 Rathayibacter sp. Leaf248 | reverse complement strand
TCTTCTGCGTGTGCAGGGCCTGGTGGTGCGGGTGGTGGGTTAAACAGCGATGGCCACCCATTTCTGGGTGGCCATCGTGAATGGTGTCCGGCGGTGTCCTACTCTCCCACAGGGTCCCCCCTGCAGTACCATCGGCGCTGAGAGTCTTAGCTTCCGGGTTCGGAATGTGACCGGGCGTTTCCCTCTCGCTATAGCCGCCGTAACCCTTGCGACACACCCACCGCACACACGGTGCTGGTGGGGGTCAAATCTGGGTTACACGTCAAGCGTGTATTCAATTATATGCACCACCTCCCGGTGGTGCGGTGCCCGTATTCTGGGAACCACAAAGTGGACGCAAGCAATCTCTGACCACTCCTACCAGCCTTTACAACGGTATGAGTGTAGTGATTATCAAGTTATCGGCTTATTAGTACCGGTCAGCTCCGACAGTCTTTAGTCCTGTCTTCCACATCCGGCCTATCAACCCAGTAATCTGGCTGGGAGCCTCTCCCCCGAAGGGATGGAAATCTCATCTCGAAGCCGGCTTCCCGCTTAGATGCTTTCAGCGGTTATCCGTTCCGAACGTAGCTAATCAGCGGTGCTCCTGGCGGAACAACTGACACACCAGAGGTTCGTCCATCCCGGTCCTCTCGTACTAGGGATAGATCTTCTCAAATTTCCTACGCGCGCAGCGGATAGGGACCGAACTGTCTCACGACGTTCTAAACCCAGCTCGCGTACCGCTTTAATGGGCGAACAGCCCAACCCTTGGGACCTACTCCAGCCCCAGGATGCGACGAGCCGACATCGAGGTGCCAAACCATGCCGTCGATATGGACTCTTGGGCAAGATCAGCCTGTTATCCCCGAGGTACCTTTTATCCGTTGAGCGACAGCGCTTCCACAAGCCACTGCCGGATCACTAGTCCCGACTTTCGTCCCTGCTCGACTTGTCAGTCTCACAGTCAAGCTCCCTTGTGCACTTACACTCGCCACCTGATTGCCAACCAGGTTGAGGGAACCTTTGGGCGCCTCCGTTACTTTTTAGGAGGCAACCGCCCCAGTTAAACTACCCATCAGGCACTGTCCCTGAACCCGATTAGGGTTCGAAGTTAGATATCCAGAGTGACCAGAGTGGTATTTCAACAATGACTCCACGAACACTAGCGTGCCCGCTTCAACGTCTCCCACCTATCCTACACAAGCCACACCGAACACCAATACCAAACTATAGTAAAGGTCACGGGGTCTTTCCGTCCTGCTGCGCGTAACGAGCATCTTTACTCGTAATGCAATTTCGCCGAGTTCGCGGTTGAGACAGCTGGGAAGTCGTTACGCCATTCGTGCAGGTCGGAACTTACCCGACAAGGAATTTCGCTACCTTAGGATGGTTATAGTTACCACCGCCGTTTACTGGGGCTTAAATTCTCAGCTTCGCCTTGCGGCTAACCGTTCCTCTTAACCTTCCAGCACCGGGCAGGCGTCAGTCCGTATACATCGTCTTGCGACTTAGCACGGACCTGTGTTTTTAGTAAACAGTCGCTTCCCACTGGTCTCTGCGGCCATCGAACGCTCCCGGAGCAAGTCCGTTCACGCCTCAGGCCCCCCTTCTCCCGAAGTTACGGGGGCATTTTGCCGAGTTCCTTAACCACGATTCTCTCGATCTCCTTGGTATTCTCTACCTGACCACCTGAGTCGGTTTGGGGTACGGGCGGCTAGAACCTCGCGTCGATGCTTTTCTTGGCAGCATAGGATCACCGATTTCGACTTGCGTCTACCCATCAGATCTCAGGCTATATGAACGACGGATTTGCCTATCGTTCGCCCTACATCCTTAGACCGGGACAACCATCGCCCGGCTCGGCTACCTTCCTGCGTCACACCTGTTAATACGCTAAACGCACCAGCACGGGGTCGTACGCTAGGCCCAACGCTTCACCCCGAAGGGATCCATCAGAGGGATTCAGATACTTAGCACTACTGGATTGTCTTGGGCGGTTCTTCGCCGGTACGGGAATATCAACCCGTTGTCCATCGACTACGCCTGTCGGCCTCGCCTTAGGTCCCGACTTACCCAGGGAAGATTAGCTTGACCCTGGAACCCTTGGTCTTCCGGAGGACGGGTTTCTCACCCGTCTTTCGCTACTCATGCCTGCATTCTCACTCGTGTGGCGTCCACGGCTGGTTCACACCGCCGCTTCACTCGCCACACGACGCTCTCCTACCCATCAACACGGCTGGACCACGAAGGCCTACCACAAAATGTCAATGCCACAACTTCGGTGGCGTGCTTGAGCCCCGTTACATTGTCGGCGCGGAATCACTTGACCAGTGAGCTATTACGCACTCTTTCAAGGGTGGCTGCTTCTAAGCCAACCTCCTGGTTGTCTGTGCAACTCCACATCCTTTCCCACTTAGCACGCGCTTAGGGACCTTAGTTGGTGGTCTGGGTTGTTTCCCTCTCGACTATGAAGCTTATCCCCCACAGTCTCACTGCTGCGCTCTCACTTACCGGCATTCGGAGTTTGGCTGACGTCAGTAAGCTTTTGGGCCCCATCGGCCATCCAGTAGCTCTACCTCCGGCAAGAAACACGCAACGCTGCACCTAAATGCATTTCGGAGAGAACCAGCTATCACGAAGTTTGATTGGCCTTTCACCCCTATCCACAGCTCATCCCCTCCATTTTCAACTGAAGTGGGTTCGGTCCTCCACGACGTCTTACCGTCGCTTCAACCTGGCCATGGATAGATCACTTCGCTTCGGGTCTAGACCCTGCGACTGAATCGCCCTATTCGGACTCGCTTTCGCTACGGCTGCCCCACACGGGTTAACCTCGCCACAGAGCACTAACTCGCAGGCTCATTCTTCAAAAGGCACGCCGTCACCCCTACTAGGAGGCTCCGACGGTTTGTAAGCAAACGGTTTCAGGTACTATTTCACTCCCCTCCCGGGGTACTTTTCACCTTTCCCTCACGGTACTTGTCCGCTATCGGTCATCTGGGAGTATTTAGGCTTATCAGGTGGTCCTGACAGATTCACACGGGATTTCTCGGGCCCCGTGCTACTTGGGATACTCTTCACGCCATAACACCATTTCGACTACGGGGCTCGCACCCGCTCTGGCCAGGCATTCAAACCTGTTCGTCTATGATGCGCTGTAACGTTCCGTGCTCGGCAGAACACGACGAAAAGTCCCACAACCCCGACCATGCAACCCCTGCCGGGTATCACACATGGCTCGGTTTAGCCTCTTCCGCGTTCGCTCGCCACTACTAACGGAATCACTGTTGTTTTCTCTTCCTGTGGGTACTGAGATGTTTCACTTCCCCACGTTCCCTCTACCCGCCCTATATATTCAGGCGGGAGTCACCAGGTCACCACAAGGGGCCTGGCGGGGTTTCCCCATTCGGAAATCCTCGGATCACAGCTCGTTTATCAGCTCCCCGAGGCTTATCGCAGATTACGACGTCCTTCTTCGGCTCCAGATGCCAAGGCATCCACCGTTTGCTCTTAAAAACTTGAAAATCACATGAGTTAAGAAACTACAATTCGAAGATTGCAGATTTCAATGATTTGCAGGAACACCCGAAGGCATCCCTGCGCCTCTGTCGATCCAAGACCCGAAAGTCCTGAATCTAAGATGCTCGCGTCCACTGTGTAGTTCTCAAAATACGGGCGGTACCCCTCCCCCACACACCCAGGCGTGAAGAAAGGATCCAGAAGGTCGACCCGAACCATCCGAAGACAGCCGGCCCGGTCCCTCAGGACCCAACAGCGTGCATGTGCAAGCCACCCTCCGCACCGTGCGTTCCCAACCCGAAGGCTGTACTGACACGAGACGAACTCGACCTGCACCTAGTTCAATGTTCCACCCATGAGCTACCAGCGAAGACATTCGCTTCGATCTGGCGCCTGGGACACCCTGCGGTGCCCAGATGCTCCTTAGAAAGGAGGTGATCCAGCCGCACCTTCCGGTACGGCTACCTTGTTACGACTTAGTCCTAATCACCGATCCCACCTTCGACGGCTCCCTCCCACAAGGGGTTAGGCCACCGGCTTCGGGTGTTACCGACTTTCATGACTTGACGGGCGGTGTGTACAAGGCCCGGGAACGTATTCACCGCAGCGTTGCTGATCTGCGATTACTAGCGACTCCGACTTCATGAGGTCGAGTTGCAGACCTCAATCCGAACTGAGACCGGCTTTTTGGGATTCGCTCCACCTTACGGTATCGCAGCCCTTTGTACCGGCCATTGTAGCATGCGTGAAGCCCAAGACATAAGGGGCATGATGATTTGACGTCATCCCCACCTTCCTCCGAGTTGACCCCGGCAGTCTCCTATGAGTTCCCACCATGACGTGCTGGCAACATAGAACGAGGGTTGCGCTCGTTGCGGGACTTAACCCAACATCTCACGACACGAGCTGACGACAACCATGCACCACCTGTATACCGACCTTGCGGGGCAACCATTTCTGGAAGTTTCCGGTATATGTCAAGCCTTGGTAAGGTTCTTCGCGTTGCATCGAATTAATCCGCATGCTCCGCCGCTTGTGCGGGCCCCCGTCAATTCCTTTGAGTTTTAGCCTTGCGGCCGTACTCCCCAGGCGGGGAACTTAATGCGTTAGCTGCGACACGGAGACCGTGGAAAGGTCCCCACATCTAGTTCCCAACGTTTACGGCGTGGACTACCAGGGTATCTAATCCTGTTCGCTCCCCACGCTTTCGCTCCTCAGCGTCAGTAACGGCCCAGAGAACTGCCTTCGCCATCGGTGTTCCTCCTGATATCTGCGCATTCCACCGCTACACCAGGAATTCCATTCTCCCCTACCGCACTCTAGTCTGCCCGTACCCACTGCAGGCCCGAGGTTGAGCCTCGGGTTTTCACAGCAGACGCGACAAACCGCCTACGAGCTCTTTACGCCCAATAATTCCGGACAACGCTTGCACCCTACGTATTACCGCGGCTGCTGGCACGTAGTTAGCCGGTGCTTTTTCTGCAGGTACCGTCAAACCGAAGTCCTTCTTCCCTACTAAAAGAGGTTTACAACCCGAAGGCCGTCATCCCCCACGCGGCGTTGCTGCATCAGGCTTTCGCCCATTGTGCAATATTCCCCACTGCTGCCTCCCGTAGGAGTCTGGGCCGTGTCTCAGTCCCAGTGTGGCCGGTCACCCTCTCAGGCCGGCTACCCGTCGTCGCCTTGGTGAGCCATTACCTCACCAACAAGCTGATAGGCCGCGAGTCCATCCTTGACCGAAAAACTTTCCACCCGCACCCGATGCCGGGGCAGGTCGTATCCGGTATTAGACGCCGTTTCCAGCGCTTATCCCAGAGTCAAGGGCAGGTTACTCACGTGTTACTCACCCGTTCGCCACTAATCCACCCAGCAAGCTGGGCTTCATCGTTCGACTTGCATGTGTTAAGCACGCCGCCAGCGTTCGTCCTGAGCCAGGATCAAACTCTCCGTAAAAAAATTACGACTCCAACCCCGAAGAGAAGGAAGTCAAGTTTGACCTCTAGCAAATAAGACATCATTACTGACATCAATTTCCAAAGGAATCCCAACCGGATCACAAAACCCGGC
>NZ_CAKLAV010000004.1:0-91891 GCF_920939495.1 Rathayibacter sp. Leaf248 | reverse complement strand
TCGCCCACCCCGAGCCGAACTTCTACATCGCCGGGATGAAGTCGTACGGCCGCGCGCCGACCTTCCTCCTCGTCACCGGCTACGAGCAGGTCCGGTCGATCGCGGACGAGCTCGCGGGCGATCACGCCGCCGCCCGGCGGGTGCAGCTCGTGCTCCCCGAGACCGGCGTCTGCTCCACCGACATCGCATCCGCCGGAGGAAGCTGCTGCTCATGACCGGCATCCGGGCGATGCTCCCCGAGGACTGGGCGGCGGTCGAGACGATCTACCGCGAGGGCATCGCGACCGGGCACGCGACCTTCGAGGCCGAACCGCCGACGTGGGAGGCGTTCGACGCGGGGAAGCTCGACGTCGGGCGCCTGGTCGCCGTCGACGGCGACCAGATCCTCGGCTGGGCGGCGCTCTCGCCCGTGTCGAGCCGGCCCGTCTACCGAGGGGTGGTCGAGCACTCCGTCTACATCGCCTCTGCCGCCCGCGGCCGCGGCATCGGCGCTGAACTCCTGCAGGCATTCATCGATGCAGCGGACGCCGCAGGACTCTGGACGATCCAGTCGAGCATCTTCCCCGAGAACACGGCCAGCCTCGCCCTCCACGACCGCGCCGGCTTCCGCCGCGTCGGCACACGCGAGAGGATCGCGCTGATGAGCTACGGGTCTGCCAGGGGCACTTGGCGCGACACCGTCCTCATCGAACGGCGTCGACCGAACTGACTGGAACCGACGGGCGGCCGGCGTGCAGCCACGCCGGGTCCTTGACTTCCGATTAGAAGTGAAATCTGTAGGCTCGCGCTAGGCCGCGACGTGGCTCCAGTCGGAGAGCAGACGTTGCGGTCAGCTACGTTTCAAGCCATACTGATCACGCATGGATACACGTGTGCCCGAAGCCAGCCGCCCGGCTGGCTTTCTGCGTTAACGGGCGGCCTGCACTTCGCGGAGGCGCCAGACGCTCCTCAGTCGCGGTGCCACGCCGCGGCACTGCGATTTTCAGCGGAACGATGTCACCCCCTACCTTGATGATGGGGACTCGATCTGTCGCCCGACCAGCCGGCCTCGAGCCGGCTTTTTTCATGCCCACGATCTGAGCGGCCCACGCTCTCCTGGCCCACTCCTCTCCTGCCGGCGCCCGAATGGTTGCCGGTAAGGAGTAGAACCGAGTCGACCGGCTCGGTGCCATTTGAACGCGCTCGCGCGTTCGCCCCGCGGAGGTCACATTGCTGAACTCGCTGATCGAGATGCTGCTGAAGGAGGTGGACCCCAACGTCGCGCTCGTGTGCATCACGAGCTACTTCGGACTCCGATTCATGGTGAAGAAGATCGAGGACTTCCTCGTCATCTTCCTTCCCAGCAAGGAGCCTGCTCGACGCAAGGCCCTCCTCCAGCAAAGCCGACGCCCCAAGGCGTAACTCGAAAACGCACCTCCTCCGTGGAGGGGAGAGCTCTGTCTACTATCGCCTCGAAAAACATTAGGTTCCGAGACGCTATTCACATCGGGTGCTGCGGGATTGAGTAGATGGGCGCGACGGGACTCTACGTGTCTCATCTAGTTGTCTCGGCACGTTTCGTCTCAGGGTGGATGGGCCGGCGGTCTTTTCGAGGCAAACTGTCCTTGTGAGGCTCTTGGGTTATACGCGGGTGAGTACGTCGAGTCAAGATTCGCAGTTGCAGCTCGATGCGCTGGTCACTGCGGGGGTGCAAAAACGGGACGTACTCGCCGACGTCACTTCGGGGAGCAGGAGCGCGATCGAGCGGCCTGGGGTGAAAAAGCTGCTCGCCTACGCGGAGGAGGGGACACGGTCGTCGTCTGGCGGGTGGACCGGTTGGGTCGGTCGCTGATCGCGCACCGTCCGCGCCGCCTCGAGCGGGATGCAGTCGATCTCGGATGGCTTCGATCCGTCGACGTCGACGGGCCGGCTGATGCTGAACATGCTCGCCACGCTCGCCGAGTATGAGCGCGAGCTCATCGTGGAACGCGTCAACGCCGGCACCGCGGCCGCCCGGGCGAACGGAACTCGATTCGACCGGCCTCTGTCCGACCCAGCGATGATTGCGGACAAGTTGGCCGTCGTCGCGGACGCTCGCGCGAAGGGTCGCACGGCGGAGGACGCTGACGACTGGTGGGCTGGAGTCGAGCAACGCTCTATCGCTACCAGCAGAACCGCGCAGCTCGAGTCGATCTGGCGGGGGAGTCGTGATCGGCACAGGTGTCAGCTTTTTCTGCTGTGTCGCTGCTGCGGCGCTCGTCGGAGTTGCTGGATTCGCCGGAGCGGGGTGTGTGAGCGGATCCGCGGGTCGCGGGGGAGCGGATCGTGCGGACCTTAAACGGGCACCGTCTGCAGGAGACCCAGGAGTACACGGTCGGGGTGTAGAGGATACTCCACAACTGGCGCCTGGTCGCCATGCCGCCCCGGCAGCAGATCGAGACCACCCATGGGTAGTGCTACTTCGGCAGGGGGGAGACGCGGGACCTCTCCGCATGGCTCGACGTATCCTTCCGGGCGCTCGACGGCGCACAAGCGTTCGAGCGACTCCTTCTC
This sequence comes from Rathayibacter sp. Leaf248, assembly GCF_920939495.1. Classification (NCBI taxonomy): domain Bacteria; kingdom Bacillati; phylum Actinomycetota; class Actinomycetes; order Micrococcales; family Microbacteriaceae; genus Rathayibacter; species Rathayibacter sp. Leaf248. Next base: position 89,359 of record NZ_CAKLAV010000004.1, on the reverse strand, counting down.
GGAAGACGACTCTCCCCTTCCCCCCGGACCGAACCCTCCTGGGCGCTACCGCCTGAAGAGCGAGAAGGCCCCTCGGTAACTGAGGATCGTCACCGAGGGGCCTTCTCATCGCGGTGGGTCAGCGGAGGTCGCCGTGGATCTCGAACTGGTCGATGGCCCCTTTCAAGTTCGGGTCGCCGTACTGCGACTTGCCGAAGTAGTCGTTCCTCGTCGCGCCCAAGTCCTTCGGCGCAACCGTCATGGCCGTGTTCTGGCCGATCTGGGTGCCGTTGGCGTAGAGGGTGCCCGTGGTCGTCCCGTTGCTGTTCGGCTGGAAGGTCAGCTTGAAGGTCGTCCACGTGCCGACCGGCATCGTGTACCCGGTGGTGATCTTCGACTCGTTCGGACCGCCGGAGGTGGTGATGCCAAAGCCCACCTTGCCGTCGCCCGCCTTCGGAGTGAGGAACATGTACTTCTGGTCGTTCGCTCCGAAGTCGAACAGGCGTGACCAGGTGTCCGCCGAGTCGATCTTCGCGGTGACGGAGAGGGTCATGGTGCTCGCCCGCGACACGATGTTGTCCGGCAGCTGGGCGTAGGTTCCGCCCGCTCCGTCGAGACGGAGGACGGTCCTGCCCGAATCGGTCGTCGTCGCCGCGGTTCCCTTCAGGGCCAGAGTGTTGCCGTTCCCACTGGTGTCGGGCACGGTGCCGTTGCTCGACGAGTCGAAGGTGTAGGTCACCCAGTCCGTCGGGAGTGCCTGCAACTCGTTCACAGTGACACTGACCGTGTCGGTCGAGGTCAACGCGCCGTCGGTGGCCGAGAGCTTGAACACGTAGGTGCCGGCTGTCGACACCGTGACGGTGGGGCTGAGGCTCGAGGTGCTGCTGAAGCTTGCCGTGGCTCCGGCAGGTGCGCTCTGGGTCGACCAAGTGGTCGAGAGCGAGCCGTTCGGGTTGCCGAGCTTGTCGTCCGAGGCGCTCCCCGAGAGGACGATCGAGTCGATGCCCTTCTTCAGGCCGGTCTGGTCGGCACCTGCGTTCACGGTGGGTGCCGTGTTCGCGTCCGGAGCCGTCGAGACCAGGTGGACGATGAAGTCGGCGCCGGCCGGTGCGTTGTACGACACAGTCAGCGGAGCGGCGAGAGCGCCCGCGGGGGAGTAGTTGTTGACCTTCCCCTGGCTTGTGCCGTTCACGACGACCGAGTAGCTGCCCTGCGCGAGGCCGGAGACCTCCACGGTGCCGGTGTGAGCGGTGCCCGACACGTTGGCCATGTCCAGGCGCAGGTCGGCGCTGTTCTTCCCGACGATGGCGGAGGTGTAGCGGTCGTTGCCGAGGTCGACGGACAGCTGCTGGGTCACCATGTTCAGGCGCTGCTGGACTCCGTCCTTCGGAGTGACCGTGGTGGAGTAGGCGTCCGAGGTGACGGAGCCGCCGTAGGCGACGGTCCCGAAGATCGGGTCGTCGGTGACCACGTCGGTGCTCATCGTCTGGAGGGCGCCCCAGAGTCCGAGGTCGGCTTCGCCGGTCATGCCGCGCCAGCCCTTGAGGTGCTGGACGTTCGCTCCTCCGCCGACGCCCTCGGTGCCGAGGACGCCCTTCTGGGACTGGTAGGTCCAGGCGGCGGCGCCGATGTTGGCGGGGTGGTTGCTGATCTGACCGGAGTTCACGTTGGCGAGGTTCATCAGCTTGCCGCCGTAGTTCAGCCGCTGCAGGACCGCGCGCTGAGAGGACGTGACCGCGTTGGATCCCGTCTCGAGGGCGGAGGTGTGGTTGATGTAGTCGTCCATCGTGTAGCCCGCCAGCGAGGCGGAGTACTGGGACTGCCACCAGTTCGGCCCGGTGATCGTCGTAGGGTCCGCGTACCAGTACCAGATGGGCATCTGACCACGGGTGGCGGTCGTCTTCGCAATGATGTCCCGCATCATGCGCAACGAGTTGTCCCGGTCCTTCTCCACCTGGAGGCGTGCGAGCGTGTAGACCGACTCCTCTCCGGTGTTGTCAAAGGAGTACTCGGAGCCGTAGGGGTACTTGTTCGACCGGAAGTTGGTGTACTTGGTCGCCATCTTCGTCTCGACGTCGTTCGCCTCGACGTTCTTGCCCTCGGCGCGCAGCGCGGAGATCAAGTCGGGGGTCGACAGTTCACCCATGAGGCCGGTGTGCCAGTTGTAGGCGACCGGGCCTTCGTACAGCTCGCGGAAGATCTCGTAGGCCGCGTCGAGGTACCAGTCCGCCGGGTGGGCGTAGGAGATCAGCGACGGGTACTTCTTCTGGATCTCGTACATCCCGAAGAAGGTGTTGTAGATGTGCGGGTAGGCGTATCCGCGGTAAGACGGCGTGGTGTTCAGGCTTCCGGGCTTGCCCTGCTCCCAGAAGTTGTAGATGAGGTAGTCCGGGTCCGCGTCGTCCGGGGTGTTGCCCATGAGGTTCTCCCACACCGCCTTGGTGAGGTAGGTGTCGAGGGACTTCACCTCGCCGGCCACGGGCAGGACGCTGTTCTTGGCCGCGAGGAAGGTGCCGCGGGGCAGGCCCCAGTCGTCGCCGAGTCCCCAGTAGCCGCCGTAGGCGTTGCGGCGTCCCTGCGGAGGGTTGGCGGCCGAGGGGACAGAGCCGTCGGTCGCGTTCATCATCCAGTCGTCGTAAGTGGCGAAGCGCATGTCGGACGGGCCGATGCCGTCGGCGGCGGTCCACTGCTGCTTGCCCACGGTGAAGGCGGCGTGGTCGCTCAGGACCGCGCCGACCTTGTCGATGACGAAGAACTGCAGGACGGAGGAGCGGGCGTTCCCCGCCGCGTCCGTGTAGTTGACGGTCACCAGGTTGTTGCCGAGCTGGGTCCTGTCGAATCCGAGGCGGTAGATGGAGTAGCCGGCGTTGGTGCGGTTCAGCGCCACCGTGGGGTTCGTCGGGGCGCTCCCGCCGAGGTCGTTCGAGTTCTTGGCAGTGACACCCGTGATCGTCCCCTTGACGCGGAGGGCGACCTCCGCGGCCTGGTCGTAGGGCACGACCATGCCCGGCTGGACCGCGCCGACGTCGAGCGAGCCCTGGTTGTAGAGCACGTTCTGCCGGTCCTGATCCGACGTCGTCTTCGCGATGTGGAAGGTGTACGTCTTCGACGCGCCCGTCGCGAGCGAGAGCGCAGTCGAGGGGAGGTATCCGCCGCCCGTCTTCTGGATCGCCATCGAGTGGGGGTAGTAGACGTTCAGACCCTTGGGGTTGGCGTGCGAGCCGACCCAGGGACCGTCGCCGTACTGCTCCGCCCGCCACCGGTCCAGGTACTCGAAACCGCTGCCCGTCGCCGAATCCGAGGAGAGCAGGAGGTCGGGTCCCTGTCCGCTGGGACGGCCGATCGAGACGTAGGAGCTGTTCTTCCCGATGTAGGAGTGCGCGAGAACGCGCGTCTCGTAGATCTCGTCGCCCTCGTTCCACAGCTCGTTGTCCGGGATCGGGATGCCCCAGTCGCCGATGACCAGACGCTGACCGGACGTGTTCGTCACCGTCTGCTTCCACAGCAGGGACCCGTCCGTGTCGAGCGAGTACGTCTGCGTGAAGGTGAAGCCCTTCACGCCGTTCGCGTTCGCCGAGTTCTGGTATTTCACCGTCACGGAGTTCGCCGTCGCCGTGACGGTGCGGGCATCCGCGGACTCCGTGGTCCACGCCGTCTTCCAGGGGGTGGTGCCCACACCGCTGGCAGTGGGCGTACCCGTCCCCGTGGCGTAGGAGAAGAGAGCGTTGCCCAGCCACTGCCTGTTCTTCGCCGCCGGATCGGCGGCGAGCTTCGGGGCGACATCAGGATTTGCCACGTACTGCGTGTCGTACAGATCGCCCGGGATCTTGAGCGACTGCAGGGAGCCGTCGGCAGCGAAGCCGACGTTCACCTGGCTGGAGCTCAGGGTGTACGGGTAGACGGTGGCCGCGTCGGCCGCGACGGGGTGCAGAGCACTCGTCGCCAGGAGCGCGAGAGCTGTCGCGCCGACGCTCGCCCAACGGGTAAGCCTGGTGGTGCGGGTCATGTGGTCCTTCTCATGATCGTCATTGACAGGAGGGGAGTCGGATCGTCTGCGCCCGCGTCTGGCGGTGCCGGTCGTTTCAACGATGAAATGCGCGGCGAACAGTGACCCGTGGCTTCCGAGGCTAAGGCGCGAGGACCGGAGCGTCAAGCGATCTACGGGACTGAGCCTCCGACGAGAATGAGGTCTGCGATGCTGGACGGTTCCGGGGAACTGAAGCTTTCAGCGATGAAATGATTCATTGACGGAAGGTGCCCGCGGTCCTACAGTCGCTCTGACGGGTGAGCTCCGCCCTAACTCCCGACGCCAGGGTTCGGTCGTATCATGGAGCGCCGCTCAGCGGCCGACGGAAGAGTCAGGAGCGGCGTGAACCCCACCGGCGATGTCACGATGGCTGATGTCGGTGCGCGAGCGGGGGTGACCGCGCGGACGGTCTCGAACGTCCTGTCCGGGAGCACGCATGTGCGTCCCGAGACGCGCGACCGCGTTCTGCGGGCCGTCGACGATCTCGGCTACCGCATCAACACCGCGGCCAGGAGCCTGAAGACCGGACGCACCGGTTCGATCACCCTCGCCATCCCCGACCTGGGCATCGACTACTTCGCCGACCTCGCGCACAGGATCATGGCGCAGGCCGAGCGTCGCGGCTGGGGTGTGGTCATCGAGCAGACCGGCGCACGCCGCGACCGCGAGCTCAGCATCCTCTCCGGCGCGCAGCGTCAGCACTCCGACGGGTTGATCTTCCAGCCGCACGCTCTCGGGCCCGGCGACGAGAAGTTCCTCGTCGGCAACGACCGGCTCGTCATCCTGGGCGACCGGATCTTCCACGGGCCGGTCGATCACGTCACGATGGCGAACACGGCCGCCGCCCGGACCGCGACCCGGTATCTCGTGGATCGCGGGTACACGAGGATCGCGGCGATCGGCTCCAACCCGAAGGTCCACAGCGTGAGCGCCGCGTCGTTGCGCCTCGAGGGGTACTGCGACGCCCTGACGACGAGCGGGCTGCCTGTGCGCCCCGAGTACGTGGTTCCCGCCGAGGAGTGGCATCTCCGCGACGGCGCCGCTGCCATGGCGCAGCTCCTCGCCCTCCCCGAGCGCCCGGACGCGGTCTTCTGCTTTAACGACACCCTCGCGTTCGGGGCGCTCCAGGCCGCCTTCGCGGCCGGACTGTCCACGCCTCGGGACATCGCGGTCATGGGGTTCGACAACGTTCCGATGGCCGAGTTCTCCATCCCTCCGCTCACGACCATCGAACCCGGGACCGGCGAGATCGCGAGGCTCGCCGTCGATCTCCTCGCCGCGCGCATCGAGGGGCGCTCGGGGACCCCCGCCGAACTGGTCACCAGCTTCTCGCTCATCGCGCGTCAGTCGGCCTGACCGGCCGCTCCGGAGCGGTCGGTCCCCCTTCGGCGCGGGTTCCGCTCGCCGGAGGGGTGCCAGCGGACCGGTCAGACCGCCGAGAGCAGCGCGACGTCGAGGATCTCCCCGGTGCCGCCCTGGTCGACGACGTGCACCGAGAACAGCAGGGAGGCGCCGAGGCCGCGGTCCGGCTCCAGGACCCAGTCCAGCTCGACGGTCCCCTCGTGCTCGCGCCGCATCGTCGGCGCGCCGAGCGGGCGGTCGTCGATCCGGAACTCGGGCCCGCTCCCCGAGAGCGAGCGCGCGCGCACGCGGAGCACGGAGGCGCGCTGCTCGGAGTCGGTGAGTGTGTAGCCGAACCAGGAGCCGGGGCCGGAGGCGCTGCGCCAGTGCACCCCGTCGGCGCCGCTCGCCCGCGACCCCCGACCGGTGAGGGCGTGATCCGACTCCGGCTGCTGCTCCCCGGCGGCCACGGCGTCGATGATCGCGGCCGAGGACGCGGCCCGGGCGTCGGCGGCGGCGAGCTCGTCCCGTCGAGCGGACGCGTCGTTCCCGATGGGCCAGTAGAGGGTGTACCGGGAGTCGTGCAGGCCCAGGAAGGGCTCGAGTGCGACCGGACCGCGGTCGGTGTCGAGCACGGCCGCCATCGGGCGGCGGTCCTGCAGCGCGAGGGCGTCCACCGGCCGGTCGGCTGTGACGATTGGCGTCTCCGCCAGCGGGCGGAGAGGACCGGCGGCGACGTGCGCCATCCGAGCGCCGTCCGCGCGCAGGCCTTCGAGATCGCGGTCGTCGACCCGGGCCGCGAGCACCACCGGACCGTAGCTGAATGCCGACCATGCTGAGCCGTCGGGGAGCGGCTCCGCTCGGAAGCCGAGGCCGAGGCAGACGGTGATCACGTGCCGGCCTGGCGCGAGTCGCTCGGTGCTGAGGAAGCCGTCGCGCGCCTGTGCCGTCGATCCGGTGCCGTCGACAGTCACCGTCATCGACTCGGCCCAGGCCGGTTGCCGCAGCCGGACCGCACCGGCCCGGGCCAGCTCCACCGTGACGACGACCTCGTCCGACTGCGGGAAGTCGGTCTCGATGCGGGCCCGGACTCCGTGGTCGGGCGAGTCCAGTGTCGACGCGACGAAGAGCCCGATCAGCAGGTCGTCGCCCTCCCGCGCGTACACGAGTTCGCCGTACCGGGCGTGGTTCTCGAGGCCGGAGCCGACGCAGCACCACATGCCCTCGGCCGGCGTCGAGTAGACGCGGTAGTGCGCAGGACGCATCGGGGTGAAGTAGACGAAGCCGCCGTCGGGGTGCTGCGACGACAGCAGGTGGTTGAGCTGGGCGCGCTCGACGTAGTCGAGGTACGCGGCGTCGCCGCTGCGCTCGAACAGCATGCCGCTGAGCTCGATCATGTTGGAGGTGTTGCAGGTCTCGGGTCCCTCGCGGTCCAGGATCATCGGTGCGAAGTCACTCGCGCGGTGGAAGTGCTCGCGTACGCTGTTGCCCCCAATCGCGACGGAGCGGTCGCCGGTCACCGTGCGCCAGAAGAACTCCGCCGCGGGGAGCAGCTCCTCCCCGAGGCGTGCGTAGCCGACCACCTTCGGGATCTGGGTGTTGGCGTGCAGTCCGTCGAGAGCGTCCCGCTCCGAGAGCAGCGGGTCCAGCAGTGCGCGGTGCGAGAAGCGCCTCGCCTCCGTCAGGTAGGCGGCGGTGCGCTCGGGGTCGGTCACCTCTCCGGCCAGTTCTGCGAAGGTGTCGTTCATGCCGCCGAACTCGGCGTGCAGCATCGTCTCGAACGACGCGTCGTCGAGGCCGGCGGAGACGCCGAGCCACCAGTCGGCGAGCCCCACCGCCATGTCGAGGGCGCGTCCGGACTTGCCGTAGCGGGCTGCGTCGAGCAGTCCGGACATGGTCTTGTGCAGGTTGTAGAGCGGCACCCACCGCCCGTTCAGCGTGAAGAGGTCGGCATCGACCTGGCCGCGGGCCAGCTCCTCGCCGAGCGCTCGACCACCGGGCACGCCGCCGAGGTAGCCGGTGCCCACGGCGTCCTGCGCGCGCTGCATTCCGTCGAGGAGGATCTCCATCCGCTGCCGCGCGGCGTCGTCGCCCGTGGCCGCGAGCATCAGCGCACTCGCCGACAGCGCGTGCCCGCCGATGTGCCCGTCGAGCCCGTCCGCCTCCCAGTTGCCGTAGCCGGGGCCGGTCGGCAGGCCCGCCTCGCGGAGGAACGGGGCGAGCAGGCGATCGGGGTCGAGCTCGAGGAGGTAGCGCAGCCCTGTCGCCTGCGCGTCGGCGAAGGCGCTCGGCAGGAGGCGCACCTCGTCGAGCGGGAATCGGGAGATGGGAGGCATAAGGGCCCTTTCGCTGCGGTGCGCGCCCCGGCGGGTCGCGCATCTGGGATTTCTGACGGGGGAGGAGGACCGGATGATCAGTCTGCGGCGATCGGCAGCCAGATGCGCATGGAGACCGGGCCCCGCGAGCCCCACGCCCGGTAGGGCGAAAGGGTCAGCTCCGAGGCCGTGCGGTCGGACGGCCTCGGTCCGGTGCTGAAGGGCCAGGGCGAGTCGACAGGTCGGGAGACGCCGCCCTGGAGCACGACGCGCCCGTTCGTCTCGGCGACTCCGGCGGCGACGGAGACGGACACGTCGTCGACGTGCACGCCCTCGGGCAGGTCGGCTGATTCGAGGCACCAGATCTCCGGTCCGCGCTGCACGGCGACCGTGCCGCGCGCGGCGTCGATCCGGTCGTCGGGGAAGATCAGGACCGGTGTGAGCGGCAGGTCGAGCTCGACGCGATCACCGGCGTGGAAGACCCGCTCGATCCGCAGGCTCCCGCGCAGTGCACCGCCGGAGATCTCGGAGCGGGTGCCGTCGGCGTCGACGAGGACGGCTCGTGCTCCCTCCGCCCAAGTCGGGATGCGCAGGGTGAGCGTCCACGCTGTCGCGGGGCTGCTCAGGATGTGCACGCTGACGGCTCCCGTCGCGGGGAGGTCGCTGCGGACGCCGATCTCGACGTCTCCCTGTGTGAGTGCCGCCGTGAAGGTCCCGGAGGCGTACTGGTGCACCTGCACTCCTGATCCGTCGGTCGTCGCGAGGTAGCCGGCCAGGGAGGCGAAGGTGCGGGCGAGGTTGTTCGGGCAGCAGGCGACGTCGAACCAAGCGGCGCGCTGGCTCGAATCGGCGCGCTTGGACTGCTCGTCCGGGGAGGAGGCGACGCCGGGCTCGCGGCGGTGCAGGGTGTTGGCGTAGAAGAAGGACCGGCCGTCCTCCGAGACCGCGGTGGCAATGATGTTGTGGAGGGTGCGCTCGATGAGATCGGCGTAGCGCGGCTCGCCCGTGGCCAGCAGGAGCCGCCACGAGAGCATCACGGAACCGACGCCTGCGCACGTCTCGCAGTACGCGCGGTCGTTGGGCAGTTCGAAATCGGCGCCGAACGCCTCGTCCTGATGGTGCGAGCCCATGCCGCCGGTGATGTAGGTGCGACGGGCGACCGTGTTCTCCCACTGCCGCTCCACGATCGCGAGCAGCTCGTCGTCGCCGGAGTCGACCGCCAGGTCCACGACAGCGGACGTCAGGTAGAGGGCGCGGACCGCGTGCCCCCGCAGGACGCCGGCCTCGCGGACGGGGAGGTCGTCCTGGAAGTAGGCGCGCCCCCACTCGATGTCCTCGAGCAGCCCCCGGCCGCGGCGGTCGACGAACAGGCGGGCCTGGTCGGCGTAGCGGCTCTCCCCGGTCGCGCGGGCGAACTCGGTCAGACCCACCTCGATCTCGGGGTGCCCGCAGATCGCATCGCGCCCGTCGGGGCCGAACTCGGCGCAGATGTGGTCGGCGAGACGTCGGGCGGCCGTCGTCAGCTCGTCCTCGCCGTGCGTGCGCAGCCGGGCAACGGCCGCCTGGAGGAAGTGCCCGGCGTTGTACAGCTCGTGACCCCACTCGAGGTCGCTGTACCGGGGTGCCTGCCCCTCTCGCCCGAACCGGGTCCCGAGGTACCCGTCGGGCTCCTGGGCGGCGACTATGCGCGCCGTCAGGGCGCGGATGGTGGCCTCGGTCGCCTCGTCCTCACGGCCGGCGGTGTGCCAGCACAACCCCTCGAGAGTCTTGTAGACCTCGGAGTCCGAGAATTCGCGACCCCGGCGGCCCTCAGCGAGCCCTCCTCGGACGGCGAGGTCGAAGTTCGCGAGCCATCCGGCTCGCTCGAGCCAGTGCAAGGTGTGCTCGAACGTCGCATCGGCGTTCACCGCCACCCGTCGGCCCCAGAAGCCGCTCGGGTCGAGCGTTAGATTCTCGAGCGGCAGGGGAGTGAGCACTCCGCGGGCGGGATCGACGGGAAGAGCATTAATAGGGTGCATGGTGGTTTCCTCACTTGACGCTGCCGACGGAGAGACCCTCGCGCAGCAGGCGGAACGACAGGACGTAGACGATGAGCAGGGGCACGGACGAGATCACGGCGAGGGACATGAGCCCCGGCCAGTCGATGCCGTACCCGGAGGTTTGCTGGGCGATCAGGGCGCTGATCGGGTAGTTCACGGGCGAGACGAAGAGGTTGATGGCGTAGAGGAACTCGCCCCACGCGACCAGGAAGATCAGGGATCCCACGGTCGCGAGGCCGTTGCGCACGATGGGGAGCACAACCGAGGCGTAAGTCCGCAGTCGGCCGGCGCCGTCCAGGGACGCGGCCTCCTCGATCGCGTCAGGCACGGCCGCGAAGAAGGGGCGCAGCAGGAGGATCGCCCAGGGCAGCAGCATGGCGGTGTCCGCGATGATCAGGCCGGCGGTGGTGTCCAGCAGGCGCAAGCGGCTGAAGATCGCGAAGAGGGGGATGATGTTTGCGGTCTGCGGGACCATCTGCAGGAAGATCAGCAGCCCCAGCACCAGGCCGGTGAGTCGGCCGTCGATCCGGCGCAACGCGTAGGCGAACGGCGCCCCGAAGATGAGGACGACTGCCGTGGTGCCGGCGGCAATCTGCGCCGACTGCGACAGAGCCGTGAGCAGAGAGGGATTCGCCAGCGCCTCGGCATAGGCGTCGAAGGACGGGGCGGTGAAGATCGATCCGCTCACCACATCGCCCTGTCGCTTCAGCGAGGTGAGGACGATCCAGATCAGCGGCAGGCCGTAGATGACATAGAGCAGGATCCGGACTGCGAAAGCGACCGGCTCGTGATCCTTCTTTCGAGCGGCGGGGCGCGCGCGGTGGACGTTACGGGCGTTGGTGCGGTCGCAGAGAGGCGGCACCACCGGCGTGGACGAGGTGGGCGGGGCCGTGGTGGCGGTCATCAGGACTCGCTTCGGGTGGATCGGACGTAGACGACGGCGAGGACGGCGACGATGACGAGGGCGATGAGGCCAGTCGCCGAGCCCATCCCGTAGTCGTGCTCGACGAACGCTTGGGAGTAGCTGAGGTAGGGCAGCGTCGAGGTCACGTCGCCGGGACCGCCGGCGGTCATCACGTAGATGAAGTCGAAGCTGCGGAACGCGTAGACGACGGTGAGGATCGCGAGGATCACCGCGGTCGGTCGTGCCGCGGGCACGAGGATGTCGCGCACCTCCTGCCAGCGCGAGGCGCCGTCGACGGACGCCGCCTCGAGGATTTCGGGGTCGATGCCCAGCAGTGCTGAGCGGAACACGAGCGCGTTGAAGGGGATGACGGCCCAGGCGTTGACCACGGCGACCGAGAGTAGTGCGAAGCGGGAGTCGTAGAGAAAGGGCACCCCTTCCGCCGAGATCCCGGTCGCTCGGATGAGGATGTTGATCAGGCCTTGGTCGGCGAGGAGGAACTTCCAGATGCTGCCGTTCACGACAGGCGGCATCGCCCAGATGAACACCATCATGCCCAGCAGGAAGGCGCTGCCGAAGCGGGAGGAGCGCAGAGCGATCGCCGCGCCGAGTCCGCCGATGACGCCGACGGCGGTGACCAGGATGACGAATGTCGCAGTGCGGAGGGTGGCTCCGCCGAGGTCTGGGCCCTGGAAGAGGGCAGCGAAGTTCTCGACTCCCACGAGCGGCCAGTCGCCGTTCAGAGTGCCGGAACTGACCTGGCTGACGCTCATGCGCACCAGCAGGTAGATGGGGTAGAGCGATAGTGCCGCGAGCAGCACCCCGCCCGGTGCGGCGAAGCCGAGTCGGGCTACGTCGGCGCGGAAAGGCCTCCGCGTCGTGGTCGAGGTGCTGCTCACGGTCGTTCCGTTCGTTGGTTCGGGGATTACTTCGAGAGGAGGGGCGTGATCGTGTCCAGCAGCTGGCTCGAGATCTCCTCGGGCGTGCCGTTGCCGGCGATCGCGGCGCTCCAGGACTCGCCCACGGTCTGGAGGACCTTCGCGACGTTCTCGGAGGGGATGGCTGGGTCGGGCGACGTCGAGCCGTTCTCCTGGAGGATCGTGGCGAACTGGCTCAGGACCGGGTCGCTGCTGACCTTCTCGTCCGATGCGGCGTCAGCGCGAGCGGGGATGGAACCGAAGGCGTCCAGCAACGTCAGCTGACCCTGCTTGGAAAAGAACTCCTGCTCCAGGTACTCCTGGGCGAGGTCCTTGTTCTTCGAGAAGGCGCCGACGTTCTGCACCTCACCGCCGAGGTAGACCGAGCCCTCGTCGCCGACCGGGATCGGGACGACGCCGTACTCGAACGCCGCGTCTTTCTCCGCCGACGCGATCTGCCAGTTGCCGTTCACCGCGAAGGCGGTGTTCCCGGCCGCGAACTGCTGGAATGGAACGGTCTGGTCCCAGGTCGCCGCCTCCTTGGTCAGGTAGCCCTTCGCAGTCCAGTCCTGGACCATCGAGAACGCGTCCTGCAGGGGCTGCTGCTCCGGAGCGGCGTAGTCCCATCCCGCCCGCGAGAGCCAGGGGAACGCCTGCCACTCGCCCTCGGAGTTGGCCTTGCCGGTGAGGGTGATGGCGGCCTTCCCGGCCGCCTTCGCCTTCTCCATGTCGGCTTCGAGCTCCTCGAACGTCGCGGGGGGCGTGGTCACGCCGATCTCGGTGAGGAGGTCCTGGTTGTACCAGAGGCCGATCAGGTTCACGAAGCCCTGCACGCCCATCACGTCGTCGCCCACCTTCTGCACGACCGCGTCGGGGAACTGGCCCGCATCGGCGTAGCCGTCCCACCACTCGTTCATCGGCTCGATCGCCTTCGCCTCGGTGAGCGTGTACGTATCGGCCGCGTTGTAGACGACGACATCGGGCCCGGTGCCGGTGCCGGCCGCCTGGACGAGCTTGTTCGTCAACTGATCAAAGGGAACGTAGACGTTCTCGACCTCCACGCCGTCGTGCGTCGACTCGAAGTCCGCGGCCAGATCCTCCAGACCGGCGGTCTGGCCGTCGACGGAGTAGTAGTGCCACACGGTCAGCGTGCTGCTGCCGCTCTCGCCGGAGGTTCCCGCCGAGGACGGCGTGCAACCGCTGAGAAGTATTGCCGCGGTCGTGGCGGCGACCGCCCCGACGATACTGACCCGGGTGCTGTGACGCCTCACGGTAGGACTCGCTCTCTGTCTTCGTCGACCCGGCGACTCGGAATCCGAGAGTTTCATCGATGAAACAGGGCCGTCCGGCGATGTTAGGTGGTGCGGAGTCGGGACGTCAATCGGCCGCTCAGGGCTGTGAAGCGCCTTAATCAAAGCGATACTTGCGGGCGCCTAAGTTCCGTGCATACTTAGACCGCTCGCTAATTCATCGATGAAAAGGACTGGCCAATGGTGTCGCAGCCCGCGCTGACTGCTCGAGGTGTTGTGCACCCGTCCTTCACGGTCGGGACGATCGACCCGCGGGTGTTCGGATCGTTCGTGGAGCACCTGGGTCGCGGCGTCTACGGCGGGATCGTCGATCCTTCGCACCCCAGCGCCGACGCCGACGGGTTCCGCGGGGACGTCGTCGACCTCGTCCGCGAGCTCGGCGTCACCACGGTCCGCTACCCGGGTGGGAACTTCGTCTCGGCCTACGACTGGCGGGACGGGATCGGTCCCGTCGAGCAGCGCCCGGTACGGCTGGATCCGGCCTGGCACACGATCGAGCCGAACCGGTTCGGGGTCGACGAGTTCGTGCGGTGGTGCCGTGCGGCTGGAGTCGAGCCGATGATGGCGCTGAATCTCGGCACCGACGGGATCCGCTCCGCGCTGCGCCTGCTCGAGTACGCGAACCACCCGTCCGGAACGACTCTCTCGAACGAGCGCCGGGCGAACGGGGCGGAGGAGCCGCACGACATCCGCCTCTGGTGCATCGGCAACGAGATGGACGGCCCCTGGCAGATCGGCCACTTGTCGGCGGGGGAGTACGGCCGTCTCGCGGCACGGACCGCCTCCGCGATGCGTGCGCTCGACCCGGACCTCGAGCTCGTCGTCTGCGGCAGCTCGAACGACCGGATGGCGACCTTCGGCGCGTGGGAGCAGGAGGTGCTCCTGCACACGTTCGAGCACGTTGATTACATCTCCTGCCACCAGTACTTCCGGTACGACGGCGACCTGCCCGCCTTCCTCGCCTCCGGCGTGGCCATGGACCGCTTCATCTCCGCTATCGCCGCCACGATCGGCCAGGTGGCGGCGCAGACGCGATCGCGTCGCCCGGTCGCGATCTCGTTCGACGAGTGGAACGTCTGGGACTTCGTCGCCCACGACGAGCGCGTGGCCGACGGCCTGGAGTGGGAGGAAGCACCGCGACTGCTCGAGGACCGCTACACGGCCGCGGACGCCGTGGTCGTCGGCGACATGCTCATCAGCATGCTCAACCGCGCCGACGTCGTCCGGGCCGCGAGCATGGCGCAGCTGGTCAACGTGATCGGGCCGATCATGGCCGAACCGAACGGTGCGGCCTGGCGCCAGAGCACCTTTTGGCCGTTCGCGCAGGCGCGCCGATCCGCCGGAGCGACCGCTCTGCGCACGGCCCTCGACGGCGACACGATCCCCGGCGGAGAATCCGACGTGCCGGCCGTGTCGTTTGCCGCCGCCGCGCACGAGGACGGCGGCGTCGACCTCTACTTGGTGAACCGAGCGACCGGATCCGAGGCGGAGGCGACGATCGACCTCCGAGCGTTCCCGCCCCTCGCCGTTCTGGAGGCCTCCGTGCTGAGTCACGCCGATCCGTTTGCGGTCAACTCCGCCGAGCAGCCCGACACGGTCTCGCCACGAGAGGCAACGACCGACCTCCAGGAGGGGCGGCTCGTCGTGACGCTGCCCCCGGTGTCGTGGCTCGTTGTGCGCCTCGCCCCTGCCCACCAGTAAGACCACCAACTGAATCTTCCCGCCGGTTCCTGCCGGCCGGAGTGCGCGACCGAAGAGGTTCGCGGTTCCCTGTGAAAGGACAATGAAATGCGACGACGCATCACCATCGCGGCGACCCTCGCCGTCTCGGCCCTCGCCCTCACCGCGTGCAGCAGCGGCGGAGGTACCACGGACACCGGTTCGGACGGGGACGTGAAGACCCTGAGCCTGTGGGACGGATACACCCAGTACAACACCGGCGATTCACCCTTCGAGGACCTGATCGCGGCCTGCGAGGAGCAGACCGGCATCACCATCGAGCGGACCGTCAACGACGACAACGGCGCGAAGCTCGCGCAGGGCGCCTCGAGCGGCGACCTCCCGGATCTCACCATCCTCGACAACCCGAACGTGGCCCAGTACGCCGAGACCGGCATCCTGGTCGACAACGAGACCTCCGGCCTGGACACGTCGGCGATGTCGGCGAACATCGTCGCGTCGGGCACCATCGACGGCAAGACGTACGGCGCCCCGTACGGTGCCAACACCCTTGCGCTGTTCTACAACAAGGACCTGCTCGACGCCGCCGGTGTCCAGCCGCCCACGAACTGGGACGAGCTCTCGGCCGCCGCGCAGAAGCTGACCGACCCCGCGGCCAGCCGCTACGGGCTCGCCTTCTCGGCCCGCCCCGACGCCGAGGGGACCTTCCAGTTCCTCCCGTTCTTCTGGGGCGCCGGCGCGGAGCTCGACGACCTCGCGTCGCCCGAGGCCGTCGAAGCCCTCACTCTCTGGTCGGACCTGGTCGAGAACGGCTCCGCCTCCGGCGAGAACATCACCCTCAACCAGCAGGACGTGCGCGACGGCTTCGTGGCCGGCAACTCCGCGATGATGGTCAACGGCACCTGGCAGCTGAACGGACTCGACGAGTCCGGCATCAACTACGGCGTGGTCCCGATCCCTGCGAAGGACGGTGGCTCGGCCGCAGCTCCCCTCGGCGGCGAGTTCATCAACCTGCTCCAGAGCGGTGACGACGCTCGGATCGCGGCATCCGCCGAGTTCGCGGCGTGCTTCGTCGAGCCCGACAATCTGACCGGGTGGCTCGAGGGCCAGACCTACATCTCGCCCTACGCCAACCAGGCAGAGGAGCAGGCCGCCAGCGACCCGCGCCTCAGCGCCTGGGTTGAGGCGGTCAGTGCAGCCCGCAGCCGCACCGAGGACCTCGGCTCCGACTACGCCACCGTCGCGCAGAACCTGGGCGAGGCGATCGAATCGGCCGTGGCGGGTCAGACCTCCGCTGCAGACGCGCTCTCCACGGCGGCTTCGGCCTCCGAGTGATCTTCGAGGAATCATGCTCATGACCAGGACCGCTCCTGGCGCCGTGGTCACGGCGGCGGAGCCCATGGACGCGCAGACGCGTCGTGGGCTCCGCCGCCGCGGCTCGCGGAAAGCCGATCTGGCGGCTTTCGCCTTCGTCTTCCCCGTCGTCGTCTACGTGCTGATCTTCTTTTTGTACCCGATCATCCGCACCGGTCAGCTCAGCCTTACCGACTTCACCTTCGCGTCGTACTTCTCCGGAGAAGCCGACTTCATCGGCTTGGCGAACTACGGCCGCATCCTGCTCGATCCGCTGTTCACTCCGATCGTGCTGCAGACCGTCGTGTTCACAGTCGTCTCGCTTCTGTTCCAGTACCTCGCCGGGCTCGCCCTCGCAGTGTTCTTCAGCCGGAACTTCCCGCTGTCGATCTGGTTCCGGTCGCTGATCCTCATCCCGTGGCTCCTGCCCGTCATCGTCTCCGCGACCACGTGGCGGTGGATGTTTTACAAGGACTACGGCATCGTCAACGCGGTCCTCGGAACGGACATCGGCTGGCTGTCGGACCCGAACTGGTCGCTCGTCGCGGTCGTCATCGCGAACATCTGGCTCGGCATCCCCTTCAACCTCGTCCTGCTCTACAGCGGGATCCAGTCGATCCCCACGTCCCTATACGAAGCCGCCGCGGTCGACGGGGCGGGACGCTGGCGCACCTTCGCCTCCATCACCTGGCCGCTGCTCAAGCCCGTGACGACCGTCACCCTCCTGCTCGGTCTCGTCTACACCATCAAGGCGTTCGACATCATCTGGGTGATGACCAAGGGCGGCCCGTTCGACCACTCTCACACCCTTGCGACCTGGTCCTACGAGCTCTCCTTCGAGGGAGGGACGGAGCAGAGCCTCAGCCTCGGCGCGACCGTCGCGATCCTGCTGTTCCTCGTCTCGTTCGCACTCGGACTCTTCTACGTGCGCACCCAACGGAAGGAGATGGAGCTGTGACCCGTCACCAGCTGTCGAAGGCGGGCAACGTCGCGGTGGCCGTCGTGCTCTGCGCGATCCTCCTGTTCCCGCTGTACTGGATGGTCAACGTCTCCCTGTCCCAGCCGCGGGACCTGCTGAAGCCGTTCCCGAACCTCATCCCGATCAACCCGACGTGGGACGGCTACGCGCTCGCCCTCGCACAGAATCTGCCGTCGCTGGGATCGAGTCTCCTGATCGCCCTGGGAACGGTGATCATCACGCTGCTGATCGCCTTTCCCGCCGCGTACGGCATGACGAAGCTCCGGGCCCCTGGATCCCGGGCCCTGATGTTCGCCGCTCTGCTCGCGCAGATGATCCCGAGCGTCGTCCTCGTGACCGCGCTGTTCGCGCTGTACAAGGAGATCGGCCTGCTCAACAGCTACCCCGGTCTCATGCTCGCCGACTCGACCGCCTCGATCCCGTTCGCGATCATCCTGCTTCAGGCGTTCATGCGCCAGGTGCCGGACGAGCTGATCGAAGCGGCGCGGCTGGACGGAGCGGGACGGCTGCGCATCCTCCTCTCGATCATGCTCCCGCTCAGCCGCAACGTCTTGGTCACCGTCTCGCTCTTCGCGTTCCTCTTCGCCTGGGGGGACTTCGTCAACGCGAACACCCTCACGACGGGGAACAGCATCGTCCCGGCGACGCTGGCCCTGTTCCGCTTCGTCGGAGCGGAGGCCACGAACTGGAACGCGGTCATGGCATCGGCCGTCCTCGCCTCCATCCCCGCCGCCGTCCTCCTCGTCGTCGCTCAGAAGTACGTCGCGTCGGGGATCACGGCGGGAGCAGTCAAAGACTGAGCCGCAGCATCACGGCTCCGCGCCCACGTCCACATCGACCGATCACCGAGGACACCATGAGCAACTTCCGTCTGACCGACACGTCCATCGAGTGGCGCGGAGCCGGCGAGACCGTCCGCGTCGAGGCCTGGGGGCCGGACAGCATCCGCGTGCGATCGAGGATCGGCGGTCCGATCCTCGACGCGGACTTCGCACTCCTGCCGCCCTCGCCCTCGACTGTCCGGATCGAGGCGCAGGGCGACGTCGTCGAGCTGCGGAACGGCGAGATCGTGGTCACGCTCGAGGAGACCGCGTATCACGATGCTCAAGCCGGCTACGCCACCACCCGCTGCGACATCGTGTTCTCCGACGCCGACGGTCGCAGGCTGCTGAGCGAGCACAGGCACGGAGGAGCGCTCAAGATCCGGGCGCGCGAATTCCGCGCTCATCTCGGCGGCGCGCACCGCATCACCGCCTCGTTCGAATCTGATCCCGACGAGAAGCTCTTCGGGATGGGGCTATACCAGCAGACCGATCTGGACCTGAAGGGGAGCACCTTCGAACTGGCGCACAGAAACTCGCAGACCTCGATCCCCTTCGTCCTGTCGAGCGCCGGATACGGGTTCCTCTGGCACAATCCCGCGATCGGCCGGGCGACGCTCGGCCGAAACCGGAGCGAGTGGGTCGCGGAAGCGAGCGAGCAGCTCGACTACTGGGTGACCGCCGGCCGCACTCCGGGTGCCATCACTCGCGCTTACGCCGACGCGACCGGGCATGCACCGATGATGCCGGAGTACGGCCTCGGCTACTGGCAGTGCAAACTCCGGTACACGGATCAGGAGCAGCTGCTCGCCGTGGCACGCGAGCACCGGCGGCGAGGGCTCCCCCTGGACGTGATCGTCGCCGACTTCTTCCACTGGCCAAAGATGGGCGACTTCCGTTTCGAGGACGAGTTCTGGCCCGACCCCGCCGCCATGACCGCCGAGCTGAAGGAGCTGGGGGTCGAACTGATGGTGTCGGTCTGGCCCCAGATCTCGGTCGAATCCGAGAACTTCGAGCGACTCCGAGCCGACAACCTGCTCGTGCGCACCGAGCGCGGGCCGCAGACGCAGATGAGCTTCGAGGGGCCGTCCCTGTTCATCGACACGACCAACCCGGCTGCGCGCGACGCCCTGTGGGAGCTCTGCCGTCGCAACTACCACGAGAAGGGCGCTCGGCTGTTCTGGCTTGACGAGGCCGAGCCGGAGTACGGAGTCTACGACTTCGACAACTACCGCTACCACGCGGGTACGAACCTCCAGGTCGGCAACATCTACCCGCAGACCTTCTCCCGCACGTTCCACGACGGGATGACGGCAAGCGGGCAGGACGACGTCGTCAACCTCGTGCGCAGCGCCTGGGCGGGGAGCCAGCGCTACGGGGCTCTCGTCTGGTCGGGGGACATCGCGTCCTCCTGGGTCGACTTCCGGAGGCAGGTCGTCGCCGGAATCCACATGGGCGTCGCCGGCATCCCCTGGTTCACCACCGACATCGGCGGATTCCACGGCGGGGACGGCCGCGACGAAGCGTTCCGGGAGCTCCTGGTGCGGTGGTTCCAATTCGGGACGTTCAGCCCGGTCATGCGCATGCACGGTGATCGGCGGCCCGCGGTCGCCGTGACCGCCGCAGACGGATCCCGTCGTGCCGACTCCGGCGCCGACAACGAGCTCTGGAGCTTCGGCGACGACGTGTACGAGATCCTCGCCGAACATGTGCATCTGCGCGAGAGCCTCCGGCCCTACACCCGACGGATCATGAGGGAGGCCCACGAGGCGGGGCAGCCCGTCATCCGCGGCCTCTTCCACGAGTTCCCGGAGGACCCGCGTGCATGGGAGATCGCCGACCAGTACCTCTTCGGACCGGACCTGCTGATCGCCCCGGTCCTCGAGCCCGGACAGCGCGGGCGCCGGGTCTACCTGCCGCGGGGCGCGGACTGGGTCGACCAGCGGACCGGCGAGCGCTTCTCGGGCGGCCGGACCATCGACGTTACGGCGCCGATCGGCTCGATCCCGGTGCTCGTCCGGGACATCAGCTTCGCGGAGCTGATCGCCCGGCCTTCCTGAGAACGCTCCAACGCTCGAGCACGGTTTGCAGTGATCCCTCTCGCGCCGCCCCGCCCCGTATCGGGGTCCGGAGCGGCGCGAGAGTCGGGATCATCTCGCCGCGTAGGCGGCGGAGACCGTCGCGCTCTGGGTACCCGACACTGCCGTGACTCTCGCGGTCCCGGCGGCGATGGAGGTGCGCTGCGTACTGAACGCCTTCGTGACCGATGCGCCGGGGGCAACCGCCGGGTATTTCGCGGTGCCGTAGGCCGTCGTGACGGTGATGTCGGCGGGTCGAGCGCCGGTGTTCTTCGCGGTCACGGAGAGCACGACCTTGCCGGAGACGAGGCGGGTGGAGGCGGTCGCGGTGACGGAGGCGGCGGCCACGACGGTCGCACTCGGCAGCGCGACCGGTGCGAGGCCGGTGGTCTGAGCGGTGACCGCGAGCGCACCCGTCGTCGTCCCCGCGGTCACCGAGGGCAGGGCGGCGAATCCCGCTCCGTTCGAGAGCACCGAAACGCTTTTCGCTCCGCCCGCGAAGGAGGCAGGACCGGTCAGAAGGAAGTCCACGGTGCGGCCTGGGAGCTGTGCACCCTTTCTGTCGACCACCGTGACGCCCTGCTGGAGATCACGGGTGGTCCCGGTGGGTATCGGCTGCGCCGAGCCGCGCACGACCAGCGAGGCCGCCGCGGCGACGCCGTTCACTCCAACCTCGGCGACGGCCGTGGAGCCGCCATACTCGCCCGCACCCCAGGCGGTGAACACGATGCGCAGGCGCGACGTGGTCACGGGGCGGAAGGTCACGGTGTTCGCGGCATCGCGGACACGGCCCGGCGTGGACGCGTCCGTCACGGCCGCCCAGGTCCCGGTCGCGGCGTCGAGGTGCTCGACCCGCCAGGTGCGGGGCGGGATCAACCCGCTGTTCTGGCTGTCGAGGGTGTCGCTCGCGAATCGAACGGTGGCGCTGTCGATCGTCGCCTCGACCGGCCACGCCAGCTCGAGCCACTGCTCGCCGACGGTCGGCCAGGTCCCCCAAGCGGTGCTCGTGGAGCCGTCGATCGCGGCTGCGGTGGTGGTCCAGGGTGAGGTGTAGCTCGCGGTCGTCGTCGCAAGGCCCGAGATGTCGCCGACGTACTCGGTGCAGGGCACGGTCACCGTCACTGTCGCCTTGTCCGCCGAATCATCGATGGCGTCGACCCGCACCGCCATGCCGGTGTTCAGCGCGGCGGTCTCGCCGGCGAGGAGGAACTCGTTCGCGTCGCTCGCGTCGCCAGGGCGCTCGAGCAGATCCCCGCCGTAGGGCTGGTCGGGGTTGGAACGGAATACCTGCACACCCGAGCGGGAGAGACCGCCTGCGAGGAGGCCGGCGCCGACGACGGCGTCCGCATCGTTGTACTGCACCCAGTAGCGGATCGATGCATCCTGCGGATCGGTCCAGGTGAGCGCCCGGGCGGCACCCGGTCCCGCTCCGAGGGCGTCGAGCACGCCGGTGCGGGGCGTTCCGCACACGGGCTGCCGGGTGTTCGCCAGGGTGCCCAATCGCGCCAGCGACGGAGCGGACAGCGGAGGGAGCGCCCCGGCGCCGCCCATGATTTCGGTCAAGTTGCCGTACTCCTCGCGGCTGCACCCGGGCGGTAGCGGGGTGGAGGGATAGTCCCAGCTCATGGCGCACTGCACGCTGAAGGCGTGGGGGAGTGAGAGGTTGTGGCCGAGTTCGTGCACCAGGTAGTAGGCGTCCGGGCCGGGCTGGAACGAGCGTCCGCCCTCATCGGGATCACTGGGCTGAGCGCCGTTCGCCCACCCCGGACAGGGATCACCGAAGGGGACCATGACGACGAGATGCCGCGCCGGGGCCGGCTGCCAGCCCGTCCTCCGACTGACCCAATCGTGCAGCCCGCCGGTGTCCGTGCACGCGATCGGCTCGTCCACGACCTGCCAGTCGATAACCTGCTCGAGCTCGAACCGGATGGTATCGCCCGTCTCCCGTGCGTAGAAGTCGTCCACCAGCGCCAGCGAACGCGCAGCGTCCGCCGTCGTGAAGCCACCAGGAGTCGACCCCTGCGGTGCGACGAGGGCGATGGTCACCTGGTGCGTGCGGATGTCGGCTCGAGCGGGGATGTCGACGTCCACGAAGTCCGCATCAAGGGCGAGCGCCGCCTGCCGCGACGTCGCGTCGGCCTCAGGCTCGATCAAAGTCGGCGCGGCGTCCGGCGCGATCTCCACCCGATCCGGGATGACTTCGGCGCGATCGGGACCGCCCGCCGGTACGGACGTCGCTGCAGAGGAGACGGGGCGAGGGGACGCGGCCGTTGCCGCGACAGGTCCGACGACCACGAGGCCTGAGAGGAGCACGAATCCGGTGAGCGCGATCGGGAGCAGGGCGGTTCGTTCCATGGCGTCCTCATGACTGATCGAGCGGAGCTCGTGTGAAGGGGTGGCGGACGCGGAACGCTCGACGTTCTCCCCGCCAGTGAAGGGTCGCCCGACGTTACTGGGAACGCAGAGGACGGAACGACGTTGTGGCCGCGCGCAGTGCCCCCCTTCAGAGTCGACGCTCGACGGTGCTTCTCGACGCCCTGGATCCCGCGGCGGACTCAGGCGTCCTGGGCGCGGGTGAGGAACTCGTCGGTACCGAGAGCAGTGCCCGCGCACCTGGCTGTCGGCGCGGCGTTCGGCGAGGTGGGTCGGGCTGGCGCGCCCGTTTCAGAAGCTGCTGCGGCTCTGTGGTCGGCCCGGCACGGTCGTTCTGTCATTTCGGCCATCAGCCCGCCCGATCGTATGCCCGACAGTCTTGGTGCGTTCGTCGACGCCGCGGTCACCGTCATGCTGATAACGACCAACGAAGCGCTCGGAGCGTTTTCGATATCGAGCAGCCCGGCGAGCTAGACAAGATCTGCGGGTACCTTGGCGCGTTAGTCCCGGTCGAGCGCCGCGCGAAGGACGGACAGCGCCTCTCCGGCGGCGTCGTCGAGATCGATGCCGGGGGTCGTCACCCACGTCTCGAGAGCAACCGTGAGCGTAGCGGCCGTTGCTGCCGCAAGAGCTTCGCAGGCGATGGGCGACAGATCGGGTCGTCGGCCGCGGATGATCTCGGACAGGTCGTCCTGAGCGACTCGCCCGGCTGTCAGCCACGCGGCGCGTAGAGCGGGTGTCGCGAGGACGAGCTTGAGGATCTTCCGGCGATCATCCTCACCGGCGCCACTGGAGGCGATCGTCTGCACGAAGCCGCCGTGCACAGCCAAGAGTAGGGGCTGGTTCTCCCGAGAGGTGTGGAAGAGATCGTCGTTCACGTCGTTGACCGTGTTTTCGAAGACGCCGGTCAACGGGATGAATCTCGCCGAAGTGATCCCACTCTCGGCCGCCGCGCGCTGGTCACAATCGGCGTCGGAGAGCTCCTGCGCGCTCTCGCGCAGCGTCGGGCCTTCTTCGTCTACGCCTCATCAGCTCCCGCGAGCGAGCGCCTTCGGCAACGACTTCTACACGACGTCACTCGGAGTGTCCGCGCGAGCATCCATGCCGAGCGACCCGAAGAAAGCGAGGACTTCGTCCGCTCCGCCAGCGACTTCTTCGCCGGCGGCCTGATCGGACTCCTGCTCGGATGGATCACGAAACCTGGCGACCTCGACGACACTGCTCTCACAACCACCATCATCGATTTGCTCCCGACTTGGTTGACGTCAAACGACGACCACCCACACGACAGCACGCCCACCAACGACGCCCTCCGAGCGTGGTGAACAGTAGACGCCGAGAGTCACCTCAACGTGGAGGCTCGT
The DNA here is from genome assembly GCF_920939495.1 of Rathayibacter sp. Leaf248. Classification (NCBI taxonomy): domain Bacteria; kingdom Bacillati; phylum Actinomycetota; class Actinomycetes; order Micrococcales; family Microbacteriaceae; genus Rathayibacter; species Rathayibacter sp. Leaf248. Next base: position 65,879 of record NZ_CAKLAV010000004.1, on the reverse strand, counting down.
CAAACTGACATAGGGTAGATCATCAGAGAAAAACTCAGTTCTTGTCGGTGCTGCACTACCGCTATTGCCAATCACGAGTGTCGCGAACGTGCCTTGCAGAACACAGCTCGCGAACACGGTCCGTGAGACGCAACTCGCCGATGACCTGCTGCCGGCGTTCGTTGTCACGTCGACGTTCGTTCACGGGAGAGCAAGTGAACGCGCTCGCGAAGCGCTGTCGCCGGGCTGAAGGGGTTAGGACAGGAGGATGATCGGAGCATGATGATCGAGGTTCTCCACATCGACGACTGCCCGAACTGGAAGGACGTCGGCCCTCGCCTGGAGGAGGCGCTGGCGACCACCGGCCACTCCGACGTCCCTGTCACCTACCGACTGCTGGCGACATCGGAGGATGCGGCCGACGTCGCCTTCGCGGGTTCCCCGACGATCACCTTCGACGGGGAAGACCTGTTCCCTTCGGCAGGGCGGACCACGGATCTCGCCTGTCGGATCTACTTCACGCCGGACGGGCTGGCGGGTCTTCCGACGACGGAGCAGCTCGTGGAAGCGATCGCTTCCCGTGAACCCTGATTTCTGCGTCACCTGCTCCTGCTGCGGGAGGGATAGGCGTCGACGTCAGGTTCACGCACTCAATAATGGCGCTGCATACGTGTGCCGGCGGTGCGGGCTCTGGATCGCGCTGCGCCCGGGCGGCGATCACCCGCGCGTCCCCTCATTGTCTCGGCGCTGACATGCCGGCACTCGGCGCCGGTCACGTCGTTCGGGTTGCTCTCAGCCCGATCCGGGTGCGGCCGCGAGGTTTGAGGACGGACAGGGCGGTGATGACCACGAGGACGATCGCGCCGCCGGCGGTCGCGACGACCAGTTGCGTGCGGGTTCCCTCGAGCGTGGAGGGGATGAGCCCGTGGCGGGCGGCGAGGGACATCGTCTCGATGAGGCGCGTGTGCAGCAGGAGGACAGCGGTCGCGAAGACGCTCAGCCACAGCTTGATCGCCACCCAGTAGTGGCGCACGAGACCCCAGTGCGTTCCGAGGCCTTGCAGGATTCCGGTGGCGAGGGATGCGAGGGCGAGCGGAATGATGACGAACGTTCCCAGCGGATCTAGCGCCAGGTACGCGCTTCGGACCGTGAAGGGATCGCTGCTGGTCGCTCCGACGATCGCGATCGCGAGGAACGCGCCCACCGCACCGAACCAGCCCACGGACACCAGCACGTGGACGGTGAGAGCGACGCGGCGAGCTCGCGGGCCGAGCATCATCAGTGGTTCATCATCTGAGCTCCGCCACCAGTGAGCAGGTGTACGGCGATGAAGATGATCCCCAGTACGGCGACGACGAGCGAGAAGACCTTCACCCACACAGGACGCGGCGGTGGTGGCGTGCCGGTGGGGTCGGAATCGGTCATGCTCACAGCCTAAGCACCGGCCCAGAGCGTCGCGCTATGCCGCGGCTGGCGGGACGGGTGCCGCTACTGCTCGTCGGCATTCTTCTGCTGCGCTTGCGCTTCTTCGAGGTCGAGCTGCCGGGACACGATCTCCCGGTAGGTGGTTCGTCGGACGCGCCGGATCATGTCGACGGACAGCAGGACGGCGGCGGCTGCGACAAGGAAGGTCAGCAGGAAGCCGAAGAGGCCCGGGGTCACGGTGTCCTCGTTGAACGGCGCGGGGGTGGGGGTCGCCGGGGACGGCGGCGTGGTGGCGAGTTGGGTGAGGAGTTCCAAGAGCATCAGCGTGGTCCGTTCGGTGGGTGAGCAGGTCGTCGGTCAGGCCGGATCCGCGAGGTGCAGCGTCGCGGCGAGTGTTTCCGGGGGCGTGTTCTGGGGCGGCGGGAGCGTGCGCGGACGGTGGATATCCACGGGGCGGGAGTGTTGAGAGGTGCGCTGCTCTGGGAATGAATGAGCCGTCACACCCGTTGTCCAGATACCCCCGGGGGGTATACGGTTCGGTGAGGACGGTTCAGGCCGGAAGGAGTCACGATGGTCAAGCACGAGGGGCATTCGAGCGGGCACGGTGAGCATCACGGTGCGGAGTCGGTGCCGGCGTCGTCCGAGCACAGCGGCCACGCGATGCCGGGGGATCACGGGTCCTCGCACGGTCAGGCCGTGAGCACGGCTCCGGATGGTCACGCCGGGCATCCGGTCAGCAGCGAGCACGGTGACCCTGCCGGTCACCCGGGCCACGGCGAGCACGACAGCCATGCAGAGCACCACGACCACGGAGGTCACGGGGGTCACGGCGGTCATGGTGATCACGTGGGCCAGTTCCGGCGTTTGTTCTGGATCATGTTGGTCTTCGCGGTGCCGGTGGTGGGTTTCAGTGGCATGTTCGCGATGATCCTGGGCTATCCGCTGCCGGAGGCGTCGTGGGTCGCGTGGATCTCGCCCGTGCTGGGCACGGTGATGTATGTGTGGGGCGGGCGGCCGTTCCTGCAAGGTGGAGTGTCGGAGCTGCGCTCGAGGACGCCGGGGATGATGCTGCTGATCGCGTTGGCGATCACGGTTGCGTTCCTCGCGTCGTGGGGTGCCAGCCTGGGTGTGCTGGATCACGAACTCGATTTCTGGTGGGAGCTCGCGCTGCTCATCGTGATCATGCTGCTCGGGCACTGGATCGAGATGCGCTCCCTCGCGCAGACGTCCTCGGCTCTGGACTCGCTCGCGGCGCTGCTGCCGGATGAGGCGGAGCGGGTGCGCGAGAGCGGCGTGGAGAAGGTGTCTCCTGCGGACCTGGTGCAGGGCGACGTCGTGATCGTGCGGCCCGGAGGCCGGGTCCCGGCGGATGGCCGAGTGATCGAGGGCACCGCTGATGTGGACGAGTCGATGATCACCGGGGAGTCCCGGGCTGTCAGTCGTGGGCCGGGGTCGATGGTCGTCGCCGGCACGGTCGCCACGGACACGGCCCTGCGGGTGGAGGTGACGGCGGTCGGGGACGACACCGCTCTCGCCGGCATCCAGCGCCTGGTCACCGAGGCGCAGAACTCGTCCTCCCGGGCGCAGCGCATCGCGGATGTCGCGGCGGCGTGGCTGTTCTGGTTCGCGTTGGGCGCCGGGGTGATCACCGCGATCGTGTGGTCGCTGCTGGGCAGCCCCGATGAGGCGGTCATCCGCACGATCACGGTCCTGGTGATCGCGTGCCCGCACGCGCTGGGGCTCGCGATCCCGCTGGTGGTGTCCATCGCGACCGAGCGCGCCGCGAAGGGCGGCGTGCTCGTGAAGGACCGTCTCGCGTTGGAGAGCATGCGGACGGTGACCACGGTCCTGTTCGATAAGACCGGCACCCTGACCAAGGGTGAGCCGACGCTCGCCGCCGTGCACACCGTCGAGGGTGTGCGCGAAGAGGAGCTGCTCGCGGTCGCCGCGGCAGTGGAGGCGGACAGTGAGCACCCGCTGGCGCGGGCGATCGTGAGCGCGGCGGACAGCCGCGGCGTGCGGGTGCCGGCGGCGACCGGGTTCGAGGCGTCGACCGCGGTCGGCGTCACCGCGCACGTGGAAGGGCGGCCGGTCAGTGTGGGCGGTCCGTCGATGCTCCGCGCGCACGACGCGGCCGCGCTCGAGCAGACGCGGGCGTGGGAGGCGGAAGGGATGATCATCCTGCACGTGCTCCGCGACGGCCGAGTCATCGGGGCGTTGGGGCTCGCGGATGAGGTGCGGGAGGAATCCCGGCAGGCCGTGGACGCGCTGCACGCGATCGGCGTGCAGGTGGTCATGATCACCGGCGACGCCGAAGCCGTCGCCCGCAGCGTGGGCGAGGAGCTCGGCATCGATCGGGTGTTCGCCGGGGTGAAGCCGGAGGACAAGGCCGCGAAGGTGATCGAGCTGCAGAACGAGGGCCGCCGCGTCGCGATGGTCGGGGACGGCGTGAACGACGCTCCCGCGCTCGCGCAGGCTGATGTGGGGATCGCGATCGGCGCCGGGACCGACGTTGCGATCGCGTCCGCCGGTGTGATCCTCGCGTCGGATGATCCCCGGTCGGTGCTGTCGGTGATCGAACTGTCCCGGGCGAGCTACCGCAAGATGAAGCAGAACCTGTGGTGGGCGGCCGGCTACAACCTGCTCTCCGTCCCGCTGGCCGCAGGAGTGCTCGCCCCGATCGGGTTCGTACTGCCCATGTCGGTCGGGGCGCTGCTGATGTCGGCGTCCACGGTCGTCGTCGCCGTGAACGCGCAACTGCTGCGCCGCCTGGACCTGTCCCCCGAGGCGAGCACTCGCGCCGCGCGCGAGCGCGGCACCAGCCCGGTCCCTCACGAGGAGGGCCGCAGCACCGTCCAGGTGCGCCCGTAGTCGCCGCTGGCGACCACTCCGCGCTCGTCGGCGGCAAGGACCCACTGTTCTTCGCCGTCGACGAGCGCGAACGCCTCCGGCGTCCCCTCGACTTGCCCGTGGCTTCGCCAGGAGCCCTCGAGAGTCCCCGTCCACAGGATCCCGTCCACGTCGACGCCCACCAGCTCCCCGCCGGCACTGCTGTCCACGAGGAACAGGGCGGGCGCGCCGGAGACGGGCCGGAACGTGACCGCCGCGTCGTCACTGACCTGCACGCCGGTTTCGGTGGTCGCGAACACCCGGTCGGGGCGCTCCGGATCGGCGCTCAGATCCCGGAGCGGCACCTGTGCGGCCGGGATCCAGGTGGCGCCGGAGTCGTCGCTTCGGAGGATGACGCCGCCGGTCGCGTCGTATCCGTAAACGCGGGTGGCCGTGTCGGTGAGGGCGACGGTCGTGAGGTCGTGGAAGTCCGTCTCCCCGCTGAGGGACAGCGGCTCCCACGTCGCGGCCGCGTCGGTGCTGCGGATCAGGCCCAGATTCGGACCCGGCGCTGAATCGTCGGCGGGGTCGGGATGCCCGGAGGCGTAGAACACGCCCTCCGGGGTGATCGTGAACCCCATCGTGTCCTGCGCCCGCCCACCGATCGGCCCCGCGTCCGCCGCGTCCGCCGCAGCGTCCGCCGCAGCGTCCGCCGTAACGGATGCGGGGTAGGTGTTGGGGAGGGTGTCGGTGGGGATCACCCACACTCCCGAGTGCGCGGCCGCGTAGGTGAGCCCGGTCGCCGGGTCCCAGCCCAGCCCGTGCACGTGCTCCAGCTCGTCCGGCGTGGACACGAGCTCGCCCGTCTCCACACGCTCTGACGAAGCGCAGCCGGTGAGTAGCGCCACCGTCACCGCGGCGCCGACGATGACGGCGAGAGGGCGAGGGTGGTGCGGGTGTTCAGCCAAGGGTGACTCCTCGGGCGCTCATGAACGGTTCGGGGTCGACGCGGGCGCCGTTGATGCGGGTCTCGTAGTGGAGGTGGCAGCCGGAGGACGCACCGGTGGAGCCCACGAGGGCGATGCTCTGCCCGGCGGTGACGCTCTGCCCGACGGAGACGAGGTTGGTGCTGTTGTGGGCGTAGCCGGTCTGGATGCCATTCCCGTGATCCAGGAGCACCCAGTTGCCGTAGGAGCCCAGCGGCCCGGAGTAGGCGACGGTCCCGGCGGACGCGGCGGAGATGGGGACTCCGCAGCCGGCCGCGAGGTCGGTGCCGTAGTGGAAGGATCCGACTCCGGCGACGGGCTTGTTCGGGCGCGGCCCGAACGCGGAACTGATCCACCCCGACACCGGCCTCACCCACCCCGACCCTGACGGCACCGGCGCCCCTGCGCCTGCGGGAGGGGCGGCGGGGCGGGCGGCGGGGGCGCTTCCGCCGGACACGGGCGCGGGCGCTGTGCGGACGGCAGTGGCCGCGGCTTGCGCGGCGCGGGCGGCGGCGGCTTGCGCGGCCTGCGCGGCCGCGGCCGCGTCGGCTGCACGCCGGGCGTCCTCGCCGCGCTGATAGTCGGCCTCGGTCGCTTCGCGGTCCTCGGTGAGGACGCTGAGCTGCGCCTGCAACGTCGCCGCGTTCACCGCCTGCTCGTCGCGGCGCTGCTGCACCGCGTCGCTGGCCGCGATCGCGTCGGCCAACGCGTTCTGCGACGCGCTCGCCAGCTCGCCCAGCTCCGCTGTCGCGACGTCCGCCTGCTCGGTGAGCGATTGGGCGGTGTTCGCGTCCGCGGTCGCCGTCGCGTAGATCGTGTCCGTCGTCTCGGCCAGTTTGCTCATCGTCGAGAGCTGGTTCAGGAGGCTGCTGCTGTCCTTCCCGGTCAGCAGCGACAGGGTGAGGTTCGAGCCGGCGGTGCGGGACAGGGACGCGGCGAGACGGCCCGCCTGCACCTGCGACGTGTCCGCGCGGACGGTGGCGGCGTCCGCCTGCTCCTGCAACGTCGCCGCGCGATGATTCGCCCGGTCGTAGGCGCCCTGAGCTCGCTCGTACGCTTCGCCGCGCTGCTGCTGCTCCCGCTGCGCCGCGGCGACCTCCGCCTCCAACCCTTGCAGCAGGCCGGTCAACTCGGTGATCTGCGCTTGCGTGCTCGCCTCGCTCGCGCGAGCGCTCTGCACCTGCTCCCAACTCGGGTACTCCGCTGCCTGCGAGGCCGGCGCGCTGAGGAACAGGGATGCGGTGACGGTGAACACGAGCACCGCCGCAGCGCCCGCCCGGCGGGCGGGCGTGGTGCGCGGCTCAGCCAAGACCGACACCCAGATCGCTCATGAAGCCTTCCGGGTCCACGGGGCTGCCATCGACTCGGGTCTCGAAGTGCAGGTGGCAGCCGGAGGACGCGCCGGTGGAGCCCACGAGCGCGATGAGGTCGCCGGCGGCGACCGTGTCGCCCACGTCCACGAGCAGGTCGCTGTTGTGCGCGTAGCCGGTCTCGATGCCGTCGCTGCTTTCCAGCAGGATCCAGTTGCCGTAGCTGCCGGCGTAGCCGGCTTCCTCGACGGTGCCGCCGGTCGCGGCGACCACGGGGGTACCGCAGGGGGCGGCGAGGTCGGTGCCCTTGTGGAATGCGCTCACCCCTGCGACCGGAGCGTCCGGGCGGGGACCGAATGTGCTCGAGATGCGGCCCGCGACCGGCACTCGCCAGGCGGCAGACGCGATTCCGCTGTCCTCGATGGACGCGGCGGAGTCTTCTGATGCGTTGTCCACGAGTTCCGTGGCGACGGCGGCGGTCACCAGCACCTCGGGTTTGGCTTCCGCGCCGAACGCGTCCCGGGTGACGGTGAGCTGCACCGCGCCGGCCGCGACGAACGTCTGCGGCTGCACCTCGCTGACGGCCAGGGTCATGGTCGTGGTCGGGGTGCCTTCCACGGCGAACGCGGGCATCGAGGAGGTCACCGCGATCATCGTGACGAGAGTCATCGCGGACACCCCGGCCAGACGCGGCCGCATCGTGGCCGTGCCGGGCGGGAGCGGTCGCGGGCGGGCCGCGGCGCGGGCGGCCTGCTGCAACGCGTGAGCGTCCGCCCGCGAGGGCGCCGTGTACGTCGTCCGGCGTCCGAGCGTCAGCACAGCCTGCCGCGGGGACGTCTCGCGGGTGCGGGTCCGGGTGCGGTGCAGGTCACGGCGGCGCGGGTCGCTCGTCGGCGTCGACGCGCCGCTCACCGGGCAGCTCCCGACCGAAGCGGACGGGGGTGAAGAGGGGTGTGGTGCATGGGGAACGTTTCTGGTTCGAGCGCCCTCGATGGACGCGAAGAAGAAGAGGGGTGGGGATCGCCAGGTACGGCGACCCCCACCGGGGCGCGGCGGTATCGCACGCGCCCGGGCGCGACGCAGCAGCGCTGCGCCTGCCCAAGAAGAGGGGGAAGGGGCGTTAGAGAAGGGGCGAGTCAGCGGGACGCGAGGAGGTCCTGCATGGTCGCGATCTCCTCCGTCTGCGTCTGCACGATCATCTCCGCCATCTCGATCGCGTCCGTGTTCTGGCCCTCATCGACCTCGGTCTGCGCCATCTCCACAGCACCCTCGTGATGCATCGTCATCTGCTCGAGGAACAGCGTCTCCGCCTCGGCGCCGGACGCGTCCTCCAGCGAAGACATGTCCTCGTCGGACATCATCCCGTCCATGCTGTGATCCATGCCCGACATCGAATCCTCAGCCCCCCACGCGGTGAGCCACTCCTCGAGCTGAGAGATCTCCGGCCCCTGCGCTTCCTTGATCTGCGTCGCCAGGTCGGTCACTTCAGTGCTGATGCCGTCCTTCGCGAGGATCATGTCGGCCATCTCCACCGCCTGCTCGTGGTGGGGCTTCATCATCTGCGCGAACATCACGTCCTGGTCGTTGAAGTCCGCCTCCGACGCGTCGGCGGACGAGGACGGGGCGGCAGACGCGGACGAGCTGCTCTCGCCCATCCCCTCCATGCCGCTCATCTCGGAGGAGCTGTCCGAGCAGGCGGAGAGAGTGATCGCGGTCGCCAGAGCGAGAGTCGAGGCGAGAAAAGTGCGCTTGGTGTTCATGAGTGTCGTATCCGTTCAGTCGGTTGCAGAATCGCCGAAACCACGCCCTGCGGGCGCGGTGATGAAGTCGCAGCGGACGCTGCGACGACAGGCGAATCAGGTGCGACTGATCGACAACACCGTCAACGACGGCAAATACACGTGGAACCTTGCGCGCGGCACCAGCCGCAGAAGACGCGGACCCGCGTCCAGCACGCGCGCGAACATCGCCGGAACCCGCGCCAGGAGGATCAGGGACGCGAGGAAGAACACGATGACGCACGTCGCCGCCATCAGCGCGCACCCCATCGCGCAACTGTCATCACATGGCACCATCGGCACGACCGCGCCCTGATCGGCGCCAGCCGCGAGAGCCATCCCGCCCGTCGACGCAGCCACCGGGTCGGCGTGATCATCGGTCTGCGCGTGCGTGTGCCCCGCGGAGAGTGCAGCGTCGGAGTGGCTGCCCGTCATGGAGTGCATCGCGAACACGCCCAGCAGCAGCGCCGCCAGCGTCAGTACGACGACCACCGCGCGGATCAGCGGTGTGGACAGCCGAGAAACGATGCCATCGCTCATGAACCACACCTCCGAAACCGCACGTCACTCCTCGCCGGGCGACAGAAGAAGACGTCCGGGCATACCCCCCTAGAGTATGCAGAAAGCAGCCGGAGCGGCTGAAAACCCTCTCCGTACCCGTCCGACCCGCGCAGCAGCGGACGAGCTGCACCAGCACCGGGGGGACGAGGACACCGTGACCGAGCAGACCACCGAGCACGACGACACCGCTGGTACCCACGGCTACATCTCCGACAAGGATCAGTACCTTCGCCGGCTGCGCCGCATCGAAGGACAAGCCCGCGGCTTGCAGAACATGGTCGAAGACGAGCAGTACTGCATCAAGATCCTCACCCAGATCTCCGCGATGACCAGCGCCCTCGAATCCGTCGCACTCGGCCTCCTGAACGACCACCTCAACCACTGCGTCCTCGAAGCCGCCGCCGCCGGCGGCGACGATGCGAAGGCCAAGCTGCAAGAAGCCTCCGACGCCATCGCGCGACTCGTCCGCTCCTAAACGCATCGCGTTCGCGCAGCTCAGGATCAAACACCTAGAGCCTCCCCGACGACACGAAGCAATGTCAGAACACCGCCACGGAACGCTGCAGTCCACATGTCCCGATAGACCCGTCCGATGAATTGTTCGGTAGGGGGACGTCAAACGGGATACTGGTCAGATGGCTGAGCTGATCGGATACGCCCGCGTCTCGACGGACAAGCAGGACGCGCAGGCGCAGCGTGACGCGCTGCTCGCCGCGGGGGTGCCGGCTGACCGGATCTACGTCGACGCCGGCCTCACCGGATCGAACCGCGAGCGGCCCGCGCTGCGCGAGGCCCTGGCCGCGTGCGACACCGGCTCGACCCTGTTCGTGACGAAGCTCGACCGCCTTGCGCGCTCGATCACCGATGCCCGCGACATCGTGGACGAGCTGACGCGCAGGGGAGTGCGGTTGAACATCGCCGGGTCGCTCCACGACCCGACCGACCCGATGGGCCGGCTGCTGTTCAACGTGCTCGCGATGATTGCGGAGTTCGAGGGCGACCTGATCCGCGCGCGCACGCGCGAGGGGATGCAGATCGCGAAGGCCAAGGGGAAGCTGCGCGGCCGCCAGCCGAAGCTCTCCCCGAAGATTGAGGCGCACCTGGTCGCGGAGTACCGCTCGGGCAACTACACCGTCGCGGAGCTCGCCCAGCAATTCAAAGTGACTCGCTCGACCGTCTACCGCGCGGTGGAGCGCGCGAGCGTGACGGAGTTGCGCGCCGTCGACGTCACCCTTCCGCTGCCAGCGGAGTCCTCGTGACCGGTTCCAAAAAGCATCACTACGTCTCGGCTTTTCTGCTACGCCACTTCGCGAACGAGGGGAAGGGCCAGCTTCGTGTCGAGCGCGTCGACGCTGGCAAGTCCTACACCGCTCACCCCCTCGACATCGGCGCGCGAAACAACGCGCACACCGTCAGTTCCCGTATGGACAAGAACCCGACGTTCTACGAGGACGGGATGGCGGCACTCGAGGGCGAGGCCAGCGCTGCTATCCGTGCTCTTCTCGACTCTGACTCCGACGTTGTGCCGGCGGATCTTCGTCCGACGCTCGAACGGTTCTTGGTGCTGCACTTCTTCCGTCACCCCGAACATCACGAGCGGTTCAAAAACGAGATCCGCGTGGAGGAAGCCGAGAAGATCGCGGCGCTCGGTGGGGACTTCGAGCAGGCATTGAGCGACACGATGGTTGCCGCGATCGCGTACGCCGCCGTACCTAACGACACCCGCACCGGCGCCGACAACCCAGAGCGGTGGGCGTTGTACTCGAATCACTTTGCCAAGTTCACATGGAGAGTCGTCCGATACCCCAAAGACTCGCTCGTCATCGGTGATCGACTCGTCTGCACGTCCGGCGCGACTGGGGCTGGTCCAAATGAGGTCTCCGAGCGTGCCAGCCTGTACGGCTTCGCGGGGCTGGCATGGTGTCGACGGATCACGGTCCCGCTCTCTCCCCGGGTGGGCCTTCATCTGTCGCTGCGACGCGATGCTCCACCGCTCAATGCGACGCTTTTCAATCGAACGACAGTGCGTAACAGCCGGTCCTTCGTGGCTCACGCGCCAGATTGGTCGGCGCGTGAGCCGGAGCTGCATCGAGACGTACTCGCTGACGTCGCGCGTCAGCGCTGGGCGGTCGTTGACAACTTCCGGGCAGTTTCCGCCATGTCACCTCTGCTTGCGGTGGAGCCGCCCGGCACCGGTGCCTTCGGCGGATGGTCGAAGCTCGTTCCCTGACGGCTACTGCGCCCACGCACCGAGGCCGACCGCGAGTGACCAAATGGGCATCTAAGGCGGCGTGTCGTATCGCGTTAATCACAGCCACAGCTCTACGTTAATCACATGGCTACGACGAGGCGTCCCCGAGGAACGATGGTGGAGCCCACCAACGTTGCCTGGACGGTCGAGCGGCAGGCGCGCGATGACTTCAACGACATGGCGCTGCACGCGAACGTATCGGCCGCGGTGTTCTTTGAGCGCCTGGTCGAGCACGTCCGGAGCGAGCTGACCGACGAGGGGGTCCCCTCGTGGTGGCCATCCCAGCCAACCCTTCTGTCCGATGAGGAGCTGCCCATCGACACCCGTTAACGCATTAGGCCCGCCGCTCACGCGACGGGCCTAGAAGCCTTGGCTTCCCACCTCGCACAGTTTGGCGACTCAGAGGTGTGAAGCAGTCCCACCCAAGAACCGGTTACCAGCCGGGCCTTCGGTGTACCCGCCGGAACGTACCCGGAAGGAATGACCACATCGTAACAGCGGAGTTCGTCTCCGTGCACGTCCGACCCACCCTTTTTTCAGGGGAGGAGTCGGCCGATCGTGCACCTGAGGCGCCACAGGCGGCCGCGTCGCGGCCGAACAGTTCTCGAGCCGGCTCATCATGGAGCCCCGAGCCAACGCCAGGCGCGTACGGTCCGCTTCCGGCGTGGACGTCCGGAGCGCGCTGGTTCGACGCGCTGATGGACGCGTTGGGGACGTCGACGGGGGAGGAGCTGCGCCGCGCTGCACGTGTCGCTCCGGACACGCTGCTGCGCGTCGCTCGCGCCGACTGGCTCGCGGCTGACGTCGACACCGGGCGCGGTGTGACGACAGCACACGAGACGGTCGCGGCCGCGCTGGGAATGTGCGGCAAGACGGTGCAGCGGGCTCGTGCGCTGATGGAGTCGCTGGGCTTCGCCGCGACGGTTCTCGAGGGCCGCTACCTGACTCGTGCTGAGCGTGACGCGGCGCACGCGGCGCACGGTGGCCGCCAGCTCCGCATGGCCTCCACGAGGGCGCTGGTCATGCCGCGTCCCACGCCGGCGACCGTGGCTGCACCGACGTCACGAACGGGCGAATCCTTCGGTTCTGTGGAAAATGTCCAGCTACCCCGTAGGTGCCCAGTTACATCTACAAGTCCAGTTAAGAAACACTCACCAACGCGCGGTGAACCGCGCTCAGGAGCCGCTTCGCGGCAGCCGAGACGACGGAGTGATGCGAAACGCAGCTCGACAGGTCGGCCGGCGGTTCCTAGATCGATTGAGTTGCAGCGCTTCGCTGCTGCGTTGGCTCATCGCATCCCTTGGCTCGCCCGTGGAGTGCACATCGGGCATGTCGTCGGGATGCTGGATCGCACCTGTATTGACGTCTCCGAGTGGAGCGTCGAGGGGTTGATGTTCGCCATGAACGCCTGGCTGTCTCGCGACGGTCGCCGCGTCCCGGAGACGTTCACGAGCCGCAACGCGCTCGGGTTTTACGGGTGGGTCATCCGCAGCGTCATCACCGAGCACTCGCAGCTCGACACCGCCCGCCGGGTCGCTGCTGCGCAGCGCGACGCCGACCGTATTCGGGCCGTTGCGGAGCGCGCGGCCGAGGCCGCTCGCCTGGCGAGCATCGACCAGGACGAGGTGGACCGGATCATCGCGCAGATGAAAGCCGATCAGCGCGAGTTCGAGCGTGCAGCTCGTGACCGCGAGACGGCCCGCAAGCGCGCCGCCGCCGAGGCCCGCGAGGAGCTGGCTGCGCGCGCTGCGGAATTGCGCTCTCGGGGCTGAGCACGCACCGAGGCCATCCATCCGATAAGCGGCGCGATGCCGGAGACGGGCGGCCGTCAGGAGTGCCCCGCAGGGGCATCCCGAGGGGACGCGCAGCGCTCTTGACGGTCGATCGGCGCAGGCAAGAGTGAAGCGTCGGATGGACGGCCGGACCGCAGCCGGCGCGCTCGTCGTGAGAACGGAGAAGCCCCCGCGAGCATGAATGCTCTAGCGGGTGCCTCCACAGCGACGAGGGGGGTCGTCGTGCACGATCAGATTACTCGTCCGGCCACGTCGCCAAGGCGTCGTAGTGAACGATCGTCGGCACTCCGCCGACGGTCTGGATCGTCGTACCGGGCTCTCCGAGTCCGGCCGCGTGTGCGACCGCTGCGAGGACAAGTCGAGTGTGCGCCATGTCAAGGCCGGCGACGTCCTCGCGGAGGTCGACCGGGACACCCTGGCCGAGAGACGAGGCGATCCGCGCGATGCGCTGCTCGCCTCCACTGAGCGCTCCGATTTCGTATGCGAGGCGGTCGAAGTCGACGGCGCTCGTCTGCCAGGCGTTGTCGGTTTTGATCCACGGCGAACCGGCGTAGACGAGACGCGATCGGATGAGAAGTTCGACGGCCGCGGAGAGAGGATCTGAGCCCTCCGCCCAGGAGCGGACCTGCGCGTGCAGAACAGCGGAGTCGTCGTCGGTCATGCCACGTTCTCCGTCGACTCCGCGCCGTTGTTCTCCGTCGGTTCGGTGGCGGGGGCGTCAGCAGTAGCCGGCCGTCGAGAGCGGGTGACGCGCGCTCGCGGCTGGTCCGGTCGCGGCACTCCTGCTGCGCGGAGTTCCTTCTCCGACCAACCCGACGCCAGAGCCTCCGCCCAGGCCTTTGCGTGACGGTTCTGCGCGTCAGTGAGAGCGGTCCGAGCAGCGTCCGTGTCGTTCGCTGCGGTGACGATCGCTCGGACGGCATCGACGCGCTTTTCGACAGTCGATTCGAGGAGGCGGCGCGCAGCGTCAGCCGCGTCCTCTGGGTTTCTGGTGTTGTCGCTCATGCCGTCAGGGTACATGCCCAAATGGGCATCTGGAAGGCGCGACTGAGTCTCCGTTCCGGAGGCTCAGTTCTAGCGCCGCGGAACGGGGCCGGCGGTCCGGCTTCGTGCTCCTTCGCTACGCTCGCGCACGGCCGGTTTGCGGAGCAAGCTGTCGACTTACCGCCGGTAACTCGCTTGCCGACCTGGCGCTGCGCGCCGGCCGGGGGCATACTGGTCGTATGGTCCCCGCCGATTTGGCGGGTTCGCTGCGCTGGGCCGAAGGACAGGAAGGACGCGCCGATGAGTGACGATCGCGGTCGTGCGTTGTTCAGCCGGAAGCGGCGAGCGAACGTCGAGGGAGACGAGAAGCGGGACAAGCCGTATCGCGTCTACGTCACCGACGAGGAGCGGGTGCAGCTTGAGGCTCGGGCGGTCGTGCAGAGCGTCACGGTTCCCCGGCTGCTCTTCGAGTCCGCGATGAACGCCCAGGTGCGGACCGACACGGAGTGGAAGCAGGCTGTCGCCGAGCTGTTCTCCGTGAACTCTCGGCTCGAGAACCTGACGAACAACGTCAACCAGCTCGCCAAGTTCGCGAACACCGAGGGCCGATTCCCCGACGAGGCTGCGGCGATCTACCGCGAGTTCCAGAAGCTCGCTCCCGAGATTCGCGACGCCGTTCGTCGGGTGGCCGGCCTGTGATTCCGAACGTCACCTACGGCGGCCGTATGGACGGCCTGATGACCTACCTCGCGGGCGAGGGGCGCTCGAACGAGCACACCGAACAGCACCTCATCGCCGGCAACGGCGCGATCATGGCGATGCACGGAGAGAGCATCCTCGACCACGCCGCCGCGCTCGCTGTCGCGCGCGATCTGAACCTCCCCAAGGAGGCATTCGGCGTCACCGTGCAGCGCGCGGAGAAGATCACCGACTCGACCACCGGTGAGCTGATGATCGACTCCCGTACCGGGAAGCCGGTCACCGAGAAGGTCGACGCCGACGTGTGGCACTGCTCCCTCTCGCTGAAAGCGGAGGAGGGGCAGCTGAGCGACGAGAAGTGGGGCCAGATCGCCACCGAGTTCGTGCGCCGGATGGGGTTCGCTGGCGAGGACATCGGCAAGGCCGACTGCCGGTGGGTCGCCGTTCGTCACGGCCTCTCCAAGAACGGCAACGACCACATCCACGTCGCCGTCTCCCGTGTGCGCGAGGACGGCACGAAGGCGTACATCCCCTACGACAAGCGCCTCGCCCAGAAGGTCAGCCGCGAGCTGGAACGCGACTTCGATCTCCAGCCCCTCCATTCTCCGGAGCGCGAGTTGGGAGAGCGCGGAGTCGTTCCCGGCGAGCGTGAATCTGCACGCCGACGAGGCGCCGTCGAGGTCGACGCGCACCGCCTCGAGCGCGCCGTCCGATCCGCCGCCACCAGCTCCGCGGACGAGGGCGAGTTCGTGCGCCGGATGCGACAGGCGGGCGTCCTCATCCGTCCCCGCTACGCCGCCGGTCGAGACGACGTTGTCGCCGGCTACTCCGTCGCGCTGCGCCCGGACAAGGGAGCGCCGGCCGTCTGGCACGGCGGCGGGCGCCTCGCTCGCGACCTGACCCTTCCGGAGCTGCGGAAGGGGTGGCCGGACGAGCTGGAGACGGCTCAGGCCGCCGTGGACGAGTGGCGCGCCACCGCGAAGAATCCGTGGCGCTACGAGCCGGTGAAGCCGGGCCGCGAGGAAGCCGATCTGTCGACTGACCTGTACTCGACCTACGCCAAGGACATGACCCGGCTCCACGACTACCTGCGCACCGTCGACCCGTCCGACCGTGCGACGTGGGCGCACGCTGCACGGGAGGCATCCGGCGCGTACGCGGCATGGTCGCGGCGCCTCGAGCCGACTCCCGGACCGCTGGCGGAAGCGTCGCGTCAGCTCGCCCGATCCGCGCACCTTCGCGCGCATGAGTCGACTCCGCGGCCGGCCGCGATGCCGTCGATGGCCGGCACGACGATGCTGATCCTCGCGACCGCCGGGAAGCGCAACAAGGCCGCCGAGGAGGCCATGTTGCTGCGCCAGATCGTGCGCACCACACGGGCGATCATGGACGCCCACAAGGCCGCCGGTGACGTCCGCCGCACGCGCGAGCTCGCGGGGACGATCCGGAACCAGTTGAAGACGGTTCACGAGGGCTACAACGCGCAGATCCAGAAGAACGCCTGGGATGCCCTGCCGGAGGACACTCGCCGCGCCCGCGAGACGGTGCAGGCGAGCTTCGCGACCGGGAGCCCGGTGCCGACGAAGCTCACCAAGGCGGAGCCGACCGTCACCACGACCGCTGCCCCGCAGCGCGGCCCTGAGCCGCGCGAGCGCGACGGACACGAACGCTAGACCCACGCGAGTGAAGGGGAGGAATCACTATGGCTGACGACGACGGAGGCGTGGAGGAGTCCATCAACTCGTCCGCACGGATCGCGCTCACCATCGCGATCCAGCTGGGCGAGAAGCTGGCCCGCGCTTACCAGGAGGCGATGCGCGAAGCGCAGCAGCGCAGCGCAATCGAGGCGCGCGAGCTTGCGGCCCGGTACGAGGGCGAGCGGGCCTCGGCGCGGCAGGCGGTGGCCGTCGTCAACGATCCGCAGTGGTGGGATCAGGCGACCGTGCACGACGTCGCTCGCGTCGCGGAGACGGCCGCGGCGTGGAAGGACGCGGACCCGCAGATCGCGTCCGCCAGTGCACTGATCGCGTCGGAGGCGACGGAGCGCTACGGCGTCGACGTCGCCACGCTGCAGGGCATCGCCCGCGACACCCCGACCGAGCTGGACCTCGCGAAGCAGTGGGCCACCACCGCGGCACCGGAGGGCTACCACCGCCACGACGAAGACCGTCTCACAATGCCTGTCGGTGACACTCGCGAGCCCAACCCTTCCGCTGAACGGGCACTCATCGAGGACTACCGCGCGGCGGTCGCAGGAGACATCCCCGCGATGCACCTGAGCCTCGCGGAGGAGTGGAAGCGCGCCAACGATCCGGTCGGCTACCAGGACTACCGCGTCGAGACGGCCGTCGCCTTCGATGACGACGGACGGGTGCAGCCCGCGGACCCCGCCGTGGCCGAAGCCGCCCGCGCAGCTCTCGTGCAGGAGTGGCGCACAGACCAGGCCGGAGGCCCGGCCGTCGACGCCGGAGACTCCGAGCGGGCACAGTCTCAGCGGGACGTGACCGAGGCTCAGATGATGATCGCGGAGGCTGACCGCCTCGATCGCGCCAACGACGCATCCGCCCAGGTCACACCGACCGAGATCCCGATCGACGCCGCACGTCGCGCGGACGAGCTCGAGCAGCAGGCCGCCCAGTACGACCGCGACGCCGATGCCGGCGGTACGCCCACGCAGAGCCCCGAGGAGCTGCGCACCCTCGCCGAGGATGCTCGATCCCAAGTCGCCCTCTACCGCGACGACAGCGGCGTTCAGAACGCCCCTGGCGGCGTTCCTGCAGCGACGGACGCGGGACGCGCAGCAGCGGCCCGCTCCGAAGGGGAACTCGCCTACGACAGCGCCGAACGCCGGGCTCACACCGCGAACGCGATGCAGGCCCAGGATGTCCCGCAGGAGCAGATCAACGCGCGGATGACCGTGGATGCCTCCTTCGCGACTCCCGCTCGCGGCGCGGACCCCGCAGCGCGCACACGAGTCCCGTCGACGCGCGGCGGACGCGGACAGGGCCGCCAGATCGAACGATCCGAACCCGGCCGCTGACGCCAAAACGGGAAGGGCCCGCGACACCGAATGGTGTCGCGGGCCCTTCCTCGTTCACGTCGATCAGTGCGGCTTACCCAGCGGATTGGGCTGGTTAGGCCCGGGCTTCGACGGCGGCTTCGGCGGCGGGTTCTGCTGCTGTCCCTTACGAATGCTCCTTTGCGTTCAGGGCCTCAGTGTGAAACTGCGGAATGAGGATTGGCCGAGAACATCCCAGTCCACCAACTGCGATTACGTCATCTGCGCGCAAACCGCGCGTCCCTCGGGCCTGCTCATAGGGGCTCTTCCCAGATGAGGGTGTAGGTCGGCCGGGAGCGTCGGTCCGCAGATAGACGTCGAGGTCTCCCGACGACGGAGGTTCCTACGCCATCCGTCCGAAAGACCTCGACGTGACCGACGCTACCCCGCCGGCCGGCTTCGGCCGCCCTGACCTGACCGCCTTCGCGTCTCATCCCAGTCGACCCTGATCGAGTCTGCTGACCCCCCCGACGAGAACGCAGCGACATCACAGCCACCCAACCCCGACCGTCCGGGAAGCCGGGACACGTCACATGACCTGTGCTGCGGGCGTGTCGAGTGGGTCGTCCAGGGGCGACGCAGGAGCGTCGACGCGACGTGCTGAGAGGTGGTTCCAGTCGAGCGCTAGGACACCGGCTACAGGCATGGCGATAGGTCAGGAACGGCGTCGCTCCCTGCGCAGGAGGGAGCGCAGAGTCTCGGCGTTCGCGTAGCCGACCCGTAGCGCGATCTCGGCGGAGGTGAAGTCCGTGGTTGCTGAGAGGTGCCGAGCTCGTTCGATGCGAAGCCGTTGGACGAAGCCGAGCGGAGTGAGGTTGAGCGCCGCACGGACTCGTCGTTCGAGGGTGCGCCGGCTGGTGCCGAGCGACTGCGCGACGAAGGCGACGTTGAACGGTTCGTCCAGGCGGGCGCGCACGAAGCGTTCGAACTCGACGACGATCGGGTCCTCGTGCCGGAGATGTTCGTAGGCGACGAAGGCCGCCTGCGACGGACGCTCGTCGATGATGAGGAGCTTGGCGACATGTTGGGCCAGGTCGGGGCTGATCGATCGCACGAGTGAGAGCGCGAGGTCGATGTGGGCGAACGCGGCGCCGGCGGTGACGAGGTTCCCGTCGACCACGACCATGGTGTCGAGATCGAGGGCGACGGTCGGATAGCGCTTCAGGAACTCCGGCCCCAGGAACCAGCTGGTCGTCGCCCTCCGATGATGCATCCGTCCGGTCTCGGCGACAGCGAACACGCCGGTGCACGCCGCGGCGATCCGGGTGGTCGCCTCGTCGAGGCGCCCGAGCGAGGCGATGACCGAACGAGCATCTCGGCTCTGGAGGACGTCGTTGGTAGCGGCGGCCGTAAGGGTTCCAAGCGCAGGGACGACGACCACGTCGAACTCTCCGGACTCCGACAGCGGGTGGTCCACCGACAGGGTCATTGATGCCGTCGTGGTCACTCGCCGTTTCGGTCCGAGGATGGCGAGTTCGATCGGGTCGATCCGCGGGTCGACATCGCCGCGGGCTCCGTCGGCCACCCGCACGATGTCGATGATCGACGCGATAGCCGAACCGAAGCAGCCGTCGATCGCGATCAGTCCGATACGCATGACGTAAACAATAGCAATACTGCCGTATACGCCACTCCCCACCGGCCCTCGCTCGTCATACGCTGAACTCGTCCCACGAAGAACCCCGACGTCAAGGAGAGTCCCTCATGTCCACACCCGCATCACTTCCGTATGCCTTCGTCGCCAAGATCGTCGCGGCCGATGGACAGCACGACGCGGTCGCCGATCTGCTCGCCGGCGCTGTCGCACTCGCCAACGAAGAAGTAGGAACGATTGTCTGGTTCGCGGTCAGGACCCACGCCGACACCTTCTGGATCTTCGATGCATTCCCCGACGAAGCCGCTCGCGACGCCCACGCCAACGGCGCCATCGTCGCAGCCCTGATGGCCAACCAGCACCTCCTCGGCGCAGCACCCGAGATCCTGGCGGCCGACGTCCTCGCGTCCAAGCTCCCGTAGTCCGCCAACGCACGAGACGATCGCGCCCCGCCGAGCCGTCGCCAGGTCGCGACGCAACGCCACGCTGCGTTGCCGAGCGGTGCGAGGCCTATCAGCACACGGACAGGATGCCGGCCGCGAGCGCTCGGCCGGCGAGGGGTCCGTCGCAGAGGAGAGGGACGTCGGTGTCGGGCAGAGCCGTGAGGCCAGCGCATCGCGCGACCGCCAGAACGGTTCGCCGGAGCCGCCTGTCGGAATCGAACGGACGACCTGATCACGTCGGCTTTGCGTCTATCGCTTGATGCGCCCACTGGGCGAACGAGCCGCTGACCTGCGCAAACGCCGAGCGTGGAGGACGCCGCCATCCGGTGGTGACCGACGACGACCGACCAGTACCGACCGTTTCACCGGAGCTTGCGGCGGCGTCGAAGCCGAGCAAGCTCCATTCTTTTAGCTCACCGCGCCCTCCTCCTCGCCGGCCCCGTCGTCGGCGAAGACGTTTCAGGGGTCTTCTCAGATGAGGGTGTAGGTCGGCCGAGAGCGTCGGTCCGCAGATAGACGTCGAGGTCTCCCGACGACGGAGGTTCCTACGCCATCCATCCGAAAGACCTCGACGTGTCCGACGCTATCCCGCCGGCCGGCTTCGGCCGCCCTGACCTGACCGCCTTCGCTCGACTCGACGGCCTCGGTCTGAGCGTGACCGGACAACGACTTGAACCGGATCGTGCGGTCCTCGCGTGCCGCGTGGTGGAACCAGATCAGTGGTGCCGACGGTGCGGCAGCGAAGGCGCTGCTCGTGACACCGTGATCCGGCGGTTGGCCCACGAGCCGCTGGGCTGGCGACCGACCGTGCTGGAAGTTGTAGTGCGCCGCTACCGCTGTGCCGACTGCGGACACGTGTGGCGCCAAGACACCAGCGCCGCGGCGGAGCTACGCGCGAAGCTCTCGCGCACCGGGCTGCGGTGGGCGCTGGAAGGGATCGTGGTCGCACACCTCACCGTCGCACGTGTCGCCGAGGGACTCGGGGTCGCGTGGGACACCGCCAACAACGCGGTCCTGGCTGAAGGCAAGCGGCTGCTGATCAACGACCCCACGCGGTTCGAGGGCGTGAAGGTCATTGGCGTCGATGAGCACGTCTGGCGCCACACCAGGCGTGGCGACAAGTACGTCACCGTGATCATCGACCTCACCCCGGTCCGCGATGGCGCCGGTCCAGCAAGGCTGCTGGACATGGTCGAGGGCCGGTCGAAGGCGGCGTTCAAGACCTGGCTCGCCGACCGCGACGACGCCTTCCGTGACGCGGTCGAGGTGGTCGCGATGGACGGCTTCACCGGGTTCAAGACCGCCGCTGCAGAGGAGATCCCGGACGCGGTCACGGTGATGGATCCCTTCCACGTCGTGCGCCTGGCCGGTGACGCCCTCGACAGGTGCCGGCGCCGGGTCCAACTCGCGATCCACGGGCACCGTGGGTTCAGGGACGACCCGCTCTACAAGTCGCGGCGCACGCTGCACACCGGCGCGGACCTGCTCACCGACAAGCAGAGCGACAGGCTACGCGCGCTGTTCGTTGATGACGCTCACGTCGAGGTCGAGGTGACCTGGGGTGTCTACCAGCGCATGATCGCCGCCTATCGCCACGAGGACCGGCGACGTGGCCGCGAGCTCATGGAGAAGCTGATCACCGACCTCAGCGCCGGCGTCCCCAAGGTGCTCACCGAGCTCACCACCCTGGGCCGGACCCTGAAGAAGCGAGCCGCTGACGTGCGCGCCTACTTCGAACGACCCGGCACCAGCAACGGGCCGACCGAGGCGCTCAACGGACGGCTCGAACACCTGCGCGGCTCCGCACTCGGGTTCCGCAACCTGACCAACTACATCGCCCGAAGCCTGCTCGAGACCGGCGGCTTCAGACCCCAACTCCTACACCCCCGATTGGGATGAGCCCTCATAGGGATTCACCCCGAGGCGGCCGAGATGTAGGTACACGGTGCATTACCGCTAGCACCAAGATACCTATATAGGTATCTTTCTAGACGTCGCTGTCGACACAGGCGGTCGGCGACGTGTGCCCGGCGACCGCAGCCGCTGAGGAGTCGCGGAGGGAGAGAAGGGAGCACACTCACGCTCCCTTCTCTCCCTCGCGTGGTGCTCAGTGAGTCTTGAAGTCAGCAGGATCCTGGCTGGCGGTCAGCGTAGATCCCACCATGCTGGGAAGCGCGATGACCTCGTCAGTGGACCACGGGGGAGTGGACACTACGGGAGTCGGCTTGGAGTCGTTCATTTCACCTCCCTGAGTAGATGGGGGGACAAGGATGCTGGCGCCCATGCTGAGCAGCCAGGAGACCACGAGGATTAGAAACCCGGCGGAGACCCATCGAGCCTTCTTCTTAAGGTCGGCGCGCCGAGCGGCGAGCGTCTGCAGCAGGTCTTCGACGATCGCCCACTGGACGTGATCAGGGCTGGCCGCGAGGTAGCTGTCCCGTGTCGACGCGGTAATCTCAGCGCCTTCGCTCTTCCAAAGCCAAAGAGAGCACAGCCCGCAGCATGCAGCGACGAGCGCCAAGGCGATGCTGGCGAGCTGCCAGGTGTTCGCTACCTCGTTGGAAACGGAAGCGCCGAGGAGGCCAGATGCGGCGACTAGGACCGTGGCTCGGGTGATGACGTTGGCTTGAACCGCGAGATTCTCACCCAGCTGACGTTCGACCTCGCGGTGGACGAACTCCAGCTGCTCAACCGGAGGAGTCGCAGCGCTGGTGGTCGTCTGAGCCGTCTTCTGTTCGTCGATCTCACGTGAGCGACGAAACAGCTTCATACGGGGACGGTAGCGGCTACCTCCGACATCGCGGCCTAGTAGCGCCTCGTCATCAGTGCACCGTTTCTCGGTTCCGTTCCACGGCCGTCGTGCGGGCACTCCTGTCGGAGCGCCCGCACGACGTTGCCTAGCGAACGTTGAACTGAGTGCCGCAGTGCGCGCAGCGTGCCAGCCCTGTTGAAAGCCTCGAGAAAGGGCCGAGATTGCGCCGGCACCCGGGGCAGGAGACGTAGATCGGACCGTTGACGCGTCGCGTGACCATCAGGCTGGCTTCAGTGCTTCGTCGGGTCGGTGAGCCGGTAGCTCTGGCCGGCCTTCGGCGTCGGAGGCAGCGGGTTGCCCTTCGTCGAAGTGCGCTCCTTGCCGGTCTGACCCCCGCGCGGGCCGATGATCTCGTACTGGCCGGAGCGGGGCGTCTTGTCGCCCGGACTGAGGGGAGAACGGTTCGTCATTGACGTGCCTATCTGAGGCAACTACAGCTGAGCCAAGAGGGCGCCCATGCAGGTTGCGTGAGCGCCTTGCGGTGTTACGGTCTTGGTACCCGTGACCAAACTGGTGCCTCGACCCCGTACCGCTCGGCTTCCCCGAGTAGGACGGGGTCGTGTTGCGTTCGCCCAAAATTCTACATGTTGGGGTGTCAAGGGGGTAGGTCTACAAGATGTAGTAGTTACATTCGTGTAGTTATCCACCGTTCCTCCCCCGATTCATCCACAGGGTCACACGTGTAACGCCGCGGAATCTCGCGGAAGTTGAAGAGTTATCCACCGCTGTGGAGCGTCTGTCCGGGTGGCCTGTGAATCGGCGTGTCTACGGGAGATCCGCGCTGCGAACGTGGCATGGGGGCGTGGAAGTGATGCTGTCGTGGCAGTCTGACGTCGTGGTAGACGGTGTCGAGTCCTCGGTCGTGGAGGCGAACTCTGAGCGCCGGCGCCTCGCCCGCGCTCGTTGGGCGGAGCGTCGCGCAACATGGGCGATGGCGTGGTTCTCCTGGTGGGATCGGTGGAGGCGAGCTGTCCTCGTCGCTCCATTCGCAGTGTTGGCCGGAGTTGTCCTCCGAGGGTTGCTACCGCCGTTCGAGATGGACGACCCCTTCTGGCGTGACTTCTGGAGCGGCCCCCCTGCCGCCGGAATTCTGGCCGTCGTGGCGGCGTTGATTGCGTTTAACCCCGCTCGGCGGTCCAGCCGAGTCGCGAAGGACACTGCGGATCGCCAGGCGTGGTGGAGTCGAACGGAGTGGGCGCTCGAGCGAGCGAGCTCCGACAAGCGGGCAGATCGCCTCACAGCGTTCCGGGCGCTCAGGGCGCTGTCGGCTGACGCGACGAAGGTTGAGTTCGAGATGATCATTGACGTCATCGAAGCGATCGCGCCCGAAGTAGACGCGGCGTCGGCGGAGGCGGACAATGAAGCGAAGGGAAGGTGGTCCAAATGGCGAAGAAAACTCGCAAAAGCGTTCTCGCGGACCGCATAGCGGCCGGCAAGGCCGAGTCGATCAGCCCCGAGGAGCGCCAGATCGTCGTCGATCTTCGCGAAACCTACAATCGTAAGTTCGGCAGCCGAGGAATCTACCGACTGTCTGACACCGCACCAGCCGCCGCAGTGTTCGGCACGCGTGAGGGTACTCGCGCCTGAGCCACACTCGCTTCAGCGCGGCGCCCCTGTGTGCTGTCTGCAGCCGGTTTTGCTCAGTGGCGCATGTCCGATAATGGACGTTATGTCAGTATATTCGCACGGACCCCGCTCAACGGGCTCCGAGGTGTGGGTTGCACACGAGCCTCGGAACCCGCCGGAGTCCCGCCTGCTAGGCGCCGGGTGCGAGGCCGAGCTGCGTGAGGATGCCGAGCTCGTCGCTGCTTCCCCAGCGCTCGGCGAGCTTGCCGTCGACGAAGGTGCTGATCTGCATGCCGCGGATCTTCACGGACTTGCCCGTCGGCGCGTGGCCCTGGAACACACCGGTCTGCGTACCGGTCAGTGTGTAGGCGAACGCGACGCTGTCGTCGTCCGCGACGAGCTTCTCGACCTCGAGTGCCATGTCGGGGAACGCGGTCCGCAGGTCGCCGAAGAACGCGGCGTATCCCTCCGGGCCGGGTGCCTGGCCGGGCGCCGGGTCGTGATCGACCGAGTCGGGCGCGACGAGTGCGTCGAACGCGGCGAAGTCGCCGGCGTTGACCGCCTCGCCGAAGGCCTGCTGGGAGGCGATGTTCTGCTCGCGAGTCATGTGCTGTCACCTGTTCTGCACCGGTCCGGTGCCTCGAGGAGTGGTGCGGGTCGTCAGCGACGGTACGCAAGCCCGTCGAGGGCGGTACAGGGCTTGCGCGCTCCCCCGGGCGCTTCCCAATGCCGCTTCTCATAATTGAGATTATGTCAGTTTAGGTGCCGCGCACCTGGAGAGGCATGGCAGTTTGCGGTCGCTGCTGCCGCCGTCGCCTACGCTGACGCCTCCCCGGCGTCCCGTCGGTGCTGGCGGGGTGTGACGCCCTTCTCGGCCAGGAACTGCCGGTTGAAGTTCGAGAGGTTGGTGTAGCCGACCTCGTAGCAGACCGCCGCGATGGACAGCGTCGTCGTCGTGAGGAGGCGCCCTGCGTGGGCGATGCGGAGCTTGCGGATGAGCTCGCTGAAGTTCTGGCCGGTGGCCTTCTTGAAGTACTTCGAGAACGTCGCCTCGTGCATGCTGACGAGGTCCGCTGCTTCGCCGACGCTGACCTGGCCGGCGTGGCCGGCGAAGGCGTACTCGAGGACGATGTCGACGATCGCGGCCGCGCGGTCGTCGAGCTGCGGCATGAAGAACTCCGTCGCCAGCGGGGTGCGGTCGCCGGCGGGTGAGCGAGCGAGCAGCGTGAGGAGCTCGAGGAGGAGCGTCAGCCGCTCGAGTCCGGTCGTGAGCCCGATCCGATTGATGATCGGTGCAGCGACCTCGGCGGTCGCGGGAGCGAACTCGATGCCGCGGGCGCTCTCGGCGAGGAGGGGCCTGATTTCCCGCGCGTCGAGCAGGTCGGCGCCGATCGACTGCTCGTCCTGCCAACCGCCGACCACGACTTCTCCCGCCTCTCCGCCGGCTCGCGCACAGGTGAGCAGCTGCGTGCCGCCTTCCTCTTCCTCCTGACCTGGGGATCGATCCCGTCGATCTACTTCGGCGATGAGATCGGCATGCGCTACCTCGACGGGCTCCCGGACACCGAGGGCAGCGTCTGGGACCCGCGCTTCAACCGCGCCGGCTGCCGCACCCCCATGCAGTGGGATGACCGGCTCCCCAACGCAGGCTTTTCCACGGCGCCGACAGCCGACCTCTACTTGCCGCAGGATCCCGACCCAGCCCGGCCGACCGTTGCGAAGCAGCTGGCCGATCCGAACTCGCTCCTGCACTTCGTCCGCGAGCTCGTCATGCTTCGTCGAAGCACGCCTGCGTTGCGCACCAATGCGTCGCGACAGATCCTGGCGGCGGGATACCCCCTCGCCTATCTTCGCGGTGGCACCCACCTCGTCGTCATCAACCCTCGTCGAGAGGCGGCGAGCGTCGACCTCAGCATCGCTGCGTCAGCGGTCCTGCTCACAGGTGAGGGAGTCACCCTCAGCAGGAACACCGCGTCGGTCAAAGGATTCGGTCACGGCGTCTTCGAGTTGATCGGCTCTTCCGACGTTTAGGTCACGGCTTCTTCGGTGATCAGACATCAGACCTGCGCGTCCGGCGGGAACATCCCGGTCGGCGGTGCCGTGTAGGGAAGCATGTCGCCTGGCCGGTTCTCGTCAGTTGACGTTGCGAACGGTCCGCTGGGTGAGAGCAGGACTCGCATGTGCGGGTCGAGGTGGTTGATCCAGTAGGCGCTGAGTGAGCCGGCGCTGGTGCGGATCTCTTCCCACATCCGCCAGAGGGCTTCGATGCGGGTCAGCGCCTCGACGCTGCTCCACCACTCAGCCGCCCACCGATCGCCGGCCGCCTGGCCCTTTGCCGTCACCCGGCGTCGGTAAGAGGGCCGGAGAAACTTCCGGACCCACTCGTCGGCGGATCCGAAGTACGTCGCCGGCACCTCTTCCTCGTCCTCAGCCTCCGCCTCGACGGGGTGCAAATTGACGGGTCGAACCGGGGCCGAGAACGCATCCGTGTCGACGTCGAACAGGTCCTCGTCGCTCATCGCTCACCCCGGAGAGTCGCGTCCTGGTCCACGTCGACGTCCGCCGCTGGCTGCGCCTCGAGCGGAGGTATGACCGTCACGACGGGCGACACCGGCGCGGAGTTTGCCGGTCCGCTGCTGGCGTCGTGGGCGGCGATGGAGGCGTTGATCGCGGCGACCTGCTCCTTCGGGCCGTTGTACCAGGGCACGGTGTCGACGAGGGCGGCGCGGGAGCCGGAGGAGAGCATGATCGCGCGTCCGCGGCCCATGCTGGTGAGGTCGGCGACTTCGAGGATCTTCTCTCGGCGCAGCGCCGAGGTGGTCGACCGCACGCCCTTGTTGTAGCTGGCGGAGGTGGTCTCCTTGTCGTAGGTGCCGATCAGCTCGGAGAGGGTGCGCAGGAACTCGTCTTCCGCAACGCCGCCGGCATACAGCTTCACGTTCGCGGCGGACCACAGCTTGAGCATGCCCTCCTTGCCGAACACGCCGACGCCCTGCGACCAGGACTGGAACACGGCCATGATCGGGATCCCGCGCGAGCCGTAGTGCGAGTACAGGTCGGGCAGATCCTTCCACCGGCACACGTTCGCGGCCTCATCCAGAACGGCGACGAGCGGCGTCGCCAGCCGGCCTCCGCGGGAGCGCGCGGCGTGCTCCTCCGCGGCCTCGATGGTCGCGGCGGTCAGGGCAGTGACGAGGGGTCCGGCGGTGCCGGCGCCCTCCTTCGACAGCGAGTACAGCGTCTCCGTCGACGTGACGAACGTCTCCGGGACGAACTGCTGGCGGGTGTCGTTCGGGCGGGCGTTCACCCAGTCGGCGGTCGCGGCGCTCTTCAAGCACACCGCCATGCCCTGCGCGGTCGAGTAGATCCCATCGCGGGCCTTCTCAGCGGTGTTCATGATGCCGCGGACCGCTCGCGCGTTCGTCGGGTAGCCGTTGTCGTGCAGGAGCTCGACGGGCGTCTCGTCCTCGACGGAGGTCAGCCAGAGCAGCACGTCACTGATCGGCCGGTTCCCGGCCGCGGCCGCGAGCAGCAGATCGGACAGCAGCTCTTGGCCTTTGCCGTCGAAGTAGGCGTCGGTCTTCGCGTTCATCGCCCTCGTGCCGGAGGCGAAGTGCGTCGCGAGCTTGGCGGCCTTGGTGTCGTCGGTGACGTAGGAGAGGGGGTTCCACCACCAGGTCGCGTCCTCGAACGCGACCCGCTGCGGGTCGAAGACCCACACGTGGCCCTTGGCGGCGCGGACGTCGCGGGTGGCGTCGAGCACGTCGCGCTTGTTCGACGTCGTGACCACGGCGCCCGGGGCGGCCATGATCGCGGGGATGACGAGCGAGGTCGACTTGCCGACGCGGGGGCCGGCGATCAGCAGCATCATGTCCTCGAACGAGGCGTAGAGCATCTGCTTCCCCAGGTGTAGCCGGCCCACCGGGACGCCGGGGTTCTCAGCGACGCCGAGGCGGGCGGACTTCTTGAGCGCCTGCTTGCGCATCATCGGCGCCAGGTCGCGCGGGGTCGCCATGTACCGGGCGGCGTGGTCCACGCTCGAGCGGTTCTTCCGCCCGAGCGAGCGCATCCACACGAGCCAGAGGCCCACGAGGACGATGACCGCGACAGCGGCCGCGGCGATCATCGTCGCGGACGTCGACCACACCACACGGCCGCGGAATAGGCCCGAGATGATTTCGAACGGATCCGAGGGCAGGCCCTCGTTCACTCCGTCGAGCTGCGACCCGACCGCGACGGCCACCCAGACGATGCCGATAGCAGCGATCGCGGTCAGGGCGGCGCCGAGCATCAGGGCGTCGTTGCCGGTCTTGCCGGGTTCGCGGCGGCGGTTGTTGGCGGTGGTGCTCATGCGGACTCCTCCGTGTAGATCGGGCCTGTCCACCGCGGCGTGCGGTCGTCGGCGGATGCTTGTTGCGAGGTCCCCCAGGAGAGGACCGCGAGGCCCCTCTCAGCGAACGAGCGGGGCAGGTCGGTGGTGTGGAACCGGTGATCGCCTGGGGCCGCCCGTTGGCAGGCCCAGAGGTAGCCCTCGAACGCGAGCGTCGACGGGCACGTCATAGCCGGCTCACCAGCACGCTCGCGCAGCAGAGCGCTGCGGCAGCGACCACAGCGAGGCCGACCATTCCGGCCGCGTAGCGTCCGGTCGCCTCGCGCCGGAACCACAGCTCGACACTCATCGCCGTAGGGACGGCGATCAGAGGGCCGGCCACGGCGATGAGAGCGAAGGTGGCGATGGTCGCGGCGCTCATGCGATCACTCGATCCCACTGGTCCCAGGTGACGAAGCTCGCCAGGAGCGCGACGCCGGCCCAGCAGAGGGTGAGCAGGAACCGGTCGCGGTCCGCGGTCCGCTGGCGGGCGCGGATCGCGCTGACGATCGAGGCGCCGCCGGCGCCGGCTGCGACGCAGCTCGCGCCGAGGGCGACGAGGACGCTCACGGCAGGATCTCGATGTTCACGGGATCGGTCGGCAGCGGCTCCGCTGCGCGGCCGGCGCGGGAGGTCGCGTGCCAGAGCTTGTTGGTGTCGTTGACCTCCTTCTCCGCCGCGGTCAGCTCGACGCGCACCGGGATCCCGGGACGTCCGCCGACTTTGATCAGGAAGCGGCCGCGGCCGGGAGGCTCGGACTCGTGCCCGGACACGGGGTCCCAGGCGGGCGGGTCCTGCCAGGAGGTGAGCATCCCCTGCTCCGCGATCGACATCGGCACGGCCGAGGTCAGCAGCGGCATCTCAGCGCCCGGGAGGCCACCGCAGATGACCATGCCGGAGCGTTCCACGAAGCCCTTCGCCTTCATCTGGTCCTCCTGGGAGGCCAGAGCGAGGAGGTCCGACATCGTGTGGCTGATCATCGCCAGGCCGACACCGCGCGCGCGGTTCAGGCGGGTGAGCGCGTCGACGCGATCGACCATGCCCTTGCCCGCGCGCAGCGCCCGCCACAGCTCGTCCAGGATGACGAAGTAGTGCCGCTGCGGTTCGAGCTCCGCGTCCGCGAGGGCGGCCGCGACGTTGACGGTCCCGAAGCCGGCGGACCAGCAGGCGAGGAGGATCGCGGCTTGCAGGTCGCCTTCGGAGTCATCGATCGAGGACACGTCGTAGACCACGGGCCGGTCCCGCCGCATCGGAGTGGTCGTCTGCTTCGAGAACACCTCGCCCAGGCGTCCACCGGTGGTGAGGCCGATGAGAGAGGCTTCGAGGTTCTCGGTGACGTCCTTGTACTTCTCGATGTCGCCGCGGTCCAAGGCGACCTGACGGATCTCGTCCGGTGCCTCTTGGATCACGCGCAGGAGGTCCGCGAGGACCGGCACGCCCTGGTGGTGCTCGTCCAGGTACTTCAGTGCCCGGTCGATGATCGTTTCTTCACGGTCGGTCGGCGGCTGGGAGCGGAGGATCGTCAGGAGCGCGGCGACCATCGTGTGTCGGCGGCCGTGGGCGTCCGCGAGGACCTGGTGCGCGAGGCGCTGCACCTTCGCGGCGTGCTTACGCAGCCGGCCGACCTCCGCGATCATCGCCGCGGTGTCATCGGAGACACCGAGCGCGTCGACCTGGTGCGCGAGCTCGTCAGCCCGCTCAAGGGAGCGGTCGGCCTCGTCACGGAGGCGCTGCGCCGCCTCCGATGCCTCACCGGGATCGAGGATGTTCAGGTAGCCGCGGCCACGGCCGAGAGGGATGACCTGCCCGTCGAGGGCTTCGATCAGATCCACGTAGTCCGGCTTGAGGTCGCCCAGCACGAGGGGGATGGTGCCGTAGCCGGCGAGGCCGGCTGCCATGCGGCGGGTCAGCGAGGACTTCCCCAGGCCGGGCTTGCCGAGCACGAACATCGACGGGTTGCTGATGAGGTTCGCGCGCTGGAACCAGCTGATCGGGTCGCAGCAGACGGAGGCGCCGGTGGAGAGGTTCTTCCCCAGCGGCACCCCGATCATCGGCGTACCCGTCCCGACCGAGAACGGGTAGAGCCCGCACACCTGCACTGTCGTGCCACGGAACTCATCAGCGGCCGTGACGTTCACGGCTTCACCACCTCCGCGGCCGAGCCACCCGCGGATCGTCGGGCGCAGCGGACGGCGCAGCGCGGTCCCTTGGGCCTTCTTCTTCCCGCCGTGCGGGATCTCGACCTTCTTCCCCTCCCGGCGCCTGGTGCGCGGGCGGGTGCGCTCACGAGCCAGCGTCGGCCGCTGGGCAACCGCGACAACCGGGCTCTCGCTCTGCGCGCGTGCAGCTCGCCGCGAGGGCGCCGCAGTGGTCGTTGCGGCCTCAGCGGAGGACGAGACGGCGCCGGTGGGCAGGCCGTCGACGGGCAGCTCCTCCCCCGTCGTCTCTCCGTGCGCGGCCGTGACCGCACCGTCCGGCACGACGTCCTCTCCGGGCTCGAGCTCGCTGTCGCTGTTCGAGGAGAACAGGCGGGTGATCAGGCTCACAGGGACTCCCTCACTTCGGTGGGCAGGCGCAGGTGACGCGGGAGCACGAGCCCCAGCGGCAGGCCGGCGGCGAACACGGTGTCCTGCGACCCGAACGCCGGCCGCACCCGCAGCCGCGCCGCGGCGGTCAGCGAGTCGATCGCCGCGCGGGCGTCCGCCTCGTGCACGGCGTCAGTGGTCGTCGCGGTGACGATCAGGCCGAAGTTGAGCAGGCCAGCACCGGAGGCTTCCTCCGCCGCGGTCGCCTGAGCAGAGCGGGTCGAGAGAGTCGAGCGAGCGGTGGGCTTGGTGGACGCCGAGCTGTTGAACTGCGCCGCGTTCAGGTCCGCTTCCACGATCGCCGCGGCGCGGGCCGGGTCGATGGGGCGGTAGAGGAGGGTGACGCGCTTGCGGGCGACGTCGCGGTGCGGAGCCAGCAGACGGGCGAGGATCCCGGACTGCACGACTCCGCGCGGCGGGGAGGTCATCGTCCACGACGTCGACACGGCGCCGTCGTGCCGGTACGAATCCCAGCGGGACTCCGCGGCCGCGGGGCCGACGTCGGTCCAGGACAACTCCGGCACGTCACCGGATGCGCGGGCCTCATCGATCAGGACGGCCGCGGCGGGGTCGTAGGCGACCCGGATCACCTCGCACAGCTCCTGAGCGCCGAGCGGCCGCGCAGCGCCCGCACCGGTTGCGGCGAGGCTCGTCGTCAGCCCGGGGAGGCGGGCGGCGAGGTCGGCGGCGACCTCCTTCGCGTTACGGCGCTTCCCGCCGATGCGAGACAGGGAAGAGAAGGTGATCGCGACGTAGGCGCGGATCGTTGCCGACCCGACCGGGTAGCTGCTCACGACCTCCGAGAGCATCGCTCGAGCGAACTCCGGTGCGTCCGGGTCCATCGAGCCCTCGACCTCCGACCGCAGGCGCGTGCCGGTGTCTGGGGCGGTCTCGACGGTGACGGAGGCGGCCTCGATGCCGGGCTCGTCTCCGAGGTTGGAGAGCCAGATGCCGTACTCCGCGACCTGGTTGTTGACCTGCTCCTGATCCACCAGCGCGGCGCCGTCCGGCTCCGTGGCGATCACGACGGTGTAGTGCTTGGTCGAGGGGACGTGCACGAGCGCGAACCGGCGCCCGTGCGAGTCCTCGTGCTCAGAGAGCTGCGACGCCGCAGCCAGTCCCGGGAGCTGGAACGTGCCCCACTTCGCCCGGCCCGCGGGGCCGGAACGGTAGACGTTCGCTCCCTTGGCCTTCGTGCGCATCCAGTTCACGCGATTCACCGTCCTTCCGAGGGCGCTCTGCCCGTGCTTGTCCTTCACCGACACCGTCAGCAAGATCCCGCCGAAGATCGCGGCGACGATCAGCGCGGCCCCGAGGCCGGAGAACATCGACGCAATGATCGAGGAGAGGATGCCGACGAACAGCACGCCCGTGGCGAGCTGTCCGAGGCCGCCGAGTCCCGCGGTCTGCGGGCGGCGCCAGTTCCCGTACGTCCGCGGCGCCTCAGCGCTGCGCGTGGGAGTCGTGGTGCTCATCAGTTCCCGCTCTCGTTGGCGCCAGTGGCGTCGTCCGTGGCGGCCTTGACCGCTCCTGCTGCGTGCTTCGCGCCCTCAGCGGCCTTCCCGGCCGCCATGATGCCGATTCCGATCGGTCCGCCAGCCGCGGCGGCGGCGCCTCCGCCGGCTGCTGCTGCGCCTCCGCCGCCTGCTGCTGCTCCGCCGCCTACTGCTGCTCCGCCGCCGGCTGCTGCTCCGCCTCCGGCTCCGGAGGGCGCAGGGGTCGCAGCGGGTGACCCCTTGCTGCCTGCGGAGGCGCTGCTTCCGCTCGGGGCCGAGCCGAACCCGCCCCCGCCGGGAGTGCCGCCGCCTCCGCCGCTATCGCCGCCGCTGCGCGAACGGATTGCACCGGTGGCGATTTCGGCCGCTCCGCCTGCGGCTGCAGCTCCGAGGAGCAGGCCGGCCCCGCCTCCGCCGCCGCCTACAGAGGCGACAGCGGGAACGAGGAAGCGCATCAGCGCGGGCAGAGCCACGAGCGCAATGAGCATCAGCGCGAGGCCGGTGACGATCTGGAACAGCCCGGTGCCGTCCGACTTGAACAGGTCGGTGCCGGTCATCCGGAACGCGATCGCGTAGACAATCGCCGCGGCGGGCTTGTAGAGGATGAAGGCGAGGGTCCAGGCCATCGTCTTCTTGAACCACTGCTGACCGATTTCGGTGTTCGTCGCGGCCGCGGCGATCGGGAAGATGCCGGCGAGGACGACGAGCATCGCCCCGCGGAAGATCATCAGCGCGACCTGGATGTAGGTCATCAGGACAGCGAGCATGCCGAGGAGGAACAGGCCGATGAGGCCGATGGGCGATGTCGCGGTGAGACTGATCATCGCGAAGACGTTCGTGCCGAAGCAGTTGCTCTCGCCGTTGGTGACGTCGCAGTTGGTGGAGTTGTTGAGGATCCAGACGGAGAACTCATCACCCGCCTGGGTAGCGAGGCGGATCACGACGAGCCCGGCTCCGGCGACGGCGATCAGAGTCAGCACGGACCGGGCGAGGGTGCGCAACTCGCCCGCGCGCTGCGTCCAGACCATGCGGCCTGCCGCGACGAGGATCGAGAGGATCGCGAGGCCGCCGGCGTACCACTCGAGCTGTCCTTGCACCCAGCCGACGACGCTCGAGGACTCGTTCAGGTGCAACGCCAGGGGCAGGAAGCCCGTCACGAGCGCGGAGGCGGAGGAGAGCAGGAAGACAGCGAAGATGATGACGCCGATACGGCCCATGTGAGCCTCGCCGTCACCGTGTCGGCGACGGCTGCTCATCATCACGCCTGCGACGATCAGCGACATGACCGCGAGGCCCGCGGTCACCCACGTCACGTAGCCGAGGATCGTCTCGAATGCCTCCGGTGCGGGTGGTGTGGTTCCAGCGCCGTTAACGCCACCTCCCCGGTCGACCACGGTCACCGGGGAGGGAACATTCACCCAGAGGGTGCCGAGCGAGACGATCGCTTTGCCGTAGCCCTCCAGGATGTTGTTCACGAACTGCTGCAAGGCGTCATTCGATGCCTGCGAGACGATGTCTCCGATGCCGGCCGAGGACCAGCACGGAACGTCGAGAGGCGAGCAGGGTTCGCCTGCGGGTGGGGTCACTGTCATTCGGTACCTGCCCAAGGGATATAGCCGCCGAGGTTCTGCAACGCCGACGGGCGGAACGGGGGCTGACCGTCGTCGGTCAGGACCGACTTCCAGTCGCCGTCGACCCACTGCACGGGAGCGGGGAAGCTGAGGAGCTGATTGGTGTTCGAGCGGAAGGCGATGTCGATCGTGGCTTCGTCCGCGGTGTACGAGCTCACGCGGAAGCCGACGATCTGCACGCTCCCACCGGTGTTGCTCGGGGGGATCGCGGCCTCGATCGCCGCGTCACGGCCGGGGCCGGGCGCAGTCTGGCGCTCGAAGATCGCGGAGTAGAGGCGACCGTCCGTGCCCATCGCCCAGATGTTGGCGACGGAGAAGAGTGCGCCTTCAACGGTGTGGGCGTAGCAGCTGCGCAGGCCGTCGTCTTCGATCACGCCGGGGCCGGCGGTGTCCGAGGAGGGGGCGGCCATCGTGCCGACGATGGTCCACTCGGTGATGGGGGCGGCGGTGAGGGTGCCGCTCTCGTCGTAGCCCGGCAGGTCGCAGACGCTCGCGGCGTCCGCGTCGACCTCCGGAGTGGAAGACGTCTGAGGCGACGCGGTGGTGGCGGGCGTGTTCTGCCCGCCACCACCGCCCAGGGACGTGACGGCGAGGAGGATTGCCGCCAGCACGAGGATCCCGAAGATGATCGCTCCGAAGATGAATCCTCGACTGGTGAACGGGTTGCGCTGCTCCGTGTCGCTCATGACGTCGTGCCTTTCGTTGGTGGTGCGGTCGGTTTCCTCCGGACGCTACGCGCCCATGAGGAAGCCGACGATCGTGAACGCGGCGGACACGATGATCACGCCGACGAGCAGGCGTCCGAGCCAGCCGCCGATCTCGCCGCCTTCGCCGCGGCGGGCGGAGACGGTCATGGTGACGCCGAGGATGATCAGGCCGACGACGGCGACGCCGAGGCCGACCCACTTGGCCCAGCCCATGACGGTGGTGAAGGCCTCGAATCCGGGGGGCATGCCGCCGGGGCCCGGGTCCGGCACGACGGCGCCGAGGGCGCCCGCGGTGGTGAGGATGTCGGTTGCTGCGAGAAGAACAGACACGATGTGCTCCGTTTCGTATTTCTGGGTGATCACCGCCGCGGACGCGCCGGTGAAGCTGGTGGGCGTCAGGCCGTGATGAGCGGGCCGTCAGCGAATCCGACATCGAAGTGCAGGTGATTCGGGGTGTCGGTGAACTGGGTGATGTGCTCGTAGCTGGTCGAGCGGCATTGGATCTGCCCGGCGCGCGAGCCCGCCGGGACCTGGGGGTCGAGGACGTCGAGGAGCTTGAGAGCGTTGGGGTCGCAGCCGGTCGTGGCGGTCCCGTCGAAGGAGAAGAAGTCGACAGCGTGGCCGCCACCGTTGATCCAGTGGGACGAGCCGGTGCCGGCGCCGAGGAGGGAGCCGGTGCATTGGCGGTTGAGGTCGGAGACGCCGACCTTCCCGAACGTGTTCAGCGCGATCGTGATCACCTGGAGGATCCGCACGTCGATGCCGCAGTTCTCTTTGGCGGTCCCCGCGGCCATGTCGCGGATCTGCTGCGCGTAGCGGTCCTCGAGCAGGCGCAGCCGGCCCTCCTCCATCGCCGTGACGAGCCCGGCGGCGAGGGCCTGTGCGTCACCGGAGACGGCGACGCATCCACCGACCGGCGCAGGAGTCGCCGGTGCGGTGCCGGTCGGCGTCGACGGGGCGCTGACCGGGGCGGCGGTCGCCGTAGGTGCGGTCGTGCTGCTGCCGAGGCTGTTGAGGTAGGTCATGATCGCCACGGCGTCGGCGCGGTACTTCGTGTAGTGGTTCGGGTCGGCGTTGCGCTGCACCTTGTTGATCGCGATGGAGGGCTCCATCGCCTGCCAGCCCTCGACCTTCACGAGGCGGTCGTAGAAGAAGCCGGCCGAGGTCGCGGGGTCCATGCGCTGCTCGACGGTGCCCCAGCTCGACTGCTGCTGGAACAGGCCGATCGAGTCAGCGACCGACCCGTCCGGGTTGATCGCACCGTCCCCGTAGCTGATGTTCACCAGCGAGGACTCCCCGATCGCCGTCTGCACGCCGAGCGTCTGCCCATCGGCGCCGAGGCCCTTCGCCGCGCCCGCGTTCACGATCAGCGCGGCGTTCACGAGCTGGTCGTGTCCGTAGGCACCGACCTTCGCATCCGCAGGAATCGCGGAGGCGTTGACCGGTCCCCCGCCAGGCAGGCAGGCCGCGGCGGCGGAGCCGCCAAAGAACAGCACCCACAACAACATCGCGATCGCCAGCACCGGCACCATGACCGCTGCCAGCACCCCCAGTCCCCCCTTCTGCACCGAGCTACTCCGATGCCAGGGGTGTGATCTGCTCGACGGCCCACGGGCCCGTCTCGAGGGTGCGGTGCGCGTAGACCGAGTAGTCCCCGGCGTCGGTGGGGACGAGCACGCGAATGGTGAAGGTGCCGTCTCCGTCGCGGACGCGCGCGTCACCGGTGAGGACTGTGCACGGGACGTTGGCGGGGTCGACCGTCTCGTAGGCCACAGCCGCCTGCTGCGTCAGGAAGGGATACAACTCGCTGATCCAGGTGTCGTAGTCCAGCGCGGGACGGCAGAAGGCCATCACTGCTGCTACGGCAAGGGCGAGCGCGTCGTTCTCGACTCCGGGCTCGGGGACCGGCTCGGCGTCCACGGGTGCCGGATCCGCAGCCGACGCCCCTGCGTCGGTGGCGGCATCAGAGGGGAGGCCAGAGGCCGAAGGTGTCTGAGACGTCGAGGTTGGTGCGCTCGACGTCGACGCGGGTGCCGGTGCAGCGGCAGGGGCCGAGCATCCGGTCATGGTGAACGCCACCGCCGCAGCGATCATGCCGCCGAGCTGCGCTTTGGTGCGCTGCTTCGTGTCCCTCATCAGGTGGGTTCCCCTCATCGCCATACCCTCAATCTAGCTCAGAAATGCCCGTTTGGACACTCGGAAGTGCCCAAATGGGACACTGACTGCCTACACTGACGGCACGGCGACCGTCGCCGACCTAGGATCGTGGTGTGGAGGTGGACTCAACGAGCGTCAATGCCGCAATCGGTGAGGCCGTCAAGAGCGCCATCTACGACGCCGGTTTCAACGTGAAGGCCGCATCCGAGCGGGCCGGCCTTCCCTACCGGACCGTGCTTCGCTACATCAAGGGCGAGCGGGACATGCCTGTCCCCGTACTCCTGGCTCTCGTGCACGCTACGAACGCCGATCTGGACGCACTCGTGAAGCAGCTTCGGGGCCGGGTAGCCTTTAAGGAACTGGTCAGCTACGTCACAGGTGGAGATACCGCTCCGGGCGAAGAGACCAGTGCTCTGCGTCCCGCTGAGCTGGCTCGTCGTCTCTCCCTGGTCTTCAATTCGCGAGGCCTTGATGCCTCGACCTCCCGCATCAAAATCTCCGAGATCCTGCTGCTCAGCGGGGCCTCGATCGACAGCCAGGAATGGGGCCAGCTCATGGCCGGGCAACTCCCTTCTGCCCCTCGCGTCGAAGTGCTCTTCGCCGTCGCAGAAGCGCTCGACGTCGATCCCGATTACCTTCTCCGCGATGACCCTCAGCTAGTCGAAGCTGTTGAGGCGCGCTTGGGGTTCGACGGCGCGATGCGCAGCCTCGGCATCGAGCGCGTCGCCGCTCGCTCGCTCGGCGCGATCGCACCAGACGAGCTGCGCGGCATCGCCGCGGTCGTCACCGAGATTGTCACCGAGCTGCGTCGCTAGCGTCTCGCAGGGCCGTTCCGTCCCGTTCCCCCCGGATTGCCGGTCTAAAGTAGATGAGCTTCTCCCGGCCAGGCGTGAACGGAGTCCATCGATGCCGTCAGACTCCACGGAACGTGGTCGCGGCCGGTGGCGGATGCTCCGCCGTAACGGCCAGGGCCGCAGCGGATCGATCGTGCAGGCCGCCGACGAGTTCGTGGCCAGGCTCGGGCTCCCGGACGCCGCGACCTGGGACGATCTGCAAGCCTCCGTCGAGAAGGTCTACGGCAAGCCGATCTATCTGATCGCCTCCGCCAGCGCCGACTTGAAGTCCGTCACCGGCCTCTGGATCGACACGGCCGAGTTCGGCACCGTCGTCTGCCGCGAGAGCGACGAGCTGCACTACCAGAGCCAGAACGCCTGCCATGAGCTGGCGCACATCCTCTTCGTCTACGCTCCGGACGCCTGGTTCAGTGAGCACATCCCGCGACTGATCCACCCGAACCGCCGGCACGGGGCCACGCATCTCTGCGCTCCGACGGACGACCCGGACAGCGCGGAAGCGAAGGCGGAGATTGCCATCGAGGAAGTAGCTTTCGCGATGGTCCGCCGTATCCAGACACTTAATCGGACGAGCGAAGAAACGTATTTCGGATGATCCAGCAGGTATGCCTAGCGCTTCTCATTGCGCTGGTGCTTGTCCGGGTTCCCCGCGCCGCAGCGAAGCCCGCAGCGCGCCCCGCATTCTGGGCGACGGTCAGCGGCGCCGTCGCGCTCTCCACCTATGGGTTCCCGATCCCCTTCTTCACCTACGACGCGCTGCTCGGCGGCACCAACGTCATCACCCTCGTTCGCGACCTCGCGGCGACGTCGGCATTCTGGTTCTTCCGTGAAGCGCTCGGACGTCGTGCCGGCGGAGAAGGCCGCGTCGGCAGCCGCTGGGGCCTCGCGGTCATGTTCGGCTCCTACATCGTGCCGTTCCTGCTGATCCGCGATCGCGGTCAGACCAGCGTCGACTTCATCATCGACCGCCTCGACCAGACCGCGGTCTGGCTCTACGGATCGGCCTACATGGCGACCCTCGTGTGGCTCTCCGTCTCCTCGATCCACAACGCTCGCCAGAACTGGCGCGGCGTCCAGCTCGTATTCATCACCGGATTCGCCGTCACCACGATCGGGTGCTTGATCGAAATCGCCTTCCTCACCGCGTCGCACTTCGGCTACGGCGGAGACGCCTTCCGCTACTCCGCCTGGAATGCCGCCGAGATTCCCTTCTTCCTCGGTTTGCTCATCATCATGTTGGGTATCGGATGGACGGCGGTCGTCATGCCCATCCGGCGCCGGCTCGTCGTCGCGCGGGCATCTAAAACAGCCGTCCGACACGGCCTGATCAAGCGTCCGGCAATCACCACCTACCTCAGCGATCGCCGGTTGATCGCACACGCTCAACAGCTTCTCGTGCTCACCAAGAACGCCGAGGTCCGAGGGGACGTCCCCTCCACCACTGCCGAACGGGCTTCGGTGGCGTGCGTGCGCGCCCTCATCGCTCCCGATCGGGCCTTCACCCCACGGGTGATCGGCGGCGGCTTCCAGAAGGCCGCGTAGGCCCGTGGGAGCGTTCTGGGGCGCGATCCCTGCCGCTGTCGTCGGCGCCGCAGGCGCGGCCGTCGTCGCGACCGTGGCGCGGCGTGTCATCCGCCCCCAGCGCAGCCGGCCCACGCCGGTCCTCGCCGTGCCGGCGCCCGATCAGATCGTCCTCGGCTCCACGCCGATCACGAATCAGGCCGGCACGCTCGGGCTGCTCTACGACGAAGAGACCCGCCATGCCGTGCTCGGTCCGATCCTCCGAACCGGAGAGGAGGGCATCGAACGCCACCTCACCCTCGACGTCGACCAGCCCTCCCCCGCCCCCGGTTCTCTGAGCCGACCCATCGGGAACGTCTTCGCGAGCGCTCGAGAACTTGACCCGCGCGTCCGCGAGATCCCCGTCCGCACCGAGCTTGGCCACGCGCCCGCCTGGCTCTTCCCCGGCGACGGCGACGCCGCTCGCACCTGGGCGATCCACATCCACGGCAGCCTGTCGGGTCGAGACGCCGCCTTCCGCACCGTTCACGCCCTCAGGGGCACTGGGTACACGTCACTGGTCCCGTCCTTCCGTGGCGACGGGGAAGGCCCCTCAGCGCCGCTCGGAGCTTTCACGCTCGGACAGACCGAATGGCCGGACGTCGACGCGGCGATCGCTCTCGCGATCGCGCAGGGGGCGCAACGCATCCTCCTCGTCGGATGGTCCAGCGGTGCCTCCATCGCCCTGCGCCTCGCTACGAGCTCGTCTCACCGATCGAGCATCATCGGCCTGATCCTCGTCTCCCCCGTGCTCAGTTGGCGCAGCAGCGTGCTCTACAGCGCCGCGAACGCCGGAGTCCCCCGCCTCGTCGCCGCGGCCGCCATAGCGGCACTCAGCGCGCCGATTCTCAGCCGTGTCCTCGGCTCCCCCGTCGTCCTCAACTTCGACTCACTCGACTGGACTGGAGTAAACGCACCGCTCCCCGTTCCCGCCCTCCTGATCCACTCAGAGGGTGACCGCACGACGCCCTTCCGAAACAGCCGCGCTTTCACTGACGAGCACCAGAACGCCACCCTGGTCGCCACAGACCCTGCCGGGCACGCGCTCGAGTGGAATGCAGACTCGGACCGGTTCG
This sequence comes from Rathayibacter sp. Leaf248, assembly GCF_920939495.1. Taxonomy (NCBI): domain Bacteria; kingdom Bacillati; phylum Actinomycetota; class Actinomycetes; order Micrococcales; family Microbacteriaceae; genus Rathayibacter; species Rathayibacter sp. Leaf248. The sequence continues at coordinate 25,376 of NZ_CAKLAV010000004.1, read as the reverse complement.
AGGCTGCCGTGCGCTCCTGGTGCAGCACCACGCTTTGACGTATGAAGGGAGATAGCCAGATACCTATATAGGTATCTGGCTATCTCGAGATCAGGCGTTTAACCGAGTGGGTTCCGTTCGCGGTACTCACTCAGCGCCGCCTCCACAATGCTGCGTTTCGTGCGACCGGTCGCGGCGCGCAAGTCCTCGACGTAGTAGGACAGCTCAGCGGCGATGTCCGCGTGCAGAACCTCCGTGGGCTCCTTCCGAGGTCGGGCGGACGCTGCGCCGACCGTGGTCCGGGACGATGTGATCGGCGCCGATGCAGGGGCCGGAGCCGGGCGCGGCCTCGACGTGATCGGGTCGCTGCGGTCGGGCGCCGGCTGCGCTCGTCGTGGGAGGCTGGCGGGGCGATCTTCGTTCGTCATCGAATGACCTTTCGTGCGAGTTCGCGGTATGCGGCGGCAACAGGTGCGCCCTTGCGGAAATTTCCGTACCAGTCGTGCGAGTACCGGACCTCTCCGACGATGGTCCGGTGCGGGACGAGCGGAGTCAGGAGAAGCCCCGTCTCTCGCATCTGCTCGATGCTGTGCGTGGCCTCCCGCGGCGTGATCGTCTCCTTGTATCCGCCGACGATAATCCCGGCCTCCTCGACCGCTGCGCGGTCGCTGAGGTCGTTGTAGCGGCGCACACTCTCCTGTGCCCCAATGAATCCGTCCACACCGTCAGCGGTGGGCGTGGCGGCGTAGATCACTGACTCCGCCGCCGTCAGGGCGTTGTAGATCAGCGACCCGCCCTGGCGGTTCGGGCAGTCGATGATCACGAGGTCCGCAGGCACATCCTCGAGCGAGTCCGCCAAGCGGTGCCCGACTTCTCCGGGATCGTCCGTCTCGCGTGCGCTCACGCTGCGATCGGACGGGATCACTCGAAGGTTCGCGTGGAAGGGCGAAGGCACGGCGAGCTCATCCGCCCATCCCCTCGGGTCTGCGTTGCCCAGGATCGCTCCGACGTCGAGCCCGACGTCGACGGGCTGCGCGTCGAGCCACTTAGTGGTCGCGCCTCGTGGATCCAGGTCGATCAGGATCACCTGCCGCCCCTCTTCGGCCGCCACCATCGCCAGGGAGACGGCGGTGGTGCTCTTTGTCGCACCGCCGCTCTCGCTGTAGATCATCATCGTCTGCATGGCGCCAATCTATATGGCTAGCTATCCACCTAGCAAGCTACCTAGATACCTATATAGGTATCTAGGTAGGACGCGCCCGGTAACGAGGGCTGGATCCCGCTCAGGGCACGGACTGGGAGCGCGTGTCGGTGGAGCCGACCTACACTCGGACGCATTCGAACATATGTTCGATGCGACGAGGGAAGGGGCCGAGAATGAGCGTGACCGTTGTAGATCGCATCGTGACTCCGGCCGTGGAGGCCGTTTCCGTCGCCTTCCTCGTCACCAGTGACTCGGTGGCGGCCGGATTCCCGTCGCCGGCACAGGACTACTTCGACGGCTCCCTCGACCTCAACGATCACCTGATCCGGGACAAGACGTCGACCTTCATCGTCCGCGTCTCGGGCGAGAGCATGGTCGGCGCCGGCATCAGCGACGGCGACGAGCTCGTGGTCGACCGGTCGATCACACCGACCCACGGCAGCGTCGTCATCGCGATTCTCGACGGCGAGCTGACCGTCAAGCGGCTCGAGCTGACCGCTAGGGGAGTGGTGCTGCGGGCGGAGAACCCGGAGTACCCGCCGATCCTCGTGCCCGAGCTGAGCGACCTCCAGGTGTGGGGCGTCGTCACGGTCTGTCTCCACCGGCTGCACCGTGCGCTCTGAGCGGCGCATCGGCCTGGTCGACGTGAACTCCTTCTACGTCTCCTGCGAGCGGCTGTTCGACCCCAAACTCGCCGGCCGGCCCGTCGTCGTCCTCTCGAACAACGACGGATGTGTGGTCGCCCGCTCCGACGAGGTGAAGCAGCTCGGCATCGAGAACGGCACCCCCTGGTTCAAGATCGAACCCCTGATCCGAGCGGGCCGTCTTCCGGAGGTCATCGCCCGCTCGAGCAACTACGAGCTGTACGGCGAGCTGTCCGCCCGCGTGATGGAACTGCTCGGCCGGTACTCGGCCTGGCAGGAGGTCTACTCGATCGATGAGAGCTTCCTCGGCGTCGATGGCGATGTGGGGGAGAGAGCGAAGATGGGGCGCGCGATGCGCACTGCCGTCGCCAAGAACGTCGGACTGCCCGTGTGCGTCGGGTTCGGGCCGAGCAAGACCCTCGCGAAGTTCGTCAACAAGGGCGGAGCGAAGAAGCACCCGCGCCTGGGCGGCGTCTGCGACACCGACTGGTACACCCCGGCGCAGCTCGACGCGCTCATGGCCTCCCAGCACGTCACTGAGCTGTGGGGCGTCGCCGGCCGCACCGGCAAGCGCCTCGCGGAGCTGAACATCCACACCATCCGCGACCTCCGCGACGCGGACCCCGCGCTCATCCGCAAGAAGTTCTCCGTGGTCCTGCAGCGTTCCGTCTACGAGCTGCGCGGCATCGACTGCATCCCGCTCGAACCCGCCCGCACCGTCCGCGACCAGCTGATCTTCTCCCGCTCGTTCGCCACTCCGGTGACGACGATCGCGGACATGGAGCAGGTGCTCTCCGTCTACGCGCAGCGCGCCGCCCACCGTCTCCGCGCGCAGGAGTCCGTCACGAAGACGATGAGCGTGTTCGCGTCGACGTCGCCCTTTGCGGACGCGCCGTACGAGTCCGCCGGCGGCCTCGCCGGCTTCCCCGTGCCCACCGATGACCCGGTGGGCATCGTGAAGGCCGCGATCGGGACGCTGCGCCCGCGCCTGCGCGAGGGCGCCCGCTACGTGCGGGCCGGGGTCATCCTCACGAACCTGTCCCCGAAGGACTCACATGCCTTCCTCGACGTGTTTGATACGGCGTTCGACTCCAAGGGCCTGGGCGCCACGATCGACGCCGTGACGAAGCGTCACGGCCGCTCCGCGGTCGGCCTGGGCCTCGCGGGGATCCGTAAGGGGCCGGTGTGGACGATGAAGCGCGAAGCGCTCTCACTGCGCGCTACGACCCACTGGGGAGAGCTGGCGACCGCGCACGCCCGCTGACCCCTATTGACCCGCAAGCCCCTGAGATAGACTGTTCTATAGGAGGTGGTTGCTATGTCGATCGCTCAGAGGCCCGATGGGGATACCGTTCGCCGGCTGCGCAGCCGTCAGGTCGTGACGAGAGTGTCGTACCTCCGGGAGCTGCGCCGCGCCGCGCAGGACACGACACAGACGCAGCTCGCGCGCCTGATCGGTATCTCCCAGCCCTCCGTCAACAGCGCCTTGAAGTCCGCGGCCGCCGTGCCGGACGTGCGCCCCGGGTTCTCCGGCGCCACCACGTACGAAATCGCCCAGCGCTACGACGCGGGCGAGCTGACGCGCGAGCAGACCATCGATGAGCTCGGCCGCTGGTCTTACCGGCCCGGCTCGCCCAGCGACGGCTTCGACTGGACGACCGCGGATGCGGGGGAGTTCGAGGACGTCGGGCGCGCGTTCAGTGAGCACCTGATCGACGCGGAGATGTACGACGAGATCCTGATCCGCTACAGCGAGCAAGGTCGGTGACGGGCGAGGACTCGTCAGCGATCGCCGCGCACCGCGAGACGGTGCGTGAGTGGGCTCGGGCCGGCGGCCCGCTGAGCCCTGCCAGCGAGCGGGCGACGGTCAACAACCGCGACTGGTTCGTCCGCGAACCTGACGGCGTGGACCGGCCGCGCGCTGCGCGCCGGGAGCTGCACGACCGCCTGGTCGCCGCCTACCGCGATGAGTTCCCTGACGTCCGTGCGGAGCGGAAGGCGATCATCCTCGCTGGCCCGCCCGGGGCCGGGAAGTCGACCGTCCTCGCGGATGTGCTCGGCGCCGACCGCGGCGCGTGGATCACCGTCGACGCGGACGAGTTCAAGCGGGCCCTGCTCACCGAGGCGATCAAGGACGGCAGCTACGACCGCGCGATCATGCCGCCCGAGGTCCGCGCCGCCGAGGCGGCGGGGGAGCGGTTCTTCCCGCTCGAGCTGGCCTCCCTCGTGCACGAGGAGTCTTCTCAGCTCGCGATCCGCGTCCGCAACGAAGCGGTGCGGGACGGGCTGAACGTCGTGATCGACACCGTGCTCTCCTCGCCCGAGAAGGCCGTCGAGCTGGGGCAGCGACTCGGGTCCGTCGGCTACAGCGTCGAGGTCATCGACGTGGAGGTCCCGTTCGAGCTGTCGGAGTCGCGGATCGCCGGCCGCTGGCAGCAGTCCTACGAACGCGCCCTCGACGGGGCCGACGAGCTCGGCGGCCGATGGGTGCCCAGCGAGTACGCCCGCGGTGTCTACGCAGGACCGGACGGACGTTCCCTCCCCGAGGTCGCCGCCGAGCGACTGGCCGACACCGGACCGACCGTCATGCGCTACCGCCGCTACAGCACGCCCGCCAAGGGACAGCCGCGCACGCTCGATGTCGACAAGTCGCGCACCGCGTTTGGAGAACCCCTGATCGACACGGCCCTCGCGCAAGCACGAGCGACCGTTACCCGCAGCTTCCCCACGACGCCGGCGCAGGCGCCGGACCGCGGCGACCGAAGCCGCTAGACCCACTGCCGGCGGCGCCCGTCAGCAGCTCGCACTCTTCCTCTACCCGTTCCGGGGGCCGCTAGACGCGGCACCGGCGAGGCCGGGGGAGGGAGGCCGCTGCGCGGCCCGTTCCCCTGCGTTTTCTTCACCTCTCCGCGGTTTCAACCTATTTCGCTCCACCGGCTGCGTGCCACCGATCCCGAACGCGGTCGCTGCGCTCCCTCACATCGCTCGTGATCGGCGTCACTCCGCCGCCTCCACTCAAACGGTTTTCCCCGCCGGAGAGGCAAAGAAAAACGATCAGCCAGAGGGAGACACACCATGAGTGAGCAGCGCGGCACCCGTACCGAGGTCATCAAGAGCGAGTACCACGGACCCGGGGCGGAGGGCATCAGCCGGACCGCCCGTCAGGTGGTGATCGTCGGCGCCGGTGGCCGCGACCCGGTGACCGAGCAGACCCCGGCCGTGCACCTGGTCACCCGTGAGGGCCGCGCGGGGCTTCCCGGGGTGACGTTGCAGCACTTCGAGCCCGTGGAGGCGGTGCCCGCGGATCGCGTCGGCTACATGGCCTCCGGCGCCTACGTCGTCGTCCCGGTCGACGTCGCGCGAGCGCTCGACCTGTACCCGGCCGCCTACGCGCTGCACGACCGCAGCGAGACGCCCGCCGACTACCGCGACAACGACTGAACCCCCGAACCGAGAAGGAGAACCGACATGCTCACCATCACCCACACCCCCGAAGCCGGAACCCTCATCGAGGGCACCAGTCGCGGCGACGGCACCGCCGAGATCCTCAAGGCGTCCGGCTGGCGCTGGGGCCGCTCCATCGGCGCCTGGTACGTCCCGCAGTCCCGCGACCGCCTCCCGAAGTGGTGGACCATCAACCGCGCCGCGACCGCCCTGCGCGACGCGGGACACGAGGTCACCATCGAGGCCGACGAGACGTTCCGCTCGACCGCGGAGGCGGAGGCGGCGACTATCGAGCGCCAGGCGGCCCGGGTCGACGCGCTCGACGCGAAGGCCGACCGCCGCGCCGCGGACGCCGACACCGCCGACGCGGCCGCGCGCCGCGCGTTCGATCGGCTCCCGGAGGGTGGCGAGCCGATCAAGATCGGCCACCACTCCGAGACGCGGCACCGTAACGCGATCGAGAAGGCCCACAACGCGATGGGTCGCAGCGTCGAGGCCGACCGCGAGGCCATCCGCGCCCGCGCCCGCGCCGACGTCGCCTCCCACACCACCGAACACCGCTACGCCCCCGGAATGGTCGCCCGCCGCATCGACCGCCTCGACACCGAGATTCGCGGTTACACGCGGAAGATAGAGGGCAGCTCCCACAACTTCGGCGGTGGCTACATCGAGACGACCGCCCCTGCGACCGGCGCCTACCGGGAGCGACTGCTCACCCAGCGCGCGCAGCTCGAAGACCAGCGCGACTACTGGTCGGACGTCCGCGAGGCGCAGGCCGCTGCGGGACAGGTCACGATCCACAGCCGCGAGACGATCGCCAAGGGCGACGCGATCAAGCACCGGTTCGGCTGGCACGTCGTGACCCGCGTGAACCCCAAGAGCGTGACCGTCGCCCTCGACTGGAACGACGGGACCCGCCCCTACAAAGTCGCCTACGCCGACGTCCAGGGGCACCGCACCGCCGCCGAACTCGACGCGGCCCGCGAGGCAGCCACGGAGACGGCCGCCGCGAGCTGATCGGGCGAGGGCCGGCCTCCGGGCCGGCCCGTGAGGGGCGGCCCCCTCACACTCCCCGGTGTCCCGTTCCGGGGCGCGAGCTGCACTCGCGCAGCGGCGACGGAGCGCCGCCCAGAGGCCCGCCCGGCTGCGCCGGCCGCCCTAGTTCGCCCGGTGGGCTCACGCTTTTTGCCGTGAAGCCTTCGCGGCTCCCTCCGCTTCGCTGCGGTCGTAGCTACCTACGGGCTCCGTTCAAGTGGCTGCGCCACCGGCTCCTCCGAGACTTTCGGCACGCGGTCGCTGCGCTCCCTTATTTCGCGCCGAAACTCTCTCCACCCGCCGCCCTCCGGGCGCCTCTCTGGTCAAGCGGCGACGTGGATAGGCTCTGTTGAGGTGGGTTCGGTGAGTGACTTATCCGAAGAGTCGGCGTTGGGATGTGAGCCGGCCGCGCTGGATTGAAGCGTCGTTCCTGGTTGTCCCGCCGGACCCACCGCTGCGCGTAGGTGGTCGGCGACGAGGATGCGGAACACGACCGTTGCCAGGCGCCGTTTCAGGGCGCGGAGCGCTTCCTTGCTGCCCTTGCCCTCGGCGCGTTTGCGCTCGTAGAAGACTCGGCCGGGGCTGGTTTTCATGCTGACCTGGGTGAGCGCGATCACGTGGAGGGCGTAGTTCAGTTGCCGGTCGCCGCTTCGGGAGAGGCGGTGCCGCACGACGTCGCCTGAAGACACCTCGCGAGGTGCGACGCCGGCATAAGCGGCGAAGTGGGCCTCGGTAGCGAATCGGGTGACGGGGCCGGTGCGGGCGAGGATCTTCCCCGCGGTGAGCTGCCCGATCCCGGGAACAACGGTGAGGGTGGACTCCGTCGCATTGACCCGCTCGAGGATGTGTCCAGTCGCGGTGGAGATCCGCTTGTCGAGACGGCGGATCTCCGCGACGAGGTCGACCGCGATGAGCCGGCGTGTTGTGGTCATGCTCTCGGTCGAGCGGACTCGGCGCAGCAGGGCAGCCGCTATGTCTGCGGTCAGCCTGCGAGGCGCTCCTCCGACGACCAGCAACGTCATGATGGCGTGGAGCCGGTTGATGGTCTGGGTACGGGTGCGCACGAGGTCGTCGCGATGCTCGGTGAGCAGCTTCAGCTCCGTGGAGGCCGCGTCGACCTGCACGGTTCGCAGCTTGCTGGACGTCGTGGCGGCGACCGCGACCGAGAGGGCGTCGTCCTCGTCGGTCTTCCGGCTGTGGCCGGTGGAGAGGACCCGCACTCGTGCGGCGAGTTTCGCGGGGACGTCCCATGCGGTGACTCCGTCCTCGGTCAGCATCGCCGCCAGTGGTGCTCCGAGACCATAGGCGCCCTCAATCGCCCAGACAGGCTCGGGGAAACGGGCCGCGAACCGCCGGAGTTGCCGGTAGCCGGCGCTCGTTACCGGCGCCCGCACGGCGCCGATCCGTTCACCGCGAGGGCCGACAGCTACCGCTGTCCAGCTCTCTTTGTGCGGGTCGATACCAATGATCGTCGTCGACATGTCGTGCCCTCCAGCTCAGTCCATTCAATGGGTTTGGCGGAGGGCAAACCAGCTTCCAGAACGCATCCAGGCCTCTCTCGAGCCACGCCGCCAAGAGATCGTGGATGGCCCGCGCGCCCGCAGGAAGCCAGGCCACAAGAGCCGACAGGTTGCACTAGAGCGAGACCATCCACGATCTGAGGACCACGGGCTGCAGACCCGTCATCCCTGCCCCCATTGAACAAGCTGGTTGCACTGCGCCCTCCGGTTGCTAAGGCGGAAAACCGCCTTCCAGCTCGAGCAGACACGGCCGCTGGCGTGATCGGCGTTGCGACGAGCCGTGCACCGGTCAGCGCATCTCGTGCGCGATCTCCAGGAACGCCGCCGCGGACGACCCGATGCGATCGGACCAGATGGCGCGGAGGGGTCGCACGAGTGCTGGTCCGCGGAGGGGCACTCGTATCAGTGAGCGCGCGGCGAGATCTGTTTCGACGGTGAGGATGCTCATGACTGCGGGCGCGATGCCGGCGCGGGCGTTCGCTCGGATGATCGCCGTCGTTTCAAGGATCGCGGCGGGAGTCGTGAGTGCGAGCCCGGCGTCGTGGAGCCATGCTTCGAGGGTCGTCCGGGTGCCGGAGCCTTCCTCTCGTGTCAGCAGTGCGGTGCCGGCCAAGTCCTCGGCGCTGATACTCGCCGCGCGTGCCCAGGGGTGGTCGGGTGCCACGACGACAGCGAGTTCGTCCTCCGTGACCACGTCAGAGGAGAGCGTGGCCGTGGACGCTGGTGTCTCGACGAATCCGAGTTGCGCGGCACCGGATCTCACGAGCTCTGTGACCGTGGCTGAATTGCCGGCGATCAGCTGCACACTCACCTCGGGTGTGCGCTGTCGGAATTCGAGGAGCCAGCGTGGGAGCAGCAGTTCGGCGATGGTCTGCGACGCCGCGAGAACCAGTGAGCCGGTCGGCTGTCGCAGTGCTGCCGCGCCCGCCTCGAGGCGGCGGGACGCCTCGAGGACCGGGCCGGCCAGCTCGAGCACGAGCCGGCCCGCGTCGGTCATCAGGGACCCGGTCGGAGAGCGGCGCACGAGCGGCTGCCCGATGGCGCGCTCCGCGACCCGCAGACGCGCCGAGACGGCCTGCTGGGTGACGCCGAGGGCTTCGGCAGCGCGGGAGAGCGAGCCCGCCTCGGCGATGCGCTCGAGCACCTCCAGCGTGTCGAGATCCAGGATCCGGTCCGTCAATCGCCGCGTCGCCACAAGCACTCATTGTGCCCCGCCAACCCGATCGCTGTATCGGCTGGTGACGGCGATGCTCAGGCTGGAGTCATGACAACTCTCTCCCCCGCCCGCGCATCTTCCTCGATCGGGCATCCTCCGCGGTCGAGGCGCTTGTTCCGGGAGCTGGAGCATCCGGGACTGATCGTGTCGAACCTGACGCCGAACTGGTTCGCGTCGATCATGGGCACCGGCATCGTCGCGGTCGCCGCCGCGTCCCTGCCCCTCCAGTTCCCCGGACTCCGCACCGGGGCCACCGTCGTCTGGGCGATCGCCGCACTGCTGCTCGTCGCGCTGACGGTCGCGACCGGGCTGCACTGGGTCCGCTACCGCGGTACAGCGGTGACGCACCACCTGAATCCCGTGCTCTCGCACTTCTACGGCGCGCCGCCCATGGCGTTCCTCACCGTCGGCGCGGGAACCCTCCTCCTCGGCAAGGACTGGATCGGCCTGCCGGCCGCTGTCACCATCGACTGGGTGCTCTGGGGTGCGGGGACTCTCGGCGGGCTGGTGACGGCGGTCCTGGTGCCCTACCTCGCGTTCACCCGGCACGAGAACAAGCCCGATTCGGCGTTCGGCGGCTGGCTGATGCCGATCGTTCCGCCGATGGTGTCCGCTTCCACCGGCGCACTGCTGCTGCCGTACGCGCCCGCCGGGCAAGCGCGGGAGACGCTCCTGTGGTCCTGCTACGGCTTCTTCGGCCTCAGCCTGGTCGCGTCGCTGGTGGTGATCACCCTGATCTGGAACCGGCTCGCGCAGCACAAGGTCGGAGCAGCGGGGATGGTGCCGACGCTGTGGATCGTCCTCGGTCCGGTCGGACAGTCGATCACCGCCGTGAATCTGCTCGCCTCGAACGCGCCCACCGTCGTGGACGCCGGCACGGCGCGTGCGCTGCTGGTCGTGGCTCTGGTGTACGGCTTCGCGATGCTCGGCTTCGCACTGCTCTGGACCGTCATCGCCCTCGCGATCACCCTCCGCACCGCGAAGGAGCACCTGCCGTTCAGCCTGACGTGGTGGTCGTTCACGTTCCCCGTCGGCACCTGCGTCACCGGACTGAACGGCCTCGCCCTGCACTCCGGTCTCACGGTCGTCGCCGGCCTCGCGGTGCTCTACTACGTCGGCCTGGTCGCCGCGTGGATCATCGTCGCCGCCCGCACGTTCCACGGTTCCGTGATCCGCGGAACCCTGCTCGCACCACCGCGACCGGCCTGACCGGGATCGAGGACCATCGTGGACATCCGGACCCTGAACGCCCTCGCCGAGACCTGGCGGAGTACCGCGGACGCGACCGGACGCTTCGTTCCGGGCTTCGATCCCCGCTCCGGCGGCACCGCCAGTCGCGTCCTGGTGCTGATGCAGTCACCCGGCCCTCGGACGATCGCCGCGGGATCCGCTGCCGTCTGCAGCGAGGACAACCTCGGGCCCACCGCCGCCGCGTTCCGGGCGGCCCGAATCGAGTCCGGACTCTCCCGCGACCACTACCTCCGATGGAACCTCATCCCGTGGGAGATCCCTGGCCGCGTCCGCCCCGCGGACATCGAGCAGGGTCGGCTCGCGCTCGGTGAGCTGCTGGAGCTGCTGCCCGCGCTCGACGCCGTCGTCACCTACGGGACCGTGGCGCTCGACGGGGTCATGCGCTATCTGACCCTGCACGATGATCCCCGTGTCGTCCCCGTACTCGCGGCACCGCACCCCTCACCGGCCAACGGACGTCACCGCGCCGACCAGCACCTCCGCTCCGTGAACGCGCTCCGCCTCGCGAATCGTCTCGGATCCGGTCGGCGAATCGCAGACTGACGGCACTGAAGGCAGACGTCCGCGGCTCGGTCGGCACCGGTCGTCGTGACCGATGAGGCGCTGATCTCAGACGGTCCCCGTCCTCGGACCGCTGACGGGAGCGGCCGGGTCGTCCACGACGTCGACGGTGTACGCCGCGCCGTGCTCGAGCGTGTGGCCGACGGTGCACTGGCGATCCACGGCCCGGTGGGTGCGTTCGGACAGTGAGGCGATCCGCTCGGGATCGAGCGCCGACAGGTCGGCGCGGATCACGGCGGTGATGGAGTCGTAGCGGTCCTCACCCTCGGGCTTGGTCGCGGTGATGTCGGTGGTCGCTTCGAAGTCGGCTCCGAGCCGGCTGGCGAGGAGGTGGTCCGAGGAGAGCATGCCGCAGGCGGCGAGGGCGAGGTGCAGCAGCTCGCCGGGCGAGAACACGCCGTCGGCGTCCGACCCGCCGATGCGGACCTCGGCTCCTCGCGCGTTGCGGCCGATGAAGCTTCTCGGGCCCTCGCGGGTGATGTGCAGCGGCGTGGTCTCGGTGCTCATGGTCTGCTCCTGTCCGGTGTCCGCGGCACCGCGGGCAGTGCCGGTGTCTCCTGCGGGTGGGCGGTGTCTCAGGTGTCGGTGCGGACGAGGGGGGAGTTCGTGCCGCGGACCCTGATGTCGACACCGGTGATCTCCGACCGGGCGATGCCCGTGGACGCCGCCAGGTCGACGGCGCGCTGCCCGGCCGCCGTCCAGGTGGCGACGGTGATCGTGCTGCCGTCTGTGCGGGTGATCACGAGTTCGTACTCCGCGTCGGCGGGCGCATCACCACTGTAGGTGCAGCTCCACTCCAGCCGGGTGCCCCACGGCTTCCCCTCGACCTGGATGTCCGCAGCGAGAGCGGGATCGGCCGCGATCGGGTCCATCGGTTCGAGGATCGCCTCGCTCGCCACGGGAGCGCCCGCGATGCCCGTGCCGAGAGCGACGCCTCCGAAGACGGAGGCGGTGACGGCGGCCGCGACGGCGAGGGACGTCACCAGCCGGCGCCGACGTCGGCGCGTCCGGACACGGTGAGCGATGGCGGGCAGCGTCACCGGGGAGGGCGGCGCGTCCTCGCCGTCGTCCGATGCGCTGATGGCGAGAGCATCCTCGACGGAGAGCCGACCGACGATGCCGGGCAGTCCTGCCAGCTCTGCCACGGCCGCGCGGCAGGCCGCGCAGCCGCTGAGGTGCTGCTCGTACTCGAGTCGCTGATCCGCGGGGAGAGCGCCGAGGACGTAGGACGCGTCCCAGTCGCGGTACTCGTCCTCCGTCGCAGAGCTTCCGTGGTGGTCGTTCATCGGGTGACGCCCCTTTCCTGCAGAGCCAGTCGCAGTCCGCGCAGTCCGTAGTGCAATCGAGATTTCGCTGTTCCCTCGGGGATGGAGTGCCGGCGGGCGATCTCGGGGACGGTGTGTCCGAGGAAGTACGCGTCCACCACGATCCGACGATGCTCCACCGACAGCGAGGCGAGAGCGTCGGCGACGAGGATGCTGTCCAGGACCGCGTCGGTGCGATCGGGGACGGCGCCGCCGCCGTCCTCGTCCTTCGCCGGCACTTCGCGTCGGCTCCGAGCGGAGCGGGCGTCGTCGATGACGAGGTTGCGGGCGACGGTGAACAGCCACGCGCGCGCGGCGTCGGCGTCGCGTTCGAGGACCTGCGGGCGCTGCCAGGCCCGGACCATCGTCTCCTGCACGACGTCCTCCGTCAGCGCCGCGTTCCGAGTGAGGTTCTGCACGAATCGCCGCAACGCCGGGCCGTGACTCTCGTACAGCGCCGCCAGGAGCTCATCGACGGGGCGGGGCACAGTGCTCACCGCCTCGAAGCGCCACGGCGCACTCCGTCATCTCGGTTGCTCCGATCACTGCGGGTCATCCCTTCCGGTCCTTGCCTGTCGAGAACCGGCGACCCGTCCGGGCGATGCGCTTCGCTGCGCGGGGACGGGTCGCCGTCGCATCAGGACGCCGGGGTGGCGGTGCTCATGCCCGCAGCTTCCTTGTTCATCGTGCCGTCAGGGAGGAGGACGTACCAGGCGTCCTTCACACCCTGCCCGTTGACCTGGCCCGGTGCGGTGTCCTTCGCGAACCGGTAGACCGGCCATCCGTCGACGGTCAGCTGGGTCGTCCCGTCGGTGCGCGTGATCGAGCCGACCTCTCCGGTGATCCCATCCGCGGCGGTCGTGCTGGACGCCGACACGGCCGGCCAGGTCGTGGCGCACTCGTCGTAGCAGCTGCTGCTGCCCGAGTTCTGCGTGTCCTTCGTGAACGTGTAGACGGTGGAGCCGGCCTCGTCCGTGATGATCTCGCCCAGCGGCGAGGACGCCGTCGTGAGAGCCGCCGTCTCAGCGGAGGCGGAGGCGGTGGCGGAAGGGCTGTCGGCCGGCGCTTCCGACGAGGCGGCCGAGCCGGCGGCCGTCGAGCATCCGGCGAGAAGGACGGCGGCGAACGCCGCAGTGGTCACAGTGGTCGCGATTCGCTTGAGCATGATGCCTCCTGTAGTGCGGGGGCCGAGGTGGTCCCACCGAGGACACGACACAGCAGTCGCGGACGTTCAACGAGGCGAGAAGATCGCTGGGAGAGCATCCGCGCGGCGGGCGGCTTCAGCGAGAGCGACGATCCGTTGCGCGCTCCTTCGCGTGAAGGCCCGAGGCAGCGCGCTGCTCTCCATCCCCGCGCAGACCGAGGCGAACGAGCACGCAGACCGCCAGGGAACGGTACCCGCGGCCGTACTGCTGAGGATCCGGGCCACCTCGTCAGGTGGGATCGGGCTTCGCTGTATTGCCACGAGGCGGACGCCACTCGGCGCGCTCCTGCTCAAGAGCAGACAGCCTCCCAGTAGAGGCTCGTCCTCTGGCCGATCGAACCCCCTCGGCGGAAGTCTCCGCGAGCAAGCAGACGCCGACCTCGGTCGGCGCTGTGGTGTGCGCTGCGCGCATTTTTGCCTGGAAGCCTTCGGCAGCGTACGGGCCTGCGGCGTCCACGCAAGCCGCTGCGCGGCCGGCTCCTCCGAGGTTCTCGGCACGCGGTCGCTGCGCTCCCTCACATCGCGCCGACAACCTCTCCTCCGCCGCCCTCCGGGTTGCGCTCCCGCCTCCGACCCTGCTCGGCACTACGTGCCTTCCAGGCAAAAAAACGCTGGGAGAGAAGGAAGAACAGGCGAGCCAGACCACCCCCGCTGGCTTGACAAATCTGATTGAGAATCACGGCAAAAAAACGATGAGGAGGAGAAGAGAAATGCAGCAGATCACGACCGTCAGCACCTTCGTCCCGACCGCCACCGAGGAGGGGATGCGCCACCAGTTCCGCAAGATCGTGGAGCGCGACGAGGACCTTGCCGCCCACGCCCGCAACGGGTGGGCACTCGCGCACACCGCCACGATCCCCGGCCCCGAGGGCGTCATGTTCGTGGACACCCTCACCCGCACCCAGCAGTAGCCCGCACCACCATCGAGGAGGAGACGCCATGTCCGACACCATCACCACCAGCCCCGCGCCGGAGAAGCCGACCCTCCTCGACGCGGTGGCCGAGTTCGCCTCCGTGTTCTCCCACGGGGACACCGCCGACGACCTGGCCGTGCGCCTCAACTGCACCGAGGTCGACGCGCTGGCCGGACTCCTGCGAGCATTTGGAAGGGACGAAGCCGCAGACCTCTGGATCGCGCAGCACGCGACCGACGACGACGAGGGCGACGCCCACACCCCCGAAGGAGCCCAGCGATGACCGAGCAGCAGCAGGCCGCCGATGCGGTGGCGACCTATCAGGCAGCCGTGGCGACGTTCGCGGCCACGCTCTCGGACCCCGCCGTCGCGGAAGCGATCGCCCCGACGCTCACCTGCGCGCGCGCGACGCCGATCATCGACCTCCTCACCGAGGCAGGACACCACGACGCCGCCCAGAAGTGGGCCGAGCTGCACGCCTGGACCCGACTCAACGACGAGCACGACCCACACCGCGGCGACGAGTCGGACGGATGGGCCGACTGATGCTCACCGTCTACTCGAAGCCGTCGTGCGTGCAGTGCACCGCGACCTACCGAGCCCTCGACGCGAAGGGCATCGAGTACGACGTCGTGGACCTCACCACCAACCCCGCCGCGCTCGAGTACGTCATGGAGGAGCTGGGCTACTCCGCCGCCCCCGTCGTCGTCGCCAGCGATCAGGACCACTGGTCGGGATTCCGCCCCGACCTCATCGACAAGCACGCCGCATGAGCGGCGAGATCCCGAGCGATGAGTTCCGGGCCGGCTACCTCGCCGGATTCGCGGACCGGCAGGCCGAGGTGGACCGGCTGGAGAACGACGCCGACCGGCTCTACCGCGCCGCCTACGGCGACGAACGCCGCATACCCGGGCAGCACGTCACCCGCGCCGAGCTCGAACAGCGCAGAGCGCTGTCCGAGCCGCCTGTCGAAATAACCCGGCGCGAAGCGCTCGCATCCTGGGGGATCGAGCTACCCGCCGAGGACCCAACAGACACCCCCGCGGCCGAGCCCGCGACCGAGAGCCCGTCGACGTCGACGGGACCCACGAACCGCACGAGCAGGAGACGACAGATGAGCACCAGGACGATCACCGGCAACCTCGCCACCGACCCCGAAGCCGTGCAGGCGGGCCGCGTGCAGATCGTGAAGCTGCGCGTCATCGAGAACACCGGCGAATACCGCGGCGGCGAGTGGACCCCGCACGAGGCCCCGACGACCCACTTCGTGGAAGCGAAGTTCGAGCTGGGCGAGCACGTGCTCGCCTCCCTCCACAAGGGAGACGCCGTGATCGTCGTCGGCTACGAGCGCACCGTCAGTTGGGGCGAAGGTGAGAACCGGCGCACCGGCCGCGTGCTCGAAGCCGACGCCATCGGCCCCAACCTCACCCGCGCGACCGCCGTCGTCACCACAACCACTCAGCGCGCACCCCGCCGCAGCGGCGCCCCTGCGGCTGAGTAAGTTGATCGGCATGTGGGACGGGATCGCTCTGCTGCTGGCCGTGACGGGTGCCGCGCTCGTCGTCGCCGGTGTCGTGCCGCTTTATCGCGACTCCGAGCTCCACTCCGCGCAGGTGTCCGAGGTCGCGGTCGACAAGCGCGCCCGAGCCCGCGGCGCTCTCGTGGCGGCCGTTGTCCTCTTCTCCGCAGCGGCCGTCGCCCTCCTCGCCGGGACGGCCTGAACCCCTACGCCGAGCCGTCCGCGAGCCGGAGCACATAGAGGATGACGTGATCCTCCGGGATCGCAGCGCGCACTTCCGCGATCGCCGCGGCCGACGTCGCCGCGTTGCTCTGCACAACCGTCGATGCCGATTCAGCGCGCGTCCGGTGTGCCAGTTCCCACATGCTCCCATCGTCGCACCCGGCGCCGATGGGAGCGGCGGACCGGCAGTGCCGGCCCACGAGGGGGAGAGCCCCCTCGACCCCCCACCCGAGCACGTGGAACGGCCGCGCGCTCGAGCGGGAGTCAGCTACGAGGACGCGGCTTGTACTTCTTCCCCGCCCGGATGTTCCGGTTCTCGATCACACCGACCACGGCCAGGCCCGCGGCGACGAGGACGATCAGCGACCACCCGAGCACGTTCAACCAGGTGCCGTTGAAGGCCGCGTAAGTCTGCTCGCCGGCGATGGAGAAGAGCATCAGCGACAGCCCGAACCACACCATGCCGTTACTGATCAGCGCGGCACGCGCGAGCTTGGTCCGAGGCTTCGACATGCCCTCACCCTCCCACCGCAGGCTGGACGTGTCCACGAGATTGACCGCTCCCGTCAGCGATCGCGTCCGAGGAGCCGCCGAAGGAACGATCGAGGCGCCGGCGGCTCCGCCCCCGCCGCCTCGCCGGGCGCAGCAGCATCCAGTGTGATGCGCAGCTCTCGCCCTGACTCGTTCGGCGTCGACGTCGACCACTCGGACGGATCGTGGCCGTCCGGGACGACATAGCCGCCGCAGTCGACCACGGCGCCCTCCCGGTCGACCGTGACGCTCTGCACCAGCAGAGTGCCGGAGTTGAAGTCGTACGGACTCCGCCCTTCTCGGACGTGGGTCGCGTCGGTCCGCAGGCCCTTCGACCAGGAGAGCCGGCCGACTGCACCGGCCGGCGACGACGCCCACCAGTGAGTGCCGTTCCACTCCACCCGCAGCTCGACTCCGACCCGCACCAACCCGACATGCTCAGTGACCGTCGAGTGATACAGGCTCGACAGCATCGGCGTCCCACGATCGGCAAGGACCTGAGAACGCGCCCCCGCAATACCGAACCGGCGATCGCCGTTCTTGTGCACGGACCCAAGCTGCGGATAACCGCCTGCCGCGGCCGGCGCACCCGTCAACGGATCGAAGGCCACCCGCCTAGCCTTCCGTGACGGGAGGGAGCGGGTCGAGCAAGTGTGGTCCGTTGTTGCGGACGCTGTTCACGTCGCGGGACACCTCGTAGTGCTCGAGGTCGTGCGCGACCGCGAACGACTCCCGGTCGAGCAGCTGCATCAGCGCGTCGACGTCGAGGTGCCCGCCGAGCCAGTCGTCGTAACCGTCCGGCGTGATGCACGCCGGCATCCGGTCGTGAACCTCACCCGGCGCCACATGCGAGTCGCGGGTGATGATCGCCGTCGACAGCCGCCACTTCTCCGGATCGTCCTCCGCCTTCGACGGGTCCGGCCACGCCGACACGATCCCCGCCATGGCGAGGGCCGCGTCGGGCTCGTAGATGAAGTGCGGCTGCTTCCCCGTCTCCGTCACCGTCCACTCGTAGTAGCCGGCCGCCGGGATCAGCACCCGCGACGTCGCGAACGCCTTCCGGAACATGGGCGAGCTCGCAACCGTCTCGATCCGCGCGTTGATCGGCTGCGGCCGCTGCTTCTTGAAGTCCTTCGCCCACACCGGCACGAACCCCCAGTGCACGTCCGGCGCCGACCGCTCCCCGTCGCGCTCACGCACGACGGTCACCAGATTCGTCGGCGCCACGTTGTAGTTCGGGCGCAGACCCCCAAAGTCGGTCGAGACGAGATCCGGCAGCAGAGCCGCCGTGGAGTCCTTGACGACGAACCGACCACACATGCGCCCAGCCTAGGAAGAAGCGAGTTTCTTCACTGCGGGGGCGAACGCCACGATCGCGGTAATCAAGGCAACCAAGACTGAAGCGCCGGGGAGTACTCCCGGAGCTATGGTCTCCACGACGCCACCGCTTACGACCGCCACGCCGAGCGCGAGCAAGAAGATCGCGCTCCACGTTGCCACTCGCTCCATGCGGGTCCGAGGCGTGTTCGCCAAGCTCAGGACCTCCATGAGGATTCCCACCGCGGACGCGGCGAGACCGAGGAGGACTGCTGACTCGGTAGGTGATGACTGCAAGTTCGCGAGGCCGAAGAAGAGAGCTATGACGGCTTCAAGACCAGCGACCCCCACTGCGAACCAAAGGAACTTTCTCATTGCTGGCCGCGGCAAGGTTCGCGTCGGAGTGGTCATGGCATGAGTATGGCGGTCCCGCGATGGTTGGGTGCAACCGTCCCGTGTGGGGATCGTCTATCGGGCACTGGCGGATTCGATGTCATCGACGCATGGCTCGACGCACTCCGGCCGGGCGGCGGTTCCCGCCAATCCCCCAACGCGGTGCCGAGACGTGCGCCTGCGCCAGACTATGTTGAGCGCCCGGTTCGATCAGCGGAGCTGTCGGCGTGAGAGGAGCATTCTGTGGCGTTCGTCGGCAAGACCAAGAAGGCTGTTCAGCAGTTCGATACCCCTGAGGAGATGTACCTCAGCCCGACGATGCCGCGGACCAGCAACGCGGTGCCCGGACTGTGGCTGCACCAGGGTGATGTGATCCGCTCGTACGCCGAGGAGCACACGAAGACCCCGGACCTCGCTCTCGAGTTACCGACCGGCACCGGGAAGACGATTCCGGGCCTGCTGATCGGTGAGTGGGTGCGCCGGAAAGGTGAGGGCCCGGTGCTGTACGCGACGCCGACAACGCAGCTCGCGAAGCAGGTCGCGAAGACGGCGAGGCGCGAGGGCGTCCCGGTCGGTCTTCTCATCGGGAAGCATGACGACTGGGATCCGCTCGAGGAGATGGCTGTCGAGGCGGGCGAGATGATCGGTCTCACCACCTACAGCTCCATCTTCAACAGCCGTCCGTACGTGCCCATCCCCCGGCTCCTCATCTTCGATGACGCGCATGCAGCGGAGCAGTTCGTCGGTCACAAACACGGCGTCGACATCCGCCGATCCAAGGATGAGACCGCGTATCTTGCGGTGCTGGCCGCACTGAAGCCGTTCCTGTCCGGGATTCAGTACCAACGCCTGGAAGGTGCGCCGGATCCTGGCTCTCATCATGCGGTGCGTCTCATCGTCCCCTCCGTCGACCCGGCAGCGTTGAAGGTTCTCGATGCAACGTTGGCGAAGCTCGGGAGGCCGCACAAATACGACCACGCGATGATCCGAGCCGGGTTCGACTCGGCCCTTGTATACCTGTCGTACAGCGGCATCCAGATCCGTCCGATGGTCCCGCCGACGTCGGAGAGCAAGGTGTTCGCGCAGGCCGGGCAGCGAATGTACCTGTCCGCGACTCTGGGGTCTGGGGGTGAGCTGGAACGCGCATTCGGGCGCACGCCGATCGTCCGGGTGCCGCTGAAGTCGAAGACGGCGCCGAGATCGGGTCGACGCCTGTTGGTGTTCCCCGACCTCGTCGCCGGCGGTGACAGCCTGGCGCTCACCAAGCGGATAGTGGCGCTTACGGACAAAGCCCTCGTGCTAAGCCAGGACACCGTAGACCGTGCGAGGGACGCGGCAGCTGAGCTCGCCGGTCGGGACGTCCCCGTGCTTGGAAAGGATGAGCTGGAGAAGCAAGGGCTCCTCGCGTTCGCGAAGGCGAGTACCGGGGTGCTCGGGCTCGCAAACCGGTACGACGGTATGGACCTCCCTGACGATGCGTGCCGGATTGTTGTCCTGGATGGGAAACCGGACGCTGTCGGGCTACAGGAGCGGTTCCTGAGCGAGCGGGCGGAAGCCAACTCAGCTCTGTCGGAGCGGATCCGGACGCGGATCGTGCAGGGGGCAGGTCGGAGCACTCGGGGTCCGAACGACTTCGCGGTCGTCGTCATCCGCGGCACCGATCTCACGAAGTACTTCGCGCGCCAGGAGAACATCGTTGCTCTGGAACCAGAGTTGCAGGCGGAGGTGCTGTTCGGGTGGGAGAACAGCAAGGGTGTCGACGCGAACGACATCATCGAGAACGTGAAGACGTTCCTCGAGCACGACAAGGACTGGCGCACGTACGGCGAGGAGAAGGTCGCCGAGTTCCTCGAGGACGTGAAGAAGGTCGAGCCGGCCGCTGCTGAGCCTCTCGGCAAGGCCGCACCGCTGGAGGTGGAGGCGTGGCAGCTGGCGTACGCAGGCGAGTGGGTCGCGGCCAGCGAGAAGCTCCAGGAGGCGGTCGTGCAGGTCGGACCGGAGGCCACGCGTGGCTATCGGGGTCTCCTGCTGTACGTCGCTGGGGTGTGGATGCATCTGGGCGCCCAAGATGAGACGCAGCGCTCGAAGGCTCGTGACCTGATCCGAGATGCGGGGAAGGCCGCAAACCGTGGGACGTGGCTGCGGGAGATGATGCCGTTGCCGGGTGCGCCGGAGACGGACTTGGAGCCGATGGACGTCGTGGCTGTGAACGAGATCGTGGCGCGTCTGCGGGGAAAGCTGAAGACGGGTGCGATCAAAGCGCGGCTCGCGGAGATGCAGGCGGATCTAGCACAGGACGAGGCTGCGCAGTACGAGCGTGGTCTTACAAGTCTTGGGCTGCTCCTCGGAGCCTTCGCGGAGAAGCCGAAGGGTCAGGCCCGTGCGGACTCCGCGTGGGCGTGGGGTACTGCGATGTGGATGACGGTGGAGGCGAAGTCGGAGGAGCACGACGACGGGTTGCTGCCGGTGAAGGACATCCGACAGGCGAACACGCAGATGGATCAGCTTGCCGCGGACCGCGGCGTCGACCATGCGCCCGCCGGCAGCCCCATCATCCTGCTTTCCGATCGGTTGGCTGTCGATCCGCAGCACGCTCGCATCGCAGGGCCGAGCGTCTACCTGAGCACCCCTGACGTCGTCAGCGGGATCGCCGCTGACGTCGGCATTGTGTGGGCGAACCTGCTGTCGACTGCGACCGGCAAGCTGTCAGAGGCCGACCAGAAGAAGCACGTGCGCGCTGTCCTCGCCGACAACGGTTGCCTGCCGAGCCAGGTCATCGACAGGCTCACACAGAGCAGGATCCGTCCGGGTGACTGAGGGCGTCATCGAGAGGTAAGCCCGGGTTCCACAGGGGAAACGTTGGCACGCAGATGGCGCCGGCCGGGAGAAGCGCACCGAAGCGAGCGATGGCTTGTGGACGGAACCGCACGAGAAGGCAGCCTACGATGCGCCTGGGGCGGGCCCGTCCCGTATGGGGATCGTCGTCCGGACGGTGAAACTACCCACTGACATCCGGCGTCCGGTGGCGGTCCCCTGCTGAACGGTGCGGGGAGGCAGCCCGTTGCACTTACTGGTCGAGCCGTCGAGCGAAGTGATGGGCGGTGATGTCCATCCGTTCGCGTAGGTAGAAGCGATGCGCCTCGAAGCGTTGCACGCCGGAGTCGAGCTCGATCGCGCTGCACCCCAGTTCCCGGCCTCGCTCCGCTAGGGCGGCTAGGAGTGCCGCGCCGTGACCGTGGGATCGCTCGGCGGCGGCGGTGGAGAGGTCATCGACGTAGAGCTTCCTGATGGCGCTCGTGTTGACGACTACTCGCCAGCCGGCGACAGCCACGCAGCGATCGTCTTGCAGTAGGGCGGTGAAGCGGAGACCTTGGGGCGCGCCTTCTCGCAGTACCAGCTCGAGCAGTTCGTCAGTGAGATGGGGGCGCAGCTCGCGGAGGACGAGAAGAGCGGCCGCCCACCGCGCGTCGCCGGGCTCTAGATCAATGATCACGGCGAGGAGACTAGCGCTCGCATCGTCCCGTACGGGTGTGAGTTTCGGCGTTCTGTGGCGGCGTTTTTGCGCCGCTCCGTGTCGTGCCTAGTCGAGGAGTTCGGCCTGGATCCGAGCGGCGACGGCCTCGCGGAGGGGGCGGACGCTCTCGGCGCTCCAGTCGGTCGGGTCAGGGAACTTCCACTCCAGGAACCGGCCGGTCGGCGTCGCGGGGAGGGTGAGGCCGGGCTTCATCGCGACGACGATGTCCGCGCTCTCGAGGTCTTCGACTGTGACGGCGCGGGGGGTGCGGTCGCTGATGTCGAGGCCGAGCTCCGCGACGGTCGCGGCGATCGCGGGGTTCACCGTGTCGGCGGGCGAGAGCCCGGCGGAGGTGGCGGTGTAGCGGTCGCCGGCGAGGATTTCGAGCAGGCCGGCGCCGAGTTGGGAGCGGCCGGCGTTGTGCTGGCAGAGGAAGAGGACGGTGGGCTTCTCGGTCATGCGGGGGTCACAGCTCCAGTGTTCGTGCGGGTCCAGGTCTGGGTGGCGATCTGCACGGCGTCCCAGGGGGAGCCGAGCGGGGGTGTGTAGGAGAGGTCGAGGTCGGAGACCTGCTCGACGGTGAGCCCGGCGAACAGGGCGGTCGCGTAGGTGTCGACGCGCTTGGCGGTCTCGGTGCCGAGGCGGCCGACGAGCTGCGCGCCGAGGAGGCGTCCGTCGCGGGTGTCGCCGGTGATGCGGATCGTGATCGGCTGCGCGCCCGGGTAGTAGCGCTTGTGGTCGTCCGCGACCGCGGTCGTCGTCGCCGGGGCGTACCCGGCGGCGAGGGCCTCGTGCTCGCGCAGGCCGGTGCGGGAGGCGACGAGGTCGAACACCTTGACGACCTGCGTGCCGACGGAGCCGGCGAAGCGGGCGTCGCCGCCGAGGGCGTTCTCGCCCGCGACGCGGCCCTGCTTGTGGGCTGTTGTGCCGAGAGGCAGGTAGGTGCTGCCGAGGAGGCGGTGGTGGGTCGTCACTCCGTCGCCCGCGGCGAACACGTGCGGGAGGCCGGTGCGCATCGCCTCGTCGACGACGACGGCGCGGCCGGCGCCGAGGGACGCGCCCGCGCGGGCGAGCAGGTCGGTGTTCGGCTTCACGCCGACGACCAGGAGTACGACGTCGGCGGTCCGGGTCAGCGGCGTCCCGTCGTGGTCGGCGTGCACGGCGAGCCCGGTCGCGGTCTTCTCGATCGAGGCGACGGTGGTGCGGGTGAGCACCTCGACGCCGCGCTCGGTCAGTTCGGTGTGGACGAGGGCGC
Organism: Rathayibacter sp. Leaf248; assembly: GCF_920939495.1. Lineage (NCBI taxonomy): Bacteria > Bacillati > Actinomycetota > Actinomycetes > Micrococcales > Microbacteriaceae > Rathayibacter > Rathayibacter sp. Leaf248. Next base: position 2,349 of record NZ_CAKLAV010000004.1, on the reverse strand, counting down.
CGAGTTCGGGGTCGAGGGTGGAGAGCACTTCGGGGCCGCGCTGCAGCTGGGTGACGTGCAGGCCGCGAACGGTGAGGGCTTCGGCCATCTCCAGGCCCACGTAGCCGGCGCCGACGATGATCGCGGTCTGCGGGTCGCGGCTGTCGAGGTAGCGCTCGAGCGCGAAGGTGTCGCCCATCGAGTGCAGCACGTGCACGCCGTCCTCCGGGCCCAGTTCGTCCACTCCGGCGATGCCGGCGGAGGAGGCGAGGGCGCCGGTGCCGACGATCAGCTCGTCGTACCCGATCCGGTCGAGCGTGCCGTCGGGGGTGCGGACGGTGAGCTGCTGCCCGGCGACGTCGATGTCGGTCGCGAAGGTGTCCAGGCGCAGGGTCATGCCGGTGGCTTCGAGGTCGGCGTGGGTGCGGTGCGCGAGCGACTGCCACGGCTGCACCTCACGGGAGAAGTAGTACGGGATCCCGCAGATGGAGAAGTTCGGGTAGGAGTCGGCGACGACGACGGTCACGTCGACGGACGGGTCGAGCTCGCGGGCGCGCAGCGCGGCGGAGATCCCCGCGTCGCTGCCGCCGATAGCGACGAGATGCATCAGATGGGCCTTTCGGATCAGACGTGCGAAGAGGTCGAGGTGGCCGGGACCACGAGGTCCCCGGCGGCCCGGGCGGCGCCCGGGAAGAGGAACACGGCGATGCCGACGCCGATCGCGGCACCGACGAGCTGCGCCGCGACGAACGGCAGGACGGAGGCGGGGGCGATGCCGGCGAAGGTGTCGGTGAAGACACGGCCGAGGGTCACGGCCGGGTTCGCGAACGAGGTCGAGGACGTGAACCAGTACGCGGCACCGATGTACGCGCCGACCGCGGCCGCCGCGAGCGGGCCGCGGTTCGTGCGGGCGAGGGAGAGGATCACGAGGACCAGGCCCGCGGTGGCGACGACCTCCCCGAGCAGGTGCCCGGCGGTGACGCGCTCGGTCGTCGCGATCGCGGTCGGGACCTCGAACATCGCGTTCGCGAGGACCGCGCCGCCGACGCCGCCGAGCAGCTGCGCGCCGACGAACACCGCCAGTTCACGGCCCGACAGGCCGGTGCGGGCGCGACGACCGAGGAGCGCGTCGACAGCGGACACGAGCGGATTGAAGTGCGCCCCCGACACCGGGCCGAGGGTGAGGATCAGCACCGCCAGTCCCAGCCCGGTCGCGAGGGAGTTCTCCAGCAGTTGCAGGCCGACGTCGTCCGGCGAAAGCGACTGCGCGGCGATGCCGGAGCCGACGACGATCGCCACGAGCAGGCCCGTGCCGAGGAACTCGGCCACGGCCCGACGAGCGAGCGGAGGAGGGGAGGTGGTGTCCATGTCGTCGGCCATCTTGACCGCTCACGTTCACTCAGTCAAGATTGAGTCAATGAACACCGAGCGAACCGAATTGGAAGCGCGGGCCGCCCGGCACGCGGCCCTCAGCGATCCCGCGCGCCTGCGGATCGTGGACCTGCTCACCCTCGGAGACCTGGCGCCGCGGGAGTTGCAGGACCGACTGGGGATGCCCTCGAACCTCGTCGCGCACCACCTGGCCGTCCTCGAGCGGGAGGGCATGATCCTCCGTCGCCGCTCGGAGGCGGACCGGCGCCGCAGCTACGTCCACCTGATCCCCGGCGCGTTCGAGCAGCTCGGGCCCTCGACCACCGCCGCCGCGCGACGGGTGCTGTTCGTGTGCACCGCGAACTCCGCCCGGTCCCAGCTCGCCGCGCAGCTCTGGGCGCAGCGCAGCCCCATCCCCGTCGCCTCCGCCGGCACCCACCCGGCCGCCGCGGTGGCGGCCGGCGCGATCGCGACCGCCGAACGCCACGGCCTCCCGCTGCCCGAAGGCGCGCCGCAGCAGTTCGCGGACGTCGCCGCCGACACCGACCTCGTGATCACTGTCTGCGACGCCGCGCATGAGGAGCTCGGCTCGGAGGCGCTGCACTGGTCGATCCCCGACCCGGTACCTGCCGGCACGGACGCCGCGTTCGATGCCGCCTACGACGAGCTCGCCGCGCGCGTCGACGCTCTCGCGGCGAGAGTCACAGCCGCCTGATCAGACGCGGGTGAGCATCCCCGCGAGAGAGTCGAGCGCGCCGGGGACGAGGGAGAAGTACGCCCACGTGCCGCGCTTCTCGCGGGCCAGGATCCCGGCGTCCACGAGGATCTTCAAGTGGTGCGACACCGTCGGCTGACTCAGCCCAACCGGCTCCGTGAAGTCGCAGACGCACACCTCGCCCGAGCTGCTCGATGCCACGATCGACACCAGGCGGAGCCTCGCCGGATCCGCCATCGCCTTCAACGCCCGCGCCAGCAGCTCCGCGCCCTCCGCGCTCAGCG
>NZ_CAKLAV010000003.1:0-189519 GCF_920939495.1 Rathayibacter sp. Leaf248 | reverse complement strand
CGCTGAGCGCGGAGGGCGCGGAGCTGCTGGCGCGGGCGTTGAAGGCGATGGCGGATCCGGCGAGGCTCCGCCTGGTGTCGATCGTGGCATCGAGCAGCTCGGGCGAGGTGTGCGTCTGCGACTTCACCGAGCCGGTCGGGCTCAGTCAGCCCACGGTGTCGCACCATCTGAAGATCCTCGTGGACGCCGGGATCCTGGCTCGCGAGAAGCGCGGCACGTGGGCGTACTTCTCCCTCGTCCCGGGGGCCCTCGACTCCCTCGCAGGCATGCTCACCCGCGTCTGATCAGGCGGCCGTGACTCTCGCCGCGAGAGCGTCGACGCGCGCGGCGAGCTCGTCGTAGGCGGCATCGAACGCGGCGTCCGTGCCGGCGGGCACCGGATCGGGGATCGACCAGTGCAGCGCCTCCGAGCCGAGCTCCTCATGGGCGGCGTCGCAGACGGTGACGATGAGGTCGGTGTCGACGGCGACGTCGGCGAACTGCTGGGGGGCGCCGATGGGCAGCGGGAGGCCGTGACGTTCGGCGGCGGCGATCGCTCCGGCGGCCACCGCGATGGCCGGGTGGGTGCCGGCAGAGGCGGCGGGGATGGGGCTGCGCTGCGCCCAGAGCTGCGCAGCGAGTCGGGATCGGGCGGAGTTCGCGGTGCACACGAACAACACCCGCCGCGCTGCAGCGGTGGTCGACGGCCCGAGCTGATCGAACGCGCCCGGGATCAGGTGCACGTAGCTCCGGCGCCGGTCCGCCTCCGAACGGCGTCGGAGGATCATGCCCTCCCGCTCGAGCACAGCGAGGTGGTGCGCGACGAGGTTCGAGGGCATCCCGAGCCGGTCCTGCAGCTCTCGCGGCGCCAGGTCTCCGAGGGTGAGCAGGTCGGTGATCCGCAGGCGTGCGGGGTCGCTGAGGGCCGCGTGCCGAGCGGCACGCGTTTCCAGTTCGGTTCGCTCGGTGTTCATTGACTCAATCTTGACTGAGTGATCGCGAGCGGTCAAGATGACGAACGACATGGACACCACCTCCCCTCCTCCGCTCGCTCGTCGGGCCGTGGCCGAGTTCCTCGGCACGGGCCTGCTCGTGGCGATCGTCGTCGGCTCCGGCATCGCCGCGCAGACCCTCTCCCCGGACGACGTCGGCCTGCAACTGCTGGAGAACTCCCTCGCGACCGCTCTGGGACTCGCGGTGCTGATCCTCGTCTTCGGCCCTGTGTCGGGGGCGCACTTCAACCCGCTCGTCTCCGCCGTCGACGCGCTCCTCGGTCGCCGCGACCGCTCCGGCCTGTCTGGCCGTGAGCTGGCGGTGTTCGTCGGCGCGCAGCTGCTCGGCGGCATCGGCGGCGCGGTCCTCGCGAACGCGATGTTCGAGGTCCCGACCGCGATCGCGACGACCGAGCGCGTCACCGCCGGGCACCTGCTCGGGGAGGTCGTCGCCACCGCGGGCCTGGTCCTCGTGATCCTCTCCCTCGCTCGGACGAACCGCGGCCCGCTCGCGGCCGCCGCGGTCGGCGCGTACATCGGTGCGGCGTACTGGTTCACGTCCTCGACCTCGTTCGCGAACCCCGCCGTGACCCTCGGCCGCGTCGTCACCGACACCTTCGCCGGCATCGCCCCCACCTCCGTCCTGCCCTTCGTCGCCGCGCAGCTCGCCGGCGCCGCGATCGGCGTCGGAATCGCCGTGTTCCTCTTCCCGGGCGCCGCCCGGGCCGCCGGGAGCCTCGTGGTCCCGGCCGCCTCGACCTCGTCACATGTCTGATCTGAAAGGCCTTCTGATGCATCTCGTCGCCATCGGCGGCAGCGACGCGGGGATCTCCGCCGCGCTGCGCGCCCGCGAGCTCGACCCGTCCGTCGACGTGACCGTCGTCGTCGCCGACTCCTACCCGAACTTCTCCATCTGCGGGATCCCGTACTACTTCTCCCGCGAGGTGCAGCCCTGGCAGTCCCTCGCGCACCGCACCCACGCCGACCTCGAAGCCACCGGCATGACCCTGCGCCTGGACACCTTCGCGACCGACATCGACGTCGCCGGACAGCAGCTCACCGTCCGCACCCCGGACGGGACGCTCGACCGGATCGGGTACGACGAGCTGGTCGTCGGCACCGGCGCCCTCGCGTCCTCCGCCGGGATCGTCGGCGTGGACGAGCTGGGGCCGGAGGACGGAGTGCACGTGCTGCACTCGATGGGCGACACCTTCGCCCTCGAGCGCTACCTCGACAGCCGCGACCCGCAGACCGCGATCATCGTCGGCGCCGGCTACGTCGGCCTCGAGATGGCCGAAGCCCTCACCGTCCGCGGCCTCCGCGTCACCCAGCTGCAGCGCGGCCCGGAGGTGCTCTCCACCCTCGACCCCGAACTCGGCGCCCTCGTCCACACCGAGCTCGACCAGCACGGCGTCGAAGTCCTCACCCGCACCACCGTCGCCTCGATCGAGAAGACCGCCACCGGCCTCGCCGTGCACGCCGACCACGACGGCACACCCCTCACCCGCACCGCCGACGTCGTGCTCGTGGTCGTCGGCGTGAAGCCGAACACCGACCTGCTCGCCCGCGCGGGCGCGTCCCTCGGCGCCGGCCGCGCCGTCGTCGTCGACGAGGCGATGCGCACCGGCCTCCCGCACGTGTTCGCCGCGGGCGACGGAGTGACGACCCACCACCGCCTGCTCGGCAGCACCTACCTGCCGCTGGGCACGACCGCGCACAAGCAGGGCCGCGTCGCGGGCGAGAACGCCCTCGGCGGCGATGCCCGCTTCGCCGGCTCCGTGGGCACTCAGGTCGTGAAGGTCTTCGATCTCGTCGCCTCCCGCACCGGCCTGCGTGAGCACGAGGCCCTCGCCGCCGGCTTCGCTCCGGCGACGACGACCGCGGTCGCGGACGACCACAAGCGCTACTACCCGGGCGCGCAGCCCATCACGATCCGCATCACCGGCGACACGCGCGACGGACGCCTGCTCGGCGCTCAGCTCGTCGGCCGCCTCGGCACCGAGACGGCGAAGCGCGTCGACACCTATGCGACCGCCCTGTTCGCCGGCCTCACCGTCGAGCAGGTCTCCGACCTCGACCTCTCCTACACTCCCCCGCTCGGCTCCCCCTGGGACGCCGTGCAGATCGCCGCCCAGACCTGGACCCGCACGAACACCGGAAGCAGCATCCCCGCATGACTCAGAAGCCCACCGTCCTCTTCCTCTGCCAGCACAACGCCGGCCGCTCCCAACTCGGCGCCGGCCTGCTCGAAGTCCTCGCCGGCGACCGCTACACCGCCACCTCCGCCGGGCTGTCGCCCGCGGACACGGTGAACCCTGCGATCGCCTCCACCGTCGCCGAGCTCGGCCTCGACATCAGCGACCGCACCCCCCGCGCCGTCACCGTCGAAGACCTCGAGAACGCCGACATCGTGATCGCGATGAAGCCGGGGCTCGCGCTCCCCGCGACGCCGACCGGCCGATTCCTGGAATGGACGTTCCCCGACCCGACCGACTGGAGCGCCGAGAACGTCCGTCCCCTCCGAGAGGCCGTCGCCGCTCGGATCCGGACCGAGCTCCTCGACTAGGCGCGATACGCAGCGGCGCCGCACTGCCGCTGGAGAACGCCGGAACTCACAGAATTCGTCGTCCTCTGCGTCGTCGCGGTGTTCGTGATCATCGTTCGCCGTAAGGCGAGGCGCGGCGACAAGTAGGCACTGCGAGAAATCCTTCGGCCGACAACACTGCCGAGCTGCGCGGAGTATGCGAGAAGCACACCGACGCCGGCCGCCGTGTGCCGCGAGACGGCAGCGCCGGCTTCGCGACTTCCGCTCGCGGGAAGAGTCGCCCGGAGCGGGCCCCTACTCTTCTCCTGTACACGTCGGCGGGAGGGTGGCACCGTGACTGATCGATCCGCTCGCGGAGCTTCGACAGGCTGGCATGCTGGCGCACCTGTGCGGGTGCCCCTTGGCCAGCGCCTGAAGCGGGTCGCTCTCGCGATCGCCGTCTTGGCTGGGGTGACAGGTCTCTGCTTCTGGTTGGGAGATCTGCTGCTGATCGGCCCTTCCCACTCCGTGAGCCTCAGCAACGACACCGGTGCCGACCTCGACTGGTCGTGCTCCTGGTCCGATCTCCGCCTTGCCCCCGGCCAGACGGGCACGATCCGGATCCCCGAGCACCCGCATGAGGAGTTCGGCTGCGTCCCCCAGCCGGCATCGCTGCGTCAGGACATGTGTCCCAGCATCGAGGCCATGACCGACGGAACGGGCTTCACTGCGACCGATTTCGCGGAGCGGTACCGCTGCCGCGGCTAGCGATCCCCCTACGGGACGGCAAGGGCCTGCAGCCGTGCGGCGGGAGGCGTTCCCGGTAGAAGAGGATCATCCGTGTCATGCCCGCGTTCACACGGCTGCCCTGGGTGCTCGATACACTCGGGCCGGTTGCCGGTACGAGGAGAACCGTTGCACGGTGCTCCGATGAGCGACCCGTCAGCGGGACAGCTTGCGGCTCCTCCTACTCCGCATGATCGCCCGAATCGCGCCGGCGACCAGCAGGCCGAGCGCGATCGCGACGGGGATCTCGTAGACGGCGAAGAACAGTGCCGTGCCCGCGGCGCCCTGTCCGTCACCGCCGTTCGCAGCGTTGGAACGAGCTTGCAGAACGCCGACGAAGACTGCATGCGCACCAGCGAGGGTCGCCCCGGCCAGCGCCCCGATCGTCAGGACACGGACAGCGAAGGGAAGCTCATTCTGTGCCACGGACCCCATTCCCACCACCGGGCCCCGTCTGACAGGACGGCAGAGCGGCCGGCCGAGGGTCCTGCCAGGCCGCACACTGACAGGGCCAACCGCTCTCTTCCCTCCTGCGGCCGGGTCATCGACCGTGCCGACATTGACCCCGGCCGTGAGCGGTCGCTATTCGAATCCACCAGCTGAGCCCCTCAACACGAGACTCCAGGTACGCCGGGCGGAGAGATTCGACGCGTCGGATGACCAGGGTGGGGCGCTCGACGCCCCATTCCGAGGTACATGCGGCCGGTCCGCGGCCGGAGCTCTGCAAGACTCCGAGCGATGACCGACACCGAGCCTGGCTGGTACCGAGACCCGATGCAGCCGAAGATCCAGCGCTACTGGAACGGCACCACCTGGACACCCCGAACAGCTCCCGTGCCGCCGTCGAACCTCCGCAATCCTGTCGCCACAGCCGCGATGGCACTCGGGATCACCGGCGCGCTCGGATGGCTACTGTTCGCGCTCATCATGCGATTCCTTCCGCTTCTCCTTCTGCCCGTGCCCCTCGTCAGTCTCGTGGCACTCGTCCTCGGGATCATCGGGGTCGTGAAAGGCCGGCGCCGAGACGGAGTAGGAGTCAGACGGGCCCTTGTCGGCTTCGCTCCGGTCTCCGTCCTCGTCTTCTGGCTCTTCTGGTTCAGGTAGCCCCAGTACCGAGCTGCGCCCGATCGACGAGCTGAACTGAGGATCTCCAGCCATGAGCAACATTGCCCCCGGGTGGTACACGGACCCGACACATACCAACACCCAGCGGTACTGGGACGGCCGAACGTGGACCTCACAGACGGCTCCCGCAACGCCCATCCACACCGGGCCTGTGCGAAGTCGTCGGCCGGCAGGAAACGTCGCGGCAGAGTTCGCGCTGCTCTGCGCGATCCTCGGCATCTTCTTCCCCCCACTCGGCATCGCCGGTCTCGCCCTGGGCATCATCGCTGTCTCACGCGCGCGAGCTCTCGGTGGTCTGCGCCGCGGATCAGCGATCCTCGCCGTCGTGCTGTCCGCCTTCGAGGTCGTTCACCTCGTCACGGTCCTGACGCCTACGCTGCTCGACGGTTCCTTCTAGCCACGACGGGAAGACGCGTGGCTGCGGGGATCAGCGCGGTCTGCCCGGCTGCCTGCGCATTCTTCGCAATCGTCTCCGTCGCGAGTGTCCTTCTCGGGCACAGGGTGTCGCCGGTCTGGGCCGCGACGACTCTCTGCACAGCCGGGGGCTTCAGATCAGCGGCACTGGGCCTGCGCGGCGGGAATCAGCAAGATCGAGGAGTCGGCGCACGAAAGCGCTGGCCCCGCTCGGCAACCGGTCGCTGATCGCCTTCCGGAGCGATCGTGATCGACAGCGGGACAGTTCGGGTCGTACTCTCCTTCATGACGGACTGCGCCCGACCCGCTGTCGCGGATCACATCTTCACTGACGACGAGGGCCGGCCCGCCTCTTGCACCCATCGAACGCAGACGTTCTATCGACCAGTCGGAGAACGGGACGAACATGCCTCTTGCCGCGCTGGTGATGATGATGGTGGTTCTCCCCCTCATGCTCTCCGTGATGGTCGTCGCGATCCTCTGGCCCGGCGCGCTGGCCCGGCTGAATGCCGCCGCGCTTCGCACTTTTCCCGTCGCGGCGCCGCGGTCGATTCGCGAGCAGGCCGCGTCGAGATCCACACCGGGGAGACTGCGCTTCACGGGCATCGTCGGCGTCGGCCTCGTGCTCGCGGTCGGCAGCGGAGTCACGCGGACTGTTCTCGACGAGGGAATCGTCGACAGCGACACCCGAGATTCCTCGTGGATGGTGTGGCTGGTCTGCGCCATCGGTCTTGCGCAGGCGATCGTCGGGATCGGTCTGATCGTCCGGTCACGGCTGATCTTCGAACGCCTTCGGGTCACGTTCCACCACGACGGCGCAGACCTGCGCCGGTGGATGATCATCGTCCTGGGCTCCGTCGGGCTCGCGCTGGCGGCGACCTCGCTCTTCGTCGCCGTGTCACTGACCTGATCCTCGCGGTCGACCTCCTGGTCGGCCTACGAGACTCTCGATCCCGCATCGGAGAGCTGCAGCACCGTGAATCCGTTCACGGAGTCGTCGCCGTCATCCGTGCCGTTCTGCTGCCTCGCGGAACGGGCTCGTTGCACGCGAGCGTGAAACCGTCGAGGAGGAGACCGGCGACGAGGGCGAGGATGGTGGCGACGCTCGCGATCCCCGCGGAGATTCTGGTGGAGAGCGTTTGCACCTGTCCACTCTCGGGTCGGCGGATGAACGGCAGGGGGCGCAGGGCTGCCTACCGCCTCCGGTCAGAGCGCATCGCCGGAGGATCAGTGATCGCACGTCGATCCTCAGGCCGTTCAGGCGTGCTGAGAGGATGGGCTCATGGGCCGGCGTTCGTGGTGTCCGGCAGGTCTGGGGGTCGTCGTGCTCGCCGTGGCGGGATGCGGTTCAGGAGGGTCGGGGTCGCCTTCTCCCGGGGAGCTGATCGGCTCCGGATCGGTGATCGAGTCCGGTCCGGGTTCGGGGGTGCCGCTGCTGTGCCTCTCCGCGGTGAGGGAGTCGGCGCCTCCTCAGTGCTCCGGTGACACGGTCGCGCTGATCGGCTTGGACTGGGACGCTCTTCCCGAGGTGCCGGAGACGGGCGGGACGCGCTGGTTCGACGGAACGCTGTACGGCACATGGGACGGGTCCGCGGTCACCCTCACTCGGCCGTTCGCGGTGGGAGACCAGTCCGGAGTCGATCAGGAGGATCCGTTCGCCTCGTCGGTCGGCTCGGCCGACTCCGAGACCCTCGCGCGGGCGCTCGAGGACCTCCACGCACGCCGGTCCGAGGATGCGAACCACGTGGACGCGGTGGAGTGGGACGGAATCGTCCACGCGATCGTCGTCTACGACGACGGCTCGATCCAGGCCGACCTCGATCAGGAGTTCGGGGCCGGAGTCGTCGTGGTCCGCTCTGCGCTGCGCCCGGTGTGACGAGCGAGTTTCGCCGGACCCGTCGTCTCAGGCCCGGCTGACGTCCACCTCCTCTTGATGGACGACCCGAGGAGAGTGTCTGCCACGCAGCGATCCGACGCCGCCCCGCCACAACGGAGCAGCACGACGATCCTCGCGATGGCCCTGATCGCTTCCGCGATCATCGGGCCGGAGTGACTCGCTTCACGCGATAAGCACTGCGGCGAGGCGATCAGCAGACGAGCACGACGTGCGGCCCTCCGAACCGACGCACGAGGGGCCCTCGCATGAACCGGGCGCGCGCGCCGTCGCCGTCGCCCTCACCTGCCTGGCCGTCGGCCCGGCTGCTCTGCTCACGCTCGCGTTCCTCCTCCTGCAGCTCCCACCGCTGGATCGCGACGACCACCCTGACTGGAGGGCACCCGACGCGACGACGACGGCGCCGCGGCTGCTCCTGTTCCTGCTCCCGCCGCTGGTCACAGGAGCGCTCAGCCGTCTCGTCGGGGGGAGGGACTCCCTCACCGGGTTCTGGCACTACGGCTCGATCTGCTTGCTGGTGATGGTTCCGTTCATCGGGGTGTTGGCCCTGTCGCTCGTGCGGTGAGGACGGCTGCGGCTGCGGCTCGGGCACAATCGGGTGATGGGGCGGATCATCTTCACGAGAGGCCGATGTCTCTCCGTCGGCGCCACTACAGCGGTGCTTCTTCTCGCAGGGTGCGCGGAGGCGCCACCGATCCCTGATCGGGTCGCCCCGACCGCCGTCGCCACCGCGACCGTCGAGCCGACGCGGAGCGGAGCCGAGGCACCGACTGCCGGCGGCACGCCGACGTCGGTGGCGTCCTCGGATGCACCGGAGCCGACACTGAGCGGCTGCCTGCCCGCCGAGTTCGCCGATCGGCCGCCGGTCGGCCTCGAACCGCAGCAGAGACCGGACGACCGGGGATCCCGCGAATACGCGACCGGGGAGCCGATCCTGGGACCGGACGGAGTACCGGTCGCCTACGTCGTCGGTTCCGGCGACATCCCGGAGTACATCGCGGACCGGTTCTGCCTCGAGGTCTCGTACCTGGACAGGATCAACGAGCCTCGACGCGGAAGCTCGGCCGAGCTGTTCGAGGGCGACACCCTGAACCTCGACGCTGCGACGGCGACGACGGTCGGAGACGTGAACGGCGTGATCAGGCAGAATCCTGTGTCGACGTCGCTCCCCGAGCAGCACGAACCCGTCTGGTGAGCGCTTCTCTCTCCGAGGAGCGCGGGCTGCGCGGGAGAGGAACGTCGCGCTCGCTCGTCCGGTGCCGGCGATGAGGTCGGGCCGATCAGCGCGGCTCCTTCCGTGCCTGCTGCGTGCGCTCCTCCCGGCCCTGCTCGTCCTCGTGGTCGTCAGTGCGCTCGTCGTGCAAGCCCTGGCCGGCTTCCAGCCGCTGACGAACGTTCTCGGGATGTGCGCGCGGCCCGTCGAGGTCCCGGTCGACACCTACTGGTACGCCGGGGCTGTGCTCGTGATGGCAGCCGGGGTGCTCGTCGCCTCCCGACTGAACCGGGCCGGCTCGGGAGTCCTCGCGGGGACGCTCCTCGCGGTCGGCGTCGTGAGCGCGGCACTCTGCACCTTCGCCGCGTTCTTGGGCACTGCGGTCTGGCAGTGGGGACACGAGGATTCGATCGATCCTCCGTCTGCTGCAGAGGCGTGGGGGCAGTTCGGCGTCAACGTCGCAGCAGCCGGGACGCCTGCGTACGCACTGATGCTCAGCGCCGTCCTGATGCTCGTCCGGCGGAAGGGCGTCCTGCTCTCCTGGACCGTCCCGCCGGCGGCGTTCCTCGCCTTCGTGCTGGCGAGTACGGCGTTCCAGGTCGCTCGAGCCTGGGTGGTCTGCTCCGCGGCCTGAACCGACGCGCCGGGCCGAGGCCGAGGGCCCCGCCGCTCGTCGGCGACGCGCTGCTCGCACGGTTCGGCGTCATCACGGGTGCACTCGCCGCGGCGGCCGCGATCGGCGTGCCCGTCCGGTACCTCGGCCGGACCGCGAGCGTCGCGTGCGCTACTTCCCGGATCGCGCAGCGATCATCGCCGCGATCCTGGAGCGCATCGGCGCTCGTCTGGCACCGTCCGACTCCGAGGAGCCCGGCGTCACCGGATCGGGCAGGGCCGCCTTCGCCTCCTGCAGGGAACGCCCTCGTCGGCCGATCGACGTCCGACCGGGATGCTGCGATCGATCTGTTCGAGCTGCGCCTGGAAGCCACCCGCAGATCTGTGGTGCACGACGCCCTCGCGCGATGGGCCTGGTCAGGGCTCGACGCCGACGTCGCCTTCCACCTCCAGCCAAAGCTTCTCGGCGACCGCGAGCACGTGGTCCTGTTCCACTACACGATCACCGGCCTGATCCTCGATCAGCTGACCGTTGCGGTCGATCCGGCGACCGCGCCGTCGACCACGATCGACCGGCTCGTGGACGGGCTCCTCCCCGAGAGCTGAGTCCCTCACGGCTCAGCACACGGCCCGACGGCGCCGCGTCGGCGCGCCGGTAGTCTCGACCGATGCTCTCGACCCTGCTCGTCACCGTGCCGTGGCTCGCGTTCGCCGTCCTCGTCGGCGTGATCGTGATCGCACCCTTCGCGGGCCGCGTGCTCGTCGCGCGGCCCCGGGCGACCGCCGCGCTGCTCTCCGCGGCGCTCGTCGCCGTCGCAGCGCTGACGCTCTACCCGGAGAGCGGCCGAACCGCACCGGAGGTCGCCTGCGCGGTCGAGTGGCCGACTCTCACGCCGACCGCCGTGGAGTCGATGGCGAACATCCTGCTGTTCGTGCCGGTCGCGTTCCTCGCAGGAGTGCGCTGGCGGCGACCGGTGGCGGCGATCGTCGGGGCGAGCGCGCTGTCCGCGGTCGTCGAGCTCGTCCAGGCCGTGGTGCCGGCCATCGGCCGTGCGTGCGACACGAGCGACGGGATCACGAACACCCTCGGCGCGGTCGTGGGCGGCCTTCTGGCCCACGCCGTGCTCTCCTGGCGACGACGACCCGCTCGCCTTCCGGAGAAGCGCTAGCGAGGTCGGCGGCGGCCCGGTACGGGCGGGGCGCGCTCCTCTCGGCGGGGCGGGAATCGACTCCCGCACCGTCCTTCGTTGCGCGACACCACAAAGACTCCCCGTTCGGGGGGAAACGTCCATCCTGAGTGCGTAAACTCGGCACTTCGGAGCAGCCGGGGGTCGGGTGCCCCGCCGAGCGCGGGAGGGTCGCAGTGGCAGTCGGATTCCGCCAGGACGGGCCGCTCCGGGCGCTCGGACGGGCCCGACTGCAGCCGGTCAGCGACCTGTCGCTGGCCCGCGGACCCCGCCGCACGCGGCTCTCGGCTGCGATCTCGATGCCGTCCGGTCCCGGCCTGGTGCGTCCCTCCGCTCTCGCGCAGCCGTGGGAGGCGGCGCTCATCCGCCTCGTCCGCTCCGGCGCCCCTGCTCCCGAGCTGCACGCTGCGACCGCTGCAGCGCCCGAGGGGGCCCGACTGGCCGCAGTGATCGAGCTGGCGCGCGACGCCCTGGACCGGCCGGACGACGAGCGGGCGCTGCGGCTCACGGGCTGGCTGGTGCGCAGCCGCTACGACCCGGGCAAGGACCCGTTCCTCAGCCGCTACGGGATCTCGCTCTCCGTCCGCCTCCCCCTCAGCGCGGGGCTCGACGTCACGGTGCCGCTCGAGACGGAGTCGCTGCGGCTGCTCTTCGCGGAGCTCGCCGCGGCGGAGGATCCCGCGGGCGCCGCGGCCGCGGTGGAGGCCCTCGCGCCGTCCACGCTCGCCGCGTCGAGTCTGACGGCGCTCTACTCCGCTCGCCGCCGCTGGTCGGACATCGCGCAGCTGACCTCCCGGATCGTGAACGTCGACGCGGCGTCGGCGGCCGCCCTCATCCGCCGCGGAGTCGCCCTGCGCGAGCTCGGGCTCATCGAGAGCGCGCTCGACGCCTTCGACAAGGTGGTGCGGCCCAACGTGACCACCGCCCGCCCGTTCGAGCTGCGCGCCGAGGCCCTGCTCGAGCGCGCCAGCACGCACCTCTCGGACGGGCGGCGAGCGCCGGCGCGACGCGACCTCGAGCGGGTCCTGCAGCAGTTCCCCGAGAGCACCGAGGCGCGCGAGCTGCTCGACGCCGCGCGTCGCTGAGAGCGCTCCTCCGTCCCGCCGTGCCCGGGTGGGGAGATGTCAACCGTCTCGCCGCCGATGCCTCCCCGACCTACCGTGACTACGGACCGGAGGAGGACCTGGATGGCTGTGACGCGGTTGACGCTCGACGGCTTCGACTACACGCTCGCACCCGAGATCGACCTGGACGCGCTGCGCTCGGCGCTGCTGGACGGCGTCTCGAGCGTCGGACGCTGGGTCGGATTCCCGTCGCTGAACCGCGGACTCGTGCACGCGCTGATCACCCCCTCGAGCAGCGTGCGCCTGGAGGAGCACCCCGACGCCCCGGTCGAGTTCTCCTGGGAGGGCGACCAGCAGGGGTACGACTTGGACTTCAGCTACGGGATCTCCTGACGGGTCCCGGCGGTCGGCCTTCTGGGAGACGTGGGTCTCGAGACGCCCTTGCGGGGCTGCTCGACCAGCGAGGCCGCGGGTGCCTCCACCCGGAGAGGACGCGGGAGGCGTGCGGAACCTCGGTCGAGAGGGCTCCTCAGCCGCGATGGTGGCTGAAGGGTGCTCCTGGCTGAGGTTCTGCGGCGGCCCTCCTCGGGTACGCGGCGGGCGCCGCGCCTCCCTCTGCTGATCGAGTAGCGCGCGGAGCGCGCGTCTCGAGATCCGCGATGTCCGGGAGTGGGTGGGTCTCGATACGCCCCTGCGGGGCTACTCGACCGGCAGCGGGGGGCGGCGGTACGGGGTCGCGACGCGGAACATCAGCGCCGCCGCGACCACGAGGAAGGCGGCGCCGATCAGCCCCGCGCCCGGCGGCTCGTCGGCGGAGGTGTGTCCGCCGTTGATCGCCGGGGTGAAGACGAGGTCGATCAGCGCGCTCGACGCCAGCACGGCGACGAGCGCGAGGCCCGCGGTGCCCAGCCGCCTGCCCGCGGCGACGGAGGCGCCGATCACGGCGAGGGCGAGCAACACCTCCGCGAACCACAGCCAGAACGGCAGGAGCTGCAGCGGCGACACCGCCTCGTACTGCAGGAACGAGCACGCCGCGCTCTCGTACCCTTCGGTCCAGCAGGGCCGCCAGAAGACCGCCGCGCCGATCCCCTGTGCGGCCGCGTGCGCCAGCAGCAGCATCCCGACCGTCGCCGAGAGCACGGCCAGCAGGATCGACTCCCGATGTCGTCGAACGGGGGCAGGCACGGTACCGGTGATCGCCATGGCCGTCAGGCTAGGGACGGGCGGTGAACGGCGGGAGTCGCGCGGGCACCGTTCAGGCGAGGAGCCGGACTCAGAAGTCGTCGAAGTCGATCGTCTCGCGGTCGGCGAGAGGCAGGGCGATCGGGTGCGCGACGAAGGAGTCGTCGGGGCGGTTCTTCGCGATGCGCTTGCGCAGGTCGGCGACCGCGGCCTCGAGGACGTCGGACACCGACGGATCCTGGTCGATGTCGAGCTCGACGGGCACCGCGACGAGCTCGCTGCTCGCGTCGAGGGTCATCCGCGCGTCGATGAGCTCGCCCTCGTCGGTGAACGCCGGCACGGTGACGGCCTCGGAGTGGTCGTGGCGGTTGATCGCGGTGACCAGTTCGAGGAGCGCGTCGGCGACCGCGTCCGTGGTCACGATGCACTTGGACGCGTAGGTGATTTCCTGCATGGGTCCACTCGACCAGCCGCCGCCGGGGCGAGCCAGCCCTTGCGCGGCGCCGCCGCCGTCGCCTAGGTCGGCGCGAGGGAGCAGCCCGCTCACGACGGACGGCCGCCGGGGAGCATGCTCCTGCCGACGGCCGTCCCGCCCGCGCCCGACCCGCTCGGGCGCGATCTGCGCTGCATCACCGCCGCGACTCCACGGAAGGGCCGTGAGGAGGCGGATCGTCGGGCGCAGCGCGGCTCTCACCGCATCAGGGGCGCCACTGCTGATTCGTCCCTCCGTTGCAGGTCCACTGGTTCAGCGCCGCACCGCTGACGGTGGAGCGGTTCTGGACCTCGAGGCAGAGGCCGCTGTGCACGTTCCGGTAGGTCGAGGTCCCGTCTGCGGCGACGGTGCGCGTCCAGAGCTGGTTGGCCCCTCCGTTGCAGGAGTACTGCGTGGCGGCGGCGCCGTTCTGCGTGCTGAAGCCGTAGACCTCGAGGCACTTGCTGCTGTTCGCGTTGACCAGTGCCACGTTCGTCCCACGGGGGACGGCGCGCCACTGCTGGTTGGTGCCGCCGTTGCACGTCCACTGGTTCACAGCGCCCCGGTCGCTCTGGCTCGCGCCGAGGACGTCGGCGCAGAGACCGCTGTTCGCGTTGACGAGCCGGGTGGAGCCGGCGAGCTGCCCCTGGGGCACGAGCCGCCACTCCTGCGACTGGTCGGCGACCGCGGCCTGAAGGGTCGCGGGGGCTCCGGCGGAGGCGGCGGTGAGGAAGAGCGACGTGTTCTGCCGCGACTGGAGCCGGACGTGAGTGCCGTCGACCTGCACGATGTTCCACTGCCCCTCGGCGCGGTCGTCGATCCACTGGCCGATCCGCTGGCCGGTGGTCGCGTTCCCGGTCCAGACCGTCGCCGCGCGTCCACCCGACTTGTTCAGCAGCGTGGTGCCGCCGGCCGGCTTGGCGGTGAGATGCCAGAGCTGGGTGGCGGGGTTCGCGGCGGAGTCGGCCGCCTCCGCGCGCACGTCGGGCTGGTCGCCGTTGCCGATCACGGCGTCGGTCGTGTTCGAGTTCGTTCCGAGCACCTGTCCGGAGCGACGGTTGACCAGCTGGTAGTACTCGCCCGCCGAGCGTCCGAAGTCGACGTCGGCGTGCCGGATCACCGGCTGCTCGGTCGGTCCGCCCCAGGCCGACTGCAGGATCAGGACGCGGCCCGTCTCACTGTCGTACTGGAGGTTGCGGCTGTAGCCGCCGCCGAGCGGCGTCTGGTACTCGGTCCACCGGCCGAAGCTCGCGCCGTCGTTCACCCAGACGTTGCCGCTGCCGGCCGCGTTGTAGGCGATCCGCCCGTCGGGCAGGTGCATCAGCACCGGGCTGCCGCCGGTCGACAGCGGCCTGGAGCCCGGGGTGATCGGGAGCTGGCTGATGTTCGTGCCGTCCGGGTCGCCGTCGGCGAAGAACCGCTCGGGATCGTCCGCGATCTTGTAGCGGACGTTGTCGCCACCGCCGAAGTACTCGAAGGTCATCAGCCACTTGCCGTCGTTCGTGGGAGCGACGGTGGTCATGCCGGGGCGTGCGAATCCGATGTGCTGGCGGCCGTCGAACGAGAAGCTCGGGCCGGAGACGTCGACGACGGGAGCGCTCCAGGACGCTGAGCGGCCGTCCCACGTCCTGTGGGCCAGAATCTGGCTCTGGTCGTCGCGCCCCGTCGCGTTGTCGGGAGTGCCGATCGGAACGCCCGTCGTGCGGTCGTAGTCGAGGTAGTCGTTCTCGTCCGAGTAGTAGGCGAGGAGCTTCCCCTGGTGCACGCGAAGGTGCGGCTCCCACAGCGGGTCCTGCTGACGCGTCGCGTTGGCCTGCGAGACGTTGCGGCCGCCGGCGCCGGCGCTGCCGCCCTGCCAGCCGCCCGCCGCGATGATGTTGACGAACCGCCAGTCGGCGCCCTCGTTGCTGCTCGCGTAGAGGGCGATGGACACGTCGCGGCGGTCGCCGTCGTTGTCGGGGACCCAGGCGGGGTTCGCGGCCTTCTGCTCGCGGTAGAACTCATCCTCGCCCGAGACGACGGTAGCCAGCAGGAGCGTGCCGGCGGCGATGTCCCCGACGGTCTCGGGCATGACGTAGAAGTAGGGGTTGGTCCAGTTGCTGGAGTACTTGTCCATGGCCGGGTCGCTCGAGAGTTCGGCCGGCGAGCCGAGCTCGGTCAGCGGCTGCCAGGTGTCGCCGTTGTCGTCGCTCTTGTAGATCGGCATCCTCTCGCCGACCGCGCCGCCGATGGAGTCCGGCGCCGGGTAGTCGACGACGGTCGCCTTCTCGAACGCGGCGACGATGCGTCCGCTGGGCAGCTGGACCGACTTCGGGTACACGATGCAGTTGCCGCGCCCCTTCAGACACGGCTCGTTCCCGAGCTGATAGACGACTCCGCCCTGCGGCACGTAGGCCTGGGCGGTGATCGTCGGGCCCGCGAGCAGCGCGGCGGCGACCGCCACTGCTCCGAGCAGCATCCCGGAGCGCCGGGACGTCGTGGTGAACCTCATCGTTCTCGTTCCTTCGGTCGTGGCTGGCGGACGAGGCGGAGCTCGAGTCGTTGCCGGCCCGGTCCTCGCCTCTGAGTCCCTCACCGCGCGATGTTGTCGATCACTTCGCGCGGCTTTCGCCAATGTTATCGACAACAGACCCGAGGAGCGCAAGCCTGCGCGTCACACTGGATCGACATCGGCCCGGCACCGGTGCTCGAAGGGGGAAGTCCATGGCGGAGGAATCACTTCCCGCGCGTGCGCCCGCGAAGCAGGCGACGATCTACGACGTGGCCCGCGTCGCCGGAGTGTCGCACCAGACGGTCACGCGGTTCCTGCAGGGCTTCGAGGGCATCCGCCCCGCCACCCGCTCGCGGGTCGAGGCCGCGCTCGCCGAGCTCGACTACCGCCCCAACCTCACCGCGCGCTCCCTGCGCGCTCGCCGCTCGCACCGCATCGGCGCCCTCACCCACGAGATCGACCAGGTCGGGCCGAGCAAGATCCTGCAGGGAGCGAGCACCGCCGCCCGCGAGGCCGGCTACGTCCTCGACATCGTCTCGCTCGACATGAGCGACTCCGCCGCGATCGAGGAGGCGCTCGATCTGGTCACCCAGCACGAACTCGCTGGCGTCCTCGCCCTCGCGTCGACCGACGAGATGACCCGCGCCTTCCGCACGTCCCGCTTCCGCGTCCCCGCGCACCTGGCCGTCGAGGAGGACGACGACGCCACCCGCTCGCCGTCGCAGCTGACCACCCAGGGCTTCCCGGCCCTCGTCGCGCACCTCGCCGATCTCGGCCACCGCGAGTTCCTGCACCTGGCGGGGCCGCCCACCTGGTCGGCCG
Source organism: Rathayibacter sp. Leaf248 (assembly GCF_920939495.1). Taxonomy (NCBI): domain Bacteria; kingdom Bacillati; phylum Actinomycetota; class Actinomycetes; order Micrococcales; family Microbacteriaceae; genus Rathayibacter; species Rathayibacter sp. Leaf248. The sequence continues at coordinate 172,762 of NZ_CAKLAV010000003.1, read as the reverse complement.
CGCGCAACCGCCGGAAGGCCTATGAGAGCGCCGTGACCCGGCACGGCCTGCACTCGACGGCGGTGCTCGAGGGCGACTGGTCGGCTCGTTCCGGCTACGAGCTCGTCCGCGGCCTCGACGAGGTCCGCGCGACGGCGATCGTGGCCGCGAACGACCAGATGGCCCTCGGAGCGGTCCTCGCACTCACCGACCGCGGGCTGCGCGTGCCGGAGGACGTCAGCGTGACCGGCGTCGACGACATCCCGGAGGCGGCCTACCTCGTGCCGCCGCTGACGACCCTCCGGGTCGACTTCGCCGGTCAGGGCCGCTCGGCGCTCGGCGAGCTGCTCGCGCTGATCGACGGGGTCGACGCCGCACCGCACGTGACGCTCGCCTCCGAGCTCGTCCCGCGGCGCTCCTCCGGGCCCGCGCCGCACTGACGCCGCGTCAGCGGGCCGGACCGGTCGAGGCGCGCACGACGAGCGAGGGACGGGGCGCGCCCGCTCGATCGGCTGCGGCCGGATCCTCGATCCGGTCCAGGAGCGCCTGCAGCGCCTCCCTCCCCTGCGCCTCGAAGTCGAGCCGGAGCGTCGTCAGGCCGGGCGTGAAGTAGGCCGCCTCGGGAGTGTCGTCGACGCCCGTCACGCTGACGTCGCCGGGGACCGACGCGCCGCGTGCATCGAGGGCGTGCAGCGCGCCCAGCGCCATCTGATCGTTCGCGGCCAGGATCGCCGTCGGCAGGCGCTCGAGGGCGGCGATCGCCTCGAATCCGGAGCGCGCCGACCAGTCGCCGTGCAGGATGCGGGCCGGGGGCAGGCCGTGCCGCTCGAGCGCCGCGACCACCGCGCGGAGCCGGTTGCGGGCGGCCGACCAGGCTGCAGGGCCGGCGATGTGGACGAACTCCTCGTGCCCCAGCTCGACGAGGTGGTCGACGAGCTCGACGACGCCGTGACCGGACGCGGCGAGCGTCGCTCCGTCGGCCTCCTCCTCCGCGGCGATGACGACGGGGACGCCGAAGTCGGTGTGCTCGAACACCTCCCGCACGCCGTCCGTCGACGCGAAGGCCAGGAGCCCGGCGAGGTCGTGCCGGGTGAGCAGCTGGAGGGCGTCCTGCAGCTCCGCGGGATCGGCCATGTCCAGGGTCACGACGTCGAGGAGGTAGCCGGCGTCGCGCGCGGCGCTCGTCGCGGCCTGGATGATGCGGTTCGGCCCGACCTGGCTCACCTCGTGCGTCAGCGCCCCGATCCGCATCGACCGCCCCGAGATGAGCGCCCGTGCGCTGAGGTTGGGCCGGTAGCGGATCGTCGTGAGTGCGGCCTCGATCTTCTGCTTCGTCGAGGGCCGCATGTCGAGGCCGCGCATGTAGCGGCTGACGGAGGCGTGCGAGACCCCTGCCACGCGGGCGATGTCGTAGATCGTGCCGGTCGTCGGAGGACCCGGGGTCCCGGGGTCGGTGGTCGTCGTCATGCGGTCCTCCGTCGGGGCGGTCTTGCTTTTTCCAATGTTGTCGATCACAATCGCCTCTGCCAACTGTTATCGAGAACAGTTCACCACGATGGAGTGCCCAGAGCCATGACTTCCGCATTGCCGACACTGCCGCAGCAGATCCTGCTCGGTGTCGCCTACTACCCCGAGTACCACGTCTCGGACCGGCTGATCGAGGACCTCGATCTGATGGTCGCGGCGGGCATCACCGCGATCCGGGTGGGCGAATCCGTCTGGTCGACCTGGGAGCCGCGCGACGGCGTCTTCGAGCTCGAGTGGATGCAGCGGGTGCTCGACGAGGCCCACGAGCGCGGCATCCGCGTGATCCTCGGCACCCCCACCTACGCGGTGCCGCCGTGGCTGCAGACCGCGCACCCCGAGATCGCCGGCGAGCGGCGCACAGGCGAGCGCATCGCCTGGGGCGCCCGCCAGGAGGTCGACTACTCGCACCCCGCGTTCCGCTTCCACTCCGAGCGCGTGATCCGCCGCATCATCGGCCGCTACGCCGCGCACCCCGCGGTCATCGGCTACCAGGTCGACAACGAGCCGGGCCTGGAGCTCCTGCACAACCACGGCGTCTTCACCGGGTTCGTGCGCAGCCTCCGCGAGCAGTACGGCGACGTCGAGACGCTCAACCGCGAGTGGGGCCTCACCTACTGGTCGCACCGGATCGACGACTGGAGCGAGCTCTGGCGCCCCGACGGCAACACCTTCCCGCAGTACGACCTGGCGTGGCGCCGGTACCAGTCGGCGGTGACCACCGACTTCATCGCGTGGCAGGCCGGCCTCGTCCGCGAGTACTCCCGCGAGGACCAGTTCGTGACCACCTGCCTCCAGTACCCGCGACGCGGCGTCGACGAGCGCGCCGTGTTCGAGGCCCTCGACATCGGAGCGGGCAACCCCTACTACGGCATGCAGGACCACCTCGAGACCGGTGTCGAGCACGAGCACCCGAACTACTGGACGACCTCCGGCGTCCCGGGCCTGCTGCGCCAGGCCGACCGGCTCTACGCCTCCCGCCAGCAGCGCTACCTCGTCACCGAGACGAACGCGCAGGCCATCGACACCGCCGACAACAACCTCCCGCCCTACCCGGGCCAGCTGCGCCAGTCGGCCCTCGCCTTCGTGGCGCGCGGCGCGGCGATGATCGAGTACTGGCACTGGCACACGCTGCCGTTCGGCGCCGAGACCTACTGGGGCGGGGTCCTCCCGCACAGCCTCGTCCCCGGCCGCGTCTACTCCGAGGTCTCGGCGATCGGACGCGACCTCGCCGCCCTCGGCGACGCGCTCGACGGCTACGTCCCGGATGCGGACGCCGCTGTGCTCTGGTCGACCTCGAGCCGGTACGCGCTGCAGTTCATGCCGCCGCTGAGCCGCGACGGCCGGCCCGACGAGGAGTCCTACGAGCGGATCGTCGACTCCTTCCACCGCGGGATCGTCGACGCCGGCGGCCAGGCGCGCATCCTGCACGTCGAGCAGGCGCGCGGCCTGGGCGCCGCCGAACTCGCCCGGCGCTTCCCCGTGATCGTGGCGGCGGCGCTGTACGTCTGCACGGACGAGGACCTCGAGCTGCTGCGCGAGTACGCGGCGCTCGGCGGCCACCTCGTCCTCGGCCCGCGCACCGCCTACGGCGACGACGAGGCGCGCGCCCGCATCGAGCCCGCGCCGGCGCGCCTCGCCGGCCCCGCGCAGGTGGGCTACGAGGAGTTCAGCACCGTGCCGACCCCGGTCCCCGTGTCCGGATCGACCCTCCTGCCGCTCTCGGCCGACGCCCGGGCGACGCTGTGGATCGACGGGCTCCTCCCCACCGGGGCGACCGTGCTGGCGGGCTACGTCCACCCCCGGTTCGGCGACTTCCCCGCCGTGACGACGACGCGGTACGGCCGCGGCGACATCACGGTGGTCGGCACCGTGCCGGACCCCGAGCTCGCCCGGGAGGTCGTGCGCTTCGCACTGACCGCGGCGGAGCCGGTGGTCACCGCGCATCACCGCGCGGTGACGGTGTCCTCGGGCACCGCCTCCGGCTCGCGCTTCGTCTTCGTCTTCAACTGGGGATGGACCCCGCGGGCCGCGACGCTCGAGCGCGCGGCGGTCGACGTGCTCACCGGCCGGGAGCTCGCTCCCGGCACCCCCGTGGAACTCGGACCCTGGGACGTCCGGGTGCTCCGCACCGTTGCAGAGGAGACCGGCCGATGACCACCATGATGGAGCGGCTCCGCTCCGACGACGACCGCCGGGCGCCGGCGCCCCCGCGACCGACCAGAGCGCGCCGCGACTGGCGCGGCTGGCAGTTCACCGGCCCCTTCGCCGCCGTGTTCGTCCTCGTGTTCCTCGCTCCGCTCGCCTACGCCTTCTGGCTCAGCCTGTTCCAGAACCGGATCATCGGCGGCAACAGCTTCGTCGGCCTCGACAACTACGCCGCGGTCCTCTCGGATCCGCAGTTCTGGGACGGCTTCCTCCGGGTCGTGCTCGTGCTGCTCGTGCAGGTGCCGGTCATGCTGCTCCTCTCGCTGATCGCGGCCCTCGCGATCGACAGCGCGCGGCTCTACGCGTCGGGCCTGTTCCGGATGGTGATCTTCCTGCCCTACGCGGTGCCGGCCGTCGTCGCCGTCCTCATCTGGGGCTTCCTCTACGGGAACAACTTCGGGCTCACCGCCAACATCAACGACCTGCTCGGAGCCGAGGTCCTGCGACCGCTCTCGAGCCAGTGGATCCTCGCCTCGATCGGCAACATCGTCACCTGGGAGTACATCGGCTACAACATGCTGATCTTCTACTCGGCGCTGAAGACGATCCCCGCCGAGCTGTACGAGGCCGCCGAGATCGACGGCGCGCGCGGCTTCCAGGTCATCACCGCGATCAAGCTGCCCGCCGCTCGCGGCGCGATCGTGATCGCGACGATCTTCTCGATCATCGGCAGCTTCCAGCTCTTCAACGAGCCCAACGTGCTGAAGCCGCTGGCCGAGAACGTCATCTCGTCCTACTTCACGCCGAACATGTACGCCTACAACCTCTCGTTCGCCGGCCAGCAGTTCAACTCGGCGGCCACCGTCGCCATCGTCATGGGCGTCATCACCGCCACGATCGCCTACGTCGTGCAGCTGCGCGGCAGCCGGAAGGAAGACCAGTGAGCACCACCCTGCGCACCCTGAACCCGCGGGTCCGCCGCGCCGGATCGATCAGCCGGCCCCGCAAGTCCGTCGCGCTGACGCTGGTGATGCTGGCGTTCCTCCTCTACGCGCTCGTCCCGCTCCTCTGGCTCGTCATCAACGCGTCCAAGACGCAGGCCGACCTGTTCAGCTCGTTCGGACTCGGCTTCGGCGACAGCTTCGTGCTGGGCGAGAACATCGTCGCGACCTTCGCCTACGACGACGGCATCTTCCTCCGCTGGCTCGGCAACACCCTGCTCTACGTGGTCGTCGGCGCGGGCGGAGCGACCCTGCTCGCCACCCTCGGCGGCTACGGTCTCGCGAAGTTCCGGTTCCCGGGCAAGAAGGCCTATTTCGCGGTCGTGCTGGGCGCGGTCGCCGTGCCGGGCACCGCGCTCGCCGTGCCGACGTTCCTGCTCTTCAGCCAGCTCGGCCTGACGAACACGCCGTGGGCGATCATCCTGCCGTCGCTGATCACGCCGTTCGGGCTGTACCTGGTCTGGGTCTACACGATCGACTCCGTTCCGACCGAGCTGCTCGAGGCCGCCCGGCTGGACGGCGCGACCGAGATGCGCACGTTCTTCACCATCTCGCTCAAGCTGTTGACCCCCGGAGTCGTGACCGTCGCGCTGTTCTCGGTGGTCGCCACCTGGAACAACTACTTCCTGCCCCTGATCATGCTCAGCGACCCGACCTGGTACCCCCTCACGGTGGGCCTGAACCAGTGGAGCTCGCAGGCCAGCGGCGTCTCGGCCGAGCCGATCTACAACCTCGTCATCACCGGCTCCCTGATCACGATCGTCCCGATCGTCGTGATCTTCCTGTTCCTCCAGCGCTTCTGGCAGTCGGGCCTGAGCGCCGGAAGCGTCAAGGGCTGACCCCCCGGTCCGCCCCACGCACCTGCACCACCCCTCCCGCACAGCACTCCCTCCCCACCACGAAGAAGTGAAAGGACCACCATGTTCGAACTCCGCCGAGGCACCCGGAGCCGCGTGCTCGCCGGGCTCGTCGTCGCCGGCATCTCCGCGATGTCCCTCGTCTCCTGCAGCTCCGACTCCGGAACCGGATCCGCCTCCTCCGGGTCGGCCGCCGACCTCGATGCCGCCCTCGAGCGCGGCGGCGAGCTCACCTACTGGACCTGGACGCCCACCGGCGCCGACCAGGCCGCCGCTTTCATGGAGGAGTACCCGAACGTCGAGGTCGAGGTCGTCAACGCCGGCACCGCGACGGACGAGTACACCAAGCTGCAGAACGCGATCAAGGCCGGCTCGGGAGCGCCCGACGTCGCCCAGATCGAGTACTACGCGATGCAGCAGTTCGCCCTGTCGGACGGACTGCTCGACCTCACGCCCTACGGCCTCGCCGACCTCGAGGAGGACTACACCGCGTCGACGTGGAGCGCCGTCAACCTCAACGGCGGCCTCTACGGCCTCCCGCAGGACTCGGGCCCCATGGTGATGCTCTACAACCAGGCGATCTTCGACCAGTACGGCCTCGACGTGCCGACCACCTGGGACGAGTACATCGCCGAGGCGGCGAAGCTCACCGCCGCCGACCCGTCGAAGTTCATCACCAACGACGCCGGCGACCCCGGCTTCGCCGACCCGCTGATCTGGCAGGCCGGCGGACAGCCGTTCACGACCGACGGCACCGACGTCACGATCGACCTGCAGGACGAGGGCTCGAAGAAGTGGGCCGACACGTGGAACCAGCTGCTCGAGCCCGGCCTGCTCTCGCCGATCCCGACCTGGTCGGACGACTGGTTCACGGCGCTGGGCAACGGCACGATCGCGACGCTGATCACCGGAGCCTGGATGCCCGGGATCCTCGAGGGCTCGGTCCCCGACGGGGCCGGCGACTGGCGCGTCGCCCCGCTGCCGAGCTACGACGGCTCGGCCGCCACCGCTGAGAACGGCGGCAGCGCGCAGTCGGTCATCGAGCAGACCGACGACCCGGCCCTCGCCGCGGCGTTCCTGCGCTGGCTGAACAACTCCGACGAGAGCATCGGCGTGTTCCTGGACGGCGGCGGGTTCCCGTCCACCACCGCCCAGCTCAACGACGACGCGTTCCTGAACGCGACCCCCGAGTACTTCGGCGGCCAGGAGATCAACAAGGTCCTCGTCGACGCCTCCGAGAACGTGGTCGAGGGCTTCGAGTACCTGCCCTTCCAGGTCTATGCGAACAGCGTGTTCGCGGACACGGTCGGCCAGGCCTACTCGAACGGCACCGACCTCAACGCGGGTCTCGAGGCCTGGCAGGAGAACCTCGCGACCTACGGCGAGTCGCAGGGCTTCACCATCACCGAGTAGCCGGACCGCTCCGAACGACGACGTCCCCCTCCCCCGAGTTCTCGGGGAGGGGGACGTCGTCGTTCCTTGCGGACGCGCGCGGTCATAGCGGAGGAACGTCAGCGCCGGCCGACGCGAACCGCCCCGCCAGCACGCCGAACGCCGCCACCAACTCCACCGGCCGCGCCCCTTCCACGCCCACGCCGAAGCGCCCGAAGGAGGCGGCGAGCGCCTCCCAGGACCACGATCCGGCCGTGACGCGGCAGCTCCCGTCGCCGAGGTCCTCGACCTCCTCGGCGAACGGCAGCACCGCGGCGGCCGGAGTGCGCAGCACCGCGCTCCCGACGCACGGCCACGCGCCGTCGTCCGAGCCGCGGAACCGCGCCGAGAGGAACACCGCCGGAGTGCCGCCCGGCACCGGTCGGCGCTCGAAGCGCCGCCGCGTCGACTCGGGATCCGAGACGCGGTCGGCGCGGAACGTCCGCCAGTCCTCCCGGTCGAGGTCGAACGCGATCACGTACCAGCGCCCCTGCCGCGCCACCAGGTGGTGCGGCTCCACCCGGCGCCGCCCGTCCGAGCCGGCGCCGGAGTACGCGAACCGGAGCACCTCCGCCGCCCGCACGGCCGCCGACACTGCGACGAGCACCTCGGGCGCGACCGTCGGCCCCGGCACGGGCGCCGTCGTGAACCGCAGCGCGTCCAGCCGCTGCGCCAACCGCGTCGGCAGCACCTGCCGCAGAGTCGCGAGGGCCCGTGCCGACGCCTCCTCGAGCCCGGTCCCGGTCGCCGAGGCCGAGCGCAGCGCCACGGCGAGCGCCAGCGCCTGCTCGTCGTCGAGGAGGAGGGGCGGCAGCTCGGTCCCCGCCTCGAGCCGGTAGCCGCCGTCGGGCCCCTTCGTCCCGCGGATCCGGTAGCCCATCTCCCGCAGCCGGTCGACGTCGCGCCGCACCGTTCGCGGCGTCGTGTCGAGCCGCTCCGCCAGTACCGCGCCGGGCCAGTCCCGCCGCAGCTGCAGGAGCGAGAGCAGCTGGAGCATCCGCGCACTGGGAGAGGGCATGTCCCGATGCTAGATCGAGAAGAGGACAGGATCCGTCCGCATCCCCCGGCACAGTGGGTACCGCCGGGAGGACGTCCCGGCCGATCGGAGGGAATCCCATGAGCATCACCACCACCACGCACCTCAACTTCCGCGGCGAGGCCCGCGCGGCGCTCGAGTTCTACCGCTCGGTCTTCGGGGGCCGGCTCGACGCCGTCACGAACGACCAGGCGCAGCTCACGACCGACCCGGCCGAGGCCGACCAGCTCTCGTGGGGGCAGGTCGTCTCGGAGGCGGGCTTCCGCGTGATGGCCTTCGACGTGCGCTCCGGCACCGCGTACGACCCGGGCACGAACCCGGTGTTCGTCTCGGTCCGCGGCACCGACGCCGACGAGATCACGGGCTACTGGGAGTCCCTCGCCGAGGGCGCCGAGATCGTCGCGCCGCTCGCCCCGTCCGGCTGGTCGCCGCTCTACGGCATGCTCCGCGACCGCTTCGGCGTCACCTGGGTCCTCGACGTCGAGGTCGCCTGGGCGGGCTGACCTACTCGGCTCCGCCCGTCTCGACGCGCGGGGCCGAGGCACGCGATCCGCCCCTGCTGCTCGGTCAGCGCTTCGTCGTCCGACGCGTCGGAGGGAGGAGGGCCCGCGCCGCGGCGCCGCCGCCGAGGAGGAGGATGACCGCATGTGCTCCCCGTGCCGCCGGCCCCCCGCATGACCGCCGCCCCGCGGCCCCTCCTCGTCAGGATGCGCCCGCGCTCCGTCGACGAGCAGCACCGCGCATCGAGCCCGCTCGAACTGCTCGTCGACCTGACGTTCGTCGTCGCGATCGCCCAGATCGTGCAGCAGCTCGCCCACGCGATCGAGGAGGGGCACGCCGGCGAGACGATCCTCCCCTTCGGCATGGTGTTCTTCGCCATCTGGTGGGCGTGGATGAACTTCACCTGGTTCGCCTCCGGCTACGACACCGACGACGTGCCGTACCGGCTGCTGACGCTCGCGCAGATGGCGGGCGTCCTCGTCCTGGCGGCCGGGGTGCCGACGGCGTTCGAGAGCGGCGACTTCACCGCGATCACGATCGGCTACGCGATCATGCGGATGGCGCTGGTCAGTCAGTGGGTCCGCGTCGCCGTGTCCTCGCCGGCGCATCGCCGCTCCGCTCTGCGCAGCGCGATCGGGTTCACCCTCGTGCAGGTCGGCTGGCTCCTGAGGCTCCTGCTGCCGGAGCAGGTGGCGATAGTGAGCTTCGTCGCGCTCGCGGCCCTGGAGCTGTGCGTCCCGCTGTACGCCGCGCGGAAGGGCGAGCCGAGCTGGCATCCGCACCACATCGCGGAGCGGTACGGCCTCTTCACGATCATCCTGCTCGGCGAGGGCGTGCTGGCGGCGGTGGCCGGGATGCAGGAGTCGCTGGCCGAGCGCGGGTTCAGCGCGCCGCTCGCGCTGGTCTCGCTGGTGGCGCTCGTGCTCGTCTTCGCGCTGTGGTGGCTGTCGTACCTCCACCCCTCGGGCGAGCTCCTCGAGGCGCGACGCGGCCTGTCGTACCGCTGGGGCTACGCGCACTACCTCGTCTTCGCGGCGCTGGCGGCACTCGGAGCGGGGCTGGAGTCGGCCGTCGCGGCCACCGCCGGGCACCTCGAAGAGACCGAGCTCGTGCTCGGCGCCGCCGTGGCCGTGCCCGTGGCCGGGTACCTGATCCTGCTGTGGGCGGTCCACCGTCCGCTCGGCGATCGCGAACCGCTGCGGGCCGTCATCGTGCTGCCCGCCGTCGCACTGGTCGTCGCGGCACCGCTGGCCGCGCCGGCGATCGGAGTGGCCGGCACCGTCGCCGTCATCGCCGTCGTCTGCGCGGGGCTCGTGGCCGCCGTCCTGGTGCGCGAGCGGGCGGGCGGCGGGCGGGCGTAGCGGGAAGCGTCCCTCCCGACCTGCGGATACGCTCGACCGCGCGGGCGTCTCTGCGGCGCGGAACGGGAGCGGCATGGCCACGGTGGACTCGGCGGAGCGGCGCGCGCGCCTGATCGGCCTGCTCGAGCGCGACGGTGCCGTGCGGCTCGACGACGCGGCGGCCGAGCTCGACGTCTCGACCATGACCGTGCGGCGCGACCTCGCCGATCTCGAGGCGGAGGGACGGCTCAGCCGGGTCCGCGGAGGAGCGGTTCCGGCGCTGCGCCCGCGCCCGTTCGCCGAGCGCCTGGCCGCCGGAGCCGCCGCGAAGCGCGAGATCGCGAGGAAGGCCGTCGCCCTCGTGCCCGCGAGCGGCGCGATCGCGGTCGACGCCTCCTCCACCGCCGGCACCCTGCTCGGCGCCGCCCCGGAGTCGCCGCAGCTGCTCGTCGCCACGAACTCGCTCGAGAACCACGCCTCGGCCCGCCGTGCCACCCGCGCCCGCGTGGTTCTGATCGGCGGCGAGCTCGAGGAGGAGACCGACAGCTTCGTCGGCCCGCTCGCCTGCTCGAGCGCGGCAGAGCTGCACTACGACCGCTTCTTCACCTCCGCCTCCGCCGTGTCGATCGACGGGACCAGCGAGGTGACGCTGCAGGAGGCGCAGGTGAAGCGCGTCTTCGTCGCGTCGTCGAGCGAGACCGTGCTGCTCGTGGACTCGACGAAGCTTGAGCGCACGGCTCTGGCGCGGGCCCTCGCCTGGGACGCGATCAGCGTGATGGTGACGGAGCTCGACCCCGCGGACCCGCGCCTGGAGCCGTTCCGCGGGCTGGTCGAGCTGCGCTGACCGGAGCGACGCGCGGACTCCCCCCTCCCGCCTGCTGATCGAGTAGGCCGCGGAGCGGCCGTACCGAGATCCCCGTCCGCCGTACTTCTGGCGGGTGCGGGTCTCGATACGCCGCTGCGCGGCTACTCGACCAGCAGAGGGGGGCGCACCGCCGCCGATCGCGCGACCACCGGAGGGCGCCCCTCCCTTGCTGATCGAGTAGGCCGCGGAGCGGCCGTATCGAGATCCACCTCCGCCGGACTTCTGGTGCACGCGGGTCTCGATACGCCGCTGCGCGGCTACTCGACCAGCAAGCGAGGCAGCCGCCCGAGTAGCCCCTCCCTGCTGATCGAGTAGGCCGCGGAGCGGCCGTATCGAGATCCACCTCCGCCGTACTGCCGCCGTCAGCGGCGGGTCGGCGCCGCCGTCGAGTCGCGGACGATGAGCTCGGGGTTCAGCTGGATCCGGTAGATCGACCGGCGCGGGTTCTCGATCCGGTCGACCAGGAGCCGCACCGCCGCCTCTCCCACCTCGGTGCGGGGCGGGCTCACCGCGGTCAGCGCGGGGGTGAACAGGCGCGCCACCTCGTCGTCGTAGGCGATGACCGAGAGATCCCCCGGCACCGAGATGCCGCGGTTGAGCGCGAGGTCGACGAACGCCATCGCCTCGGGGTCGGAGTGGACGAGCAGCGCCGTGACTCCCGTCGCCCGCGCGGTCTCGAGCGTCGCGTTCACGACCTCCGAGAACTCGGGGCTCGAGCGGTCGGGCAGGAGCTGCTCGAAGTGGTCGGCGGGGGTGAGGCCGAGCGACTGGCAGGCGCGCAGCCAGCCCGCCGTGATCTTGCGCGAGGTGGGCGAGGAGCGCGACAGCACGAGCCCCACCTTCCGGTGCCCGAGCTCGGCGAGGTGGCGCGCGGCGAGTACGGCGCCGAGCGCGTGGTCGGTCGTGACCGTCTCGAGCTGCAGATCGCCCTCGGGCTCGAGCGTCACGTCGCGCTCGACCAGCACCACCGGCACCGAGCAGTCGCTGAGCCAGCGGATGACCTCGCCCGAGTGCTCCGTGTCGGTGTTCGGCGCGACGATCAGCCCGCGCACGTCCCCTGACTTCAGGAGGCGCTCGAGGACGGGGCGCTCGTCCTGCAGCTCGTAGGAGGCTCCGCGCAGGATCACCTCGTAGCCCAGGCGCTCCCCCGCCTTCTCCATCCCGCGCAGCACGCCGGGCCAGTAGTAGGCGAGCGACGGGACCAGCACGGCGATCGAGCCGAGCGCCGCGCTGTCGCCGCGGGGCGGGCGCGGGGTCTCGGCCGAGGAGGCGAGCGCGACGGCACCGCCGTGCACCCGGCTGAGCAGGCCCTCCCGCTCCATGTCGACGAGGTCGCGGCGGAGCGTCACGGTGGCCACTCCGAGCGCCTCCGTGAGCTGCGAGATCCGCACCGCTCCCTCCGAGGCGAGGGTCGTCAGGATGTGCGCGCGCCGCTCCGCGGCGAGAGGTCGTGGCAGCGTCTGATCGCTCATGTCCGGTCTCCGATCGATGTGTCCATTTGTAGCGGTAACCGGAGGAGCCCCGTCGCGTAGGCGGTAACGAGAGGGCTCACTCGATCGGTAATGATCATTTAACAGCACCGGGCGTCTTGCTGTGTCGCTTTTCGCTGTGTACGCTTCTGATTTGTTCGGCCCGCTGGTGGGCGAGCCGGCATCGATTCGAAGGAGAACGAGGTGGACCCTCAGGGCGACTGGTCGCGGGACCGCTGGGTCGGCTTCGCCGACTCCCTCCTCTCCTCCGCCATGGAGTACGCGTCCGACGGCCACGGCCGGATCCTCCTCCCGGGCGCCGAGGGCGGCTACGGCCGCGCGGTCGACGGGCTCGAGGGCTTCGCCCGCACCTTCCTCCTCGCCGGGTTCCGCATCGCGGGCGAGCGGGGCGTCGGCGTCGACCACCTGATCGACTTCTACTCCCGCGGCATCGCGACCGGCGTCGACCCCGACGCCGCCGACCGCTGGGTCCGCCTCGAGGAGCACGCGCAGGCGAAGGTCGAGGCCGCCTCGATCGCCCTCGTCCTCGACCTCACCCGCCCCTGGATCTGGGACCGCCTCGACGCCCTCACGCAGCAGCGCGTCATCGCCTACCTCGAGCCAGTCGTGGGCGACGACACCTACCCGCAGACCAACTGGGTCTGGTTCCGGATCGTCGTCCAGACCTTCCTCCGCTCGGTCGGCGGTGCGTGGTCGGCCGAGGACATCGCCGCCGACCTGGCCCGGCACGACTCCTTCGTGTGCGAGGACGGCTGGATGGCCGACGGCGTGGAGCGCGCGTTCGACCACTACGTGGGCTGGGCGCTGCACGTGTACCCCGTGCTGTGGTCGCGGATGCAGGGCGCGGCGGAGCTCGCCGCCGGGCGCCGGGCGCACGACACCGCGCAGCTCGACCGCTACCTCTCGGACGCGCTCGCCCTGACCGGCGGCGACGGCTCGCCGCTGCTGCAGGGCCGCAGCCTGATCTACCGCTTCGCCGCCGCGGCCCCGTTCTGGGTCGGCGTGCTGGCCGAGGTGCCCTCGCACTCGCCCGGCGCCCTCCGCCGCGCGGCGAGCGCCGTCGTCTCGCACTTCGCCGACCACGGAGCTCCGGACGAGCGGGGCGTGCTCACGATGGGCTGGCACCACGAGTGGCGCACGCTCGCCCAGTCGTACTCGGGCCCCGGATCGCCGTACTGGGCGGTCAAGGGGATGCTCGGCATCGCCCTGCCGGCCGACCACCCCGTGTGGTCCGCCCCCGCCGAGCCGCTGCCGATCGAGCGCTCCGACGAGCTGCTGAGCATCGCCTCCCCCGGCTGGATCGTCTCGGGGACCCGCGACGACGGCATCGTCCGCGTGATCAACCACGGCACCGACAAGGCGCTGGTCGGCACCGTCTCGGCGGACTCTCCGCTGTACGCCCGCCTGGGCTACTCGACGGCCGCGGCGCCGCTGCTCGACGAGCGCGGCTGGAGCGAGCCGCTCGAGCAGAGCGTCGCCCTCGTGGACGCGACCGGCGCCGGCACGGCCCGCACCGGCATGACCTGCACGGGGACCGCGATCGACGGCTCCGTCGGCCGCGCCGGATCGACGTGGGACGCGCACTGGATCCGGGCGGCGGCCTCCTCGCACCGGCACGGCGAGGGCCTGTCCGGCAGCGCCCGCCTCGCCGGGCACCTCGTCGTCGACTCGCTCGTGCGCGGCCCCTGGGAGCTGCGGGTCGTGCGCGTCGAATCGCTCGCCGACGACGTCCGACCCGAGGATCTGCGCCTGCGGATCGGCGGCTGGGCGACGGCCGGTGACGACGTGGCGACCGCGGCGGACGACTCCGGAGCCACGGCGGCCTCGGCCGGCCGGACCAGCGCGATCACCCTGCTGTCGGGCGGCGACGTCGACCCCGACGTCGTCGAGCGCGACGGCGCCTCCCCGCTCGGCCCCCGCGTCGCGGTGCCGGTGCTGAGCGTCCCCGTCGTCGCCGGCGAGCTCGTCGTCGCCCTGATCACCCTCACGGGTGCGGACGCGCCGCTCGCCGCCGCCGTCCGGGTCGCCCGCGAGGGCGACCACCTGCACGTGTCCGCGACCTGGCCCGACGGCCTGGTCACCGAGCACGTCCTCACAGACTCCGGAGGCGCCGCACGGCCGCTCCGGTACCCGCGGACCCGAGGTGGGGTCCTGCACGCCGATGCAAAGGAGCAGCACGCATGAAGAGAAGATTCGCCGTCACGGGGGTGGCCCTCGCCGCCGCCCTGTCCCTCACCGCCTGCTCGGGAGGAGGAGGCGGTGACGCCGCCGCCCCCGCCGACGGTCCCGTCACCCTGTCGCTCTCGGGCTGGAGCCTGAGCACGACGCCCGAGTTCCAGGCGCTGGCCGACGCGTTCAGCGAGAAGGACCCCGACGTCACGATCGAGGTCAAGGAGTACGACGCCACCAACTACGACACGCTGATGACCGCGGACCTCGCGGCCGGCAGCGGGCCCGACATCATCACGCAGAAGAACGTGAAGAACGTCGTGACCTACCAGTCGGGCGGCCAGCTGATGGACGTCTCGGACGTCGAGATCCCCGACTCCATCGGCGGAGCGGAGGCCTACGAGGTCGACGACAAGCAGTGGGCGACCCCCTACCGCCAGGACTCGTGGGTCCTCTTCTACAACAAGGACCTGTTCGACCAGGCCGGCGTCGCGTACCCCGACGGCTCCTGGACCTGGGACGACTACGAGTCGAACGCCGAGTCGCTGAAGACCGCGCTCTCGGCCGCCGGCAGCACCGCGAACGGCACCTACGGCCACAGCTGGCAGTCGACCGTCCAGGGCTTCGCCGCCGCGCAGACCCCCGACGTCGACATCCTCGGCGGCGACTACAGCTACCTCGAGCCGTACTACGAGCGCGTCCTCGCGCTGCAGGACGCCGGCGCGCAGGTCGACTACAACACCGTCGTCGCCAACAAGCTCACCTACCAGGCCGAGTTCGGCAAGCAGAACGCCGCGATGATGCCGATGGGCACCTGGTTCGTCGCGTCGCTGATCGCCCAGCAGAAGTCGGGCGACTCCGACACCTTCAACTGGGGCATCGCGCCGATCCCGCAGTTCGACGAGTCGACGACCGGCGAGGGCGACACCCCGGTGACGTTCGGCGACCCGACCGGCTTCGGCATCAACGCGAACATCGACGACTCCAAGGCGGCCGCCGCCAAGGAGTTCCTCGAGTTCGCCGCGAGCGAGGAGGGCGCGGAGGTCGTCGCGTCGCTCGGCATCACGCCGGCGCTGACCAGCGACGCCGTGGCCGAGGCATACTTCGCCGTCGAGGGCGCGCCCACCGACGAGCTGTCGAAGACCGCCTGGTCCGAGCACGACACCAAGCCGGAGAACCCCACCTCGGCCAAGACCGCGGCCGTGCAGAACATCCTGCTCGACCTGCACACCTCGGTCCTCTCGGGCTCCGCGAGCATCGAGGACGCCGTGAAGTCGGCGGACGACCGCGTGAAGAACGAAGTCGGCACCGACTGACTCCCCGCGGTGGCCGGCCGACCCCGGCCGGCCACCGCCTCCGCTCGACCCCGGCACAGCCTCAGCCCCAGCCCCGCCCAGACCTTGGAGGTCTCATGACGACCCTCGCCGCCGCCGACGCCGGCACGTCGACACCGCCGCCGAAACGGCGCCGCTCCGCATACGCGGTGAGGAACACCCTCATCGGGTACACCTTCATCCTCCCGAACTTCCTCGGCTTCGCGGCGCTCACGCTCGTGCCGGTGATCACGCTCTTCTACATGTCGCTCACCGACTGGAACGTGTTCGGGCAGGCGAACTGGGTCGGGCTCGCGAACTTCCAGCGCCTGCTCGGCGACGGCAGCTTCCGCATCGCGCTGACCAACACGCTCTACTACGCCGCGCTGCACATCCCGCTGACGCTGATCGTCTCGCTCGGGCTCGCGCTGCTGCTCAACAACAAGCTCCGCGGCGTCGCGTTCTTCCGCACCGCCGCGTTCTTCCCCTACATCACGTCGATCGTCGCGATCGCGGTCGTGTGGAACCTGCTCTTCAGCCCCGAGTACGGACCGATCAACGAGATCCTCCGCGCGGTCGGCTTCTCGAGCCCGCCCGGGTGGCTGACGTCGTCGGAGTGGGCGATGCCCGCCGTCGTCATCATCAGCACCTGGCGCGACATGGGCTACTACATGATCCTGTTCCTCGCCGGCCTCCAGACGGTGCCGCGCGAGCTCCACGAGGCCGCCCGCGTCGACGGTGCGTCCGTCTGGCAGCGCTTCGTCAACGTGACGATCCCGTGCCTGCGGCCGACCACGTTCTTCGTCACCGTGATGCTGACCATCAACTCGTTCAAGATCTTCGATCTGATCCTGGTGATGACCCAGGGCGGGCCCGGCCAGGCCACCCTCGTGCTCTCGCAGTTCATCTACCAGAAGGGCTTCCAGGAGAACCAGTTCGGCTACGCGTCGGCGGTCTCGGTGGTCCTCTTCCTCCTCTGCATCGTCGTCACGCTCGTGCAGTTCTTCCTCAACAGAAGGAGTGAGTCCCGATGACCGGACTGCTGATCCCCGAGGGCGCTCCCGTCCTGCCGCGCGTCGACGAGCCGCTCGCGCCCCGCCGGAAGACCGCCGGCCGCTCCACCCTGTCGCGCGTGGGCCGCCTGCTCGGCTACGCCGTGATGATCCTCGCCGCGGCCGCGCTGCTGCTGCCGTTCTTCTGGATGATCATGAGCTCGCTCAAGACGCCGAACGACGTCTTCTCGGTGCCCGTGAAGTGGGTGCCCGACACCTGGGTCTGGAACAACTACGTCGACATCTGGGCGCAGTCCGGGATGCTCACGTGGATCCGGAACACGCTGATCCTGGCGGTCGTCGTGACCGTGCTGCAGGTGCTCACCGGCTCGTTCGCGGCCTACGGCTTCTCGCGGATGCGGTTCCCGGGTCGCGACGTGCTGTTCCTGATCTACATCGGCACCATCGCGGTGCCGTGGCAGTCGTACATGATCCCGCAGTTCATCCTGCTGTCGAACCTGAAGGTGTCGAACACCCTCTGGGCGATCATCCTCATCCAGGCGTTCGGCGCGTTCGGCGTGTTCCTGATGAAGCAGTTCTACGAGACGATCCCCGAGGAGCTCTCGGAGGCCGCGCGCCTGGACGGGCTGAGCGAGTACGGCATCTGGGCGCGGATCATGGTGCCCCTGTCGATCCCCGCGATCGCGAGCCTCACGCTGCTCACCTTCGTCGCCACCTGGAACGACTACCTCGGACCGCTGATCTACCTCCGCAACCCCGACCTCTGGACGATCCAGCTCGGACTGCAGAGCTTCGTCAGCACCCTGTACGACGCCAACTACGCGCTGCTGTTCGCGGGCCTGGTCATCTCGGTGATCCCCATCGCCGTGGTCTTCCTGCTCGGTCAGAAGTACTTCGTCGAGGGCATCGCGACCAGCGGATTGAAGGGCTGACATGCGCCGCATCCCGCACGGCCTCTACGCCTCGCTCTTCGGCGTCGTCCACCTGATCCTCACGACCAACGTGCTGCTCGTGATCGGCTGCCTGCCGCTCGTGCTGCTGCTGATCACCACCGACCCCGCGCGGTCGTGGCCGCTGCTCGCGGCGGCCCTGCCGCTGTGCGCGCCGGCCGTCCGCGGAGCCTTCGCGGTCTTCGGCGAGCACGGCCGGGGCGGGACCCGCGTCGTCCGCACCTTCTGGGCCGCCTGGCGGCAGGGCTGGGGTCGCACCCTGGCCCTCGCGGCGGGGGCCACCGCGGTCGCCGCGATCGCGCTGGTCGACGTGCGGTTCCTCTCGACGTCGCAGATCGGAGTGGTCGTCGTGCCGCTCCTCCTGATCGTCGTGCTGCTCGTCGTCGGCACCGCCCCGGTCGTGCTGGTCGCGCTGATCGAGGCCCCCGGAGCCGCGCTGCCGCGCACCCTGCGGATCTCGCTGATCCTCGCCACCCGCCGCTGGCACCTGACCCTCGTGTCGCTGCTGGTCCTCGCGTTCCAGGCGTACCTCTTCACCCTCTCGCCGGCCCTCGCCCTCGGCGTCTCGGCGGCGCCCGCCCTGTACCTCGTCTGGGCCGACGCGCGCTACACCCTCCTGCCCGCCCTCCCCGCCGACCAGCCGGTCGCCGCGTGAGCCACGACGAAGGACAGACCGTCATGACCACCACCCACCCGTCCTCCGCGAGGACGACGACGGAGCGGGCCCTGGCCGATGCGCTCGAGGTCGTGCGCCGCATGATCGAGCGGTTCGGCAGCGCCTATCCGGACGACACCACCACCGACGGCCGGTACGAGCTGCGCCCGGCGGCGGCCGGATTCGCGGCGGGAGCCAACCGCGGCTGGACCACCAGCTTCTGGCCCGGCATGCAGTGGATCGCGTGGGAGCTCACCGGCGAGGAGGTGTTCCGCGGCGCGGCCGCCGGCCACCTCGAGGACTTCGCCCGGCGCCTGAACGAGGGCGAGGACCTCGACACCCACGACCTCGGCTTCCTCTACACGCTCTCGGCCGTCGCGCCGTGGCGCCTGCTCGAGGACCCGCTGGGCCGCTCGACCGCCCTGGCCGCCGCCGACGTGCTGATGACGCGGTTCCTCGAGAACGCGGGCATCGTGCAGGCCTGGGGCGACCTCCGCGACCCCGCGCAGCGCGGACGGACCATCATCGACTCCCTCATGAACATGCCGCTGCTCACCTGGGCGGCCGAGCAGACGGGCGATGCTCACAAGGCCGAGGCCGTGCGGCGCCACGTCGAGGCGCTGCGCACGCACATCCTCCGCCCGGACCACTCGACCTTCCACACCTTCTACTGGGACGCCGAGACCGGGGAGCCGCTGCACGGCGGCACCGAGCAGGGCGCCTTCGACGACTCCTGCTGGGCCCGCGGACAGGCCTGGGGGATCTACGGCTTCGCGATGAACCACCGCGTCTCGGGCGACCCGGCCGTGCTGGAGGCGTCGCGCGCGTGCGCCGACTACTTCCTCGCGCACCTCCCGGCCGACCTCGTGCCCTACTGGGACCTCGTCTACACCGACGGGAGCGACGCCCCGCGCGACAGCTCCGCGGCGGCGATCGCGGTCTGCGGGCTCTTCGAGCTGGCCTCCGTGGAGAGCGACGAGGAGCGCGCCGAGCACTGGCGCCGGTCGGCGCACGAGCTGCTCGCCGCCCTGATCGAGCACTGCGCCCCCGCGACCCCCGAGTCGGCCGACACGGTCCTGCTGCACAGCGTCTACGACCTGCCGAAGGACGTGGGCGTCGACGAGGGCACCCTCTGGGGCGACTACTTCTACCTGGAGGCGCTCGTGCGCGCCTCGCGACCGGACTGGCGGCCCTACTGGTGAGACTCCTCCGCTACTCCTCGCCCGACGGCGACCGCACCGGCGTCGTCGTCGACGGCGACCGCGTGCTCGACCTGGGCGCGCTGCCCGTGAGCGGCCTGCTCGCGGACGACGCGCTCCTCGCCGACGCCCGCGAGCGCGCCGGGACCGCGTCCGGCGACGACCTCCCGCGACTCGACTCCCTGCGCCTGCTGCCGCCGGTCGTGCCGGGCAAGATCCTCTGCATCGGCTACAACTACCGCGGCCACGTGCCCAGCGGAGGAGAGGACCGGCCGGTCCCGACGACTCCCGACGTCTTCGTGAAGACGCCGAACACGCTCTCGGCGCCCGGCGACCCCGTGACCCTGCCTGCCACCGCCTCCGACGTCGACTACGAGGGCGAGATCGCCCTCGTGATCGGCCGCGCGGGCCGCGACATCCCGCTCGAGGAGGCCGCCGCGCACATCGGCGGCTACTCGTTGATGAACGACGTCTCGGAGCGCACCTGGCAGGGCCGCTCGAGCCAGTGGACCCTCGGCAAGTGCTCCGACGGCTTCGCTCCGCTGGGCCCCTGGCTCGTCACTCCCGACGACGTGCCCGACCCGCAGGACCTGCGCGTCGAGGTCGAGCGGGAGGGGCGGATCACCGTCTCGCAGAGCACCGCCGACCTCGTCTTCACGATGGCGGCGCTCGTACACCACCTCAGCGAGGGCCTCACCCTCGAGCCCGGCGACGTGATCTCGACCGGCAGCCCGCAGAAGCTGCCCGACGCGCTCGCCGCGCACCGGCCGCTGGCCGACGGCGACTCCGTCACCGTGCGCGTCGACGGCCTCGGCTCGCTCACGACCCTCTTCCGAAAGGCAGGACGATGATCCTCGACAGCTTCCGACTCGACGGCCGCGTCGCCGTCGTCACCGGCACCAGCAAAGGCATCGGCCGCGGAGCCGCCCTGGCCCTCGCCGAGGCCGGAGCCGACATCGCCCTGATCGACCGCGGCGACGCCTCCGGTACCGCCGAGGCGATCAGGGCGCTCGGCCGCCGCGTCGTGCTGATCCGCCGCGACTTCGCCGCGGCGAGCGCCGACGAGCTGCACTCGGCGATCGACGAGGCCGTCGACGGGCTCGGGCGGATCGACGTGCTCGTCAACAACGCCGGCACCATCAAGCGCGCCCCGGCCGCCGAGCACAGCGCCACCGACTGGGACGAGGTGCTCCGCGTGAACCTCGACTCGGTGTTCCACCTCACGCAGGCGGCCGGCCGCCGGATGATCGCGCAGGGCTCCGGACGGATCATCAGCGTCGCGTCGATGCTGTCGTTCCAGGGCGGCATCACCGTGCCCGGGTACACCGCCTCCAAGCACGCCGTGGCCGGACTCACGAAGGCGTTCGCCAACGAGTGGGCCGCCTCCGGAGTCACCGTGAACGCGATCGCGCCCGGCTACCTCGCCACCGACAACACCGCGGCCCTGCGCGCCGACGCCGCGCGCGACGCTGCGATCCTCGCCCGCATCCCCGCCGGACGGTGGGGACTGCCCGCCGACCTGCAGGGCGCCTTCGTCTTCCTCGCCTCCGACGCGTCGGCCTACGTCACCGGGACCGTGCTCCCCGTCGACGGCGGCTGGCTCGTGCGATGACCCCTCCCACCCGCGACACAGGAGCCTCCGACATGGACCAGCGCTACGCCACCAACCCCTCGCAGATCCCCGGGATGACCACCGAGGACCTCCGCTCGCACTTCCTCGTGCCCGAGATCTTCGTCGAGGGCGAGATCCGCCTCGTCTACACGCACCACGACCGCATCGTGCTGGGCGGGGCGATGCCCGCCGGGAAGCGCCTCGAGCTGACCGGCTACGAGGAGATCCGCAGCGAGACCTTCCTCGAGCACCGCGAGCTGGGCGTCATCAACGTCGGCGGGACCGGCACCGTGACCGCCGACGGCGAGACCTACACCCTCGTCAGCGGCGCCTGCCTGTACCTGGGCCGCGGGATCGAGAAGGTGGCGTTCGAGGACGCCGACGGAGCCGCGCAGTTCTACCTGTTCTCGGCCCCCGCGCACACGGCCTACCCGTCGGTGCTCGTGTCGCCCGGCGAGGGCACCGTGCGCGAGCTCGGCGAGCAGGCCACGAGCAACCGCCGCACGCTCAACCAGTACATCCACGAGAACGGCGTGCGCAGCTGCCAGATCGTCATGGGCGTCACGACGCTGCACGAGGGCTCGATGTGGAACACGATGCCCGCGCACACCCACGACCGCCGCACCGAGTGCTACCTCTACTTCGACCTGCCCGAGGAGGCCCGCGTCATCCACCTCCTCGGCGAGCGCCAGGAGACGCGCCACCTCGTGGTCGCCGACCGCCAGGCGATCATCTCGCCGAGCTGGTCGCTGCACTCCGGAGTGGGCACCGCGGCGTACTCGTTCGTCTGGGCGATGGCCGGCGAGAACCAGGCCTTCGACGACATGGATCCGGCGCCGGTCGCCGACCTGGCGTGAGATCGTCGGGAGCGGCCGTCCCGCGCGGCGTGCTGCTGGCCATGGGCGAGACCATGGCCGTGGTCGTGCCGACGGACGGCTCGGTGGCGCAGGCGGGCGCGTTCCTCGTCGACGCCGGCGGCGCGGAGTCGAACGTGCTCGCGCACGCGGCGGCCCTCGGGGTGCCGGCCCGCTGGCACAGCCGTCTCGGAGCGGATGCGCTCGGCGAGCGCGTGCTGCGCCAGCTGTCCGCGCGCGGCATCGACGTCTCCTCCGTGGTCGCCGATCCGGAGCACCCGACCGGGCTGTACGTGAAGGACCCGGGGCGGGGCGTCGTCTACTACCGCTCCGGCTCGGCGGCCTCCCGCCTCGACGAGGCGGACGCCGACGCGGCGCCGTTCGACGGGGTCGCGCTGCTGCACCTGTCGGGCATCACCGCCGCGCTCTCGGAGCCGGCCGACCGGTTCCTCCGCCGCGCCGCCCTGCGCGCCCGCGAGCTCGGGATCCCCGTGAGCGTGGACGTGAACCACCGCGCGGCCCTGTGGAGCGCCGAGGACGCGGCTCCCGCGCTCGCCGAGCTCGCCCGCCTCGCCGACGTCGTCTTCGTCGGCCGCGACGAGGCCGAGACCCTCTGGGGCACGCCGACCGCGGACGACGTCCGCGCGCTGCTCCCCGGCGTCGCGGAGCTCGTGGTGAAGGACGGCCACATCGGAGCGACCGTGTTCTCGGGCTCCGAGACGGTCTTCGAGCCGTCGCACGAGGTCGAGGTGCTCGATGCCGTCGGCGCGGGCGACGCCTTCGCCGGCGGCTACCTCGTGGCCCGGATGCTCGGCGCCGACCTCGGCGAGCGCCTGCGCAGCGGGCACGACCGCGCCGCACTCACCCTCGCCCTGTCGGGCGACTCCGTCGACGAGAGGACCGCACGATGACCACCGCGACCGCACCCGCCACCGAGTGGGCCAGGACGTTCGACACCGTCTTCGCGGGAGCACCGCTGATGGCGATCCTCCGCGGGATGGGCGTGGAGCGCTCGATCGCGCTCGCGACGACCGCGTGGGACCTCGGGATCGACTCCGTCGAGGTGCCGCTGCAGACCGCGGAGGACGAGATCGCCCTGCGCGAGGTGGCCCGACTGGGCGCGGAGCGCGGCAAGACCGTCGGCGCGGGCACGATCCTGCGCGCCGAGCAGGTCCCGGTGGCGCTCGCGGCGGGGGCCGGCTACCTGGTCTCGCCGGGGCTCGACCCGCTGATCGTGGCCGCGGCCGAGGCGGAGGGACTGCCGCTGCTCCCCGGAGTGGCCACGCCGTCGGAGGTGCAGCAGGCGGTCTCGCTCGGGCTCACCTGGGTGAAGGCGTTCCCCGCCACCTGGCTCGGCTCCGGCTGGTTCAAGCACATCCGCGGCCCGTTCCCGAGCGTGCGCTTCGTCGCGACCGGCGGCCTCGACGCCCGCAACCTGCAGGAGTACCTCGACGCGGGCGTCCGCGTCGCCGCCGTCGGCTCCGCCCTCGAGGACCCGGCCCAGCTCGACCTCATGGGCGCCCTCCTCGCCCGCACCGCCTAGCCCCTCCCCCGCGAGGGAACCCCGGACGATCGAGGTTCCCTGACGCCCGGCGCAGCCCGCGCCTGCCGGTCGCGCAGCCCCGCAGGGGCGTATCCCTCACCGACGACCCGCCTCCCGGTGAACGCGGATCTCGATACGGCCGCTCCGCGGCCTACTCGATCAGCAAGGGGAGCGCCGCCCGCCCCGCTGCTGCTGCTGCCCCGCCCCCGCTGTTGGTCGAGCAGCCGCGGAGCGGCGTATCGAGGCCCACCACCGCCGAACCGCCTCCCGGTGAACGCGGATCTCGATACGGCCGCTCCGCGGCCTACTCGATCAGCAAGCTGGAGCGCCGCCCGCCCTGCTGCTGCTGCTGCTGGTCGAGCAGCCGCGGAGCGGCGTATCGAGGCCCACCACCGCCGAACCGCCTCCCGGTCAACGCGGATCTCGATACGGCCGCTCCGCGGCCTACTCGATCAGCAAGGGGAGCGCCGCCCGCCCTGCTGCTGCCCCTGCCCCTCCTGCTGGTCGAGTAGCCCCGCAGGGGCGTATCGAGACCCACCACCGCCGAAGGGGCGCCCCGAGGCCCACCGCCGGCGAACGGCGCGGGTCCCGGGACGCCCCCCTCAGGGCCGTCCGGTCAGCAGCGGAAGGCGGGGTAGTCGATCGACTGCTGCTTCGTGACGGGCTCACCGTCGACGGTCGCGGAGACCGCGACTCCGACCGTGCCCGCCGCGGTACTCGCCGAGCGCGTCGTCAGTGCCGCCACCGCGCTCTTCCCCGGAGCGACGGCCGTGAACGACTTGGCACCGAACGCGGTGGTCATCGCGACGTCCACCGGCACGGCGGCCGTGTTCGTCGCCGTGACCGTCAGCACGACCTTGCCCGCGACGCACCGGTTCTGGACCTTTAGGCCCAGGTCCGGCAGCGGCGACGGGACCGACGCGACCGCGACCCACGAGACGACGGGCTTCTCGCTCCCCGCCCCCTCGTTCGTGATCCGGTACTCCACGGTGCCCGCCTGCGCGAGCGTGAAGGTCAGGTCTCCGGAGAGTCGGGGCGTGGTGGCCGAGAGCGGCACGTTGCCCTTCGCCAGCTCCTGACCGCCGACCACGACCGTGTGGTTGAGCGTGCGGTTCAGCCCCCACCACTCCGTGAACCCGCCCGTGAGCGTGTAGGTCCCGGCCTCGAGCGGCAGTCGGTACACCTGCAGCGTCGTGTCCTGGTACAGCCCGGTCGAGTACTTGTCGTTCACGTCCGTGCCCGCCTTCACGCGCGTCCCGTCGGCCACGTATCCCCACTGGTCGGCGGCGGTCGAGGCCCGGTCCGACACGGCGTTGCGGAGGTTCGGAACCGACCCGCTCACCGCGGTGTACTGCGGCGAGGAGGTCGCCGCGGTGCCGGAGTCGATCCAGTACACGAGCGAGTCGGGCACGATCTCGAACTTCGCGACGACGATGCCGCCGCCCGCGGTGGTGCCGCGGGCCGTCAGCGCCTCGTAGGGGGTGCGGGTCGCGGCGACGGAGTCGGCGCTCCAGGTCACCGGAGTCGCCGCACCGTCGAGGACGACCGTCGCGGGCAGGGCCGCCGTGGTGCTGAGCGCCCCCTGGAACCCGACGTCGCGGGGCACACTGCGCACGGTCACCAGGGCGAGGCGCGCGTTGTAGCCCGAGGTGCCGTCCGTGCCCAGAGCCACGTCCACCACTCCGGGGGCCGTCAGCGTCACCTGCTGCGAGATCGGCGTCGCCGCTCCCGTCGAGACCGCGGTGACCCGCTTGGAGGTGCCGCCGGCGGTGACCGTCGATGCGAGGTTCGTCGTGAGCCCGGGCCGGGGAGCCTGGACCGTCGTGACCTCGTACGTGCCCGCGGGCAGGGTCAGGTGGTAGACGACCGGCCGGTTGAAGTCGGCCGGGATGTAGGACGAGCCCCAGTCGGCGGCGGTGCCCCCGGCGACGGCTCCGGTGGAGGTCGTCGAGTAGCCCCAGGTGCTGCCGGCGGTCGTGCCGTCCCACTTCTGGTCGGCCGCGCCGTTCAGGACGCCCGGCTGGGCCGCCTTCACCGCGGAGTACGCGGAGGGGGTGCCCGTGCCGGTGGCGCCGGAGTCGATGAAGTAGCGCAGGTCGGCCGGAGTGACGAGCAGCGCCAGGGTGACGCGCTGGTAGACGCCGGTCGAGGCGACCTTCTCGGTGGTGCGTCCGGTGACGGTGGCCGTTCCGAGCTCGGCCGCGGTGGCGAGCGCCTGCGCGGCGCTCGCGTCCCAGGTGATCGCCCGCTCGGCTCCGTCGACGACCAGCGTCGCCGGCAGCCCCTCGGCCTTGGTGCGGGACGCGAGACCGAGGTCGCGGACGTCGCTGCTGACCCCCTCCGGAACGAGCCGGGCGGCGGAGTCGGCGAGACGGGTGACCTGCGCGGCCGCTCCCTCCGCGTCGAGGCCGACGACGGCGGGTCCGGCGACGGCCGCGCGGGCCGTCTCGCGGATGCTCGCGAACGGCGCCCACGTCTGCGGGGTCCACTCCGACTGCACGAAACCGTCGGCGGTGGCGAGCGCCGCCCGCAGTGCGGCGGTGTCGACGGCAGCGGAGTCGGTGCCGGCCGGCACGATGCCGACGGCGTCGACGTTCAGCACCGCGTCGTTCGCCGTGCGGAGGGTCACCGTGTGCTCCCCCGCGGGCAGGCCGCGGAGGGTGAAGGTCGTGCGCTCGCTGCCGGCCGCCCAGGTCGGCGCGTTCGCGACCACCTGCACGCCGTCGACGATCGCGTCCAGTCGGGCCGAGCCGTCGTTGGAGCCGAGCACGTCGATGCCCGTTCCCGTGAAGGTGTAGGTCAGCGACGCTCCCCGGCCCGTGCTCTTGGACGCGGTGCGCTGCCACTCGAACATGCCCTGGCCGTTCACGTGGGTCCACTTCGAGTCGAAGCGCAGCACCGGGGTCGAGACGTCGGCCCAGCTGGTCTGGTGCATGCCGTCGATCACGGTCGTGTAGTACGGCGTGAATCCGGGGACGCGCTCGATCCGCAGGTCGTCGAACTGCGTGAAGGTGAACGCGGAGCCGAGCTGCACGCGTCCGGCCGCCTGCGGTGCCGCATCCGTGTACGACGTGATCTGCACGCCGTTGAGGTACGCGGTGTACACGCTGCCGGCCACCTGGACGGCGAGGGTGTTCCAGACACCGGTGCCCGACTTGAAGGCCGTGGCCGGAGTGTCGGAGGCCCTGCCCGAGGCGACGGCGGTGCCGTAGCGCAGCAGGCTCCAGGTGCCGGTCGCGTCGACCTTCAGCTCGGCCGCCGAGACGTTCGAGCCGTTGGCCGTGCCGCCCTGCTCGCGGGCGCCGAGGGTCGCGTAAGGCGTCCCTCCGGCCTCGAACAGCACGTCGACGGAGGCGCGGTAGTTCGCCCAGCGGTAGTCGCCGATGGTGGTCTTGGGGTCGCCCTGGTTCCAGGCGCTGCCGTTCATGCCGGTGCCGATCTGCTGGCGCAGCACGCGGTCGCGAGCCGGGTCGCCGGTGGCCACCGACTCGAACGCGCCGTTGGTGTCGTTCGTGTAGCGCGGGATCGCTCCGTCGTCCTCGGGCTGCACGGCCGGCGTGCCCGCGGGCTTCGTCTTCGCGCCGCGGCTGCCGAGGAAGCTCTCGTCGGACGGCGACAGCGCACCGGTGGCGGGGTCGTAGTCCTGGATCGCGGGCGCTCCGGAGTAGTCGAAGTCGTCGGCGTAGAGGGTCGCGTCGGTGGTGACGCCGTTCACGGCTCCGGTCGCGTCGGTGTCGAGGACGTCGCGGCCGCCGCCGGGAGCGGTGTACTCCGGCGCGGTCGGGAGCTGCGATCCGTAGCCGTCGCGCGCGGTCAGCGACCCGTCAACCGCCGCCGCGGCGTGGTCGAGCGTCGTCGCGGTCGCGGTCGACCACGGCTTCACGGTCACCGTGTAGGTGCCGCCCGCGTCGGCCGCGAGCTCCTGCACGGGGACGACGTAGTTGGCGTCGTAGGCCTCGCCGGCGTCCGCCGCGCGGGTCTCCCAGACCTCCATCGTCGCGTCGGTCCCGAGCTGAAGACCGCTCGCGGTGATCGAGTAGGTCTTCGGGAACGGGCTGTCGTTGACCATCACGGTCGAGAAGTCCGACGCGTCGGGAGCGGCGAGCGTCGTGTACGAGGATGCTCCGGTCGAGGCGCCGCTGGGCGGGTTGCCACCGCCGAGGGCGCTGCCGGAGGCCTGCGGGATCCCGCGCCAGATGCCGGCGGTGTTGTCCTCGTTCTCCCAGCCGAGCTCGGCGAACTGCGTGTACTGCTCGACGGCCGCGAGTCCGCCGTCGTAGTAGAGCCAGCCCGACCACGGGTCGCGGGCGCTGACGAGCTCCTTCGAGGAGTACTGGAAGCCGTCGTAGAACGAGCCGATGGCGGGCTGGAAGATGTTGAGCGTCCGCAGCGACTTGGCGAAGCCCGAGGTGACCCAGTTGCTCATCTCGAGCGGGCCGTTCCCCCCGCCCATGCCGGTGCCGGTGCCGCCCTGGCCGTCGGCGTTGGTGTTGTTGGGGCGGTCGGCCGAGTTCGAGAACGTGGCCTGGCCCTCCGAGTTCCAGATCTCCTTGTCGTACGTCTGCGCGAACTTCTTCAGGTTCCCGTTGGCGTCGTCGGCGGTGGAGTAGTGGAACCCGACGACGTCGACCGCGTCGCGGAGGGAGGAGTCGGTCGTGGAGTTGAGCGCGTCGCCGAACGAGGTCGGCGGGGTGCCGACGGTGTCGGCCGCGACGGTCCTGATCGCGCGGTAGAGGTCCTTCTCGGTCTCGGAGGCGAATCCGCTGTTCGGGTCGCCGGCGCTGGCGCTCACGTAGCCCGTGGTGTCGCCTCGCAGCCAGCCCGAGAACGTCTTGTAGAGGTTCAGGTTGGGGTTCGTGGTCTCGTTCGTGTCCGGGTTGATCGAATCGACCATGACCCCGTACTCGCGGTACGCGGCGAGGACCGAGTTCTTGAACCAGACGTACTGGTCCGCGTCGCTCGTCACCCACGTGGGGCGGCTCCAGCGGAGCAGGCTGACGTGAACGTCGCCCTCCGCGACCTTCTGCGCGTCGGCGGCGAGCTGGAAGCCGGGCTCGCGGAGCACGTTCGGGTACTCGTCGCGCGAGCGCATCGTGGAGGGGTTGGGCCCGGTCGAGGTGTTGCGGTCGTTGCCCATCTCGATCTTGACCGTGGTCATGATCGGATGCGCTCCGCCGAACAGCGTCTCGAGCAGCTCCCAGTACTTCTCGGGCTGCTGCGACTTGTAGTCCAGCAGCAGCGCGCTGGTCGAGTTCGCCGAGAGAATCCCGAAGCCCTTGAAGGTCAGGGCGTTGCGGCTCTGAGCGGCGGCCGCGACGTCGGCACCGGTGACCGAGACGGCCTGGACGGTGGGAGCCGCCTCGGCCGACGGAGCGGGGACGACGGCGGTGCCGAGGAGCGCGCCGAGCGCTCCGAGCGCGAGCAGTCGACGTCCACCCCCTCGGTGTCGGCGCGACGCGCGGGCGTCGCGGCCGGGTGAACGGTCCGGGCGGGGGAGGATCGACATCTCGGGGCCTCGTCTTTGAGTAGGAGAATGGTTCTGATCACTTCTGGCGTGTAGTGCGCACGTAGCGACAGCGATGTCGCGAAGTGATCCACAGCGAACCTACCGAGGGGGCGGCGCGGAGGCAATGGATCCGCGGAATCCGAAGGGCTGTCGGGCGGGAGCGCACCCGATGTCCGACCTCGTTTCGATCACAATCGATCATCACCGGAAGGATCGGAGGCGGCCAACTCTCGTGTCGAGAGCCGTCGACCGCTGTTCGCGATCCCGTCATTGACCGCACCCTCGCACCCTGTTAGCTTCTGTAACACTTAACAAGTTCGTTCAATCAGACGGAGAAGTCATGGCCTCGTCCTCGACCGCCGCGGAGCTCATCGCCCGCTCCAACCGCCTCGGCGCCGATCCGGAGAACACGAACTACGCGGGAGGCAACACCTCCGCGAAGGGTGTCGAGACCGATCCCGTCACCGGAGAGCCCGTCGAGCTGCTCTGGGTCAAGGGCTCCGGAGGAGACCTCGGCACCCTGACAGAGTCCGGCCTCGCGGTCCTCCGCCTCGACCGCCTCCGCGCGCTCGTGAACGTCTACCCCGGCCTCGACCGCGAGGACGAGATGGTCGCCGCCTTCGACTACACGCTGCACGGCAAGGGCGGCGCCGCCCCCTCGATCGACACCGCCATGCACGGCCTCGTCGACGCCGCGCACGTCGACCACCTGCACCCCGACTCCGGCATCGCCTTCGCGACCGCCGCCGACGGCGAGCGGCTCACCGCCGAGGCCTTCGGCGGCACCGTCGCCTGGGTCCCGTGGCGCCGCCCCGGCTTCCAGCTCGGCCTCGACATCGCCGCCATCAAGGACGCGAACCCCGGAGTGATCGGCGCGATCCTCGGCGGCCACGGCATCACCGCCTGGGGCGACACGAGCGAGGAGGCGGAGGCGAACTCGCTCCGCATCATCGAGACCGCGGCCGCCTGGATCGCCGAGCACGGCGCTCCGGAGCCCTTCGGCCCCGCCCTCGACGGCTTCGCCGCGCTGCCCGAGGAGGAGCGCCGCGCCAAGGCCGCCGCCCTCGCCCCGCACCTGCGCGCGATCGCCTCGCACGACAGCCCCCGGGTCGGCCACTTCACCGACTCCCCCGAGGTGCTCGACTTCCTCGCGAGCACCGAGCACCCGCGCCTGGCCGCGCTCGGCACCTCCTGCCCCGACCACTTCCTCCGCACCAAGGTGAAGCCGCTGCTCGTCGACCTGCCGTCGACCGCCTCCGTCGAGGAGATCCTCGAGCGCCTCCCCGCGCTGCACGAGGCGTACCGCGCCGACTACCAGGCGTACTACGACGCGCACGCGACGCCCGAGAGCCCCGCGATCCGCGGCGCCGACCCGCTGATCGTCCTCGTGCCGGGCGTGG
This sequence comes from Rathayibacter sp. Leaf248, assembly GCF_920939495.1. NCBI lineage: Bacteria > Bacillati > Actinomycetota > Actinomycetes > Micrococcales > Microbacteriaceae > Rathayibacter > Rathayibacter sp. Leaf248. The sequence continues at coordinate 142,376 of NZ_CAKLAV010000003.1, read as the reverse complement.
GCATGTTCTCGTACGGAGCGAACAAGCAGACCGCCCGCGTGGCCGGCGAGTTCTACGTCAACGCCATCAACGTGATGCGCGGCGCCGAGGCCATCTCGACCTACGCGCCCATCGACGAGGCCGAGAAGTTCCGCATCGAGTACTGGGCGCTCGAGGAGGCGAAGCTGCAGCGGATGCCGAAGCCGAAGCCGCTCGCCTCGCGCATCGCGCTCGTGACCGGCGCCGCCTCCGGCATCGGCAAGGCCATCGCCACGCGTCTGGCCGCCGAGGGCGCCTGCGTCGTCATCGCCGACCTCGACCTCGCGAAGGCGCAGGCCGCCGCGGCCGAGCTCGGATCGACGGACGTCGCGATCGGACTCGCCGCGAACGTCTCGGACGAGGCCGCCGTGCAGGCCGCGATCGACGCCACCGTCCTCGCCTTCGGCGGGCTCGACCTCGTCGTCAACAACGCCGGCCTGTCGCTCTCGAAGTCGCTCTTCGACACCACGGTCGCCGACTGGGACCTGCAGCACAACGTGATGGCGAAGGGCTCGTTCCTCGTCTCGAAGGCCGCGGCCCGCGTGCTCGTCGACCAGAAGCTCGGCGGCGACATCATCTACATCTCGTCGAAGAACTCGGTCTTCGCCGGCCCGAACAACATCGCGTACTCCGCCACCAAGGCCGACCAGGCCCACCAGGTGCGCCTGCTGGCCGCCGAGCTCGGCGAGCACGGCATCAAGGTGAACGGGATCAACCCCGACGGCGTCGTGCGCGGCTCCGGCATCTTCGCCTCGGGCTGGGGCGCGAACCGCGCCAAGACCTACGGCATCGAGGAGGAGGACCTGGGCAAGTTCTACGCCCAGCGCACGATCCTCAAGCGCGAGGTCGTCCCCGAGAACGTGGCCAACGCCGTGTTCGCGCTCTGCACGTCCGACTTCTCGCACACGACGGGGCTGCACGTGCCCGTTGACGCTGGAGTCGCGGCGGCGTTCCTGCGATGAAGGCCGTCGCCGCCGTCGACCTCGGAGCGACCAGCGGACGCGTGATCCTCGGCTACGTCGGCCACGACGAGCTGCGGATGCGCCACGTCGCGCGGTTCCCGAACCAGCCGGTGCGCACCCACGAGGGCGATTCCTCCGCTCTGCACTGGAACATCCTGGAGCTGTACCGCTCGCTCACCGCGGGGCTGACGAACGCCCTGCGCGAGGAGCCGGAGGTCGTCTCGATCGGCGTCGACTCGTGGGCCGTCGACTACGCATTGCTGCGGCAGGGCCGGATGCTCGGCGCTCCCTACCACTACCGCGACGAGCGGACGGCGCGTGGCGTGGCCGACGTGCACTCCTGCATCGGCGCGGAGGAGCTCTACCAGCGGAACGGCCTGCAGCACCTGCCGTTCAACACGCTGTTCCAGTTCGCGGCCGAGCGCGACGTGCTCGCGCTGGCCGATCAGGCGCTGCTCGTGCCCGACCTCATCAGCTACTGGCTGACCGGAGTCGCGGCGACCGAGATCACGAACGCCTCGACCACGGGGCTGCTGAGCCCGCACACCCGCGCGTGGGACGACGACCTCCTCACGCGCCTCGACCTTCCGCGCGGGATCCTCGCGCCGCTGATCGAGCCGGGCTCCCGGCTCGGCTCGCTCCTGCCCTCCGTCGCCGCCGATCTCGGCGCGCCGGAGAGCCTGGGCGTCGTCGCCGTCGGCTCCCACGACACGGCCTCGGCCGTCGTCGCGGTGCCCTCGACCGACGATCACGTGGCGTACATCTCGAGCGGAACCTGGTCGCTCGTCGGCGTCGAACTCGAGAAGCCGGTGGTCTCGCTGGAGGGTCGGGCCGCCAACTTCACCAACGAGGGCGGCGTCGACGGGCGCATCCGCTACCTGAAGAACGTCTCGGGTCTGTGGCTGCTGTCCGAATCCATCCGCACCTGGGAGAAGCAGTCGGGCGAGAGCATCGAGCTGCCGCTCCTGCTCGCCGAGGCCGCCGCGATCCGCGGGCGCATCACCACGTTCGACGCGGCCGACGAGCGCTTCGTCGCGCCGGGCAACATCCCCGGTCGCATCGTGGAGTGGTGCGTCGAGAACGGCCTGGAGCAGCCGCGCACCCGCGCGGAGTTCGTGCGGTCGATCCTCGAGTCGCTCGCCGAGGCCTACGCCGTGGCGCTCGAGCAGGCCTCGGCCCTCTCGGGCGTGCGGATCGACGCGGTGCACGTGGTCGGCGGAGGCTCGCAGAACGAGCTGCTCTGCCAGCTGACCGCGGACCGCACGGGCCGCACCGTGCTCGCCGGGCCCGTCGAGGCGACCGCGATCGGCAACATCCTGGTGCAGGCGCGGGCGCAGGGTCTCGTCACCGGCTCTCTGGAGTCGCTCCGCGCGATCGTGCGGACGGCGTTCCCGCCGGTGCGGTACACGCCCCGCGCGCTGACGCCCCTGTCCCGCTGACGCCGCGCTCCACCTCCGGCTCGCAGGATCCTGTTCGGCTCGTCCGAGCCGCAGGATCCTGCGAGCCGAACGTGTTCCCGCGAGCCGGGCTCGAGCGGATCGACGATCCGTCGCTCACAGGCTCTTGCCAGGTCCGCACCGGTCCCGCTACGGTCGACGGAGCCGAACCCACGAAAGGAGCCGAGCATGCCGCACATCGCGCACATCACCGCCGGCTTCTCCGGCGTCCACTCCGCCTGACCGGTCGAGCCTCCCGCTCGTCATCGCTCAGACGGTGACGACGCTCGAGAAGCTCCCGGTCCCGCGGGTCCCCCGCGCGGATCGTCGTCCCGTCCCGGACCCACGCGGGTCCCGCACCGCCTTGGCGGCGGTGCCTCCGCGCGCCCTCGAGCGCGCTCCTCCTCGCGCCCTCGCGGCGCTCTTCGGCGCGCCCGCGCGCCTGCACGACAAGGACACCCTCATGAACACCGCACTCGGGGCGACCCGGTACGCCTCTCCCCCTCACCGCCGGTCCGCCGACCTGCTCGACCGCCTCGCCCTGCGGGTCGGAGTCGCGCTCGTCGCGTGGAGCCGACGCGAACGCCGCCTCCCCCTCAGCCACGCCGACGTCGTCGCCCTCCGCCGCGAGCGCGCCGACCTCCTCGAGCGCGAGCGGAGGCACCAGCTCCTCCGCCTCCCCCGCTGACCGCCGCCCGGCGCACGCGGATCTCGATACGCCCGCTCCGCGGGCTACTCGATCAGCGAGGCGCTCCCCGACCGGAGGCGCCCGATCAGCAGGGAATGCTCGCTGGTCGAGTAGCTCCGCAGGGGCGTATCGAGACCCACCGACGCCCGGGACAGCTCCGTCGTCAGCTGCTCACCCGTGGTCAGCGACCGGACAGCCGCAGCCCGACGAGCACGAGCCCCGCCGCCACGGCGGCAGTACCGAACGCGAGCATCGCGGCGCCTCCCACGGAGCCGAGCGTGAGCGACGCCACGACGATCAGCAGCACGCCGACGACCAGCAGAGCCGCGGTATACGCGGTGAGGGAAGTCCGATCATTCATGCACGGAGGCTAGCGGTCACCGGAACGGACCAGCACCGCTCCGCCTCGGCTCCACCGCTGCGGTGCACGTCGCGCCGGCTCTCTAGGATTTTCTACTGCTATCTAGTGTTTTTTTTAGACAGCGCTAGATTGTGATAGATGGAACCGGCACTCAACCCCTACGCACCCGGATCCGGCCTGCAGCCGCCTGCCCTCGTCGGACGTGAGATCGAGATCGATGCGTTCGATCTGCTCATCGCCCGCTCGCGAGCAGGTCGGCACAGCCGCGGTCTCGTCCTGCACGGCCTCCGGGGCGTGGGCAAGACCGTGCTGCTCAACACCTTCCGCTCTCAGGCGGAGCGCGCCGAGTGGCTGCTGGTCGACATCGAGGCGCAGGCGTCGGAATCCGGTCGGGAAGCCGCACGGCGCACTCTCGGACGAGAGATCTCGCTCGCCGCGCGCCGCCTGTATCGAGGTCGTGGGATGAGCGAGGCGGTCCATCGCGCCCTCGGCACGATCCGGTCCTTCAGCGCTCGACTCGGGGACATCGGCTTCGAGGTCGGAGTCGATCCTGCGAAGGGCCGCGCCGACTCGGGCCGGATCGATGTGGACCTTCTCGAGCTCGTCGAGGATCTGGTGCCTGCGTTGCACGAGCGCCAGATCGCCTTCGGTCTGTTCATCGACGAGATGCAGGATCTCGACGACGAACTGATGACGGCGATCGTCGCCGTTCAGCACCGCGCGGGACAACGGGAGTGGCCCTTCTACGTCACGGGCGCAGGTCTTCCGACCCTCCCCTCCAGGCTCAGCGCAGCCCGGTCGTACGCCGAGCGACTGTTCAACTACCGCGAGATCGGCCCGCTGAACGACACCGCCGCGAGACGAGCCCTCGTCGACCCCGCGCGGGTGCTCGGCGCCGCCTACGACGAGGACGCGGCGGATCTTCTCGTCGCTTCGTCCCGCGGCTACCCGTACTTCCTGCAGACATACGGTCAGGCTGCCTGGGATCTCGGGTTCGGACGACGGATCACGCTGGACGACGCCCGTGGAGCACTGTCCCGAGGGAACGAGGACCTCGACATGGGCTTCTTCCCGGCCCGATGGGACCGTGCCACTCCTGCCGAGCGGAACTACCTCGCCGCAATGGCGGTCGACGCAGGAGTCCCCTCGTCGACCACCGAGCTGGCGGAACGGTTGGGCGCGAAGCCCAGCCGACTCAGCCCCACGCGTCAGTCTCTGATCGAGAAGGGCATCATCTACGCGCCGGACAGAGGGCTGGTCGCCTTCACCGTTCCCGTGATGGACGAGTTCGTCCGTCGCCGCCAGCAGGGCTAGCTGCTCGCCCGCTGCACCGTCCGCAGTTTCGGCTGAGAGCGGACTCGCGCGGTTACCGTGGAGCATGCTCCCGGCTCCGACCGATCGACTGCGCTTCCGCGAGATGCGCCTCGACGACCTCGACGATCTGGCCGCCCTCCTCGGCGATCCCGATGTAATGACGTACTACCCCGCTCCGAAGACCCGCGACGGAGCCCGGGAGTGGATCGCCTGGAACCTCCGCAACTACGCGGAGCACGGGTTCGGCCTGTGGATCGTGGAGACCCGCGACGGGGAGTTCGTCGGCGACTGCGGCCTCACCTGGCAGGACGTGAACGGGACGCCTGAGCTCGAGGTCGGCTATCACGTGCGTACCGCCCTCCAGGGTCGAGGTCTGGCGACGGAGGCGGCGGCCGCGTGCCGCGATCTCGCGCGGACGAGCATCGCGACGGAGACGCTGGTGGCGATCCTCCACCCCGACAACCGCGCCTCGGAGCAGGTCGCTCGGAAGATCGGCATGCAGCGCGCGGCGGACGACCTCGGCGGCGACCTTCCCGCGCGCACCGTGATGAGCATGCGGCTCAGCTGAGCCCTGAGGACGCTCGAGCAGCCGTCGCGGGCGGCCTCCCGCTCCTCCGCAGACCCCCCTTGAGGGTGACTGGGCGGCACTGCGCCGCGGCATGGCGGGCGAGGCCTCGGATCAGGCATGCGAGGGGCCTCGCATCTCGTGGAAGGATCCCTGTCAGGGGGGCTGCTGACCGGCTCACCGCTCGGTCTGACGGAAGGACCACGGGACCCGCCTTGCTCGACGCCACGACCCTCCGAGTCGCTTTCGGGGTCACCACGCTCACGCTGTTCCTCCTGTTCGCCTTCGTCACGTTCCGCACGACCCGCTCGGCCTTCAGCTTCTGGTGGTGCGCCGGGCTCGCCCTCTTCATGGCCGGCTCGCTCGCCTACCTCCGCGACTTCACTCCGGATCAGGTGTGGGCGAATCCGCTGGGCAACGGACTGATCGTGGCCGGCGCCGGCTGCGTGTGGATGGGCAGCCGTTCGCTGCGCACGAGGCCCACTCCGTGGTGGCTCGTCGTCGGCCCCGCCGTGCTGGTCACGGCCGTGTCGAGCGCCGACTCGCCGGCTGTGAACGACTGGTCCGGAGGCCCGCTGTACCTCGCTCTGATGGCGTCGCTCATCGGACTGTCGACCCGCGAGATCGCACTGCTGGACGCCGGGCACTCGCGCACCCGCTGGCCGCTGCTGCTCTCCTCCGGGGCCCTCGCGGTCTACTACGCGGCGCGGCTCGTCGCGTTCCTCGCGGCCGGACCGCGGAGCGACCTCTTCACCACCTGGTTCGGCACGCCGTCGACCACTCTGATCACGCTGATCCTCCTCGTGGTGGTGTCGTTCAGCATGGCGTCGCTCAGCGGCGAGCAGGTCGCCAAGGTGCTCTCGGCCCGGGCCGCGCGCTCGCGGCAGGAGCTCGCCGACGGAGGAGGGGTGCAGCGGCGTCTGCAGCCCAAGTCCGTCCCGGACCTCCCCGGCTACGAGGTCGCCGGTGCGTGCGTGCCCAGCGGAGCGGTCAGCGGCGACTTCTTCGACTGGCAGCGCACCGAGGACGGCCTCGTGGTGACGCTGGCCGACGTGATGGGCAAGGGCGTCGGAGCCGCGATGATCGCCGCCACCGTGCGCGCGTCGCTCCGCGTGGCCCTCCCCTCGCACGACCCCGGCCGCACGCTGGCCGCGGTCGACCGGGCCGTCGAGGCGGACCTCGAGGCGAACGAGGCCTTCGTGACCCTGCTGCACCTGCGGCTCGACGCGGCCACCGGAGCGATCACCTCCGTCGATGCCGGTCACGGCCTGGGCATCGTCTGCCGGGCCGACGGCTCCCGCGAGCGGATCCCGTCGCACAATCTGCCGCTCGGCGCGCTCGGCACGCAGGAGTGGCGCACCAGCAGCGTCCGCCTCGCTCCCGGCGACCTCCTGCTCGTCTGCAGCGACGGAGTGCTCGACCTCTTCGACGGGACCCTGGACTCGCTGACCCGCGTGGCGGACACCGCGACGGCCGGCGAGCCGAGCGCCTCCGCCGCCGTGGCGCGCGTCACGCGCCTGGCCGCCGACGGGACGCCGACGGACGACGTGACCGTGGTCGCGATCCGCCGCACCGCCGCCTGACCCGGAGCGGCGCTTGCGCGCACCACGTCCCCAGCGCGACGTTCCGCGGAACGGGCTGGGACATCTCTCGAAGGCCCGCTTCGCGTCGAGTCGCGCCGCTGGACGCTCGCGAGTGGACTCGATCCGGGGCCTCGTGACGCCCCGGAGCCCCTTCCGCGACAACTCGCGCCATCGGACGACGGACGCCGACCCCTGGCAACGCGGAACGGCCGGTCCCGCGGAGATCCGCGGCACCGGCCGTTCCTGCGCCTGAGCGCCGGGCTACCTCGTGCAGGCCACGTTGCTGATCGGGCTGCCGCCCGAGTTCGAGCAGCTCGCGACGTTGCCCCAGGTCGACCAGGTCGACGGCTGGTGCACGTAGACCGGGTAGGCGGGGGCGTTCGAGACGCGGTTCGCGGTGACGATGTTGCCGTTGCCGGAGCCGTCGGCGCGGGTGATGATCGACACCCCGTAGGTACGCGGGTTCACGACCGTGTTGCCGGCCGCGGTCCACTTCGTGCCCGAGAGCATGATCAGCGAGTTCACGTCGGACGCCGTCCGGCTGGTGCCGGTGACCACGTTGCCGATGATCCAGCCGTCGCGGGTGCCCTCCTTCGCCTCGATCGGATCCGATCCCGCGTTGCTGATCACGTTGTCCATGACGGCGATGCGGTCGGTCCGGTCGGGGTCGCAGCCGTTGTACTCGCACCAGTTGCGGTCGGAGGTGCCCACGTAGACGCCCTCGCCGTAGGTGGCGGTGACCACTCCGGTGCGGGTGATCGTCGAGCCGACGATGAGCGAGTCGGTCGTCTGGTTGCGGAAGTGCACGCCCTCGTAGCCGATCTCGGTGACGCTCAGGCCGGCCATCTGCACGCCCTTGCTCGCCAGCACGTGGATGCCCTGGAACGAGTTCTTGACGGAGAAGCCGACGAGGTGGACGTCGTTGGCGCTGTTGAGGATCAGGGCCATTCCCGAGCCCGTGCTGCCGCTGGTGAGCACGGCGTTCGGCGAACCGCAGAGCCAGACGCCCTCGCTGCTGGCCGGGATCGACCTCAGGGCGAACTTGCCGACGTAGACGCCGTCCTCGAGTCCGATCACGTCGCCGGGGCGGGCGCCGATCAGAGCGGTGTTCAGCTCGGCGGCGGTCCGCACCGTCTTGGTGGGCGTCGGGCAGTCGAAGGCGGCCTGCAGCGTCGCGCGGGTGCTCATCTGCTCGGCGGTGACGGTGGCCGGCTCGGTGACGGTCGACAGGCGGCCGTCGCTGTCGCGGGCGGTGATCCAGTAGGAGTAGGGCACTCCGAGCGCCGCGCTCTCGTCGCGGTACTGGCGCACCGGGTCGGTGACCGAGGCGATCGTCTCGTCCGTGGATCCGTCGGAGCGGTGCACCTCGTAGGAGACGACGTCCGAGGAGAACGGAGCGTTCCAGCCCAGGACGTAGCCCTCGACCAGGGGGAACGCCTCGACCCCGCCGACGGCCAGACCGTCGCCGGCCAGCTCGAAGGCGTCGATGATCAGGTTCTTGTCGCTCGAGGCCGAGTTCTTCCGACCCGTGTACGCGATCTTCACGGTGTGCATCGTGTCGTCGAGGTCGGAGCGCTCGAAGACGGGCACCTGGTACTTCGTGGAGGAGCTGTACCGGTCGACGGAGGCGACGCGCGTCCCGTCGATGTACACGTCCGCGATCCCGGAGGAGGGGGTCGTGCGGCTGAGCCAGCGGAACGCGGTTCCGACGAACGTGAACTGCACGCTGCCGGCGCTGTTGAGGTAGCCGATGCTGCCGCCGCTGTCGCCGCCGGTCATGGTGCGCCACGAGCCGGAGTAGTCCAGGTCGCCGTTGCTCTGCTCGACCCACGTCGGCGTCGTGCCGGTCGGCAGGAACGTCGAATCGGTCGGGGTGGTCGGCGCGGTGGGGGTGGGCGTCGGAGTCGGAGCCGTCTTGATCAGGTCGAAGGCGTCGATCACGAGGTTCCGGTCGGTCGCGCTCGCGTTCTTCGATCCCGAGTAGGCGATCTTCACGGTGTGCACGCCGTCCGCGAGCCCGGTCTTGGTGAAGACGGGCACCTGGTACTTCGTGGTCGAGCTGTAGCGGTCGACGCTGCTGACGAGCTTTCCGTCGATGTAGACGTTCGCGATGCCGGCCGACGCGGTGGTGCGGCTGAGCCAGGTGATCGCGGTGCCGTCGAAGGTGAACTCGACGTGGCCGGCGCTGTTGAGGTACTTGATGCCTCCGCCGCTGTCACCGCCGGTCATCGACCGCCAGCTGCCGGTGTAGGAGAGCTTGGAGTGGCCGTCCTCGACCCGCAGCGGGTCGCTGCCGGTGGGGGAGAAGTCGGCGACAGGCTCGGGCGTCGCGGTGGGGGTCGCGGTGGGCGTCGCCGTGGGCGTGGCGGTCGGCGTGGGCGTGGCCGTGGGCGTCTCGGTCGGGGTCGCGGTCGGCGTGGCCGTGGCCGTGGGCGTCGCGGTCGGGGTCGCCGTCGGCGTCGGCGTCGCGGTCGGCGTGGCGGTCGGCGTGGCCGTGGGCGTCGCGGTCGGCGTCGCCGTCGGAGTGGCCGTGGGCGTCGGCTCGGCCGTCGCCGTCGCCGTGGGCGTGGGGGTCGGCGTCGCGATGGCCGTGGCCGTCGGCGTCGGCGTCGCCGCGACCGTGCGGACGAGGTCGAAGGCGTCGATGACGAGGTTGCCGTCACTGGCCCGCGTGTTCTTCGCGCCGGTGTAGGCGATCCTGACCGTGTGGACGCCGTCCGCGAGGCCCGTCTTCGTGAAGACCGGGACCTGGTACTTGGTCGTCGAGCTGTAGCGGTCGGCGGTGCCGGCCGGCTTCCCGTCGATGATCACGTCCGCGATGCCCGCCGACGCGGTCATCCGGCTGAGCCAGGTGAAGCCGGTACCCGCGAAGGTGAACTCGACGTGGCCGGCGCTGTTGAGGTACTTGATCCCTCCGCCGCTGTCGCCACCGGTCATCGACCGCCAGGTGCCCGTCCAGCGGAGCTTCGCGTGGCCGTCCTCGACGCGCATCGGAGAGGCCCCGGGCGTGAAGTCCGGCACGACCACCGGGGCGGTCGTCGGAGTCGTCGTCGGGGCGGTCGTCGGCGTCGCCGTGGGCGTGGGCGACGTGCTGCCCACCGGAGCGGTGGTCGGCGTCGGCGTCGGCGTCGCGGGCGGAGTCTCCTTGCCGAGCTCGAACGCGTCGATGATCAGATTGGCGCCCGTCGCCTTGCTGTTCTTCTTCCCCGTGTACGAGACCTTCACCGTGTGCACGGTGTCCGGAAGGCCTGTCTTGGTGAATACCGGCACCTGGTACTTGGTCGTCGAGGAGTACCGATCGACCGTGGCGAGAAGCTTTCCGTCGAGATAGACGTTGGCGATTCCCGACGTCGCTCCCGTGCGGCTGACCCAGCGGAAGGCGGTTCCGGTGAACTTGAATTGAACGTATCCGGTGCTGTTCAGGTATTTGATCGCACCGCCGCTGTCACCGCCGGTCATCTTCGTCCAAGAACCCGAATAGGTGAGGTCCGCACTCGTCTCCTGCACCCTGATGGGGGTGGAATAGGTGGGCTGCAGAGTCGCGGCCCAGGCGGGCTGCGCGAGGCCGCCGAAGGCGAGCACCGACACCAGAAGAGCGATGAGCGCGGTGATGATCCGCGATCGTCGGAAAGGCCTGTGACTATCGCGGGGGACAGCGGAAGAAGACGAGAGGGGCAACAGAACTCCGGCGGTATCCGAAAGGGAATGGGGTTGCTGCGAATCTAGTGATGTCCTAGTAATCGATAAGCAAGCGGAGGATCTGTCACCCGCATGCCCCCCGGAAGGGCCGCGTTTCCCTGAGGGCCGAATCATGCCCGAAACACGGGTGAATTCCCGACGCTGGTTAACCCCCCTGAAAGGGGATTTCCGAGGGTTAGGCACTCCCTTATCAATGTCCCCCTTTCGAGTACTCCTCTCTCCCGCGACCCGGGCACCCCCCTTCCTGCGAGACCGGGGCGAACCCCGCCCGCCGTCTGGCGACTCCGCGACGGTGAGGTTAGGCTTACCTTCGCAATCCACAGACCCCCGCTCCGAAGGACGCTCGTGCCCGCCATCCGCACCCCCCGCCGCCTCACCGCCGTCGCCTCGCTCGGCCTCACCGCCCTGCTGCTCACGGCCTGCTCCGGAGGCGCCGACGCCGGCACCGACGACGCCTCGCCGTCCGCGGCCGGCTTCCCCGTCACCGTCGAGCACGCGTTCGGCGAGACCACCGTCGAGTCGGCCGACCGCGTCGTCGCTACCAGCTGGACCAACCAGGACGTCGCGCTCGCGCTCGGCGTCACCCCGGTCGGCTTCACCCGCGCCTCCTACGGCGACGAGGACGGCGACGGACTGCTGGTCTGGACGAAGGAGGCCCTCGATGCGGCCGGCGCCGAGACTCCGGAGCTCTTCGACGAGACCGACGGCGTGCCCTTCGAGGCGATCGCCGACCTGACGCCCGACGTGATCCTCTCGGCCTACTCCGGCATCTCGCAGCAGGACTACGACACGATGTCGCAGATCGCCCCGACCGTGGCCTACCCGGGCCTGGCCTGGGGCACGACCTGGCAGGACTCCGCGAAGCTCGACGGCGCCGCCCTCGGGCTCGCCGACGAGGCCGAGGCGAAGGTCGCCGAGGTCGAGGACGAGATCGCCGCGACCGTCGCCGAGCACCCCTCGCTCGAGGGCACCACCTTCACCTACGGCTGGTACGACCCCACCGACGCGAGCTCCTTCACCTACTACACGCCGAACGACGCTCGCGTGAAGTACGTCGAGGACCTCGGCCTCGAGGTCGCGCCCAGCATCGTCGAGCTCTCGGGCGACTCCGAGGCGTTCAGCGGCACCCTCAGCGCCGAGAACGCCGACCAGCTCGACGCCGACGTGCTCATCGTCTACGGCGACGAGACCACCCTCCCGGCCCTGCAGGCCGATCCGCTGCTCTCCAAGATCCCGGCCGTCGCGCGCGGCTCGGTCTACGTCCTCACCGACGGCTCGTCCCTCGCGATGGCCACCTCCTCGCCCAACCTGCTGAGCATCCCGTGGGGTCTCGACGAGTACACGGCGGGGATCGCGGCGGCCGCCGACAAGGTGTCGTGAGCACCGACGCCTCCGCTCCTCCCCGGCGCCTGCGCCCCTTCTGGCTCGGCGCCGTCGTCGTCGCGCTCGCCCTGGCCTCGATCGCCTCGCTGGTCTTCGGTTCGCGCGAGATCCCGCTCGCCGAGGTCTGGCCGGCGCTGACCTCGCCCGACCCGGCGTCCATCGTCGACGCCGCGGTGCAGAACCGCGTGCCGCGCACTGTGCTCGCCCTGCTGGTCGGCGCCTCCCTGGGCCTGGCCGGCGCCGTCATGCAGGGCATGACGCGCAACCCGCTCGCCGACCCGGGCATCCTGGGGCTGAATGCCGGGGCGTCGCTCGCAGTGGTCCTGGGCATCTCGGTCCTCGGAGTGACGACCCTCCCGCAGTACATCTGGCTCGCGTTCCTCGGCGCGGCCGCCGCGGGCGCCTTCGTCTACGCGGTCGCCTCGCTCGGCCGCGACGGAGCGACCCCGCTCAAGCTCGCCCTCGCCGGCGCCGCGACCGCCGCCGCGCTCACCTCGCTGATCAGCGCCGTGCTGCTCACCCAGGAGGAGACGCTCAACCGCTTCCGCTTCTGGCAGGTCGGCGGAGTCGGCGGTGCCGAGACCGGAGCGATCCTGCAGGTCCTGCCGTTCCTGGCCGTCGGCGCGCTGCTCGCGCTCGCCAGCGCCCGCGGCCTCGACGCCCTGGCTCTCGGCGACGACCTCGCGACCGGCCTCGGCCGCCGCGTCGGCCGCATCCGCCTGGTCGCCGGCATCGCCGCCGTGCTGCTGTGCGGCGCCGCCACCGCCGTCGCGGGGCCCATCGGATTCATCGGCCTCGTGGTCCCGCACCTCGCGCGCCGCCTGACCGGGCCCGCGCACGCGTGGCTCCTCCCCGCTTCGGCCCTGCTCGGCGCCCTGCTGCTGCTCACCGCCGACGTCGTCGGGCGCGTCGTCGCGCGGCCCAGCGACGTCGAGGTCGGCATCGTCACCGCCCTGATCGGAGCGCCCGTGCTGATCGCGATCGTGCGCCGCTCGAAGGTGAGGGCCCTGTGAGCGCGGCCACGCCACTCCGCTCGTCCGGGAACGCCCCCGGAGACGCGCCCGGCATCGTGGCCGGGCGGAGCCGGCGCGCCCGCCGCACCGCGATCGGCTGCGCGGTCCTCGCCGCCCTCGCCCTGGCGCTCGTGCTCGTGTCGATCAGCGTCGGCACCACCGTCTACTCCCCCGTCGACGTCGTCCGGGTGATCCTCGGCGACACCGTTCCCGGAGCGTCCTTCACGGTCGGCACGCTGCGCCTGCCGCGCACGATCACGGCCGTGCTGGTCGGCACGGGCTTCGGGATGGGCGGCGTGATCTTCCAGACGCTGCTGCGCAACGCGCTCGCCAGCCCCGACATCATCGGCATCACGTCCGGGGCGAGCGCCGCGGCCGTCGTCGCGATAGCGTTCCTCGGGTTGTCGGGAGTCGCCGTCTCGGTGATCGCCGTCACCGCGGGCCTGCTGACCGCGCTCGTCATCGCCGGGCTGGCGGGCAGCGGCGGAGTCGCGGGCGCACGGCTGATCCTGATCGGCATCGGTGTGGGTGCGATGTTCCAGAGCGTGATCGCGTACGTGCAGACGCGTGCCGACTTCGAGGACGTGCAGGAGTCGCTGCGCTGGCTGACCGGCAGTCTCAACCAGGCGCTGTGGCCGGGCGTGCCGCCGCTCGCGCTGGCGATGCTCGTGCTGGTGCCGCTGGCGCTGCTGCTCTCGGGCCGGCTGCGGATGCTGCAGCTCGGCGACGACTCCGCCACCGCCCTGGGCGTCGCCGTCGGCCGCGACCGCGCCGCGCTGCTGGCCGTGGCCGTCGGGCTCGTCGCCGTCGCGACCGCCGCCACCGGCCCGATCGCTTTCGTGGCCTTCGTGTCGGGGCCGATCGCGCGGCGTCTCCTACCGGATGCGCGGTCCCTGCTCGTCCCCTCCGCTCTCGTCGGGGTGGTCGTGGTGCTCGCCGCAGACCTCGTCGCCCAGCACGTCGCGGGGCTCGCCTTCTCGGGCGCCCGCTTCCCCGTCGGAGTGGTGACGGGTGCCCTCGGCGCCCCGTTCCTGCTCTGGCTCCTCGCCCGCCGCAACCGCACCGGAGGCACTCTGTGACCGCATCGACCACGCCCGCCCCGTCCGCCGCGGGGGCCTCCTCCGTCTCTGCGGGCTCCGTCTCGGCGCACCGCACGCTCGCGGTCGATGCCGTCACGCTCGCCTACGACGAGCGCGTCGTCGTCGACGGCCTCTCGCTCGACGTGCCCACCGGCGCGATCAGCGTGATCGTCGGTGCGAACGCCTGCGGCAAGTCGACGCTCCTGCGCGCGATGGCGCGGCTGATCACTCCGCGGACCGGAGCCGTCCTGCTCGACGGGCAGGCGATCCACACGCTGCCGACCAAGCAGGTCGCGACGCAGGTGGGGCTGCTGCCGCAGACCCCGATCGCCCCCGAGGGCATCGCGGTGTCGGATCTGGTCGCCCGCGGCCGCTACCCGCACCGCGGCTGGTTCGGCCGGGGCTCCTCCGCCGACGACGACGCGATCGTCGAGGACGCCCTGCGCGCCACCGGCACCCTCGAGATCGCCGACCGCCCGGTCGACGAGCTCTCGGGCGGCCAGCGCCAGCGCGTCTGGATCGCCCTGGCCCTCGCGCAGCGCACCGACGTGCTCCTGCTGGACGAGCCGACCACCTACCTCGACGTCTCGCACCAGATCGAGGTGCTCGACCTGCTCACCGACCTCAACCGCACCCGCGGCACGACGATCGTGATCGTGCTGCACGACCTGAACCTCGCGGCGCGCTACGCGGACCACCTGTTCGCGGTGCGCGCCGGCGCGCTGTACGCCTCGGGGACGCCGGCCGAGGTCGTGACCTCGGAGGTCGTGCGCGCGGTGTTCGGGATGGAGTCGCGGATCATCGAGGACCCGGTCTCGCGCACCCCGCTGGTGCTGCCGATCGGGCGGCACCACGCGGGCTGAGTTCGCCCCCACTCCGCGGAAGTCGTCGTACTCGCGCTCGAGTACGACGACTTTCGCGTAGTCGACGCCACCCGAGCCCGCTTCGCGTCCACTCGACACCGGGGGATGCGCGCACGGACCGGCTCGGACGGTGTCACCGAGCACCGTCGACGAGCTCGCCGTTCCCTCCCGAGCCCCGATCGGCCAGGATCGGAGGCGTGCCGATCCGCGACCTCGCCCCCTCCGACCTCGCGTCGCCGCGGTTCCTCGAACTGCTCCGGCTGGCCGCCGAGCTGCCGGAGGAGGAGCTCGCGCGCCTCCGCGACGAGGAGCTGCCGGCGCTGACCGTGATCGGAGCCGTCGAGGACGGCCGGCTTGACGCGTTCGCCGCCGCGCGACCCGTCGAGGAAGGCCTCGAGATCGAGTACGTCGCGTCACTGGTCCGAGGGTGGGGGTCGGCCCTCGTCCGCGAGCTGCAGCGGACGCATCCGGGAGCCGCGATCGTCGCCCGGACCGATGACGACGCGATCGGCTTCTACCGGCGCCTCGGATTCACCGACGCACCCGCCCCCGTCGACCCGCGCTGGCCCGACCGCCCGCGGTACCGCTGCACGCTGGCGGTGGCGTCGTGAGGCGGGTGCCGCGCACCGTCGCCGCTCTCGCGCTCCTGGGCGGCCTCGCCGCCTGCACCGCCGCTCCGGAGGTCGAGCTGGTCGGCGCGTACGGCGATCTGCACGTCGCTCCCGACGGATCGATGGAGTTCTGCACGTTCGACATGGACCCGGGCTTCGACGGTCCCGCCGAGCCGTGCTTCGACGGCATCGAGACGGTCGGGATCGACCCCGACGGCCTCGAGGAGGCGCCCGGCGGCTTCGTCGTCGTCCAGAGCGACGACCGACGCCACGAAGGCTCGGCGTCCGGAACCCCCCGACGCGCACCCGGCGGGACCCTCATCCACTCCGCCTTCCTCATCGGCACGATCGAGGACGAGGTCTTCGAGGTGACCGGCTACGGCACCGACCGCTACACGCTGCCGGCCGAGTACCACGAGCCGACCCTCGACGAGCCCGGCGGGTTCCTCGCTCCCGTCGTGCCTGTCCCGCGATGACGAACCCGCGGCCTACTCGATCCGCAAGGATGCCGGCGCACGTGCAGCTCGAGCCGCGCTGATCATCCGGAGTCGCCGCGGCTGACGAGCCCCGTCGGCGCGTCGAGAACCACCCGCCCGTCGAGCGCCAGCCGCTCCAGGAACGCCTCGTCGTGACTGACCACGATCAGCCCGCCCCGCCAGGCCGCGAGCACGTCCACGAGGTGGTCGGTCGTCGCCAGGTCGAGGTCGTTCGTCGGCTCGTCGAGCACGAGCAGCTGCGGAGCCGGCTGCGCGAGCACGAGCCCTGCGAGGGCGGCGCGGAACCGCTCGCCGCCCGACAGGGTCGATGCCGTCCGGTCGACGATCGCGCCCCGGAGGAGCAGCCGCGCGAGCGCGTTGCGCAGCTCGCCGGTCGGCACGGCGGGGGCCGCGCGCGCGACGTGCTCGAGCACCGTGCGGTCGTCGTCGAGCAGCCCCTCCCGACGCTGCGGGAGCCAGCCGACGCGGTCCGTGAGCACGGTGGCGTGCGTGCCGGCGATCGGATGCGGACGCGCCTCCGCCCGCACGAGCTGCTCGAGCAGCGTCGTCTTGCCGGTCCCGTTCGCGCCGACCACGGCGATCCGCTCGGACCCCTGCAGCACCGTGGTGCGGCCGCGCACCGTGATCTCGGCGAGCCGCCGCCCCGCCGGCACCCCCGGATCCGGCAGCGCGATGCGCACTGCGTCGTCGTCCCGCACCGCGCGCGATGCCGCGTCGACCTGCTCGCGGGCGCGCGCCTCCGCCTCGCCGTGACCGGATCGGAGGCGCCCGGCGGTCCCCTCGGCCCTGTTCTTCCGGGCGTTCGCGAGGATCTTCGGCATCGACTCCGCCGATCGGGCGCCCGCCTTCGCCCGCCGCGCGATCGTCGTCTCGGCCTCGATCCGCTGCCGCTTCTCGGCGCGGAGCAGCTGGTCGGCGTCGCGCAGATCGCGCTCGGCCGCGGCGCGCTCGAGGGCGAGCCGCTCCTCGAAGTCCGAGTAGGTGCCTCCGGAGGTGCGCAGCGCGCCGCCCCGCAGCTCGGCGATCTCGTCGACGTGCTCGAGCAGCTCGCGGTCGTGGCTGACCACGATCAGCGTGCCGCGCCACCGGTCGACGAGGTCGACCAGCAGACCGCGCGACCGGCGGTCGAGGTCGTTGGTGGGCTCGTCGAGCACCGCGATCGGTCTCCGCCGGAGGCGGACGCCGGTCACCGCGGTGAGGACCGCCTGCCCGCCCGAGAGGGTCGCGACGGGCCGGCGCAGGTCTTCCGGAAGCCCCGCCTCCCCGAGCGCGGCGACCGCCCGGGCGTCGAGGTCCCAGTCGTCGTCGAGCACCTCGAAGTGCCGTGGATCGGCGTCCCCGCCGAGGATCGCGTGCAGGGCGTCGAGCTTCCCGCGGATCCCGAGCAGATCGGCGACGGTGTCGTCGGGTCCGCGCCGGAGCCGCTGCGGCAGCAGGTCGACCGGCCCCGTCGTCGAGACGGTGCCGTGCGTCGGGGCGAGGTCGCCGGTGACGAGTCGGACGAGCGTGGACTTGCCGGCTCCGTTGGCTCCGACGAGCCCGGTGCGGCCACGGCCGAACGCGGTGGTGACCCGGTCGAGGACGACGTCGCCGTCGGGCCAGGCGAACGAGCAGTCGGTGAGGACGACGGAGGGTGTGATGGTGGAGGGCACGGTGCTCCCGGTGATGGTGTGTCGGCGCGCGACGACCACCGGGCTCCCGGCGTGCGGGAGCCTCGCCCTCAGCGGGCGGGCACGGGGGTCGTCAGTGCGAGGTCAGCGTCTGCGTCGTGGACGCAGTACCGGTGCTGATGCGCAAAGGACCGTCTTCCGTGCGGGGAGCCCCCGTGTCCGCGAGCCGTCCGGTCGGCCGGTGAGGTGGCCGCACCGACGTCGCGGCTCGCGACGAGGTACCCCAGCACGGTACGCGCGGGGCGCGGGAGGGCGCAAGGTGCGGCACCGGCGGCGCCGCGACGACGCGCCCCTTCATCGGGCGCGACACCTCTCGGCCGTCCTTTCCGGGATCGGGGTTCTCCGACCTCCGAGAAACCGGATCCGAGCACTGCGAAGAACCAGCCCCTCGTGTCCGACGCCTCACCTGTAGTCGGCGCTTCACGGGCCGGTCGCCGTGCCGATGAGCACCGTCTCGGTGTCGGCCCCGTCGAAGTGCGCCGCGCCGGCTTGAACCCAGAGGAAGGAACCGGCGGGATACCGCTCGAGACGCGAGCGGTCGAACGTCTCGCCGTAACCCAGCAGGAGCTCTCCGCGCGCGACGAAGAGATGAGCGGCAGCGCTGTGCGAGTGAGGTGCGTCGAAGAACAGCAGCGGGATCCAGAAAGCGTAGGTGAACTGCACGTCCGCGTCCCACATGCCGACGAGTTCTGCGCGCAGGAGCGGTGCCGGGCCCGCGATGCTCTCCAGCGACTCGTCCGGGGTCCGCTCTCGCGACGCAACCGACACCATCGGAGGCACGGCGCGCTTGGCAGAACAAAGCAGCGATGCTCGCACGAGCAGTACGACAGTGGTCTCCGGATCCGGGCAGCGAATCGGCGGGTTGCCTGAAATCTGAATCGCACTCAAGCAACAGCGCAGCGCAGCGCCTTTCGAGAGCGTCGCCGAAATGCGGAGAGGGCCGGCCCCCGCGGGCGCCGGCCCTCTCCGACCAGCTCGAGCTAGTCTTCAGCACTCTGCCCGCGAAGCAGCCAGACGGCCCCCCAGACGTGCAGAGCGAGGAACGCGATGAAGAGTCCGATGAATCCGGCGAAGAAGAATGCCGGGTCGGTATCCGCCGATGTGGGATTAGCTGGAGCCCACACCACCTCTGGCAATGCGTATGCGGCCATCAATGACAGCGAAAAAGTCAGCACCAACGGCAACAGTATGGCGATCTTCTTCATCAGCTGACTCTCTTTCTCAAGGGGCGGCAGTTGGCAGTGACGTGGACGGTAGCACCTCAGCAGGCATAGGTGTGCATCGTGTAGTTGAAGCTGTTGTGAATCTGGTGCCACCTGCCATCGCCGCGCACGCGAGCGGGTGCCTGCTTGGTTCCGGCCTCGGTGTACCACCAGGCGCAGGCACCTGGCATGAGCTTGTAGCCGTCGGCGTCCGACATGAACGACTTCGACGACTGGCCGGGCGACAGAGCGGCGATCTTGCCGGACGACGCTGAGCCGCTCCATGCAGAGCCGACGAACACGGTACGTGTCGAGTCCTTTGCGCTGTGGACGATGCCACACCACCCGAAGCTGCATTCGGAAGCCTGGGCAGAGGTGGCGACGACCGCCCCTGCGCCGAACCTCCCGAAGATCACCGCCGCGGCCGCGGCCACCTTCGTGATGCGGCTCTTTCTCGCGGAGCTATAGCTCATGAACATGCGATTCCCCAATCCCTCAGCGATGTGTTGGTTGCTGATGCGAGGAACGCTAACTAAACATGACGACTTCTCACATGAGAGGAGCCTCAGGGATAAGGATGTGGCGTGAATAGAGACGCCGATCGCGCAGGCCGGACAATAATCGTCACTGCCTGCGGTGCTTCGCCGCCGTGCTTCTCTACCTCACGGAAGAGAGATCGCGACATTCCGGCATCGTCTGCCGTGAATCGAGATGCGTCAGTCGGCGGCTAGGTGGAGTAATCCGTCGCCGACTACCGTGACGGTTTTCACCTGTGCGGCGCTATGTCGGCTTGATTCGCCTCGGCCGGTTACGCCGAATCACTGCGCCCCATCGCAGTGCCTCAGCGGCTCTGTGCGGGGAACATGAGGGAGAGGGCTGCATCGGCTTCAATCGGTTTGTCGCCTTCATACCCGTTTCAAGGCATCTTCGCCGGGCACTCCTCGCCGTCAGCACCACAAGAAGACCCGTCGTCCTGCACGGCATCTGCGGGCGCCCCGTTGCCTACTACTGTCATCGAGAGCACGGCCCGCACCGCGCGCGCCGCAGAACGGAGCAGCATGATCGCGATCGATCTCACCGGGAAGACGGCCCTGGTCACCGGATCCGGGCAGGGCATCGGGCTGGCGATCGCCGTCGGACTCGCGAGGGCCGGGGCGGACGTCGTCGTCAACGCCCGCTCGCAGGGCTCGATCGACACGGCCGTCGCGGAGGTGCTGCGGCAGGTTCCGGAGGCGTCCGTCCGCGGAGTCGCCGCCGACCTCGCGACCGACGAGGGCACCGCGGCGCTACTCGAGGCGGTCCCGAGCGTCGACGTCCTCGTCAACAACCTCGGGATCTTCGGCAGCGCCGATCCGCTCACGATCAGCGACGACGAGTGGCGCCGCTACTTCGAGGTCAACGTGCTGACCGGCGTGCGCCTGACCCGCGCCTACCTGCCCGGCATGATCGAGCGGGGCTGGGGGCGCGTGCAGTACAACGGCAGCGACTCCGCCGTCGCGACGCCGGCCGAGATGATCCACTACGGGGTGTCGAAGACGGCGCTGCTCGGAGTGGCGCGGGGCTTCGCGAAGGCGGCGTCCGGCACCGGAGTCACGGTGAACAGCGTGCTCGCGGGCCCGACGCACACGGGCGGGGTCGAGGACTTCGTGCACGAGCTGGTCGACGCGTCCCTCCCCTGGGACGAAGCGCAGCGCGAGTTCATGCGGCTGCACCGGCCGAACTCGCTGCTGCAGCGGCTGATCGAGCCGGAGGAGATCGCGAACATGGTCGTGTACCTCGCGTCGCCGCTCGCCTCGGCGACCACGGGCGCGGCAGTGCGGGTCGACGGCGGGTACATCGACGCGATCGTGCCGTAGCAGTGGAGAAGCAAAGGGAACGAGGCCGGCTACGGCTCGTGCCTTCTAGGACAGCTCGCCGTCGTCACGGCCCCTGCGAGCGGTAGGTCGAACTGCTCACCCACGTCGCCGGACTCTGCACCCGCCGCTCGAGACGCTGCGTCTCGCTGACGAGCGACCGACTACCGTTCAGGACTCCCCGGTCTCCGGCAGCGCATTGAGGCTCAGTCGGTGAGGTCCTGCAGAGCAGCATCGATCACGGAACCGGGTAAGACCTCTCGCGCGTTGAGTATCTCCATGCCGAGCAGCCGGCCGCCCTCATCGAAGTCGAGAATCACTTCCCCCAGACCTCCGGGAGTCGCGATCGAAGGGAGCTGCTGGGCGGCCGAACCGTCCGCGATGCGGTCCGCGACCATGATGTACGCCGCGTTCGCAGTCGGATCGTACGTGACGCGCATCGCTCATCCCTTCGTGAGCGTGTCGATGTCACCGCTCGTGTCGTCCATGATGACGCGGATCCTCTTCTTGCCGGATCCCTGCGTGAAGATCGATGTCCCCTTGTTCCCGGCCGTCTTCGTGCCGTTCTGCACAACATGCTCGATCGGGCCCTGCATCGCGCTGCACGAGTTGCGACGCCTCCCTCCCCTGGGACGAGCCGCAGCGCCAGCTCATGCGACTGCACCGGCCGAACTCGCTGCTGCAGCGGCTGATCGAGCCGGACGTGCGACCGGCGCGAGCGCTACCCGCGGTCGATCGCGGACCGATCCGCCCCGCTCGCACGTCGCACCGGCGCGACCGATCCCGCCTCGCGCCACGATCCCCCGATGCGCTCCTGCACGAGCGGCGCGGCCGGGTCCTCGAGCCGTGCGAGCAGCGCCTCCACTCCCCGCCGCCCCAGCTCGTGCGCCGGTGAGACGAGCACGTCGAGCTCGGGATCGCCGAAGTCGGCGACGTCGGGCGTCGAGGCGAGCAGCACGATCGACACGTCCTCCGGCACGCTCACTCCGCGGTGGCGAAGCTCTTGCGCGAGTCCGAGGGCGATCCCTCCGTCGAACACGACCACCGCCGTCGCGTCGCCGAGCTCCGCGGCGAGCGCGCGTCCGCCGCGAGCCGACTCCTCGGCCTCGAGCAGCACTGCGGAGAGACCCCGCTCCCCCGACACGCGCCGGAACGTCTCGCGGGCGCGAGCGTTCGCTCCGAAGCCCTCGACACGCTCTGGACCGCCGAGCACCAGGGCGATGCGCTCGTGCCCGAGCGACGACAGTCGCGCGAGCGACTCGTCGACCATGCCCTCGATATCGATGTCGACCCAGTCGAGGGCGGAGGGGTCGCGGGTGCGGCCGATGAGCGCGAAGGGCGTCCCGGAGTCGCGCAGCACGTCGACCCGGTCGTCGTCGAGGGCGACCTCCATCAGCACCACGCCGTCGACCAGCCCGTCGGCACGGAGTCCGGCGAGGCGCTCGGAGGAGTCGAGCGAGGGCCACAGCACGATCGAGTACCCGCGCTCGGCGGCGGCCTCGGCCGCTCCGGCGAAGAAGAGGGTGGCCGTGTTCAGCAGGCGCGGTCGGACCAGGGGGAACACGACCGCGAGGATCATCGAGCGGCGGCGGGCGAGCGCTCGGGCGAGGGCGTGCGGGCGGTAGTCGAGCTCGGCCATCGCGTCGACGACGCGCTGCCGTGTCTCGGCGGTCACCGGCTTGGAGTCGTTGACGACGAACGAGACGGTGGCGATCGAGACGCCCGCGCGCTCGGCGACGTCGCGCATGGTCGCCATGGTGCTCCTCCGCTCGTCGCCCCTCCCGGTTGACGAGCGGCGGTGACGTCCATCATCCTGGACACCGCGGTAAAGCGGTTAACCGCTCGCGACTCCGTCAGTGCCGACCCGTGAAGGACTTCCCGTGACCACACCCTCCTCCCCCGTCCGCGTCCTCGTCTGGGGCGAGAACCGCCACGAGCAGATCGAGGAGGAGGTGCGCGCGATCTACCCCGACGGCATGCACACGACGATCGCCGCGGGCGTCTCCGAGAACCTCGGCGACCGCGCGGAGGTGTCGACCACGACCCTCGACGAGCCGGAGCACGGTCTGACGGAGGAGGTCCTCGCGGCCACCGACGTGCTCGTCTGGTGGGGGCACGCCGCGCACGGCGAGGTCGCCGACGAGGTCGTCGAGCGCGTGCACCGCCACGTGCTCTCGGGCATGGGACTGGTGGTGCTCCACTCCGGCCACTGGTCGAAGATCTTCGGGAAGCTGATGGGCACGACCTGCACGCTGCGCTGGCGATCGGAGCAGGACCGCGAGCTGGTCTGGACCGTCGACCCGACGCATCCGATCGCCCAGGGCGTGCCCCACCCGGTCGTGATCCCCCAGCAGGAGATGTACGGGGAGTTCTTCGACGTGCCCGCGCCCGACGAGCTGGTGTTCCTCTCGACGTTCTCGGGCGGCGAGGTGTTCCGCTCGGGGATGACCTGGAAGCGGGGGCACGGCAAGGTGTTCTTCTTCTCGCCCGGCGACCAGGACTACCCCGTCTACCACCACCCCGACGTGCGGCGCGTGATCGCGAACGGAGTGGAGTGGGCGCGCACCCTCCGCCCCGAGCGCACCCTGCCGGTGCTGCAGCGGTACGAGACCGAGGACTTCCACAACGGTCACGACTACGAGGGGGCGCTCGTCCGATGAGCGCTCCCGTGCGCATCGTCCAGGTCGGCGCGGGAGCGATGGGGCGCGCCTGGCTGCACGCACTGCGCGACTCGGCCGACGTCGAGCTGGTCGGCCTCGTCGACCTCGACACCGATCTGGCCGAGCGGGCCGCGGCGGAGGAGGGGGTCGCTCCGGTCGCGATCGGCACCTCCGTCGCCGAGGTCGCCGCGCGCTCGGGCGCCGAGGCCGTGGTCAACGTCACCGTGCCGCGCGCGCATCTGCCCGTGAGCACCGAGGCGCTGTTCTCCGGACTGCCGGTGCTCTGCGAGAAGCCGATCGCGCCGACCGTCGCCGAGGCGCTCGTGCTCGCGGCGACCGCGGAGGCCTCGGGGCGGCTGCTGATGACCAGCCAGTCGCGCCGCTACTACGCCGCGATCGCCGCGTTCCGCGCGCAGGTCACCGAGCTCGGGACCCTCGGCAGCGCCTCCGTCGAGTTCGCGAAGGCGCCGCACTTCGGCGGGTTCCGCGAGGAGATGCCGCACGTGCTGCTCGTCGACATGGCGATCCACGCCTTCGACGCGGCGCGGTACGTGCTCGACCGCGACCCGGTGTCGGTGTACTGCGAGGAGTACAACCCGGAGTGGAGCTGGTACGCCGACGGCGCGGCGGCGACCGCGGTGTTCGAGTTCGCCGGAGGGGTGCGCTTCACCTACACGGGCAGCTGGTGCGCCGACGGATTCGAGACGTCGTGGAACGGCAGCTGGCGCGTGAACGGCGCGGGCGGGACGGCCCGCTGGGACGGGGACGGGGCACCGGAGCTGCAGGAGCGGGAGTCCGATTTCGCGCGGACCGGAGTGCTCGAGCCGGTGCCGGAGGAGATCCGCGGCTCGCTCGCCGAGTTCGTCTCCGCGCTGAGCACCGGGCGCACGCCGTCGGGCGAGGTGCACGCGAACGTGCGGAGCCTGGCGATGGTGGAGGCGGCGGTGCACTCCTCCAAGACGGGCGCGCGGGTGCGGATCGACGACGTGCTGGAGGGCGCGTACGCCGAGGCGCTGGGGCTGGCGCGCGACGAGCGCGTGCGCTCCGCGCTGGCGGCGTGGGGGACGGCGGCCGCGGGGCTGGCGGCCGCACCCCTGCTGGTCGAGTAGCCGCGCAGCGGCGTATCGAGCGGCGAAGCCGCGTTGCGTCTCAGTGGTGAGGGAAAAGTCGGCTGCCTGCAGCCGACCCAACCACCCGCAGGAGGTGACTTTTCCTAAGAGACCCACCCCTCTGGACCACGTGAATCTCAATACGCCCGCTCCGCGGGCTACTCGATCAGCAGGCATCCCCCAGTGCCTGCGTCAGTCGTCGCTTCCCGTCCACGTTCCTTCGAGGCGTTGAAGCACTCCGAAGCGCTGCTCAGCAGTCATGGTTCCGTCGAACTCGAGGACGAAGCGGTCTGATCTGTAGAAGTCCGCGTCACTGAAGACGACGTCCTGTCGCGCGTGGTCGAGCGTGTCGAACCGGTAGATCGACACGCCGTCACCCTGAACGCCCTCGACGCATCCCCGACGGTCGCCGCAGGCGTCAGCACTCGGCGCCGACTCTGCTGTGAAGCCGGGGACGCCATCGTGCACGACGTCGACGAGAGTGATGCCGCGGCGGGAATCGTCGAGAAGTCTCGCCGAGGCCCACGCGACGCCACCGGCGAACACGACGCCGATCATGAACCCCGTGGCAACGGCGACGAGGGTTCTCCGCCGCCGTGATCTGTCAGCCAGGTTCATCACCAATTGCACTTGTGGCTGAGCACGTCGGCCCAGTTCGCGTTAGCGGGACGGACCGCTTCGAGATCCCAGTGGATCCCTGCGCCGATGACGGCCCGACCCCAGAGTGCATGGCACTGGTACTGCTGATACATGCTTCGACTGTTCCTCACTGCCGACCATGAGGAGGCGAACTCCTCCCATCCGGCGGTGCTCAAAATGGTGTAGCCGAGGTTCCCGGCTCCCATCGCGACACCCCACGCCGTCAGTCGGCCAGAGTAGACGGCGCGTCCCTGAAAGGCCCCTTTCCGATTGACCGTCATGGGAGAGAAGAGTCGCTGGCCCAGCCACGGGTCGGCCGTGATCGGGTACTGGTACTCGCCTGAGTCGTGCTCCACGACCTGCGTGATGACCGAACCCGTGACTTCGTAACGAGTGGGGACGGCGACGCCCGCGGCGTCGTAAGCCCATGCCGGTGCCACGCCGAGGGCCATCGTGCCGTCTGGAGCGATGGCCAGTAGCGCTCCGTTCCCGGCATCGGACAGCGCGGTACCAGCCGGCAGATCGACGCCTACCGAGTACGCCCGCGGCGCGCTCGGCGTCTCGATGACGGTCACGACCTGCAATGAGCCGTCCGAGCGACTGAGAGGAATCGTTTGAGACCCGTCGCCGTTGTCGATGACTTCGATCCCCGCGCTCGAGACGCTCACCTCCACTGCGTTCTGGGCAGCGACCAGATCGACGGCAAGAGGATCCTCGCCTCCGTTCGTGACTGCGACATCTGTCGCTTCGTGTAGCGCAGCGCTGTCACTCGACGAGGTTCCGGGCGCACCGGCGCCGGGTTCTGCGGCGGCGCCGACACCCTGTAGGACTGAGATCTCGGTCGGAACCTTGCTCAGAAGTTCGACCACGCCGTCCGCACCGGCGCTCGACGCGGGCGACTCCGCAGGTGCGAGAGTGGCCGCGCTCAGGGCGAGCGCGACGGACAGCGCCACGCAGATCAAAGTGGGTTTCTTCATTTGTTCTCCTGAGAATGAGCATCCTTCATATTAGAGATCAGGTTTCCGGGCGTCATTTAGGGAGAAATGGGGACAATTCGGGGTACGGAGCCGCTCGACGACGCGTCCTGCACGTCGATGCCCATTCGAGTGGGCCCCAATGCATGACGGCGTCTCTCGCATGCACGGCCGACCAGGCCTAGCGCGTGCGACGCTCCAGCCGGTGCCGGCGGAGATCCGCGGCTCGCTCGCCGAATTCGGTTCCGCGCTGCGCACGGGCTTGAGGTCGGGCGAGGCGCACGGGAACGTGCGGGGCCCGGCTCTTGTGGAGGCGGCTGGCCGCTTCCCCGAGACGGGCTTGGGGGTGCGTGTCGAGGACGCGCTCGGACGCGCTCGGAGGCACTGGGACTGGCGCGCGACGAGTTCGCGCGCTCCGCTCTGGTGGCGTGAATACGGCGGCGGGGCTGGCGGCCGCCCCTCCCTCGCTGGTCGAGTAGCCACGCAGCGGCGGATCGAGCCCCCACTCCCCTCCGGACCACCCGGATGCTGAGCTCGATTCGCGCAGGCACCGCGCGTTCACGTCGCGGCGACCGCGCGTTCACCCGGGCGGACCAGCGTGGACGGGTTCCCTTCGAAGCCGCTCAGGAGACCCGTGCCCCGTCCTCATGCCCCCCGCCGCGCCGCCGGCGCCGCGATCGTCCTCACCCTCGCGAGCTGCACGCTCGGAGCCGCCCTGCCCGCCGCGGCGAGCGGCGACTCCTTCTTCACCCGCATCGCCACCGTGCCCGCGTACCTCAACGCCGCCGACCCGGCCGTCGACTCCGCCGTCGCCGAGATCTCGAGCGCGTCGCCCGACGGCCGCCTCGTCTACTCGACCGACTCCGCCGGTCAGCGCATCAACGTCCTCGACATCAGCGACCCCGAGTCGCCGGAGCCGCTCGGCGGCACGGGCGTCGGCGGCGAGCCGACCTCCGTCTACGCGACCGGCGAATACGTCCTCGCGGTCGTCGACACGAGCGACGGCGACTTCGCGAACCCCTCCGGTCACGTGAGCGTGCTGCACGCCTCGGACCTCGCGCCGGTCGCGACGATCGAGCTCGGCGGACAGCCCGACTCCATCGACGCCACCACCGCCGGCGACACCGCCGTCATCGCGATCGAGAACCAGCGCGACGAGGAGTCCACCCCCGAGGGTGCCGAGGAGGGCGACCTGCCGCAGGCGCCCGCCGGCGAGCTCGTCGTGATGGACCTGGCCGGGGACCCCTCGACCTGGGTCGCCGAGCACGTCTCCCTCACCGGACTCGCGGGCCTCGACACCCCCGAGGACCCCGAGCCCGAGTACGTCTCGATCAACCCCGCCGACACGGCCGTCGCCGTGACCCTGCAGGAGAACAACGCCGTCGCGATCGTCGACCTGGCGTCGCGCGAGGTCCTCACCTCCTACTCCGCGGGCACCGTCTCGGTCGACGGCATCGACACGCTCGACGACGACACGATCTCGCTCACCGGATCGATCACCGATGTTCCGCGCGAGCCCGACGCCATCGGCTGGGTCGGCGATGCGCACGTCGCGATCGCGAACGAGGGCGACTGGAAGGGCGGCACGCGCGGCTGGTCGATCCTCGACGCGGCCACCGGAGCGGTGCAGTGGGACGCGGGGAACACCTTCGACCACCTCGCCGTGAGCCTCGGCCTCTACCCCGACAAGCGCTCCGACGCGAAGGGCTCCGAGCCCGAGGGCCTGCTCTCGGCGACCTTCGACGGCGTGCCCTACGTCTTCGTCGGCGCCGAGCGCGCCAACTTCGTCGCGGTCTACGACGTCTCCGACCCGACCGCGCCGCGCCTCGTGCAGGCGCTGCCGTCGACGCCCGGTCCGGAGGGGCTGCTCGCCCTGCCCGAGCGCGACCTCCTCGTCGTCTCGAGCGAGACCGACGACGCCGAGGCGGCGCTGCGCGCGACCGTGCAGCTGTACGCGCTCGGCGCCTCCGCCCCCGCGTTCCCGACGCTCGTCTCGGCCGACGCCGACGGATCGCCGCTGCCCTGGGGCGCCCTCTCCGGGCTCTCGACCGACCCGGCCGACGCCGACCGCCTCTACGCGGTGAGCGACAGCGCCTACGCGCCGAGCACGATCCACTCGATCGACACCTCCGTCACCCCCGCGGTGCTGGACGCGACGACGACCGTCACCGAGGCGGGTGAGCCGGCCGCCCTCGACCTCGAGGGCATCGCGGCGCGCACCGACGGCGGCTTCTGGGCCGTGACCGAGGGCGAGACCGGGCCCGAGAACGCCCTGCTGCGCCTCGACGCGTCCGCCGCGGTGCTCGAGCGCATCGTGCTCCCCGCCGAGGTCGCCGACGCGCTGGGCTCGCAGGGCTTCGAGGGCGTCACGATCGAGACCGGCGCCGAGGGCGAGATCATCTGGACCGCGCTGCAGCGCGAGGCCTCGATCGACGCGGACGGAGTAGTGCGCCTCGGCCGCTACGACGTCGCCGCCGGCTCCTGGAGCTTCTTCGGCTACCCGCTCGAGGCTCCCTCCGGAGTCGAGGGCGACTGGAACGGGCTGTCCGAGATCACCCTGACCCCGGCGGGCACGCTCGCCGTGATCGAGCGCGACAAGCGCAACGGTCCGGATGCGGCTCTCAAGGCCGTCTACACGGTCCCGCTCCCCACGGGCGCGGGTGCCGCGGTCGGCGAGGAGCTGCCGATGCTCGAGAAGACGCTCGCGGCCGACGTGCTGCCGGCGCTCGAGGCGGGCGACGGCTGGACCCAGGAGAAGCTCGAGGGGCTCGGCATCACGGGCTCGGGCGAGGTCTTCGTGGTCACGGACAACGACTCGGTCGACGACGCGAACGGCGAGACCGTGCTGGCGTCGCTCGGCTCGGCGGAGTCGGTCTTCGGTGCGGCGGTCTCGCCGGAGCCGACGCCGGTTCCGACGGGCGAGCCGACCGTCGCACCGACGGCGGAGCCCACCACAGCACCCACCGCCGAGCCCACCACGGCCCCGACAGCGGCCCCCACCGCCGCGCCGGCTCCGCACGCCACCACCCCGGCCGCGGCCGTCCCGCCGCACACCCCGGCGAAGCCGACCAGCGGACTCGCCAGCACCGGCGTCGAGGGCGGCTGGCTCACCGCCGCGGCCCTCGGCCTGCTGGCCGCCGGCGCCGTCGCGCTCGGACTCGGACGCCGCCGCACCGCGCGCTGACAGCACTGAGCCGAGGAGCCGGCTCCCGCGAGACGCCCCGCGCGTCCCCGGGAGTCGGCTCCTCCGTCGTCGAGGCGCCGATTCCGGCCGGCCCCGCGCAGAACATCAGCCGAGGAGGGGGTCTGTCGCCTGACAGCGGACAGACCCCCGCGCAGCCGACGTACCGCAGCAGCCCGCCCCCGCGCCCGTAGTCTGGAGTCCCCGCCCGGTCGCGGGTCCGACGATCGAAGAGGCCGCCCCAGCGTGAACGTCCGCGAGCTCCTCACCCACCCCGAGCTCCAGCTGACCCTGGTGACCGGCGACGAGGTGCAGCTCTCGCGCGCGATCTCGGGCACCTACACGATCGACCTCCCCGATCCGGGCCGCTTCCTCTCCCCCGGCGACGTCGTGCTCACGAGCGCGCTGTGGACCTCCGGCCGCGAGAGCGTCGAGCGGTTCGTCGGCCAGGTCGCCGATCGCGGAGTCGTGGCGATCGTCGTCGGCCTCATCGCCGTCGGCACGCTCCCCGCCGGCATGGCCGAGGTCTGCCGGCGGCACGGAGTCGCGCTGCTGACGGTCTCGCCCGAGGTGTCGTTCAAGACGATCGGCCAGACCGTCGCGGGGGTGCTCGCGCAGGCCGACCTGCCGACTCTCGGCCGCGACGCCCGCTTCGCCCGGCGCCTGCTCCAGGACCTCGCCGCGGGCGAGGGCGTGCACGCCGCCCTCCGCGCCTTCTTCGAGGAGTTCGCGCACGGCAGCTGGGTGATCGACCGCTCCGGCGTCCTCGTCGCGTCGGCGGGCGGCATGCCGTCCCCCGCCGAGTCCGGATCGGCCTGGGACGCCTCGCTCGCCTCCTCCGACGACCGCTGGGACGTCGCGCCCGGCAGCCGCACCCTGTCCCGGAAGGCCCTGTTCTCCTCCTCCGGCGAACGGCTCGGCGTGCTCGTGGTGGCCGGCGATCAGAGGGGCTGGTCGGAGGAGTCGGCCGACGCCGCCGATCTGCTCGCGAGCACCGTGGCCGGTCGCCTCGCGCTCGCCCGCCGCCGCGAGCAGGAGGCGGCGGGTCCGCTGCTCGACCTGCTCCGCGCCGTCGAGAACGACGAGCTGCCGGACGGCGAGGTCTCGGTGCGACTGCGCCTGCTCGGAGCCCGGCTCGGAGCGCCGCTGCGGGTGGTGCTCGCCCGCTCGGACGATCCGTCGCTCCCTCCCGAGGCGCTGCTGCGGACGCTGCGCGAGGCCGGCGAGCGCGAGCACGCTCTGGCCCTCGGCGGGGTGCTCGACGGAGGCGCGGTGCTGCTCCTGGGCGATCCGCACGACGAGGAGAGGCAGCCGGGGCCCGCCCTCCGCGCCGCCGTCGAGGCCGAGCCGTGGCTCCTGCGCGGACGCCGGGTGTCGATCGGCGTCGGTGACGGCTCCCGCTCCGTCGGGCAGCTCGGAGCCTCGCTGCTCGCCGCCCGCGCCCGGGCGACCGCGGCCGCCGGCTCCTCCGCGGACCCCGTCACGGTGCTCGCGCACACGGTGCCGGTCTCGAGCGGCGCCCTGCTCGAGCTGATCTCGCCGCGCACTCGCGCCGCCTTCGCCCGCGAGGTGCTCGGCGAGCTGGTCCGCTACGACGACGAGCACCGCTCCGACATGGTCGAGACCCTGCGCGTGTTCCTCGAGAGCGGAGGCGCGTGGCGCCGGGCCGCGGACCTCCTGCACCTGCACGCCAGCACGCTCCGCTACCGGGTGCAGCGCATCGAGGCGCTGACCGGCCGCGACCTCGGCTCGATGTCCGACCGCGTCGACCTGCACCTGGCGCTGCGCTACCTCTGAGCGGGAGGCGAACCGCCCGAGGACTCTCCACGCAGCGCGGAACCCCGGGCCCCGTCGTACGGGATCTCCCGGGGTTCACTTCCGGATCCACCGCGATGGACCGACCCGGCGATTCTCACACGCCCCGCCACCCGCACGACGGGACCCGCCACGGGGCGCTGCGGGTTCGGAACAGCCGGAGCCCCTACGCCGACGCCGCGTGCGCGTCGATCCGCGCGAGCAGCTCCTCCTGGACCTCGGGCGACGCCCACGAGCCGAGCACCGAGTTGCGCGCCAGCTGCACCAGCTCGTCGCGGGTGAAGCCCGCGCGGGAGGCCAGCGCGAGGTAGTTGTCGGCGACGTACCCGCCGAAGTAGGCGGGGTCGTCGGAGTTGACCGTCACCCGCACGCCGCGCTCGAGCAGCGCGCGCAGCTCCACCGCCTTCATGTCGCTCGAGACGAACGAGTTCGACAGCGGGCAGCAGGTCAGCGCGAGTCCGCGCTCGAGCACGCGCTCGACGAGCTCGGGAGCCTCGACGATGTTCGTGCCGTGGTCGATGCGGTCGACGCCGATCTCCTCGAGCACCTGGCGCAGGTGCTCGACGCTGTTGGGCTGGTCGACGTCGCAGTGCATGGTCAGCCGGAGGCCGGCCTCACGGGCGAGCGCGAACACCTCGCGGAACTTCGCCGGCGGATTGCCCCGCTCGTCGGAGTCGAGCCCCACGCCGATCAGGCGGTCGGCGAACGGCAGCGCGCGCTCGAGCGTCTCGCGCGCGCTCTCGGCCGACAGATCGCGCAAGAAGCAGAGGATGAGCCCCGCGTCGATCCCGAGCGCGGCCGCGTCGACGGCGGCGCGATGGTAGCCGCCGATCACCGACTCGAACGGCACGCCCCGCGAGGTGTGCGCCTGCGGGTCGAAGAACACCTCGGCGCGCACGACCCCGTCGGCGGCGGCGCGGCGGAAGTACTCCGTCGCCAGGTCGTAGAAGTCCTGCTCCTCGCGGAGCACGTCCATCGCCGGGTAGTAGACGGCGAGGAACGAGGCGAGTGAGTCGAAGTCGTACGAGAGCGCGGCGGGCACCGGCAGGCCGTTCCGCTGAGCGAGCCGGGCGCGCAGCTCCGGCTCGAGCGTGCCTTCGAGGTGCACGTGCAGCTCGGCCTTGGGCAGGCCGCGGACGAAGGAGTCGAGGGTCACGGGGACCTTCCTGTTCAGCGGGCCGTCGCGATGAAGTCCATCGCGACGAGGGGTCCGGGCAGCGCTGCGCCGAGCACGGTGCGCGCGGGCGGATCGACGGGGAAGCGCTCGGCGTAGACGGCGGAGGAGGCGGCGAAGTCGCGCTCGAAGTCGGTGAGGATCATCGTGATCCGCACCACGTCGCCCAGCTCCAGGCCGAACTCGGTGCCGAGCAGCCGTTCGATGTTGTCGAGCGCGGCGGCGGTCTGCGCCGCGACGCCCTCGGGCACCGAGCCGTCACCCGGCGCGAACGGTCCGATGGCGGATCCGTAGACCACTCCGTGCGCCTCGACCGCGTGGCTGTAGGCCCCGCGCGGCGCACCGAGCGCCTCGGCCGAGACGAACCGGCGGGGTGCGGCGGTCATCGGAGCGATTCCGGCAGCGCGCCCGACACGACCCGGCCGCGGGACACGACGGCCTCGATGCTCTCGGCCCGCAGGTCGTCGATGCTCTCCCACGGGCGTCCGCGCAGCACGACGAAGTCGGCGCCGAAGCCGGCCGCGAGCCGCCCGACGCGCGCGCCCAGCCCGACCACGGCGGCCGCGTCGGACGTCGCCGCGATCAGCGCCCGCTCCGAGCTCCAGCCGAACGCGGTGCGCATCCGCCGCACCTCGTCGAGCTGCTCGCCCCAGTCGACGTAGACGCCGTTCGCGTCGGTGCCGAGCACGAAGCGCACCCCGGCCTCGCCCGCCGCGAGGAAGCCGGCGTCGCGGGTGGCGACGACGTCCTGCGCCTTGAGCGACGCCTCCGGGGACGACGGCGCCCGACCGGCGGCGATCACGTCGTTGATGAAGAGGGTGGGAGCGACCGGCAGGTTCCGCTCGACGAGCGTCGCCCAGTGCTGCGGACCGATGGCGGTGCCGTGCTCGATCGAGTCGACGCCGAGCGCGAGCGCGCGGTCGAGGCCTTCGACGGAGTGGGTGTGCGCGGCGACGGGCATGCCCAGCGCGTGCGCCTCGTCGATGGTCGCGGCGATCTCGGCGTCGGTCTGGTTGCGCCAGCCGACCCGGTCGCCCATCGAGAGCACTCCGCCGCTCGTGTAGATCTTGATGCCGTCGGCGCCGGCCCGCGCCCAGGTGCGGACCAGTCGTCGGCACTCGTCGGGGCTGTCGGCGACGCGGTCGCGGTGCGGGTAGTGCGGAGGCACGAACAGGTCGCCGTGTCCGGCCGTCATGCCGACCGCGCCGTGCGTGACGAGCCGCGGCCCGTCGGCGATGCCCTGCTCGAACATCCGCGCCACGGTCATCTGCAGCTCGTCGGCGCCGAGATCGCGCAGGGTCGTGACTCCGGCGCGGGCCGCTTTGCGCGCGTTGTTCGCGATGTGGAACACCCGCTCCTCGCGCGGGGTGATCAGCGGCCAGGAGGCGAAGTCGGCGGTGCCCGCGCCCGAGTAGGCGCCGAGGTGCACGTGGGTGTCGACGAGGCCCGGGATGATCGAGAGAGCCTCCCCTCCGCCGCCGTCCCCCGCCACGGGGTCGACGGAGACGATCTCGTCGCCGTTCCACGCGAGGGCCGCCGTGCCGAGGGCGCGCCGCCCGTCCCAGATCGTGCCGGTGATGGTGTTGCCGCTCATGCCGCTCCTCTAGTCCTGTCCGCCGAAGCGGACGGCCGCCAGTCTCTCGCCGATCGCCACGACGGCGTAGGCCGCGACTCCCAGCGCCGTGATCACCGCGAGCGACGCCCACAGCTCGTCGTAGCGGAAGCCCGCCGAGGCGCGCTGCACCGCTCCGCCCAGGCCCTTCCCCGTGGCCAGCCACTCGGCCAGCATCGCGCCGCTCAGAGCGGAGGGGACCGCCACCTTGGCCGCCGCGAAGATCGCCGGCACCGCGGTCGGCAGGGCGACCTTGAGCAGCACGTCCAGCGGCGAGCCTCCGTAGACCGTCACCAGCTCGAACGACTCGCGCGAGAGCGAGCGCAGCCCGAACACCACGGTCACGAGCGCCGGGAAGAAGACGGCGACCGCTCCCACCACGGCGACCGCCGCGATCCCGTTGCCGATCGCGAGCGTGATCAGCGGGGTGACCACGATCAGCGGCATCGACTTGAGCAGCATCGCGATCGGCATCACGGTGGCCTCGAGCGAGCGGACGAGCACGAAGAGCACCGCGATCGCGAGCGCGACGAGCATGCCCGCCGCGTAGCCGATGAGGGCGTCGAGCGCGGTGACGCCGAGGTTGCCGAAGACGACTGCGCGGTTCTCGGCGGCGTCGGCCTCGACGAAGAGGTAGGTCGCGACGTCGGTCGGCGTCTTGCCCAGGAGGGGCGAGATGTCGGCGATCGCGAGGAACGCGTACCAGAACGCGATCGCGAGCACCGCGGCGATCGCGAGCGGGACGAGCTCGGCGCGGACGATGCGGAGCGCGAGGCGCGGCGTGAGGTCGCGGGCGCGGGCGCGACGGGCGGGAGTGCGCGTGGCGCTCATACGACTCCTCCCGTTCGGCGCAGGACCGAGCGGCGGGTGGCGCGCGGAGTGCCGGTCACACGCGGCATGACCCAGCGTCCGACGGCCGTGATCAGCGCGTAGCCGAGGATCGTGACGACTCCGCTCAGCACCGCGAAGGCCCAGGCGCGCTCGACGTCCATCTGGCGCTGCGCGACCGCGAGCGCGACTCCGAGGCCCGTCGTCACTCCGCCGAGGTACTCGCCGAGCACCGCGCCGAGGATCGCCGCGGGCACGCCGACCTGGAGCGCCGTGAGCGTCGCGGGCACGGCCGCGACGGCCTGCACCTTCACGATCTGCGCCCAGCGGCCGCCGCGGTAGGCCGAGACGAGGTCGAGCGCGGTGCGCGGAGCCGAGCGGACGCCCAGCAGCGCGCCGATCAGGGTGGTGAAGAAGACCAGCAGCGCGGCGAGGAAGATCGAGGTGGTCCGGCCGCCGAAGATCACGAGGATCACGGGTCCCACCGCCGTCAGCGGGAGGCAGTGGCTGATCACGCCGATCTGCTCGATGACCCGGTGGGTCCACGGCAGCAGCAGCGCGACGACGGCGAGCGCCAGTGCCGCGATCGTGCCCCAGAGGTAGCCCCAGCCGGCCGCGAGCACGGTATCGCCGACATTGCGGAGGTAGAAGAGGGGACCGTCGCGGAGGAACGCGGCCACGATCGCGCCGGGGCTCGGCACGGCACGGCTCTCGCGGTAGACGGTCTCGGCCAGGATCCACCAGACCGCGACGAACACCGCGAGGCCGGCGAGGACGCGCCAGTTCGTGCGCAGCCAGGTCACCCCTCGTCCTCCATCGCGACGCCGTGCTGAGAGAACAGCAGGTCGGTGATGCGGTCCTCGATCGCGTGGAACTCGGGGCTGCGGAGCATCTCGACCGTGCGCGGACGCGGCAGGTCGATGTCGATGACCTCGACGATGCGGCCGGGCCGGGGCGACATCACGGCGACCGTGTCCGAGAGGAGGATCGCCTCGGCGATGCCGTGCGTCACCATCAGGGTGGTCGCCGGCCGCGCGGTCCAGATGCGCTGCAGCTCGAGGTTGAGGCGCTGGCGCGTCATGTCGTCCAGCGCGCCGAACGGCTCGTCGAGCAGGAGCAGATCGGGCTGCACCACGAGCGCGCGGGCGATCGAGGCGCGCTGGCGCATGCCGCCCGAGAGCTGCGACGGGTAGGCGTCCTCGAAGCCGGTCAGACCGACCAGGTCCAGCAGGTCCGGGATGCTGTCGCGCTTGGACGCCTGCCGCGTCAGCTCGAGCGGCAGCCGCACGTTGGAGCGCACCGAGCGCCAGGGCAGCAGCGCCGAGTCCTGGAACGCGATGCCCAGCTCGGCCTTCCGCTTCGTGCCGACGACGGGAGTGCCGTGGATCGAGACGGAGCCGGTGGTCGGCTTCTCGAGCCCGGCCAGCATCCGGAGGATCGTCGACTTGCCGCAGCCCGAGGGGCCCAGCAGCGACAGGAACGACCCGCGCGGAGTGACGAGGTCGACCTCGGCGAGCGCCTGCACCGACCGGGAGCCCAGGTCGAAGCGCTTGCTCAGGCCCGACAGGCGGATGCCCTCGGCGCCGTTCTCGATGGTGGTCAACGTCTCGTCCTCTCGCGCGGGTCGTCAGGGAGTGCTCGGGGCTCAGCCCTCGAGCAGCTCCGGGTGCTCCTCGTAGACCTCGTCGATCAGCGTGGTGTCGAAGAGCTCGTCGGCGTCGAGCTCGATGCCGGTCAGCGCCAGGGAGGCGACCGACTGCTCCTGCAGCTCGTCGCTGATGGTGAGCAGGCCGTTCTCGTCGGTCTCGGGAGTGCTGATCAGCTCGGTCTGGGTGACCATGACCTGCGCCTGCTCCTCCACCTTGTAGTTCTGGTCGGCCGCATAGTCGGCGACGACGGTCTCGGCGGTCGCCTCGGGGTCGGCGACGGCGTCCTGCCAGCCCTGCACGAGGGCGAGCAGCAGCGCCTTCACCTTCTCGCGCTCGTCGTCGATGCTCGCCTGAGCGACCACGATCGTCTCGCCCACCATCGGCAGGCCGGTGTCGGCGAGCAGGAACTGCTGCGCCGAGAATCCGCGCTGGTTGAGCGTGTTGGCTCCGGCGGTCGCGTAGCCGATGTAGCCGTCGACCTGGCCGGTGGTCAAGAGCGTCGAATCGGTGAGAGGCACGCGGTTCACGTCGGACTCGTCGATGTCGTTCGCGGCGAGGAACGCGCGCCAGACGAGGTCGTTGCTGTCGCTCACTCCGATGGTCTTGCCGACCATGTCCTCGGGGGTCTCGATCGGAGCGTCGGTCAGCGAGACGATCGCGAACGGGTTCTTCTGGTAGGTCGCTCCGACGATCTTCATCTCGGCGCCCTCCGAGATCGCGGGGCCGGTGATCAGCGGGGAGGAGACGCCCGCGAACGCGGATCCGCTCGCGATGGCCGTCTCGGCGCCGGTCGCGCCGGTGCCGCCGGGGGTCAGGGTGACGGAGTCGAAGCCCGCGTCGGCGAAGTAGCCGTTCGCGTCGGCGAGGTACTCGCCCGCGAACTCGACGTGGGGGACCCAGGAGAGCTGCATCGCTGCCTCGCCGAACGAGCCCTCCTCGCCCGAGCCGGAGGCGCTCGCGTCGGAACCGCTCGAGCAGGCGGTGAGGGCGGTCGTGGTGGCCAGGGCCACGGCGAGCGCGCCGAGCACGGCGCGGCGACGCGAGCGGGTGAGGACGGTGAGGGGCATGCGGGCTCCAATGAGGCGTCGGATGGGGATGGGGCGGGCCCGGGGGAAGGCGGGTTCCAGTCGACCGCAGTCGGGCGGCCGGCCGCCTCGTCGCACGGAGGATTTCCCCGGCCGCGCACCGCCCGCTCCTCGATGCACGGGGAAACCGTGTTGCGGTCAGGTTTCCAGCCTGCCACTGCGGGTTTCGAGTCCGCTGCTGGTGGAGTCACTCGCGCTCTTTTCACGTTCTACATGCACGATCCGAGGAACAGGACCCGCTCGCCCGCAGCTCGACCTGAACGCGGGCCGCTCCCGCCCGTCCTCGGAGCGCAGCAGCCTGCAGAACATCAGCTGGCGAGGGGGTCTGTCGGCTGACAGCGGACAGACCCCCTTCGTGCCTGATGTTCTGCAGCCGGTGCGCGGCCGGCCGGGCCGGTCAGCTGCCGAGAGACGGGGTGTCGGACGAGGTGTCCGGCTGGTCGCCCGCGGCGGGCGGGGTGGGGTGCTCACCGTCGGCCGGAGGCGTCGGGTGCTCACCGTCGGCCGGAGGCGTCGGGCGCTCACCGTCGGCCGGAGGCGTCGGGCGCTCACCGTCCGCAGGCGGCGTCGGCGGGGTCGGCCGCTCGCCCTCCGCAGGCGGCGCCGGCGGGGTCGGCCGCTCCCCGTCCGCCGACGGCAGCCCGCCGGCGGGGGGCCCCGCGGGTCCGCACTCGCCCGGCGCAGGCGGCGTCGGGGCCGACCCCTCGCCCGGAGCATCCGTCGATCCCGGCGTCGGCGCATCCGGTGCCGCACTCGCCCCCGGTCCCGGCACGACGGACCCGTTCGGCGAGGCGGTGGCCGTGGGAGTCGCGGTGCCCGCCGCCGACGGCCCCGCCGCGAAGGCCGCCGTCGATCCCAGTGCCGCGAGCCCGAGTGCGCCCGCGGCGATCCCGATCACGAGTCGGGTGCGGGGTCGGCGCGGTCCGCGGGGCTGCGGGGTGGTGGTCTCGTCCATGGTCGTCTCCTCCGTCCGGCGCTGCGGCGGACCCGGTCGGGCCCGGCTCGCCGCCGGTTCCTCATCAGACTCCGAAGCGGTTCTGAAGCCCCGCTTAAGAACAGCGTCCGCACAGGTGGCGCAGGGCCCGCCGATAACGAGCGCTCCTACGCTCGGCGGATGCCCTCCGCCGCCCGCGTCCTCCTCGTCGAGGACGACGACGCTCTCCGCTCCTCCGTCGACACCGCTCTGCGCGGCGAGCGCTTCACCGTGCGCGCCCTGGCGAGCGGTGAGGACCTCACGCAGGAGGTCGCCGCGTTCGCGCCCGACCTCGTCGTCCTCGACTGGATGCTCCCCGGGCCCAGCGGCATCGTGCTCGCCGAGCGCCTGCGCCGCAGCAGCGACGCCGCGGTCATCATGCTGACCGCCCGCGACGCGGTCGACGATCGGCTGCGGGCGTTCGGCGAGGGAGTGGACGACTACGTCGTGAAGCCCTTCTCGCTCGCCGAGCTGGTCGCCCGGGTGACCGCCGTCCTGCGGCGCCGCGGGCGCATCCCGTCGATCATCGAGATCGGCGACCTGGTCGTCGATCCGGAGGCGGGTCGCGCCCGCCGCGCCGGCACGGCGCTGGACCTCACGGCGACGGAGTTCCGCCTGCTCGCGTTCCTCGCGGCGAGCCGGGGCCGCACGCTCACCAAGACGCAGATCCTCACCCAGGTCTGGGGCTACGACCACGTCGACCCCAATCTCGTCGAGGTCCACCTCAGCTCGCTGCGCAAGAAGATGGAGGCGCACGGCGACCGCCTCGTCCACACGGTCCGCGGACTGGGCTACCGGGTCGACGCGTGAGCACCGCACCGCTGCGCACCGGATCGCTCCGCCTGCGGACCGTCGTCGCCGTGCTGGCCCTGCTCGCGGTGCTGCTGCTGGCGCTCTCGGTGACGGTGCAGGTCGTCCTCGGCGACCGCCTCCGCTCGCAGATCGAGGAGCGGCTGGCCGATCGCG
Source organism: Rathayibacter sp. Leaf248 (assembly GCF_920939495.1). Lineage (NCBI taxonomy): Bacteria > Bacillati > Actinomycetota > Actinomycetes > Micrococcales > Microbacteriaceae > Rathayibacter > Rathayibacter sp. Leaf248. The sequence goes on along the minus strand of NZ_CAKLAV010000003.1, from coordinate 102,914 downwards.
CCGCGGCCGCGGCCGCGCTGGTCGGCACGGTCGACGACGACGACCTCGCCTCCCGCCTCTCGGCGCAGGGCGTCTCGGTGCTGATCACGAGCCCCGAGGGCGAGGCGGTGGTCGCGGGTCCGAGCCCGGAGGAGCTGCGCCGCGGACCGGGGAGCGGCCTCCCCGCCGGCCCCGGTCCCGCTCCCGCCGCGCCGCCGTCCACGACCGGCACGGCCGACGCGCCCGCCTCCGCGGTCACCGTGACCTCCTCCTCCGTCACCGCCGACGACGACCTCGTCACCCTCGCCTCGACGCTCAGCGACGGCACCGAGCTGGTGCTGACCGCCGACGCGAGCTCGGTCGGCACGACCCTCGCATCGCTGAACGCGATCCTGCTCGGCGCCTCGGCCGCGTTCCTCCTCCTCGCGGCCGGCGCTCTCGTCGTGGTGGTGCGCGCGACGCTCCGCCCCCTCGAGCGGATGACGACGGTCGCCCGTTCCATCGCCCGCGGCGACCGCGGCCGGCGGCTGCGCCCCTCGCGCCCCTCCACCGAGCTGGGCCGCACCGCGACCGCGTTCGACGAGATGCTCGACGACCTCGAGACGGCCGAATCCGCTGCCCTCGCGGCCGAGCAGCGGATGCGCGCCTTCGTATCCGACGCGGCGCACGAACTGCGCACCCCGGTCGCGGGCATCCGGGCGGCGGCGGACGCCTTGGTCCGCGCCGACGGCTCGAGCGAGGAGCGCGAGCGGCTGGCCGTTCTCGTGGTGCAGGAGTCGCTGCGCGCGGGACGGCTGATCCAGGACATGCTCCTGATGGCGCGCCTCGACGAGGGTCTGGCGGTGCGCTCGGAGCCGGTCGACGTCTCGTCGATCGCCGGCGCGGTGCTCGAGCGCCAGCGCCTCCGCAGGCCGGGGATCGTGCTCGCACTGCGGAGCGACGCGGCGGTGCCGCCCGCCGACGGCGACCCCGACCGGCTCGAGCAGATCGTCGCGAACCTCGTCGAGAACGCGGGGCGCTTCGCCCGCTCGCGCGTCGACGTCGTGGTCGCGGCGACGCCGAGCGGAGTGTCGCTGACGGTCGACGACGACGGTCCCGGCGTCGCGGAGTCGGAGCGCGAGCGGGTGTTCGACCGGCTGGTGCGCCTGGACGACGCCCGGAACCGTGCCGACGGAGGGGCGGGGCTCGGCCTGCCGGTCGCCCGCGGCCTCGCCCGGGCCCAGGGCGGCGATCTCGTCTGCCTGCCGCGGGACGGAGGCGCGCGCTTCCGCGTCACGCTGCGGGCGGCTGCTCCGCAGAAGCCCCTGAGCGCGGAGGAGGGGACTGGCCGGACCCGCCTCCCCCTCCGCGCGCAGCCCTACAGCACGTAGAGCATCTCCTGGTAGGTCGGCAGCGGCCACAGGTCGTCCGCCACCACGTCCTCGAGCGCGTCGGCCGCCGTGCGGACGAGCGCCATGGCCGGCAGCAGCGCCGCCGCGGCGTGCTTCGCCTCGGCCTCGGCCGTGTGCCCCGGCTCGACGGCGAGGGCCGCCTTGAGATCCGCCAGCGCCGACCGCAGCGCGTCGACCTGCTCCGAGACCTCCAGCAGCGGGTCGAGCGAGGTGCCCACTCCGGCCGCCTTCATCGCGGCCACGTTCGAAGCCAGCTCGGTCTGGTGCCGCACGGCCGCCGGGAGCACGGTCGTGGTGCCCATCTCGAGCGTGAGGCGCGCCTCCACGCCGATGGTCAGCGCGTACTGCTCGAGCCCGATCTCGTAGCGCGAGTGCATCTCGCGGTGGTTGAACACGCGGTACTTCTCGAACAGGGCCAGCGCCGGCTCGGTGATCAGCTCGGGCAGGGCGTCGAGGGTGGTCCGCAGGTTCGCGAGCCCGCGCTTCTCGGCCTCGATCGGCCAGGCGTCCGCGTAGCCGTCGCCGTTGAAGACGACGGCGCCGTGCTCGGTGATGATCCCGGTCAGCAGCGCCTGCACGGCCTCGTCGAAGTCGACCCCGTCGGCCACGTCCTTCTCGAGCCGCGTGGCGATCCAGTCGAGCGACTCCGCCATGATCGTGTTGATCGTGACCATGGGCCCCGCGACCGACTGCATCGACCCGGGAGCGCGGAACTCGAAGCGGTTGCCGGTGAACGCGAACGGGCTCGTGCGGTTGCGGTCGCCGGGATCGGTCGGCAGCACCGGCAGCGTGTCGACTCCGATGGTCATGTGACCCCGGCCCTTCGACGAGGTGGCCGGGCCCGAGGCGATCTGCTCGAACACGTCGGCGAGCTGGTCGCCGAGGAAGATCGAGATGATCGCGGGAGGCGCCTCGTTGGCCCCGAGGCGGTGGTCGTTGGTCGCGGAGGCGACGGAGGCCCGCAGGAGCCCGGAGTAGCGGTGCACCGCGCGGATCACGGCCGCGCAGAACACCAGGAACTGCGCGTTGTCGTGCGGGGTGTCGCCGGGCACCAGCAGCGAGCCCAGCGAGGAGTTGCCGAGCGAGAAGTTCACGTGCTTGCCCGAACCGTTCACGCCCTGGAACGGCTTCTCGTGGAACAGGATCTCCATCCCGTGCTTCTTCGCGATGGTCTTGAAGGTCGTCATCAGCAGCTGCTGGTGGTCGGCCGCGACGTTGCCGCGCTCGAACATCGGCGCGATCTCGAACTGGCCCGGCGCGACCTCGTTGTGCCGCGTCTTCGCGGGGATGCCGAGCTTGAACAGCTCGCGCTCGGTGTCCATCATGAAGCCGAGCACGCGCTCCGGGATCGCTCCGAAGTAGTGGTCGTCGAACTCCTGGCCCTTGGGCGGGGTGCTGCCGAAGAGGGTGCGGCCCGCGTTCATCAGGTCGGGGCGGGCGAGGAAGAAGTGCCGGTCCACCAGGAAGTACTCCTGCTCGGGGCCGCAGAACGAGACGATCTTCTCGTCGTCGGCGTGCCCGAAGAGCGCGAGGACGCGCTCGGCGTGCTCGCCCATCGCCTGCTGCGAGCGCAGGAGCGGCGTCTTGTGGTCCAGCGCCTCGCCGGTCATCGACACGAAGACGGTGGGGATGCAGAGGGTGTTGCCGTTGGGGTTCTCGAGCACGTACGCCGGGCTCGTCACGTCCCAGCCGGTGTAGCCGCGCGCCTCGAAGGTGTTGCGCAGCCCTCCGTTCGGGAAGCTCGACGCGTCGGGCTCGCCCTGCACCAGGGTCTTGCCGGCGAACTCGGCGAGCGCCGCTCCGTCGCCCGTGGGCTCGAAGAAGCTGTCGTGCTTCTCGGCGGTCAGGCCGGTGAGCGGGTAGAACACGTGGGCGTAGTGGGTGGCGCCCTTCTCGAGCGCCCAGTCCTTCATCGCGCTCGCGACCGCGTCGGCGACCAGCGGATCCAGGGTCGTGCCGCGCTCGATCGTCGAGATCACGGACTTGTAGACCGACTTCGGCAGGCGCTTGCGCATCACCGCGGTGCTGAAGACGTTGGCGCCGAAGACCTCGCCGGGCGCCTCCGACTCGTCGAAGCTGTGCGCCGGAGGAACGTAGGCCTCCACGTCGCGGATGGCCTGGAGGCGGACGGTGTTGCCACTCATCGGGTTCGTTCCCTTCGTCGCGGCGGACGGCCCGCCGTGCGCGGGGCACCGCTGCGCCCACAGTAGGGAGGCCGTGTCTCCGGGTCGTTTCGACGGCGTGGCGGTCTGCCCCGTCCGCGCCACCGTTCCGGTGACACGGGTTTCGTTGGTCCGCACAACAAATCCGGGACCGCACGCGGCAGAATAGGGCCATGACGCACCGGAGCAACTGGGCGGGCACCTACGAGTACCGCGCCGCCGACATCCTCGAACCCGAGTCGATCGAGGAGGTGCAGTCCCTGGTCCGCTCGAGCGACCGGATCCGCGCCCTCGGGACCCGCCACTCCTTCAACGCCCTCCCCGACACCCCCGGCACCCTGCTGCACCTGGGCCGGATCTCGCCCGACCCGGTGATCGACGCCGACGCGAGCACCGTGACGGTCGGAGGAGCGACGCGCTACGGCATCGTCGCCCAGCACCTGCACGCCGCGGGCTACGCCCTGCACAACATGGGCTCGCTCCCCCACATCTCGGTCGCCGGCGCGATCTCGACCGGCACCCACGGGTCCGGCGACCGCAACGCCAACCTCTCCTCCGCCGTCTCGGCGCTCGAGCTCGTCACCGCCGATGGATCGCTCCGCACGGTCCGCCGCGGCGAGCCCGGCTTCGAGGGCCTGGTCGTCGGACTCGGCGCCTTCGGCATCGTGACCCGCGTCACCCTCGACATCCAGCCCACGTTCGACGTGCGGCAGGACGCGTTCGTCGACCTGCCCTGGGACCGCGTGCTCGACGACTTCGACGCGATCACCTCCTCCGCCTACAGCGTCAGCCTCATGACGCACTGGTCGAGCCCCACGGTCGAGCAGCTGTGGCTGAAGACCAAGGTCGAGAAGGGGAGCGTCGCCGACGTCGACGCGACGCACCTGGGCGCGATCGCGGCCTCCGCGAGCCTGTTCGCCGTGTCGGAGGGAGTGGACTCGAACCTGAACCCGTTCGGCGGGTCGGTCGGGCCGTGGTCCGAGCGACTGCCGCACTTCCGTCTCGATCGCGAGCCGAGCGCCGGCGACGAGATCCAGAGCGAGTACATGGTGCCGCGCTCGAGGATCCGCGAGGCGATCGTCGCGCTGCGCGCGATCGGCGACCGGATCGACGAGGTCCTGCTGATCACGGAGCTGCGCACCATGGCGGGCGACGACCAGTGGCTCTCGCCGGCGTCCGAGCGCGACAGCGTCGGCATCCACTTCACCTTCGCGAAGAACCGCGCGGGAGTCGACGCCGTGCTGCCCGCCGTCGAGGGCGCGCTGCTGCCACTGGGCGCCCGGCCGCACTGGGGCAAGCACTTCCTGGCCGGAGCGGACGAGATCGCCCCGCTCTACCCGCACCTGCCCGAGTGGCGCGCGCTGGTGGCGGAGTGGGATCCCTCCGGCCGCTTCGCGAGCGACTTCGTGCGCGAGCGCCTGCTGGGCTGACGCCGGCGCGAGATGCCACTCCGGTACGCGACACGCCGACGAAGGCGTCCCGGAGTGGCATCTCGCGGGCTCGTCAACGGGGTGATCCCGCCTCGGGTGGGGTCGTAGCGTCGGAGGGGACGAGAGGGAGGCACCCATGCCGGCACGCGACGAGATCCCGTCGACCATCGAACGCTCCGAGAAGCACGCGCAGGACCTCTGGTCGGCGGCGCACGACTCCGCCGTCGAGAGCTACGGAGAGGGCGAGCGCGCCCACCGCACCGCCTTCGCCGCGCTGAAGCACGAGTACGAGAAGGTCGGCGACCACTGGGAGCGCAAGGACGAGAACGGCCCGTCCGACTCGCGCGCCGCCGAGCGCGGCACCGACGGCGGCGGCGAGACGGCGGGCGGAGTCGACGCGAACGCCTCGAAGGCGCACCTGATGGACCTCGCGAAGCGCCTCGAGATCTCGGGCCGCTCGCGCATGACGAAGGACGAGCTCGTCGACGCGCTGCAGAAGGAGAACGCCCGCCAGACCCGCAAGGCCCGCTGAGGGTTGGGCACGCGGATCTCGATAAGCCCGCCGCGCGGGCTACTCGATCAGCAAGCAGACCCCGCTGGTCGAGTAGCCGCCGCAGGCGGCGTATCGAGACCCCCGTCACCAGAAGGGCGGATCCCGGTACGCCCCGCCCCTCACCGCAGCAGGACCGGCCCCGCCCCGATCGCGACGCGGAACAGCGCGTACGGGTACGCGCGCAGGTCCACTCCGCCCTGGTAGTCGGCCTGCCGGTGCAGCTGGTTCGCCGTGAAGTAGAGGTGCTCGTCCGTCGCGATCGACATCGTGTCGGGCCACAGCATCCGCTCGTCGTGGACCAGCGTCTCGAGCACGCCGTCGCTGCGCCGACGCAGGATCGCGTTGTGCTCGTAGTCCGTGGCGTAGAAGCGCCCGAGCGCGTCGGTCTCGAGCCCGTCCGATCCGCCGCCCTTGTCGCCCTCGTCGACGACGGTCGCTGCGACCTCCTCGTCCGGCAGCGCGCGGTCCACGAGCGCCGCCGTCGACACGCTCCACCAGCGCCGCGAGACCAGCGGGCAGTACCAGAGCCGCTCGCCGTCGGCCGAGATCGCGATGCCGTCGGCGCCCATGGTCACAGGCTGCGGATCGCCGTCCTCCGGCCGCTTCATCAGCACGCGCCCCTCCGCCACCGGCACCATCTCGGGCGGCGTGAGCGCCTTCGTCGACGGGTGCTCGTGCAGCCGGCGCCACGCCTCCCCCGACTCGAGGTCCACCACGATCAGCCCGTTGGGCCCGGAGTCCGCGGAGTCGGTGATGTACGCGACTCCTCGGCGCAGATCGAAGCGCACGTCGTTGAGGTAGGTCGTCGGCAGGGCCATATCGGGCTCGAACACGATCACCTTCTCGACCGTGTCGGTGGCGAGGTCGACGCAGACGAGCTTCGGTCCACCGCGCTCCGTCGGCTGGAACAGCGGGCTGCCGGTGTCGAGGATCCACAGCCGGTCGGCCGGATCGACGACGATGCTCTGCACCGAGACGAGCGCGTTCTCGTCGTGGTCGCTCGCGGGGCTGTTCCACTCCTCGCTCGGGAACGGCACCGCCACTCCGTCGCGCAGCTCGACGACCGTCGCCGGCACCTCGTCGCCCCACTTCGGGAAGTTCACGAAGATCCGCCCGGTGTGCGAGACGCTGACCCCGGTGGGCATCGGCCCGCTCTCGAACGCGTGCACCAGCTCGAGCTCGCCGACCGGCTCGTCGACCGGTCTGGTCTCGCGCCCGGCGTCGTGCTGTCCCCAGAAACTCATCGGATGCCCTCCTCGCGTCGGCCGCGCGGCTCGCGACCTCCCCTCCGACGCTAGGCACGAGGGGCGCGGAGCGCAGGCCGCTTGACAGGCCGCGGAGGGGGGCAGAGCGGGACGGGCGCGCTCAGCGCAGCGAGTCCCGCACCTCCGCCAGCCCGAGCTCCAGCTCGGCGAACGTCGTCGACAGCGGCGACAGCCCGATCCGGATGCCGTCCGGGTTCCGGAAGTCCGGGATCACCCCGCTCGCCTGCAGCCGCGGCACCAGCTCCGCGAACGACTCGTGGTCGATCGTGACGTGCGAGCCTCGGGCGGCGGGGTCGCGCGGAGTCGCCACCCGCACGCCGAGCGGCACGAGCCACTCGTCGACGAGCTCCAGCGCGTACGCCGTCATCGCCTCCGACTTCGCGCGGATCGTCGGCATCCCCACCTCGGCGATCAGCGCGATCATGTCCTGCATCGCGAGCATCCCGGTGATCGGAGGCGTGCCGCTGAGGAAGCGCCGCATCCCGTCGGCGGGACGGTAGCCCGGCCCCATCTCGAACATGTCGGCGACGCCCATCCAGCCCTGGATCGAATGCGTCAACGACTCCTGGTGCCGCTCGGCGACGTACGCCCAGGCCGGCGCGCCGGGCCCGCCGTTGAGGTACTTGTAGGAGCAGCCCACGGCGAGGTCGGCGCCCCACGCGTCCAGCTCCATCGGCACGGAGCCGACCGAGTGGGAGGCGTCCCACAGCACGACCGCGCCGGCGTCGTGCGCCTGCGCGGTGATCGCCGCGGCGTCGGCGAGGAAGCCCGAGCGGTAGGCGACGTGGCTGAGCAGCACGAGCGCGGTGCGGTCGCCGAGGACCGGCGCGAGGTCCTCGGGCCGCACGCCCGCCTGCGGATCGGACGAGACCCAGCGCAGCGTCGCTCCGGTCTCGGCCGCGATGCCCTCGAGCACATAGCGGTCGGTCGGGAAGTTGTCGGTGTCGACCACGATCTCGTCGCGGCCGAGGGGCAGCTGGTGCGCGAGCGCCGCGCGAGCGAGCTTGTAGAGCAGCACGGTGGTGGAGTCGGCGACGACGGTCTGCCCGGCCGCCGCTCCGAGCGCCGCGGCGCCGAGCGCATCGCCGACGGCGAGCGGCATCTCGAGCCAGCTCTCGGACCAGCCGCGGATCAGGCGACCGCCCCACTCCTCCTCGGCGAAGCGCTGGAGCCGCTTGATGCTGGCGCGCAGCGGCCGCCCGAGCGAGTTGCCGTCGAGGTAGGAGCGCACCTCGGGGGTGCGGACGAAGAGCTCGGGGTACTGCGCGAGCGGGTCCCGGGCGTCGAGGGGATGCATGCCCTCACCCTACGGTCGCGGTGACGCCCGCTCCGGGGGTGGACGGCGGCGGCTCCTCGGAATCCACCCCTCAGAAGTCGTCGTACTCGAGCCCGAGTACGACGACTCCTGCGGACTCGACCTCGAGCGCTTCCTCCTTCCGCAGAAGTTGCGGGAAGCGCGCGCCGTCACCGCAACTTCTGAGGAACCACAACACCTCCAGCCGCCCCCCTCCCCGCTTCTCCAAAAGTTGCGGGAGACGCCACCCGCTACCGCAACTTCTGAGGAAGCACGGCACCTCCGCCCGCACACCCCGTCTCCGATCTCTCCCGTCCTCCAGAAGTTGCGGGAAGCGCGCGCCGTCACCGCAACTTCTGAGGAAGCACGGCGACTCGAGCCTCCGCGCCCCGCACCGCCCCCGCAACCCTGAGAAATCAACGAGCAGACGCCGATCCGCCCCGCACCTACCGTCGAGACAGGACGACCCTCGCCCCCGATCCCCGGAGCCGCACCATGCCCGCAACGCCCACCGGACTCGCGCGCGAGCCGCACACCCTCCGCACCGCACCCGCCCCCGCCCGCCGCCCCGACGACGCCCAGGAGCACTCCGCATGAGACTGACCGACACCAGCGACCTGTGGTGGCGCTCCGCCGTCTACTACAACCTCGACGTGAAGACCTTCATGGACTGGGACGACGACGGCGTCGGCGACCTCGAGGGCCTCGCGCACCGGATCGACTACCTCGCCGAGCTCGGCGTCAGCTGCCTCTGGCTCGCCCCCTTCTACCGCTCGCCCGGCAAGGACAACGGCTACGACATCAGCGACTTCTTCGGAGTGGACGAGCGCTACGGCCACCACGGCGACGTGGTCGAGGTGATCCGGACTGCCCACGACCGCGGCATGCGCGTGATCATCGACCTGGTCGTGAACCACACGTCCGACCAGCACCCGTGGTTCCAGGCCGCGCGCTCCTACCCCGACAGCCCGTACCGCGACTACTACGTCTGGCGCGACGAGGTACCGGCCGACCAGCCCGCGAACGTGTTCCCCGACGTGGAGGACGGAGTCTGGTCCTTCGACGACGAGGCCGGCCAGTACTACCTGCACAACTTCTACCGGCACCAGCCCGACCTCAACACCGACAATCCCGCGGTGCGCGACGAGATCGCGAAGCTGGTCGGATTCTGGCTGCAGCTCGGAGTCGACGGCTTCCGCGTCGACGCGGTCCCGTTCCTGATCGAGCCGGGCGCGCACGACGAGCACGAGTGGCTGCGGCTGCTGCGCCGCTTCGTCTCGCGCCGCTCGGGCGAGGCGATGATGCTCGGCGAGGTCAACGTGAGCCGCGACCAGCAGCTCGCCTTCTTCGGCGGGGCCGACGCCGACGAGCTCTCGATGCAGTTCGACTTCATCGGCAACCAGCGCCTCTACCTGGCGCTCGCCCGCGGCGACTCGACACCGCTGGCGGAGGCGATCGCGAGCCGTCCCGAGATCTCGATCGGCAGCCAGTGGGCCAACTTCGCCCGCAACCACGACGAGCTGACTCTCGACCAGCTCGAGGACTCCGAGCGCGACGAGGTCTTCGCGGCGTTCGCTCCGGACGAGGCGCAGCGGATCCACGGACGCGGCATCGTCCGCCGCCTGCCGCCGATGCTGGGCGGCGATCCCCGCCGCCTCCGCATGGTCTACAGCCTGCTGTTCTCGCTCCCCGGCGCCCCGGTGCTCTACTACGGCGAGGAGATCGGCATGGGCGAGAACCCGTCGATCCCGGGACGCGGCGCCGTGCGGACGCCGATGCAGTGGAGCTCGGCCGCGAACGGCGGCTTCTCGCGCGCGGACGCGTCCGCACTGATCGCGCCCGTCACGGGGGACGGCTTCAGCCCCGAGCACGTGAATGCCGCCGACCAGCTCAAGTCCCCGGAGTCGCTGCTCGCGCACCTGAAGGGCCTCGCGTGGCTCTACCGCCGCTCCCCCGAGATCGGCTGGGGCGAGTACACGCACCTCCCCGCCGACGAGTCGTGCGTCTTCGCGCACCGCATGTCGGCGTCGACCGGGACGACCGTGGCCGTGCACAACTTCGCCTCGAGCCCGCGGACCGCGGCGCTGACCGTGCCCGGCACGGAACCGGGCGCGCGCCTCGTCGACTCGCTGAGCTCGGAGGAGTACCCGGTCGGCGACGACGGCGCGGTGTCGATCCCGATCGACGGCTACGGCGGCCGCTGGTTCCGTCTGCTGTCGGTCGGCTCCCGCCGCCTGGTCTGACGCGGTCCCCGCACTTCGAGCGCCGACTCCGCGAGAGTCGTCGTACTCGTGCCCCCGTACGACGACTCCTGCGCACTCGGCGGCGGTGCTCGCCGCGTCGGAATCCATCCGAGCGCGACTCCGCAGGAGTTGTCGTACTCGACGCCCAGTACGACGACTTCCGCGTACTCGGTGCGGTGCTCGGCGCGCCTGAACCCACCCGGCCGGCGACTCCGCAGAAGTCGTCGTACTCGAACATCCAGTACGACAACTTCTGCGGACTCGAAGGGAGTCCTGCAGACGCGGGGGTCCGACCGCCCCGCATCCGCCTGAGAGTCCGCGAGGCGTTCTCACGGGAGACGTCCCTACAGTTGCTCCGTGGATCTCGACACCCTCCTCAACATCGGCCTCGTCGTCCTGTTCGTGCTGATCGGAGGAGTGTTCGCCGGCACCGAGATGGCGATCGTCAGCCTCCGCGAGAGCCAGGTCCGCGCCATCGAGGCGCAGGGCGAGCGCGGAACCCGCATCGCGACCCTCGTGCGGAACCCCAACACGTTCCTCTCGGCCGTCCAGATCGGCGTCACGCTCGCCGGCTTCTTCTCCTCCGCCTACGGAGCGTCGACGATCGCACCCGACCTCGCCCCACCGCTCGAGGCCCTGGGCCTGTCGGCCGGAGTCGCCTCGACGGTCGCGTTCATCGGCCTCACGCTGGTCATCGCCTACCTCTCGCTCGTGCTCGGCGAGCTGGTGCCCAAGCGCCTCGCCATGCAGAAGTCGGTCGCCTTCACCAAGGTCCTGGCCCCGCCGCTCAACGGCTTCGCGCGCCTGATGCGCCCCGTGATCTGGCTGCTCTCGGTCTCGACCGACGGAGTCGTGCGCCTGCTCGGCGCCGACCCGCGCGAGAAGGGCGAGAGCGTCTCGGCCGACGAGGTGCGCGACATGATCTCGAGCAACACCGAGATCCACGAGGACAGCCGGCGCCTGCTGACCGACATCTTCCGCGCCGACGACCGCCGCGTCGCCGAGGTGATGCGTCCGCGCCCGGACGTCGACTTCCTCCGCGGCGAGCTGCCGCTCGAGGAGGGGTACCGCGCGGTCCTCGACCAGCCGCACTCGCGCTACCCCGTCGTGGGCGAGAACCGCGACGACGTGCTCGGCTTCGTGCACGTGCGCGATCTCATGGCGGCGTTCCCGGAGGCGGGCGAGCCCGGCACCGCGAGCAGCGTCTCGGACATCACCCGCCCGATCCTCGCCGTGCCCGGCTCGACGAAGGTGCTCGCCGCGCTCCGCACGATGCGGCAGGACGGTCACCAGATCGCCGTCGTCGTCGACGAGTACGGCGGAACCGACGGCATCATCACGCTCGAGGACCTGCTCGAGGAGCTGGTCGGCGAGATCTACGACGAGTACGACGGCGCCCGGCAGGACGTCGACGCGAAGGCGGCCGAGCAGCTGCAGGACGTCGACGGCGGCATGATCCTCGAGGACCTCGAGGAGCTGCTCGGAGTGGAGCTGCCCGACGGCCCGTACGAGACCGTGGGCGGCTACATCCTCGACCGCATCGGCCGGGTGGCCGTGGTCGGCGACTCGATCGTCGTCGGCGAGTACGTCCTCCGCGTCGCCGAGACGGATCGCTACCGCATCTCGCGCGTGACCCTCACCCCGCAGCCGGCCTCGTCGACCCCCGCGGAGCCGGCCGAGCCGTCCGTCTAGCCCCGGCTCCCCGGCAACGGCGGCGACCCGGGCGGTCGTCCCGCGCGTCTCACGGCAGCCGCGTCTCCACCCACCGCGTCGCCGGAAGCCCCCGCGCCCCCGGCCGCGCGACCCACAGCCCGCCCGCGAACGGGTGCGCCGCCCGCTCGTCGGCCGAGAGGTCGCGTGACGCCGACGTGATCATCGCCACATCGAGCCCCTCGCCCGCGAAGGCGATGCTCGAGCAGTGCGGCGCGTCGATCCGGACGCCCTCGCCCTCGACGAGGCGCCCCTCGGAGTCGTAGACCCGCACGCCGGAGCCGCCCCAGATCGACACCCACAGACGACCGTCGGCGTCGACGGTCATCCCGTCGGCGAAGACCCCCTCCTCGAGCTCCACGAACGTCTCGCGCGCGCCATGCGACCCGTCGAAGTAGGGCCGGCGGAAGATGACGCCCGACTCGGTGTCGATCGAGTACATCACCGCACCGTCGGGAGACCAGCCGAGCCCGTTCGAGAGCCGCAGGTCGTGGTCGAGCACGGTCACCGAGCCGTCGTGCTCGAGGCGCAGCAGCACGTCGTCGCCCACCGACTCGCCGAGGGTGAGCGAGCCGACGACGAGCCGCCCCTGCGGGTCGATGGAGCCGTCGTTGAAGCGGTGCCCCTCGGGCAGCAGCTCGGAGCCGGTCGTCAGCGACCCGTCGACCTCGAGGATCGCGAGCCGCCGCGTCAGGGCGACGAGCACCCTCCCGTCGCCGATCGGCAGCGCGCAGCCCACCTGCTCGCCGACGTCCGACCGCGAGACCGCGCCGAGCCCCTCGGGAACGAGCGGAGCCGACAGCACCGCGCCCGCCTCGATGTCGACCCAGGTGAGGCGGCCGGTCGAGGCATCCCAGACGGGGCCTTCGCTGAGGACGTAGGAGGGGGTGCCCGCGGGCGTCGCGTCGATCATGGACTCAACCTAGCCAAGGCGCCCGGGCACCGTCCCGGGGGTGGACGCCGCCGGGGAGAACGCGGTGGAACCCCGGCTGTGGAGGAGCCGGCTCGAGCGCGACCGCGACCCGGAACGGACAGTTCTACACCCTCCGCACCCCACTCCGATAGCCCGACGATACGAATTCCCGCGCGGGTCTATCGTCGTGTCTCGCCGCGACCGGAGGGGCCTCCCGCAGAACGAACCGGGGCGACAGGAAGGCGTGCGCCATGTCGACCACCGACACCCCTCGGGGCCCCGTTCGGAGCCTCGTCCCCGCCCGCATCGACCGGCTCCCGTGGACGCGGTTCCACTGGTCGATCGTCGTCGGCCTCGGCTTCTCCTGGGTCCTCGACGGACTCGAGATCCAGATCGTCGCGAGCGCCGGCTTCGCGAAGGAGTTCGACCTCTCGGCCGCGCAGGTCGGCGTGCTGGGCACCGTCTACCTCGTCGGCCAGATCGCGGGCGCCCTGATCTTCGGCCGCCTCAGCGACAAGCTCGGACGCCGCAAGCTCTTCATCCTCACCCTCGTCATCTACCTGCTGGCGAGCGGCATCGCCGGCCTCTCGCCGAACTACGCGTTCCTCGCGGTGTTCCGCTTCTTCGCGGGCATGGGCATCGGCGGCGAGTACGCGGCGATCAACTCCGCGATCGACGAGCTGATCCCCGCCAAGTACCGCGGGCGCGTCGACATCGCGATCAACGGCACCTACTGGGGCGGCGCCGCTCTGGGCTCCGCGGCCAACCTGTTCTTCCTCAACGACGAGATCTTCGCCGAGAACGTCGGCTGGCGGCTCGGCTTCTTCCTCGGCCCGATCCTCGGACTCGCGATCATCTACCTCCGCCGGCACATCCCCGAGAGCCCGCGCTGGCTGATGACGCACGGCCGCGAGGAGGAGGCGGAGCGCACGGTCGACGAGATCGAGCGCCGCGTGCAGAACGAGGGCGGCGTCCTCGAGCCCGTCGACGACGCGAAGGCGATCACGGTGAAGGCCACCGAGAGCATCCCGTTCCGCACCATCGCGCGAGTGCTCATCCGGCAGTACCCGAAGCGGACGCTGGTGGGCGCCACGATGATGGTCACCCAGTCCTTCCTCTACAACGCCATCTTCTTCACCTACGCGCTGGTGCTCGAGAACTTCTACGACGTGGAGCAGAGCGCCGTCTCGTACTTCTTCTTCCCGTTCGCGATCGGCAACCTGATCGGCCCGCTGGTGCTCGGCCACCTGTTCGACGTGTGGGGCCGGCGCAAGATGATCTTCCTCACCTACGGCGTCTCGGGAGCGGTGCTGGCCCTGTCGGCCGTGCTGTTCAGCATGGACGTGCTGACCGCGACGACGCAGACGATCCTCTGGTGCGTCTCCTTCTTCTTCGCCTCAGCGGGCGCCTCGAGCGCCTACCTCACGGTGAGCGAGATCTTCCCGCTCGAGCTCCGCAGCCAGGCGATCTCGTACTTCTTCACCCTCGGCCAGATCGCCGGCGCGATCGCCCCCACGCTGTACGGCGTGCTGATCGGCGACGGCAGCGACCGCGGCCCGCTCACGATCGGCTACTTCGTCGGCGCCGCGGTGATGATCGTCGGCGGAGTCGTGGCGCTGGTCTTCGGCGTCGACGCCGAGCGCCGCAGCCTCGAGAGCATCACCGAGCCGCTGTCGACGGTCCGCGACGGCGACTGACGTGCAGAACGTCGGCCGGGAGTGCCGCTCAGCCGCGATCGTGTCCGACGGGCACTCCTGACCGACGTTCCGCATCGCACCGAGGGCGGGCGGCACCCGGCGCTCATCCGCCGAGCCGGACTCCCCTCGCCCAGGGTCACGTGCAGAACATCAGCCAGGAGCAGGGCCTCTCGCCTGACAGCCGCCAGACCCCCTCCTCAGCCGATGTTCCGCATCCCGTCCACACTGAGCGGCGCCCGGCGCGCGACCCGGACCGCTCCTAGCGGCCACCGTTGGGCACTTCCCGCTGCTCTGAGCTGCTCAGAGCAGCAGATCGTGTCCATCGGAGAGCCGCTGTGGTCCGATCCGTCGCGAACGACAGCCGCCAGACCCCTCCTCAGCCGATGCGGCTCAGAGCGCCCCGGGCGGCACCGGCGGCGCGTCCGGCACCTCGTCGACCGCGGTCCGCGGCCAGATGACGGTGGGCATCCGCTGCCGCTCGGTCAGCGCGAGCGCCTCGCGCACATGGCCGAGCACGTGCGCGGCGAACCCCGCATCGGCTGCGCCCGGCGGGTCGAACGCGTCGAGGAGGTCGCGGAGCACGCGCTCAGGAGGGACGGGGAGCTGTTCGGGTTCGTTCACGTCGACCACTGCCGATCCGGAGGTGGGTCTCGCGCCGGGGTCCAGGGCACGCCGCGAGTGGAGAGAGGGTCGACGCCGCGGCGCCGGATCGAGCGGGGACTCCCGTCCCCGCCGTCGCACCGGGTGCGGACTCGACATGGTCGTCGTCGGCACCCTGTCATCCATCGTGCAAGGCTCCCCGCTGGCGCCCCTTCCTGGGAGTGGGTTGACAGCGCTCCAGCGGGCCTCGGTCAGCGCAGCCCGCCCAGCACCGCCTCCAGCTCGTCGACCGCGAAGTCGATCTCGTCCTCGGTGACGACCAGCGGAGGAGCGAGCCGGATCGTGGATCCGTGCGTGTCCTTCGCCAGAACGCCCCGCGCCATCAGCGCCTCGCAGACCTCCCGGCCCGAGGCGAGCGCCGGGTCGATGTCGATCCCGGCCCAGAGTCCCGCGCCGCGGACCGCGACGACGCCGCGGCCGATCAGCCCGGTCAGGCGCGCGTGGAGCTGCGCGCCGCGGGCGACGGCGAGCGCCTGGTACTCGCCCGTGGCGAGCATCCCGACGACCGCGAGGCCGACGGCGGCGGCGAGCGGGTTGCCTCCGAAGGTCGAGCCGTGCTGACCCGGCTGCAGCACGCCGAGCACGTCGGCGTTCGCGACCACGGCCGAGACGGGCACGATGCCGCCGCCGAGCGCCTTGCCCAGCAGGTACACGTCGGGCACGACGCCGACCAGGTCGCAGGCGAACGTCGCGCCGGTGCGGCCCAGGCCCGACTGGATCTCGTCAGCGATGAAGAGGACGTTGCGGCGCGAGGTGATCTCGCGCACCGCGGGGAGGTAGTCGGCCGGCGGAACGACGATGCCCGCCTCGCCCTGGATCGGCTCGATCAGCACGGCGACGGTGTCCTCATCGATCGCGGCCTCGAGCGCCGCCGCGTCGCCGAACGGCACCGTGCGGAACCCCGGCGTGAACGGCGCGAAGCCGTCGCGCGCCTCCGCGTCGTCGCTGAACGAGATGATCGTCGTCGTGCGCCCGTGGAAGTTGCCCGCGGCGACGATGATGTTCGCGCGTCCCGGCGTCACTCCCTTCACCCGGTAGCCCCAGGCGCGCGCGACCTTGATGCCCGATTCCACGGCCTCGGCGCCCGTGTTCATCGGCAGCACCATGTCCTTGCCGGCGAGCGCCGCGAGCGCGGTGACGAACGGGCCGAGCCGGTCGTTGTGGAACGCGCGGCTGGTGAGGGTGACGCGGTCGAGCTGCTCGCGGGCCGCGGCGAGGAGCACCGGGTGCGAGTGGCCGAAGTTCACGGCGGAGTAGGCGGCCAGGCAGTCGAGGTAGCGGCGGCCCTCGACGTCGGTGATCCACGCGCCCTCGCCGGTCGCGGCGACGACGGGCAGCGGGTGGTAGTTGTGGGCGGCGTGCGCCTCCTCCTCCGCGATCAGGGCGGCGGAGGCGGTGGTCGTGTCCAGGATGCTCATGTCGGTCCTCTCGTGATCGCGGATCAGCGGCGCAGCTCGAGGGTGCAGCACTTCACGCCGCCGCCGCCGAGCAGCAGCTCGGACAGGTCGACGCCGATCGGCTCGTAGCCGCGCTCGCGCAGCTGGCGCTCGAAGCCGGTGGCGCGCGAGGCGATGACCACGTGCAGTCCGTCCGAGAACGAATTGAGGCCCAGCACGGAGGCGTCCTCCTCCGACACCAGGATCGCGTCGGGGTAGAGGCGCTGCAGCGTGCGATTGCCCTCGTCGCTGAACGCGCTGGGCAGGTAGGCGATGGTGGAGTCGTCGAGCACGGCGATCGCCGTGTCGAGGTGGTAGAACGACGGATTCACGAGCTCGAGGGTCACCACCTCGCGGCCGAAGACCCGCGCCACCTCGGCGTGCGAGTCCGAGGCGGAGCGGAAGCCGGTGCCCGCGAGGATGCGCTCGCCGACCAGGAGGAAGTCGCCCTCGCCCTCGTTGACCTCCTCGGGGACGCGCACGTCGAAGCCGGCGCCGCGGAACCAGTCCATGTAGGCGGGGCCCTCGGGCTGGCGCTCCGGGTAGGTGAAGGAGGCGCCGTAGGCGATGCCGTCGATCACGAAGCCGCCGTTCGCGGCGTAGACCATGTCGGGCAGGCCCGGCTCGGAGTCGATCAGCTGCACGTCGAAGCCGAGGCCGACGTAGGTGTCGTGGAGGGTCTGCCACTGGCGCACGGCCAGCGCGGTGTCGGTCGGGACCTGCGGGTCCATCCACGGGTTGATGCGGTAGACGACGGTGAAGTGCTCGGGGCGGCACATCAGGACCGTCTTGGCGACGGGGGTGCGGGTCGTGGCGCCGGGTCGGGCGGCGGTGTCGGTCGTGTCGGTGGTGTCGGTGGGAAGCACGGCGGTGTCGGTCATTCGAGTCCTCCTGCGAAAGGCTGCGGATGAGCGGACCGGGTCCAGTGGCGCCGGGTCCCGCGGAGGATCATCGCGGAGTGGCGCACGCTCGGCCCCAGTCTCGCACGCGCGGATCCTGCGATGTCTTCCACTGGCCGCACGGTATCGGCGGAGAAGCGTGGCTCGACGCGTGATCCTTGCGCGTCGGCCGCCCGCCGGCGCGACCAGCTCGGATCCTCCACCCCTCCCTTTCGGGGGAAGGCGACGACCTCCCGACGCCCCCTCCGGTACCGACCCGATCACTAGTCTTCAGTCATCGCATCCGTCGCGGTCCTCCGCGGATCCTCTCGAAAGACTCGCCGTGCACACACCTCGTCGCCGCCTGCTCCCTCTCTCCTGCGTCGGCGTCGCCGCCGTGCTGCTCGCCGGCCTCGCCGCCGGACCCGCGGCCTCGGCCGAGCCGCTCGCGCCGGTGTCGCCCGCGGCTCCGGCCGACAGCTCCCGCGACCTCGCCTCCCTCGTCGCCGGCTCCGCAGAGCGCGAGGGCGCCGTTCCGCTCTCCCCCGCGAAGACGCAGCGTCAGACTGTCGACGCCACCGCGGCCGCCGACGAGGTCGTGCTCTCGGGCCGCATCGTCCTGTCCGGCGCCGACGACGCGAATCCCGCACCGACCGGCGACGCCTACTTCCTGCGCATCGAGGACGACCGCGGCGGCATCGTGGCCGAGGTCACGACCGCCGCCGACTTCAGCGTCTCGCTGCCCGCCGGCACGAACTACTACCTCCAGGCGTCGGTGCCCGGCAGCACCGCCTGGTACCCCACCTGGTTCGGCGACACCCCGATCGGAGTGGAGGCCGACGCGCTCGCCGAGGACCGCGACGACCTCGTGATCACCCTGCCCCGCACGGCCGCGGCGAGCGGCGGAGTCTTCACTCCCGCCGGCGCGGCCGACCCCACCTCGTGGGTCGTCCAGGCCTACTGGTTCGAGGAGGACGCCGGAACGCTGTACCCGTTCGACGAGACGGCCACGAGCAGCGCTCCGAACACCTGGGCCGACTGGTCCCTGTCGGGCGAGGACGCGCTCCCCCTCGGCGAGTACGTGTTCCGCGTCACCCAGCCGGGCTACCCCGCCTTCGACGACCAGTACTTCTCGAACCTCCCCTACGTGCAGCCGAAGGCGATCACGACGCTGCCTGCTGCCGGACTCACCGGCGTCGACTTCCGCCCGACCGGCTTCGCGACCGAGACCGACCGCGTCTTCGGCTCCGACCGCTACGCGACCTCCGCGGCGACGACGCAGCTGGCCTTCGGCGACGACGGCACCCTCCCGGTGCTCTACATCGCCAGCGGCGAGAAGTGGCCGGATGCGCTCAGCGCCGGACCGGCGGCCTCCGTCCAGGGCGGAGCACTCCTGCTCACCGACCCGAACCGCGTTCCCGCGGTGATCACGGCCGAGATCGAGCGCCTGA
The DNA here is from genome assembly GCF_920939495.1 of Rathayibacter sp. Leaf248. NCBI lineage: Bacteria > Bacillati > Actinomycetota > Actinomycetes > Micrococcales > Microbacteriaceae > Rathayibacter > Rathayibacter sp. Leaf248. The sequence goes on along the minus strand of NZ_CAKLAV010000003.1, from coordinate 83,852 downwards.
ACCCCGAGCGGATCGTCGTGGTCGGCAGCTCGCTCTCCGTCAGCGACCAGGTCTTCCAGACGCTCCAGCGCACCTCCGGAGCCGACGTCGAGCGCATCGCCGGCACCGACCGCTACGACACGAGCCGCAAGATCGTCGCGGACGCGTTCGGCGACGACTCCTACGGCATCGTGTTCCTCGCCACCGGATCCAACTTCCCCGACGCCCTGTCCGTCGCTCCGATCGCCGGCCGCCTCGGCCAGCCGGTGCTGCTCGTCGACGGAGCGAAGTCCGCGCTCGACGCGCCGACCCGCACCGCGATCGACCGCCTGCAGCCCGACCTCGGCGAGCTGCTCGGCGGAACCCCGTCGATCTCCGCCGGTGTGGAGGGAGACCTCGCCACCTCGGGTCTCGTGACCGAGGTCGGCCGCGTCGCGGGCGTCGACCGCCACGACACGAGCCGCCAGCTCAACGACCGGTACCCCTCGAACGAGCTCAACGACACCGCGTTCCTCGCGACCGCCACCGGCTTCGCCGACGCGCTCTCGATCGGCGCCGTCGCCGCGGCCTACGGCGCCCCGCTGTACCTCAGCGAGCCGAACTGCGTGCCGTACGCGACCCGCGTCGCGCTGCAGGCGAACGAGCTCGACTACGTGCTGCTGCTCGGCGGACCGACCACGCTGCAGCCGGCGATCGACTCCCTCGCCGTCTGCTGATCCGCCTGCTGATCCGTCCCCCGCGAACGCCCCGTCCCTCCGCCTCCGCGCGGTCGGGCGGGGCGTTCCGCCGTCCCGCGTCGGCCCACTACTGTCGGAGGGCCGACGTCGGACACACACTCCCGGAGACTCCATGAGCACCCTCAGCGCACGCCCTCTCCTCGTCGGGATCGAGACCGGGGGCACCAAGGTCGTCGCCGCCGTCGCCGCGGTCGACGAGCCGGAGCGCCTCCTCGCGACGACCACGCTGCCCACCCGCGGCCCGGTCGAGACGCTCGCCGACATCGCCGCGTTCGTCCGCGGCCACGGAGTCGACGGCACCGTCGCGGCGGTCGGCGTCGCCTCGTTCGGGCCGCTCGACGTCGATCCCCAGTCGCCCACCTACGGGCACCTGACCTCGACGCCCAAGATCGGCTGGGAGGGCGTCGACGTGCTCGGCCCGATCGGAGCGGCGGCCCCCGGCGCGCGGACCGCTCTCGTCACCGACGTGAACGGCGCCGCCCTCGGCGAGTCGCGCTGGGGTGCCGCCGTCGGCGAGAGCGACGTCGTCTACCTCACGGCCGGCACCGGAGTCGGCGGCGGACTGCTCGCCGGCGGTCGCCTGCTCGCCGGCAGCGGTTGGCCCGAGGTCGCGCACCTCCTCCCCCGCCGCCACCCGGAGGACACGTTCGCCGGGACCTGCCCGTTCCACGGCGACTGCCTGGAGGGGCTCGTCGCCGGGCCCGCCATCAGCGCCCGCTGGGGCGTCGACGGCTCGAGCCTGGGCCCGGAGGACGCCGCGGCGAACCTCCGCTTCAGCTCCTTCTACCTCGCCCAGCTCGTGGCGACGCTCGCGTACGTCGCGGGAGTGCGCCTCGCGATCCTCGGCGGCGGCGTCTCGAAGACGCCCGGCCTCCTCGCGGCGGTCGAGTCGGAGGTGGAGCGGCTGATGGGCGCACCGGGCGCGACGGGGACGGCGGCGGGGCGCATCCGGATCGTGCGACCCGGTCTGGGCGACGAGTCGGGCGTGCGCGGAGCGGTGTCGCTCGCGCAGTCGCTGCTCTGAGGCGTCAGCCGCGCATCGCTCCGAGTCGTCAGCCGAGCAGCTCGGCGATCAGGCGCTCCACGCGGCCGCGGATGTCGTCGCGGATCGGGCGCACCTGCTCGAGCGGGAGTCCGGCCGGATCGGCGAGCTCCCAGTCCTCGTAGCGCTTGCCGGGGAAGATCGGGCAGACGTCGCCGCAGCCCATGGTGATGACGACGTCCGACTCGCGCACCTGTTCGGTGGTCATGAGCTGCGGGACCTCGTGCGAGATGTCGATCCCCTCCTCCGCCATCGCGGCGACCGCGACGGCGTTGATGCTCGCGCCCGGCTCGGACCCGCCGGAGCGGACCTGGACGCGGCCCCCGGACAGGCTGGTCAGGTAGCCGGCGGCCATCTGCGATCGGCCGGCGTTGTGGATGCAGACGAACAGGACGGCGGGGGTGTCGCTCACGGGGGTCTCCTCGGGGGGGTGGGGATCGGCCCGACGAGTATGGCGCGTTCCGGTGAACGGCGGCGCTACCCTCCTGTCCATGACAGGACAGGACGCCGACGAGCGCACGGAGCCGGATACAGGCCGCGACGAGACCCCCGAGGAGCGCTCGGACCGCAACTGGAACGAGATCCTGCAGGAGCTGCGGGTCGTGCAGACCGGCACCCAGATCCTCGGCGGCTTCCTGCTGACGCTCTGCTTCCAGCAGCGCTTCACCGAGCTCGCGCCGATGGACGTGGCGCTGTACCTCGTGCTCGTGTTCCTGGCGGCCACGGTGACGGTGCTGGCGCTGGCGCCGGTGGTCGTGCACCGGCTGCTGTTCGCGCGCGGCCGCAAGGCCGAGCTGGTGCGGTTCGGCAACCGGATCGTGCTGACCTGCCTCGCGGCGGGGTCGCTCCTGTTCGTGGGCGTCGTGACGTTCGTGTTCGACTTCGTGCTGACTCCGACGGCCGGGCTGATCGCGGGCGGGGCGGTGCTGCTGATCATCGCGGCGGTGTGGACGAGTGCGCCGGTGATCCTGCGGAGGCGGGCGCGCGGCTGAGGCTGCCGGTGCCGCAGGCCCCGCTACCGGCCGCTGCCGCTGCCGCTGCCGCTGCCGCTGCCGCTGCCGCGCGAGGATGCCAGCCCGTCGCGGTCGCCGTCAACCGGCTTCAGCGCGAGCGGCCCCGCTCCCTACCGTGAGGGTGCGGCATCCGGCCGCCCGAGAGGAGATCCAGCATGAGCGCGACCGACGGACCCCAGGACAACCCGCAGAACCACGACACGGTGGACGACGCCGGAGTCGACAAGCCCTCGCAGGCCGAGGGCGACGACGCGCAGATCGGCAACGGACAGGGCGGCGACGCGCAGTCGACCGCCGAGGACGTGACGACCGCCGTCGACGACGACGATCTCGACGCCGGCGTCAGCGAGCCGACGGACTGAGCGTGATCCCCGCGCTCGGCGGTCTCGACAGCACGGCGGCCGTCCTCGCCGACGGCTACCTCTTCGGCACCAGGCGCTTCGCGCGGGTCGACGCCGACGCCTTCCGCACACGGATCCTCGGCAGACCCGTCGTGGTGGCCCGGGGCATCGAGGCGGCCCGCTTCTTCTACGAGGGCGGCCGCTTCGACCGGGCGGGCGCCCTGCCGGGCTCCGTCCTGCACCTCCTGCAGGACGAGGGCAGCGTGCAGACCCTCGAGGACGAGCAGCACCGCCGTCGCAAACGGCTCTTCCTCTCCCTCGTCGAGACCGCCGACGAGCGCTCGCGCCTCGTCAGCGCGTTCGCCCTCGAATGGCAGCGCTCGGCAGCGCGCTTCGCCGGAACCCCCGTGCCGCTGCAGGACGTGGCGGCCGAGGTGCTCGGGCGGGCGGTCCTCGCCTGGGCCGGCATCGCGCTGGGCGAGGAGGAGGCGCAGCAGCGCTCCGACGAGCTCCGCAGCATGGTCGACAACGCCGGGCGCTTCGGCCCGCCGAACTGGGCCGCCCGCCTGCGCCGTCGGCGCACCGAGCACTGGGCGCAGAGCCTGATCGAGGCGAGCCGCGCCGCCGGCATGCCGCCCGAGGAGGGCGCCGCGTCGATCGTCGACCGCATCGCGCACGCCGAGGAGGACGGCGCCGTGCTGCCGACCGAGGTCGCCGCGGTGGAGCTGCTCAACCTGCTCCGCCCCACGGTAGCCGTCGGTCGCTTCATCGTCTTCGCCGCGCTGGCGCTGCACGAGCACCCGGAGTGGCGCGACCGGCTCGAGCAGCCCGAGGAGCGCGCCGCCTTCGCGAACGAGGTCCGCCGCTTCTTCCCGTTCTTCCCGATGGTCGGCGGGCGCGCGCGGACGGGACTGCCCTTCCGAGGCGAGACGCTGCCCGCGGGCCAGTGGTTCCTCCTGGACCTGTACGCGACCGACCACGCGGTCGCGCACTGGGACGCCCCAGAGACTTTCGACCCGTCGCGCTTCCTCGCCCCCGTCGACCGCAACGGCTTCATCGCCCAGGGCGGCGGCCACTACGGCGACGGCCACCGCTGCCCGGGCGAGCCCGCCACCGTCGACCTCCTGGCGGAGGCACTCGAGCTGCTCACGACCGGGCACCCGTACGACGTGGCCCCGGGCCAGGACTTCTCGATCAGCCTCCGCTCGTTCCCGACGGAGCCGGCCGACGGGTTCGTGGTGACGTTCCGGGCGTAATGCGGCGGGCTCGGTGCGGTTGCGGACGGTCGAAGCCGTTCGTCGTCCCAATCATGACTGGCGCGGTGACGCCGAGACGGCGAACGAGTAGCGATTCACCTCACAGAGGAGGAGGAGGCGGCTTGGCCGCGTGCAACTGCACGTCCTGAGCTGCAGGGAAGAGTGTGTAGCTGAGGCGCGTCGAGTTCACCGTCGCGGGTCACGCCCGCGCCAGGGATCGCTCCGTGATCAGGATCCCGCGAGTGCGGAACGCGCGGGGCTGTCCCGATCGGCCTCCTCGCGGAAGATACTCGGCACGGCCGGGTTCCAGGAATGCACGCGCAGCGTCGGATCGAGAACCCACGAGAGCACCCTCCACTCGTCACGCTCGGCGAGGATCCGGGTCCTCTCTTTCAAGAGATTGCCGATAATGAAGGTTATGTCAGATCAGGCGTCGCGTATCCCTCTTGCGCCTCTCGCTAACACCGCCTTCGGCTCGGCTATAGACCTGCACTGAACGTCACCGGTACTCGCGCCCGCTGCGCTGGAATACTTGGTTATCGTCGGCGTGCAGGAGAGGCGGATGCTTAAGCATCCATAGATTCCGGGCGACAGAGCCACGAGGACGCGAAAAAAGGGACGAGGAGCTCGATCCGAGGATACGGGAGGGCTACTACCGATGCCGCGATGGGAATGGTAACGGTGCCTGCTGAGAGAATCGGTTGCAGCCTGGTTTGAACTGATATCGGCTGTGCCGGCATGCGGCGCGTAGGAGCCGACGGAAGGATAGATGCGACTGAGTTCCTCAGGTGCTTTGCAGGCGCGTTTGACCGTGCGGGGTGAGATGGATTGATGCCGACGGGATCCGGGATGGCACATTCTCTCCCGTACGGGGGCTTTCGGTAGCCTGCGCCGTCGGGAAGAGTCGGGCGGCGGCGTCTTCGAGTGCGTCTCAGAATCGAGGGCATTCGATGCCACGTCCCCCTGCGCGTCACGTTCGCCGCCGTTCGAGGCGCGTCACCTCCCTCCTTGCCGTGGGGGTCATCCTCGGCTCGAGCCTCGCGGCGATTTCGCCAGCATTCGCACAGGCCGCACCGACTGTGTCCGAGCCGTGCCCGTTGATCACGCGGGACGTGGTCCCGGCGTCGGGGGACGACCTCGGCGCTGTGATTGAAGATGATGCGGCGGCCGAGGTCGGCGACTCGATCTTCTCGGACCTCAGCGGGACGCTCGTGAAGGGCCTCGTCTCGGGAGCCCTCGGCAAGATCGGTGGGGACGCTGTCGGCTGGATCCTGGACAGCCTCACCGGTCCTGCTGGGCCGACTCCGGTCGAGCAGGAGGAGCTCGACGACCTCGCGAACATCCAGTCGTCGATCACCCAGGTGACCCAGGAGATCACTGCGCTCAATTCGACGATCCAGGCGGACGAGCAGGCCCTGAAGAACCAGGCCGAGCAGAACTCGAAGTACGCGACTTACGTGACGCGCGCGACCGCAGCGAACACCGCGCTCGGAAAGGTCCTCACGGACATCCAGAACGTGTGCCAGATCTCGGCTGCACAGACCGCGGCCGCCCGGGCCACCGGTACCACCGGGGCTCTGGACCTCCCCCAGAAGGCCCAGTTGCAGGAGATCGTCACGAACGGCCAGGGTCGTCTGAACGACCTCGACACCGCGCTGGCGGGAACGCCGACCGATCCCGGCGTCTTCGCCGCTTACCGCGACGTCCTCTGGGCGTCGAAGGCGAGCGGATCGTTCACCCCCTCGGGCACGATCCTCTCTGCCGAGCTCGCGAACTCGATGCAGTCGCAGGCCGCCTTCTACGCGGGGGTCGCGACGTTGCACCTCCAGGCGTTCACCGAGGCGGTCCACGCGCCCGAGAGCGGTGCGACCTCAGCCGAGCTGCAGTTCTACTACGAGGACAGCTGGGTACCGGCGGTACAGAGATGGTCGCACCAGGCCAGCTCGAATCTGCCGACACTCCCCGCCGGCACCAGCGCCGACCTCAGTCCCGGCGCCTCACCCGATCAAGGCTCCGAGACGGAGAGCGGCACCATCCGGCTGTGGACGACTGAGCCGACGGTGCTCGCCGGAACGGATCAGGACCGTTACTGCATGTACCCCAGCACCTGCTACGCCCCGGTCTGGGCGGCCGACGACAACAGCGACATCATGCTGCGCGCCTCCGTCGTGCCCGCTGTCGCCCCGCTCCGCGACGCCCTGGCGGTGCCGCAGAAGGAGCTCCCCGGGTGGCGCATCCCGACCGAGGACGATTTCGACTCGCTCGTCGCTACGAGGGAGTCGGTCATCGATAACCCGTCTTCCGGCGTGGTCGTCCCCCGCGTCGCCGATGGCGTCGGGGCTTGGGCGGCTGTCGAGGATGTCCCGGCCCTGAAGGCGCAGTCGATCACGGTCCCGTCGGGGACCTTTGACACCGTTCTGCCGGTCGTGGTCGATTCCCCGTTCTCCGAGGTGCTCGTCTTCAACGGCTCCCCCTACAGCGAGCCGGAGCAAAGAACAGCGGGCGACAACGTGCAGGGAATCTTCACGGCCCCCGATCAGAAGTTGGGCGGACAGCTGATGCTCGTGCAAGATCTCCCCGTGGCACCGCCGCAGACTCCTCCGTTCCCGGAGTCGACGACACCGGCACCTGACTCGGTCTCGACGGGCACGCCGTCACCGGATCCCTCGTATCCGACACGCGACGAGTCGGACGAGCCGGCCACCGCGGCCGGCGACGCGGTGAGCTTCCCGACTCCCAGCGCATGCGCTCCTGACGGGAACCGATTCACCCAGCCGACCGGGTACAACGCTGTTTCCGTGAGCGTCTCCGGTGGCTCGGGCGGAACCGCCTTCTATTCCGGCAGTCAGGACACTGTCGGGGCTGTGAACATTCCTGGTGGCAGCGGTGGGTCCGTGAGCGCGGTCATCCCGGTCGTTGCAGGCACACAGCTCTACATCGGAGTCGGCGGCAGAGGCGAGAGCCTTGTGACTGACGGTGAATCCCCCGATCTCGATTCCGGCGCCGGCCAGGGCGGGGTGGGCAATGGAGGCAACGGCGGATCAAGCACTTACGACGACAAGCCGAACGGCGGCGCCCCCGGAGGGGGCGGATTATCGGTGATCGCACTCGATGAGTACTGCCAGCTCCCCCTCGTCGTCGGCGGCGGCGGCGGAGGCGCGGGGCCCGGCGGAGCCTCGAACACATTGTCAGCAGGCGGGAACTCCTGCATCACCACGGGCTGCGACGGAGGCACGGGGAACAAGTCGGACGTCGGGGTTCCCAGCGATTACTTCAACTACCCGAACCCGGGTGGGGGCACCCTCGCCGGAGGCGGCGCAGGCACTGCCGCGAACGGCGATGCCGGCAACTTCCTCATCGGAGGCTTCGGCGCGACTCCCCCCGGCCAGCGCGGCGACGGGCCGGGAGGCGGAGGCGGCGCGGGCTTCTTTGGCGGCGGCGGCGGTGGCGCCGGGCTCAAGACGCAGACCGCCGGCGGTGGAGCTGGAGGATCCAGCTTCGTGGTCGAGGGAGCGTTGAGCTCTTCGTTCACGCTCGCATCGCCCGTCGGGCTGGTCTCGGACGGTTCCGTGACGATCACGCCGGTCGTCGCGTCGGATTTCTCGATGTCGTACCAGCTCCCCGCCCCCGACTCGGACACCTCCTACACCGTGAGGCACGACTACGCCGACCCTCAAGCCGTCATAGCGCTGCCGACCGAGACGACGGCGCCGCAGTACAGCTCGTCCATCGCCTGGGCGGCGCTGACACAGCCCTTCGACGGCACGCAATCCGACCCGTTCGGAGTCCACCTCGTAGACACCGCCTCCGGATCGTGCGCCACCGCGACGGAGACCGATCATGTCGTGCTGACCACGTGCTCGGACGGCACCGATGATCCCGCCCAGCGGTGGTCGGCCGTCTCTGCATCGGGGGTCACCGATCCGGATCTGGGTTACCTCGATTACCGATCAGCGACGGGAGTGAGTTTCACGACAGCGGTGGACGGACCGACCCCGGGTGTCCTCCTCGTCAGGACTGAGCCGGCGCCCCCATTGACCGACGCTGTCGGCGAGACGCCGGAGCGCCCCACTCCGACCCCCACCACCCCCAGGTGGGGGATCGACCGCGACGATGTCGCGAAGTACCTGCGGGGCAAGGCGGCTGAGCACCCCGGAATCTTCGGAGAGATCCGGTCGCGCCTCGACGCCTTCCTGCGGTAGCGGGGCCCGGCTACAGGGCAGGCTCCACGCGGTCTCTGCAGATATCGCGTGGAGCCGCCCGACGGCCGAGGCCCAGATGGTGACACTTAAGCGTCAGACCACCCCGCGTCGACGCGCGCGATGCGAAGACCGATACCGCCCCGACCGAACCTCGAGGAGAAGGTCTCCGGCGCCACCCGCATCGACCGACAGGAGGTTCCGCAAAACACCCCCGTACACATGGCGTGCATTTGAAGTACACCTCCACGCAACACCAGTGATACCCGGCGACGTACATCGCAATAGGGTCACTCCTCCCCCCTTTCGCTACACATCTGCGTCAGGGTCTAGGAGTGACGCAGCGGACGCAGACCGTCGGCTACGTCCGAGTCAGCACGACCGACCAGAACCTCGATCGGCAGATCGAGGCGATCGGCGCCGTCGACCGGATCTTCGAAGGGAATGTCTCCGGCGCTACCCGCACCGATCGGCCCGACCTGGCGGACTGCATCCGCTACGTCCGAGACGGCGACCTCGCCCGCATCGCCTAGATGGACCGACTTGCGCGCTCGCTTCGAGATCTCCGCGACGTCGTCGACGAGATCGTCGCGAAGGGCGCCCCCGTCGAGTTCATCAAGGAAAAGCAGACCCACGGACCCGGCGGCGACGACGCGCTCGGACAGATGATGCTGCACCTGCACGGCGTGATCGCCGACTTCGAGCGCTCCCTCGTCCGCGAGCGGCAAGCCGAGGGCATCCGCAACGCGAAAGCCGTGGGGAGTACACGGGCCGGCAACGCCGGCTCGACGCCGACCAGGTCGCTGCAGCTCGAGCGGACGTCGCCGCCGCGGGCATCCCGAAGCAGCGGTGGCTCGCAAGCTCGGCGTCGACCGCTCGACTCTTTATCGAGCGCTGGCACTCCCCCAGCCAGACGAGCTCGCCGCGACCGAGGTCTAGAGCGGCGTCAGAACGCCTGCTTGTCGACCCCCTCCGGAGCTGTGTTGAACGGGTGTGCCCACTGCAGTCCGGCGGCGACCGTGCCGGCCAAGCTCTCAAGGCCGGTATCGAAGTAGCAGTATGCGTGAGTCGTCTCGATCTGCTGGTGCGGCGGCATCACCACGAGGCGCCAATTGAACAGCATCTTCCAGACCTCGACCGTGAAAGTCTCCGTTTCCTGCAGCCGAAAGCCGTTTTCCGTCTACACGATCCGTTCCCGCGACGTCGACCTCCGAGCGCATCGAGAACGATCGGCGTGAGCGCATCGTCACGGTTTCGGTCATCGTCGGGCTGCAGTGCAGCGGCAGAACCGTGAAGCCTGCCGATCGAGAAGTCAGTCGCCGTCCAGCGCGTCCAGCTCCCGCAGCGCCTCCCGCGCACGCGCAAGCCGCGCCTCCTCCGGCTCGTCCCACCACGCCGGCCCGCGCTCGCCGAGCCCGTGCTTCGCCAGCCCCACCCGAATGCGCGCAGCCGCCACCGCGTCCTCATCCCCGGCACGCTTCCCCGACCGAACTCCCGAGCGCCCCCTCCCCAGATGCGAGGTCAGCGCAGCGACCAGGTCAGAAGGCAGGATCGGATCCGTACGCCGCCAGCGCCGCCCGCCGACGACCAGCCAGCGCTCGTCGTCTTCCTCAGTCACGCCCGTCACTCCGCTCAAGCCCGAGTCAGCGCCGCGACACCAGCCCCGAGAGCGCGGCGAACGCCCGCTCCGGACCGGTCGTGCCGGTGAGTTCCTCCGCCAGCGCGTCGAGTCGCTCCCTCGCCGGTCCGCCCAGCGCGAGCATCCGCGCGGCCGCCTCGGCAAGAGCCGACGCAGGCGCAACGTTCGGATCGAGCACCTCCGCGACCCCCGCATCCTCCAGCGCCGCCGCCCCGGCGAACTGATCCGTCGAGAACGGCAGCACCACCAGCGGCACCCCCGCGGTCATCGACTCCGTGACGCTGTTGTTCCCGCCGTGCGTCACAGCGAGCGCGGCGCGGCCCAGCAGCGTCACCTGCGGGAGGAAGCCGCGGACGAGCCACGACGACGGGACGTCGCCGAGGGCCGCGCGGTCCGTCGCTCCGGAGGCGAGGGCGACCCGCACCGGGCGGCCGTCGACCGAGACCGTGGCGAGGGCGGCGGCGACGCGGGCGAGCACGTCGTCGCGCACCGAGAGGAAGCTGCCGAAGCTGACGTAGACGACCGGGTCGTCCGAGGCGGCCAGCCACTCCTCGACCTCCGCGTCGACGGGCTCGGAGCGGACCGCCGAGCCCAGGAACGCGTGCGGCGGCAGCTGGGCGGTGCGGGCCGGGTCGTGCAGCTCGCCGGGGTAGTTCAGCAGCAGCACGTCGCCGGACTCGGCGAACGCGTCCTGGCTGGCGGGGGCGGCGGAGTCGAGCGAGGCGAGGGCGGCGTTCCACTCGGCGGTGAACGAGTCGCGGACCTCGTCGCAGAGGGCGCGCAGGGCGGCCAGGTCGTCCGGGTCCGGGGCGAAGGCGTCGGGCCAGACGGGTGGGAAGCCGTAGACCTCGCCGGGCACCGTGAGGGCGCTGGGGTGCCCGAGCACGACGTCGCCGTAGGGCACGCCGAGCGCGCGCAGGGCGACGCGGGCGGTGAAGGCGAGGTGGTCCACGACGATCGCATCGGGCTGCACCTCGTCGAGGATCTCGCGCAGCCGGGCCGCGACTCCGGCCGGGTCCCACAGCAGGTCGGTCAGCCGCTCGCGCGCCTGGTAGGCGAGGGTCGGGACCATGCCCCGGCGGGTCGCCGCGAAGAAGCCGCGGAGCGACTCCCCCTCGTCGGGAGCCTGCTCCTCGGCCCGGATCGTGCCGGGGTTCGAGCCGCGGCCGAGCCGCAGCGCTGTGTGCTCGAAGCCGAAGTCGTCGACGATGGCGCGGGTCGCGTCGCCCGTGGCCACCACTACGCGCTCGCCGGCCGCGCGCCAGGCGGTACCGAGCGTCGCGAGCGGGAGCAGGTGGGAGGCGTAGTCGGGGCTGACGATCAGCAGGGTCATGACGCTCCGAGCACGAGGTCCGAGCGCAGCGGCCGCTCCTGGTCGGCGGTCGCGTGCGCGTAGACGCCGGCGAGGGCGCGCGCCATGGCCTCGATCGTGTACCGCTCGGCGACCATCGCGCGGCCGCGCTCGGCGGCGTGCTCGGCGAGGGGGCCCGCGGCGAGCTCGAGGGCCGACGTCGCGGCTCCGGCGAGCGCCGTCGCGTCCGCGGTGTCGATCAGGAAGCCGGTCACGCCGTCCTCGACGTAGGTCACCGGGCCGCCGGTCGCGGGGGCGACCACGACGAGGCCCGCGGCGAGCGCCTCGAGCAGGGCGATGCCGAACTCCTCCTTGACGCTCGCGCAGACGTACGCACCTCCGGGGGCGGCGAGCCCGGGGCGGCCGTGCCGCACCGCGCCGAGCCAGCGCGCCACGGTGCCGTTCGGGCGGTGACCGGCGAGCAGCAGTCCGTCCTCCGCGCCTCCCGCGGCGCGGATGCGGTCGAGCTGCTCGCGCTCGTCGGGGCTCGGGTCGGCGAGGTCGCCGCCCACGAGCACGAGGTTCGCGCGGCTCCTCAGGGCCGAGTCGCCCGCCCACGCCTCGGCGAGCGCCGCCATGCCCTTCACCCGGTGCAGCCGGCCGACGCTGAGCAGCAGGGGCAGGTCGCGCCGGTCGTGGGGCAGGGCCGCGAGCAGGTCGTCCAGGGCCGAGAGGTCGTCGCCGACGTCGATCGCGACCTCCTCCCCTGCCGCGGAGGCGCGGGCGGCCTGCTCGCCGCGCTCCACCAGGCGCACGTCGATTCCCTCCGGGACGATCGTGTGCCGCTCCGGATGCGCGGTGATGTCGATCCCGATCAGCTCGCGCATGCTCTGCGCCAGGTCGGCGCGGGGGAAGAGCACGGTGTGCGCGGCGTCGGCGGCGAGGCGCTGCACGAGTCGCACGCGGAACCAGAAGTGCTCGGCGGAGTCGCGGTCGCCGAAGTCGGCGCGCGAGAGGGTCCCCGCGGCGTCGAGGCCGGCGATGAGGGCGTGCGGGTCGGGAGCGACGGTGAAGACGACCGGGATCTCGAGCTCGCGGGCGACTGCGGCGGCGGCGAGCGACCCGACGTCGGCCATGCGCAGGTGCAGCACGTCGACCCGGCCCGCCGCGCGCAAAATGCGGCGGATGCCGCGCTCGGCGGCGATCCGGCGGGGCCAGGCCTCGGGCATCGGGACGGCCGGGCCTGCGAAGGGCACCGGAGCGAACCCGTGGCCGGCCGAGGGCAGGTCGGCGAGAGCGCGCTCCGCCTCCGCGGGAGTGCCGCGCGAGAGGGTCAGGACGCGCTCGATCCCGTCCTCTCCCCCGAGGGCGTCGCCGAGGCGGACGAGCAGCGTGGCGATGCCACCGTTGTCGCCGGCGCCGACCCGGGTCAGGGTGCCGTCGATGTCGGCGTGCAGGAAGAGCTGCGCGACCGTGGGGCCGGCGTCTGCGACCGGAGCCGGTGCGTGGTCGAGCAGGGCGACGCGGGCGATCGAGCCCAGCGGTCCCTCCACGGCGACGAGGCGCGAGAGCAGCAGCTCGGCGTCGTCCGAGCGGCGCTCGCCCAGCGCGTCGATCGCGGCGGCCCGGGCGTCGAACCCCTCCGCCTCGTCGGCGGCGAGCTCGAGCAGGGTGCGCTCGGCGATCGGGCCCGGCACCAGGCCGAGCGTCTCGACGAACCGGGAGCGGGCGCCGGGATCGCGCTCGCCGATCAGGGCTCCCTCGAGGGCGAGCGAGAGCGGCTCCGGAGTCGAGGAGCCCCAGAGCAGCAGCGTGCGCTGCGCGAGCATGCCGACGAATCCGCCCGCACCGACCATCCGCAGGAGCGGGCCGATCGCGCTCGGCCTGGGCAGCCGACCGCCGAACGCCCAGGCGGCGTGCTCGCGGATGAAGGCCCGCTCGTCGGCGAGCAGGCGGAGGAGGGCGAGGTCCGCCTCCTCGTCGAAGACCTGCGCCAGGGAGTGCACGGCGGCGATGGCGGTCAGCTGGTCCGACGGATCGAGGGCGGCGCGGGTGAGCAGGCGCACGGCGCGTCCGCCTCCGTCGCTCACGGCCGCGATGGTGAGCTCGTCAGCGGCGCGGACGGCCTCGAGCAGGGTCGGTGCGCCGCGCACGGCATCGAGAACGGTCTGGGTGGCCACGGTTCACCTGGTCTCGTCGGTACGGATGGAGCAGCGCGCCCACTCCGGGAGTCCTTCGGAGCCGTCGGGCTCCCGGGATCGCGGCGTCGGCGGACCGAGTACGAGCATGCCGCGCCGGGTCCTGGGATTTCACCACTTGCGCAGACCCCCACGATGTGCGCACTGTCAAGGGGGTACCGGCTCCGATCCGCATCCTCCACGCGCGCGAGCCTGCTCAGGAGCGCGAAGTCCACTCCAGCAGTCGCCCGAGCGGCCACGTCGTCACGATGCGCTCCTCGGGGACGCCGAGCCGCTCCGCGCGCTCGGCCCCGTAGTCGAGGAGTCCGAGCTGCCCCGGAGCGTGCGCGTCGCTGTCGATCGAGAACAGGCAGCCCGCCTCGATCGCCAGGGCGATGAGCTCGTCCGGCGGATCCTCCCGCTCGGGGCGGGAGTTGATCTCGACGGCGGTCCCGTGATCGGCGCAGGCCCGGAAGACGGCCCCCGCATCGAACTCCGACGGCGGCCGCGTGCCGCGCTCCCCGCTCACCAGTCGCCCGGTCACGTGCCCGAGCACGTCGGTCCGCGGATCGGAGGCGGCGGCGACCAGTCGCGCGGTCATCTCGCGTCGCGGAGTCCGCAGCTTCGAGTGGGCGCTCGCCACGACCACGTCGAGCCGGTCGAGGAGCTCGGGCGTCTGATCGAGCGAGCCGTCCTCGAGCACGTCCACCTCGATCCCGCTGAGCAGCCGGAGCGAGCCCGTCTCGAGGGTCGCCAGGTGCGCGAGCTGCTCCTCGAGCCGCTCCGCACTCAGACCGTGCGCCACGCGCAGGCGCGGCGAGTGGTCGGTGAGAGCGAGGTACTCGTGACCCAGCGCGCGAGCGGCGTCCGCCATCGCGGCGATCGGAGTCGCTCCGTCCGACCACTCGCTGTGGCTGTGCAGATCGCCGCGCAGCCGGGCGCGGAGAGCGCTCGTGGGCAGGGGGCTGCTGCCGCGCAGGTCGGCCAGGTAGTCCGGCACCCGCCCGTCGCGGGCCTGGCTGATCACGGTGAAGGTCGTGTCGCCGATGCCCGCGGCGCGGCGCACGGCACCGAGATCCTCGCGCTCCGCCGCAGGCAGGCCCTCGAGCACCGCGATCGCCTTGCGGAACGCCTTCGCACGGTACTTCGACGCGCGCTCCCGCTCGAGCAGCGTCGCGATCTCCTGCAGCGCCGCGATCGGATCCATGACCCCGGTCTACCAGACACCGGAGCCGCCGCTCACCCCCTCCGCTCCACGAGCGCCTGCAGGGCGTCACGGACGAACCGCGCGCCCTCGACGCCTCCGTAGTGGACCGCGAAGCGCTCGTCGGCGACGTACATCCCGCCGAGCCCGAGCAGGTACTCGTCGCTCGGCCCGCCGTCGGCGCCGCGCGGAGTGCCGGGGATCCCGGCCAGCCATGCGCGGTGCCGCTCGGCGAGGGCGAGCGCCCGGGCGCCGGAGGGATCCGCTCCGCTCGAGGCGGCGGCGATCCAGTCGGCCGCGAGGTCCTCCTGCGCGAGCGTCCACCGCTCCTTCTCCTCCGCGCTCATCGACCGCCACCAGCGGTCGCCCTCGGCGTACGCCGGCGCACCCCAGCGGCGCTCGACCTCCTCGCGGTGCTCCGCGTGGTCGAAACCGTCGAACATCTCCTCGGCCATCGGCCCGTTCCCTTCTCTCATGGTCGTGATGGTGCGACGGACGGCCGCGATCCGGCGGTCCAGGCGTTGCCGCTCCTCCTCGAGCACGTCGACGTGCCGTTCGAGCGCGGTGAGCGGCTCGGTGTCGCGGCGCAGGATCCGCCCGATCTCGGCGAGCCCGAGGCCGAGATCGCGCAGCAGCAGGATCCGCTGCAGCGTCACGAGCCCCGCGGCGTCGTAGTAGCGGGTGCCGCCGGCCCCCACCCGGCTGGGCGCGAGCAGGCCCACGGCTCCCCAGTGCCGGAGCGTCCGGCTCGTCGTCCCCGCGAGCCGCGCCACCTCCTGCACCGACCACTCCTGCTCCACGACGCCCTCCTCTCTCACCGCGATCCGTCGACAGGAGCGACCGTACGGCTTGACGTTGCGTCAACCGCAAGGCCCGCATTCGGCCGAGCCGGGAGCGACGAGCCTTCGGAATCGCTGAGCACTCTTGCCGCGCGGGCGAAACGCGATATATCGTGACTCTCACCACTCGCGATATATCGCGTCACACGCATCCGCTCCACTCCGGGGCGAGAAGAAGAAGGAGGACAGCATGTCGCTCGAGAAATGGCTCGTGCAGGCGGGCGAATCGAAGGTCATCGACCTCGATGTCGTCCGCTCCGTCAAGATCGCCCTGGTCGGAGGTCAGATCGACGTCATCGCGCACGACGAGCCGACCGCCCGTGTCGAGGTCCACAGCGTCGGCGGACGCCCGCTCAAGGTCTCGATGGACGGCGACCGCCTCGAGATCGACCACATCCAGCTGCGCTGGGACTCGATCGTCGAGGTCGTGAAGGGCCTCGGCCGTCGCGGCGACCGCGCCGACGTGAGCCTCCTGGTCCCCCGCGGTGTCGCGCTCAAGTTCGACACCGTCTCGGCCGACGGCCTCGTCTCGGGCCTGCACAGCGACGCCCGCGTCTCGACCGTCGGCGGCGACGTCGTGATCGACGGCCTGCACGGCGACATCGACGTGAACACCGTCCACGGCGAGCTCTCGGTGCGCAACCACACCGGGCGCGTCGCCGCGCACACCGTCTCGGGCGACGTCACCGCCGCCGGCGCCCTCACCCGCTTCACGGTGGACGGCGTCTCGGGCAGCGTCTTCGTCGACGCCGAGGGCACCCCCGACGAGATCCAGGCCAACACCGTCAGCGGCGACCTCACCGTCCGCATCGACGAGGGCCTCGGCGCGCGCTACCGCATCAACACCGTCTCGGGCACCCTGCAACTCGACGGCTCGGTTGTGCGCGGCACCTTCGGCCGCGGCTACACCTCGACCACGGGCTCCCTCGACTCGAAGTGGGTCGACATCGCCGCCAACTCGGTGACCGGCGACGTCGTCGTCGTGCGCCGCAGCACCGCGGGCGCCGGCGCCCCCGCCTCCGTCGGCGAGAGCGCCGGCTGGGGCTCGCCCGACGCCGGCTCGTCGACCGACGACCAGCGCCCGATGGACGGAGGCGCGCTGTGAGCCCCGTCTTCGCGCACGGACGCCTGCGCCTCTACCTGCTCAGCCTCCTCGCCGAGGCGCCCAAGCACGGCTACGAGCTGATCCAGGCCCTCAGTGACCGCTTCGGCGGCACCTACGCCCCGAGCGCAGGCACGGTCTACCCGCGCCTCGCGAAGCTCGAGGAGGAGGGGCTCGTCACCAAGGAGGCCGACGGCCGCAAGACCGTCTACTCGATCACCGACGAGGGCCGCGCCGAGCTCGCGAACCGCGCCACCGATCTGGGCGACATCGAGGACGAGCTGACGGATTCGGTCCGCCGTCTCGCCGACGAGGTCCGCCTGGGCGTCGCGGAGGCGATGAAGAGCCTCCGCGCCGACCTCGCCAGCGCGGCCCGCGACGCACGCGGGGATCGCGGCGACCGCACCCCCGAGCACTCGGCCGAGCAGCCCCCGCGCACGCAGGACGAGCCCGCCGCCGCGCCCGCTCAGGAGTCGACCCCCGCGCCGTCCGACGCGCGCACCGCCTCCCGCCTCGCCCTGCGCGACGCGGAGGTGCTGCTCACCGAGTTCCGCGACGAGCTGCGGGCCGAGCTCCGCACCGCCGCCTCGCAGGGCTCCGTCACGCCTGCCAGCGTGGACGCGCTGCGGTCGGCCCTCGAGCAGGCTCGCGCCTCCGTCCGCTCGACCCTGAACTGACACCGGGACGACCCGCAAGACACCGCTGAAGGGCGGGGAACCCGTGAGGGATCCCCGCCCTTCAGCACGTCTCAGTCGTCGAGCCGCGCCCGCTCGAGCGGATCCGGCGAGAAGCGTCCGCGCGGGATCCGCGAGCGCACGAGCATCCCGAGGCCGATCAGCGCGGCCGCCGAGCCCATCACGATGCCGCTCACGGCGTCGATCCGGCCTTGCGATTCCGCTTGCACCAGGCTCAGCAGCGCCGTCTGCGCGAGCACCAGCAGCACGAGGGCGGCCGCGATGTTCGCCAGGCGCGCGGCCTCGAGCAGCAGGGCCCGCTGCCGCCGGGCGGTGATCGTGCCCACGATCGCGAACGTCAGCTCGGTCAGCGCGATGACCGCCAGGGCGAGCGCGATCGGCTGCGGGAACGCCGCCTCGGGCGAGTCGTCGACGAACTCCCACGCGGAGGCCGCCGTGTAGAGCACCGCGCTGATCGCGATCATCCGCCCGATGATCCGGTAGAGGCGCCGCTGCACGGCGAAGTCGACCCGCACGCCGCGCCGGGAGTGGTGCGCCCGGAAGACGAGCACCCGCGAGACGGCGACCGCCGCCGTGACGACCACGTTCGCGAAGAGGAACAGCGACGGCGCCGCGACGGTGAGGGCGATCTTGCCGAGGACCACCAGCACGCTGATCGGCACGCCGAGCCCGATGAGCAGGACGCCGCGCTCGTAGGTGTCGGCGACGGTCGCGCGCAGGCGGTCGGCAGGAGTCGGCACGACGACCGCGGTCGTCTCGGGCAGTGCCTCCGAGCCCGTCATGCTCCTCCTCCGCGTCCGCACGCGCAGGACACCCCATTCTCCGCCCTCGAACGCGCCACTCGGCGCGCCTACTCCCGCCCCACCGCCAGCGCCTCCTCCTCGACGTCGAGGAATGCGAGCGCGCTCACCACGGCGGGCTCCTGGTACCGCCCCTCGGCGCGCGCCCGCAGCACCGCCTCCCGCTCGGCGGCGATCATCGCGCGCCGGAGCCGGTTGTACGAGTGGGTCAGCGGCTCCGAGTCCTCGGCCGCCGGCGGGTTCTCGAGCGCGTCCGCGAGGAACGTGGCGTTCCGCCGCAGCCGGTCGAGCACCCGCTCCTCCACTCCGTCCTGCGGCTCCTCGTCGAGCCGGGCCAGGCCGGCCGTCTGCGCCTCGGCGAGCAGCATCTGCTTCTCGACGTGCTCCTGCATGTCGTTGGGCGGCGGCAGCTTCAGCACGCGGATGAGGCTCGGCAGCGCGAGCCCCTCGACGAGCGTGCCGGCCACCACCACGAAGGCGAGGAACTGCAGGAACTCCCGCTGCGGCGTCTCCTCGGGCAGGAGGAACGCGGCGGCCAGCGTGACGACGCCGCGGATCCCCGCGAACGAGACGCCGATCGCCGTTGGCCAGGTCCAGCCGCGTTGCTGCAACCGCCGGGGCCCGTGCCGGTAGAGCACGGTCGTCATGATCATCCAGAGCACGCGGCTGCCGATCAGCGTCGCGAGCAGGGCCGCGCTGATGCCCACGGTCTGCCAGAGCCCGATCCCGGAGTCGGCGGTCGCCTCGACGACCGACGCGAGACTCAGCCCGATGAAGAGGAACACCGCGTTCTCGAGCAGGAACTGGATCGTGCGCCAGTTCAGCGACTCCGCGATGCGCGCCTGCGCCGACTGGATCACCGGCGCCCGGAAGCCCAGGTAGAGCCCGGCGACCACGACCGCGAGCACTCCCGAGCCGTGCAGCAGCTGCGCCGGGATGAAGGCGAGGTACGGGGTCACGAGCGACAGGCTCGTGTCGAGCACCGAGGACTGCACCTGCTTGCGCACGGCCCCCAGCACCACGGCGACGACGATGCCCACGCCTCCGCCGACGACCACGGCGAGCACGAAGTCGAGGGCGACGCCGCCCGGAGTCACGGTGCTGGCCAGAGCCAAGATCGACGCGTTCAGCGCGACGAGCGCGGTGGCGTCGTTGAGCAGGCTCTCGCCCTCGAGCACCGTGAGCATCCGGCGCGGCAGGCGGAGCCGTCCGGCGATCGCGGTGACCGCCACCGCGTCGGTCGGAGCGACGATCGCCCCGAACGCGAGGGCCGCGGCGATCGAGATCGCGGGCACGACCGCCCAGGCCACCGCGCCCACCACGAGCACCGTGAAGACGACCAGGCCGACCGAGAGCAGCAGGATGCTGTCGCCGCGCGCCCGGACGTCGAGCACGGAGGTGCGGATCGCCGCCGCGTAGAGCAGCGGCGGCAGGATCCCGAACAGCACCACGTCGGGCTCGACCACGACCTCGGGGATCCCGGGCACGAACGAGGCGAGCGCGCCCACCGCCACGAGGGCGACGGGCGCCGACCAGTTGACCCGGCCCGAGAGCCCGGTCACCAGCACGGTGACGACGACGAACGAGACGATCCAGACGATCGCGACGACCGGCTCCTCCACAGGGCCCCTCCCCGGGGCGCGGACGGCGCGCCTCCGGGCACCATCATGGCGCGCGGAGCGGACCCACGGAGGAGCGCCTGAGGATCAGCGGAGTCGCGTCAGCCGAGCCGCCTCAGCGCTGCGCGTCGTGCACGTCGCGCGCCTTCATCACCCGCGCCGAGTCGACCGGGTTCATGCCGAGCACGATCTTGCCGCGCGAGTGCCGCTTCTCGAGGTCGTCGAACGCGTCCTGCACGAAGCCGTAGGGGTAGAAGCCCGAGACGAGCACGCGCAGCTTCTGCGCGGCGACAAGGCCGACCAGCTCGCCGAGGATCTCGGTGTCCTGCGCCGCCGTCTCGGCGTCGGGCCAGACGGCGCGGAGCTCGATCTCCTTGCGGTCGTCGCTCGAGTGGTACCGGCTGCCCTCGATGCCCAGCGACGCGGCGAGCTCGTCGTTGCCGCCGAAGTTGTCCAGGAACGCCGTGACGCCTCCCGGGGCGGCCTCGCGGATGCGGTGGGCGATGCCGTCGCCGTACACGATCGGCTTCACTCCGATCTGGCGGAGGTAGTCGAAGTTGCGCTCGCCGCACGTGCCGATGACGGTCGCCCCGCGCAGCTTCGCGAGCTGGATCTCGAGACTGCCGACCCCGCCCGCCGCGGCCGAGACGACCACGGTGTCGCCCGCGGCGACGTGCACCGCCTCGAGAGCGCGCCACGCGGTCACTCCGGCGAGGAACAGCGCACCGCCGACCTCCCAGCTGACCGAGGCGGGCTTGGGCACGAGGTTCTCGCGCGGCACGACCACGTGGGTGGCGTGCGAGCCCACGAGCGCGTGGCCGACCACGTCGCTCTTGAGCTTGAGGTCGGTGACCCCCTCGCCCAGGCCCACGACGACGCCGGCGAGGTCGGTGCCCTGGCGCATCGGGAAGACGGCGGAGTGGTCGGAGTCGAAGCGGCCCTCGCGGATGAACGCCTCCATGTGGTTCACACCCGCGGCGAGCACCTCGACGAGCACCTCGCCCCGGCCGGGCACCGGCCTCTCGACCTCCGCGACCTCGAGCACGTCGGTACCGCCGAAGCGGGAGTACTGGACCACACGGGCGGAGTCGGAGCGGAGACGGTTCATGGGCTCATCCTGTTCCTCCCCGCACGAGAACCGGTGACCCCCGAACGGGGACGTGCGCCTCGCGGCCACCCGGATCGGCCGCGCGAATCCGTGAGGGCACGAATCATTCGTGCTGCGACGAGTGGCAGGATGAGCGGGTGGAACCGGACCCGCTCGCCCTGCAGAACCAGGTGTGCTTCTCGCTCGCCGTCGCCGCGCGCACCGTCATCGGCCTCTACCGCCCGGTCCTGGAGCCGATGGGCCTCACGCATCCGCAGTACCTCGTCCTGCTCGCCCTCTGGGAGCGCAGCCCCCGCTCGCTCGGCGACCTCGGCGACGCGCTGCACCTCGAGCCCGCCACCCTCAGCCCCCTGGTGAAGCGGCTGGAGGCGAACGGCCACGTCACCCGGACCCGCAGCACGGAGGACGAGCGCCGCCTCGACGTCGCGCTCACCCCGTCCGGGGCGGCGCTGCGCGAGGAGGCACTGCAGGTGCCTCCGCAGATCGTCGAGCGCCTCGATCTGCCCCTCGACGACCTCGTCGCGATCCGCGACTCCCTCACCCGCCTCATCGGAGCGGCGTCCCGCCCCTGAGGCCCACACGAGGCCTGGCCGACGACTGTCGGAAAATCCCCGGTCACAGCGACGGATCAGCCCGCTCACGGCTGCACTCCCGACGGCTTGACTCGCCTTGCGCACGGAGTAATGTCGTCGCTCGTGACTAAAGAGGGCCCCGGGTCCGACGCGCTGGCCTCCGCCTCCGACGCCGGCGAACTGCGGACGGCGAAGCACTTCTTCATCGGGGAGCCCCTCTCGAGCGACAAGCTCGAGGGCCAGCTCCTCAAGAAGCGGCTCGCGCTCCCGATCTTCGCCAGCGACCCGCTCTCCTCCGTGGCCTACGCGCCGCAGGAGCTGCTGATGATCCTGCTGCTCGGCGGGCTCTCGTTCCTCACCTTCGCGCCGTGGGTCGCGGCCTGCGTGGTCGTCCTGCTGCTCGTCGTGGTGCTGAGCTACCGGCAGCTGATCCGCGCCTACCCCTCGGGCGGCGGCGACTACGAGGTCGCCCGCACCAACCTCGGCGAGACGGCCGGCCTCACCGTCGCCTCCGCGCTCCTGGTCGACTACGTGCTCACCGTGGCGGTCTCGGTCGCCTCGGGAGTCGACAACATCATCTCCGCGGTCCCCGAGCTCGCGCCGCTCCGGGTCGAGCTCGCGATCCTCTTCGTGGTGCTGCTCGCCGCGGTGAACCTCCGCGGCGTCTCGGAGTCGAGCAGAGCGTTCGCGATCCCGACGTACCTCTTCGTCGTCAGCGTCTTCGTCATGGTCGTCGTCGGCCTCGTCCGCACCCTGCTGGGCGACGCGCCGGTGGCGGAGTCGGCCGGCTACACCGTCCGCGCCGAGGAGCTCACCCAGGCCGCCGTGGTGCTCCTCCTGCTGCGCTCGTTCGCCAGCGGATGCGCGGCCCTCACCGGCGTCGAGGCGATCTCGAACGGCGTGCCCGCGTTCCGGGCCCCGAAGGTGAAGAACGCGCAGCGCACCCTCGTGGCGATGGGCTCCATCGCGATCGTGCTCTTCGTGGGACTCACCGCGCTCGCCCTCGTCTCGGACGTGCACTACGCCGAGGACGCGTGCCACCTCGTCGGCTTCGCGGGCTGCGAGGACACTCCGCAGCGCTCCGTGATCGCGCAGGTCGCCGCCGCGACCTTCGGCAACGGCTCGATCCTCTTCTTCGTGATCCAAGCGGCGACCGCGGCGGTCCTCCTGCTCGCGGCGAACACCGCCTTCAACGGCTTCCCGCTGCTGGGCTCCGTGCTCGCCCGCGACGGCTTCGCCCCGAAGTCGCTCAACACCCGCGGCGACCGCCTGATCTACTCCAACGGAGTGATCATCCTCGCGCTCGTCGCCGCGATCATCCTGCTCGTCTACCAGGCCTCGCTGACGAGCCTGGTGCAGCTGTACATCATCGGCGTCTTCGTCTCGTTCACCCTCGGGCAGACCGGCATGGTGAAGCACTGGATCCGGCTCATCAAGCAGGGCGAGGGCTCCCGCACCGTCTACACGAGCCTGGGCATCAACCTCTTCGGAGCGGCCCTGACCTTCGTCGTCCTCGTGATCGTCACGATCACCAAGTTCACGCACGGCGCCTGGCTCGTCTACCTGGTCATGCCGATCCTGGGCGTCCTGATGGCCGGCGTCTACCGCTACTACCGCGACGTCGAGAAGGAGATCGAGGTCGACCCGACCACGACCTTCGGAGCGAACGGCGACCACGCGATCGTGCTCGTGGGCCGCATGAACAAGCCGACGCTGAAGGCGCTCGACTACGCCATCGCCGCCCGGCACGAGACGCTCGAGGCCGTCCACTCCTCCATCGACGACGCCCAGACGGCCCAGTTGAAGGCCGACTGGGAGCGGATGGACATCCAGGTGCCGCTGCGCTGCGTCGCCTCGCCCTACCGCGACATCTCGTACCCGCTGATCAAGTACATCAAGGCGCACCGCCTCGAGCACGGGTCCGAGATCACCACCGTCTACATGCCGCAGTACATCGTCGGCCACTGGTGGGAGTCGTTCCTCCACAACCACAAGTCGCGCCGTATCCGCCAGAAGCTGCTGCTCGTGCACGGGGTGACCGTGGCGCTGGTGCCGTGGCTGCTCGACTCGTCCGAGCTGATCTACGGACGCCGCTCGCGGCCGATCCCGGGCCAGGCGCGCCGCGGCGAGCCGGTGCGCCCGGTGACCCGCCGGCCGATCCCTCCGGCGTCCGTGCTGCCCAAGGGCGCTGCCGGTGAAGGCGCGCCGCGCAGCCACTCCCGCACCGCGGCAGCCGTCCGCACCAAGAAGGGCGGCAAGCGCCGCTGATCCGGCGCAGAACCTCCGCCGAGACGGGGCGTCGGCCACGATCGTGGCCGAGCGGCACTCCTAGCTGAGGTTCTGCGGCACGACGCCACCGAGGTTCTGCGGGTTCTGCGGCACGATGCCGCCCAGGTTCTGCGAGACGCCGCCCCGTGAACGGATAGAGGGCCCGCGGCCATCGGCCGCGAGCCCTCGATTTCCCCTTGTGCCTTCCCCCGAAGGCGGCCCGCCCCAACGGGCCGATCTCGACGCTATCGGCGGGCTATGGACCTGCGCATCCTCCTCACGACGGATCCCCACCCGCCGTGAGGTGGGGGGCCGGGGACACGACGAGCCGGTGCAGGAGCGCGATGGCGAGGGCCGCGCCTCCCGTGCAGATCACGGTGAGGATAGCCGCGTCGACGACCGAGGAGCGGTACTCGGGGGCCAGCGGATCGAAGCCCGCGACCGCGAGGACGATCCCGACGGGCACGACGGCCGCCGCGAGCACGACCGACCAGGCCGCGAGGCGGACTGCGGTGCGCCCGTCGGGAGCGAGGGGGCGGGGCCGGTGCGCGACGTACCAGACCAGCGCACCGATGCCCAGGCCCACGAGCCCCAGCACCCCGCTGCCGTACTGCAGCCACTTGTAGACCGGGAACGGCCCGAGTTCGCGCTCGAGCGCGGGGATCGCCACGACCCCCGCGCCGGACAGGTGGGTGAACGCGTCCCAGACCACGTGCGTGGCGGCTCCGATCACGATGCCGGCCGCCGTCAGGAGCAGCGCCGCGACCCACGCGCGCGCACCCCGGGGCGATGGTCGACGCGGACGGAAGCGCATCCGCACGATCCGCGGCGCGAGGTCGCGCCAGGCGGGCTCGAGCAGCACGAACCAGAGGGCGAGCCCGACGGCGCCGAGCGCCAGGTCGACCGTGACGACGCCCAGGAGCGAGTGGGTCGCGGCGCGGGCCCCCTCCCAGGGCAGGTACATCCCGATGTCGGGCATGACCGCGCCGGAGGCCACGGCGCTCGCGGGGATGCGGCCGTTCCTGAAGGCCAGAGCGACGACGGCGTGGCTCGGAGTGAACGGCATGCTCCACGGTATCCCGACGGCGACGGCGGGCGTCGGGAAGCGACAGCCGGTCCCGCGCCGGACCACCCGCGCGGGGGGAGCTCGGAGGAGCGCGACCGTAGAATCGCACGGACGTCCGGCCCGCCGGACTCAGGTGACGACGGATCGGAGCGGGTGTGCGGAAGGCGTTCGCGATCCTCCGACTCGCGCTCGCGGGTCTGGGCGTCGTGGGCCTGGTCGCCGACTTCTTCTACACGCTCGGCTTCCGCGCGTTCCAGATCGACAACTTCTTCGCCTACTTCACCACGCAGTCGAACATGGCCGGAGTCGTCCTGCTCGGCCTCTCGGGGCTCGTCGCCCTCGCCCGCACCCGCGAGCCCCGCTGGCTCAGCACCGTGCGGGCGCTCGTGCTGACCTACATGGTGGTCTCGGGCATCGTCTTCGGCCTCATCGCCGTGGAGGCAGGCAATCGCGGCGTCCGCGTCGACGTGCCGTGGTCGAGCGCGCTGCTGCACTTCGTGATCCCGACGCTGGCGATGCTCGACTGGATCCTCGGCCCCGGCCGGCGCCCCGTGCCGTGGCGCTCGACCCTCACCGTGCTCGGCTTCCCGGTGGTCTGGGGCGTCATCACGCTGGTCCGCGGGGCCCTCATCGGCTGGTACCCGTACTTCTTCCTCGACCCCGACCAGGTCGACGGCCCGGTGATGTACGTCGTCTACGACGTGATCGTGCTCGGGCTCATCTCGGGCATCGCGGCGTTCGTCGTCGCGCTCAGCCGGGTCCGCCCGCTGGGCGAGTCGCACACCGCGGAGTGGCGCGGCCCGTTCGCGAGGCTGCGCGAGCTGGTCAGTCGGGGACGACGGCGAACGGCTCCAGCGCCGTCACCGCGACCGTGAGCAGCTCGTCGTCGCTGAGCGCCTGCAGCGACAGCGCCTGATCGGCGCCGACGAGGCCGATCAGCACCGTCTCTCCGGTGACCGGCTGCAGGTTCACCCACTCCGTGATGCCCGCCTCCGAGCCCACGAGCGACCACCGGACGGCCGACACCGCGTCGGCGTCCGCATCCCAGAACGACTCGTCGAAGCGGAGCCACAGCGTCTCGACGACACCGGAGCCGATCGCCGCGATCGCGGTGCGGTGCGCGAACGGCAGGGGCGGATCGAACACGATCGCGTCGGTCTTGAGCACGCCGATCGGCACCGTGACCAGCACGCGGTCGGCCGAGAACGACTCCCCCGTGGCGAGGCGGACGCTGGCGCCCTCCTCGTCGTAGCCGATGCCGCTGACGACGGCGCGCAGCGAGACCTCGACGTCCTCGAGCAGCGACGCGACGAGCGGAGCGAGGCCGTCGGTGAGGACGGCGTCCGCGCGCTCGGAGTCGTCGTCGAGCTCCTGGGCCGTGGTCGCCGCTGAGGCGTCGCCGAGCCCGTACCAGGACGAGAGCTCCGCGGGGGCGGCTCCGGTCGTGAGCGCCGCACCTCCCGCGAGGAAGGCGGCGACCCGCTCGGGCTCGCCGTCGCCGCTGCCCGCCTCCGCCTCGGCGGGGTCGGCGGCACCGGACCCGGCGAAGGCCTCGGCGAGCGGCACGTCCTCGGACTGCTCGGCCCCCCACTCCAGCGCCCGGGTCAGAGCGTCGGCGCCGGTCGTGCCGACGTCGAGGACGGAGCCGTCGGGCGCGACCGAGCGGATCGCCGCGAGGTCGATCGGAGTGGTGCCCACTCCCGCGTCCAGGACGCTCTCGCGCAGGGCCGGGCCGGCGCCGGCCAGCGCCCAGGCTCCGCTGTCGACCGCGACGGGCCAGCCGTCGGGCTGCGTGGTCGCGATGCGGCCCCCGGTGCGCTCGCGCGCCTCGACGAGGGTGACGTCGTAGCCCGCGTCGACCAGGCGGCGCGCCGCGATCGCCCCCGCGAGCCCCGCTCCGACGATCGCGATGCGCTCTCCGTCGCCCGCGACCGCCGCGATCTCGCCGGCGGCGCGGACGCCCGAGTTCCAGGCGCCCTGCAGGGTGCCCGGCTCGGACGAGTCGGTCGCCTCCCCAGCGAAGAAGACGCGGTCGAGCACGTTCTGCGCGAGGTCGTCGCGGTGCTCGGGAGTCGCTCCGACGGGCAGGTAGGAGGTGCTGCCGAGCGCGAAGGGATCGGTGCCCCAGCCGGAGCGCACGAACGCCGAGGGCGTCGGAACGGCGGTGGTGCTCGGCGTGGGCACGGGCGCCTTCGTCACCGAGCGGGTGGGCGTCGGACGCGGCGGCGTGCAGCCCGCGAGGACCAGGAGGCCGACCCCCGTGGCGGCTCCCGAGAGGAAGGTGCGGCGTCCGATCGTCATCCCCGACATCCTACGTTCTCGCCTCCGAGCGCCGCCCTCGGCGCACCCGTGAGCCTCGCGCACTCTTGCCCGCTCCTCCGTCGCCACCGCAAGGCCCGGCGGACGCCCGACCGCGAGTGGTAGACCTGGACCATGAGCAACGACATCCGCGAACTCGCCGAGGGCGAGAGCTACCTCGCCTTCTTCCAGGGCGGCCCCTTCGACGGGCAGACCGAGACCCGCGTCAGCACCGACGGCGGCTACGAGAAGGAGGTGGACGTCTACGCGGCGGTGGACGGCCAGGAGACCCACCTCGTCTACACCGCCGTCGCCGCGAAGGAGGTCGGCGAGTCGGTCCACGTGACCTTCACCCTCGACGCCCCCGACTCCGACCCCATCGAGGACCACGAGGACCGCGGCGGCGGATTCCAGTAGGCACGACCCCTCAGGGACGCCGTCCCGGCTTCGGCCGGGGCGGCGTCCCTCGTTCCCGGCCGCCCCGCCTGTGACGAACCATGACGTCCCCCCTGCGGGTGTCGAGGTGCCCCTCCTACGATCGCCGCTGGAGCGGCCGAGCAGCGGGCGCCGGACGGAGACGACGATGCCCACCACGAACGCGACCCCCACGATCGGCCAGCAGTCCACCGAGTTCACCACCGGATTCACGGCCGCCATCGGCGACGACCTCGCGGCGGTCTTCGCCGGCGAGCAGGCCGACCTCGTCTCGGCCGGAGTGCCCGATCACGCCGTCTCGGCGGGCGACGGGCTGCCGGACGCGACGGTCCTGACCGTCGACGGCGAGTCCGTCGCGCTGTCCTCCGTGCTGGGCGACGGCGCGGCCGTGCTCGTCTTCTACCGCGGCGCCTGGTGCCCCTACTGCAACCTCACGCTCCGCCATTACGACGCCACCCTCGCGCCGGCCCTGCGCGAGCGCGGGGTCGCGTTCGTGGCGATCAGCCCCCAGACCGCCGACGGCTCGCGGGCGACGGGCGACGGCGAGCTCGGCTTCACCGTCGTCTCGGACCCGGGCAACACCCTCGCCGGGCGCCTGGGCATCGTGACGGCTCCGAGCGACGCGGCGATCGACGCGCACACGTCCCTCGGCTTCGCGGTGAAGGACTCCAACGCGGACGACACCCCCGCGATCCCGTTCCCGACCGTGCTCGTGGTCGACGCGGGCCGCGTCGTGCGCTTCGCCGACGTGCACGTCGACTACACGACCCGCACCGAGACCGACGAGATCCTCGCCGCGGTCGACGACCTGGCCTGATCCCCGACGGAGCGGGGAGGCCGTTGTCAAGCCTCCCCGCCGTCCGGGCGCTCTCCCCATCCGGCTGCCTAGTCTCCTTCGAACCACCATCGACGCCGACGGACGGCGCCGGAAGGAGAACCCGCATGACCGAGATCACCGCGCACCACGGCCTCTTCAAGGACACGAACCTCCACGTCGACGACACCGGCGGCTCGGGCCGCCCGATCGTCCTGATCCACGGCTGGCCGCTCTCGGGCGAGTCCTGGTCGGAGCAGGTCCCGGCGCTCACCGCCGCCGGCTACCGCGTCGTCACCTACGACCGCCGCGGCTTCGGCCGCAGCGACAAGCCGCTCACCGGCTACACCTACGACACGCTGACCGAGGACCTGCACGCGCTCCTCACCGAGCTCGACCTGCAGGACGTCACGCTGGTCGGCTTCTCGATGGGCGGCGGAGAGGTCGCCCGCTACTTCTCGAAGTACGGCACCGAGCGCCTGCGCAGCGTCGTGTTCGCCTCCGCCGTTCCGCCGTACCTGATGAAGGGCTCCGACAACCCGGACGGCCCGCTCGAGAAGTCCCAGGCCGCCGAGATGACGGCCGGTCTCACCAAGGACCAGGACTCGTTCTACGACGACTTCACCACGCAGTTCTTCTCGGCGAAGGGCACGCTCGTCGTCTCGGAGCAGCAGCGCCAGGATGCGCTCGCCCTCGCGAAGCAGTCGTCGAAGGTCGCCGCGCTCGCCTGCATGACGGCGTTCGCGACCACGGACTTCCGCGAGGACCTGCCGCTCGTCACCGTCCCCACGCTCGTCATCCACGGCGACAGCGACGCGACCGTGCCGTTCGAGGGCTCGGGCGCGCGCACCCACGCGGCGATCCCCGGCTCCGAGCTGCACGTCGTCGAGGGCGGCCCCCACGGCGTCAACGTCAGCCACGCGGAGGAGTGGAACGCCCGCGTCCTCGAGTTCCTCGCGAAGTAGGCGGCACCGCCTCCCCCTGCTGATCGAGTAGGGCGCGGAGCGGCCGTATCGAGATCCGCCAGCGCCCGCAGTCGCGGCGTCAGCCCTTCTCGGCACCCTCGGTGGTGTTCATGATCCGCTTCTGGAAGACGAAGAACAGCACCGCCACCGGGATCGACATCAGCACCGCCGCCGCCAACTGCAGCGGGTACTGGTTGCCGGTGCCCAGCTGCCCCGAGACGAGCGAGGCGACTCCGGTCGTCAGCGTGTTCAGCTCCGGCGACTGCCGCGAGACCACGAAGTGCGAGAACTCGTTCCACGAGCCCTGGAACGACAGGATGAACAGCGTCACGATCGCCGGCCGCGCCATGGGCACCACGATCGAGCGGAACGTGCGGAACACGCCGGCCCCGTCGATCCGCGCGGCCTCCTCGATCGACAGCGGGATCGAGTCGAAGAACTGCTTCATGATGAAGATGCCCGCCGCGTCCACGATCAGCGGCACGATCATCCCCGCATAGCTGTCGTAGAGCCCGAGCTGCTTGAGGATCAGGAACCGCGGGATCAGCAGGACGACCGCCGGCACACTCATCACTCCGATGAACAGCGCGAACAGGAAGCCCCGCCCGCGGAAGTTCAGCCGCGACAGCGCATAGCCGGCGAGCGAGTCGAAGAAGACGCGCCCGATGGTCACGAACACGGTCACGATGACCGAGTTCAGGGTCCACAGCGGCAGCGGCACATCGGTGAAGAGCCGCTCGTACGAGGCGAACGACCAGGTCGCGGGGAGCAGCGACAGCGGGTTCGACGTCGCATCCGCATCGGTCTTGAACGACGACGCCACCGAGATCAGGAACGGGTAGATGTAGACCAGCGCGAGCGCGATCAGCAGCAGGTAGCCGCCGATCAGCGAGGCGCGTCCGCGGGCACCGAGGTGCACGCGGCGGCGCGGGAGCGGTGCGGCGGGCGTCTCGTCGACGGCCCGGGTGCCGGAGTCGATCAGGGTGCTCATCGCACACCTCCCGTGGTGAGGGTCGTGGCGGCGTCGGCGCGGGCCGCGCGACGTCGGCGGGTACGGGGCTCGCCCTTGTCGCGCAGCAGTGCCCGCTGCAGCAGCGTGAGCACCACGATGATGAAGAAGAGGATGAACGCGATGGCCGCGCCCTGACCCCAGCGGAGGTCCGTGAACGAGGACTCGTAGGCGAGGAACGCGGGCGTGAGCAGCGTCTTGCCGGGAGAGCCGCCTCCGGTCAGGTAGATCTGGTCGAAGACCTGCCAGGTGCCGATCAGGCCGAGGGTGAGCACCGTGAACAGCGTGGGCTTGAGCATCGGCAGGGTGACCGAGAAGAACTTGCGGAGCGGCCCCGCTCCGTCCATCAGCGCCGCCTCGTCGATCTCGGCTCCGATGTTCTGCAGAGCCGCGAGGAACAGCAGCATGAAGGTGCCCGAGGTCGTGAACACCGCCATCGTGATCAGCACGCACATGGCGACGGAGGGGCCCGACAGCCAGTCCCACCAGGTGAGGCCGAGCGGAGCGGCGGCGGCGAGCGGGCCGGAGCCGTCGACTCCCACGGCACCGAGGACGCTGTGCAGGATCCCGGACGGGTCGGCCATCCAGGTGGGGCCGTCGGCGCCGAACCAGCCGAGCACCGCGTTCACGACGCCCGACGCGCTGAAGAGGAACAGGAAGATCACGGTGATCGCGATCGACGACGTGACGGAGGGGAAGTAGAAGGCGGTGCGGAAGAACCCGCGCCCGCGCAGGATGCGCCGGTTCACCTGCACCGCGAGGAACAGCGCGAGAGCCGTCTGCAGCGGCACCACGAGCAGCACGTAGTAGAGGTTGTTGCGGATCGAGGTGCCGAAGTCCTTCTGCGCCAGGCCCGGCTCGGTGAGCACCGCCTGGTAGTTGTCGGCGCCGACGAACTGCGCGGTCGGACCCAACGGCGAGCCGAGGCCGTTCCAGTTGCTGACGCTGACCCACAGCGCGAGGCCGATGGGCAGCACGAGGAAGACGCCGATGACGAGGATCGCGGGGAGGGTGAAGAGCCAGCCGTAGCGGGCCTCGTGCCCGCGGATGCC
This sequence comes from Rathayibacter sp. Leaf248, assembly GCF_920939495.1. NCBI lineage: Bacteria > Bacillati > Actinomycetota > Actinomycetes > Micrococcales > Microbacteriaceae > Rathayibacter > Rathayibacter sp. Leaf248. The sequence continues at coordinate 52,332 of NZ_CAKLAV010000003.1, read as the reverse complement.
GGAGCGGCGCCTGCGGGCGGGTGCGGGGGCGGTCATCGATGCGTCTCCTTCGACGTGTCGGGGCGGAGCTGGGGCGGGGCGCGGGGTTCGCTCTGCAGGTAACGGTTCGATCTGCAGGGGTGCCGATCTGCAGGACGTCGCGCCGTCTGCAGGGGATCGACGTGCGATCTGCAGGGGATCCTCGCGGGCGAGCGCGTTCCTCCGCTCGCAGGAGCCGGAATCTCGCGGATCCCCTGCAGATCGTGCGAGCGCCTGCAGATCGTGCAGATGCCTTCAGATCGGACAGGTGCCTGCAGACGGTGCGAATGCCTGCAGATCGTGCAGGGGCCTGCAGATCGGACGGGGGCCTGCAGATCGTGCAGGCGTCCGGAGGCGACGGGTCGGGTCCCGACGCCTCCGGCGCGCGGCTACTTCGCGTTCGCGGTGTCGAGCGCGTCCTGCAGGTTCGTCTGCAGGTCGGCGAGGATCGCCTCCGGGTCGCCCGACGCCAGGCCCTCGAGGGCCGAGTTGAAGTCGGTGATCACGGTGGCGGCGCCCGCGAAGGCGACCGGGCTGACGGCGTAGTCGTTGCCCGACACGAAGGCGGCGTTCTCGGGGTACTTCGTCGCGTACTCCGCGGCGCCCGTCTCGGTCGAGGGGATCACTCCGAACGCGTCCGAGAAGGCGAGCTGCTGCTCGTCGGCGGTGAGGGACTCGACGAGCGACTGCGCCTGCTCCGCCGTCTCGCTGCCGACCGGGATGCCCCAGCAGTTGCTGAAGGTGAAGGTCGACTTGCCGCCGGGGCCCGCGGGGAGCTCGGCGACGGTGTAGTTCACGTCGGGGTAGTCGGCCTCGAGCGCGCCGTTGATCCACGGGCCCTCGATGACCATCGCGGCGGCGCCCTTGCCGAACGCCTCCCCGGACCAGCCGGAGTCGAGGTCGGCCGGGAACTTCAGCGTCCCGTCGGTCAGCAGCTTCTTCACCTCGGTGAGCCCGGCCACGTTCTCGGGAGTGTCCGCGGTGACGGTCTCGCCGTCCTCGGACAGCAGCGAGCCGCCGGCCTGGTTCATGAAGGTGCCGATGCGCGCGTACTCGGCGCCGAAGGAGAGTCCGGTCACTCCGCTCGCGGTGAGCTTCGCCGCAGCCGACTCGAGGCCCGCCCAGTCGGTCGGGATGTCGGCGTCGGTGAGACCGGCGGCCGCCCAGAGGTCGGTGTTGATGACGAGACCCAGCGTCGAGAAGTCCTTCGGCTCGCAGTAGAACTGGTCGTCGTAGGTGAACGCCTCGCGCAGCGCCGGGTAGAACGCGTCGGCGTTGCCGGCGTCCTGCGCGTAGGGCTCGAGGTAGCGGTTGCTCGCGTAGGTCTGGAACTGGTCCCAGCTCATGTAGAAGAGGTCGGGCGGGTTGCCGCCCGAGAAGCCCTGGCCGAGCTGCTGCGTCAGGTCGCTGGCGGCGACGACCTCGACCGTCGTGCCGTTCTCCTCGCCCCAGGCGTTCACCGCATCGGTGACCGCGGTCGTCTCGGCGTCACCGGACGAGCCGATCATGACCGTGAGTCCGGCGTCGGACGAGGAATCGGAGGAGGAGCCGCCGCTCGAGCAGGCGGCGAGCGTGACCGCGAGGCCGCTCGCGAGGATCGCGGCACCCCAGCGTGCCGCGGTGGAGGTGGATGTCATGGCCTGACCTTTCGTGATCGGGAGGTGCACCGGGAGGTGCTCGGGGCTGTGGGAGTCAGAGGTGGAGGGGAGTCCGCACGACGAGGTGCGGCTCGACGAGGCGGTGGGCCTCTCCGGAGGCGAGCTCGCGGTGCACGATGTCGTCGCCGCGCTCGCCGAGGAGCAGCTCGAGGGCGCCGGCCGCGACCGCGCCGAGGTCCTGCTCGACGCTCGAGAGGCCGACGGCGGCGGCGACCGGGGTGTTGTCGAAGCCGACGATCGAGAGGTCGGGGCGGCCGACGGCGACGGCGGCCATCGAGGCGCCGAGCGCGAGGGAGTCCGAGACGCAGACCAGACCGTCGACCGCGGGGTTCGCCTCGAGGAACGCGATCGCGGCGGACCGGGCCTGCTGCACGTCGTCCTCCGCCTCGGCCCGCAGCAGTGCGACTCCGGGGAACCGCTCCCCCATGACCCGCTCCCAGCCGCTGCGGCGGTCGTCGCCGGTCGCGGATCCGCTCGGCCAGCCGAAGAACGCGACGGTCGCGCACCCCTCGTCGGCGAGGTGCCGGCTGGCCTGCGCGACTCCGGAGGCGCCGTCGACGTCGACCCAGAGGTGCTGCGGATCGCCCTGGTCGTCCAGCCCCCAGGGGCGGCCGAACGTCACGAAGGGCACGCCCTGCTCGCGGAGCCACGCGGTGCGCGGGTCGCCGTAGAAGGTCGAGGTGAGGACGAAGGCGTCCACGTCGGCCCCGTCGCGGAGCCGTCCGATCTGCGCGATCTCGTCCTCGGGGGTGCTCGCCGTGTAGAGCAGGATCCGCATGCCGCGGGCATCCGCCTGCTCGGTCACGGCGTGCAGGAACCGGTCGAGCAGGCTGCCCGAGATGCCGTCGAGCACGCGGTCCATCCGCACGCCGATGGTGCCCGACTTGCGGGTGCGCAGGCGGCGGGCGGAGGCGTGCGGCCGGTACTTGAGGTCGGCGATGGCCTTCTCGACGCGCTCGCGGGTGCCGGGCCGCACGATCGACGGGCTGTTGAGCACGTTCGAGACGGTCTGGCGCGAGACTCCGGCGGCGCGGGCCACGTCTTCGACGGTCGGCAGTGCCATGCGTCCTCCTCGACGGGTCCGGGTGCGGTTCGATCGTTCCAAGAAGGCGGGAAGCGCTGATTTGATCGATCAAATGCGAGTGCTACATTACCTCCGACCGCGGTGCTGTCAACCGGCAGCCACCGACGGCCCGATCCCGCAGGCGCTGCACGACGCGGCCCGCACCGACGATTCAGTGAGGAGTCGACCGTGACGACCGAGCGCGACGACCGCAGCAGCACGCCCCTCCAGCCCCTCCTCCACGAGGCCGTCGTCCTCCTCCGCGCCCCCTCGCAGCTGTGGTGCGACGAGACGGGCGAGCTCGGCGCGCAGCCGATCCACGGGCTCTACCACGGCGATGTCCGCGTGCTCGCCGCAGCGTCCCTCCTCGTCGGCGGGCTCCCCCTCGAGCCGATCGCGGCCGGACGCGACGGGGCCTCCTCCGCCCGCTTCACCGGCCTGGCCCGCCGCCTCGACGACGCGTCGGCGGATCCCCGGTTCCGCGTCGTCCGCACGCGCGCCGTCTCGGCGGGATCGCTCCGCGAGAGCATCCGCCTCGAGTCGGCCCTGGCCGAGGAGGTCGCCACGCGACTCGACCTCGCGCTCGAGCCCGACTTCTCCCTCGTGCACGTCGTGAAGGCCGGGCTGCGCGACGACGCCGAGGTGCGCACTGAGGCGGGCGACGGCTCCGTCGTGTGGACCTCGGGCAGCGTCCGCGCCGAGGTGCGCGCCCCGGGCGCCGCGATCGCGACAGGAGCGACCACGACGCTCTCCTGGGACGTCGTGGTCCCGGCCCGCGGCACCGTCGAGGTCGGGTGGAGCGTCGCGATGGAGGACTCCGCCGCGGTCGTCGCCGGTGCCCCCGGCCCCGCGGAGTGGAGCGGCACGACGGTCGACGCGGGCGACTCCCGCCTCGCGTCCTGGTGCCGCGTCGCCCTCGACGACCTCGACGCCCTGCGGATGGTCACCGTCGACCGTCCGGACGAGCCGTTCCTGGCCGCCGGCGCCCCCTGGTTCTTCACTCTCTTCGGCCGCGACTCGATCTGGGCGGCGCGGATGCTCCTCCCGCTGGGCACCGGGATCGCCGGCTCGACCCTGCGCGTGCTCGCGGGGTTCCAGGGCACCGAGCACGTGGCCGGCACCGCCGAGCAGCCCGGCAAGATCATGCACGAGCTGCGCTCGACGACCCTCGAGATCCCGGGCGAGGGCGTCTCGCTCCCCCCTCTCTACTTCGGCACCGTCGACGCCACGGCGCTCTGGGTCTGCCTGCTGCACGACGCCTGGCGCTGGGGGCTCCCCGACTCCGAGGTCGAGGCCCTGCTGCCCGCGCTCGAGGCGGCGCTGCGCTGGCTCCGCGACGACGGCGACTCCGACGGCGACGGCCTGCTCGAGTACGTCGACACCACCGGGCACGGCCTCGCCAACCAGGGCTGGAAGGACTCGGGCGACTCGATCCAGTGGCGCGACGGCACCCTGGCCGAGGGCCCCATCGCGCTCTGCGAGGTGCAGGCCTACGCCTACGAGGCGGCGATCGGAGGCGCGGCGCTGCTCGAGCGGTTCGGCCGCGACGGAGCCGCGTGGCGCGAGTGGGCGGCGGCCCTGAAGGAGCGGTTCGCGGAGTCGTTCTGGATCGACACGGCCGACGGCGGCTACCCGGCGATCGCCCTCGATGCGCGCAAGCGCCCCGTCGACACGGTCACGAGCAACATCGGCCACCTGCTGGGCACCGGGATCCTGCCGCCCGACCGCGCCGCGCGCGTGGCCGAGCTGCTGGTCTCGCCCGAGCTCTCCTCCGGCTACGGGCTGCGCACCATGTCGACCGACTCCGACGGCTACTGGCCGCTGTCGTACCACGGAGGAACGGTCTGGGCCCACGACACCGCCATCGCCGTCACGGGGCTGGCTCGCGACGGCTTCGGGGCCGAGGCGACGACGCTCGCGCGGGGCCTGCTCGCCGCTGCCGAGGGCTTCGACTACCGGATGCCCGAGCTGCACTCGGGCGATTCCACCGCCGAGGCGCCCGCGCCGGTGCCCTACCCCGCCGCTTGCCGTCCGCAGGCCTGGTCGGCGGCCGCGGCGGTGGCAGTGCTGTCGGCGGCGCTGGGGCTCGCGCCGGGCGGAGAGACGCTCGTCGTCGCTCCGATCTCGCCCGCCCTCGCCGGGCCGATCCGGGTCGACGGGATCCGCCACCGCGGGTCCGTCGTGCCGGTGGACTGGGACGGGCGCGTCTGAGCCCCGGCCGTCAGGGCAGCCGTCGTCAGGGCAGCCGCGCCACCACCGCGCGCGCGATGGTGCGCCCCGAACGGTTCGCTCCGATGGTCGAGGCCGTCGGTCCGTAGCCCGCGAAGAACACCCGCGGGTCGGTGAGGGACGCGCCGTTCGCGACGGCGACTCCGCCCTCGCGCTCGCGCAGTCCGAGCGGCGCCAGGTGGCGCAGCTCCGGTCGGAATCCCGTCGCCCAGATGATCGCGTCGGCGCGCGTGAAGCTCCCGTCGGGCCAGCGCACGCCGTCCTCCTCGATCGAGCGGAACACGCCCCGCTCGCGGAGCACCCCGCGCTCGATCCCGGCCACGACCCTTCGGGTGCGCTGCACACCGGTGCCGCCGACGATGCTCGGCAGGGCCCGGCCGGCTCGCGCCGCGCGGTCCTGCTCGGCCACCGCCTCCACCGCCGACTCGAAGGCGAGCTGCTCGCCGTCGCGGAACTCGACCGGGCGCCGCGTCGCCCAGGTGACCGAGCGCGCGACCCGCTCGAGTTCGAGCAGGAAGCCGATCGCCGAGGTTCCGCCGCCCACGACGACGACCTGCTTGCCCGCGAAGTCCTCGGGCCGCACGTACTCCGTGGTGTCGATCTGCACGCCCCTGAAGCGGTCGCGGCCCGGGTAGTAGGGCACGAACGGCGAGCCCCAGGTCCCGGTCGCGTTCACGACGAGGCGGGCGTGCTCGACGGCGCGGTCCGTCTCGATCACCAGAGCGGAGGAGCGGTCGCCCGGTATCGCACTCGTGACGCTCCGCACCGCCTCGGGACGCCGGACGGGCAGCTCGTAGGCCCGCTCGTAGGCGCCGTAATACTCCGAGACCACGTCGCGCGCCGGACGGCGCCGATCGGCGGTCGAGAACGAGAGGCCCATCCGGTCCATGCCGGGCAGATCGTGCACGCGGTGCGCCGACCCCAGCCGCAGCGCCTCCCAGCGGAACTGCCACGCACCTCCGGGCTCGGGCCCGCGGTCGAGGACCACCAGGTCACGGCCGGATTCGAGCCCCAGACGCCGCAGGTAGTAGGCCACGGCGAGACCGGCCTGACCGGCGCCGATCACCACGACGGAGCGCGGCGCGGAGGCACGGTCCACGCTGCTCCCCCCGTCGTCGAGGGGCCGCCTCGATCCGGATGCCCAGGGCCCGGAGTGGCGTGTGCCCCGTCTGCTAAACTACCGGGTAGATTTCACTGTTCTCAGTTCATCGTTCGTAACCACGTCGTTGATAACCACTTCCCCAGCCGGCTTCATCGCCCGTCTGGCCTGTCATCGTGAGGGGGTCACCCATGGGGCGCGGCCGTCAGAAGGCGAAGAACACCAAGATCGCCCGTGAGCTGAAGTCGTTCAGCCCGGCGGTCGATTACAGCGCGCTGGAGCGAGAGCTCAGCCACCCGGACGAGCCGGACTACTCGAAGTGGATCGACGCCGAGGACGACGGCGACGACACCGATTTCGTCGAGGAGCAGCACCAGAAGCGTGCGTGACGCATCGTCGTCGTCGGGGTCGTCCGGTTCGGGCGGCCCCGACGTCGTTTCCGGAGCGGTCGAGCAGCTGTCGACGCGCGTCGCCTACGAGACGCCGTGGATCCGCGTCCGCGAGGACGAGGTGCTCTGGCCCGGCGGCAGCACGGGCGTCTACTCGGTCGTCGAGCGCGACGACTACGCCCTGGTCCTCCCCCGCGAGGGTGACGGATTCTGGCTGGTCGAGCAGTTCCGCTACCCGATCGGTCGCCGCGCCTGGGAGTTCCCGGCGGGCGGCTGGCCGCACGGCTCCGCAGGCGGCGACGCCCTCGCGCTGGCACGCGCCGAGCTCCGCGAGGAGACGGGTCTGCGGGCGGGACGGCTCCGGCACCTCGGACGGTTGAGCGAGGCGTACGGCTTCGTCGCCCAGTCCGTCGACGTCTTCCTCGCCGAGGAGCTCGAGCACGGCGAGCACGCTCGTGAGGCCACCGAGTCCGACATGGTGCAGCGGTGGTTCGCGGACCACGAGGTCGCCGAGTTGATCCGCGGCGGCGCGATGATCGAGACGGCCGCGGTCGCGGCACTCGGGCTCTTCTGGATGGACCGCGGCCTGGTCCCGTGAGCGGATCGGCGCCGGGATCGGCTCCCGAGCTGCACATCCGCCCCGATTCCGGAGCCGTCACTCGCTCCGGACGGTCGATGTCGGTGGTCTCTGCCACGCTGGATCGATGAGTCCCGTCGCCGTTCCGAGCGCCCCCTCCGGCGGCTCTCGCGGCGCGCGCCTCCCGGTCTGGCGCAGCGAGCGGCGCGGCGCCGATCTCGACGAGGCCCGCGACTTCTACCAGCGCGGGTACAACGGCTCCGGCTTCCGGGCCGAGCGCACGACGACCCCGTTCGAGTACCGCTACGCCTCGACGGGCGGCGGACCGGTCAGCCTGCACTCCGCGTCGTTCCTCGGGCACGTGCGCGGCTCGGTCGATCCGGCCGGCGTCTACGTCGTCCTGTGGCTGACCGCCGGCCGCGCGTCCGTCGACCTCGGGCGCGACGAGAACCGACTGGTCGTCGGGCGGCCCGCGATGTTCCCGACCGGGCGGCCCTTCGGCTTCGAGGCGCTCGAGTACCGCGATGCGCTCGTGCACTTCGACGCCGCCTACCTCGAGCGCGCCGCGGCCGAGCTGCACGGCAGCGAGCCCGGCCCGATCCGCTTCTCTCCCGTGGCGGGCGATCCGGCCCCCTGGTGGGCCGCGGTGCGCGGACTCCGCGACACCCTCGCCGTCTCAGCCGCCCCCTCCGAGCTGCAGCGCGACTCCGCGTCGAGGTTCGCGGCCGAGGCCGCTCTGCGCACCTTCGCCCACCGCATCGTGCCGATGCCCCTCACCCCGCCGTCGGTGAGCGCCCGGCGCCTGCGCCGCGCGGTCGAGTTCGTGCACGCGAACGCCGATCTGCCCCTCGGAGTGGCCGACATCGCCGAGGCCGCCGGCCTCACGATCCGCGGACTGCAGCTCGCCTTCCAGCGCTCCTTCGGCACCACTCCGCGCCACTACCTGCGCGGAGTGCGCCTCGACCGCGCCCGTGACGAGCTGGGCGCCGCCTCCCCCGGAGAGCTCGTCGTCGGAGACGTGGCCGCCCGCTGGGGGTTCGTCGGCGCCGGCCGCTTCGCCCAGCACTACGCGCAGCGCTTCGGCGAGCTGCCCCGGCAGACGCTGCGCCGCTGACGCCCGCTACTTCGCGAGCACCGTCGCGCCGGCCGTCGCCCCGGCGCCGTCGGCCGTGACCGCCTGCACCGACAGCCGGTAGGTCCGCCCGGGGACGAGGTTCGTGAAGGTCTGCGAGCGCTTCGTCGAGGCGACCACCGCCGCCCACGGTCCCGCGCCGCTCCCGTCGACCCCGTCGCGCGACACCCGGTACCCCGTCACGGCCGGCCCGCCCGCGGGCGGTGCCCACGACAGCACGGCCGTCCCCGATCCCGACGCCGTCGCGGTCACCGCGGTCGGCGGACCCGCGAGCACGGCCGGCCGCAGCGTCGCCGTGTACGTGGCGGCCGCACCCGGTGTCGTGATGCTGTGCGCCGCGGCGCCGCCGTCCGACCAGCGGGAGAAGACGTACGGCGTGCCCGACGCGGTCGACTGGGCCGGCACCTCGAGCTGGAGCGGCGACCCCGCCCACGAGACGACGGTGGCGGGCCCGGTGAACGGCGTGCCGTTCACGAGCACGGTACGACCGGCGGGGCTCGTCGCGATCGTGACCGACACCTTCTTCGGCGCGAACACCCGGGTCGACGTCTGCACGAGGCCCTTCGAGTCCGTCGCCGTCACGGTGACGAGCAGATCGCTGTTCCCGGCCGCCGCCAGATCCTCGGGGCCCGGCGCGGTGAACGGCACATCGTTGCCGGTCACGGGACCGAAGAACGGATGGGTGTGCTCGGCGTGCCGGCGCTGCACGGTCCACGACAGCGACGACGCGGGCAGCGTGCCGTCCTCCGGGTCCGTCGCGGTGGCCCGCAGCCGGTAGGTGGTGCCCGAGGTGAAGGTCGCTCCGGCGGCCGGCGACGTGATCGAGACGGTCGGGGCGCGGTTCCCGGAGGAGATCCGCTGCGTCACCGGAGCGGACAGGGCGCCCGCGGAGTCGCGGACCCTCAGCGTCGCCGTCCAGTCGCCCCGGGCGTAGGTGTGGGTGGAGCTGGAGGCCGTCGTGGTCTTCGACGCGGTTCCGTCGCCGAACGACCAGAGGTAGGTGAGAGCGCCGCCATCCGGGTCGCTGCTCCCCGCGCCCTTCAGCGTCACGGCGAGCGGCGCGGATCCGGACGCCGGCGAGGCGGTCAGGACGGCGGTCGGTGCGCGGTTCGCGGTGCCGGTGTAGGCGAGCCGGCGCAGCTGGCCGCCGTTCGCGTAGGTCGTGTAGAAGAGGTCCTGCGTGCCCCGCGAGGGTCCGAACGCCAGGGCGACGGCGCTGCTGGTGCCGAGACCGCTGACGAGGTCGGTCGCGGTGCCGCCGGGGCTGAGCGCCCGGATCTTGCCGCAGACGTAGTCGCCGAAGAGGTACGCGCCCGTGTACGCGGCGGGCCAGACGCCGTTCGGCACGAACGCGCCTCCGGTGATCGAGGCGCAGCCGTCGGCGTGGGAGTAGTCGAAGACGGGATCGGTGTACGCGGCGGGCTTCGCCGCTCCGCAGTTCGTCGGCGAGCCGGTCTGCGCGCAGTGCCCCTCACGGGTGTTCCAGCCGTAGTCGGCGCCCTTGATGCCGGCGTCGATCTCCTCCCACGCGTCCTGGCCGACGTCGTTGATGCGGAACACGGTGCCGGTCGCATTGGGGTCGAACGCCATGCGGAACGGGTTGCGCAGGCCCTGCGCGAAGATCTCGCGGCAGACCGTGCCGCTCGCGGCCGGGGCGAGGCGGCACGACGCGGTCCCGGTCCCGAGGAACGGGTTGCTCGCGGGAACGCCGCCGGACGTGGTGATCCGCGCGATCTTGCCGTTCAGGATGTTGCGGTCGCGCGCCGCGTCGTTCTTGCCGCCGCAGCCGCTGCCGCCCGTCGAGCCGACGCCGCCGCGGTAGTCGCAGCCGCCGTCGCCGATGCTGACGTAGAGCAGACCGTCCTTGCCGACGGCGAGGTCGCCGGCGTTGTGGTAGCCGGCCGGGGAGTAGATGCCGTCGAGGAGGATCGTCTCGGAGGCGGGGTCGATCCGGTCGTCGTCGCCGAGGACGAACCGCGAGACGCGGTTGCGCGGGGCTCCGGTCGGCATCTTCGTGCCGTTCGCGTTCGTGGGGCACGCCGCATCGGATCCGCGTGCCGTGTAGAAGACGAAGATCGCGCGGGTCGTGGGGTCGGGGTCGACCGCGAGCCCGAGCACGCCGCGCTCGCCGTTGGCGCAGATCTTTGCGCGCAGGTCGATCGCCGGGGTGGCGAGCAGCACCCCGTTCTCGACGATGCGGATGGGCCCGCCGCGGGAGGCGACGAGCGCCCGCCCGTCGAGGGCGAAGGCGAGCGCCGTCGGAGACGGGACGTCGGCGACCAGGGTGTCGGTGAACTTCGCCGGGATCACGGCGCTCGCGGAGACGGCCGCGGCCTGTGCGACGGCGGTGCTCGCGGCGACGGCGCTGCTCGCCGGGACGGCGGCGCTCGCGGGAACGGCTCCCGGCGCGGCCGGAGCGAGAGTCGCGACGAGGACGACCGCGGCGAGCGCGGCGAGTCCGCGGCGGAGGAAGGGGAGCGAGCGCACGGGTGCCTCCACGTCGACCCCGAGGGCCGGCGCATCGAGATCGGAGTGGAACGGGAAGGGGTCGTGCGGCGCACGCGGGCCCGCGGTCCTCCTCCGCTGGGAAGGGAGGAGGACCGCGGGCCCGGAGCGGCTACTTGACGACGGTGGCGGTCGCCGCGGAGGTGCGCGAGACCGTCGTGTAGGCGGTCTTCTTGCCCGTCACGGTGACGGTGACCTTCTTGCCGACGGTGCTGCTGGTCGGCTTGAAGGTCGACGACGTCGCTCCGCTGATCGCAACACCGTTCGCCTTCCACTGGTACGTCAGGGTGACGGGAGCGGGACCCCAGGCTCCGGGGTTCGCCGTGAGGGTGAACCCGACCTTGGCGGTGCCGGAGACGGTGGGCGTCGGGGCGACGAGCGTGCCGGCGACGACCGCGGCCGACGCATCGGACGTGCGGGTCACCCGGGTGTAGCCGGTCTTGCTGCCGGTGACCGTGACGGTGATCGTCTTGCCGAGCACGGCGCTCGTGGGCTTGTACGTCGATCCCGTCGCGCCGCTGATGGCCGTGCCGTTCGACATCCACTGGTAGACGAGCGAGACCGGAGCGGGACCCCAGGCGCCGGGGTTCGCGGTGAGGGTCGAGCCGACCTTCGCGGTGCCGGTGATCGTCGGCTTCACGGCGGTGAGGGTGCCGGAGGCGACCGCGGCGGTCGCGGCGGACGTGCGGGTCGAGGCGGTGTAGCCGGTCTTGCTGCCGGTGACGGTGACGGTGATCCGCTTCCCGAGCGTCGCGCTGGTCGGCTTGTAGGTGGAGGCGGTGGCGCCGCTCAGCGCCGTGCCGTCGGCCTTCCACTGGTACGCGTAGGCGACGGGAGCCGGACCCCAGGCGCCCGGGTTCGCGGTGAGGGTCGCTCCGACCTTCGCGGTGCCGGTGATGGTCGGGGTGGCGGCCGTGAGAGCGGCGCTCCCCATCCGGACCGAGCTGGAGGAGGCGATGCTGGAGCCGGCCGAGTTGATGGCGCGGACCGAGAGCGTGTAGGTGGAGCCGAGCGCGAGGTTCGAGAACGTGCGCGAGCGGGTGGACGCCGAGACGATGATCGACCACGGTCCGTTGCCCGACGCGTCGACGCCGTTGCGGGAGACCTCGTAGCCGGTGATGGCTCCGCCGCCGTCGTCATAGGGAGGGCTCCACGTGAGGGTGGCCGCGCGCGCGCCGTCGTCCTTGGTCGCGGTGACGTTCGTCGGGGTTCCCGGAGCGCTCACGTACGGGATGTAGATCCACGTCTCCGAGACGTAGCCCGTTCCGTAGGCGTTGATCGCCGAGACGGAGAGCCAGTAGCTCGACTCCGACTGCAGATTGGTGAACTTCTGCGACCGGGCGGAGGCCGAGACGATGGTCGACCACGGTCCGGCGCCGGAGGCGTCGGTCCCGTTGCGCGCGACCCGGTAGCCGGTGATCGCGGATCCGCCGTCGTACTCCGGCGCGTCCCAGAACAGCGTCGCCGACCGGGCCGTGCCGTCGGCCGTGGAGTAGACGTTCAGCGGCTCCCACGGAGTGCTGGCGCGGGCCGCCGACGTGGCCGCCTCGGTCGGAGCCGTGACGGCGGCGGTGCTGAGCGTGGTCGGCTCCACCTCGGCGGCGACCGCCGCGGAGGGCGCCGCCAGCGCGAGCGCGGCGGCGGCGGCGACGGCGGTGAGCCATCGCGGGATGAGGGGCTTTCGCTCCATGGGTTCGTCTCCAAATCGGCGTGCGCGACGAGCGGCGCATCTCTGCGCGCCGTCGGGTCATCGGGTGAGCGCCGTCCGCTGCGATCGGGTGATCAGCGGGAGGCGAGAGGGTGGGGACGCGGATGTCGGAGTCCGGACCTCGAGGAGAGAGGCGAGCGTTCCGATCGCGCGAGGCACAACTTATCGGCGCGAAGCGAGGACGATTGACCCCCCTTTCGGCCGTTTCTGTGAGCGCTCTCCGCGATGTCGTTCCCACCGTGACAGCGGAGGCCGATCGACGTCGGTCCGAGAAGGCCGACCGCTCGTGCGGCCGGCGTCGCGCTGTCAGGACGGTACGTCTCTCCAGGCCGCGCCGGCGATGACAGGCGCCGGAACCGCTCTGAGCGCCGCCGCGGACCGGTTGTCACGAACGACTCGTGCAGGACGGGGAAATACCTATCGCACCGATCCGGCAGGCCACCGGATCCCCCGTGCGGAGGACGCCGATCCTGTGTCCCCGCCCCGGGGATAGTGCGTCTTCCGATGCCGTGCTGATAATGAGCGACTCCGCCCCTCGAGCGCTCGAATTCCTCTCTTAGGAACCCTGAGCACCGTCTCGGCTCCCGCCGCCCGACCGATCGGTTCCTCGTGCCCCCCAGAACTCCGCGCCTCGCGCGCCTCGCCGTGATCGTCGTCGCCGCGCTGCTCCTGGCGTTCCTCCCCGCAGCTCCGGCATCGGCCGCGACCGCGTTCACGACCGCGCCGACGCCCACGATCTCGGGAACCGCCGCCGTCGGCTCCGTGCTGACCGCGAAGACCGGCACCTGGAACCCCGTGCCCACCTCGTACGCCTACCAGTGGAAGCGCTCCGGAACAGCGATCACCGGCGCGACGGCCTCCACCTACAAGGCCGTCCCCGCCGACTCCGGACGCACGCTCACCGTCACGGTCACCGGCAGCAGGACCGGCTACACGACCACTCCCCGCACCTCCGCTCCGACCGCCACGATCACCACCCCGCGCGCCTTCACCACGGCGCCGACCCCGACGGTGACGGGCACCACGAGAGTCGGCTCCGTGCTGACCGCGAAGACCGGCACCTGGAACCCCGTGCCCACCTCGTACGCCTACCAGTGGAAGCGCTCGGGAACCGCGATCACCGGCGCCACCGCCGCCACCTACAAGGCCGTCACCGCCGACTCCGGACGGACGCTCACCGTCACCGTCAGCGGCAGCCGGACCGGCTACACGACCACCCCGAAGACCTCCGCTCCGACCGCCACGATCAAGCCCGGTCCTCCCGGCGCGGCGACGAGTGTCGTCGCCGTCGTCGACGATGCGGCGGCGACCGCGACGATCTCCTGGCAGCCGCCGGCCACGACCGGCGGCTCGGCGATCACCGGTTACCGGCTCACCCGGGACGGCGTCGACTCGACCGGTCAGGGCGCGTGGTCGCACCTCTACGGTCCGGAGAAGCGGTCGGTGACGCACATCAGCCTGGTTCCCGGCAGCACCTACAGCCTCACGGTCACTCCGGTGAACGCGGTCGGGAGCGGGCCGACCACCGCGCGGTCCGTCACCCTGGCGCCGAAGGTCCTCGTGGCTCCGACGCCCACCGTCTCGGGCACGCCGACCGTGTACTCGACCCTCACGGCGAACTCGGGAGCGTGGACCCCCGGTACTCGTCTGAGCTACCAGTGGTACGCGAACGGGACCGCGATCAGGGACCGCGAGGGCGCAGCGGCCGTGGGTCCGACGTTCAAGACCGACATCGCCCAGTCGGGCACGCGAGTGACCGTCCGTGTGACGGGGACCCTGCCGGGCTACACCCCCGTCGTGCGGGAGAGCGCGGCGACGACGCCGATCCGGCCGCGGGAGGTGTTCGAGCTCTCGACCATCGGGCAGAGCGCCCCCTACGTGCTCTCGCCCCGCGGAGCGCGGGTCTACACGATCTCCCGCCCTCTCAACCTCCAGGAGACCGACGAGGGGGAGGAGCCGGTGAGGTGGACCGCCGAGGCGGGCACGATCATCAAGGTCTACGACGGCATCGCTGCGAATCTCCCACTGAAGGCCACCGGCACCGCGACCTCGCCCGTGGTCGTCACGTCGATCCACGACGACACCGTCGGCGGCGACACGGACGGCCCGTCGGCGGCCCTGCCCGCCACCGCGACTCCGTGGAAGGGCATCGACGTCTTCGAGCAGCACTACATCTACGACGAGTACCCGTACGAAGCAGAGAATTGCCGGATGGATGCGGAGTACCTCGTCGTGAAGCACGCGGAGACCGGCGTCTTCTGCAAGGTGTCCGAGAGCGACATCAAGATCTCGCATTCGCAGATCTGGGGTGGCGTGTTCCTCAGGGGGACGTCGGTGGATCTGCAGGACAACGAGTTCGTCCGGGGGCGGGTGTACGTGTCCGTCCCGACCCGAACGCCTCGGATGGACGACTGGTTGCCGCCGGAGCACCCCGTCATCGTCCGGAACAACGTCTTCACCGGGCTCCCGGGTCTCACGACCACGCCGATCGAGATCCATGAGGCACTTTTCGAGACGACCACGGCGATCGCGGGCAACACCGCTTCCGGCATCACCAATCCCCACATGCTTCTCGACGGCACGCTCGCGACCGACTCCCTGACCCTCGGTGCGGGATGGGTCTACGACCTGGTCACCGATTGGCCCGAGTACTGGCACGTCGACGGCACGCTGGTCGTGCAGCCGGGAGTGGTGGTCAGGATCGGCCAAAGCGTCGGGTTCCGCGGTCAGATCACAGCAGTGGGCACGGTGTCGCAGCCGATCACGTTCACCTCGATGCTCGACCGCTCGATCGGGATCACCGCACCCCGCGGCCCGTCTCCGGTCCTCGACTACGCCTCCGGCAGCGGCTGTATCGAGGGCGGAGCGTTCACATCCACGTCCCGGAACTACACAGTGCGTTCGCTCACCACCTGCGGCTAGAGGTCGCGCGCCGCCGCAAGCCCGTTCCGCGCCGACTCCGCCCGGCGTAGTGTCCGAGGACGGCGCGCGGAACGGTCCGCGCGCTCGCGTCGATGGAGCCGCGATGTTCGAACCCGAAGGATCCGTGCACCCTGTCGCACGGCTCAGCTACGTCACCGCCGCCCTCCTGGTGGGTGCGGTCCTCGTCGGAGGCGCTGTCGGCGCCGCCGTCGCCCTGGTGCTCTACCTGCCGGCCGCGCTCGCGTCCGGTCCGCTCGACCCGTCGGCGCTCGTGAGCTTCGGGATGCTGATGGGCGTCCTTTCGGGAGCGGGCATCGGCCTCTGCGGCGGCGTCGGCGCCGTGGCGGGCATGGTGTCCGTCCGCGCCGTGAACCGCAGCGACTCCGCGTTCGTGCTCGGCACGAGCTCGGGCTCGGCCCTGGGCGTCCTCATCGCGGCGGCGAACCTCCTGGTCAGCCGGGACGTTCCGACCTGGATCACGGTGCTGCTGGCGACGGCCGCCGCCTTCGCCCTCTGCGCCTGGGGGTCCTGGCTGCTGACCCGGCACGAGCACGCCTGGGAGCGCGCGCACGCCCGCTCGCAGCACCACCGCCCGGCCTGAGCCACCTCCGGCTCGCAGGATCACCTCCGGCTCGCAGAATCACGTTCGGCTCGCAGGGACCGGCGGATTCGACGAGCCCGACGCGTTCTCACGAGCCGAACACGACTTTGGAGCGACCGTCCGGCTCGCAGAATCGCAATCGGCTCGCAGAAACCGGCGGATTCGACGAGCCCGACGCGTTCTCACGAGCCGAAGGTTGCCCCGGAGCTGCGGCGTCAGCCCGCGTACGCCCCGACCAGGCGCACCGCGCCGCCGTCGACGCCCTTGGCGCCCTGCTCGAAGCCCTCGAACGAACGGGTGCTCATCGACACGCGCCCCGCGATCCACGACGGCACGCCCGACGCCTCGAGCGAGGCGATGACCGACGGAGCCGCCTCCGCGTCGACCACGGCGAACATCCCGATGCCGAGGTTCCAGGTGCCCTCGGTGCTCTCGAGCGTCGCGCCCGACATCCCGGCGAGCGCGCGGAACACGTCCGACGGGCTCCAGGTCGACCGCTCGACCTCGACCCACGAACCGCGCGGAAGCACGCGAGCGAGGTTCGCGGCGATGCCGCCTCCGGTCACGTGGCTGATCGAGTGCACGGCCGACCCGAGCGTCTCGTGCTCGAGGACGTCGAGCAGCGGCCGCGTGTAGAGGCGAGTGGGCTCGAGCAGCACCTCGCCCACCACTCCACCGAGCTCGGTCGAGCGGTCGGTGAAGCCGATGCCGCGCTCGGCGAGGATGTGGCGCACGAGCGAGTAGCCGTTCGAGTGCAGTCCGGAGGAGGCCATCGCGATGACGACGTCGCCGTCCTGCACGCGGTCGGCGCCGCGCACCGCGTCCGCCTCGACCACTCCGGTCGCCGCTCCGGCCACGTCGTAGTCGTCGGGTCCGAGGAGCCCCGGGTGCTCGGCCGTCTCGCCGCCGACGAGCGCCGTGCCGGTGGCCGAGCAGGCCCGCGCGATGCCGGCCACGATGTCGGCGATGCGCGCCGGGACGACCTTGCCGCAGGCGATGTAGTCGGTCATGAAGAGGGGGCGGGCGCCGACCACGACGATGTCGTCGACGACCATGCCCACGAGGTCCTGGCCGATCGTGTCGTGCTTGTCGATCGCCTGCGCGAGCGCGACCTTCGTGCCGACTCCGTCGGTCGAGGTCGCGAGCAGCGGCGCTCGGAAGTCCTTGAGGAACGACACGTCGTAGAGGCCGGCGAACCCGCCGACTCCGCCGAGCACGTGGCGGTCGTGCGTCGCCGACACGGCCGACTTCATCAGCTCGACCGCGAGATCACCCGCCGCGGTGTCGACTCCGGCGCGGGCGTAGCTGCTCGTCTCATCACTCACGCGACGACCCTACCGACTGGCCCGCCCCGCCGAGAGTCCGCGAGAGGCCTCCTCCGCCCTGCCAGAGGGTCGGCGGATCCGCCCGACAGGGTGCCTCCGTGCCGCTCAGCACCGGCCGATCCGCCCAGGGCGAACCATTAGGGGATGCGTCCCCCACGTGTCAGGATGGACCGTCATCCCCCCCCTGCTACCCGATTGGGAGCCCATCCGGCATGTGCGGAATCGTAGGAATCGTCTCCTCGGGACCCGTCAACCAGTCCATCTACGACAGCCTGTCGCTCCTGCAGCACCGCGGTCAGGATTCGACCGGCATCGCGACGGCCGACGGCAGCACCCTCCACATCAAGAAGGCGGCGGGGCAGGTCCGCGAGGCGTTCCGCACGCGCGACATGCGGTCGCTGCTCGGGACCATGGGCCTCGGGCACGTCCGCTACGCCACGAAGGGCAACGCGGAGCGCGAGGAGGAGGCGCAGCCGTTCTACGTGAACGCGCCGTACGGCATCATCCTCGTCCACAACGGCAATCTGACGAACACGCGCGAGCTCACCGACGAGCTCTTCACCGTCGACCGCCGCCACCTCAACACCACCTCCGACACGGAGTTGCTGGTGAACGTCCTCGCCAACGAGCTGCAGGCGTCGATCTCGGGGCGCTACCTCGACGCCGACGAGGTGTTCGACGCGGTGGCCCGCGTGCACGAGCGCGTCGAGGGCTCGTACGCGACGATCGCGCTGATCGCCGGCAAGGGGCTGCTCGCGTTCCGCGACCCGTTCGGCATCCGCCCGCTCATCGTCGGCCGCCGCTCGAACGTCGGGGCGACCGACGACTGGGTCGTCGCCTCCGAATCGCTCGTGCTCGAGGCGCAGGGCTTCGAGATCGTGCGCGACGTCGCTCCCGGCGAGGCGATCTTCATCACTCCGGACGGCCGCATGGCGAGCCGCCAGTGCGCGAAGGACCCCCGCCTCATCCCCTGCTCGTTCGAGTACGTCTACCTCGCGCGCCCCGACTCCGTGATGTCGGGCATCTCGGTCTACGAGGCGCGCCTGCGCCTGGGCGACCGCCTCGCCGACACGATCGCCGCCTACACGCCGGGCGGAGCGATCGACGTCGTCATGCCCATCCCGGACTCGTCCCGCCCCGCCGCGATGCAGGTCGCGCAGAAGCTCGGCATCGAGTACCGCGAGGGCTTCTACAAGAACCGCTACGTCGGCCGGACGTTCATCATGCCCGGGCAGGCGGTGCGCAAGAAGTCGGTGCGCCAGAAGCTCAACGCGATGTCGAGCGAGTTCAAGGGCAAGAACGTGCTGATCGTGGACGACTCGATCGTCCGCGGCACGACCTCGAAGGAGATCGTCGACATGGCGCGCACGGCCGGAGCGAACACCGTCACGTTCGCCTCCGCCGCCCCGCCCGTGCGCTACCCGCACGTGTACGGCATCAACATGCCCTCGCGGCAGGAGCTCGTCGCCCACAACCGCCGGATCCCCGAGATCTCGGAGGCGATCGGCGCCGACTACCTGATCTACCAGGAGGTCGCCGACATGAAGGCGGCGATCCTCGAGGGGTCCGACGTCACCGATCTCGAGACCAGCTGCTTCACGGGCGAGTACATCACCGGCACCGTGACTCCGGAGTACCTGGACTGGGTCGAGCGCACGCAGCTCAGCTGATCCCGCGCATCGGGGCCGCTGAGCGCGCTCGCCACCAGCACACGCTCCGAGCCTCCGCAACCGGGTGCCCGGTCGCCGCCGCGGCGTCCAGACTCGTCTGCGTGCGCCATCCGGGCGCGCAGACGAGGAGCCTCCCGTGATCTACCGCCTGATCCCCTACGCGCTGATGTTCATCGCACGCAAGCTGACGAAGTCGCAGAAGGCGAAGCGCACGATGCAGAACGCCGCACGCAGGACCGCCCGCAAGGGACGCTGAGCCGATCCGTCAGCGGACGGCGGTGCCCGGCTCCTGCGCGGAGCCGCCGTCCGCCTCCGGGTCGTCGGAGACGCCCTCACGGGCGACCGTGCGCTCGGCGGTCCGGCGGACCACCTTGCGTCCGACGACGCGGTCGAGGATCACGACGATCAGCCCCGCGAGGGCGCCGAAGAGCGTCACGAACAGCAGCAGGCTGAAGCCGAAGACCTGGCCCCGCGAGAAGCCCTGCGTCTCGGGCAGGGCGAAGGTGAGCACGAACGCGGTGATCGCGCCGAGTCCGGCGCCGAGCGCCAGGATGCGCCAGATGCGCGGGCTCCGGCGCACCTCGACCTCTTCGCGGGTCACCTCGACGTCGTCGGAGTGCTGCGGAGTGTCGAGCGGATCGGTCATGCCTCCATTCTCCCCTGTGCCGGCCTCGGAGGGGACCGTGTCCGGTGCGGGCGAACAGCACGCGGCATCCGGCCGCTTCCGCCCTCGGCACCGTCCGGCTCCGCGAGTGGACGCCCGATGGGATCCGTCGACACTGCAGGCCCCGTTCCGCGACCACTTGTCCGCACGGCCTCGGCGACCGGGCCGGTCTCTCCACACCCTGCTCGACAGCCGCCGACCATCGGAGGAGCGGCTCACATCGCGTGGACCAGGCGCCCCGCCTGCGCGCGCAGCTCGCGCACGACCGTCCGGACCGACAACCGCTCGGCGCGATCGGGCCGCATGAGCGCCACGATGTGCCGCACCGAGCTGACCCCCCGGAGGGGCTTCACGACGATGCCGGGGGCGCCCGCCGTGTAGCGCGGCAGCACCGCGATGCCGAGGCCGGCCGCGACGAACGCCTCCGTCACGCGGGTCGACGCGAAGCGCTGCTCGACGCGCACGGCCTCGCCCGACGCCGTCTCGATCTCCTGCATGACGCTCTCGAACGGGAATCCGTCCGGTACGCCGATCCAGGTCTCGCCGACCAGGTCCGCGGCCGTCACCGTGGCCCGCTCCGCGAGCCGGTGCCCGACGGGAAGGGCGATGTCCAGCGGCTCCACCATCAGCTCCGCCATCGCGAGACCCCGGCCCGCCCAGGCGCTGCGGCCGGTCGGCGAGTGGCCGAGCACGATGTCGAAGTCGGCGGTGAGGTCGGCGAACTCGTCGGTGCCCGGATCCACGTCCTCGCACTGCACGACGAGTCCCTCCACGCTGCGCAGCGCCACGAGCGCGTCGGGCAGGAGCATCTGCCCCGCGGTCGGGAACGTGGCGATCGTGACCTCGCCGATCGGGTTGTTCTTGAAGGTCTGCCAGACGGCGTCCGCGCGTTCGAGCGCGATGGCGATCTCGGTGGCGCTCCTGGCGAGCTCGCGGCCGGCACCCGTGAGGACCACTCCGCGGCCCGACCGCTCGATCAGGGGCACGCCCGCCTCGCGCTCGAGCACCTTGAGCTGCTGCGAGACGGCGGAGGGGGTGCGGTGCGTCGCCTCCGCGACCGCGGTGATCGAGCGCCGCATCGAGAGCTCCCTGAGCAGTTCCAGCCGCCGCACGTCCATGAAGCAACGCTACACGTCAGGGCAAGAACACGTCGATTGTCCTAAGGAACAGGAGTGGCCAGAGTGGACGTTGTACACAGCATCCCGGCGGATGGATCCCGTTCCGCCACAACGAAAGGCAGAACAGTCATGAGCATCGCAATCGTCGCCCTCCTCGCCGGAGTCTCCGCCTGGGGCGCCGTCGCGACCGTGCTCGTCACCCGCCGCGACGGCTATCGTCAGGTCCCGACCCAGCACTGAGCCCCGCGCTCCGCGACAGCACTCGCGTCCGAACGCCGCTTTCCCCTCGGGGAGGCGGCGTTTCCGCGTTCCCGGGACGACGAAGGGCCCCCGACCGGAGTCGAGGGCCCGTCGTCGTGCGCTGCAGTACTACTTCGAGACGGTGCGGCGGCGCAGGTGCGCCATGCTCAT
Source organism: Rathayibacter sp. Leaf248 (assembly GCF_920939495.1). Lineage (NCBI taxonomy): Bacteria > Bacillati > Actinomycetota > Actinomycetes > Micrococcales > Microbacteriaceae > Rathayibacter > Rathayibacter sp. Leaf248. Next base: position 31,243 of record NZ_CAKLAV010000003.1, on the reverse strand, counting down.
CGCCGCTCCGAGCAGGAGGGCGACGGCGCCGGCCAGCAGGGCCGGGGTCGTGTCGAATCCGGTCGCGGCGAGCTGGTGCGCGCCACCGCCGGTCGGGCCGCCGGCGACGGGCTTCGTCGGGGCGGCGGGAGTCGTCGGGACCGTGGTCCCGGTCGGCTCCGGGACGGGAGTCGGCACGACGGCCGCGTCGGCGACCGCGAAGTCGACGCTCACGGTGACGCCGGTCTCCTCGAGAGCGAAGGACGCGGTGTGCGTGCCGCCCGCCAGGCTCTCGGCGATCGGGACGCTGAACGACGCGCGGCCGGTCGAGTCGTCGGTGACGGCCCGGGTCGGGTCGATCGGCGCAGTGCCGACCTCGGTGCCGTCGACGCTCGCGGTGACGGTGGTGTCGGTCGGCGCACCCGTGCTGAACAGGAGCGAGGAGAGGTCGACCGTCATCGTGTCGCCGACGGCGTACTCACCCGAGTCCGGGATGTTCTCGGTGAGGCCGATCGAGCGCTGGACGGGGTCCGGGCTCACGGTGCCGAGGTCCTGGATGTAGGCGACGAACGCGTCGAGGTCGATGCGGCCGGAGTCGGCGGTGCCGGTGCCCTCGGTGAAGGTGCTGAACCCGTCGCCACCGGTCGAGAGGAAGTTGTTCGTCACGACGGTGAAGGTCTGCGCCGGGTCGACGGGCACGTTCTCGAAGAAGACCTCCGAGATGTGCTCGCCCTGCGGGGCGGCCGGGTCGAAGACGTAGGTCAGCGCGGCCGAGGTGGCGAGCTTGAGCTGCGGGTGCGCGGCGCTCCCGACCCACTGCTCCTCGAGCAGGGCCTTGATCTGCGCACCGGTCAGCTGGAGCGTGACCAGCGTGTTCGCGAACGGCTGGGCGTCGGACGCCTCGGCGTAGGTCACGACGCCGTCGGCGTCACCGGGCACGGTGGCGTCCCCGGCGAACAGGAGGTCGTCGCGGAGTCCGCCGGCGTTGGTGAAGGCGATCTCGGTGCCCAGCTCGCTGGTGGCCCAGAGCTGCGCGTCGGCGACGAGGTTGCCCAGCGTCGACTCCGAGCCGCGGTTGGTCTGGCCGTCCTCGCGGTAGGCGCGGGAGATGTCGTCGGTGATGGTGCCGACCTTCACGCTGCCCTCGTCGACGGCGACGGCCTGAGCGGCCTCGACGATCGAGGTGACGGCGGGATCGGCGTCGAAGGCTCCGACGAAGATCGTGTCGGCGGCGTCGTCCGACTCGGGGTCGTCGACCTCGACGGTCAGCGGCACGACCTCGCTCGTGAGCGAGGTGAGCTCCTTGGTCGTCGGGTCCACGGTCAGCGCCATGTGGCCGATGTTCTCGGCGTAGCTGCCGGTCTGCGACACGATCGTCGGGAACGCACGTCCGCCGTCGACGGTCGCGTTGTACTCCTGGTGGCTGTGACCCGAGACGATCGCGTCGACGTTCGCGGCGACTCCGTTGACGATGGCGCCGAACTTGGGGTCGGCGGCGGGGGTGCCCGCGTCGGCCGCACCGGCGTCGGCGCCCTCGTGGAGCAGCAGGACGATCACGTCGGCCTCGCCGTTGGCGTCGTCGCCGTCCTGGAGCGCCGTCGCGACCTCGTTGACGTTCTCGACGATCGGCTCGATCGAGAGGGTCGAGATGCCGCCGGGGCTGACGAGAGTGCCGAGGTCCTCGGTCATCGCTCCGATGAACGCGACCGAGACGCCCTCCTGCTCGGCGAGGAAGTAGGGGTCGTACGCGCGCTCGCCCGTCGCGGTGTCGAAGAGGTTCGCGTTGACGTACGGGAAGTCGGACTCGTCGCTCACGCGACCGTCGACGTCGGAGCGGCCCTTGTCGAACTCGTGGTTGCCCAGCGTGCTGACGTCCAGGCCCATCTCGTTCAGGACGTCGAGCGTGGGCTGGTCGTCCTGCACCTTGGAGGTGAAGGTCGAGGCGCCGATGTTGTCGCCGGCCGAGACGAAGAGGGTGTTGGGGTTGGCAGCGCGGTAGGAGTCGACCGCGCCGGCGAGGACCGCCGCGCCGGCGACTGTGCCGTTGGCCTCGATCCGGCCGTGGAAGTCGTTGATCGACAGGACGTCGATCGCGATGTCGCCCTCGGCTGCCATCGCGGGAGCGGCTCCGAGCATCGCGGCGCCGGCGACGGCACCGACTGCCGTCACCGAGAGTGTTCTGATGAGGCCGCGTCGACGGCCGGGGGTAGTGCTTCGCATCTGGTCGAGATCTCCAAGCGTCGAGCGGCGATTCGGAGGAGTCTCCGGCCGCATGAGGGGAACTTTCCCAGCCAAGCCGAGGGTCGGGCCCAGGTCAAACGCCTGCCCGCGGTCCGCGGGTGTCGTTTACGAGAAGTTAATCCGACGACTGCCGGGGTTCTCCCAGCCGACGCGGAGGGAGGCGGCCGGCGCGGTCAGCCGACGCGGAGGAGGGGGAGGAACGGCGTGAGATCCGCCCGCACCCCCGACGCGTGGATCCGGCCGCTCGCGAGGCCCTCCGCCCACGGGAGGACGCCCGTCGCGAGGCGCAACCAGGTCGCGGCATCCATCTCGATGACGTTGGGCGGGGTACCGCGGGTGTGCCCGGGGCCCTCGACGCACTGCGCGGCGCCGAACGGAGGAACGCGCACCTCGACGCTGCGGCCGGGCACCCGCGTCTCGATGATCTGCAGGAGGAACCGCACGGCGGTCGCGGTGGTGGTGCGGTCCGTCGCTCCGGCGAGCGCCGCGCGCACCGCGCCCTGACCGGACGCCTCGTCGATCTTCCCCTTGGCCATGCGTCCATCCTGCCGTGCCACCGCCCGGGAACGCCGCTGCGCGAGATGCCACTCGCGCTCGCGACACACTGCGGGAGGCGTGCCGGAACGGCATCCTGCGGACGCGCGATCCCGGTGCCGAAGGGGCGTGACGGAGTGCGACCGGCCCGGGACGGCCCGGGCCTATCCTGTTCAGGTGAAGATCCTCGTCCTCGGTTCGGGTGCCCGTGAGCACGCCATCATCACGGCTCTCCTCGCAGAGGAGGAGCAGCACGAGATCATCGCCGCGCCCGGCAACGCGGGCATCGCGCGCGACGTCGAGGTCATCCACTTCGACACCAACAGCCCCCGCCTCGTCACCGACTTCGCGCTCGAGCAGGGCATCGAGCTCGTCGTGATCGGCCCGGAGGCGCCGCTGGTCGCCGGAGTGGCCGACGCCCTCCGCCAGCGCCGCATCCCCACCTTCGGCCCCGACAAGGCCGCCGCCGCCCTCGAGGGCTCCAAGACCTTCGCGAAGCGCGTCATGGACATGGCGCGCGTCCCCACCGGCCGCGCCACCCGCGTCTCGACCCTGGTCGACGCGACCCGCGTCATCGACGGCTTCGGCGCCCCCTACGTCGTCAAGGCCGACGGCCTCGCCGCCGGCAAGGGCGTTCTCGTGACGGAGTCGCGCAGCGCGGCCGTCGCGCACGCCGAGTTCTGGCTGCAGTCGGGCGACGTCCTCATCGAGGAGTTCCTCGACGGCCAGGAGGTCTCGCTCTTCCTCCTCTCCGACGGCCACGACGTCGTCCCGCTGTCGCCCGCCCAGGACTACAAGCGCCTCGGCGACGGCGACGAGGGCCCGAACACCGGCGGCATGGGCGCCTACTCCCCCCTCCCCTGGCTCGCGGACCGCTGGGCGAGCGAGCGCGCCTTCGTCGACGAGGTCATCGACACCGTCGCCATCCCGACCATCCGCCAGCTCGAGCGCGAGCGCACCCCCTTCGTCGGACTCCTCTACTGCGGCCTCATCGTCACCGAGGCCGGCATCCGCGTGATCGAGTTCAACGCGCGCTTCGGCGACCCCGAGACGCAGGTCGTGCTGCCGCGTCTGGCCTCCCCGCTCTCGGCGCTGCTCCTCGCCGCGTCGACGGGATCGCTCGCCTCCGTGCCCTGGCCCGCCTTCACCGACGAGGTCGCCGTGACCGTCGTGCTCGCGAGCGAGGGCTACCCCGAGAACGCCGTCACCGGCCGCGGCATCAGCGGACTCGAGGCGGCCGAGGCCGTCCCCGGCGTGACCATCGCGCACGCCGCGACGCAACTGGTCGACGGGCGCTTCGTCGCCACGGGCGGACGCGTGCTCAACGTGGTCGCGCGGGGCGCGGACTTCACGGAGGCCCGAGAGCGCGCATACAAGGCCCTCGACCTGATCCACCTCGACGGCGGGCAGTACCGTCGCGACATCGCGCTTCGCGTCGCGCAGTAGCGCGACCGCTTCGCGTGATGTCGTCCACGCCGCCCCCTGTGCGGCGTGGCGCAGTCGGCTTCTCAAAGCGGTTGCGTCGTTAGGAGCGTCCTGCGTCCGGCTCGCCGACAACGCTCGCACGCGTTCTCGGCTTCGCCTCGTCGCGGGGCGGGGATTCGGGAGGCGCGCCTCCCGGGACTCGAGCCTCCCGGGACTCGAGCCTCCCGGGACTAGTGCCTCTCGGGACTGATGCAACCCGGGACCGGTGCCTACCGGGACTAGAGGTTCCCAAGGACTGATGCAGCCCGGGACTAGTGCCACCCGGGATTGATGCAGCCCGGGACGAGTGCCTCCCGGGACTGATGCAGCCCGGGACGGGTGCCTCCCGGGACTACTGGTTTCCGGGACTGGTGCAGCCAGGAACTGGTGCCTGCGGAGGCTGGCGGCTCGCCTGGCCGATGCCTCGCGCGACGGCGGAGCTGCAGAAGTAAGGCTGGGCGGCTCGGAAGCGGGGGAAGTGTTGGGATCGGAGCGGTGGGCCTTCGTTGCGCGGGCTCTCGGAATAAGACGACGGGTCAGGCGGTGGCGGCGACGTCGCGGAGGGCCTCACCGAGGTCCGGGTGGGCGAAGGCGAAGCCGGCGTCTTCCAGGCGGCCCGGAACGACCCAGCGGCTCTTGAGGAGGAGCTCGGGCTCGGTGCGCAGCAGCAGCATCGCGGGCTCGAGGACGAAGCGCGGGGCGGGCAGGCCGAGGCTGCGGCCCACCGCGGCGCGCAGCAGGCGCGACAGCTCCGTGTTATCGCTGGGATTCGGCGAGGCGAGGTTCACCGGGCCCTCGAGCGACGACTCCTCGAGGAACAGGATCGAGCGGAACACGTCCTCCACGTGGATCCAGCTGAAGTGCTGGCGGCCGTGGGTCGCCCGGTACTCGTGGTGCACCCCCGCCGCCCGGCGCGCGTGGGTCGCCGGCCAGCGGCCGTCGTACTGCGGTCCGCCGAGGCCGAGGCGGGCGAGGCGCAGCAGGATGCCCGTCGCCGGTCCGTCGCCCAGCACGATCGCCATGCGCAGCGCGATCCGGCGGGTGGCGGGCGTGTCCCCGCCGAAGAACTCCGCCTCCCACGCCGTGGCCACGTCGACCGAGAACCCCTCGCCGATCACGCCGTCCGCCTCGGTGTTCGCGCGCTCCTCCTCGTGCCGGTAGATCGTCGCGGTGCTCGAGTTCATCCACACGGGCGGCGGAGTCGCGGCGGCCGCGACCGCACGGTGCAGCTCGGCGGTGGTCTCGACGCGCGAGCGGAGGATCTCGGCGCGGTTCGCGGCCGTGTACCGGCAGTCGACGCTCTTCCCCGCGAGGTTCACGAGCAGGCGTGCGCCGTCGACGGCGCGGACGAGCCCGGCGGAGTCGCCCCACCGCGCATCCGGACCCGACCGGCCGATGCGGCGCACGGTCCAGCCCGCCCGCTCGAAGCGGTGGGAGAGGTCGGTGCCGAGGAAGCCGCTCGCCCCCGCGAGGACGACGACGGGGCGCTGCGGGGTGCTCATCGCCCCATCGTCCTCCACCTGCGATGCGCGACCCGTCCGCAACCGAGGGTGAGCGTGGCTGAGGCCCTCTTCAGCGCTGGTCCGGCGCGATCCGTCCTCGGTTACGAACGCTCGATCGCGTGAGCGGCCCGCACCGCACCGGCCAGCCGCCCCGCGAACCCGGGCGGAACCTCCTCGGGCAGGGCGTCGACGGGGAACCAGGCCACGTCCTCGCTCTCGTCGCTCACCACGACGAGTGACGACGGGTCCGCGATCGCGCCGTAGCCGATGTCCCAGTGCCGGGAGCAGCGTCCGAAGCCGCCGCCCAACCCGTGCCGGTCGAGGTCGAGGGGCAGTGACCCGAGCGGAGCGAGCGACGCGACTCCGCTCTCCTCACGCGCCTCGCGCAGAGCCGCGTCCGCCACGGAGGCGTCGCCGGGCTCGATGTGCCCGCCCAGCTGCACCCAGAAGCGGCCCTTGCCGTGGAAGCAGAGCAGTACGCGGTCCAGCTCCGGCGAGAGCACGAAGCAGCTCGCGGTGATGTGCTCGGGCCCGAGGCTGCGCTCGAGAGCTCCCTCACCGTGCTCGGCGAGGAACGCGAGGTACTCGTCACGGAGGCCGAGGAGCGGAGCAGGGGCCGCCCACTCCTGCAGGTCGAGGGCGAGAGCAGCGGCGCGGGGGATCACTCCGCGAGCGTAGGCGAGATGCCACTCCGGTACGCGGCACGCCGAGCGGGCCGTACTGGAGTGGCATCTCGCGGAAGGGGTCAGACGGTGAGGCCGGCCAGTCCCTCGCGGTCGACGCGGCGGTGGAAGCGCATGCCGGCGAGTCCGCCGAGCACTGCGGCGATCAGCGCGACGACGAGGGCGGCGAGCGCCGTCAGGACCGCGGCGATGGTCGCGTCGCTCCCGTCGAGCGGGATGCGCGGGAAGCTGCTGACGGCCGAGAGCACCTGGGTGCCTCCGGTGATCGCCGAGGCGATGCCCACGAGGATCGTGACCACGACGGCCCACGCCCACACGGCGACGCCCTGCTTCGCTCCGCTGAAGCGGGCCATGCGGCCGGCGACGTAGCCGCCGCAGTAGTACGCGACGAAGAGGATCACCAGCAGCGCGATCGCGCCCGCCCAGCCGAACGCGACCGGGTCGGCGGCGAGGTCGGCGGTGACGTCCTGCGTGCCGACGACGGCCGCTCCGATCGCGGTGACCAGGGCGGTGAGGATCACCGCGAGGCCGGTCGCGGCGAGCCAGCCGAAGAAGGCGCAGCCGATCTTGAGCCCGCCGAAGCGCTCGCGCTCGCGGTCGTGGATGTCCTTGCGGGTGGCGGCGCGGGCCTGCTTGGCCTCGGCCGAGTCGGGATCGACGGGAGCCCGGTGGGCGGGCTCCTCCGTGGTCGACGGGGTGGACGACGCGGACGAGGTGGTGCTCGACGCGCTCCCGCTCTGCGGGGCGGTCTCGAACCGACGCGTCTCTCCGGCGGCGTGCGCCGTCGTGTCGTCGCGTCGCGGGTCGCTGCTGTCGCGACCGGAGTCGGTGGGGATGCTCATGACGACCTCCTGGGGTACCGCCGACGGGGTTCGGCGGTGTGCACAGTCAAGGCCCTGCAGAGCCCCGGTGTCGCGGGCTTGACGAGGAACGGCAGCGTTCCGGTCCGTGTCCGCACGCTCGTGCGAGCCCGGAGGAGCGTCAACCCCCTGCGCTCCCCCTCCGCTGTCGGCTTCCATGGAACGACCCACCCACCGACACGAGAGGGAGAGTCATGACTCCGGAATCCCCTGAGCAGACCCCGCCCGGCACCGAGGCCGAGCTGACCCCGAAGGCCGACCACGGCGAGGAGAGCTATCGCGGCACCGGCCGCCTCAGCGGCAAGGTCGCCCTGGTCACCGGCGCCGACAGCGGCATCGGCAAGGCGGTCGCGATCGCGTTCGCGCGGGAGGGTGCCGACGTCGCCATCGCCTACCTCGACGAGCACGAGGACGCCGAGGACACCGCGAAGTGGGTCCGCGAGGCGGGCCAGGAGGCGCTCCTGCTCCCCGGGGACCTGCGCGATCCCGCCCAGTGCCGCGCCGCGGTCTCGCAGACCGTCGACACCCTCGGCCACCTCGAGGTCCTCGTCAGCAACGCGGCCTTCCAGATGAGCCACGAGGAGATCACCGACATCCCCGACGAGGAGTGGGACCGGACGATCGCGACCAACCTCAGCGCCTACTTCCACCTGGTGAAGGCGGCGATCCCGCACCTCCGGCCCGGCGCCTCGATCGTCGCGACCAGCTCGGTGCAGTCCGACCAGCCGTCGTACCAGCTGCTCCCCTACGCCGCCACGAAGTCGGGGATGCTGAGCATGACCGCCTCGTTCGCGCAGGCGCTCGGCGAGAAGGGCATCCGCGCGAACGCGGTCGCTCCGGGCCCGATCTGGACCCCGCTGATCCCGTCGACGATGCCTCCGGAGGCGGTCGCCTCCTTCGGCGAGAACGTGCCGCTGGGCCGACCCGGCCAGCCGGCCGAGGTCGCGCACGCCTACGTCCTGCTCGCGTCCGACGAGGGCAGCTACATGAGCGGGGCGACGATCGCTGTCACCGGCGGGAAGCCGATCCTCTGATTCCGCCGAGGAGCGCTCACCCGCAGGTTCCTGGGATAGGTTCCTGCGGGTGAGCGTGCACATCCGCAGCATCGAGACGGCCGTACCGGCGACGGTGCTGCGCCAGGGGGACGTGCGCGACCTCTTCGCCGCACAGGAGGGCATCAGCCGGCTCGGCTCGAGGCTCCTCGGCGCCGCGTTCGACGCGTCCGCGATCGAGACCCGGCACACCGTGGTCGACGAGCTCGACCGCGAGGTGCGGGAGGGGGCGAGCGTCTTCTACGACGCCCGCTCGAACGCCGTGCTGAATCCGGGCACCGCGGCGCGCAACGCGCTCTACGCGGCCCGTGCGCCCGAGCTGTTCGCCGACTCCGCTCGACGCGCGCTCGAGGCGGCCTCGCTGACCGCCGACGACGTGACCCACGTCGTCACGGTCTCGTGCACGGGCTTCTACGCGCCGGGCCCCGACTACCAGCTCGTCCGCGCCCTCGGCCTGTCGCCGTCGATGCAGCGCTTCCATCTCGGCTTCATGGGCTGCTACGGCGCCTTCCCCGGGCTCCGCGCCGCGAAGGCGTTCTGCGACGCGGATCCGGACGCGGTCGTTCTCGTCGTCGCCGTCGAGATCTGCACGATCCACCTGACGTCCTCCAACGATCCCGAGCAGATCGTCGCCACCTCGGTGTTCGCCGACGGAGGCGCGGCGGCCGTCGTCACCGCGCGCCCTCCGGAGCCGGGCAGCCCGGTCCTCGAGATCGACGCGCTCGACACGACACTCACCCCCGAGGGCGAGGAAGAGATGGCCTGGACGATCGGCGACCACGGCTTCACGATGCGCCTGAGCACCTACGTGCCGGCGATCATCGGCCAGAACATCACGGGCGCCCTGGCCCCGCTGCTCGGCGAGGCCGGTGCGAAGGGCGTGCAGCGCTGGGCCGTCCACCCGGGCGGGCGCAGCATCCTCGACCGGGTGCAGACCGCGCTCGAGCTCGACGACGAGCAGATGCACCCGTCGCGCGAGGTGCTGCGCACGGCCGGCAACATGTCGAGCGCGACGGTGCTGTTCATCCTGCGCCGCCTGCTGCACGGCGAGGCGGCCGACGGCGAGCGGATCGGCGCCATGGCGTTCGGGCCTGGCCTCACCGTCGAGATGGGCCTGCTCACGAAGCGGGGCGGGGAGTGAGGGCGCCGCTCGCCCCGGACCTCCGCCACCGCGAGCTCGAGGCGCAGGAGCTGATGGACGACCCGGCATGCGACCGGGCCCTCTTGGACGCGACGTACGCGCGCTTCGGCGCCGTGAATCGCCTCGTCTCCGGATGGCGCGGGCTGTACCGCTCCCGCATCCGCCCGCTGCTCGACGAGCACGAGCCCACGAGGCTGCTCGACATCGGCTCGGGCGGCGGCGACGTCGCTCTCGCCCTCGCGGGCTGGGCGCGCGAGGACGGGCTGCGACTCGCGATCACCGCCGTCGATCCGGACGAGCGCGCCTTCGCCTTCGCGACCGCTCGGCCGGGCACCCCGGGCGTCGAGTTCCGCCGGGCGAGCAGCGCCGACCTGGTCGACGAGGGCGAGGAGTTCGACCTGGTCGTGTCGAACCACCTGCTGCACCACCTGACTCCCCAGGCGCTCGCGTCGCTCCTCGAGGACAGCGCGCGGCTCGCTCCCCGCGCGCTGCACAACGACATCGAGCGCTCGCGCCTGGCCTACACGGCCTACTCCGTCGCCACGCGCCCGCTCGCCGCCGGCTCGTTCCTGCACTACGACGGCTCGCTGTCGGTGCGCCGCAGCTACACCGCGTCGGAGCTGCGCGCCGTCGCGCCCGAGGGCTGGCGGGTGGAGCGGGCGGCTCCGTACCGGCTGCTGCTGACGCGGGGCCCCGCGGAGTGAGCGCCGCCCGCGGCTGGATGAGCGCGGCCGCCGTCAGCTACTCCGCCAACTGCGCACTCGGGACCGCGGTCGCGACCGGCACCGTGCGGACGGGGCGCTGGCACTGGATCCACCACGCGCTGTACATCGCGACGTCGGCGCTCACCGGCGCGGCCCTCGCCGCTCTACTGCGGTCGGATCCGCGCGCGGCCGCGGCGCTCGCTCCCGCCGTGGTGCCGCTCGCGGTCATCCCGTTCGTGGGGACGCACGGACGCCGGCATCCGGCGATCGCGCTGGCCGCGGCTCCGTTCGTGGTCGCCGGGGTCGTGCTCTCGAGGCGCTGACTCGCGGAGGAAGGCGGAGATCAGCGCCGGACGCCGCTCAGCGCGGAGGCCCGACCTTCGGCTCGTCCGAGCCCGACCCGCGCTTCTGGGAGCGGAAGTACTCCCACGCGGCGAGCGCCAGGATCGCCAGTCCGCACACGATCGTGATGATGTCGGGGACGGACACGTCGCCCCGCATCGCCGACGAGATGCCGGAGCCGAGGATGAGGACGCCTCCGATGAGGTAGAAGACCACTCGGGAGTTCTTCATCGGGCACCGCTCCTGTCGGCCCGCCGAGGCGCGGGCTCCGAAATCGTACCCGGTCCGACCCCCTGCCCCCTCCCGGGACGGATGGGCAGGATGAGGGCATGGAGTTCCTCGACGTCGTGCGCCGCCGCAAGACCACCAACGGCCCCTTCCTGCCCGATCCCGTCTCCGAGGAGCACCAGCGCCTCCTGATGGAGGTCGCCGGACGCGCTCCCTCGCAGCTGAACAGCCAGCCGTGGCGCTTCGTGCTGATCGAGGAGCGGGACACCATCGACCGGATCGCCGAGATCAGCGGCTCGAGCATGACCACCGCCCTGTCGAACGGCACCTTCTTCGAGCGCTACAAGCCCTACTTCCGCTTCAGCCAGGAGGAGATGGAGCAGCGCCGCGACGGCATGCTGTTCGACAAGCTGCCGGCTCCGCTGCGCCCGTTCACCAAGCAGGTGTTCACCAAGCGCGGGCAGTTCCTGATGAACTCGCTCCGCGTGCCGCAGACCCTCGGCGAGGAGAACCGGAAGCTCGTCGCCGGATCGCCGCTCCTGCTCGGCGTGATGCTCGACCGCTCCGAGTACCGCCCGGGCGAGCTGTCGTCCTTCTACTCCGTCTTCAGCATGGGCGCGGCGATGGAGAACGTCTGGCTGAGCACGGTCGAGCTCGGCATGGGCATCCAGTTCGTCTCGTTCCCGATGGAGGTGCCGGGCGCCTGGGCGAGGATCGAGTCGCTCCTGGCGGTGCCGGACGACCTGGAGCTGATGGCGGTCTACCGTCTCGGCTACCTGCCTCCGGAGCAGCGGCGCCCGGCCATCGACTGGTCCTCGCACCAGCGCAAGGCGCCGTCGCAGTACGTGTTCCGCGGCACCTGCGCCACTCCGCAGACGGGGTGGGACGAGGGCTGAGTGCAGCATCCCCCGCGGGGTGTCAATGGGGCTACGGCGTGTCTGTGCACCGATTCCCGCCCCGGGCGCTCGAGACGTTAGTTTCCCTGCGGAGCCGTCCGCGCCGGGCCGCCCGCAGACACGAAGGGGGCCCGTGGCCACTCTCATCTACGGACCGCAGAACCTCGAGATCGAGTTCGAGGAGCGGGTCCTCGCCCACCTGAAGGTCGCCGTGCTCTCGAAGCTGCGGCGCAACGAGGCCTTCTCCCTGTCCTGGGCCGAGGACGCCTCGACCGGCCACGGCCGCAGCTCCGTCTGGCTGCACCCCGCGGTGCCGCTGCACTTCCGGTTCCGCGAGACGCACCAGCAGAAGCTGAACCGCGCGTGGATCGAGCAGATGCTCAGCGCCGCGAGCATGCACGGCGAGCTCGCCGTCACTCCCGAGCCCCAGGAGCCGCGGGGCTGACCCCCGCTGCCTCGCGCCGGCGCATCCGTCAAGCCCATCCCTCCGCGGCGGCCCGGATCATAGCCTGAGGCGACAGCGCTCGTCGAGATCCGCACCGGGCGCGTCACGGACGGAGACGACGATGACCGACACCGCACGGGCGACCGCACCCAGCACCCTGACCGCTCCCGCACCGTTCTCGCGGAAGGACGCGTCGGACGTGCGTCGGCTCCCCGACTCGGTCTCGACCTCGTCGCAGCCGGTCATCGGCTCGAGGATCACGATCAATGGGCGCAGCTTCGTCGTCGAGCTCGACATGGCGGGCATCTTCCTGCGCCAGGTGCGCCGGAGCCTGCGGGCGGGCGACGGCGGACTCGTGCTGCTGCGCCATGTCGACGGGATCGAGATGATCCCGATCACGCGGCGGACGCCGTTCGAGGTGACCGACATCGTGTGCCCGGAGGGCATCGAGCCGTCGGTGGCGCGGGTCGAAGCGGGACTGCGGGCGAGCTGAGGCGCTCCCGCGTCCGCGCGCTGCGGAACATCAGCTGAGAAGGGGACGTAGCGGCTGTCAGCCGACATCCCCCTTCTCAACGAACGTTCTTCACCGCTCCGCCTACTGCCCGGGCAGCGACGCCTCGATCAGCTCGACGATCCGCGGGTCGTCCGGCTCGACCGTCGGGCGGAAGCGGTGCACGGTGCCGTCGGCCGTGACCAGGAACTTCTCGAAGTTCCACTTCACCTTGCCGGCCTTGCCCGCCTCGTCCTCGGCCTTCGTCAGCTCCGCGTAGAGGGGGTGAGCGGACTTGCCGTTCACCTTCACCTTCTCGAACATCGGGAACGTCACGCCCCAGGTCGTCGAGCAGTACTGCTTGATCTTGTCCTCGTCGCTGAGCTCCTGCAGGAACTGGTTGCTCGGGAAGCCGAGGACCGTGAATCCGCGGTCGCCGTAGGTCTTCTGCAGCGCCTCGAGCTTCTCGTACTGCGGAGCGAGCCCGCAGCGGGAGGCGACGTTGACGATGAGCTTGACGGGCGCGTAGTCGGCGAGGGTCGACGCGGCTCCGTCGATGGTGGTCAGGGGGATGTCGGTGAGCACGGGGTCTCCTTCGAAGTGGTGGCTCGACGCTACCCGCCGTCGCCGAGGGAACCCCGAACCGTCGAGGGAACCCGCAGGCCGGGGCTCCCTCGACGGTCCGGGGTTCCCTCGATGCGTGCGGGGCTCCACCATGAGGGATGGCATCCCCGCAGCAGCTCGTCTCGGTCGGCGGGCGGCGGCTGAAGCTGACCAACCTCGACAAGATCGTGTACCCGGAGGCGGGGTTCACCAAGGCCGACGTCCTCGCGTACTACGCGTCCGTCGCCGACGCCCTGCTGCCGCACCTCGCCCGCCGGCCCGTCACCCGCAAGCGCTGGGTCGACGGAGTGGGCACGGCCGAGCATCCGGGCGAGGTCTTCTTCGAGAAGAACCTGCCCTCCTCCGCCCCGTACTGGCTGAGCCGCACGCGCCTCGCGCACAGCTCGCGCGACGTCGAGTACCCGCTCGTCGACGACGTCGCGGGCCTCACCTGGCTCGCGCAGCAGGCCGCACTCGAGCTGCACGTGCCGCAGTGGCGGGTCGGATCCGGCGGCGAGCGCCGCCCGCCCGACCGCCTCGTGCTCGACCTCGACCCCGGCGAGGGCGCGGGGCTCGCGGAGTGCGCCGAGGTCGCGTTCCTCGCCCGCGACCTGCTCGAGGGGATGGGGCTCGAGCCCTACCCGGTGACCAGCGGCAGCAAGGGACTCCACCTCTACTGCCCGCTCGACGCCTCCGCCTCGAGCGACCAGATCTCGGCCGTCGCGCACGAGCTCGCGAAGGCGCTCGAGGCCGACCACCGCGACCTCGTCGTCTCGGACATGAAGAAGACCCTGCGCGAGGGCAAGGTGCTCGTCGACTGGAGCCAGAACAACGCGGCGAAGACCACGATCGCGCCCTACTCCCTCCGGGGCCGCCTGCGGCCGTTCGCCGCGGCACCACGCACGTGGGAGGAGATCGGGGCGGAGGGACTGCGCCATCTCGCCCCGGAGGAGGTCGTCGAGCGCCTGCGCGAGAGCGGCGACCTGCTGCGGCCGGTGCTCGCCGCGCGCGAGGCGGGGCTCGAGCCGAGTCCGGAGCGGCTCGCCGGGTTCGCGGCGACGGACGCCTCCGCCGACCGCCTCGCTGCCTACCGCAGCATGCGCGACGCCGCGAAGACACCCGAGCCCGTTCCCGAACCGGGCGCCGGAGCGACCTCGTCGGGCGACTCCTTCGTGATCCAGGAGCACCACGCACGGCGGCTCCACTACGACTTCCGGCTCGAGCACGACGGGGTGCTCGTGAGCTGGGCCGTGCCGAAGGGGCCGCCGCTCGAGGGCGATCCGAACCGGCTCGCCGTGCAGACGGAGGACCACCCGCTCGAGTACGCGACCTTCGAGGGCACGATCCCCGCAGGCGAGTACGGCGGCGGAGAGGTGCGGATCTGGGACGAGGGCACCTTCGCGCTCGAGAAGTGGCGCGAGGGCGAGGAGGTGATCGCGGTGCTGACGGGGCGGCCCGACGGCGGGCTCGGCGGCGAGCCGCGGCGGTACGCGCTGCTGCACACGGGAGCGAAGGGCGGTCGCGGGGACGAGAAGAACTGGCTGCTGCACCTGATGGCGCCGGGGGCGCACGGGGGGCACGGGACTTACGGGCGGCCGGCGGCGGGGCTGGCGCGCAGCACGAGGGCGTCTGCAGCGCGGTCCGCTCCCGTCGACGACGAGGCATCGGAGCCGCGCCGCGAGTACCGCCCCATGCTCGCGACCAAGGGCCGCCCGCTCGACATCGGCGACGACTCCGCGATCGAGATGAAGTGGGACGGCTACCGCGCGATCGTCCGCGTGCAGAACGGAACCGTGACCCTGACCAGCCGGAACGGCAACGACCTCACCCCCGCCTTCCCCGACCTGCACGCCCCGCTCGCGGAGGCCGTCGACGACGCCGTCCTCGACAGCGAGATCGTCGCCCTCGACGCCCGCGGACGCCCCGACTTCGGCGCCCTGCAGACCCGCGGCAGCCTGACGAAGGCGCGCGAGATCGAGGTCGCCGCCCGCTCCACCCCCGTGCACCTGATGGTGTTCGACCTGCTCGAGCGCGCCGGCCAGGACCTCACCGGCTCCCCCTACTCCGCTCGCCGCGAGGCCCTGGTCGAGCTCGTCGCCGAGAACGAGCGCGTGCACGTGCCCGACGTCTTCGACGGCGACCTCGAGGAGGCGATGGCGACGAGCCTCACCCTCGGCCTCGAGGGCGTCGTCGCGAAGCGCCGCGACTCCCGCTACCGGGTCGGCGCGCGCTCGGGCGACTGGATCAAGCTGACCCACCACCGCGTGCAGGAGGTCGTGATCGTCGGCTGGCGCCCGGGCGAGGGCGGTCTGCAGGGCTCGGTCGGCTCGCTCCTCACCGCGATCCCCGCTGAGGACGGCCGCCTCGCCTACTCCGGCCGCGTCGGCACCGGCTTCAGCGACCGCGAGCGCCGCGGCCTCGTCGCCCGCCTCGGCGAGCACGAGACGGAGGAGCCCGCTGTGTCGGTGCCGCCGGTCGACGCCCGCGGCGTGCACTGGGTCGAGCCGGTGCTCGTCGGCGAGGTCCGCTACCGCGAGCGCACCTCCTCCGGCACCCTGCGCCAGCCCGTCTGGCGCGGCTGGCGCGCCGACAAGTCCGCGAGCGAGGTCCGCGCGGAGTGACGCGCCTTACTCGAGCGTCCCCCTCCGCCGAGTCGCCCGGAACGGCCCCCGACTCGCCGCGTCCGACGACCGTTCCGGGCAACTCGATCCCGCGTCACTCCTCCCGCGCGTGCTCCGGCAGCGTCCCGAGCCGGTGGCGCCCGCGCAGCAGGTACCAGCCCAGCCCGACCACGACGACCACCGCGACCGCGATCAGCGCGATGTACTGCAGCGCCCCCGCGTCGCCGTAGACCTCGACGCGCGGCCACGCCAGGTTGACCGTCATCGCCGCGCCCCACAGCACGGCGACGACGTTCACCGGCAGCCCCAGCCGCCCGAGCGAGAACGAGCCCGTGACGCGCGGCCACTCTCCGCGGAGGCGCCGCACGAGCAGCGGCACCGTGACCAGCAGGTAGGCCAGGTAGATCAGCACCACCGCCACGCTCGTGACCGCCGTGAAGATCTCGGGCGTGCCGATGTTCACCGCGAGGATCAGGACCGCGAGCACGCCGATCACGATCGCGGGGGCGATCGGGGTCCTCCGTCGCGGATCGATGCGGGCGAGCACCGCGCTGCCCGGCAGGGCGTTGTCGCGCGCCATCGCGAAGACCAGTCGGATGCCCGCCGTGTGCACCGCGAGCGCGCAGACCGTGATCGCGACCACGATGCAGAGCAGGAAGACGGTGCCGAGTGGCCCGCCGAGGGCCTGCAGCACGATCAGCTGCAGTCCGCCCGAGGCCTCGCCGAGCGCCGGGTCGGCGAGATCGGGCGCCGCGAGGATCCCGAGCAGCAGGATCAGCCCGCCCAGCACGAACGACGCGATCACGGCGCGGAGGATCGCGGCCGGGCCGGTCCTGCGCGGGTCGACGGTCTCCTCCGAGAGGGAGCCGGCGGTGTCGAAGCCGTACATCACGTAGGCGGAGGCGATGGCCGCGATCAGGAATGCGCCTGCGTAGCCGCCCGCGTCTCCGTAGCCCGCTGTGTCGATCAGCACCGTCGGTGGATTCACGATGCTCGCCGCGAGGACGATCACCAGCAGCACGGCCGCGATCAGCTCGATCAGCACGCCGGTGCTGTTGATCCGGGCCATCAGCGTCACGCCGACCGCGTTCACGACGGTCGTGAACAGGATGAGGATCGCGCCCCAGATCACCGCGCTGACTCCGAAGCTTGTCCCCGTGCCGTCGCCGACGAGCTGGAAGCCGCTCCAGATCCGCGGCAGCGTCGTCTGGTACGCGAGCACGACGGCCGCGAGCGTGACGACGGAGGCCGTGGCCATCATCCAGCCCGCGAGCCAGCCGACCGTCGGGCCCGCGATGCGCTTGCTCCAGTTGTAGACGGAGCCGGCGACCGGGTAGCGGCCGGCCAGTTCGGCGAAGCAGAGCGCGACCGTGAGCTGCCCGGCGAACACGATCGGCCACGACCACCAGTAGGCGGGGCCGCCGAGTCCGAAGCCGAAGTAGAAGAGCTGGAACGTGCCGGTCAGGATCGAGATGTAGCTGACTCCGGCCGCGAAGCTGCCGAAACGCCCGATGCCGCGTCGCAGCGACGGCCGGTAGCCGAACTCGGCCATGCCGTCGTCGGTCGGGCGCTGGCCGGTCGCGGTCATGCGGTCTCCTCCTGCGGGGGCGCCGAGCGGCGGCACCTGAGTCTGGCGCGTCCGCGTCCGCCGCGGCGTCCCCCGTTCAGGCCGATCCTGATTGGACACTTTCTGCGGCTCCGACGCACTCGGACCAGCGGAAAGTGACCAACGGCGGGCGGGTGGGCGTCGCACCTCGCCCCTTCTGAGCGCACTTCCCGCGCCGCACCCTGAGAGCCGCTCTCACACTTAGGGTAGCCTATCCTCATGCGCCCCTCACCGAGACTCCGTTCCGCCCTGCCCCTCGCCGGCCTCGCCGTCGCCGCACTCGCCCTCTCGGCGTGCTCCTCCGGCGCCTCCGAAGCCGCCCCGGCGACCGCCGAGACGATCGTCGTCGAGAACGCGAAGCCCACCCTCGTCCTCGTCGACGAGGACGGCGAGCAGTCGTACCAGGAGGACCGCGAGACCGCCCGCACGTCGGTCGAGGTGCCCGTCTCCCCCGAGGCCGTCGTCACCTTCGACATCGCCACGCTCGACACGCTGCACACCATCGGCGCCGGGGACGCGGTCGTCGCGATCCCGGACGCCACCCTCCCCGACTACCTCTCGGAGTACGCCGACCTGCCCAAGGTGGGCACCCTGTTCGAGCCCGACTTCGAGGCGGTCGCCGAGCTCGAGCCCGACCTCATCGTCACGGCGGCCCGCAGCACCGGCCAGTACGACGAGCTGTCCGAGATCGCCACCACGATCGACCTGACCGGTAGCTACGCCGGCACCTTCGACCCCGCCGCCGCCCTCGAGCGCGCGACTCAGCTCGGCGAGATCTTCGAGCGCGAGGACGAGGTCGCCGAGGCCTCCGCCGCGACCGAGGAGCTCGTCGAGTCCATCACCGCCGACGCCTCCGGCACCGCCCTCGTCCTCTCGGTCTCGGGCGGCGAGTACGGCGCCTTCGGCGAGGGCTCGCGCTTCGGCTACTTCTTCGACGGCCTCGGCTTCACCCCCGCGGTCGCCGCGGCCGAGCTGCCCGGCGCCGAGGGATCGCCGCACGGCGACACCGTGACCAACGAGTTCATCCTCAGCGCCGCTCCGGAGTGGATCTTCGCGTTCGACCGCGGTGCCGCGACCGGTGAGGGCAGCACCGCCGAGCAGACGCTCGACAACGCGCTCGTCGCCCAGACGCCCGCCGCGCAGGACGACCACGTCGTGCTGCTGCCCGCGAGCGAGCTCTACATCGTCATCAACGGTCTGACCGCCGTGCAGAACGTGCTCGAGACCGTGCACGACGCGATGCAGAGCTGACCGGAGCCGCTCCCGAGCGTGACCCGCCCCTCCCCCCGCGCGCTGATCGTCGCGGGGACGGTCCTCGTGGCCGTCCTCGCGACGATCTCGCTGTTCCTCGGCGTCGCCGAGCTCGACGCGTTCGTGCTCGTCGAGAGCCGCCTCCCCCGCACCCTCGCCCTCGTCCTCGCCGGCTCGGCCTTCGCCGTCACGGGCCTGATCATGCAGCTGCTCACCCGCAAC
This sequence comes from Rathayibacter sp. Leaf248, assembly GCF_920939495.1. Lineage (NCBI taxonomy): Bacteria > Bacillati > Actinomycetota > Actinomycetes > Micrococcales > Microbacteriaceae > Rathayibacter > Rathayibacter sp. Leaf248. Next base: position 12,379 of record NZ_CAKLAV010000003.1, on the reverse strand, counting down.
CGCCTCGTCGAGCCGGGCACGACCGGGGCGACGGACGCCGCGACCCTCGCCCTGCTCGCGGTCCTCCTCCTCGCCCCCGAGCTGCCCGTCGGGGCGAAGGCCGCGCTGGCCGCACTCGGCGCCCTCGCCGGTGTCCTCGGCTTCCTCGCGTTGGCGCGCCGCATCCCGTCGCGCTCGAGCGTGCTCGTGCCGGTCGTCGGCATCCTCTACGGCGGAGTGATCGGCGCCGTCGCCGCGTTCATCGCCTACCGCACCGACACGCTGCAGGAGCTGCTCAACTGGGGCATCGGCGACTTCTCGGGCATCCTCCGCGGCCGCTACGAGATGCTCTGGGTCGCCGCAGCCGCCGCGGCGGTCGCCTGGATCGCGGCGGACCGCTTCACCGTCGCCGCCCTCGGCGAGGACACCGCCCGCGGTCTCGGCCTCGACACCCGGGCGGTCATGCTCACCGGCGTCGTCATCATCGCCGCGGTCACCGGAGTGATGATCGTGGTCACGGGCGCGCTCCCGTTCCTCGGCCTCATCGTCCCCAACCTCGTCAGCCGGATGGTCGGCGACAGCATGCGCCGCTCCGTCCCGCTCGTCGCTCTGCTCGGGGCCGCGCTGGTCCTGCTCTGCGACCTCATCGGCCGCACCGTCCGCTTCCCCTTCGAGCTGCCGATCTCGCTCGTGATGGGCGTCGTCGGCGGAGTCGTGTTCCTCCGCCTGCTCATCGGCCCGGCCGACATCGCGCGCCGCCGCAGACGGAGCGTCGCCCCGTGATCGCGTTGCGCTCCCCCTCCGTCCGCCTCGCCCTGCTGACGGGCGCCGCCGCCCTCGCGGTCGCGCTCTACCTGCTCACCGACCTGCCCGGGAAGTGGGAGTACGCGCTGGGCCTCCGCGGCCGCACCGTGCTCGGCATGGTCATAGCGGCGGCGGCGATCGGAGTCGCGACCGTCCTGTTCCAGACCGTCACGGCCAACCGCATCCTGACACCCGGCATCATGGGCTTCGACGCCGTCTTCCTGATGATCCAGGTCGTGAGCGCGTTCGTGATCGGCCCCACGATCCTCGTCGCCGCTCCGCCTCTCGCGTCGTGGCTGGTGGAGCTCCTGCTGATGGCCGGCGTCGTCGTCGCCCTCTACTCCTGGCTGTTCGTGCGCCGCAGGCTCGACCTGCACGTGATCGTGCTCGCGGGCCTGGTGCTCGGCGTGCTGCTGCGGTCGGTCACGTCGTTCCTCCAGCGGCTCCTCGATCCGGACACCTTCGCGATCGTGCAGAACCTGACCTTCGCGAGCTTCACCTCGGTCGACCGCGAGCTGCTCCTGCCGACCGGCCTCGTGGTCGTCGCCGCGATCGCGTCGCTGTGGCCGATCCGCCGCTCCCTCGACGTGCTCGCTCTCGGCGAGGCGACCGCGGTGTCGCTCGGAGTCGAGCACCGCCGGGTCGTGCTGCACACGATCGTCGCGATCGCCCTCATGGTCGCCGCGTCGACCGCACTCGTCGGTCCCGTCACCTTCTTCGGGCTCATCGTCGCGAACGTCGCCTACGGAGCGGTCGGCCACCGGCACGCGCGCAGCATCCCCGCAGCGGTGGCGATCGGAGTCGTCGCGCTGGTCGGCGGGCAGCTCGTCCTCGACCGGGTGCTCGGTTTCGGTACCGAGCTGCCCGTCGTCATCGAGTTCGTCGGCGGCGTCCTCTTCATCCTGCTCGTGCTCACCGGAAGGGCTCGTTGACATGATCCGCACCACCTCCGTCACCACCCGCCACGGCCGCACCCTCGCCGTCGACGACGTCTCGCTCGAACTCGGCACCGGCCTCACCGCGATCATCGGGCCCAACGGCTCCGGCAAGTCGACGCTGCTCTCCACCATCGGCCGCCTGCTCAAGGCCGAGAGCGGATCCGTCGCCGTCGACGACCTGGACGTCGCGACCACCCGCTCCCGCGACATCGCGAAGCGCCTGGCGATCCTCCGCCAGGACAACCACTTCGCGATCCGCCTGAGCGTCGACGACCTCGTCGCCTACGGCCGCTTCCCGCACGGAGGAACGGGCCGCACCCCCGAGGACCGCGCCCTCGTCGACGCCGCGATCGACGCCCTCGACCTCGGCGCCGTCCGCGAGCGCTATCTCGACGAGCTCTCGGGAGGCCAGCGCCAGCGAGCGTTCGTCGCGATGGCCCTCGCGCAGGACACCGACCACCTCCTCCTCGACGAGCCGCTCAACAACCTCGATCCGCGCCACGGCGTCGTGCTGATGAAGCTGCTGCGCCGTCTCGCCGACGAGAGGCGGATGACCGTGGTCGTGGTCCTGCACGACATCAACGTCGCCGCGCAGTTCGCCGACGACATCGTCGCGATCCGCGACGGCCGCGTGGTGCACCACGGCCCGGTGGCCGAGGTGCTGACGGCGCCGCATCTCGAGGCGCTCTACGACACCCCGGTCGCCGTCGAGCCGATCGCGGGCCGGCACGTGGTGCTCTGGCTCTGAGCCCTCGTCGCGACCCGGCCGGGTGACTCCTGCGTCGCCGTTGGACACTTCCCGCTGCTCTCCTTCCGCAGGAGCAGCGGATTCCGTCCAACGGCGAGCGCTCCGGCGTCCGGAGACGACGAACGGGGCGCCCCTCGCCCCGCACGCAGCGGAGGAGGGACGCCCCGTCCCGGATCAGCCGAGCGTCAGCTCGTCGGCGCCAGCAGATCGGCGTGGTGCACCTCGGCCACGTTCGGGTGCGCGCGCAGGCGGTAGCGCAGCGCGTTCTCGCCGTACGTCTCGAGGATCGGGCTGTTGGTCGGGTCGACCGACAGGCCCGACTTGAGCTCCTCGGGCAGCGGCAGCGACGGCATGGTCGAGTCGAGCGAGGGGTTGAAGAAGTAGGGGATCGAGATGCGGTCGGTGCCGATCAGCGGCGAGATCACGCGGTGCAGCGTGGCCTTGAGGTAGCCGCCGGTCGCGAGCTCCAGCATCTCGCCGATGTTGACGACGAACGCGCCGGGCAGCGCGGGCGCCTCGATCCACTCGCCGTCGTGCTCGACCTGCAGGCCGCCCTTGCCGGGCTCGACCAGCAGCAGGGTCAGCACGCCGCCGTCGCGGTGCGCGCCGACGCCCTGCTTGGGCTCCGGGTCGGAGGTGCCGGGGTAGCGGACGACCTTGACCAGGGGGAACGCCTTCTCTGCGAAGGCCTCGTCGAAGACGTCGGCCGGGGCGTCGAGGGCGACGGCCCAGGTGCGCAGCAGGCGGATCGCGACGGCTGCGAGCTCCGCGTGCCAGCGCTCGAAAAGGGTGCGGAACTCGGGCAGGGCCTCGGGCCACAGGTTCGGGCCCTCGAGGCGCTGGTAGTCGGGCACGTCGGGGCCGGCCGGGACGACCTCGCGCTCGATGCCGATGTCGACCTGCTCGCGGTAGTCGACGTCGCCGTTGGTGAGCTCGGCGCCGAAGCGGGTGTAGCCGCGGAACTGCGGGCTGGCCGTGTTCTCGATGGCGAGCTTGTCCTCCTCCGGCAGGTCGAAGAAGCGACGGGAGACGGCGACGACGTCGTCGAGGAGCTCCTGCGGCACGCCGTGACCGACGAGGTAGAAGAAGCCCACGTCGTGCGTGGTCTCGCGCAGGTCGCGGCGGAAGGCGGCGGCCTCCTCCTCGCCCTGGTCGAGGCGGGAGAGGTCGAGGATCGGCAGGGAATCGGTCATGGGGAAAGCCTTGCGCAGTTCGCCTTCTCCGGAGCGATTGTTACGACAACCAAAAGCGAAGACCCAGCAAGCACCCGGAGGACCGTGGTCCCCGGGTGCCCGCCGGGCCTTCAGCGCTGTCGAGTGTTACAGCGCGATCACGGAGTCGGCATGCCGCCGTTGACGTGCAGCGTCTCGCCGACCACGTAGCTCGACTCGGGCGACGCGAGGAACACGTAGGCGGGGGCGAGCTCCGCCGGCTGGCCCCAGCGTCCGAGCGGGGTCTGCGAACCGACCTCGGGCAGCTTCTCGGGCGGCTGGCCGCCCGCGGTCTGCAGCGGCGTCCAGATCGGGCCCGGTGCGACGACGTTCACGCGGATGCCCTTGGGTGCGAGCTGCTGCGAGAGCGCCTTCGAGAAGGTGTTGATCGTGGCCTTGGTGCTGGCGTAGTCGACCAGCGTCGGCGACGGCTGGTAGGCCTGGATCGACGAGGTGCTGATGATCGCGGAGCCGGGAGCGAGGTGCGGCAGGGCCGCCTTCGTCATCCAGAACATGGCGTAGACGTTCGTCTTGAAGGTCTCGTCGAACTGCTCGTCCGAGAGCTCGAGGAAGTCCTCGACGAACTGCTGCTTGCCCGCGTTGTTGACGAGGATGTCGAGGCCGCCGAGGCCCTCGACCGCCGTGGCCACTGCGCCGACGGCGAAGTCGTGGTCGGTGATGTCGCCGGGGATCGCGACGGCCTTCCGGCCCGCCTCCTCGATCAGCGCGACGACCTTCTTCGCGTCGCTCTCCTCCTCGGGGAGGTAGACGATCGCCACGTCGGCGCCCTCGCGGGCGTAGGCGATCGCGACGGCCGCGCCGATGCCGGAGTCGCCGCCGGTCACGAGCGCCTTGCGGCCGGTCAAGCGGCCGGAGCCGCGGTAGGTCGACTCGCCGCGGTCGGCGAGGTCGTCCATCTTCGAGTCCAGGCCGGCGCCCTCCTGGTACTGCTCCTCCGTGTCGATCTCGGAGTACATCTTCGTCGGGTCCTGGAACGTGTACTGGTCTGCAGTGCTCTCGGAAGTCATGTCTTCGACGGTAGGCGCGCACCCCCGTCGAGCGCCGGTGGTTGACAGCGCCTCGGTTCCGAGAGAGCGCTCCTCTCCGCCGCCGGAAACCGGGAGAATGGTGCGGTGACCGTCTCCTTCGACTCCTCGATCCCCCTGCCCGGCTGGCAGCACGCCTACTCGGGCAAGGTCCGCGACCTCTACACCCCGATCGACGCCGACCCGGTGCTCGGAGCCGACCGCATGCTCGTCGTGGCGAGCGACCGCGTCAGCGCCTACGACCACGTCCTCGAGCCGGGCATCCCGGGCAAGGGCGAGCTGCTCACCGAGCTCTCCCTCTGGTGGTTCCACCGGCTCCGGGACGTCCCGAACCACCTCGTCCGCGGCGAGATCCCCGAGCCGGTCGCCCGCCGCGCCATGCTCGTCACCACTCTCGACATGTTCCCGATCGAGTGCGTCGTGCGCGGCTACCTCTCGGGCAGCGGGTGGAAGGAGTACCGCGCGAGCGGCACCGTCTGCGGAGTCGAGCTCCCCGAGGGCCTGTCCGACGGCGACGCCCTGCCCGAGCCGATCTACACGCCCGCCTGGAAGGCCCCGCAGGGTCAGCACGACGAGAACATCACCTTCGAGCGCACCGTCGAGATCGTCGGCGAGGAAGCGGCGGAGGCGCTGCGCACCCTCTCGCTGCACGTGTACCAGGAGGCGGCGACGATCGCCCTGGCGCGCGGAGTGATCCTGGCCGACACCAAGTTCGAGTTCGGCGTCGACGGTGACGGCATCGTGACGCTGGGCGACGAGGTCCTGACGAGCGACTCCTCCCGCTACTGGGACGCCGACGCCTACGACGCCGGGATCCGCGGCCAGTCCTTCGACAAGCAGATCGTGCGCGACTGGCTGAGCGACAACTGGGACGGCCAGGGCCTCCCGCCGAGACTCCCCCACGAGATCGTCGAGCGGACCGCTGCCCGCTACCGCGAGCTCATCGAGCGCCTGACCCGCTGACGACCGTTCGGAACGACCCGTGAACGACGAGCGCACCCGCGTCCGGCTGGACACCGGCGGCGGCGACCCCGACGAGGCCCGCCACCGCCTCGCCACCCTCTACAACGGCGACGAGTGGTCGGCGCTGCCCAGCGAGAGCGCCTTCTCGTACCGGTACGCCGCCCTCGGCGACGCCGCCATGACGCTGCGCACCTCGCGCATGACCGGCGAGCTCCGCGGCGCGGTCGGAGTGACGGACGAGGTCGTCGTGCAGTGGATCGTCGGCGGGCGCGCCACGGTCGACGACGGCTCGGAGCCGCTCGCGATGGTGCCCGGCCGGCCGCAGCTGTTCCCCGTCGGCCGCGCGTTCGGCTTCGAGTACGTCGACTACGAGCAGAAGCTGGTGCACCTCGGCCGCGCGTCCGTCGAGAAGGTCGCCGCCGAGCAGGGCCTGCTGGGGCCGCTCCGCTTCGATCACCGCGTCGTCCCGACCGAGCAGGCGGTCCAGCACTGGCGCTCCGCGGTGTCGGCCTCGGCGCAGGCTCTGCGCAGCGAGCGCGTCAGCCACCTCCTCTGGGACGAGCTGACGCGCGGCACCATCACGGCGCTGCTCGAGCTCTATCCGCCGGAGGCCGCCGTCGCGCCGCCCGAGCTGCTGCTCCCGCGCAACGCCCGCCTGCGTCGGGCGGTCGAGTTCATCCACGCGCACGCGTCGGAGCCGATCGGCCCCACCGAGGTCGCCGTCGTCGCCGGGCTGAGCGTGCGCGGCCTGCAGTCCGCGTTCCAGCGGGTGCTCGGGGTGCGGCCCATCGCCTACATCCGCACGGTGCGGCTCGACGCCGCGCACGCCGAGCTGGCGGCGGCGGATCCGCGCATCGCGAGCGTCACCGCGATCGCCCACGCGTGGGGCTTCGGCAATCCCGGCCGCTTCAGCTCGGCCTACCTCGCGCGGTTCGGCGAGTACCCCAGCGCCACGCTGCAGCGCTGAGACCGCGGCCGACGGATCAGGCGGCGGCCAGGGGCGGCGGGTGGCCCTCGAGGATGTCACTGACACCGGTGAGCAGCGCGGCGAACCGCACCGCCTCGGCGTCGGGGATGCCCGCCGAGAGCAGGCGGATCGCTCCGTAGGTCGGCTCGTCGGTGCCGCGGATCGCCGCCTGCGCGCTCTCGGTCAGGCACAGGATCCGGCCACGGCCGTCGGAGGGGTCCGCCACGCGGTCGACGTAGCCGGCGCGCACGAGACGGTCGATCATCAGCGAGACCGCGGCGGTGGTGATACGGATCGCGGCGGCGAGGTCGACCGCGCGGACCACCTCGTCGCGATCGGCGCCGATCCCGATCAGGCGCAGAGCCGCGAGGTCCGTGGTGCCGATGCCCAGCCTCGACTCGACGCGTCCGTCGTACTCGCGCTCGGCCGAGCGGAGCCGGGTGAGCAGGGCGAAGAGATCGGGACGGACGTCCATGGGTGTGCGCCTTCCTGGGACGAGGCAGGCGCCCCGGGCGGGTACTCGCGGGCTCCATCGAACCACCTCGGACCCACGTCCGGGGCTTCTGTACCGAAAGCGCACTGGGCCCAGTATTGATTAGCTAACCGACTTAGCAAGTACCTAGAGTCCTGCAGAGACGCTGCGGGATCCCTCCCCGTGCGCCCGGATGAGGAAGGCAGCGTGATGGGTCGTCTGCTGTACGGAACGCCGCCGAGCGCGCATCCGTTCGACGACCGCGCGCTCGCTCACCTGCAGCTCGTGATCACCGCGAAACTCCGCCGCAGCGAGGCCTTCGTGCTGTCGATCGACGCGGACGCCGACGGCAGGCACAGCGAGTTGTGGCTGCATCCCGCGATCCCGCTGCAGTACGAGTACGACGCTCCCGTCGGCTCCGAGGTCAATGCGCACTGGCTGCGCGAGCTCTCGGCCGCCGCCAACGGGCGCCGCGGGCTCCACCTCGTCCCCGAGCCGACCACGGAGCTCGACCCGTCCCGAGCGAGAGCAGTGCAGACATGAGCGACCACAACGGCACACTCTTCCGCCGCGGAGGAACGGTGCGCTTCGTGCGCTGGGTCTCGTCTCGCGACGGCGGCTGGGCCCCCGAGATCCTGCAGGGCCGCTACCTCGAGCGCGACGACGCCGGCTGGCTCGTCGAGGTCGACGGCACACCCACCGTCCTCGCCAAGGACGACTGGGCCGTCTACCGCTGAGCGCCCGCGCCCGGCGTAGTGTGGAGCGGGTGCGTGCAGTCGATCGCCGCGGCATCACCTCCGCGCCCTACCTCCTGACCACGGTCGGCACGACGAGCCTGGTCTTCCTCTGCGCCTTCGAGGCGCTGGCCGTGACGACGATCATGCCGATCGTCAGCGCCGACCTCGATGGACGCGATCTCTACCCGCTGGCCTTCGCCGCGACGCTCGCCGCGAGCATCGTCGGCATGGTCACCGCGGGGTCCTCGGCGGATCGACGTGGACCGACCCCGGCGCTGGTCACGGCGATCCTGCTCTTCACCCTCGGGCTCGTGGCCGCCGGTCTCGCCGGCTCGATGGAGGTGTTCGTGGCCGCGCGCCTGCTGCAGGGGCTCGGCAGCGGAGGCATCACCGTCACCCTCTACGTCCTGGTCGCGCGGGTCTTCCCGGCGGAGCTGCATTCGCGGATCTTCGGCGCCTTCGCCGCGGCCTGGGTGGTGCCGTCCCTCATCGGGCCGTTCGCGGCCGGCGTCGTCGCCGAGCTCGCGAGCTGGCACTGGGTGTTCCTCGGGGTGGTCCTGCTGGTGGCCGTCGCGAGTGCGATCGTGGCGCCGACCCTGCGCGCGCTCGAGCGGCAGGAGCGGCGGCCGTTCGATCGCGGGGCCGTGGTCCGCATCGTCCGCGCGGTGATCGTGGCGGGCGGAGTGGTGGTGCTGAGCACCAGCGCCGAGATCGCTCCCGACGCGGCCGGCGTGCTCGCCGTCGCGGCGATCGTGGTCGTCGTCCTCGCCGTGCGCGCGCTCCTGCCCCCGGGCACCCTGCGCGCACGGGGCGTTCTGCCGTCCACGATCCTCCTGCGCGGAGCCGTCGCGGCCGCATTCTTCGGCACCGAGGTCTATCTGCCGCTGCTGCTGTCGGAGCAGTACGGCCTGCCGCCGTGGCTGGCCGGGGCGGTCCTCACCGCCGGCGCCGTCTCGTGGGCGCTCGGCTCGAACCTGCAGGGGCGGCCCGGAACACGGCTCACCCACGCGGGCGCCATGCGTCGGGGCACGTCGCTCCTGCTGGTCGGCGTGCTGATCGTGCTGCTCACGTCGGCGCTCGCGCTCCCGCCGTACCTCGCCGCCGTCGGCTGGTTCGCCGCGGGGGGCGGCATGGGCACGATGTTCCCCCGGATGGGGACGCTGACGCTCGCCCGATCCGCACCCGGACGCGAAGGCTTCAACAGCTCGGCCCTGCAGATCTCCGATTCAGGAGGAGCGTCCGTCTCGCTCGCGCTGACCGGCCTCCTCGCCGCCGCCGTGACCGGCCTCATCGGCGCGGGCTCGGTCGTTTTCACGGCGACGTTCGCCTACGGAGCCGTCATCGCCCTGCTCGCAGTGCTGCTCGCGATCCGCCTCGGTGGACTCCTCCGTGCCGAGGAGTCCACCGCCGGCGATCAGCTGTAGAGCGACTCCGGGACCTCGAGTCCGTAGATCGCCCGGCCGGAGCTCCAGATGACGGAGCACGCGGCTCGGAGGAGGTCCAGCTCGTCGTCGCCCGCATCGATGATCACAACGGAGTCACCCTCGAGGCGCACCTTGGCGGAGCGCACCGAATGAGTCCCGTTCCGCGCGATCGTCGTCGCCGGGTACGGGAGGTGCAGCTCGCGCAGGTCGCCCAGGATGTAGGTCGGGCGCAGCGTCGCGTCGGCCGCGAGCAGCTGCTTCGCCCGGTCGATCCCCGTGAGCACGTGCGCGCTCTCCATCCCGGCGGCGTTGGCACCCTTGATGTCGGTGTCGAGCCGGTCGCCGAGGAACAGCGGATTCGACGAGCCGAACCGCGCCGTCGCCGCATCGAAGATAGCGCGCTCGGGCTTGCCGGCGACCACGGGCAGCCGGCCCACCGCGGTGTGCACCGCTGAGACGAGCGTGCCGTTGCCCGGAGCGATGCCCCGCGCGACGGGGATCGTCCAGTCGGTGTTCGTCGCGACCCACGGGATCCCGGCGTGCAGGGCGAACGAGGCCTCTGCGAGCTGCTCCCAGCCGACCGTGGGCGCGAAGCCCTGGATCACCGCGGCCGGGGAGTCGTCGGCGCTGCGGGTGAGCCGGAACCCGGCCCGCTCCACCTCCGTCGTCAGCCCCTCCCCGCCGACGACGAGGATCGTCGAGCCCGCCGGCACCAGGCCCGCCAGCAGCACGACCGCCGCCTGCGGCGACGTGACGACGTCCTCCGGTGCGACGACGAGCCCGAGGTCGGACAGGTGCGCCGCGACGGAGGCGTCGGTGCGGGACGCGTTGTTCGTGATGTACCCGACACGGAGCGTCTCGCCGGCTTTGTTCAGACTGTCGACGGCGAAGGGGATCGCGTCGGCGCCCTTGTAGACGACTCCGTCGAGGTCGGCGAGAACCGCGTCGCGGCCGTCGAGCGGGGACGGGTCAGTCTTCGGGGTTCTGAACACGGGGCTCCTCGTCGGGGTCGGTGGTGGCGGGGGCGGCGAGGTCGGTCGGCTCGGCGTCGGGAGCGGTGTCGGCCGCGGCGTCGGTGTGATCGGAGTCGGAGTGGACCGGGTCGAGTGCGGGGCCGTCGAGCTCGACGTCGGTGACGTCCTGATCGAGAGCGGCGTCCGGATCGGCGGGGTCGTCGAGTTCGATCGGCTCGTCCGCCTCGCTCGGCTCGTCCAGATCGTCTTCGTCGTCCTCGTCGTCTCCATCGGAGTCGTCCGACGAGTCAGCACTCTCCGACTCGTCGTCGACGGCTGCGGAGGGAGCGTCGTCGCCCTGACGGACCGCGAAGGCCTCGCCCTCCTCCTCGACCACCTCGATCGTCTCGTCGTCGCCACCACCCTCGGCCGCGAAGACTGCTCGTGCGGCGACATCCGCGCGCCGCTGCCACTGAGCGGCCTCCTCGGTGCGCCCGAGCTCCTCGAGCACGGCCGCGTACGCGGCGAAGAGGTCCGGGCTGTACGAGAACGCCTTGTTCGGATCGAGCTGCGGGATCTCGAGCTCCATCAAGGCCAGCTCGGTCTGACCGAGGTCGAGGCGCGCTCCCGACATCGCGATGGCGAGCGAGACCTGCGCCCCGACGCTCAGCGCACTGCGGTCGATCGAGCGTCCGAGCTCGAGCGCCTTGTCGGGGCGCCCCACACCGCGTTCGCTGTCGACCATCAGAGGGACCTGCTCGTCCGAGCCGGAGATGCGGCGGTACGTGCGCAGCTCCCGCAGCGCCAGAGCGAAGTCGCCGATCGCGTACGCCGAGATCGCGAGAGACTCGCGCACGACGGCGATGCGACCCGCGCGCCGAGCAGCCGAGAGCACGTGCCGGTGCGCGAGCTCGGGATCCTCCTCGAGGAGCCGGCCCGCCATCACCAGGTGCATCGCGACCCAGTCGGCGTTCTCCTTGGTCAGCGTCTTGAGCTCGTTGCGGGCGACCTTGTCGAGATCCCTCGCCTGCACGTCGTCGGGCAGCTCGGGATCGTCGTGGCGCGGCCGGACCGATTGGAGGGAGCGGCGCTCCCGCTCCTCCTCCGTGATCTCCGGCTCCTCGCGCGGCGCCCCGCGGCCGGCGAACCCGCGGCCGCCCTGACGGTCGCCGCCACCCCGCCGGTCGTCCGAGAACGAGCGACCGCCGTCGCGTCCTCCCCGCGAGTCCCCGTCACGCCGCGGACGCGAGTCGCCGTCGGTGCGAGGACGGAACCCACCCTCCCGACGCGGACCGGAGTCCCCCTCACGCCGAGGACGCGAATCCGCATCAGTACGCGGACGGAAGTCGCCCTCACGACGAGGACGCGCGTCCCCATCGCGACGAGGACGAGAGTCACCATCGGTACGCGGACGGAAGTCGCCCTCCCGACGAGGACGCGAGTCACCATCCGTACGCGGACGGAAGTCGCCCTCACGACGAGGACGTGAGTCACCATCGCGACGCGGACGAGAGTCACCATCAGTACGCGGACGGAAGTCGCCCTCACGACGAGGACGCGAGTCACCATCGCGACGCGGACGCGAATCACCATCAGTACGGGGACGGAAGTCACCCTCACGACGAGGACGCGACTCCCCGTTGGAGCGCGGACGGGAGTCGCCCTCGCGACGCGGACGGGAGTCGCCGTCCCGCGAAGGACGAGCACCACCGTCCGCGCGGGGGCGCGACGGACCATCCGTCCGTGGGCGGAAGTCGCCCTCGCGCCGCGGTCGGGACTCCCCGTTGCCGCGCGGACGGTCATCGCGCCCGCTGCTGCGCGGTGCGGAGGAGCGATCCGCTCCTCCCGCACGATCCGACCGCTGGTCGCGCTTGCCGGCTCCCCGGTCGTCGCCGTCGGGTGCTCTGTCGTCCATGCGTTCCTCGCCTGTCGTGATCGTGCGCTGTGGAGTTGGACCGCTCTAGGCGGCGGACGGCTCGAAGCCGTCAACCCGTCCACCCTAGCCCCGGCTCTTCTGCGTGTGCAGGGCCTGGTGGTGCGGGTGGTGGGTTAAACAGCGATGGCCACCCATTTCTGGGTGGCCATCGTGAATGGTGTCCGGCGGTGTCCTACTCTCCCACAGGGTCCCCCCTGCAGT
>NZ_CAKLAV010000002.1:0-1086527 GCF_920939495.1 Rathayibacter sp. Leaf248 | reverse complement strand
AACTCTCCGTAAAAAAATTACGACTCCAACCCCGAAGAGAAGGAAGTCAAGTTTGACCTCTAGCAAATAAGACATCATTACTGACATCAATTTCCAAAGGAATCCCAACCGGATCACAAAACCCGGCCGAGGTTTATAAAATTGGCATTGAACATAGTGCACGCTGTTGAGTTCTCAAGAATCGGACACACCCCGCCTCCACCCCACAAAGGAGCTTCACAACGAGAGTGATCGAAGTATTCGCGACGACCCGAAGGCCTTCGATTTGTTTCCTGTGCCGAGACCGGTTAGGCTTATCAGAACCGCAGTTCCGATCGCCCCCGTGGCAACTCGACTAACTTAGCACATCCGCAGGCCGTGTCAAATCGGCTTCTTCGTGATGTCGGCGGCCGGGAGTTCTCGATCCGACTGCCGTGTCCACGAGGAGCACGACGATTGTCACGATCGCCTTCCGAAGCCTTCATCCGCTCGTCGCCGCCGTTGCCGGTGGTGATGTCGCTTCGAAGCCGGGACCGAAGTCCTGCAGAGGCTGTACATCTTACGCTCACGATCCTCAGCCCTCAAGAGACGAATCTCTAACAGGCCCCGGAGTGAGGGGATGGTCCCCGCTTGAGGCCGACGAACTGGTCTCGACGCTCTGCGTCCGACTCTCGCTCGCCGCTCCTTTGGGGTGACGAGGAGTTACATTACGTCGATGTTTCGCAGGGCCGCAAATCGCCCGCAACCCGGGCGTGTCGCCTCACGCCTCCGGTGCGACGAACGCGCCGGCGAAGCTCTTCTTGCCGCGGCGCAGCACGGCGATCCCGTCGATCAGCGGGAGGTCGCCCAGCAGGGTGGAGTCCTGGGTCACCACAATGTTGTTCACGGAGATGCCCCCCTGGGCGATGCCTCGACGCGCCTCGCCGAGACTCGTCGCGAGTCCCGCCTCGACGACCGCCTGGATCACGGGCGTGGAGGCGTCCGCTTCGATGGTGCGCACGGCGGCGAGCGCGCCCCGGAGGATCCCGGCGTCGATCCCGTCGAGCGAGCCGCGACCGAACAGGGCGGAGGCGGCGGCCTCGACCGCACGCGTGACGTCCTCGCCGTGCACGAGCGACGTGACCTCCCACGCGAGCGCGCGCTGCGCCTCCCGCTTGAACGGGGCGGTCGCGGTCGCCTCGGCGAGGCGCTCGATCTCGGTCCTGGGGAGGAACGTGAACACCTTGAGCCGGTCGACGACGTCGCTGTCGTCGACGTTGAGCCAGAACTGGTGGAACGCGAACGGGCTCGTCAGCTCGGGATCGAGCCAGACGGCGTTCCCCTCGCTCTTCCCGAACTTCGTACCGTCGGAGTTCATCACCAGCGGAGTGCCGATCGCGTGCACCGAGACCCCGTCGGTGCGGTGGATCAGATCGGTGCCGCTCGTCAGGTTGCCCCACTGGTCGCTCCCGCCGGTCTGCAGGACGCAGCCGTACTGGCGGTGGAGCTCGAGGAAGTCCAGGCCCTGCAGGATCTGGTAGCTGAATTCGGTGTAGCTGATGCCGGCGTCCGAGTTGAGGCGCGCACTGACGGCGTCCTTCTTGATCATCGTGCCGACCCGGAAGTGCTTCCCGATCTCGCGCAGGAAGTCGATGGCCGAGAGCGGTGCCGTCCAGTCCAGGTTGTTGACCAGGCGCAGCGCGTTGTCCCCGTCGGTCGAGAGGAACCGGGACACCTGCCGCTGGAGCTTCTCGACCCACTCGGACACGGTCTCCCGGGTGTTGAGCGTCCGCTCCGCCGTCGGGCGGGGGTCTCCGATCAGCCCCGTGGACCCGCCGACGAGACCGAGCGGTCGGTGCCCCGCGAGCTGGAAGCGCCTCATCAGGATCAGCTGCACGAGGTTGCCCAGGTGCAGGCTCGGCGCTGTGGGATCGAAACCGCAGTAGTAGGTGATCGGGTCGCCGGCGAGCAGCTCCCGGAGCGCCTCCCGATCCGTCGAGACGTGCACCGAGCCGCGCCAGACGATCTCGTCCCAGACGTTGTCGAAGCTCGGGTCCAGCAGGGGATGCGAAGCGGAGCCGGTGGGTGCCTGATCGATCACCGGTCAAGGGTACCGTCGGTCGGACGCCGACCGCGGGCCGGATCAAGCGCGGAGGCTTGATCCCGCCGAATCAAGTGTGGATACTTGATCACGGAGGCCCTCATGTTCGTCATCACCGCCGACCAGCGCGACAGCCGCCACGACGCCGACCGCGTCGACGACGCGATCGCGCGACTGACCGCCGACAGACCCGACGACCTGGTGCTGCCTCCGGAGCGCACCGCCGGCGACGAGTTCCAGTGCGTCCTCGAATCGGCGAGCGCGGTCGTCCCCCTCGTGCTCGCGCTCCACCGCAGCGGCCACTGGAGCATCGGCCTGGGGATCGGCCCCGTCGAGCGCCCCCTCCCCCGCACCATCAGAGCCGCGACCGGCGACGCTTTCTTCGCGGCCCGGCGCGCGGTCGAGAGCGCCAAGAGCAGGCCAGCGCGCTTCGCGCTCGATCCGGACGCGAGAGGCGGGGCGTTCCCCTCGGTCCCCGACGCCCAAGCGCTCTTCGATCCGCTGCTGCACCTGCGCGATGCGCGATCGGACGCCGGATGGGAGATCATCGACCTCCTCGCAGCCGGGCGGAGCCAGAAGGAGGCCGCCGCACAGCTCTCCGTGACTCCGCAGGCGGTGAGCCTCCGGGTCCGCGCGGCGAGCGCTCGGGTCGACGGACCCGCCGCCGACGCCCTCGTCCGGCTGCTGACGGTGGTCGACCGTACGCTCGACCCCACCGACGGAAGGACCGAGCGATGATCCCGCCCCGCACAGCACTGAGCGACACCGTGGCCGCCACGGTGCAGACCGCCGCCACGACCGGGGTCGTCCTCGTCCTCGTCGCGGCGCTCGTCGGAACCATCCTCGCCCTGCGGCTGCGACGACCCGCTCTCGCGTGGATCCCCCTCGGCGGAGTCGCCGCGGCGTTCCTGCTGACGGGACTGGGCGCAGTGGCAGCCCCCGCGCCCGTCGCACTCCTCGTCGCCACTCTCGCCTTCTCCCTCGCAATCCTCGGGGGCGGACCCGCCGTGCTGCTGACCCTCGATCTCGCGACCGCCGATGCGCGGGCGGGCGTCCACGGCGGCATCATGATCGCCGCCCCGCGCCCGGCGACCGCTGCTCCGACCGCCATCGGCCAGCCCATCGAGGTCCTGCGCGGAGGCACCACCATCGGTCTTCTCGAGCGCCTCGCCACCGCGGGCGCCCTGATGAGCGGCATCCCCGAGGGGGTGGCCGTCGTGGTCGCCGTGAAGGGCGTCGGGCGGTTCAGCGAGCTCGCCTCACCGGAGGCGCGCGAGCGGTTCATCATCGGCACTCTCGCGAGCCTGGCCTGGGCGGCGGCCCTGGGCATTCTGGGGCGGATCTACCTGGCGGGCTGAGTTCCACCCGGTCGCCGACGCGGCACAGCGGGCCGGTACGGCGAGACCGTCGGCTCCTCGGGGATCGAGAACCGCCACGGGAACTCGGGGCCGCCTCCGGGTCCCGCCACCCCCGTCCGCGGCGTGGCCAGCACCCTCACCGGACCGGATCGCGGCCGCAGCTCGAACGACGCCTCGAGGGGATCGCCCGACTCCGAGAGCAGGACCCCGAGCGCCTGCGCGAGTCGTGCCGGTCCTCGCGCGAGATCCCGATCGGTCGCGGTGCCCCGCCGCGATCTCGCGAGCGCGACTCCCTCCACGATCTCGCCCGCGCGCAGGAGCACGGCGGACGCGGTTCCCTCCGGAGCGCAGACGATGTTGACGCAGGTGTGCATGCCGTAGGTGAAGTACGCGTACACGGTGCCGGGTGGGCCGAACATGGGCGCCGTCCGGTCTGTGCGCCGCCGGTAGGCGTGCGAGCCGGGGTCCTCCCCCACGCCGAGGTACGCCTCGACCTCCGTGAGGCGGACCGCCACCGAACCCTCGCCCGTGCGGTGCACGAGGGTGCACCCGAGCAGATCCGGCGCGACGTCCACCGCGGAGCGGCTCAGGTCGATCGGCGGAAGCACGCTCTAGAAGAAGCTCTGGCCGGTCATCACGGTGATGAGGACGACGGCCACGATGATCACCGAGGCCACGACGACGAGCGTGCGCTGCTGCCAGGGGCGCAGCGTCGGACGCTGATCGTCGTCCTCGTCCCGACGCAGGGTCATCAGCGCTCCCCCCGGAGCGACGAGCGCACCACGCGCACGCGCTCGGTCAGCCGGGCGAGCTGCTCCGCGACCCGGTCCGGCGCCGTTCCGCCGACGCCGTCACGACTCGCGACGGAGCCCTCGAGGGAGAGCACGGAGCGCACGTCCGGCGTGAGCAGAGGCGACACGGCCGAGAGGGCCTCGTCGTCGAGCTCCTCGAGGCCGAGGCCGCTCTGCTCCGCCGCCTTCACGAG
Organism: Rathayibacter sp. Leaf248; assembly: GCF_920939495.1. NCBI lineage: Bacteria > Bacillati > Actinomycetota > Actinomycetes > Micrococcales > Microbacteriaceae > Rathayibacter > Rathayibacter sp. Leaf248. Next base: position 1,082,125 of record NZ_CAKLAV010000002.1, on the reverse strand, counting down.
CTCGCCCGTGATCTCATGCGCGTCACGGAACGGGACGTGCTTCTTGACCAGCCACTCGGCGACATCGGTAGCGAGCGAATAGCCCTGCGGAGCGAGCTCCGCCATCCGCTCGGTGTGGAAGGTCAGCGTCGCGATCATCCCGCTGAACGCGGGCAGCAGGACCTCGAGGGTCGTGACCGAGTCGAACACCGGTTCCTTGTCCTCCTGGAGGTCGCGGTTGTACGCGAGCGGCAGCGCCTTGAGCGTCGCGAGCAGACCGGTCAGGTTGCCGAGCAGACGGCCCGCCTTGCCGCGCGCGAGCTCGGCGATGTCGGGGTTCTTCTTCTGCGGCATGATCGAGGACCCGGTCGAGTAGCCGTCGTCGAGGGTGACGAACGCGAACTCGCGGGTGTTCCAGAGGATGATCTCCTCCGCGATCCGCGAGACGTCGACTCCGATCATCGCGGCGACGAAGGCGAACTCGGCGACGAGGTCACGGCTCGCCGTGCCGTCGATCGAGTTGGGGACGCTCGCGGCGAAGCCGAGCTCGAGCGCCACCGCCTCGGCGTCGAGACCGAGCGTCGAGCCGGCGAGGGCACCGGAGCCGTAGGGCGAGACGTCCGCGCGGACGCCCCAGTCGCGCAGTCGCTCCAGATCGCGCAGCAGCGCCCACGCGTGAGCGAGCAGATGATGCGCGAGCAGCACGGGCTGCGCGTGCTGGAGGTGCGTGCGTCCGGGCATGATCGCGCCGGGGTGGGCCGAGGCCTGTGCGGCGATCGCGTCGATCAGCTGGACGACCTGCTCGGCGATGACCGCGGCGTGGTCGCGGAGGTACATCCGGACGAAGGTAGCGATCTGGTCGTTGCGGGAGCGGCCCGCGCGCAGCTTGCCGCCGAGCTCGGGGCCCGCCTCGAGCATCAGACCCCGCTCGAGCGCGCCGTGCACGTCCTCGTCCGAGTCCTCCGCGACGAAGCGGCCCTCGGCGACGGCGGCGCCGAGCCGCTCGAGTGCGGCCAGCATTCCGGACAGCTCGGCGTCGTCGAGATAGCCCGCGGCCGCGAGTGCTCGCGCGTGGGCACGAGAGCCGGCGAGGTCGTACGCGGCCAGCTGCCAGTCGAAGTGCGTCGACTTCGAGAGAGCGGCGAGCTCGGGCGACGGGCCGCCGGCGAACCGGCCGCCCCAGAGAGCGCCGGCCTCGCCCGCGCGGGCGGAGGGTCGTTCCGTCATGGTTCTCCTCGGGGTCGGCTGTCGAGTCTACTGAGCGGCGGCGGGCTCGTCCGCGCGCTCGAGGAGCCAGACGAGGAGCGCCTTCTGGGCGTGCAGCCGGTTCTCGGCCTCGTCCCAGATCACGCTCTGCGGCCCGTCGATCACCTCGGAGGTGACCTCGTAGCCGCGGTCTGCCGGGAGGCAGTGCAGGAAGAGGGCGTCGGGGGCGGCGGCGGCCATCGTGCCGGCGTCGACCCGGTAGTCGCCGAACGTCGCGACGCGCTCCGCCTTCTCCTCCTCCTTGCCCATGGAGACCCAGGTGTCGGTGATCACGATGTCGGAGCCGGCGGCTCCCTCGGCCGGATCGGTCGTCGTGGTCGCCGAGCCGCCCGTGCCCGCGGCGATGCGCTGGGCGTCGGCCAGCACGGCGGGGTCGGGAGAGTAGCTCTCGGGAGACACGATGCGCACGTGCATGCCGGCCGTCGCACCCGCGAGCAGGTAGGAGTGCGCCATGTTGCTCGCTCCGTCGCCGAAGAAGGTCAGGGTGAGCCCGGCCAGGCGCCCCCGGTGCTCGCGGATGGTCAGCAGATCCGCGAGCAGCTGGCACGGGTGGAACTCGTCGGACAGCGCGTTGACGACGGGGACCCGTGTGCCGCGCGCCATCTCCTCGAGTCCGGACTGCGCGTAGGTGCGCCAGACGATCGCGGCCACCTGCCGCTCGAGGACGCGCGCGGTGTCCGACGCGGTCTCCTTGCCGCCGAGCTGGCTGCTCGCCGTCGAGATGATCAGCGGCGACCCGCCGAGGTCGGCGATGCCGACGGCGAAGGACACCCGGGTGCGCGTCGAGGACTTGTCGAAGATCACGGCGACGGTCTGCGGACCCTGCAGCGGTGTGCGCGACCACCGGTCGCGCTTGAGCTCGAGGGCGAGGTCGAGGATCTCGGCCTGCTCGGCGGGGGTGATGTCGTCGTCGCGGAGGAAGTGGCGGGTCACGGGCGGGGGTCGCTTTCGGTGGAGGAGTGGTCGGAGGTGATCGCCGCGAGAGCGCGGCCGAAGCGGGCGGCGAAGTCGTCGACGTCGTCGGCGGTGATGATGAGGGGAGGCGCGAGGCGGATGCTCGTCTCGTTCGCCGCGTTGACGATCAGGCCCTCGGCGAGGGCCGCGGCGGCGAGCTCGGCCGCGACGGGCTCGGTCAGGGCGATCCCGAGGAGCAGCCCCGCTCCGCGGACGCCGCCGATCAGGGGCGAGCCGATGGCGTCGACGGCGCGCCCGATCTGCGCCCCGCGCTGCCGGGCGTTGTCGAGCAGGTCGGCCCGCTCGATCTCGCCGATCACGGCTCTTGCCACCGCGGTGGCCAGGGGGTTGCCGCCGAAGGTGCTGCCGTGGTGCCCCTTCTGGAACAGCTCGGACGCTCGACCGAAGGTGACCAACGCGCCGACGGGGAAGCCGCCGCCGAGTCCCTTCGCGAGCGTGATCGCATCGGGGACGATCCCGGCGCTCTGGAAGGCGAACCAGTGGCCGGTCCGCCCCACTCCGGTCTGGATCTCGTCGACGATCAGGAGCGCGCCGTGCTGCAGGGTGAGCTCGCGAGCCCGCTGGAGGAAACCGTCCGGGAGCGGGACGACCCCCGCCTCCCCCTGGATCGGCTCGACGACGAGCGCGGCGACCGAGCCGTCGATCGCCCGCTCGAGCGCCTCGACCGTGGCGTCGATGTGCTCGACTCCGGGCGGCATCGGCTCGAACGGCGCCCGCATGGACGCCTTGGCCGTCAGCGCCAGTGCGCCCATGGTGCGGCCGTGGAACGCGCCGTGCAGAGCGAGGATCCGTGGCCGCGGACCGCCCTGGACGTTCAGCCGCGCGAGCTTGAACGCGGCCTCGTTCGCCTCCGTGCCGGAGTTCGCGAAGTAGACACGGCCCGCGTCACCCGCTCCGCTCAGCTCGCGGAGCTTCTCGGCGAGCGAGATCTGCGGCGCGGTGGCGAAGTAGTTGGAGACGTGGGCGATCGCGCCCGCCTGGCGGGCCACCGCCTCGACGAACACCGGATGGGCGTGGCCGAGCGAGTTCACCGCGATCCCGCCGAGGAAGTCGAGGTACTCGCGCCCGTCGACGTCCCAGACGCGGCAGCCCTCGCCCCGCTCGAGGACCGCGAGCGGAGCGGCGAAGGTGCGCATCATCGCCGCGGCGTAGCGGTCGCGCGCCTCGTCGGTGCGGGAGTCGGTGAGAACGGAGTCGGAGGACATGGCGAGCCTTTCTGAGCGAACGGACCGGCCGAGGGGGCCGTCGGTGCGCGGATCCGGATGGATCGGCGCTCGGAGCCGGGGCCGCTGAGAGGTCAGCGGCCCGACGTTCGCTCCCGGTCGACCGTCGGCGGGGAGGCGACGACCTCGGTGCCGACGCCCTCGCTCGTGAACACCTCGAGGAGCACGGAGTGGGGCAGACGACCGTCGATGATCGCCGCCTTGGGGACCCCGCCCTGCACCGCGTCCAGGCACGCCGTCATCTTGGGGATCATGCCCGACTCGAGGGAGGGCAGCAGGGCGATGAGCTCGTCGGACGAGATCTGCGAGACGAGGGAGTCGCGGTTCGGCCAGTCGGAGTAGAGGCCGGGGACGTCGGTCAGGATCACGAGCTTCTCGGCGCCGAGAGCCACCGCGAGCGCGGCGGCGGCCGCATCCGCGTTGACGTTCAACGACTGCGTCGGATCGTCGGAGTCGGGCGCGATCGACGACACCACCGGGATGCGCCCGGCCTCGAGCTGGGCGAGCACGGCGGCCGGGTCGACCGCGACGACATCCCCCACGAGCCCCAGGTCGTGCTCGACACCGTCGAGGACGACACCGCGCCTGCGGCCGAGGAACAGCCCGGCGTCCTCCCCGGAGATCCCGGCGGCCAGCGGTCCGTGCTCGTTGATCCGGCGGACGATGTCGCGGCTGATCTGCCCGGTGAGCACCATCCGGACGACCTCCATCGCCTCGGGGCTCGTCACGCGGTACCCGCCCCGGAACTCGCTCGTGATGCCGAGCCTGTCCAGCATCCGCGTGATCTGGGGCCCTCCCCCGTGCACGACGACCGGCCGGATGCCGGCGTACCGCAGGTAGACGATGTCCTGCGCGAAGGCGCGCTGCAGTTCCTCCGACACCATGGCGTTGCCGCCGAACTTGATCACCATCGTGCGGCCGTGGAAGCGCTTCAGCCAGGGCAGCGCCTCGATGAGCGTGCCCGCCTTCGCGCCCGCGTCGGCGCGCAGGGCGATGCCCTCCGCCTCGGTGTGCGTGTCGTGGTCCATGTCCGCCTCAGCTCGAGTAGGCCGAGTTCTCGTGCACGTAGTCGTGCGTGAGATCGTTCGTCCAGATGGTCGCGGTGGCCCCTCCCGCGTGCAGGTCGATGTCGACCGAGACCGCCCGCGGTGCGAGGTCCACCAGGTCGCGGCTCTCGAAGGGCTCGCCGGCACGGCAGACCTGCACCCCGTTGATCGCGACGTCGATGCCGTAGGGGTCGAACTCGGCGTCGGTCGTGCCGACGGCCGCAAGGACCCGGCCCCAGTTCGGGTCGTTGCCGAAGATCGCGGCCTTGAAGAGATTGCTGCGGGACACGGCGCGGGCGACGACCACGGCCTCGTCCTCGCTCGCGGCGTTCAGCACGCGGATGGCCACGTCGTGCGCGGCTCCCTCCGCATCGGCCTGCAGCTGGAGCGTCAGGTCGCGGCAGACCTCGGTGAGGGCGGCGGCGAACGCGTCGACGGACGGGCGCACCGCGCTCGCTCCGCTGGCCAGCAGCGCGACGGTGTCGTTGGTCGACATGCAGCCGTCGGAGTCGAGCCGGTCGAAGGTCACGCGAGTGGCCGATCGCAGCGCCGCGTCGAGTTCGGCGGAGTCGAGGACGGCGTCGGTCGTGATCACCACGAGCATCGTCGCGAGGCCCGGTGCGAGCATGCCGGCGCCCTTGGCCATGCCGCCGATGCTCCAGCCGTCGTCCGAGCGGACCGTCGACTGCTTGGGCACGGTGTCGGTGGTCATGATCGCGCGCGCGGCGTCCTCGCCCGCCTCGTCGCCGGTCGCTCCCGCGAGGACCGCGGCCGCGTCCGTCACTCCGCCGGAGATCTTCGCGAGGTCGAGCTGATCGCCGATCAGCCCGGTCGAGCAGACCAGGACGTCACCAGCCGCGACCTCGAGCAGCTCGCCGACGAGCTCGGCCGTGCGGTGCGTCACCTGGAAGCCCTGCGATCCGGTGTAGCAGTTGGCACCGCCGGAGTTGAGGACGATCGCGGACACGACTCCGTCGCGCATCACCTGCTCGCTCCAGAGCACGGGGTTCGCCTTGCACCGGTTGCTCGTGAAGACGGCGGCCGCGTTCTGCAGCGGGCCGAGGTTGCGGACGAGCGCGATGTCGCGGGCTCCGGTCGACTTGAGACCCGCGACGACGCCCGCCGCCTCGAAGCCCGCTGCTGCCGTGACGCTCACGGGGCGACTCCGTTCACACTGAGGCCCAGGGACTCGGGGAGGCCCAGGGCGATGTTGGTGGACTGGATCGCCGCGCCGGCGGTGCCCTTCACGAGGTTGTCGATCGCGGTCACCGCGACCACCCGGCGGGCGCGCTCGTCGACGCCGATGCCGACCAGGGCGGTGTTCGCCCCCACCACGTCGGCCGTCCGTGGGAACACGCCCTCCGGCAGCAGCTGCACGAAGGTCTCGTCCGCGTACGCGGCCTCCCAGGCGGCGCGCACGTCGTGCGCGGACACCCCGGGCGCGAGCCGCGCCGTCGACGTGGCGAGGATGCCCCGGGACATCGGCACGAGCACCGGGGTGAAGGAGATCGAGACGGGGCCGGCGCCCGCGAGCGCGAGGTTCTGCCGGATCTCTGGGTTGTGGCGATGGGCGCCGCCGAGCCCGTAGGCGTGGGCGGAGCCGAGGAGCTCGCTCGCGAGCAGATCCGTCCGCAGGGTCCTGCCCGCGCCGGAGGGGCCGACCGCCAGCACGGAGACGAGGTCCGCGGCCTCGATCACGCCGGCGTGCACACCGGGCGCGAGACCGAGGGTGACGGCCGTGACGTTGCAGCCGGGCACCGCGATCCGCCGCACGCCCCGGAGGAGCTCGCGCTGCTTGCGTCCGCCGCCGCCGATCAGGAGCTCGGGGAGTCCGTACGGCCACGCCCCGGCGAACTCGCCGCCGTAGTAGTCGGCCCAGTCCTGCTCGTCGCTCAGCCGGTGGTCGGCGCCGCAGTCCACCACGAGCACGTCCTCGGGGAGGGTCGCGGTGATCTCTCCGGACCGTCCGTGCGGCAGTGCAAGGAACACGAGGTCGTGACCGGTGAGGTTCTCGGTCGTGGTGTCGACCAGCGTCAGGTGACGCAGCGACCGCAGGTGCGGCTGGAGAGCGATCAGAGGCTGGCCGGCGTTCGCGTGCGCCGTGACGGTCCGCACCTCGAACTCGGGGTGATCGGCGAGCAGGCGCAGCAGCTCGCCGCCCGCGTATCCGCTCGCACCGGCCACCGCCACGGAAAAAGTCATGCCCGACAGCCTAGTCCGTGCGGACGACGCGATCGGTCCGGCCGCCTGCCCCGAGGGACGGGCGGCCGGACCCCTCAGTCGCGCAGGCGGGCGCCGAAGCGCTCGGCCGCGAGAGCGACTCCGCTCTCCTTCGACGCGGTCGCCTCGGCGGCGGTGAGAGTGCGATCGGCGGCGCGGAAGCGCAGGGCGAAGGTCAGCGACTTCGTACCCGGCTCGAGGCCCGCACCCCGGTAGTCGTCGACGAGTCGCAGCGACTCCAGCAGCATCCCGGCCCCCTCGGCGACGGCCGAGCGGACCTCGCCCGCCGGCACCTCCACGGGGACGACGAGCGACAGGTCCTGCGTCGCGGCGGGCAGGGCCCCGACCGGACGTGCGACGACGACGCCACCCGCGCGGGCGAGGACGGGATCGAGGTCGATCTCGACGACGGCGACCCGGCGCGGCAGATCGAGCTCCTCTGCCAGCGAGGGCAGCAACTCCCCCGCCCAGCCGACGACGGCGCCGGCGAGCAGGACCTCGGCGGTGCGTCCCGGGTGCAGAGCCGCGTGGGCGCCCTGGCGGATCTCGAGCTCGACTCCGGCGGCCGCACCGACCGCACGGACGACGTCGAGCGCGTCGCGCCAGTCGACGTCGCGCTGGGCGACACCGGGCTGGCGCTCCACGGCGGCGCCGGTCAGCAGCGCGGCGACGTGCAGCGGCTGCGGCGGGATGCCGGCGTTGAGAGACCGTTCGACCTCGGCCGAGGGCCGCTCGGCGCCGCGCGGCAGCTCGGCCGAGCCGAACGGCGCGTCGGCGTCGGGGAGGAACACGGTGCCGGTCTCGTAGAGGGCCAGATCGGTCAGCCCGCGGGAGCGGTTGCGCGCGGCGACCTGCACGAGGCCGGGCAGCAGCGTGACGCGCAGCTGCGCCGCGGTCGCGTCGAGCGGGTTCGCCAGTGTGACCTGCTGCACCGAATCGCCGGTCGGCGAGCCGAGCCGATCGTTGATCGACCGCGACAGGAACGGGTACGAGAGCACCTCGACGAGCCCCTGGGCGGCGAGCGTCTGCGCGATCGTCCGGCGCAGGCGCTGCCCGGTCGTCAGACCGCGGCCGGGAGGAGCGACGGGCAGGATCGACGGGATGCGGTCGTACCCGGTGATCCGGGCGACCTCCTCCGCGAGCGTCGCCTTGTCGGTGAGGTCGGGACGCCAGCTCGGCGGAGTGACGAGGAGCCCGGCGCTGCCGGCCTCGACACTCGCACCGATCTCGACGAGCGAGCTCCGGATCTCCTCCGGCGTGTAATCGACCCCGATGAGGGCGGACACGTAGCCGTCGGGCAGCTCGAGGACGGGCGGCGCGACCGAGCCCGTCAGGGACGAGCCGAGCTCGTCCGCCGTGCCGCCGGCGAGCTCGACGAGCAGCTGCACGGCCCTGGCCGCGGCGATCGGGGCGACCAGCGGATCGACTCCGCGCTCGAACCGGCGGGAGGCCTCGCTCGGCAGCTTGTGCCGGCGGGCGGTGCGCGCGACGGACACCGGATCGAAGTTCGCAGCCTCGATCAGGACGTCCCGGGTCGCCCCGCCGATCTCGGTGCGGGCGCCGCCCATGACGCCGGCGAGACCGATCGCTCCGCCGTCGTCGGTGATGACCAGGTCCTCCGCGTGGAGCCGACGGGTCTGCCCGTCGAGTGTCTCGAGGGTCTCCCCCGGCTGCGCACGCCGCACGACGATGCCGCCCTGGAGGGTGTCGAGGTCGTAGCCGTGCAGGGGCTGGCCGAGCTCGAACATGACGTAGTTGGTGATGTCGACCACGAGCGAGATCGACCGCACGCCGGCGAGGCGCAGGCGCGCGACCATCCAGGGCGGGGTGGGACGCGCGGTGTCGACGCCGCGGACGACGCGGGTCACGAAGACCGAGGCGCCGTCGCGGCCGCGGATCGGCGCGCCGTCCTCGATCGAGACGGGGAACACGGGAGCGTGCTCGGAGCGCTCGACGCCGGTGACCGCGAGGGCGGGGTCGCGGAACGCGGCTCCCGTGGCGTGCGCGTACTCACGGGCGATGCCGCGGAGGGAGAAGGCGTAGCCGCGATCGGGGGTCACGTTGACCTCGACCGCCGCGTCGTCGAGGCCGAGCAGTCCGATCGCGTCGGTGCCGACCTCGGGATCGATGCCGAGGGTCGCCAGGCGCAGGATGCCGTCGTGGTCGTCACCGAGGCCGAGCTCGCGGCTCGACGCGATCATGCCGTCCGAGACGTGACCGTACGTCTTCCGCGCGGAGATGGGGAACGGGCCGGGCAGAACAGCACCGGGAAGAGAGACCACGACCTTGTCGCCCGCGACGAAGTTGTGCGCGCCGCAGACGATGCCGCGGACGTCCTCGCCGCCGTCGGCTGCCGTCTCCCCCTCGGGGGCGACGCGGACGGAGCACCAGTTGATGGTCTTGCCGTTCTTCTGCGGCTCGGGGGTGAACTCGAGCACCTGCCCGACCACGACGGGTCCGGAGACGTCGAAGCGGTGGACGTCCTCCTCCTCGAGACCGACGGAGACGAGCGCGGCGTGCACCGACTCGGTGCTCGTGCCCGGCTCCAGATCGACGTACTCGCCCAGCCAGCTCAGCGGAATGCGCATCAGATCACCATCCCGTACTGCTCGCTGAAGCGGACGTCGCCCTCGACCATGTCGCGCATGTCCTTCACGTCGTTGCGGAACATCAGCGTGCGCTCGATGCCCATGCCGAAGGCGAACCCGGAGTACTCCTCCGGGTCGATGCCGGCCGCGCGCAGCACGTTCGGGTTGATCATGCCGCAGCCTCCCCACTCGATCCACCGGGCGCCGCCGACGAACGTCGGGTGCCAGATGTCGAGCTCCGCGCTGGGCTCGGTGAAGGGGAAGTAGTTGGGTCGCAAGCGGATGCGGGCCTCGTCGCCGAACAGGAGTCGTGCGACGTGCTCCAGCGTGCCGCGGAGGTGCGCCATGGTCAGACCGCGGTCGACGGCCAGCCCCTCGAACTGCGTGAAGACAGGGGTGTGCGTCGCGTCGAGCTCGTCGGTGCGGTACACGCGTCCGGGTGCGATGACGTAGACGGGCAGGTCGCGCTCGAGCATGGAGCGGATCTGCACCGGCGAGGTGTGCGTGCGCAGCACCAGATGGGAGTCGACCGGATCGACGAAGAACGTGTCCTGCATCGCGCGGGCCGGGTGGTCCTCGTCGAAGTTCAGGGCGTCGAAGTTGAACCACTCGTTCTCGAGCTCGGGGCCCTCGGCGATCTCCCAGCCCATGCCGACGAAGACGTCCGCGATGGTCTCCTGGAGGAGCGAGAGGGGGTGCCGGGCGCCGACGCGGCGGAAGGACGCGCCGGCGGTGACGTCGACGCGCTCGGCGTCGAGGGCGGCGGACTCCTCCGCGGCGACGAGCTCGGCCTCGCGGGCGGTGTAGGCGTCGCCGACCTGCTTGCGGGCGGAGCCGACGAGCTTGCCGGAGGCGGCCTTGGCCTCGGGGGGCACGGAGCGCATCTGCGCGTTCAGTCGGGCGAGGGCGGAGCCCTCACCGAGGTGGGCGGAGCGGGCCGCTTTCAGGGCAGCGGAGTCGCCGGCCGCGCTGATAGCGGTGAGCGCCTCGGCGACGGCTGAGGAGACGGCCTCGTCGGTGATCGGGTTGCTGTCGGACACGATCCCCCAGTGTAGGCGAGGGGTCGCGCGGGGCTTCCCGCGTGCCCTGTGGGGCGGTCAGGCTCGTCCCTGTCCGGAGAGAGCGGAACGGGACGAGGCCGGGGGGACGTGGGTCTCGATACGCCGCTGTGCGGCTACTCGACCAGCAGGCGGGGGCAGCACTCGGAGACGTCGGTCTCGATACGCCGCTGCGCGGCTACTCGACCAGCGGAGGGCAAGGAGCCCCTCGCGGACGACCATCCGCGTCCCCGGAGGCGAACGCGCGGATCGCGTGCCAGCGATCCGCGCTAGCCGAACGCACCCCGCTCCCGAAAACGCACCACGCGCCCCGCCGACCGCGGCGCCGTCGCCGCAGGCGAGGGCGCGAATGCACTCAGTCCTGCGCCGCCAGCAGCGCCGTGTCGGTCGTGGCACGGGCGGCGGGGTGGCCGGTCCCTCGGCGTCCACTGTTCTTGGTGCGGATCTCGACCCACTTCGCCAGGCCCGACAGGGCGAGGCAGATGCCGATGTAGATCGCTCCGATGACGATGGCGGCGGGGATGATCGGGCTGTCCAGGCTCGGCTGGTTGCCGAGGTACTTCGCGTAGTAGAGGAGCTCGTTGTACGTGATGATCGAACCGAGCGCGGTGTCCTTCAGCGCCACCACGAGCTGCGCGATGATGACCGGCAGCATCGAGCGGATCGCCTGCGGGAACAGGATGAGCCGCATGACGCCGGCCTTGCTCAGGCCGACGGCGTAGCCCGCCTCCTTCTGCCCGCGAGGCAGCGCCTCGATGCCGGCGCGGAAGATCTCGGAGAAGACGGAGCCGTTGTAGAGCGTCAGCGCGATGACGACCGCCAGGTAGGGGCTGAGCTTGAGCCCGGCGAACGGCAGTCCGTAGTACATCAGCATCATCAGGATGAGGACGGGGATCGCGCGGAACAGCTCGATGAAGAGCGTGACCGGGATGTTGATCCACCGGCGGTCCGAGAGCCGGCCGACGGCGAGGACCAGGCCGAGCACGATGCTGGCGACTCCCGCGGTGGCGAAGGCGGCGAGCGTCTGCCCGAGCGCCGCTCCGATGCTCTGCCAGACGAGGGGGTACTGGAACGCGCGCCACTTCTCGGCCGAGAACTGCCCCGACTCGGCGAATCGCCAGAGCACGAAGGCGAGGAAGGCCGCGAGGAGGAGGACGACGACCGCCCCGATCAGTCGGTTGCGGGCGATGGCGCGCGGGCCCGGGTTGTCGAAGAGGACGGAGCTCATCGGGCGACCCTCCACTTCTTCTCGAGCTGGCGTTGGACGAGCGAGAGCACGGTGACCAGGACCACGAACACGAGCGCGACCCAGAGCACCACGATGAGGCTGTTCTCGCCGCGCTCGTTGAGCTCGCGGACGATCGTGCCGGCCTCGGCGACGGAGAAGCCCGCCGCCACGGTGGTGTTCTTGAGGAGGGCGATCAGCACGCTCATCAAAGGCGGGATCACCGACCGGAAGGCCTGCGGCAGGACGACCTGGGTCATCGTGAGGCCGAAGTCGAGGCCGATGGCGCGGGCGGCCTCGGCCTGCCCGATCGGGACGGTGTTGATGCCCGAGCGCAGCACCTCGGCGACGTAGGTCGCGGTGTAGAGGCTGAGGGCGAAGATCGCGAGCGTCGTGTAGTCGAGGTCCGGCAGATCGAGCTTCGGGTAGCCGAAGGCGAAGAAGAACATCAGGAGCGTCAGTGGCGTGTTCCTGATGGTGTTGACGTACACCGTGCCGACCGCGCGGGCGATCGGGACGGGCGAGACGCGCATGGCGCCGACGACGGTGCCGATGAGGAGGGCGAAGACGAGCGAGACGGCGAAGAGCAACAGGGTGTTGCCGAAGGCCGGGACGAACACGTCGAGGTTGTTCAGCAGAACATCCATGCGGCGAGCCCTTTCATCGGGAGGTGGGTGGGAGAGGCGGGGCCCCGGGGCGGCGCGCTCGGCGCCGCCCCGGGAGACCTGCTAGTACGCGTCGACCGCGGGCTGCTCGACCTCGGTGCCGGACTCGCCGAGAGTCTCGTCGTAGATCGCGGTCCAGGTGTCACCGCCCTCGGTGAACATGTCGTTGATGAAGCCGCGCAGCGCGGTGTCGTCCTTCGCGAGGCCGACTCCGTAGAGCTCGGTGCTGAAGGGCTCGCCGACGACCTTGAGCTCGTCCGGGTTCTGCGCCGCGTAGCCGATCAGGATCGCGCCGTCGGTGGTGACCGCGTCGACCTGTCCGTCGTTGAGGGCGTCGACGCACTGCGAGTACGTGTCGAACTCCTCGGTCGGGACATCGGGGTAGTTGGTGCGGATGTTCTGGATCGGGGTGGACCCGGTCGCCGAGCACACGGTGGTCTCGGCGGTGAGGTCGTCCGGACCCTCGATGGAGTCGTTGTCCGCGGCGACCAGCAGCTGCTGGCCGGTCTCGAAGTAGGGTCCGGCGAAGCCGACCTGCTCCTTGCGCTTGTCGGTGATCGAGTAGGTGCCGACGTAGTAGTCGATGTCGCCGTTCACGATCGACGCCTCGCGGTTGGCCGACGGGATCGCCGTGTACTCGATCTGGTCCTCGGAGAAGCCGAGCGAGGCCGCGATCCACTTCGCGATCTCGATGTCGAAGCCCGAGCGCTCACCGGTCGCGGCGTCGAGGTAGCCCAGTCCGGGCTGGTCCTCCTTGACTCCGATGGTGACCTGGTCGGCCGAGGTCATCGCGTCGAAGGTGGGGCTGCCCTCGAGGGTCACGTCGGTGGCGACCTCGTAGGCCGCTCCGCTCTCCTCGGATCCGGCGCCGGCGTCGCCGGTGCCGGAGTCGCCGCCGGCGCAGCCGGCGAGGGCGAGGGTCGCTGCTGCGATCCCGGCGGTCATGAACATGAGCTTGGTGCGCATGGTCGTCCTTCCTGGGTGTGGCCCGTCTGAGCGGGCGGTGTCCGATCGCTCCCCGGGATGGTGGGGGTCGATCCGTCGGATGGATGCTGTGCGGGGCCCCGCGTCCTGCGTGCTGTGCGGACGCGGGCCCTCGCACCTCCTGGTGCGGGAGGAGTCAGTGGGTGATGAGCTTCGAGAGGAAGTCCTTGGCGCGGTCGGTGCGCGGCGCGGTGAAGAACGACTCGGGGTCGGTGTCCTCGAGGATCTCGCCCTCGGCCATGAAGACGACGCGGTCGGCGGCCTTGCGGGCGAAGCCCATCTCGTGGGTGACGACGATCATGGTCATGCCGTCCTTGGCGAGGCCGACCATCACGTCGAGCACCTCGTTGATCATCTCGGGGTCGAGGGCCGAGGTGGGCTCGTCGAAGAGCATCACCTTGGGCTTCATCGCGAGTGCGCGGGCGATGGCCACGCGCTGCTGCTGGCCGCCCGAGAGCTGGGCCGGGGTCTTGCCCGCCTGGTGACCGACGCCGACCCGGTCGAGCAGCGCCTGCGCCTCGGCCTCGGCGGCCTTCCGGGCGAGCTTGCGGACCTTGATCGGCCCGAGCGTCACGTTCTCGAGGATCGTCTTGTGCGCGAAGAGGTTGAAGGACTGGAACACCATCCCCACGTCCGCACGCAGCGCGGCGAGGCCCTTGCCCTCCTCCGGCAGCTTCTGCCCGTCGATCGAGATCGTGCCGCCCGAGATGGTCTCGAGGCGGTTGATCGTGCGGCAGAGCGTCGACTTGCCGGAGCCGGAGGGACCGAGGACGACGACGACCTCACCGCGGTTGATGGTGAGGTCGATGTCCTTCAGAGCCTGGAACTCCCCGTAGTGCTTCTGCACGCCGTCGAGGACGACGAGGGGTTCTCCGACGGGAGCGGACGAGCGATCGTCCTGCACAGGTGCTTCCATTCGGCCAGAGAATCACACGCGAATGGGTGGGTCAAATCATGAGGGTTTTCTTAATCAGAGGTTAATAACCGCGCCGAACGCCCGGCTCGCACCCAGGAGTGCGCTGGTGCTCAGGATCGCAGGGCGAAGGCGCTCTCGTAGAGGCAGACGGAGGCGGCGGTCGCCAGGTTGAGCGACTCGGCCGCTCCGTAGATCGGCACCGCGACGACGCTGTCGACGAGCTCGAGCGACTCGTCCTCCAACCCACGGGCCTCGTTGCCGAACACCCACACGGTCGGCTGGGCGAGATCGCCGCGGGCACGGACGTCCAACAGGTCCTCGCCCTTCACGTCCGCGGCCACCGAGCGCAGGCCGATCGAGCGGAGCCGCTGCAGCACGTCGGCGAGCTGGGCGTCGACCGCGACGGGGAGGTGGAACAGGGAGCCGGTGGTCGAGCGCACGACCTTCGGGTTGTAGAGGTCGACCGAGCGCCCCGTGAGGATCACGGCGTCGGCGCCGGCCGCATCGGCGGCGCGGACGATCGTGCCGAGGTTGCCCGGGTCGCGCACCTCCTCGAGCACGGCGACCAGGCGCGGCTCCGAAGCGACGATATCCTTGAGCGAGGTCGGGAACTGCCGGCAGACCGAGACGAAGCCCTGCGGCGTGACGGTGTCGGCCATCGCATCGAGGACGTCCTCGGTCACGTACTCGATCTCGACGTCGGCCTCCTCGGCGGCGGCGACGATCTCGGGGTGGCGCTCCAGAGCGGTCGGAGTCGCGAACGACTCGACGAGCAGCTCCGGACGGTAGCGCAGCGCCTCCGAGACGGCCTGCGGCCCCTCGAGGAGGAAGAGCCCCGCCTCCTGCCTGGCCGGGCGCCGGGTGAGCTTGGCCACGGAGCGGACACGGGGGGAACGGGGGTTGTCGAGCATGCGGCGAGCCTATCGG
The DNA here is from genome assembly GCF_920939495.1 of Rathayibacter sp. Leaf248. Classification (NCBI taxonomy): domain Bacteria; kingdom Bacillati; phylum Actinomycetota; class Actinomycetes; order Micrococcales; family Microbacteriaceae; genus Rathayibacter; species Rathayibacter sp. Leaf248. Next base: position 1,067,053 of record NZ_CAKLAV010000002.1, on the reverse strand, counting down.
CGGCGCGGACGGGGGCCCCGGCGACACGTCGCCCGCGGTCGAGCCTCCCCGGGAACGACGGAGGGGGCCACGACCAGTGGTCGTGACCCCCTCCGGGAGCAGCGAGGACTACGCGGCGGCCTTGGGCGCCGAGGTGTCGGCAGGCAGCGCGTTCTTCGCGGTGGCCACGAGGGCGGCGAAGGTCGCGGGCTCGGTGATCGCGAGGTCCGCGAGGATGCGGCGGTCGACCTGGACGCCGGCCAGGGCGAGGCCCTGGATGAAGCGGTTGTAAGTCAGGCCGTTCGCGCGGGACGCGGCGTTGATGCGCTGGATCCAGAGGCGGCGGAACTCGCCCTTCTTCGCACGACGGTCGCGGTACGAGTAGACGAGGGAGTGGGTGACCTGCTCCTTCGCCTTGCGGTACAGGCGCGAGCGCTGGCCGCGGTAGCCCGACGCGCGCTCGAGGATGACGCGACGCTTCTTGTGGGCGTTGACCGCCCTCTTGACTCTTGCCATTTCTTTTTCTTCCTATCGATCCGGGTCGGTGGAGTAGCCACGCGGCGCAGCGGACTGCGCCGGCTGCGGGCTACAGACCGAGAAGCTTCTTGGCGACCTTGGCGTCCTGCGGGGCGAGGACCTGGTCCTGGTTCAGGCGGCGGGTGCGGACGCTGGACTTGGACTCCAGGTTGTGACGCATACCGGCCTGCTGCTTCATGACCTTGCCGGAGCCGGTCACCTTGAAGCGCTTCTTGGCACCCGAGTGGGTCTTCATCTTGGGCATGTTCTCTCCTTGTCACGTCGCACCCGCGTCAGCGGGGCGAAACCGGTGCCCCGCGAGCAGGGCGTCCGCCGGCCCCGAGGCCGGGGCGGCGAAGTATCAGACGGATTCGGCCTCGGCCGATTCCTCAGGGGTGTTGGCCTCGCGGCGAGCCGCGCGGACCGCGTTCGCCTCGGCCTTCGCCTCGGACTTGTTCTTCAGCGGGCCGATGACCATCACCATGTTGCGACCGTCGATGGTCGGGGTGGACTCGACCTGACCGAATTCGGACACGTCCTCCGCGAAGCGCTGCAGGAGTCGGACGCCCATCTCGGGGCGGGACTGCTCGCGACCGCGGAACAGGATCATGGCCTTGACCTTGTCGCCGGCCTTCAGGAAGCCCTCCGCGCGCTTGCGCTTGGTCTCGTAGTCGTGCTTGTCGATCTTCAGGCGGAAACGGACCTCCTTGAGGATCGTGTTCGCCTGGTTGCGACGGGCTTCCTTGAGCTTCTGGGCCTGCTCGTACTTGAACTTCCCGTAGTCCATGATCTTGGCGACGGGAGGCTTGGAGTTGGGAGCAACCTCGACCAGATCCAGGTCTGCGTCCTGCGCGAGTCGCAGGGCGACCTCGATTTTCACGACGCCGACCTGTTCTCCGGCGGGACCCACGAGGCGGACCTCGGGGACGCGGATTCGGTCGTTGGTACGGGGATCGCTGATTGCGTTTCTCCTCTGATCTCGGTGAGTAGCTGCTCTGCTGCCGGATTCTGATCCGGCGCATCCCGAGAGAGGAGATTCCTGACGTGCTCGTGCACGTGCTCGCACCCTGCGACCCGGCCTCCGAGGTTTCGCTCGGGTGCCGCAGCCCTGCCCTCGTCACCGAGGGCGGAGTGCTTCAGACCCGGTAACCTAATGAAGCGGTCAAGCGCGGGTGGGAGAATCTCCACTTTCGAACCGAGGGCATGCCTCGGAGCCCGCATCACCTTAGCAGAATCCCGGCCCGAGCGACAGAGCGGATTCGGTCGCCTCTCGCCGCCGCAGCGCGAGGCCCCTCCGCGGGCCCGATCCACCGAACGAAGGACCCATGGCCCAGTACGACGACGACTACGTGCGGCGCTTCGGCGACGCCGACGCCTCCTCCGACGTGGAGGCCGCCCGCGACATCGCGGAGGTGCCCGCCGTGGAGATCATCACGACGGCGGCGGTCCACCTCATGAGCGCCGCCGCGGTGAAGTGCGGCCTCGCCGACGAGCCGGGCGCCCAGGTCGACCTCGACGAGGCGCGGAAGCTCATCAACGCGCTCGCCGGCCTCGTGACCGCCGGCGCTCCGGACATCAGCGACATGCACGCACGCAGCCTGCGCGACGGACTGCGCACCCTCCAGCTCGCGTTCCGCGAGGCCTCGCCGATCGCCGACCCCATCGGCAAGGGCCCGGGCGAGAAGTGGACGGGCCCGGTCACCTGAGTCAGCGGGCGGGAGCCAGCTGGACCGAGAGCGAGTCGACCCGCGAGGCGACGATCTCGTCGGCGGCCCACCGCTCCCCCAGGCGGGAGACGAGCGCGCCGAGCGCCTCGCGGTCGAGTCCGGGAGCGAGTGCCAGCACCACGACGACCTCGGGACCGTGCAGCCGCTGACGCGGATCTCCGGCTCGGACGTCGACCGAGACGACCACCGGCTCCTGCTCCGCGGACGCCCGCAGCGCCCTGAGCACCTCGGAGTCCTCCGCGGCACTGCGCCACGGCGTGCCCTCGGCGATCGCCCACAGCGCGGGCCGGCGCACCGCGAACTCGTGCTCGGACGCCGGGTCGAGCACCATCAGCTCGGTCGACTCGGCGACGGCGGCGAGCGCGGCACGGCGCCCGTCGACGGGCACGGGGCGCGCCGCCGGATCCCAGCGCCGCATCGTGTCGACGCTGCTGAACACCGGCAGGACGTCGCGCCCGTCCGGGCCGGCCACCGTGACGATCGACAGCTCCTGCGTCTTGTCGGTCCGGAGACCGGCGACCTCGTCACCCTCCTCGCCGAGGTGCGCCACGAGCGGGATCAGCAGGCGGGATCCACGCAGCGCGTCGACGACGGCGTCCGGGCCGCGCGATCCGTCCGCGAAGGCGGCGAGAGCGCGCACGAGCGGCTCCGGCGCGCGGCCGTCGTCCTCGCTCCCCGCGCCCGCCTCGAAACGGCGGCCCGCCCAGGGGGTGCCGGCGGAGTCGGTCAGATGCGAGGGGAGAGCGCGTCCGTCACTCGGACGCGACATCCAGCGCCTCCGCGAGCGTGAAGGCGCCGGCGTAGAGCGCCTTCCCCACGATCGCGCCCTCGAGGCCCTGCGGGACGAGGTCGCGCAGTGCGGCGATGTCGTCGAGGTTCGAGATCCCGCCGGAGGCGATCACCGGGCGGCGGGTGCGGGCCATGACCTGCTCGAGCAGCTCGAGGTTCGGTCCCTTGAGGGTGCCGTCCTTGGTCACGTCGGTGACGACGTAGCGGGTGCAGCCTGCCTCCTCGAGGCGGTCGAGGACCTGCCAGAGGTCGCCGCCCTCCTTGGTCCAGCCGCGGGCCGCGAGGGTGGTGCCGCGCACATCGAGACCGACGGCGATCTGGTCGCCGTACTGAGCGATCACGCTCGCGGCCCACTCGGGGTTCTCGAGGGCGGCGGTGCCGAGGTTGATGCGCTTCGCACCGGCGCTGAGCGCGGACTCGAGGCTGCGGTCGTCGCGGATCCCGCCGGAGAGCTCGACGTTGACGCCCTTGACCTGCCGGATCACCTTCTTCATGATGCCGTGGTTGTCGCCACGGCCGAAGGCGGCGTCGAGGTCGACGAGGTGGATCCACTCCGCGCCCTGATCGGCCCAGTCGCCTGCGGCGTCGATGGGGTCCCCGTAGTTGGTCTCGGTGCCCGCCTCGCCCTGCGTCAGTCGGACGGCCTTGCCGCCCGCCACATCGATCGCGGGGAGAAGGACAAGGCCCGGGGCCTTGGTGAACTCGCTCATCGTCATCCTCAGTCTCGGGAGCCCTGGTGCGGAGGCGGCACTCACGGGGAGCGGCGCCGACCACCGGCCGATCCTAGTTCGTGCGGAGCCCGCCCAGCCAATTCGAGAGCAGGCGCAGGCCCGCCGCGCCGGACTTCTCGGGGTGGAACTGGGTGGCCGAGAGCGGCCCGTTCTCGACCGCGGCGATGAAGGGGCCGCCGTGGTCGGCCCAGGTGACCGCGGGAGCGGGGAAGGGCGGCATGACGTCGAGCGACCACTCCCGAGCGCCGTAGGAGTGGACGAAGTAGAAACGCTCGTCGGCGATGCCGTCGAAGAGCACCGAGCCCTCGGGAGCACTGACGGTGTTCCAGCCCATGTGCGGAACGACCTCGGCGGGCAGGAGGTCGACAGTGCCGGGCCACTCGCCCAGACCCTCGCTCTCGACGCCGCGCTCGACGCCGCGCTCGAACAGCACCTGCATCCCGACGCAGATGCCCAGGACGGGCCGCCCGCCGGACAGGCGCTTGTCGATGATCTCGCCACCGCGCGCCGTCGTCAGGGCGTCCATGACCGCACTGAACGCCCCGACGCCGGGGACGAGCAGTCCGTCGGCCTCGAGCGCCTTCGTGCGGTCCGACGTCAGCTCGACGTCGGCGCCGGCGAGCTCGAGCGCCTTGACGGCGGAGTGGACGTTGCCGGATCCGTAGTCGTAGACGACGACCGAGGGACGGGCGCTCACAGGGCGCCCTTGGTCGAGGGCACGCCGACGACGAGCGGGTCGAGCGCCTTGGCCTGACGGAACGCGCGGGCGAACGCCTTGAACTCGGCTTCCGCGATGTGGTGGGGATCGCGTCCGCCGAGCACGGTGACGTGCACGGTGAGACCCGCGTTGAAGGCGATCGCCTCGAAGACGTGGCGCACCATGGAGCCGGTGAAGTGCCCGCCGATCAGGTGCAGGGCGAAGCCCTCCGGCTCACCGCTGTGCACCAGGTAGGGGCGTCCGGAGATGTCGACGACGGCCTGCACGAGGGCCTCGTCGAGCGGCACCAGCGCGTCGCCGAAGCGGGAGATGCCCGACTTGTCGCCGAGGGCCTGCCGGATGGCGGTGCCGAGCGCGATGCCGATGTCCTCGGCCGTGTGGTGGATGTCGATCTCGATGTCGCCCGTCGCCCGGACACGGAGGTCGGTGAGCGAGTGCTTGGCGAAGGCGGTGAGCAGGTGGTCGAAGAACGGCACGCCGGTCTCGAGGTCCGCGGTGCCGGTGCCGTCGAGGTCGATCGAGAGCTCGATGCTCGACTCGCTGGTGGCACGGCTGAGGGAGGCGGTGCGCCCGGATGCGGCGCTCGGAGAGGTCATGCGACCAGTCTATTCGCCGCTCCGCGGCCGCCCTCGGGCCGGGCGCTACTCGTGCGCGAGTGCTGCGGCGGGGTCGGCGTCGAGGGAGGGCAGGGACGCGAGGGCGTCGAGGAACGCCGTCGTCTCCTCCGCGGTGCCGGCGCTCACGCGCAGGTGGTTCGGGATGCCGACGTCACGGATGAGGACGCCCCGGGCGAGGAGCGCCTCGAAGGTCGCGCCCGGATCGGAGACTCCCCCGAAGAGCACGAAGTTGCTGCCGCTCGCGTGCGGGGTGTACCCGAGCTCGCGGAGGCCGACGACCATGCGGTCGCGCTGCTCGATGATGTCGCCCACCATCGCCAGCATCTCGTCGGAGTGCGCCAGAGCGGCGGTCGCGGCCGCCTGGGTGAGCGCAGAGAGGTGGTATGGCAGGCGGACGAGGCGCAGCGCGTCGACGACGGCGGGGTCGGCGGCGAGGTACCCCAGACGCACTCCCGCGAAGGCGAACGCCTTGCTCATCGTGCGGGAGACGAGCAGCCGGGGGCGTCCTGCGAGCAGGCTTAGCGCGGTGGGCGCGCCGGGGCCCCCGAACTCGGCGTACGCCTCGTCGACCACGACGATGCCGTCCGTGGCGTCGTAGACCGCTTCGACGGTCTCGAGGGAGAGGGGCGTGCCGGTGGGGTTGTTGGGTGCGCAGAGGAAGACGAGGTCGGGCTGCGCACGCCGGACCTGCTCGGCCGCGTACTCGGCGCCGACCTCGAAGTCGTCCTGTCGCGGAGCGCCGATCCACTCGGTGCCGCTGCCGGAGGCGAGGATCGAGTACATCGAGTAGGTGGGCGCGAATCCGAGCACGGATCGCCCCGGGCCGCCGAAGGCCTGAAGGATGTGCTGCAGGACCTCGTTGGAGCCGTTCGCCGCCCAGACGCCGTCCGCGGTGAGACCGTGTCCGAGGTAGGTGGCCAGCGAGTCGCGCAGCTCCCGGAACTCGCGATCGGGATAGCGGTTGACCGTCCGCAGGGCGACGGACACCCGCTCGACGATGTCGGCGATCACCCCGTCGGGGACCGGGTGGGTGTTCTCGTTGACGTTGAGTGCCACGGGGACGATCTTCTGCGGAGCGCCGTACGGCAGCTTCCCTCGGAGATCGTCGCGGAGGGGGAGGTCGTCGAGAGTCGTCACCAGGGAATGGTAGCGGCGACAGGGGAACCGATCCGGATACTGCGCGCCCGCTCCCGCCGAAGCGGCAGCCGCCGGATCAGCGGGCCAGCTCGTACCCGGACGGAACGGCAAGCCGCTGGCCGGGCTCGAGGCCGGCGCTCGCCAGCTGGTTGAGCGAGAGGAGGTCCGAGACGACGTCGCGGGGGTCGGAGTCCGGAGCGATGTCCTCGGCGAGCGACCAGAGGGATTCCCCCGCACGCACCGTCACGTACTGGAACTGCACGTCGGAGGACTCGCCGGAGGCGACCGCTCCGCCGCCGTTGAGGCCGAACACGAACGCTCCCGCGACGATCGGGAGAGCGCCGAGCACCGCCAGGACGCCGCGACCGCGGCGGGTGATCCGCAGGCGCACACGAGCGACGGCAGGCGACGCGACGGCAGGAGCCGCGATGACGGAGACCTGCGCCTCCTGGACGGAGGTGACGCGGTGCTGGTCGATGTGCTGGTCGATCATGGGGATCGCTCCTTTCAGCAGGGACTCGGGGCGGACCTCGGCCGGGAGGCCGCCCCGAATCTCTGTTCCGAATATATCTTCGAATAAAGCGAGAGGCAAGAGCCTGTCGCGTCGTATCCGTCGACGGATCGTGCGACACACTCGAACGAATGTTCCGAACGGGAACCCCCGGCGGATACAGTTTCGAGAGCCCGCTGGTAGTACAGCAGCGACCACCGACATCGGTGATCGACGAGGAGCCGGGCGGGCGCGCACGCGGGGTGCGCGCCGAGAGAGGACGATGTGAGCGACGCGCAGACCGCCAAGGCGAAGCAGGGCACCGGACGACGCCGGAAGAACCTGAGCGCGAAGCAGCTCGCGATCCTCGACGTGATCCAGCGCTCCGTCTCGAGCCGGGGCTACCCGCCGAGCATGCGCGAGATCGGCGACGCCGTCGGGCTCGCCTCGCTCTCGAGCGTCACGCACCAGCTCAACCAGCTCGAGCTCAGCGGCTACCTCCGGCGCGACCCGAACCGCCCCCGCGCGCTCGAGATCCTCATCGACGTCCCGAGCTCCACCGAGGACGACGGGTCGTTCGAGTCGAGCGTCACGGTCGGCGACGCCGCCATGGTGCCGCTCGTCGGCCGGATCGCGGCCGGCGTCCCCATCACCGCCGACCAGCAGATCGACGAGGTCTTCCCCCTCCCCCGCCAGCTCGTCGGCAAGGGCGAGCTCTTCATGCTCAAGGTCGTCGGCGAGTCGATGATCGACGCGGCGATCTGCGACGGGGACTGGGTCGTCGTCCGCTCGCAGCGCACCGCCGAGAACGGCGAGATCGTCGCGGCCATGCTCGACGGGGAGGCCACGGTGAAGGTCCTCCGGCAGCGCGACGGCCACACCTGGCTGCTCCCCCGCAACTCCAACTTCGAGCCCATCCTGGGCGACGAGGCCGAGGTCCTCGGCAAGATCGTGGCCGTGCTCCGCTCGGTCTGAGCCGCTGCGGCCGTGCTCGACGCAGCCCGGTCAGGACAGGAGGAGGGGGCGGACGGCCGAGAGCCGTCCGCCCCCTCCGTGTTCCACTTCTCGACCACGGCCTCCACGGGGCCTCACCACGCCTCGACGGCCGCGTCGACCCTCGTGCTCAGCGATGCCACTGCGCCGTCCTAGCCGTGGGTCTTCAGGCCGCAGCCCGGGTCGATCGGGAGCTGGCGCCGGAACGGACGCGTGGACCCTCGGCCCTCCGGGGGCCACCGGAGGAAGGGCGGTGCCACGCCGTCGAGGAGCGGGACGAGCGTGAGGGAGTACGACGTCGGAGGTGGCGCTCGGCGCTCCGGAGACGACGGAGCGCCCACCTCCCCACAGCGGGGGAAGCGGGCGCTCGCGTCGTGCGGTCAGGCCTCGACGGACGCCGCGGGGGCGGCGAACTCGGCGAGCGAGCCCGCCAGGTCCTGGTGGACGAGCGCCTGGACGCGCGTCCCTCCGTCGACGTACTCGGTCGCCAGGATGCGGCCGCTGCGGTGCAGGTGCGACACCACGTCGCCGCGGTCGTAGGGGACGAGCAGGTCGATCTCGACGTCGGGCTCGGGCAGGATCTCGGCGATCCTGGCCTGCAGCTCGTCGATGCCCTCGCCGGTCCGCGCGGAGACGAAGACGGCATCCGGAGCGAGCCCGCGGAGGACGAGGCGCGTGCCCTCGTCGACCAGGTCGGACTTGTTTAAGGCGATGATCTCGGGGATCCCGCGCGCTCCGACCTCGCCGATCACGTCGCGCACGGTTGCGATCTGCCCGGCGGGATCGGGGTGCGAACCGTCGACGACGTGGACGATGATGTCCGAGTCGGCGACCTCCTCCAGCGTCGAGCGGAACGCCTCGACCAGCTGGTGCGGCAGTGCGCGCACGAAGCCGACCGTGTCGGCGAACGTGTAAAGCCGGCCGTCGGCCGTCTGGGCCTTGCGGACGGTCGCGTCCAGCGTCGCGAACAACGAGTTCTCGACGAGGACCCCGGCGTGCGTCATGCGGTTCAGGAGGCTCGACTTGCCCGCGTTGGTGTAGCCGGCGATGGCGACGGAGGGCACGGCGTTCCGCTTGCGGTTCGCGCGCTTCGCCTCGCGCGCGGGCTTCATCGCGGTGATCTGCTTGCGCAGTCGCGCCATGCGCGTGTGGATTCGGCGACGGTCGAGCTCGATCTTCGTCTCACCCGGTCCACGCGAGCCCATACCGGCTCCCGCGCCCACCTGGCCACCGGCCTGGCGCGACATCGACTCACCCCATCCGCGCAGTCGCGGGAGGAGGTACTCGAGCTGAGCGAGCTCGACCTGCGCCTTGCCCTCGCGGCTCTTGGCGTGCTGGCTGAAGATGTCGAGGATCACCGCGGTGCGGTCGATCACCTTCACCTTCACGACGTCCTCGAGTGCGCGACGCTGGCTCGGTGCGAGCTCGGTGTCGGCGACCACCGTGTCGGCTCCGAGGGCTGCGACGACTCCCGCGAGCTCCTGGGCCTTGCCCTTGCCGAGGTAGGTGCTCGGGTCGGGGTGCGGACGCCTCTGCAGCAGCCCGTCGAGGACGGTCGCGCCCGCGGTCTCGGCGAGGGCGGCGAGCTCGTGCAGCGAGTTCTCCGCGTCCTCGAGCGAGCCCTGCGAGTACACGCCGATCAGCACGACGTTCTCGAGGCGGAGCTGCCGGTACTCGACCTCCGTGACGTCCTCGAGCTCGGTGGACAGACCGGCGACGCGTCGCAGGGCCTGGCGGTCGGCACGGTCGAACTGCTCGCCGTCCGAGTCCTCGCCCTCGTGGCCCGAGGTCTGCAGCGCCTGTGCGCCGCCCGCGACGAAGCGCGAGTATCCCGCCGACCGCGACTGCGCGTTCGCCAGGACCCTCGAGACGACGTCCACGGCCTCGGTCGTGTCGGTCTCGTTCAGGTCTTCCGTCATCCGGATAACACTAACTCCTCAGCTGTTGATAAGTTCACTTCCCATGGCCGCCGAGCACTACTTCACGAGCACTCCCGACGGCGACATCCGGCCCCGCAGGATCACGGCCCGTCTCGCGGGCCGCGACCTCGAGCTCACCACCGCCGGAGGCGTGTTCAGCCCCGGCCACGTGGATCTGGGAACGCGCGTCCTGCTGGACACCGTCCCCGAGCCTCCCGCCGGCGGGGACCTGCTGGACCTCGGCTGCGGCTGGGGCCCGATCGCCCTCGCGCTCGCCCTCGACGCACCGGACGCCCGGGTGTGGGCGGTCGACGTCAACCAGCGGGCGCTCGAGCTGGTCCGTCGCAACTGCGAGGAACTCGGCGTCACCAATGTCAACGCCGTGCTGCCCGAGGATGTTCCCGACGACGTGCGGTTCAGCACGGTCTGGTCCAACCCGCCGATCCGGATCGGCAAGGTCGAGCTCCACGCTCTGCTCGAGCGCTGGCTCCCCCGCCTCGAGACCGGAGCGGACGCCTGGCTCGTCGTGCAGCGCAACCTCGGCTCCGACTCGCTCCAGACCTGGCTGACCGAGACGTTCGCCGATCGCCTGGAGGTGGAGCGCGCCGCCGTCTCCAAGGGCTTCCGCGTGCTGCGGACGACCCGGATCTGACGGAGCCGGCTCAGTCGATCCGGATCGTGCCGGTGTAGACGAGATCGGCAGGCCCCGAGAGACCCACGTGCTCGCCCTCCTCCGTGGCGAACATCGACACCCCGAGGGTGCCGCCGGGCACATCGACGCGCCAGGACTGCGGAGCGCGCTCCCCCGCCCAGTAGCGGACCGCCAGGGCCGCTGCAGCGGCACCGGTGCCGCAGCTCAGGGTCTCGCCGCTGCCGCGCTCGTGCACGCGCATCCGGATGCGGCCGATGCCGTCGTGGATGAGCGGCTCCCCCGGCACGACGAACTCGACGTTCGCCCCGTCGACGGGCTCGGGATCGAGCTGCGGGATGTAGGTCAGGTCGGCGGAGTCGAGCTCCTCGTCGTTGCTGAGCGCGACGACGACGTGCGGGTTGCCGAGATCGATGCCGATGCCCGGACGCGCGACCTTGAGCTCCTTCGCGCGCACCAGCGGCTCGCCGCCCGCCAGCCGCCAGCGCCCGAGGTCCACCTGGAACCCCGCTCCGCTTCGCGTGACGTCGCGCACACCGGCGCGGGTGCCGATCGGCAGCGTGTCGCCGGGCTCGAGCTCGGCCAGGCCGCCGGCGAGGAGGAACGCGGCGTAGACGCGGATGCCGTTGCCGCACATCTCGGCGATCGAGCCGTCGGCGTTGCGGTAGTCCATGAACCACTCGGCCTCCGGCTCCTCGGACAGCGAGGCGGCCCCCTCGGCGATCGCCTTCGAGCGCACGGCGCGGATGAGGCCGTCGGCTCCGACTCCGAAGTGCCGGTCGCAGATCATCGCGATCTGCGCAGGAGTGAGCTCCACCTCGCCGTCCGGGTCGCTGAAGAGCACGAAGTCGTTGCCGGTGCCCTGGCCCTTGGTGAAGTGCAGCTCGATCGTCATGGCGGACAGCCTAGCGAGACGGCGGGCCGCCGAGCTGGGCGGCGGGGATCGCGCGCTCGAGCAGATCCGGGGCTCCCGACGGCAGCCGGTGGGCGTCGCGGTACCGGCGGAACCAGCTGTTCTGGCGCCGCGCGTACCTCCGTGTGAGAGCCTGCGTCGAAGCGATCGCCTCCTCCTGCGTGGCCTCGCCCGCGCGCTGCGCGAGCGCCTGCGCATAGCCGATGGCGCGGCTCGCGGTCACTCCGCGCTCGATCCCGAGCGGGATCAGCGCGTCGATCTCGTCGAGCATCCCGTCCGCCCACATCCGCTCGACGCGGGCGTCGAGCCGTGGCACGAGCACCTCGCGGGGCGCCTCGAGGAACAGGAGCGCGGCCGGTCGCCACAGCTGCGGTTCGTCCGACATGAGTGCGCTGTGCGGCGAACCGGTCAGCTCGGCGATCTCGAGTGCACGGACGATCCGGCGCAGGTTGTGCGGACCGATCCGACCGGCCACGTCCGCGTCGATCGCGCGCAACCGCGCGAAGAGCACGGCCGGGCCTTCGCGCTCCGCCGTCTCCTCGAGAGCGCGGCGGACGTCCGGATCGGTGCCGGCGAAGGAGAACTCGAACACGACGCTGGACACGTAGAGTCCGGAGCCGCCGACCAGGATCGGAACGGCTCCGCGCGACAGCACGTCGTCGATGACACGACGCGCCTCTGCCTGATAGCGGGCGACCGACGCCTCCTCCGTCACCTCGAGCACGTCGAGCAGGTGGTGCGGGACGCCCCGGCGCTCCTCGGGCGCGAGCTTCGCCGTCCCGATGTCCATGCCGCGGTAGAGCTGCATGGCGTCGGCGTTCACGATCTCCGCCGCGCGGCCAGAGCCGAACACCCACTCGGCGAGGTCGAGGGCGAGCTCGGACTTGCCCGTGCCGGTCGCTCCGACGACCGCGATCACCTCCGGCGCGGAAGGCTCAGCGCTCGCCATCGAGGGCGTCGTAGATCGGAGTCGTCAGCGCCGCGGGGCGCACGCGGAGCGACGGCAGGCCGAGGGACACCCGCGGCGCGGCCCCCTCGGACGTCGGGGGCACTCCGCAGGACTCGGTCTGCGAGCGGTCCCAGGCGTCGCCCGCCCGCGTGCGGCGGATGCGCAGCGGCGCTCCGTCCGCGGAGTCCGCCAGGAGGTAGAAGGGTGCCGCGCGGGTGATCCGCACCGTGACGACGTCGCCCGGACGCGGCTGCTCCGACCCCGCGGGCACGTCGAAGTGCACCAGGCGGCTGTCTTCCGCGCGGCCGCTGAGCCGGTGGGTCTCGGCGTCGCGACGTCCCTCCCCCGTGGCGACGAGCACATGCACCTCGCGCCCGACGACAGCGCGGTTCTCCTGCTCGCTGATGGCGTCCTGGAGGGCGACCAGTCGCTCGTAGCGCTCCTGGACGACCTCCTTCGGCACCTGGTCGGGCAGCGTCGCGGCCGGCGTGCCGGGGCGGATCGAGTACTGGAAGGTGAAGGCGGACGCGAAGCGCGCCTCCTCGACGACCCGCAGCGTCTCGGCGAAATCGGCTTCCGTCTCGCCCGGGAAGCCGACGATGATGTCGGTGCTGATCGCCGCGTGCGGGATGCGCGCGCGGACGCGCTCGAGGATCCCGAGGAAGCGCTCGGAACGGTAGGAGCGGCGCATCGCCTTCAGGATCCGGTCGGACCCCGACTGCAACGGCATGTGCAGCTGCGGCATGACCGCGGGGGTCTCGGCCATCGCGTCGATGACGTCGTCGGTGAAGGCCGCGGGGTGCGGGCTCGTGAAGCGGATGCGCTCGAGCCCGTCGATCGTCCCCGCGGCGCGGAGGAGCTTCGAGAACGCCTGCCGATCGCCGAACTCGACGCCGTACGAGTTCACGTTCTGCCCGAGGAGCGTCACCTCGATCGCACCGTCGTCGACGAGCGCCTGGATCTCGGCGAGGACGTCGCCCGGACGGCGGTCCTTCTCCTTGCCGCGGAGGGACGGGACGATGCAGAAGGTGCAGGTGTTGTTGCAGCCGACCGAGATCGACACCCACCCGCTGTAGGTCGAGTCCCGCTTGGTGGGAAGGGTCGACGGGAAGACGTCGAGCGACTCGAGGATCTCGAGCTGCGCCTCGTCATTGTGCCGCGCGCGCTCGAGCAGGCTGGGGAGCGCGCCCATGTTGTGCGTGCCGAAGACGACGTCGACCCACGGGGCCTTGTCGAGGATGACGTTCTTGTCCTTCTGGGCGAGGCAGCCGCCGACGGCGATCTGCATACCCTCGTGCCGCCGCTTCACCGAGGCGAGGTGCCCGAGGTTGCCGTAGAGCTTGTTGTCCGCGTTCTCGCGGACCGCGCAGGTGTTGATGACCACCACGTCGGCCTCGGCACCGTCGGCCGGCACGTAGCCCGCCGCCTCGAGGGAGCCGCTCAGGCGCTCGGAGTCGTGGACGTTCATCTGGCAGCCGAAGGTGCGGACCTCGTAGGTCCTCGGACGGCTGCCTGCGGCGGGGACCGGAGCGGGGCTGAGCGTGGTCATGGTCTCGGATTCTACGCGCCGCCCGGAGACCCTCTTGAGCGGCGCGGCGACCGCCCGGGACGGCGGATCAGCGGAAGCGGACGCTCGAGCCGGGCTTGCGCACCGTCTCGCGCACCACGCGCTGCACGAGGGCACCGGAGTATCCCCGGCGGGCGAGGAAGCCCGTCAACCGCCGCTCGGCGACCTCGTCCGACAGCGATCGCAGGCTCGGGAGGCGCTTCCGCGCGAGCTCCACGGCGGTGCGGTACTCGTCGTCGCCGTCGAGCTCGTCGAGCGCCGTCGCGATCGCGTCGGCATCGAGCTTGCGGGCGCGGAGCTCCTGCATGATCGAGGAGCGCCCGAGCTTCTTCCGCTCGCGCAGCTGCGTGACGAGCTGCTCTGCCATGCGGTGATCGTCGAGGTAGCCGAACCGGGCGAACCGGTCGAGGATCTCGAGCGCGTCCTTCTCGGCGACTCCCTCGGTGTAGAGGCGGGCCTCCACCTCGGCGACAGACAGGCTCTTCCGCGCGAGCCCGCGCACGATGCGATCGGCGATCTGCTCGGGATCGGGCTCCTCCGGGAGCTCCGAGACGTCCTCGTCGGCGTCCCGGAACTCTGGAGTGTCCGCGGAGACCTCAGCGACCGCTGCAGGAACCGCGGAGCGGCGGGCGACGTGCGCGGACAGCTCGGCGATCCGATCCGTCCGCTCGTCGCCCGCCTCGGCGACGGCAGGAGCGGAGACCGACGCCTCCGACTCGCGCTCGCCCTCGGACACCCAGGGCAGGAAGGCGACGGGGCGGCCCGCTCCCGTCGGTCCCTCCGACCCGCTCACCGGACTCAAGCGCCCTTGCGGACGGGCTGCTTGGCGACGGGCTGCTTCGTCTCGATCGCGACCGGAGCGGCGTCCTTCACCGCGTTCGGATCGGCGACCACGCCGAGCTTGATCAGGATGCGCTTCTCGATCTCGGCCGCGATGTCGGGGTTGTCGATGAGGAACTGGCGCGCCTTCTCCTTGCCCTGTCCGAGCTGGTCGCCGTCGTAGGTGTACCAGGCGCCGGACTTGCGGACGATCTCGTGCTCGACACCGAAGTCGATGAGGCTGCCCTCGCGCGAGATGCCGATGCCGTAGAGGATGTCGAACTCGGCCTGCTTGAAGGGCGGGGCCATCTTGTTCTTGACGACCTTGACGCGGGTGCGGTTTCCGACGGCGTCGGTGCCGTCCTTCAGCGTCTCGATGCGGCGGATGTCGAGTCGGACGGAGGCGTAGAACTTGAGCGCCTTGCCGCCCGCGGTGGTCTCGGGGCTTCCGAAGAAGACGCCGATCTTCTCGCGCAGCTGGTTGATGAAGATCATCGTGGTGTTCGTCGTGTTCAGACCACCGGTGAGCTTGCGGAGCGCCTGCGACATGAGTCGCGCCTGGAGGCCGACGTGGGAGTCGCCCATCTCGCCCTCGATCTCGGCGCGGGGCACGAGCGCCGCGACGGAGTCGATCACGATCAGGTCGATGGACCCGGAGCGCACGAGCATGTCGGCGATCTCGAGGGCCTGCTCACCCGTGTCGGGCTGCGAGACGAGGAGGGAGTCGATGTCGACGCCGAGCTTCTTCGCGTACTCCGGGTCGAGCGCGTGCTCGGCGTCGATGAACGCCGCGATGCCGCCGTTGCGCTGGGCGTTGGCGATCGCATGCAGGGTGAGGGTCGTCTTTCCGGAGGACTCGGGGCCGTAGATCTCGACGATGCGGCCACGCGGGAGCCCGCCGATGCCGAGCGCGACGTCGAGCGCGATGGAGCCCGTCTGGATCACCTCGACGGGGGCGCGCTCGTCGCTGCCGAGGCGCATGACGGCGCCCTTGCCGAACTGGCGGTCGATCTGCGCGAGTGCGGTCTCGAGGGACTTCTCGCGGTCTGAGGAACTGGGCATGGCCGTCTCGCTCTCGTGTCGGGGTGGTATCGCCTACAGGCTGTCGCGTCGTGCCGGTGGTGCCGCCGTACGAGTACGACGCCGGCCGGATGCGACAAGGCGGTGAAGCAGGTCCGTTGACTTGTCTCGACGGTATGCCCGACCACCGACATCGGTGGAGGACACGAGCGCCACCGTGGAGACGGCGGCGTTCCTGCTTCTGTGGAGGAGCTTATCTCCGTTCGAACAGGACTTCGATCACCAGGTCACGGCGTGTCGAACACGACTTCGGTCGACACGCGTCGCCACCGCTCAGCGGCGGCGCTTCGCCGGATCGATCCCGTGCCAGCGCGACTCGGGCACGTCGTTCGCCCGGCAGAGCGCGAGCCACACTTCGCGGGGCTCCGCGCCGTCCTTCAGCGCACGGTCGGCCGTGCGGCCGTCGAGCTCGGTGAGGACCAGGTCCGAGACCAGCACGCGGGCGTAGGCCGACCCGAACTCGTCGTCGACCAGCTGCCGGAAGTCGCTCAACCTCATGCCTCCACGCTAACCGCAGGCGCGCCCGGCCGGGAACGCCGAAGGGCGCCCGGGCCGGAGCCCGAGCGCCCTTCGCGTGGAATGGGGGTGGTGGATGGTGAGGACGGAGCCGTCTACCGCGTGACGAGATCCGCGTCGAATCCGGCGACCATGTCGGCCGGGATGGTGTCGGGAATGGTGTCGATCCCCTCGATCACGGCGAGTCGGTCTCCGACCTCGCGCATGATGACCGAGATCGGGGTGTCGAGCGCATCGGCGACCGAAGCGAGGATCTCGGAGGACGCCTCCTTCTGACCGCGCTCGACTTCGCTCAGGTATCCCAGAGCGACACTCGCCTTGCTCGCCACCTGGCGGAGCGTGCGACCTTTTTGCAGGCGAAAGTCCCTGAGGACATCGCCGATCTCCTGACGAACTAGAACCACTGGACCCTCCTTCTCCACGTCAACCGCTTCTTCGTCCACGGTCTCGTCGAAGGATGCCGGAGCAGGAATCGAAGGGGGTGTGTACGAAGGAACCGGATAGCTGTTCACTACCCGGTTCGTGTGAGTCGACTCTAATACCGGATGACTGGACTTTGCGTGTGAGCGACGTCAGATGTAACCCGGGCGAAACGCACCGCATTCCTTGTTCCGGAGCGGATTCCGGAACAGTCAGGAAAGGGATCCGGGCAGTCCTGCGACCGTCTCCTCGGCGATGGTCAGAGCGGCTTCGACGGCGGCGGCGCGGACTGCGGCGCGGTCACCGGCGAACAGGTGCTCGCGCACCGCCTCGACGTCGTCGACCACGACGGCCACGAACACGGTGCCGACCGCGCGGCCCCCTTGCGGATCGGGGCCGGCGACCCCGGTCGTGGCGATGCCCACGGTGCGAGCGCCGACCGGGCCCAGACGCTCCGCGACTCCGCGGGCCATCTGCAGGGCGACCTCGGGGTGCACCGGACCCTCGGCATCGAGCAGGGCCGCGTCGACCCCGAGCAGGAGGTGCTTGAGCTCCGTGGCGTAGCTCACCACTCCCCCGCGGTGCACCGCCGAGGCGCCGGGCACCTCCACGACGGCGGAGCTCAGTGCTCCGCCGGTCAGCGACTCCGCGACGGCGAGGAGCAGGCCCCGGGATTCGAGGGCCCGGACCAGGCGCTCGGCGATCACGACCGGCGCGCGGCCCGGCTCTGGCGGGCCGCATCCGCCAGGTAGTCGATACCGGTCGCGACGGTCAGCACGACCGCGGCGGTCATCGTGATGCCGTTCACCCAGTGCACCCACTCGCCCAGCAGGTTCCACAGCGGCAGGAGGGCGAGGGAGAGGGCCACCGACTGGACGATCGTCTTCAGCTTGCCGCCGCGGGACGCGGGGATCACCCGGTCCGAGAGCACGGCCATCCGGAACACCGTGATGCCGATCTCGCGCACGAGCACGACGATGGTGACCCACCACGGCAGCTCGAGGAGGATCGAGAGGCCGACGAGAGCGGCTCCGGTGAGCACCTTGTCGGCGATGGGGTCGAGCAGCTTGCCGAGGTCGGTGACCAGTCCGCGGCTGCGGGCGATGTGCCCGTCGATGCCGTCGGTCGCGATGGCGACGATGAACAGCAGCGCCGCGGCGATGCGCAGACCGCCGTCCGCTCCGGCGTCGGCGAGCAGCATCCAGAAGAACAGCGGAGCCAGCAGGATCCGTACGACCGTGATCGCGTTCGGGAGGTTCCAGTTGCTCACCGGAGCCGCCGAGGCGGAGGCGGGACTGCTCATCGTTCTCCTGCGTTCGTCGTGGTCGTCCGCGTGCCGCGCATCGCTCAGCGGCCGGTCAGCTGCCAGGCGTCGTCGTCCGAGCCCTCGTCGTCGTCGTGGTAGTCGGTCGCCACGGGGCCGGTCGGCTCGGCGAGCGGGTCGGCGTAGGCGTCGGGCGCCACCGCGGAGGGAGCGGCTGGAGCGTCACCGGGCTGGTCCCCGCGCATCCGCGCGAGCACCCCGGGCAGCTGCTCCGCCGTGACGAGCACGTCGCGCGCCTTCGACCCCTCGGAGGGGCCGACGACCTCGCGGGACTCCAGGAGGTCCATCAGGCGGCCCGCCTTCGCGAAGCCGACACGGAGCTTGCGCTGCAGCATCGAGGTGGAGCCGAACTGCGTGCTGACGACCAGCTCCGCGGCCGCGACCAGCAGCTCGAGGTCGTCGCCGATGTCGGAGTCGACGTCCTTGCGCTGCGCCTGCACCGTGATGTCCTGGCGGTACTCGGGCTGCGCCTGCCTCGTGACGTGCTCGACGACCTTGGCGATCTCGTCCTCGCGGACCCAGGCGCCCTGGACGCGCATCGGCTTGTTCGTGCCCATCGGCAGGAAGAGCCCGTCGCCCTGGCCGATCAGCTTGTCGGCGCCGGGCTGGTCGAGGATGACCCGCGAGTCCGTGACGCTGGTCACCGCGAAGGCCAGACGGCTCGGCACGTTGGCCTTGATCAGACCGGTCACGACGTCGACGCTCGGACGCTGGGTGGCCAGCACGAGGTGGATGCCGGACGCGCGGGCCAGCTGCGTGATGCGGACGATCGAGTCCTCCACATCGCGCGGCGCGACCATCATGAGGTCCGCGAGCTCGTCGACGACGACGAGCAGGTAGGGATAGGGCTTGAGGACCCGGTTGCTGCCGGGCGGCAGGACGATCTCGCCGCCGCGCACAGCCGCGTTGAAGTCGTCGATGTGGCGGTAGCCGAACGACGCGAGGTCGTCGTACCGCATGTCCATCTCCTTCACGACCCACTGCAGCGCCTCGGCCGCCTTCTTGGGGTTCGTGATGATGGGCGTGATCAGGTGCGGGACGCCTCCGTAGATCGTCAGCTCGACGCGCTTGGGGTCGATCAGCACCATGCGGACGTCCTGGGGACGCGCTCGCATCAGGAGGCTGGTGATCATGGAGTTCACGAAGCTGGACTTGCCGGAGCCGGTGGAGCCGGCGACCAGGAGGTGCGGCATCTTCGCGAGGTTCGCCACCACGTAGCCGCCCTCGACGTCCTTGCCGACGCCGATCGTCATCGGGTGGGTCGAGGTGGTCGAGGCGGCGGAGCGGAGCACGTCGCCCAGCGAGACGATCTCGCGGTCGGTGTTGGGGATCTCGACGCCGATCGCGCTCTTGCCGGGGATCGGCGAGAGGATGCGGACCTCGTTGCTGGCGACCGCGTAGGACAGGTTCTTGCTCAGCGCGGTGACCCGCTCGACCTTGACGCCCGGACCGAGCTCGATCTCGTAGCGGGTCACGGTGGGGCCGCGCGAGAATCCGGTGACCGTCGCGTCGACGTTGAACTGCTGCAGCACCTCGGTGATCGCACGGACCATCTCGTCGTTCGCGGCGGAGCGCGCCTTCGACGGGGTGCCCGTGGAGAGCGCCGCGGCGGACGGCAGGCGGTAGGGGGCGTCCTCCTCGAACGAGGAGTCGAAACCGGCCGTCGGATCGTCGGCGGGCACGGGAGCGATGGGGCCGGTGCCGATCGCGGCCGGGACAGGCACGACCGGTGACACGTCGAGGTCGTCGAGGTGGATGACCCCGGTCGCGTCGTCGTCGACGACTCCGACCGGAGTGGTCGCGGCTCCGGAGCGCTCGAAGCGCTCGAGCGCGGCCTCGGCGTTCTCGGCGTCGGAGAGCACCTGCGTCTCGTAGGCTCGCGTCGGCGGATCGGACGGCTCGTCGTGCTCCTCGAGGGCGGTGTCGAACCCCTTCGTGCGGGAGCGGCCCCGACGGCCCTTCGGCTCGTCGATGACCTCCGTGAGCGAGTCGATGGGGAGCTCCGTCTGCACGGTGGGCTCGTCCTCGCGACCGGATTCGGTGCGGCGCCACCAGGGCAGCTCGCCGCCCTCCTCCTGCTCCTCGGAGGACTCGGCCTCGGCCTTGGCGGCCTTGGCCGCCGCCTTCTCGGCCTTCAGGCGCGCGCGCTCCTCGTCGTCGAGGACGGGGGCGCCGAACAGGTAGGAGTAGAGGTCGCGGAACCGCGCCCCGATGCGGTTCGGCGGCGTCTTGGTGATGATGAAGAGCGAGAGCAGGATGACCGCGGAGAGGATCACGGTCGCGCCGGGGACCTGGGCGATCGCGACGAGCGGTGCTCCGACGAGCCAGCCGAGCACGCCGCCGGCGGCCGCCATGGGGAGGATGCCGTCGCCGGGGTACGGCGTGCCGAGGTGCGCGTGGCAGATGCCCGCGGAGGCGATGAGCAGGAACGACAGGCCCACGCCGATCCGGCCGTTGTCGTCGACGGAGCTCGGGTGCCGGAAGAGCCACAGCGCGAACAGCACGAGCACGACCGGGAGGACGTAGGCGACCCGTCCGAAGAGGGCGCCGAAGCTCCAGGCGTCGAGGATCGCGGCGACGGGATCGCCCGCGAGGAACCACTCGACCACCGCGCCGGTGACGCCCAGCAGCACCAGGAGGAAAGGGACGCCGTCGCGGCGCTCCTCCTTCGCGAGCCGCTCGGGGCCCAGCGCGCGCGCGGCTCCGCCGACGACGTGCGCCAGCGTCATCCACAGGCGGACCAGGACGTTCGTGCGCGGGGTGGAGTCGAAGGCGACCGTGGCCTTCGTCTCGGCCGCTCCCCGCCCCGAGCCCCGTCCGGATCGCGGGGCGCCGGAGCGCGCGGAGCCGCTCCCCCGCCCGCGGGAGGTGGTCTTGGTACTGGTCGCCATGAGGCCACCGTACCCGCCGCCTCCGTCATCGCCGGGGACCCGCGCCGGGACGGGGGCCGTCAGCGGAGGGTGACGACCATCGTCTCCGCATCGCCGCGGTCGTCCACCGCGGTGAAGCCCTCGCTCCGGTAGAGCCGGCGGGCGAAGTTGTCGGTGGCCACGTTCAGGGACACCCGCGCGTAGCCGGCGGCGCGCGCCTGGTCGAGCGCGGCCTTCAGCAGGGCGCGGCCGACTCCCTGGGCGCGCCAGACCGGACGCACGCCGAGCGTCAGCTCCGGCACTCCCGGTGCGACGAAGCCTCGACCCGGCACGGCCGACGTGAACAGCCGCGTCCAGCAGGCGCCGATCCGCTCGCCCTCGGAGGTCTCGGCGACCGAGCCGAGATCGCCCGGTCGCGGCCAGCCGGCGACGTAGCGACGCGTGGACTCCTCCTCGAGGACGTCGATCCGCGTGCGCGCGGTCGTCCAGTTCCAGTTGGCCGCCTCGACGAGCATGTCGGCGAGGAAGGGCGCGTCCTCGCTCCGGGCGGTGCGGATCGTGTGGTCCACGTGCGGCCTCCTGGCTGCTCGAACGGCGGTCCCCCGCGGACGGTGCGCACTCCCCCCGGGTGCTGGACGGCGGACGGAGGAGGCGGGGCCGCCTCCGTCCGGACGGGTCAGGCCTCGATGACGAGCGGGACGATCATCGGGCGACGGCGGTAGCTCGTGTTCACCCAGCGCCCGACCACGCGGCGGATGGTCTGCGAGAGCGCGTGCTGGTCGTTCACTCCGCTCTGCACCGCCTCCTCGAGCGCCTTCGCGATGCGCGGCTTGACCTCGTCGAAGACGCGGTCGTCCTCGGCGAAGCCCTTCGCATGGATCTCGGGGCCGACCACGATGCGACCGGTGCCGGCCTCCACCACGACGATGATCGAGATGAAGCCCTCCTCGCTCAGGATGCGGCGGTCCTTCAGATCGGCGTCGGTGATCTCGCCGACGGTCGAGCCGTCGACGTAGACGAAGCCGAGGTCGAGCTGCCCGACCACCGAGGCCTTCCCGTCGAGCAGGTCGATCACGGTGCCGTCCTCGGCGATGATCGTGTTCTCCTCCGGGATGCCCGTGTCGCGCGCCAGCTTCGCGTTCGCGACCAGGTGGCGGTACTCGCCGTGGACCGGCATCACGTTCAGCGGCTTGAGGATGTTGTAGCAGTAGATCAACTCGCCGGCGGCGGCGTGGCCCGAGACGTGCACCTTGGCGTTGCCCTTGTGCACGACGGTCGCCCCGAGCTTGGTGAGTCCGTTGATCACGCGGTACACCGCGTTCTCGTTGCCCGGGATGAGGCTCGACGCGAGGATGACGGTGTCGCCCTCGCCCGGCTGGATCTGGTGGTCGAGATTGGCCATGCGGCTGAGCACCGCCATCGGCTCACCCTGCGATCCGGTCGACATGTAGACGATGCGGTCCTCGGGGACGTCACCGGCCTTCTTGACGTCGATGAGCACGCCCTGCGGGACCTTCAGGTAGCCCAGGTCGGCGGCGATGCCCATGTTGCGGACCATGGAGCGGCCGAGCAGCGCTACGCGGCGGCCGGTGGCGTGCGCGGCGTCGAGCACCTGCTGCACGCGGTGCACATGGCTCGAGAAGCTCGCGACGATGACCCGCCGGGTCGCCTTCGCCATCACGCTCTCGATGACGGGGCCGATGTCGCGCTCGTTCGGCGTGAATCCGGGCACGTCGGCGTTCGTGGAGTCGACCAGGAACAGATCGATGCCCTCCTCGCCCAGACGGGCGAACGCGCGCAGGTCGGTGATCCGGCCGTCCAGCGGCAGCTGGTCCATCTTGAAGTCGCCCGTGTGCAGCACCGAGCCGGCGTCCGTGATGATCGCGACGGCGAGCGCATCCGGG
Organism: Rathayibacter sp. Leaf248; assembly: GCF_920939495.1. NCBI lineage: Bacteria > Bacillati > Actinomycetota > Actinomycetes > Micrococcales > Microbacteriaceae > Rathayibacter > Rathayibacter sp. Leaf248. The sequence goes on along the minus strand of NZ_CAKLAV010000002.1, from coordinate 1,044,426 downwards.
ATCGAGTGGTTCACCGCCACGAACTCGAGCTCGAACGGCCCGAGGTTCTCGATGTCCCCCTCCTTGACGGCCAGCGTGTAGGGCTTGATGCGGTGCTCCTTCAGCTTCGCCTCGACGAGGGCGAGCGTCAGGGTCGAGCCGATCAGGGGCAGGTCGCGCTTGAGCTTGAGCAGGTACGGGACGGCCCCGATGTGGTCCTCGTGGCCGTGGGTGAGCACCACGCCCACGACGTCGTCGAGGCGGTCCTTGATCGGGCCGAAGTCGGGGAGGATCAGGTCGACGCCCGGCTGGTTCTCCTCCGGGAAGAGCACGCCGCAGTCGACGATCAGGATCTTGCCGTCGATCTCGAAGATCGTCATGTTGCGGCCGATCTCGCCGAGACCGCCCAGAGGGATGATGCGCAGGGTCCCGGCTGCGAGCGTCGGCGGGATGATCACGGGACTGGGCATGCGTGCTCCTGTTCGTTCGTCTCCCGCCGGGCGCTGCCGCTCGAGCGGCGTCAGCGGGTGGTGCCGGCGACCTTCGGCAGTGCGCCGCCCGCGGCCGCGTTGCGGTCGGGACGGAAGTTGCGGAAGTCGACGCCCGGGATGTCGCGGACGAGACCGAGCTCGTCCTCGATCAGCGCGGCCTCCGACTCCTCCGGACCGACCAGCGGCAGCCGGACGCGCGGCGACGAGATGCGCCCGAGGCCGTGCAGGATGTACTTCACCGCGACGGTGCCGGGCACGTGCGTCATGAGGGCGCGGACCAGGGGCTCGAGCTGCTGGTGCGCGAGGGTCGCGGCGCGCAGGTCGCCGGCGTTCACGGCGTCGACGATCGTGCGGTAGGGCGCGGACGCGACGTTGGCGGTCACTCCGATGAGCCCGGTGGCGCCGATCGCGAGCTCGGGGAGCACGTTGGCGTCGTCGCCGCAGAAGTACATGAGATCGGTCTGGTTCAGGACCCGGCTCACCTCGGACAGATCGCCCTTGGCGTCCTTCACGGCGAGGATGTTCGGGTGCTTGGCCGCGCGCAGGATCGTCTCGTAGCGGATGGGGACGCCGGTGCGGCCCGGGATGTCGTAGAGGATGACGGGCAGATCCGTGGCGTCCGCGATCATCCGGAAGTGCGTGAGGATGCCCGCCTGCGTGGGCTTGTTGTAGTACGGCGTGACGATCATGTTGCCGTCGGCGCCGGCCTTCTCGCTCTGCCGCGCGAGCTGCATCGCGTGCGCGGTCTCGTTCGAGCCTCCGCCCGTGATGATCTTGGCGCGACCCGCCGCGACCGACTTGCCGACCTCGACGAGGCGGATCTTCTCGGGGTCGGTGAGCGTGCTCGTCTCTCCCGTCGTGCCGGTGACGACGATGCCGTCGGCGCCCGCTGCGATGCAGTCGTCGATGTGCTTCTCGACGCCGGGCCAATCGACCTCGCCGTCGGCGGTGAACGGGGTGACCAGGGCGACCAGGACCTGGCCGAAAGGATTCTCCGGAGTTGACACGAGGCCAGGGTAGCGGGTCGGCGGCGGCGCGCCGGAGGCGGGAGCCGAAGGATCGGGAGGGTCGTAGGGCGCGGGAGGGGACGGTGCGATCTGCAGGGGATTGTGCCATCTGCAGGGGGTCGGCGGAGGAAGGCGTATTCCTCCGCTCGGCCCCGCCCTGACAGCGAGGATCCCCTGCAGATCGTTCACTCGTGCTCCGGAGGGAGGGACGCTCGGCAGCTCTCAGCTGCGCCAGTGGTCGCCGCGCGAGAGCGCCGCGACGATGTATGCCTCCGCGAGGTCCCAGCCATCGTCGATCAGGGACGTGCGCAGGCGGTGGATCCGGTATCCGAGGGATCCGAGAGCCGCATCCCTGCGGTCGTCGATGTCCGCATCGTGGAAGGCCGCGCCGTCCGCTTCGAGCACGAGGACCTCGCCGATCACGAAGTCGACACGGCGTCCGCCGATCCGGACCTGCTGGCGGAACGCGATGCCCAGGCGGCGGAGGCGGAAGGCCACCTGCGACTCGAGTCCGCTCTCGGAGAGAGCGCCGGCCCACTCGAGGAGAGCCCGCACCGGAAGAGGCAGGCGCGCGAGGATCCGCGCCTTGCCCGCAGGGCCGAGCCGTCGGTGGTGAAGTGCGGACTCGAGCAGCACGAACGCGGCCTCCGTGCCGAGACACGACGCGGCGGTGACGATGCAGTCCTCGAGGGACTGGACGAGCGCGCGCGGAGGCGGTGCCGACAGGGACCAGTGCACGTGGACGTCCGGATCCGCGAGCAGCCGTCGCGCGTACTGCTCGCGATCGCGCAGGCGGGAGGCGTGCTCGGGGACGGCGACGTGGAGACCGCGGAAGCGAGGGACCCAGAGGTCGTGGGAGACCGCGGCATCGGCGCAGGCGAGCACTCCGCCCACGCGGAACGCCTGCTCCACTCGCCCGTCGAGGCCCGGAAGGCTGTACCAGCCCTTCCGGATGCGGACGAGTGAGCCCGCGACGACCGCATCACGCAGCTGGCGCGGTGTCGTTCCCTCCCGGAGGAACTGCTCGGTCTTCACCACCCCGCCGGAGCGGAGCACTGTCGTCGAGGAGGGGTGCACGGGGACAGTCTCGGGACCTCGACGCGGTGCTATGAGGAGACGGCGGCCTTCTGGGGATGGGCGTGCACGACCGCGACGTGGGGAGGGAGGACGGCGACGTCTCGAGCGCACGATCTGCAGGGGATCCGCGCCCGTCCGGACCGGGTAGAGCAGCGGGAAGCGCATTCCTCCGCGGGATACCTGCAGATCGCGCGAGTACCTGCAGATCGCGCGAGTACCTGCAGATCGCGCGAGTACCTGCAGGGCGTGCGGGTGCCTGCAGAGCGTGCGGGTACCTGCAGAGCGTGCGGGTACCTGCAGAACGTGCGGGTGCCTGCAGGGCGCGCGGTGGGACGGAGTGGGGCGCGGACCGGCGGCCGGAGGGGCTAGGGGGCGACGCGGCCGTTGACGTTGAAGGCGGCGTAGGTGAGGGGCATGAGCTCCTCGAAGCGCTGCTCCATCTGCTCGGCGGCCATCTCGATCTCGCGCTGCGGGAAGGACGGGAAGGTCGAGTCCTCGCGCTTGGTGCGCAGCGACAGGAAGTTCATCAGCGAGCGCGCGTTCAGCGTCACGTACATCGACGAGTAGATGTTCAGCGGCAGGACGATGCGGGCGACCTCGCGCGCGACGCCCTCGCCGAGCATCCGCTGGTACGCCTCGAAGGCCTGCGTGCTGGCGCGGCGCGTCTCGGCGACGACGAGCTCGGTCTGCTCCGGCGTGCCGGGCTCGAAGGAGTAGGCGCCGGGCTTGCCGACCTGGACGAGGTTCCGCTGGGGGCCGGGCACGTAGAAGACGGGGCGCAGCTCGCGGTAGCGACCCGACTCCTCGTTGTAGGAGGCGATGCGGTGCCGCATGAACTCGCGGAAGACGAAGATGGGTGCCTGCACGTAGAAGGTCATCGAGTTGTGCTCGAAGGGCGAGCCGTGGCGGTCGCGCATCAGGTAGTTGATGAGGCCGCGGTCGCGCTTGCGCTGCAGCTCGGCGTCGGCCTCGTCGGCGTCATCGAGCGCTCCGGCGAGGGTCTGCTCACCCTGGGTCGAGACCCGGGCGGCGAAGAGCACGTCGGAGTCGTGGGCGCTGGAGCGGACGAGCTCCACGACGACATCGGATCGGAACTCGATCGACGGTCCGGTCTCGGGGGGATTCGGCTCGTTCTTCTGCTCGGTCACCGGATCACGATAGAGCACACCCCGGTCCGGCCGCCCGGGCCGTGCGGATCGACATCTCGCGCAATGAACGGACGTGCACGCTCGGTTCGCGCCTAGCCTTCCTCCGTGGACCCTCTTCTGATCGCCGTGCTGCTGGCCGGACTCGTCGCGCTCGCGACAGGCCTCGGTCTCGTGTACCGGCGCTCGCTCGGGCGCGTCCGCGCACGGCCCGCGCAGGCGGGCGAGCGGATCGATCCCGCGGGGCTCGTCCCCGGTTCGGCGCTGGGCCGGACGGCGACGATCGTGCAGTTCTCGACCGAGTACTGCACCCGCTGCCCGGCCGTCCACCGCATGCTCGACGGCCTCGCCCGCGAGCGCGACGGCGTCGAGCACCTCGACGTCGACCTCACCCACCGCGCCGACCTCGCCGACCGGTTCCGCGTGCTGCAGACGCCCACCCTGCTCGTCCTGGACCGCGACGGGATCCCCCGCAGCCGCATCGCGGGCGCCCCGGCGCGCAGCGTCGTGCTGGACGAGCTCGACCGACTCCTGGAGACCCCGTGACCACTCCCGTCCCCGCGAACCGCGTCGACCCGCGCGGGCCGCGCTTCGCCGCCTCCGTCACCGCACTCCTCCTGCTCGTCGCGGTGGGGCTCTCGCTCGCGGCTCCGGCCCGAGCCGATCTGCCGGGCCGCCTGGCGCAGCCCGGCTTCCTCGCGCTCGTGCTGATCGCCGCCCTCTTCGCCTGGTCCGCCGCGCGAGGGGTGGGCTCCGGGCCCTGGGCCGTCGTCTTCCGCCGTCTGGTGCGGCCACGCCTCGCTCCTGCGACCGAGTGGGAGGACGCCCGACTGCCCCGCTTCGCCCAGCTCGTCGGACTCGTGGTGACCGCCGTCGGCGTCGTGCTGCACCTCGCGGGCGTGCCGTACGCGGTGCCGGTCGCCGCGTCGCTGGCGTTCCTCGCCGCGTTCCTCAACGCGGTGTTCGGCCTGTGCCTGGGCTGCGAGCTCTACCTGCTGCTGGTCCGCGCCCGGGTGCTCGGGCGCTCGGGCGCCTCACGGGCGTGAGGCTCTAGGCTCGTTCACACCTCGCGGGCCGCCCGCGACGGGCCTCGGGAGGCACAGATGAGCGACTCGTCCGCACCGCGCACCGACTCGGACGGCGCAGGCGCTCCGTCCCGCCGCTCCGCTCGGGAGAGCACCGCCCGCCCCTCGGTCCTGCCGCCCGCGCAGACGCAGCCGGCCGTCCCCGCTGCGGAGCCCGTGGCGCCGCTGACCGTGCTGATCTCGGGCGCGAGCGGCATGATCGGCACGGAGCTGAGCCGTCAGCTGCGCGGCGACGGCCACGAGATCCTCCGCCTGGTGCGGCACGCGCCCACGAGCGCGGACGAGTTCCACTGGGCGCCGACCTCGCACATGCTCGACTTCAGCGTGCTCGACCGCGTCGACGCGGTCGTGAACCTCTCGGGCGCCTCCATCAGCCGGCTCCCGTGGACCTCGTCCTACAAGCGGGAGATCCTGGACTCGCGGGTCCAGGCGACCCGCACCCTCACCGACGCGATGCGGATGGCGACCTCTCCCCCGTCGATCCTCCTGAACGCCTCCGCCGTCGGCTTCTACGGCGACCGCCCGGGCGAGGACCTGACCGAGGACTCCGCGCGGGGCGAAGGGTTCCTGGCCGATGTCGTCGCCCGCTGGGAGGAGGCCGCGCACCTCGCGCCGGAATCCACCCGCGTCGCGACCCTGCGCACGGGGCTGGTCCTCGGCGACGGAGGAGCGCTCAAGCCGCTGCTTCCGCTGACGAAGCTCGGACTCAGCGGTCCGCTCGGCGGCGGCGAGCAGGCCTGGCCCTGGATCAGCCTCTACGACGAGGCCGCGGCCATCCGCCACCTCCTCACCTCGACGCTGTCCGGTCCCGTCAACCTCGCGGGGCCCGTCCCGGCGACCGCGAACGAGATCATGAAGACGCTCGCCGAGCAGCTGCACCGGCCGTTCAAGCTGCCGGTGCCGGGACGGATCATCGAGCTCGCGTTGCAGGACGCGGGTCACGAGCTCCTGCTCTCGAGCCAGCGGATGCTGCCGCAGCGACTGCTGGAGGACGGCTTCGTCTTCCGGCACCGCACGGTCGCCCAGGCGCTGGAGTGGGTCCTGGCCTGACGAGCGCCGGGAGTCCCCGGAGGCTCAGGCCGGAGCGTCCTTCTCGAGGGCGATCGACGTCCTGATCGCGCCCCGGGCGCGCTTGCGGTCGCCGCTCGCGTCGTAGGCGAGCCCCAGGCGGTACCACGCCCGCCAGCTCTGCGGATCGGCGTCCACCTCGGCCGCGTAGCCGGGGAACAGCGTGTCGGCCTCTTCTCGCAGCGGGCGGCCGCTGGCGCGCGAGTCGAGGACCTCCTTCGGGAGCGCGTCCTCGGATTCGAGCCGGCGGGCCAGGCGCTCGGCGCGGAGCCCGAACAGGAGCTCGCGAACGAGCCCCCAGACGCCGACGGCGCCGAGGATGAGCAGGCCCAGCCCCATCACGATGCCGGGGACCGTGCCCGCGGCGAACGCGACCACGGAGTACTGCAGGCAGACGAAGAGGTAGAGGGCGAGCAGGACCGCCATCAGCCCGACGCCGACGCGGGTCCTCACGGTGCGCTCGTCGCGGCCGCGGCCTGGCCGGACGGCGCGTCGTCGACCGGCGCCGACTCGCCGGGAGCCCGCTCGGCCAGCGGTGCCGCGTCGAACGCCGCACGCAGATCGAGCAGGGCGTCGAGCCCGACCACGACCCCGGTCGTCGAGCGCACCGCGTGCAGCGCCCTCAGGATCCCGGCCTCGTAGGAGGCCGGCGAGGAGGTGTCGTGGCGCAGCGTCACGGTCTCTCCGGTGCCGCCGAACACGACCTCCTGGCGGGCCTCGACTCCGGGCAGTCGCAGACTGTGCACCGGGATGCTCGCCACCTGCTGCCCGCGGGCGCGCTGGTCGGTGTGCGGTGCCTGCACCGGTCCGAGCTCCGCCCGGGCCTGCAGGATCAGCTCCGCGGTCCGGACGGCGGTGCCCGACGGCGAGTCGACCTTGCGGGCGCCGTGCGTCTCGACGATCTCGACGGCGTCGAAGAAGCGGGCGGCGACGGTCGCCAGCGCGGTCGCGAGGACGGAGCCGAGCGAGAAGTTCGGGACGATGACGACACCCGCGTCGGGCTGGGCCTCGACCGTGCGGCGCAGCGCCGCGATGCGGTCGCCGGTCCATCCGGACGTGCCCACGAGCACCTTCCGGCCGTGGGCGACCGCGAAGTCGACGACGCCCTGGCTGACCGCGGGGACCGTCATGTCGACGACCACGTCGGCCGCCAGCATCTCCTGCGGATCGCTCCGGGAGCCCAGCCGGGCGACGAGCTCGAACTCGTCGGAGGCGTCGATCAGCGAGCAGGTCAGAGAGCCGAGTCGGCCGGACGCACCGACGACGGCGACGGAAGTAGTCACTCCGTCAGCGTAACAACGCGGCTGCCCACGGGGGCGGTCGCTCAGTAGGGCTGGGCCTCCGGCAGGCCGGTGCGCAGCTCCACGGGCAGGTGCGCGAGGTCGTTGTGCACGACGAGGACCGGGGGCTTCCGCGATCGGACGCGGATGATCGTCAGCCCGCAGTTGGCCTGGTTGAGCCCGAGCCAGCGCCAGTCCGGGGCGTCGAAGACGTGCCGCACGAACCAGCCGATCACGAAGTTGTGGGTGATGAGGAGGTCGTGCCGGTCCTCGCGCGACGGGGCCAGGAACTCGGAGACCGCATCCTGCATCTGCGCGTGTCCCGCCTCGATCTCGGCGGGCGTGACGCTGCCGAAGAACGGCTCGAACGCGCGCGGCATGTCGGGCGTGGGGCCGGAGGGGATGCAGTCGAACAGCAGCGAGGAGGGCTCGATCGCGAGTCCGGGCAGGACCGCGCGGAACCGGGCGGCCGTCTCCTCCGCGCGCCGGAGCGGCGAGTGCCACGCGCCCGTGAACGGGACGCCGCCGAGCCGCTCGGCGATGAGGCGGGCCTGGCGCTCCCCTCGCGCCGACAGCGGCCCGTCGGGCATGCCGTGCTCGGCGTCCTGCTGCTCGCCGTGACGGACGAGGTAGATGTAATGGGACACGTGGGGCTCCCCCGGGTGCGGCGCGACGGTGCGCGGTCAACGGTCGTTCGCGAGAACGGTTCAGACGGTGGGAGCGCTCTCGATCTCGGCGATGCCGGCGAACGTCGATGCGTCGACCGCACCGACGGCCGAGATCGACGACGGCCCCCTCGCCAAGTCTGCCGCGAGAGCCTGGACATCCTCCGCGCCGACGCGCGCAAGACGGCGCAGGCTCTCATCCAGGTCGACGAATTCGCCGAAGGTCAGCTCGGCGCGGCCGAGCCGGGACATCCGCGTGTCCGAGTCCTCGAGCGCGAGGGCGGCGGCGCCGGACAGCTGGCCTCGGGCGCGCCCGATCTCGTCCTCGGAGACGCCGTCCTCGGCGAGGCGGTGGAACTCCGAGACGAGGAGCTCGGCGACGGTGCCGGCCTTGGCGGGCGTGCTCGCCGCGTAGAGGCCGAAGATGCCGGCGTCGGAGTAGGACGGGGCGAACGAGTAGACGGAGTAGGCGAGGCCTCGCTTCTCGCGGATCTCCTGGAAGAGGCGCGAGGACATCCCGCCTCCGAGGATCGAGTTCAGCACTCCCATCGTCATCCGGCGGTCGTCGGCCGCGGCGAGGCCGGGGAACCCGATGAGGATGTTGGCCTGCTCGGTCGGGCGATGCACGATCGAGAGCGCACTGCCCCGCTCGTAGTGCGCCTCGAGGCCCACGCGGCGCGCCACGGGAGCCGCCGGGACGGAGAGGTCCCAGCCGTCGGAGGAGAGCACGCGCTCGAGCAGCGCGACCAGGGACTCGTGCTCGACGGCGCCGGCGACGGAGACGACGAGATCGCGGGGGCTGTAGGCGGCCCGGTAGTGCGCCCAGACGGCGTCGCGGGTGGCCTCGCCGATGGTCTGCGGGCTGCCGCCGATAGGGCGCCCCAGCGGGTGGTCGCCGAAGACGGACTCGAACAGGCGCTCGCTCGCCACGTCGGCCGGATCGTCGTCGGCCATGGCGAGCTCCTCGAGGATCACGCCGCGCTCGGTCTCGAACTCGTCCGGGTCCAGCAGGCTGGAGGTGACCATGTCGCCGATGACCTCGACGGCCATCGGGAGATCGCGGTCCTGCACCTTGGCGTAGTAGCAGGTGTACTCCTTCGCGGTGAGCGCGTTGTGCTCGCCGCCCACGGAGTCGAAGGAGACGGCGATGTCGAGAGCCGAGCGCGACCGGGTGCCCTTGAAGAGCAGGTGCTCGAGGAAGTGGGTGGAGCCGAAGTTCGACGGGGTCGCCGGACGCCCGCCCTCGGCGGGACGCGCGGGCTGCTCGTCGCGCGAGCCCGCGGCGACCCAGAAGCCGACGGTGGCGCTGCGGGCACCGGGGACGGCCTCGCTCAGGATGCGGACACCACTGGAGAGGACGGAGCGGCGGACGAGCGAGCCACCGGCGGCCCGGATCGTCGTCTCCGGCTGGTCGAGAGGGAGTGCGACGCCGTGGTTCATCCGACCCACACTAGGTCACCCGCACGCGCTGTCCCGGCCCGCGGTCATCCGTGCAGGACTCGACGTCAGCGTCGAGCGCGCTCGAGGGCGTGGAGGTGAGCGGCGTCGAGCTCGAGCGAGACGGCGCGGACCAGGGTGTCGATCTCGGCGCAGGACCCGGGCTCGACGGTCGCCGCGGCGACACCCGGCCGGGCGAGCAGCCAGGCGAGGGCGACGGCGGCCGTGGTCGCGGACAGCTCGGCGCCGATCGCGTCGAGCGCCGCGAGCACCCGCCGTCCGCGACGGCCGAGATGCACCGACGCGAGCGCCCCGTCGGGAAGAGCCCGCAGTTCGCGCCTCGAGCGCGCCGCTCCGTGCAGGAAGCCGTGCGCGAGAGGCGCGGTGGCCACGACGGAGAGCCCCTGGCCCCGCGCGACGAGCCCGAGGTCGCCCTCGGCGTCCGAGCCCTCGAGCAGGCTGTAGCGCAGCTCCACCCCGGAGAAGCGCGGCAGGCCGTGACCGGCGAGCACCCGTGCCTCGAAGAGCTCCTCGGCCGCGAACCCCGAGGCGAGGACCGCTCGGACCTTCCCGCGCGCGAGCAGGACCTCGACGGCGCTGAGCAGCTCGTCGAGCCTCCCGGCGCTGTCGGGCCGCACCGCGAGGACGTCCAGGTGGTCCGTGCGCAGGCGCCGGAGCGACTCATCGACGCGGGCGACCAGGGCACGGGGGGACGGCGAGGCGTCGGCGGTCGATCCCAGGCGCCCGAGGAGGAGGAAACGGTCGCGATCCCGGTGGCCCGCGAGCCACCGACCCACGGTCTCCTCGCCGGCGGCGGACGCCGCGGTGTCGGTGACGAGGACTCCGTTGCCGCCCCAGGCCGCGAACCGCTCGAGGAGCTCGGGACCGGCGTCATGGCCGCGACGGCCGAGGACGGCGGCGTCGAGCAGGAGGGGGAAGAGGGACTGCGCGGAGTCGCCGAGCGAGCGGCGCAGCGTGTGGGCGACGACCGGTCCGGTGTCGCCCGGGGAACCCGCTTCCGGGAGCGCTCCGAGGGATCCGTGACGCGTCGCCTTCACGGTCGCGCGGGCCTTCAGCCTCGGCACGCCACCACTCTCCCTGCGGCGGCTCGGGACCCGCCAGGACCGAGAGTAGCCGAGGGCCGAGCGCCGCTCCGGAGGCGGTGCGGAACGGTTCATCAGATCGTTACACGGAGGTCTTCTTCCCCGCCGCGAACCTGCTCCGCTCTCCCCCGGACGCGGTGCGGCGACTCCTCCGCGGCACCGGGTCGCGGCTAGATTCGCCCTCATGGAGCCCCTCACCCCGCCCCCGTCGACGCCCTGGTGGACCAGCGCCGTCGTCTACCAGATCTACCCCCGCTCGTTCGCGGACTCGAACGGCGACGGCATCGGCGACCTCGGCGGGATCCGCTCGCGGCTCGACCACCTGGCCGACCTCGGAGTGGACGTCGTCTGGCTGTCGCCGATCTACCCGTCACCGCAGCACGACAACGGCTACGACATCTCGGACTACGAGGACATCGATCCGCTCTTCGGAGACCTCGCGGAGTTCGACCTGCTGCTGGCGGAGGCGCACGAACGCGGCATCCGCATCGTGATGGACCTCGTGGTGAACCACACTAGCGACGAGCACGCGTGGTTCGTCGAGTCCCGCTCCTCGATCGAGAACCCCAGACGCGACTGGTACTGGTGGCGGAAGGGTCGCGCCGCCGCAGGCGTCTCCTCCGAGCTCGAGGCCGCCGGTGACGCAGGACTGGACGTCGCCGAGCCCAACGGCTGGCGCTCGTACTTCTCCGGGCCGGCGTGGACCCGGGACTCCGTGACCGACGAGTACTTCCTCCACCTGTTCGCGGTGCAGCAGCCCGACCTCAACTGGGAGAACGCCGAGGTCCGGCGCGCGGTGCACGCGATGATGAACCGCTGGCTCGACCGCGGCGTCGACGGGTTCCGGATGGACGTCATCAACCTCGTGTCGAAGAACCTCGACGAGGTCGACGGCGAGGGCGGCGGCACGGGCATCGTCGGCGGAGTGGGTCCGCGGCTGCACGAGTACCTCCGCGAGATGAACGAGGCCGTGTTCGCGGGGCGCGAGGGCGCCTACCTCACCGTCGGCGAGATGCCCGGAGTGACTCTGGAGGAGGCCGCGCTGGTCACCGATCCCCAGCGCCGGGAGCTCGACATGGTGTTCCAGTTCGAGCACGTGGGCATCGACCACGGCGTCGACAAGTTCCACCCGGTGCCGCTGGACCTCATCGCGCTCAAGGCGAACCTCGCACGCTGGCAGGACGGCCTCGCCGAGCGCGGTTGGAACTCGCTCTACCTCAACAACCACGACCAGCCGCGGCTGGTCTCGCGCTTCGGCGACGACGGCCGCTACCGCTACGAATCGGCGACGCTGTGGGCGACGCTCCTGCACCTGCAGCGCGGCACGCCCTACATCTACCAGGGCGAGGAGATCGGGATGACGAACGTGCCCTTCTCGGGGATCGAGGACTTCCGGGACGTCGAGTCGCTGAACTACTACGCCGAAGCGGTCGGCGACCGCGGGGAGGATCCGGAGGAGGTCCTGGCGGGTCTGCGGGCGCAGAGCCGCGACAACGCGCGCACACCCGTGCAGTGGGACGGCGGCGAGCACGCCGGCTTCACGACGGGCGAACCGTGGATCCCGGTCAATCCGAACTCGATCGAGCTGAACGTGGCGGCCGATCGGGCATCGGAGCGCTCGGTGTTCGAGTACTACCGGGCCCTGATCGCGCTGCGGCACGCCGACGAGACCGTGCAGCTGGGCCGGTTCCGGCTCCTCGAGCCCGAGCACCCGACGCTCTTCGCGTTCACGCGCACCGGCGCGAGCGAGCTGCTCGCCGTGGGCAACGTGTCGGGCGAGCCGCTCGAGGTGTCGCTGCTGGCCGACTGGGCGGGGGCCGAGACGGTGCTGGGCAACGTGCCGGGGTCGACCGGGACGACGCTCCAGCCGTGGGAGGCGCGGGTCCTGCGCCGCTGATCGGGAGCGCGGTCCGGCCGACACGCTCCCCGACCTCGTGCCGACGGCTCCCGGGATCACCCGGGAGCCGTCGGACCGGTCAGGCGGAGGCGCGGTCGAGCTGGGCGAGGTCGCTGCGGGTCAGCGGGAGGGCGGCCGCGCCGAAGACCGACTCGAGCTCCTCGGCTCCGCGGGCGCGGACGACGGCGGCGGAGACCTCCTGATGCGAGAGCACCCATGCGAGGGCGACCGTGCCGGGGTTGGTGCCGTGGGCCTCGGCGATCTCGTCGAGCGCGGCGAGCACCTTGCTGCCGTGGCGCCCCACGTAGTCGAGCGCGGCCTCGAACATGACCGACTGCGGCTCGTCCGAGCGGTGGCGCATCGCGCCCGTGAGGTAGCCGCTCGCGAGCGGGAGCCGCGCCAGCGTGCCGAGCTCCTGGCGGATCACCTCGGGGGCGACGTCGGACTCGTAGTCCTTGCGCTCCATCAGGTTGTACTCGGCCACCACGACCGAGAAGACGGGCAGCCCGTGGAGGGTCGCCACCTCCTCGGCGCGGGCGAGCGCCTCGCCGCTGAAGTGGGCGGCGCCGAGCGCTCCGACGGAGCCGTTCGCGAGGAACGGGGCGACGGCCGCGAGGCTCTCCTCGATCGGCACCTCCGGGTCCTCGCTGTCGAAGGACAGGAGGTCGATCCGGGTGCCCAGGCGCTCGAGACTGCCCTCGACGGCCGCCCGGACGTCGGCCGGCGCGAGGCCCGGGGCGTCGGGGTGGCGGCCGACCTTGGTGGCGACGAGCATCCGCTCGCGTGCGCCGCTCGCCTCGAGCCAGCGGCCGATCATGTACTCGCTGCGGCCGGTCGCGTAGTGGTCGGCGGTCGAGATCAGGGTGCCGCCGAGCGCCGCGAAGGCGTCGAGCGCCTCGGTCGTGTCGTCGATCCCCGCGGCCCAGCCGAAGACGGAGCCGTCGAGGGCGAGCGGATGCACGGGGAGGCCGGTGCGACCGAGGGTGCGCTGGGGAGCGGCGGGCGTCTCCGGCTCGGTGGCCAGGGGCGTCGGGTCGATCACGGTGTTCCTCCGGTCGGGGCGGTGCGACGGCACGGTGCGGCAACGCTACCCCATCCGCCGCAGAACGACGGACGCCCGCCCCACCGGAGTGGGACGGGCGTCACGACGTGCGGGAGGGATCAGCTCTCGACGGGAGCCTCGACCGGCGCCTCGGCTCCGGCCTCCTCGGCCACGACGGGCGCGAGGGACAGCTTGCCGCGGTCGTCGATCTTGGTGATCGAAACGAGCAGCTTCTGGCCGACTCCGAGGACGTCCTCGACGTTCTCGACGCGCTTGCCACCGGCGAGCTTGCGGACCTCGCTGATGTGCAGCAATCCGTCCTTGCCCGGGAGCAGCGAGACGAACGCGCCGAACGTCGCGAGCTTGACGACGGTTCCGAGGAACTGCTCGCCGACCTCGGGGTTCGTCGGGTTCGCGATCGCGTTGACCTGGGCACGGGCGGCCTCGGCCGACGGGCCGTCGACGGCGCCGATGTAGACGGTGCCGTCCTCCTCGATGGAGATGTCGGCGCCGGTCTCGTCCTGGATCGCGTTGATCGTCTTGCCCTTGGGGCCGATCAGCTCGCCGATCTTGTCGACGGGGATCTGCACCGAGATCACGCGGGGCGCGGTCGGGGCCATCTCGTCGGGCTGGTCGATCGCGGCCGTGAGCACGGCGAGGATCGTGCTGCGCGCGTCCTTCGCCTGCTTGAGCGCGGCGTCGAGGACCGACGACGGGATGCCGTCGAGCTTCGTGTCGAGCTGGATCGCGGTGACGAACTCGGAGGTTCCGGCGACCTTGAAGTCCATGTCGCCGAGCGCGTCCTCGGCGCCCAGGATGTCGGTCAGCGCCGCGTAGCGGGTCTGGCCGTCGACGACGTCGGACACGAGGCCCATCGCGATGCCCGCGACCGGGGCGCGCAGCGGCACACCGGCGTTGAGGAGCGACAGGGTCGAGGCGCAGACCGAGCCCATCGAGGTCGAGCCGTTGGAGCTCAGCGCCTCGGAGACCTGGCGGATCGCGTAGGGGAACTCCTCGCGGGAGGGCAGCACCGGCACGAGGGCGCGCTCGGCGAGGAAGCCGTGCCCGATCTCGCGGCGCTTCGGCGACCCGACGCGACCGGTCTCACCGGTCGAGTAGGGCGGGAAGTTGTAGTGGTGCAGGTAGCGCTTCTTCGTGACGGGCGACAGCGAGTCGATCTGCTGCTCCATCTTGAGCATGTTCAGCGTGGTGACGCCCAGGATCTGGGTCTCGCCGCGCTGGAAGATCGCCGAGCCGTGGACGCGCGGGATGACCTGGACCTCGGCGTCGAGCGGACGGATGTCGGCGAGGCCGCGACCGTCGATGCGCACGCCGTCGCGGAGGATGCGTCCGCGGACGACCACCTTCGTGACCGACTTGTACGCCGCTCCGACCTGGCTGTAGGCCTCGGCCGAGAGCTGACCGGACGCGATGCGCTCGGCGATCTGCTCCTTGACCTTCGCCTTCAGAGCGTCGTCGGCGTCCTGGCGCTCGACCTTGTCGGCGATCGAGTAGATGCGGACGAGCTCGTCGTAGCTGAGCTCGGCGACGTTGTCGTAGGTCTCCTGCGCGTAGGGCAGGAACACCGGGTAGTCCTTGACGGGCTTCGCGGTGTTCGCGGCCATCTTCGCCTGCGCCTCGACGAGCGCGCGGATGAAGGGCTTGGAGGCCTCGAGGCCCTGGGCCACGACGGTCTCGTCGGGCTTGGTGGCGCCGGCCTTGATGAGGTTCCAGGAGCCCTCGGTCGCCTCGGCCTCAACCATCATGATGGCGACGTCGGAGGAGCCGTCCTCGTTGGTGACGACGCGGCCCGCGACGGTGAGGTCGAAGACGGCGCTCTCGAGCTGCGAGGCCTTGGGGAACGCGATCCACTGGTCGTTGCCCGAGCCGTCGGACATGAGCGCGAGGCGCACACCGGCGATGGGGCCCGAGAAGGGCAGACCGGAGATCTGGGTCGAGGCGCTCGCGGCGTTGATCGCGAGGGCGTCGTAGAACTCGTCCGGAGCGATGCTCAGGACCGTGATGACGATCTGGACCTCGTTGCGCAGGCCCTCGACGAACGAGGGGCGCAGCGGCCGGTCGATCAGACGGCAGACCAGGATCGCCTCGGTGGAGGGGCGGCCCTCGCGGCGGAAGAACGAGCCGGGGATCTTGCCGGCGGCGTAGGAGCGCTCCTCGACGTCGACGGTCAGCGGGAAGAAGTCGAAGTTGTCCTTCGGGTTCTTCGACGCCGAGGTGGCCGAGAGGATCATCGTGTCCTCGTCGAGGTACGCGGCGACCGCTCCCTGAGCCTGCTGCGCGAGGCGGCCGGTCTCGAAGCGGACGGTGCGGGTGCCGTACGAGCCGTTGTCGAGAACGGCTTCGGCGAATGTGATTTCAGGACCTTCCAAGAGGTTCTGTCTCCTTCAACGTATGCAGCGGCGCCCGTTCTGGGCGCCGGCGTTCGTCGGAGCAGAGTTCCGGTCAGGAATCGAGACGATTCCACGGCAGGGCGTCGCGCCGTGCCGTCGTGTGGAGGGCGTTCGTGCTGGCCACCAGTAGAAAAGCTCCGGGTCGCCTCCTGTGCGACGACGCCGCACCTGTGAACCGGGACTCCACCACCGAGGACCAGCTTCCTGCCGGCCTGCTCCGTGGTTCGAATCCGGTGACGGCCGGCGGCCGCTGCGGATTCGGAACCGGTTCATGCTATCAGCACGGGTGCCGGACGGCCAGGAACGCGCGGCGGGACGCTCCGGGGCGGCTGCTCGACCGGCGTCGGGAGGAGCGCTCAGCCGCGCGTCTCGTGCATCAGCAGCTGCACCCGGAGCGCGCCCTTCACCGTGACGATGCGCGCCGGCACACGCGGCTGCTTGCCCGCCTCCGACAGCCGCGAGAGCGCCGCGTCGACGACGTTCTCGAGACCGCGGGGCACGTAGCCGACGAGGTCGGAGGGGCGGTGGTTGGCGAAGAGACGGACCGGCATGGGAGCGTCCACGCGCTCCTCCTCGAGGGTGCGGCGCGGGATCACCGCCGTGATCTCGTCCTCGCCGAGCGCCAGGACACGGGCGAGCTCGTCCTGGTGCGAGGCGCTGTCGGCGATACCGAGCAGCGTCTCCCCGCGCCGGGACTTCGGCAGCAGGTCGTAGTCGTAGTCGTCGAGCTTGCCCGATCCGCGGTCGTTCGCGGGGAGGGGGTTCTGGTCGTCGCGTCCGCGTCCGAAGGAGAAGAGCTTCATGCCCCCATTGTGACGCTGACGGCGACGGGGCGGCTCTCGCGAGCGGAGGTGCGGCCCCGGGGCTCGATCAGGAGCGGGAGGAGCGGAGCATCCGTGCGATCGCCGCGAGCACCAGCAGCAGCACCACCGCGACGAAGCCCAGGAGGACGGGCACGGCGGGCAGGAGCGCGAGGGCCGCTCCGATGGCGAGGACGGGGATCGCGAGGCCGAGATAGGCGGCGAGGAACATGCCGGCCAGGACCTCGCCGCGCGCGGCGTCCGAGGCGAGCGAGCCGGCGACCGCGAGGGACAGGCGGAACAGCAGGCCGACTCCGGCACCGGCGAGCACTCCCCCGGCGACGAACGGCCAGAGGACGGCCGTCACGGCGCCGACGGCGACCAGCAGGAGGCCGACGGCGAGGGCGGCGGCCGACAGCAGGAGCGCGGGGCGGGCGGCGAGGCGGGCGGAGAGGAGCTGCGCCACGGCGCCGGCGGCGAAGACTCCGAACGACACGGCGCCGGCGACCAGGTGGGAGGTCTCACCGAAGCGACCGGCCAGGAAGGTCGGAGCGAGCGAGGTGAAGAGGCCGAAGACGGCGAAGCCGGCGAACGCGCCGACCGCGGCCGAGAGGAAGGCGCCGCGCGACTCGGCGGGCACGGCGAGCCGCTGCGGGCGGTAGGCGGGCAGGACCTCACGCCGTTCGACGGTCTCGGGCACGAGGGCGACTCCGAGGCCGAGGACCACGAGCAGCACGAGGAAGACCTCGTAGGGGACGACCAGCGGGCGGTCGACGGTCACCGCGAGCACGCCTCCGACCAGCGGGCCCAGCGCCAGCCCGCCCATGTTCACGAGCGTCGAGACCGCCCGCGAGGTGCCCGGCCCCTCCTCGGGGCGGGCGACGGCGCGCAGCTCCGAGAGGTGCGCGGTCGCGGCGGCCGTCAGGGCGCCGACGCCGAGCCCTGTCAGCAGGCGGGCGATCAGGAGGCCCGGGACCTCGGGCCAGAGCAGGAAGACGATCGCGGCGAGGACCTCGACGAGGATCGACGCGAGCAGGATGCGGCGGCGGCCGAGCCAGTCGCTGACGTGGCCGGCGAGGAAGAGGCTCGCGACCACTCCGACCGCGTAGGCGGCGAACACCACGGTGACGACGAAGGCCGGGAAGCCGTCGCGGGCCTGGTAGATCGCGTAGAGCGGGGTCGGCACGGTGGAGAACGCCATGACCGCGAGGAACGCCGCGGCGATGACCCAGAAGCCGGGGCCGTGCGGCAGTTCGGGTCGGCGGGAGGCCGGACCCGCGGGAGCGGGCCGGGAGGGGCGGTGGTCGAGGTCCGGAGTGGTCACGCGATCAGGCTCCTCCGCCGGACTGAGCGTGTCCAACGGAGGATCTCGGTCGCATTCATCGAGTCCGGTGGATGATGGCGGGATGGACGATCGACAACTGGCCGCGTTCGTCGCGGTCGCGGAGGAGCTCCACTTCACTCGGGCGGCGGCGCGGCTGTTCGTGGTGCAGTCCACGCTGTCCGCCAGCATCCGCGCCCTCGAGCACGAGCTCGGAGCGGCGCTGTTCGAGCGCTCGACGCGCCGGGTCGCCCTCACCGCGGTGGGCGAGGCGCTGCTGCCGGAGGCGCGCCGGGCGATCGACGGGCTCGACCGGATGCGCACGCTCGCCGCCGAGGACGCCGCGGGGCTGCGCGGACGGGTGCGGGTGGGCACGTTCTCGGGCATGGACCTGATCGACCTGCCCGGGGCCCTCGGCGCGTACCGGCGCCGGCATCCGCTCGTGGACCTGCTGCTGCGCACCTCGGCGACCGGATCGACGGGCCTGGCCGAGGACCTGCGCCGCGGACGGCTCGACGTCGCACTGCTCGCGCTCCCCGCGGACGGGATGCCGGATCTCGCCGTCACGCCGCTCGCGCGCAGCGACTACGTGCTCCTGGTACCGGACGACCACCCGCTCGCCGACGCGACCGCACCCCGACCGAAGGACCTCGCGGGCGAGACGTTCGTGGACACTCCGGCCGGCTTCGGCAACCGGGTCAGCGTCGACCGCGCGTTCCTCGCCGAGGGTGTCCCCCGGCGCGTGGCGACCGAGGTCGCGGATCTGCCGGGGATCCCGCGGTTCGTGCAGGCGGGCCTCGGCGTGGCGGTCGTGCCGCGGGCGGGCGTGGCGGCGCTCGGGGGCGTGCGCTCGATCACCCTGGACTGGCCGGGGCTCGAGTGGGAGCTCTCGGTCGGGACCGCGCTGCGACCCTCCGCCGCTGTGGAGGCGCTGACCGCGCTCCTCCGGGAGCGGCGGAGCGCTTGAGCGGTCGGCGTCAGCCCTCGAGGAGGGGACCGCGGACGATCGAGTCGCCGGAGTGCGCGGGGTCGCCGTCGAGCGGTTCCTCCGACACGTCGACCAGCGAGTACTCCGAGAGGTCGAGGCCGGCCGGGACGGCGAAGCGGCCCTCGGTGCCGTCGAGGGCTCCGAGCGGCACGAGGCCGGACGCGTCGGCGGCGATCAGCCAGACCTCGCGGTAGCCGCCGTCCCCACCCTGCGCGTCGAGCCGCACGATCAGCTCGCGACCGCCGTCGACGTCCTCGAGCTCGGCGGAGCCGGTCGCGCCCTGCCAGTCGGGGAACGCTTGGAGCTCGGCCCGCGCCACGACGACCACGTCCTCCGTCTGCGACGCCTGCCACCACGCTCCGCCCGCCACTCCGATCACGAGGGCGGAGAAGGCGGCGAGCGAGGTGAGCACCACGCGGCCGGTGCGCCGACGACGGCGCTCGGGACGGTGCCGGCCCGTGGAGCCGGACTGAGCGACCGGGACGGGAGCGGTGTCGGGTCGCTCCGGGACGGGGGCGAGCACGGGAGCCGCGGAGTGCTCCTCGAGACCGAGCTCGTCGCGGATGCGGTCCCAGACCGCGGCGGACGGCGTCTCGAGGACGACTCCGCGACTGTCGCGGCCGACCTCGGCGACGTGGCCGAGCTCGACGAGCTGCTGCGCGCACTCCGGGCACTCGGCCAGGTGCGCGTCGGCCTCGCCGCTCGACTCCTCGCCGAGCGCGAGCAGCGCGATCTCGTCTGGATCCAGGTGGGTCATGTGCTGCTCACCTCCAATCGGGAGCGGAGTCTGTCGAGGCTGCGGCGGATGTGGCTCTTGACGGTACCGAGCGGCAGCCCGGTCCGAGCGGCGATCTCGGTGTGGGTGAGGTCGTCGTAGAAGGCGAGGCTCATCACCCGGCGGGGCACGGGGTCGAGTCGGGCGAGCTCGTCGGCGACCAGGACCTTCGCCTCCAGATCGACCGGGGTCTCGCCCTCCTCGATCGGAGCGACGGCGACGAGCGCCTGGGTGAGCCGGCGCTCGCGCGATCGGTTCTCGTGCGCGTCGGCGATGCGGTTGCGGGAGATCCCGACCAGCCAGGCTCCCAGAGCGGCGCGGTCCGGATCGAAGTTCTGCCGGCCGGTCCAGGCCGAGACGAAGACGCGCTGCACCACGTCCTCCGCGTCGCCCCGGTCGCCGAGAGAGCGCAGAGCGAGGGTGAACAGCAGCGGGGACCACCGCGCGTAGGCCTCCGCGAGCGAGGACTCGTCGCCCGCGGCGAAGCGGAGCCCGAGACGGCGCACGACGGCGCGCTCGTCCTCGGCCCCGTCGAGGGGTGCGCTGGGGAGGGCGTCGGACAGTGGGATGCTCCTGAGGTGGGGACGGCGCTGCACCCTGGCGTCGGGCTGCGCTGCGGCGGTCGCTGCGCTCATCGTACGCGCGGCGATCGGGCGGTCGGAGTCACGGGGACGGCACCGCCGTGACGACGACGTTGCTGAGGTAGTGGCGCGTGTCGTAGTCGAAGTCGCCGCCGCACGTGATGAGGACGAGCCGGGGCGCACCGTCGCGGGTGAACACGGCCGGGAGATCGACGGACGTCTTCTCGGTGGTCTCGACCGTCGTGACGGTGAAGGAGCGCTCGGCTCCGTCGTCGCTCGTGAGTCGGACGATCTGGCCGGGCTGCGCCGATGTCAGCTCGACGAACGGGCCGAGGCCGTAGGCGAGGGAGTCGACGTGGGCGGCGATGACGATCGTCCCGTCGGGCTCGTCCAGGCCCGCTCCGAACCGGTACCAGCCGGCCGTCGCGGTGTCGGGGACCAGCTCCATGGTGCCGTCGTCGGCCACTCCGACCGGCTCGAGCGGCATGTCGACCGGCAGCCCGTCGACCACGATCCGCGTGGGGGCGATGACGCTGCGCGCCGGGGTCGCTCCCAGACGCGCATCCGCGAGGGGCACGGCGGGCGGGGCGGCGGAGGGGATCGCGGACGGCGCGGGCGGGGGCTGCTGCACCGAGAGGCTCGCGTCGGGCGAGGGCACGACCCCAGCCGCCTGAGCCGAGCATCCGGCGAGACCCGCGCCGACCGCGATCGACCCGATCGCGACGAGGACGCGCAGAGGGAAGGGGTTCCGGCTCATGGCGTCCTCCTGGGTCGTGATCGGGTGACCGGCTCGGGCGCGCTCCAGCACGCCCGAGCCGGTGGTGTGTCCGCGGGTCAGCGGCCCGCAGCGGCCTTGCGACGGCCGAACAGGGTCGCTCCGGCGAGACCGAGAGCGGCGAGGGCGGCTGCGCCCCACCAGCCCGCGGCGGCGTCGGTGCGGTTGTCGGCGGCGAGTCCGGCCTCACCGGCGGGAACGCCGGACGGGGTCGAGTGCAGGCCGTCGATGGTCTGCGTCGCGAGGGCGAGGTTGCCCTTCTCGAGGCTGCCCCAGGCGTAGACGATCGTGTTGACGCCCTCCTGGACCTGGACGTCGGCCGGGCCGATGACCGGGGTCGTGGTGCCGGTCGCCGCGACGACCGTCGAGATCGTCGCCGGAGCGAGGTTCAGCACGCCCTCGTTCGGGTTGGTGACGTTCGTCAGGACGGGCGAGCCGCCGGCGAGGATGTCGACCGCGGGCGCGGCGGCCACGTGGCGGACGGTGAGCCGTCCCTCTCCCGCGGCGGTGGTCGAGATGTCGTTCGTGAAGAGCGTCGCGGTGGGGGTGTTGTCGGCCTTCAGGTGCGCGGCGGCGGTGTAGCTCTTGCCCGCCTCGAGCGCGAGGTCGATCGGGCCGATGACGGGAGCGCTCGCGTCGGCCGCGTCGGCCGCGGTGATCGCGACGGAGTAGGTGCCGGTGGGCAGGTCCAGCGGTCCGGCGAGGGTGCCGGGGGTGAAGTCGTCGAGCGTCAGTGCTCCGTTCACGTACACGTCCACGGTGGTGTCCGGGACGGCGTGCAGGACGTACAGGTCGGCCGAGTCGGCGTCGGCCGCGCTGGCCGGAGCGGCGGAGAGGCCGACGACGGCGAGGGTGCCGACGCAGGCACCGGTTAGGAGACGGCGGGAGAAGCTGGAGGTGGTCACGGTGTTCCTCTTTCACGATGGGACCCGGAGGGGGTCGGTGGGTACTCGAGAAGGGCCTTCACGGACTACTTCCGGACGAACCCCCTCGACGGATGCACCTCGTGGCGGATTTCTCCGAAAAATCTCCTACGGGGTGCCCCCGAGCCCGGGAACGCCCTGTTCAGCGTGCGTTTCCGGGGTTACGCTCGCGCCGAGAGGGAGTGACGGATGGTGCGACGCAGCACACCCGGACCCGCGTCGGGCTCGCGGCGGGCTGCTCCGCGGCCCCGCGGACTGATCGCATCGACGGCCGCGACGGCAGCGGCCTCGGCCGTGCTCGCCCTCGCGCTCGCGGCGATCGCTACGCTCGCCTCGCTCCCCTCCTCCGCGGCCGGAGCGCCGACGCAGTGCGCGGACTCCCGGGAGCTGCTGGCCGCCGCGCCGGGACTCGAGGGCGCCGACCCCGGGCACCTGATCGCCTGCGTCGACGAGGATCACCGCCGGCTGACGATCCACAACCGCACCCCGGTGGTCTGGGCGATCGGGGATCCGTCGGTGACGGGCGTCGTCGATCAGGCGGGCGGCGTCGGCGGGCTGCTCAGCTCCCACGCGTCGCGCTCCGGACGGGGACTGCTGCTCGCTCCGGGCGCCTCCGCCTCCGTCTCGGCGGGATCCGGCCGGATCGCTCCCCGGCCGGATCGGGAGGCGACCCGACTGCACCTCGCCCTGACGGCGATCGTCGAGGCGCAGGACGCCGCCGAGGCGACGCTGCCCCCGCGGGCGCCCCGCGCCGTGCTGCGCTCGGCCGCGCTCACCTGCGCCGTCGCGCTGAGCGGGGTCGCCTCCGGATGGGAGATCGCCACCGTCGACGCACTCGAACGGGCCGCCTCGACGGCGGGATGCGCTCGCGCATGGCGCGCCGCCGGATCACGGGCGCTCGCGGACGGCTGGCGGCTGCCCGCGCTCGTCGCGGCGGTCCGCGATCCGGACCGGCTGGAGCACGATCGGGCCCGTGCGCGGGCGGCGGAGGGATGGTTCGCGGCGGCGGGCGGCTACTCCTGGGGCGGTGCGGAGCGACCGCAGCGGCTCCCGTGAGCCGCGCCGGGAACGCGGAACGGGCCGCCCTCCGCGAGGAGGACGGCCCGTTCGGCAAGAAGTTCGCGGTGTCATCGAGACCCCGCGCTCGCTCCGTGAGGAACTAGCGGCGGAGGCCGAGACGCTCGATCAGCGCGCGGTAGCGGTTGATGTCCACGTCCGACAGGTAGCCGAGGAGTCGGCGACGCTGACCCACGAGCAGCAGCAGACCACGACGCGAGTGGTGGTCGTGCTTGTGCTCCTTGAGGTGCTCGGTGAGGTCCTTGATCCGACGGGTCAGGACGGCCACCTGGACCTCGGGGGATCCGGTGTCACCGGGGTGGGTCGCGTACTCTTCGATGATCGCCTTCTTGACATCTGCTTCGAGTGCCATAGGTGGATCCCCTCTCTCTCGTTGCGCGGTGCCCGGCGCCTGATGCGTGGGCTCTCTTGATCCGCGGCCGTCGAACGGCAACTGCACGAGCTTACCAGAGGGTGGAGCGGTGTGGGGCGGGTCGACACCGCCTAGGCGCCGACGGCCCTGTTCCAGAGCACGACGAGCCACGGCGACACGAGCAGCTCCCAGTAGACGAGGACGAGCACGTTCAGGACGACGGCGATCCACCCGGCGATCGGCGGGCGCTTCTCTCGACGACGGGCGCGGATGGAGGAGACGCCGAGCAGGACGCCCACGAGCAGCAGCGCGTGGATGAGGGCGGTGTAGAGGACTCCGACGATCAGGTCGCTCATCGCGCGGTCGCCCGGGTAGGCCCCGAGCGAGATCAGCGAGTACCAGACGAAGAACGAGATCGGCACGGTCACCACGGCGATGGCCGAGCCTGCCAGCGCGGGCCCGTAGCGACGCCACCAGCCGGAGGCCCGGCCGCCGGAGGAGGACGGGCGGGCGGCGTTCCGCGGGCGGTACGAGGGCGAGGCGCCGCGGGCCGAGCGGCGCGGGGAAGCGGATCCGGCTGCGCGCGACGCGGGGGCGGCCGGACGTCGGGGCGCGCCGTCGGGAGACGTGCTCATGCCCACCACCCTAGAGGGTCGGCTCCGCGGGTCCGTGCGGGCACCGCGCCGCCCGGCGAGCAGAATGGGGCGGGTGAGTCAGGTCCCCCGCGCGCCCCGGCGCAGCCACGTCATCGATGTCTCGCCGCTCCGGGAGTCGCCCGCCTTCGCCCGGCTCTGGGCCGGCAACGTGATCTCGGGCATCGGCGGGCAGATGACGATCGTCGCCGTGGGCCTGCACATCTACGAGCTCACCGGCTCGACGCTCGCGGTCGCGATGGTGGGGGTCGTCGCGCTCGTGCCGACCGTGATCGCGGGGCTCTACGGCGGGATGCTCGCCGACGCGTTCGACCGGCGGCTGGTCCTCCTCCTCTCGGCGATCGTGGCGTGGGGATCGACCGCGGGGATCGCGGCGCTCGCCTGGCTCGGCGCCGAGACTCCGCTGACCCTGTACCTGCTCACCGCGGTCGCGACCACCGTGATCGTGGCCACCCGGATGACGCTCGCCCCGCGGCTGCTCCGACCGGAGCTCGTGCGCGCGGCCGCCGCGCTCGGCGGGATCGCGAGCGGCGTCGAGGTGACCGTGGGACCGGCGCTGGCGGGTGTGCTGGTGGCCGGGGTCGGCTTCCCGGCGACCTACACGATCGACGTGGTGCTGTTCCTCGCGGCGTTCCTGGGGATCGTGGGTCTCCCGGCGCTGGTGCCCGAGGGCGAGCGGCAGCGGCCGGGACTCGAGTCGCTGCGGTTCGGGATGCGGTTCCTGCGCGGGGCGCCGAACATCCGCCTGTCGTTCCTCGTCGACATCGTCGCGATGACGTTCGGGCAGCCGAGGGTGGTCTTCCCCGCGGCGGCGGCGCTCCTGCTCGGGGGCGGGGCGGTCACGGTCGGGGTCCTGACGGCGGCGTTCGCGGTCGGTGCGCTGCTCAGCGGAGTCTTCTCGGGCCGGCTCACGGGAGTGCGGCAGCAGGGGCTCGCGATCGGACGGTCGATCCAGGTCTACGGCGGGTTCATCGCGGCGTTCGGCGCGGTGCTGCTGACCGCCGCGCTCGTCGGGCACGAGGACTCGGCGCCGGATCTCGGGCTCATCGCCCTCGCGTCGGTCGCCCTGGCCGGAGCCGGCGCGGCGGACAACATCAGCTCGATCTTCCGGCAGACGATGCTGCAGACCGCGGTCCCCGACAACATGCGCGGGCGGCTGCAGGGCGTGTTCATCGTGGTGGTGACCGGCGGTCCGCGCGTCGGAGACCTCTACACGGGCCTGCTGGCCTCGCTGGCGCTGCTCTGGCTGCCGCCGCTGGCCGGAGGGCTCGCGATCATCGGGATCCTCGGCGCGGTGCTGCGGACGCGGCCGGCGTTCCGCGGCTACGACGCGCTGCATCCGACGGCGTGAGCCGACCCGCCGCGCCCGGTGAGCGCGGCGGACCCGGGGTCACTCCCCCGCGAAGTCGCTCGTGCCGCCGCCGTCGGTGAGGTTCTCGTCGGAGACGGCGCCGCTGTCGTCGTCGCGCCCCTCGACCCGCGTGGGGCGGTAGACGTGGAAGCCTTCGTCGTCGTCCTCCAGCTCCCAGACGACCTCGACCTCCTCGCCGTCGATGTCGGCGACCCGGGTGATGGTGGGCTGCGGGGCTCCGTCGACGAGCTCGAGGCGGATGCTCTCCTGCTCGGCGCCGCTGTCGAGGATGGCCGTGTACGTGGTGGTGTCCATGCCTCGACGGTAGGCACGCCCGCGGGGCGCTCGCCACCCCTTGCGGCGCTCGGGTGGACGCGTAGCGTCGCCTCCATGACCGACACCGACATCACCCCCGCCGACTCCGACGACGTCGCCCAGATCGCCGAGCTCGTGAAGAGCGCGAAGATCGGGCTGCTCACGACCGTGAACGCCACGGGCCAGCTCGTCAGCCGTCCGCTCGCCGCCCAGGACACCGACTTCGACGGCGTGCTCTGGTTCTTCACCCAGGACCCCTCGCCCAAGGTCGAGGACATCCGCGCGAACCCGAGCGTGAACGTGGCGTTCGAGTCGAAGAAGGGCTACCTGTCGGTGGCCGGAACCGCGAGCGTCGTGCACGATGCGGCGAAGGTCGACGAGCTGTGGAGCCCCTCCGTCTCGGGCTGGTTCCCCGACGGCAAGGACGACCCGACCGTCGCCCTGATCCGCGTCGACGCCGAGACGGTGGAGCTGTGGGCGTCGGACGAGCCCGGGCCCGTCGTGCTGTTCAAGGTGCTGACCGCCGCAGTCAGGGGCGGGCAGCCGGACGTGGGTGAGAACCGCACCGTCTCGTTCGAGTAGACGCGCCTGCCGTCTCCGCCGCGAGATGCCGTTCCGGTACGCCTCGTCCGGCGTGTCGCGTACCGGAGTGGCATCTCGCGGCGGAGTGATGGGGTCAGGGACCGCCGAAGCGCTCGGTGCGGACGCGTTCCGGGGCGTGGCCCTGGGCGACGAGGGCGGTCGCGACGGCTTCGACGAACGCCGTCGGGCCGCAGACGTAGACCGTGGGCTCGGTCGAGGGGGGAAGCGCCGCGTCGGCGAGGAGCTCCGGAGTGAGCCGGCCGGCCGGACGGGACGCGCCGGGCGGAGCGACGCGCGTGTAGACCATCTCCGTCGCCACTCCGCCCTGCTCGGCCGGCAGCTCGGCCAGGCTCTGCAGGTCGTCGCGGTAGTAGGCGAAGACGGGCGAGCGCACCGAGTAGATCAGGCGCATCGGAGCCGCGCTGCCGACCCGGCCGTGCTCGCGCGCCATCGCCATCAGCGGGACGAGACCGCTGCCGCCTGCGATCAGCTGCACGGGCTCGGTCTGCTCGGGCCGCCAGACGAACCAGCCGCCGATCGGACCGCGCACCTCGAGGCTGTCCCCCGCCTCGAGGCCCTCGACGAGGTACGGCGACACCTCGCCGTCCTCCAGGCGCTCGACCGCCAGCTCGACGTGCTCGCCGTCGGCGGGCGCGCCGATCGAGTAGGAGCGGCTGGCCTGGTAGCCGTCGGGGGCCGTGAGCCGGACGTCGAGGTGCTGCCCGGCGAGGTGACCGGGCCAGCCGGGCACGCGCAGCGTGATCAGTTTCGAGGTCGGGGTGAGCGGGGCGACCGCCTCGGCGGTCGACTCCTGCCAGATCACCGGTAGCGCTCCTCTTTCCACGGGTCTCCGTGCATGTGGTAGCCGTTCTGCTCCCAGAAGCCGGGCTCGTCGCCGGGCATCAAACGGAGGCTCCTCACCCACTTGGCGCTCTTCCAGAAGTAGAGGTGCGGCACCAGCAGTCGCGCAGGTCCGCCGTGCTCGGCGGCGAGGGGCTCGCCCTCGAACGTGGTCGCGACCCAGGCCTTGCCTCCGCGGATCTCAGCCAGGGGCAGGTTGGTGGTGTACCCGCCGAAGCTCTGCGCCATGACGTAGCCGGCGTCGGTCTCGACGCCCTCGAGGAGGGTGTCGACCGAGACGCCGCGCCAGGTGGTGCCGAGCTTGGACCAGCGGGTGACGCAGTGGATGTCGGTGTGCACGTCCTCCTGCGGCAGGGCCTGGAACTCGTCCCAGGTCCAGCTCCGGACGCCGGCGGGGCCCGCGTCGATCGAGAAGCTCCACTCGTGGATGTTCGGCGTCGGCCCGATGGAGAGGACGGGGAAGCCCGTCTCGAGGTACTGCCCGGGCGGGATGTCCGGATTCTCGGCGCGCTTGCCGAAGAAGCCCCGCGTGATGATGCCCATGTCCGCCCTCGTCGTCCTCGGGGCAGCGCCCCGGCTCGGTGGAAACCGCTCGTCGATCGTCAGGCTATCGCGGCGGCGCGGCGCTACTCCATCGCGGGCACTCGGGCGACCCCGAGCCGGTGTCGGCGGTGAGTGCGAGGATCGGCGCATGAGACGAACCGTCGTGCCGCCGTACCTCCTCGTCCGCATCGCCCGACTCGACGATCCCGCGTTCGCGCGGGCCGCCCGGGCCGCGAGCCGCTCCCTCGAGCAGGACGTGCCGTTCCGGCGCGTGCGCCCGGGCGAGCCGTCTCCCGGCCGCGGGACGCCGGGCCCGACCGCCACCGCCACTCCGACGCCCCGCAACCGCGTCGCCGCCCTGCAGCGCACCATCTCGGACGCGCAGACGACCGAGTCGCTCCCCGGCGTCACCGTCCGCACCGAGGGGCAGCCCTCGAACGGCGACGTCACGGTGGACGAGGCGTACGACGGGCTGGGAGCGATGTCCGCGTTCCTCCAGCAGGCCTACGGCCGCGACTCCATCGACGACGCCTGGCTGCCGCTGGACGCGACCGTGCACTTCGGCGACGACTACGACAACGCGTTCTGGGACGGCTCCCGGATGGTCTTCGGCGACGGCGACGGGCAGGTGTTCCGCCGCTTCACGATCTCGCCGAGCGTGATCGGGCACGAGCTCGCGCACGGGATGACCGAGTACACCGCGAACCTCGTCTACCGCGGGCAGTCGGGCGCGCTCAACGAGTCGATCTCGGACGTCTTCGGCGCGCTGCTCGAGCAGTTCGGAGCCCGGCAGAGCGTCGAGGAGGCGAGCTGGCTGATCGGCAAGGGGCTCTTCACCGACGAGGTCGAAGGCACGGCCCTGCGCTCGATGATCGCGCCCGGCACCGCCTACGACGACGACGTGCTCGGCAAGGATCCGCAGCCCGGTTCGATGGACGACTACGTCGACACCGAGGACGACAACGGCGGCGTGCACATCAACTCCGGGATCCCGAACCGGGCCTTCGCGGTGGCCGCGATCGAGCTCGGCGGGAAGGCGTGGGAGCGCGCCGGCCAGGTCTGGTACGACGTGCTGACCGGCGGAGTGCTCACGGCGACCGCCGACTTCGCGGGATTCGCGAGGCTCACGGTCGCCGCGGCGGCCGAGCGCTACGGTGCCGGGTCGGACGTCGAGTCGGCGGTGCGCACCGGCTGGAGCACGGTGGGGGTCGACGTCCCCGCCTGAGCGGGCGCCGCGCCCCCGCCCTTCGGAGGGCGGGCGAGTACCATCGCGCGCATGGACGTCATCGTGTCGCGCAGCGGAGGATTCGCCGGACTCCGGCGCGTGTGGCGGGTCGACGTGGAGGAGCAGCCGGACGAGCGCGCGTGGCGGGAGCTGCTGGGGTCCCTGCCGTGGGAGGCGGACGACGAATCGCAGGCCTCCGCCGGCCGCTCCGCCTCCGCTGCCGCCCCGGGCCGACCGGATCGTTTCGTGTACGAGATCCAGGTGCAGACCCACCACGTGCGGCTCGGCGAGACCGAGCTCGACGGGGCCTGGCGGGAGCTGGTCGACCGGGTGCGCAAGGCGCAGCCGAGCTGACGACTCCCCGGCCCCGGACACGACGAAGGCGCAGCCCCGCACGGGAGCCGCGCCTTCGTCGTCGGTGCGGAGGGACTACTTCGTGCCGAGCAGATCGATCACGAAGATCAGGGTCTTGCCGGACAGCGGGTGCCCGCCACCCGCGGGACCGTAGGCCAGGGCCGGCGGGCAGATCAGCTTGCGACGTCCGCCGACCTTCATGCCGGGGATGCCCTGCTGCCAGGCGCGGATCAGGTTGTTCAGGGGGAAGTTGATCGACTGGTTGCGGCTCCAGGAGGAGTCGAACTCCTCGCCGGTGTCGTACTCGACGCCGAGGTAGTGCACCTCGACGGTCGAGCCGGGCTGCGCCTCGGCGCCGTCGCCGACGACGACGTCCTCGACGACGAGGGAGTCGGGGGCCGGGCCGTCGGGGGCGTCGACCTCGGGCTTGGTCAGGTTCTCGCTGCTCATGGTCATCGATCATAGAGCGGGGCGGCCGGGAGCGGGGTGTGCGGGGAGGGGCGGGCCCGGAGACGGTGGATCTCGATACGCCCGCTGCGCGGGCTACTCGATCAGCGCGGGTGGAGAGGAGAGGACGGGCAGCGTCCGGTGGTCGAGTAGCCGCGGAGCGGCGTATCGAGACCCGCCATCACGAGGAGACGTCGATCTCGATACGCCCGTTGCGCGGGCTACTCGATCAGCAGGGGTGGGTGCGGGCGGGTGAGGGAGCCTGGGAACGTCGAGGGAGCCCGGTGCTGCCGGCTCCCTCGACGGGTCGGGGTTCCCTCGGGGGTCACTCGACGAGGGTGAGGCGCTGGGTGGGGCGGGTCATGGCGACGTAGAGGGCGGCGGCGCCGCGCTCGCCGGCGGCGGCGATCAGGCGGGGGCGGGCGATGACGACGGAGTCGAACTCGAGCCCCTTGGCCTCGGTAGTCGAGAGGACGGCGATCGCGCGGTCCAGCCCCGTGGAGCCTCGGCCGACGGCGCGGCCGAACTCGTCCTCGAGGCGGGCGGTGACGGCGTCGAGGTCGGCGTCGGGCGCGATGACGGCGAGGGTCCCCTCCGTCGAGATGGCGCGGTCCTCGCGGATCGCGCCGAGCACGCGGTCGGGCAGCGCCGCGTCGCCGCGATCGCGGATCGTGCGGACGGGCCACTCCGTCGACCGGACCGAGCGGCTCGGGGTGATCTCGAGTCCGTTCCCGCGCGCCGTCCGCTCGGCGAACGCCACGATCTGCGCGGGAGTGCGGTAGTTGACCGTCAGCTCCTCGATGCGCCACACCGGCGGCTCGCCGTCCCGGCCCTGGCGGCCGAAGGCGTCGCGCAGCGCGGCGTCCCAGCTCGACGCGGCCGAGGCTCCCGACGCCTGCGCGGTGTCGCCCACGATCGTGAAGGAGCGCATCGGGCAGCGGCGGATGAGCACGCGCCACTGCATCGGCGAGAGCTCCTGCGCCTCGTCGACCACGACGTGGCCGTAGGTCCACGAGCGGTCGGCGGCGGCGCGCTCGGCCGTCGTGCCCTGGCTCGTGCGCTCCGCGAATCCGGCGGCGAGGTCCTTCGCGTTGACGAGGCCGTCGACGCCCATGTTGCGGATGGCCTGCTCGGCGTTCTCGACGTCGCGGCGGCGCTGCTCCTTCTCAGCCTTCTTCTGCGCGTCGGCGTGGTCGTCGTAGGCGCCGAGGAGCTCGGCGGCCTCGTCGAGCAGCGGCACGTCCGAAACCGTGAAGGGCTCGTCGCGCCCGCGGCGCAGCAGCAAGCGCTGCTCGGGGGTCCAGCGCGGCGTGAGAGTGGCGAACCAGTTCGGCCGGGCGTAGAGGTCCTGGATCAGCTTCTCGGGGGTGAGCGGGATCCACGCGGTGTTCAGGGCGATGCGCACGTCGTTCGCGGTGCGGACGTCCTCCCGGAGCACCGCCTCGTCGGCCTCGTCGACCGTGTTGCCGTGGCTGCGGAGCTGATCGGCGAGCTGCTTCGTGAGGTCGCGGATCATGGTCTTCACGAAGCCCACGCGCGCCTCGTTGTGCGGCTTGCGCGACTCCCGGGCGCGGGTGATCGCGCGCTCGACGTCGTGCGGCTCGAGGCGCAGCTTCTCGCCGTTGACGTCGAGGATCTGCGTCTCGGCCGGCACGATCTGACGCGAGCGGACGGCCCGGCGCAGCAGCTCCGCCATGCGGGCGGAGCCCTTCACCCGGGCGACGGCCGGGTCGTCCTCGTCGACGAGGTCGAGCCCCGGGTAGAGCTGCCCGAGGGTCGAGAGCACGACGCCCGTCTCGCCGAGGGAGGGCAGGACCGCCTCGATGTAGCGCAGGAACGAGCGGGACGGACCCACGACCAGCACGCCGGAGGAGGCGATGCGGTCGCGGTAGGAGTAGAGGAGGTAGGCGGCGCGGTGCAGCGCCACCGCGGTCTTGCCCGTCCCGGGGCCGCCCTGGACGACGAGGACCCCGCGGAGGTCGGAGCGGATGATGCGGTCCTGCTCGCCCTGGATCGTGGCGACGATGTCGTGCATCCGACCCGTGCGCTCGGCGCCCAGCGCCGCCATCAGCGCGCCCTCGCCCTGGAGCGCCGTGCCCTCGCGCAGCAGCTCCTCGTCGAAGACCTCGTCCTCGAAGCGGACGACCTCGCGGCCGCGGGTGGTGAGGTGGCGGCGGGCGCGCGTGCCCATCGGGCGGGCGGCGGTCGCCTGGTAGAAAGCGGCGGACTGCGGGGCGCGCCAGTCGAGCAGCAGGGTGTCCTGCTCCTCGTCGCGGAGGCCGATGCGGCCGATGTAGCGGTGCTCCGCCTCCTGATCGGCGAGGGTGAGCCGCCCGAAGGCGAGACGGTCGTCCGCTCCGGAGAGCGTCTGGATGCGGTCCTCGTAGAGGCGGGCGTACGCGTCGCGCTCGGAGCGGCTCTGGTGGTTGCCGCCCACGCTCTGGATCCGGACCCGGTCCAGCGCCTCGCGCGCCTGCGCGACCAGCTCGTCCAGCCGGGCGTAGAGGCCCGCCACGTACTCGCGCTCGCGCGAGAGCTCGGACTCGAGGATCGTGTTCTGGTCCGTCATCGTGCGCCCTTCCCGTGCATCGCCGTCGCGGCCGGGAGGCGGATCGCACTCCGGTGGCCGCAGAAAAACAGGCGGTCCAGTCTAACGACCGCGCAGGGTCCGGTCGGCGCGGGCGGCGATCCCGGGGGTCTTGACGAACGGCGGCTCCGGGAGGAGGCTTCTGCTCAAGAAGAGTTCGACCCCCGGTCCGAGCAGGCGGCCCCGCCCCTGCCGTCGGGGGTCGATCTCTGTCCGGGCCCGTCAGGACTCCCACCCTCCAGGAACTGGGCGGCGCGCTCCTGCGATGATGGCGGAGGGACCAGCTGCGCTCCCGCCCGACCGGCCGTCAATCGGCCCCGTCCTCCGGGAGCCCCCATGACTCCGACGCCCGCGTCCGCGCCCGTGCGGCGGCTGCGCTCGGTGCGGGTGCGGATCCTCGCGGCGATCCTGGTCGTCACGGCGCTCGGGCTGCTCGTCTCGGGCGGTGCGTCGTTCCTGTTGCAGCGCGACCGGATCCTGGCGTCGATCGACGAGGAGCTGCGGCAGCAGGTCGAGAGCGTGCGCACGATCGTCGAGTCGCCCGGGGAGGCGGCGATCGTGGAACCGGACGGCGCCCCGCTCACCGCGGCTCCGACCGACGGCTCCGGCTTCTCGGACATCGACGCGCTGCTGCGGACGGTGCTCGGTCAGGTGCTCCCCCGGCTGGACGGCAGCACCGTCGGGCTCGTCGACGGGGTCGCCCGGTGGGAGCCGCAGCCGTACGCGCTCAGCTTCCTGCTGGACGACGACCCCGAGTTCCTGACACGAGTGTCGGAGGAGACCGGCGCCGGAGCGACGGTGCTGGGCTGGGGCGAGACCGACGACGGCACCCTCCGCTACGCCGCGGTGCCCCTCCGCGTCGAGGGCTCGGACGCCGAGGGCGTGTACGTGACGGCGATCGACACCGACGCGCGCCTCGCGGACCTCGGCGACGTGTCGCTCAGCTACGCGGTGATCGCGCTCGTGGCCCTGGCGGCGACCGGGCTCGTCGGCTGGTTCGTCGCCGGCCGCCTCCTCGCCCCCATCCGCGAGCTGCGGCGGACCGCCTCGCGCATCACGGCGACCGACCTCGGCGAGCGGATCCCGGTCGGCGGCGACGACGACGTCTCGGACCTCACCCGCACGGTCAACGACATGATCGGCCGGCTGGAGGGCTCGTTCGAAGCCCAGCGTCGGCTGCTGGCCGACGTGCGGCACGAGCTCGGCACGCCGATCACGATCGTTCGCGGGCACCTCGAACTCGTGGATCCGCACGACCCCGCCGACGTCGAGTCGACGCGCGCGATCGCCCTCGACGAGCTGGACCGCATGGGGCACCTGCTGGGCGACATCGCCGAGCTGTCGGAGGCGGAGCGCGAGGACCGGCTCGACCCCCAGCCGACCGACGTCGGCGAGCTCACGCGCCAGGTGCTCGCGAAGGTGTCCGTGATCCCGGGACGCGAGTGGCAGGCGGGGCCGGTGGCCGAGGTCCGGGTGCACGCGGATCCGGCCCGGCTCACCCAGGCCTGGCTGCAGCTCGCCGACAACGCGGCGAAGTACAGCCCGGAGGGGTCGTGCATCGTCGTGGGCAGCGAGCGGCGCGGCGACCGGGTGGAGCTGTTCGTGACCGACGAGGGCCCGGGGATCCCGGCCGCGGCGCGGGAGCGGATCTTCGAGCGGTTCGGGCGCGTCGACGACGGGCGCGGGATCCGCGGCTCCGGGCTCGGGCTCGCGATCGTCTCGGCCATCGCCCGGGCGCACGGCGGACGGGTGGAGCTCGACTCCGTCCCCGGCCGCGGCACCCGCTTCGCCCTCTCGCTCCCCCTCCGGCCCCCCGCGCACGACGACACCGACGACCACGACAGGACAGGAGGCGCCGAGTGAGCACCATCCTCATCGCCGAGGACGAGGAGCGCATCGCCGCCTTCGTCGAGAAGGGCCTGCGCTCCGCGGGCTACACCACGACGCGCGCCACCCGCGGCGACGACGCGCTCGCCTACCTCCGCAGCGGCGGGTTCGATCTGGTGCTGCTGGACGTGGGCCTGCCGGGGATGGACGGCTTCGCGGTGCTGCGCTCCCTCCGCGCCGAGGGCGAGTCGCTCCCCGTGATCATGCTGACGGCGCGGAGCTCGGTGACCGACACGGTCGAGGGGCTCGACCTCGGCGCCAACGACTACCTCGCGAAGCCGTTCCGCTTCGACGAGCTGCTCGCGCGGATCCGGCTGCGGCTGCGCGAGTCCGCCGCGGCAGGATCGGGAGCGGACGACGGCACCCTCGTGCACGGCGGAGTGGCGCTGGACCTGCGCTCGCGCCGCGCCACCGTGGAGGGCGGGACCGTGGACCTCTCGGCGCGCGAGTTCGCCCTGGCCGAGGAGTTCCTCCGCCACCCCGAGCAGGTGCTCAGCCGCGAGCAGCTGCTCAGCCGCGTGTGGGGGTACGACTTCGACCCGGGCTCGAACGTCGTCGACGTGTACGTGCGCTACCTGCGCGGCAAGATCGGCGCCGACCGGATCGAGACGGTGCGCGGCATGGGCTACCGGATGGTGGGCTGAGGCCCGCGCCGGCTGAGGCCCTAGTCGTCGAGGTCGTCGTCGACGTCGTCGTCCGGGTCGTCGGTGTCCTCGTCGTCGCCGTCGTCGTCGTCGGGATCGGCGGGCGCGGGCGCCGGAACGGGGACGACCGGGACGGGCGCGGTGCCTCCGCTCTGCTCGGCCGGCGTGACCTGCTCGGTGGGGGCCGTCGGCGCCGCGGGAGGCGCCGCGGGGTCCGTGGCCGCAGGATCCGTGGCGGGCGCCGTGCTCCCGGGGGTCTCCTCGGAGCCCGGCGCGCGGCTCGGGCCGACGACCGGCGTCGAGCCGATCTCGGTCACCTGCTGCGGCTGCTGCATCGCGCCGGCGACCGTCACGACGCCCCCAGCGATCGCGGCGAGGCAGACGGCCGCGCCGACGGCGAGCAGGACGGGACCGCGTCGGGTCATGGGCTTCTCCTGACCGGTGGGGCCGGTGTCGGTCGTCGGACGGAACAGGGACGTGATCGATCGTCTCACGGGGCGAGGATCCTCTCGGTGGTGCGGGCGAGCGACCGGGCGGCGAGCGAGCGCCACGCCGGTCGGAAGAGGTAGAGGCAGGCGAGGCGGAGGCGTGCGGCGCTCTCGTACGCCTCGAGGCGGTGCGGAGGCACTCCGGCCCGCTCGGCGGCGCGGTCGACGATCGCGGTCGCCACCGCGGCGGACGCGGCCGGCAGCAGCCCCTGGGCGGTGCGCAGCCGCAGATGCGCGCGCAGGTTGCCGAGGTCGAGGGCGGCCTCGGCCCGCGCCGCGGTGTCGAGGTCGAGCAGTGCCAGGCGCCCGTCGTCGGAGGCGAGCAGCTGCTTGTCGTGCAGGTCGCGGTGCGCTAGGACCAGCGGCTCGGCGGGGCCGGCGAGGAGGGTGCGGGCGGCGCGGGCGGCGGCGGCGAGGACGTCGGCCCGTCGCTCCGGCGGGAGGAGGATCGCGGCGTGCGCCGCCCAGGTCGCGACGACCGCGGCCTCCGCCTCCGGGCCGTGCACCGGCAGGTCGGAGCCGGCGTCCGGCAGGAGCGCCCAACCCTCGGCCCAGCGCTGCCAGACCGCGCGCCACTGCTCCGGCGCGGTGCGGGGGTCGGCGCCGACCTCGAGCACGGTGCGGCCGGGCAGCGCCGAGAAGCGGACGAGACCCTCGGGATCGTCGTCGCGGTGCAGCACCCGGGGCAGGTCGAACCCGGCGGCGAACGCCTCGGCGCTCGCGTGGGCCGCCACGACCGCGGGGGCGGCGTGCGGGCGGAGCACCTTCAGGAAGCTGCCACCGTCGGCCGCCCGGATCACGGCGCGCCGCCGCGGCCGGTGAACGACGACCGCTCCCTCGCGGCGGGCGTGCGCGAGGGCGGGGAGGCGGCGGTCGGTCCCCGCGGGCAGCAGCTCGACTCCGCCGTCGGCGCTCCAGTGGCCGCCGCGGACATCGGCGGACCCCTCGGCGGACGCCTCGAGATCGGCGCCGTCGGGAGCGGGCCACGCGCGCGAGACGGTCCACGTCACTCCGTCCTCGATCACCGCGGCGGGCACGCCGCTCAGCACGCGAGCACCTCCTCGGCGCGGGCGACGGCGGCCTCGACGCTCTCGCGCCAGTCGGGCCGGGCGGTGCGGAAGGGCTCGACCGCGCGCAGCAGCAGGCTCGAGGCGGTGCGGCGGCGGAGGGCCTCGGGGTCGATCGCTCCCCCGGCCTGGCGGTAGGCGTCGACCAGCGCGGGGCCGAGGGCGGATCCGCGGGGCTCGGCGGCGAGGAGGCCGCCGAGGTCGCGCTCGGGCTCGTCGATCCGGACGCGGTCGAAGTCGATCAGGCGGACGCCGACGCCGACGAGGACCTGATCGGCGGAGAAGTCGCCGTGCACGAGGCAGCGGCGCCGTCCGACCACCGGCAGCGCCGCGGCGAGGCGCTGGAGGCGCACGGCGAGGGCGGGGACGAGGTCGGCGAGGGCGCGGACCGCGACGGCCGTCTCCTCGACGGGGCCGTCCGGCACGGGCACTCCGCGCACGGAGTGGAGCCGGGCGAGCGCGACTCCGGCGGCCCCTGCCGCGTCCTCGGAGGGGCGCTCGGCGAGGTCACCGTCGCCCCACCAAGCGGTGGCAGACGCTCCGGCGCGGATCACCGTCGGCACGAGGACCGGCACGCCGCGCGCGGCCAGGGCGGCCTGCACGCGGGCGACGTCCGCGACGCGGGACGCGGCTCCGGGAGCCACGATCTTGACGACGCGGGAGCCGTCGGCGAGCACCAGGCGGCGGTGCGGGTTGTGCCGGAGCACGCGGGCGCCGTCGAGCAGGGCCGGCTCGCGGCGGGCGAGGCGGCGGAGGGTGGGCGAGAGCTCGCGGTCGGCGCGCACGGGACCGCTGACCGCACCGAGCTCGGGGTGCTCCCGCAGGACGACCCCGATGCGGGCGGCGCGCTCGCGGGTCTTCTCGAGCTTGGCCGGATCGGCGTAGGCGGCGATCCAGGACGGGCCGTCTGGCGCGTCGAAGGCGACGACCACGTCCGCTCCCCGCTTCCAGCGGCGGCGGGTCACGAGGGCGGGGTGGCCGAGCGCCTCGACGAGCCGGGTCGGGTCGAGGAGGGAGGCGAGCGCGGGGAGCGACGGGTCACGTCGGACGAGATCGGCGACGGCGGCGGAGGTGGCGGGGGTCATGCGCGTACCTCCGCCGCGGTCGAGGAGACCTCGGCCCGGCGGAACCAGGCGGCGACGCGGGAGTCGCTGCCCAGCAGCTCCTGGGGGCTGCCGTCCTCGACGATGCGGCCGTCCTCGAGCCAGAGCAGGCGGTCGGCGCCCGCGATCGCGGCGGGGTCGTGCGTGATCGAGATCGTGGTGCGCCCGCGGGTGAGCTCGGCGAGCGACTGCGCGACCTGCGCGCGTGCCTCCGGATCGAGCCCCGTCGTCGCCTCGTCGAGCACGACCACCGGGGCGTTGCGCAGGAGCGCGCGGGCGATGGCGATGCGCTGGCGCTGTCCGCCCGAGAGGGTGCCGCCGCGCTCGCCGAGCACCGTCTCGAAGCCGTCGGGCAGCGCGACGACGAACTCGAGCGCGTTCGCGCGGCGCGCCGCCTCCTCGACCTCGGCGTCGGTCGCGTCGAGCCGGCCGTAGCGGATGTTCTCGCGCACGGTCGTGGCGAACAGCACCGAGTCCTGCAGCAGCAGCGAGATGCTCGAGCGCAGGCTCGACAGCGTGGCGTCGCGCAGATCCGTGCCGTCGATCGCGAGGGAGCCGCTGCGCGGGTCGGAGGCGCGCACGAGCAGGCTCACGAGCGTCGACTTGCCCGCGCCGGACGCACCCAGGAGGCAGACGTTCTCGCCCCCGCGGATCTCGAGCGAGAGACCGGAGAAGAGGGGACGGCCGTAGCCGTCGTCGACTCCGATCGACCGGAAGGAGACCGCGCCGACCGTCGTGACCAGGTCGCGCGCGTCCGGGCGGTCCTGCACCTCGATCCGCTCGTCGAGCAGATCGGCGACGCGCTCGCCCGAGGCGGCCGCGCGCGCGATGCGGCCGGTGTACTTCGCGAGGTCCTTCAGCGGGCGCATGGCGATCTTGAGGTACATCGTGAAGACGACGAGGTCGCCCGGAGTCATGACGCCCTCGAGCACGCGCCAGCCGCCGCCGACGAGGACCAGCGCGGTCGCGGCTCCGACGATGACGTCGGTGCGGCGCTCGAGCGCGGCGGCGAGGCGCCGGGCCTTCACGCCCTGGTGCAGGGCGGTCGCGTTGCCGCGGTCGAACGCCCCGCCGACCTCCTTCTCGAGTCCGTAGGCCTGCACGACGCGGATCGCGCCGAGGGTCTGCTGGGCGGTGTCGGCCAGGGCGCCCTCGCCCTTGCGGGTGGACCGCGACGCGCTCGTGATCGAGGTCGAGCTGCGCCGGGACGAGACGAGGTAGACGACCGCGGCGGCGACCACGACGAGCGTGAGCAGCGGATCCAGCCACAGCATCACGACGGTCAGCACGACCAGGGTGATGATGTTGCCGACCAGCGGCAGGCCCGCCGTGACCGCGACCTCCTGCAGGCGGCCGATGTCGCCGACCAGGCGCTGCACAGTGTCGCCCGCCGAGGACACCGTGTGGTACCGGAGCGACAGCGCCTGCACGTGGGCGAAGACCCGTGCCCGGAGCGAGGTCGCGACCCGTGAGCCGACCAGGGCGAAGGCGATCGTGGAGAGATAGGCGGTGATCGCGCGCAGGCCCACGAGGCCCAGCAGGATCGCTCCGCACGCCACGAGCAGGCCGATGGTCGCCGGCGGGGTGCCGGCGTTCGCACCCGCGGTCGCGCCCAGGCTCGCGCTGACGCTGTCGATCACGATCTTGAGCGGCCACGGCTCGAGGACCCGGAGGATCACCTCGGCCAGCAGCGCGACGAGGCCGCCGAGCATCAGCAGCCGGTGCTCGCGCAGGTGCGGGCGGACGATGTGGAGGCTGCGGCGCAGGGCGCCGGGGTCGGGGGTGGTGCGGCTGGTGCGGCTCACGCGGCGGCCTCCTCGGGTCGGGGCAGGGCCGCGAGGATCCGCTCGAGCACCTGCGACCAGTCGTACTCGGCCACGGCGACGGACCGGGCGGCCTCCCCCATCGCGCGGCGGCGGGCGGGATCGGCGGCGAGGGACGCGATCGCCGCGGCGAGCGCCTCCGGCCGACCCGGTTCGACGACGAGACCGGTGACGCCGTGGCGGAGGATCGACGGGATCTGCCCGACGCCGGTCGCGACGACCGGGAGCCCCGCGGCCAGGTACTCGTAGACCTTCAGCGGCGAGAAGTAGTCCTCGGCGGCGCGCGCCGGGTAGGGGGCGACCCCGATGTCGAGGCGGGCGAGCTGCGCGGGCATGTCCTCGGGCGCGACGGCCCCGGTGAACTCGACGTCGAGGCCGAGGCGCCGGGCCTGCTCGCGGAGCGAGGGACCCTCCGGTCCGTCTCCGACGACGAGGAGCCGGACGAGGGCGGGATCGAGGAGGGCGACCGCGTCGAGCAGGGCGCCGACTCCGTGCCACGGCTTGAGCGTGCCGACGAAGCCGACGGTGAGCGGGCCGTCGCCGCGCACGGGCCCCGGCAGGATGCGGCGGGTGTTGACTCCGTTGGGCACCACGAGCGGAGCGACGGCGCCGTGCTCCGACGCCCAGCACGCGACGGGAGCGGAGACGCACGCGACGACCGCCGCCGAGGCCAGGACCGCGCGGGTCGCGTCGAGTGCCCCCTGCTCGTCGAGGAGCACGCGGTGCTCGCGCTGCTCCTCGACGAGCGGCGAGTTCACCTCGAGCACCGCGGGCACGCCGAGGGCGCGCGAGACGAGAGCGGAGGCGCGGCTGAAGAGGGAGTAGCGCTCGTAGACGAGGTCGCAGCCGTCGAGCACCACCGCCTCGGCGAGGTGCACGGCGGCCTCGGCGACCGCGCGCTCGCGCTCGGCCGGGTCCTGCACTCGAGTGCGGTGCTCGAGCACCGGGACGTCGGCGAGATCGGACGGGACGCTGTCGCCGGCACGGGCGCAGTAGACGCGCACCTCGTCGCCGCGGGAGCGGAGGGCCCGGAGGATCTCCTGGACGTGGACGGAGGAGCCCTTGCTCCCGAACACGGGGACGCCGGGATCGGCGCAGACGACGGCGACGCGCATCACGCCACCGCCGTCCGGGCGGCCTCGCGGGTGAGCCCCGCGAGGGTCCGCGCCTGCACGCGGGAGTCGAACTCGCGCTCGACGAGCGCGCGGGCGCGGGCGGTGACTCCGGCGGTGTCGAAGGCCGGGTCGGCCACGCGCTGGAGCGCTCGGGCCAGGTCGTCGACGCGGCCCGGCCGGCAGAGCAGACCGGTGTCGCCGTCGCGGACCACCTCCGGGATCCCGGTGACGGCCGTCGAGATGCACGGCACCCCGGTGGCCATGGCCTCCAGCAGCACGGTCGGCAGCCCGTCCGCGTTGCCGTCGGCACCGACGATGCAGGGTGCGACGAAGACGTCGGAACGGCGCAGCAGGGCGGCCACCTCGTTCTGCGGCACCGGCCCGAGCAGCCGGACGCGCGACTGGAGGCCCGCGGAGCGGATCCGCTCGGCGAGGGAGCCGTGCAGCTCGCCGCCGCCCGAAATCTCGACCTCGACGTCCTGGCCGCCCGCGGCGAGCATCGCGACCGCGTCGACGAGCAGCGCGAAGCCCTTCTTCTCGACGAGACGGCCGACGGCGGCGACGCGCAGCGCGCCGGTGCGCTCGGGGCGCGGCGAGAAGGCGAACCGCTCGAGCTCGAGCCCGTTGTAGACGCGGCGGACCCGGTCGGCGGCCTCGGGGAAGCGCGCCGCGAGGTGCAGCACGTTGTAGTCGCTGACGGTCGCGGCGAAGCTCGCGTCGGCGAGCTTGCGGGCCAGGTCGGCGGAGTCGACCGACTCGTGGAACAGGTCCTTCGCGTGGGCGGTGAAGGAGTAGGGCACCCCGGTCAGCAGCGACGCGAGCCGGGCGACGGTCGTGGCGCTGGAGGCGAAGTGCGCGTGCAGGTGCGTCACTCCCTCGCGCTGCACGGCGGCGGCCAGCTGCACGGCCTGCACGGCGTCCTCGGGGCTCGCGCGCAGCAGCTCGGGCAGCAGGCGGCCGACCGCGGCCAGGAGCTCCGGCGACTGCTCCGCGGTCCGCAGCCCCTGCCAGAGAGCGGATGCCTTCAGCGGCTTGCCGAGATAGCGCACGGGCGCGCTCACCCGGGCGAGCTCGGGGTGGAAGCGGGGGTCGTCGGGCGCTCGGAGCGAGAAGATCACGAGGTCCTCGCCCCCGGCCTCGCGGGCCAGGATCTCGGAGACGACGAAGGTCTCGGAGAAGCGGGGGTAGACCTTCAGGACGTAGGCGGTGCGGGGCATCGGGATTCCTCCGGTGGGCGCGGTCACGGACGGGGGCGGGTCAGACGGCACGGTCGGCCTGCTCCTGAGCGGTGCCGCGGGCCGCGGCGACGAGGCGGGCGGCGAGCGGGCCGACGGCGGCGAGGCCGTCGAGGTCGATCCCCGTGCGGTGCACCTCGGTGCCGACGCTCGCGGCGAACCAGGCGCCGAGCCGCTCGGCGGTGACGTCGGCGGGGTCGAGCACCTCGACGGCTCCCCGGGCGGCGAGCGCGTCGGCGCGCAGCCGCTGCTCTTGGCGGCGGTGCGTGCGGGGCACGACGAGCGAGGGGACGGTGGTGCTCATCACCTCGCAGACGGTGTTGTAGCCGCCCATGCTGACGACGGCGGAGGCGCGGCGCAGCAGCGCGAGCGCATCCGGCACCGAGCGGACGACGGTGGTCGCGGGGCCGGCGGCGGCGCGGATGGCGCGCCGGTGCTCCGCGGGCATCTGCGGGCCGGTGACGACGACGTGGCGGTAGCCGGCCGGCACCTCGGCCGCGACGGCCGCCTCGGCGATCGCGCGCCCGTCCGATCCTCCGCCGACCGTGGTGAGCACGAAGGGCTCGTCGACGACGGAGTGGCCGGTGCCCAGGCGCCCGTTCGCGAGGAAGCCGGTGTGGGCGACGAGGTCGTGCAGCCCGGGCGGGATCTCCCCCGTGGCCGCGAGGTCGTGGACGCTCGGGTCGCCGTAGACCCAGACCGCGTCGTAGAGCTCGCGGACGGCGGCCGCTCCCCCGACGGCCTTCCACTCGGCCGCGGTCGCCGAGCGGCGGTCGAGCACGTCGCGCAGCCCCAGCACCACGACGGCGGCGGGGTTCGCCGCGCGGACCGCCCGCAGCGCCGGCTCGAGCTCGCCGTGCACGCCGAACGCGTGCCGGTCGACGATCACCATGTCGGGGGCGAAGGCCGCGAGCCCGGCCCGGACCACTCCTCCGCGCAGGCTCGTCAGGGTGCGCAGCTCGACGTCGAGGTGCCGCGAGCGGTAGCCCTGCTCGCCGGTAGTGACGCCCGGCAGCGCGAGCCAGTCCCAGCCGTCCGGAGCGACGAACGCGGTGGCGGAGGACTGACCCGTCACGAGGAGGCCGGTCACCTCCTCGCCGAGCAGCTCGGGCAGCGCGGTGTTCAGGGCGTGCGCGAGAGCGACGTTGCGCCGGACGTGTCCCAGCCCCACGGAGTCGTGCGAGTACAGGGCGATGCGGATGACCATGGCGTTCCCCTCAGCGGCGGTCGCGGCCGGGGCCGCGGCGGATCCTCGACCCGTGCTCACAGCCTCGTGACGCGGCGTAAGGCGGGTGTGAGACGAGGATGAGAGGCGTCTCATCTGCGCGCTCCTCGCTGGGAACAGTTCGGACGCCTCCCGCGTTGCACGCTGCATGCCTTCGACGAGCAGCAGCACCACCGCCCCCTCCCGCGCCTCGATCGACACCACCGAGTCGGCGCGAGCCGGCTGGGAGTCGTGGCTCGCGCGCCGCGCCGAGCGCGTCACCGGCCCCCGCGGCGACCTCGCCCTGGTCGAGACCCGCTGGCTCGAGTCCGGCGAGAGCGTCGACGACGAGACGGCGCTCGCCGGGTACGGACCCACCGCGACCCTCTCGCGGATGCGCCGACCGAACCTCGAGACCGGCGAGGAGGAGTACGGCTACCGCGTCTGGGACGCCGCCTCGGAGGGCGTCCGCACGTTCGACGCCATCGAGACCTTCCCCTTCGACGCGGCCTGGGTGCTCGAGGCCTGGTTCGAGCCGGTCGACGGGGAGCGGACGATCCCGTTCGAGCACCTGCGCGACAACGGGGCGACCCGCGAGCTCGTCGTGCCCGGCGACATCACCTTCTCGCTGGTCGACGACGGCCGCGCCCATGAGTACACCGTCGCCGCGTTCGACGACGGAGGCACGCTGCTGGTGCCGTTCGGCGATCCGACGAACCGCTCGGACGACCCCGATCTGCAGAGCTACCCCGTCGGCCGCTTCCTCGTGGTGCAGCGCCTGGGCGGCGCGGCCGACGCCGGCACGCCCGGCCCGGTCCTGCTCGACTTCAACCGCGCGTACATCCCGCCCTGCGGCTTCTCGCCGCACTACAACTGCCCGCTGCCGCCGGCGCAGAACCGCCTCGGCGTGCCGGTGACCGCCGGCGAGCGCCGGGTGCTGCGCGCGGCCGCCGCGTGAGCCGCCCGCGACGACGCGCGCCCCGATGAGCCGCTTCGGCCGTCGCGGCAGCTTCTGGGTGTCCACCCTGGTGCTGGCGCTGTGCCTCTGGTCCAGCGGTGCCCCGTCGGTGCTCTACCCGACCTACGCGCAGGAGTGGGGGCTGTCGTCGGTCGTCGTCACCTCGGTCTTCGCGGCGTACCCCGCGGCGCTGCTCCTGAGCCTCCTGGTGGTCGGCGACCTCTCGGACGTCATCGGCCGGCGGCGCACCATGCTCCTGGGCATCGCGCTGATCGCGGTCTCCGCGATCGTCTTCTCGCTGGCGGGCGGAGTCGCACTGCTCTACGCGGGTCGGGCACTGCAGGGCGTCGGCACGGCCCTCGCGCTCAGTGCGGCGAGCGCCTCCCTCGTCGACAACAACGTCTCGGCGAACCCGCGGCTGCCGTCCTCGCTGAC
This sequence comes from Rathayibacter sp. Leaf248, assembly GCF_920939495.1. NCBI lineage: Bacteria > Bacillati > Actinomycetota > Actinomycetes > Micrococcales > Microbacteriaceae > Rathayibacter > Rathayibacter sp. Leaf248. Next base: position 1,000,270 of record NZ_CAKLAV010000002.1, on the reverse strand, counting down.
CACGGTCTCGACCTCGACAGGACTCACCCTCTCGCTCCTGGTCTCGGGTGCGCTGGCGCAGTACGCGCCGCTGCCCCTGCAGCTGAGCTACTGGGTGCTCGCCCTGGTCGGACTGCTCACGATCGTGATGCTCGCCCTCAGCCGCGACGACCGCCCCGAGGGCGCGGCCCGCTGGCGCCCTCGTCTTCCGCACGTCGCTCCGGGGCTGGGCACGGTCTACGTCGGCGCCACGCTCGCCGTCTCGGTCGCCTACGCCACCGGGGCTCTCGTGCTCTCGCTGGGCGCGCAGATGGCCCGCGAGCTGACCGGCGCGACCGACCTGCTCGTGATCGGCCCCGCCCTCGCCCTGTCCTCGGTCGTGATCGGAGTGACGGCCCTCGCGATCCAGCGCGTCCCGGCGCACACGCTGATCGTCACCGGCGCCGGCGCGGCGATCGCCGGGCTCGCGCTGATGGAGTGGGCCGCGTCGAGCGGCTCCTTCGCCCTCTTCCTCGCCTTCAGCGTCGTCAGCGGAGTCGGCTACTCGCTGAGCTTCTCGGGCGGGCTCTCGCTCGTCGGCCGGGCGGCGCCGGCAGAGCACCGCGGCTCGATGATCTCGGCCGTGTACCTCGTCAGCTACCTCGGCCAGGCCGTCACGGCGGTCGCCGCCGGAGCGCTGGCGACGTCGCTGGGGCTCGAGCTCGCTCTGGATCTCGTCGCCCCCGTGGTCGCCCTGCTGTGCGTGGCGGCTGGAGTGGTCGCGTTGCTCGACCTGCGACGCCGCCGGATCGCGGTGCGGCCCGCGAGCGCCTAGCGCCCGGTCAGCGCAGTCCGGCGCGCCACGAGCTCCTCGAGCAGCACGCGCTCGTCGACCGCCCCGGTGCGTCCACCGCGCCCCGCCACCTGCTGCTGACGCAGGTGGGCCAGCCGGGTGGCCGAGCGGAGGAACGCGCTCATCGCCCGCGGCCGGTCGCCGCCCGCGGTCCGCGCCCAGCGCATCGCCGTCCGGCGCCCCTCCGCCGTGCCGATCATGCGCACCTCGGCGGGCGAGAGCCAGCCGGCCGCGGCGTAGTCGCCGAGGCGCTCGAGGGTGACCCGGCGCTCCTGCCGCCGCAGCAGCACGACGACCACGACCGCGACGACGAACAGCGGCACCTGCACCACTCCGTAGAAGCCGAACCAGTCGGCGACCAGGAACGACGAGCCGTTCCACAGCGCGTGCAGGAACACGGCCGCGGCGAGGCCGAGCAGCGCGATCGGCACGGCCGCACTCGCGCGTCGCGACACGGCGAAGCCCAGCGCCGCTCCGGTGCACGAGGTGAAGAGCACGTGAGCGAACGGCGACAGCACCCCGCGGAGGAAGAACGTGACCGCGAGCGAGCCGAGCCCGCCCTCCACCAGAGCACTGCCGAAGTAGAGGATGTTCTCGACGAAGGCGAAGCCCGAGGCCACGACCGCCGCGTAGACGATGCCGTCGACGGGCCCGTCGAAGGTGCGGCGCCAGATGAGCAGGATCAGCAGCACGCCCAGGCCCTTGGCGCTCTCCTCGACGAGCGGCGCCTGGATCACGGCGCCGACGAAGTCGGATCCGCTCGGCTGCTCCCCCGAGGCGTAGACCGCGATCTGCACGCCCAGGTCGACCAGCAGCGAGATCGCGACCGATCCCGCCGCGCCCCACAGGAACGCGAACCACAGCCCCAGCGGCGCCTCCGGCTCCCAGCGGTCGACCCACCGCACGCCCGACAGCACGACGAGCAACGGCACCAGCGCGACGACCGCGCAGACCGCCGCGGCGCTCACTCCGAGCCCCAGCACCACGTAGGCCAGCACGAGCAGCAGCAGGACCCCCAGCAGCGCGACTCCGAGGGCGCCGAGCACGGTCGGGACGATCGAGGGGCGGGCGGGAGCCGGCGGCGGATAGGCGCTCATGGGGACCGACAGTAGGGCACGGGCGGCGAGCGCCTCCGGCGGTTGACAGGACGGCGCCGGCCTGCCGTGTCCGATTCCCGCGACCGCGGAGGCCGTCCGCGTGACAGGCTCGGTTCGTGCCCGTCTCCGATCCGCTCTTCGAGGAGCGCTACCGCGCCGTCGCCTCCCGCGACGCCCGCTTCGACGGCCGCTTCATCACCGGGGTGCAGTCCACCGGCATCTACTGCCGGCCGAGCTGCCCCGCCACGACGCCCCGCGCAGCGAACGTGCGCTTCTACCCCACCGCGGCCGCCGCGCACGAGGCCGGGCTGCGCGCCTGCAAGCGCTGCCTGCCCGACGCCGTGCCCGGGTCGCCGGAGTGGAACCTGCGCGACGACACGGCCGCCCGCGCCATGCGCCTCATCGCCGACGGCGTCGTCGACCGGGAGGGCGTCGAGGGCCTGGCGTCGCGGCTCGGCTACGGAGCGCGTCACCTCGGCCGGATCCTGCGCGAGGAGCTCGGCGCGCCTCCGCTCGCCCTCGCCCGGGCCCAGCGTGCGCAGACCGCGCGACTGCTGCTCACCGGGACGAAGCTGCCCGTGTCGGAGGTGGCGTTCGCGGCGGGCTTCGCGAGCATCCGCCAGTTCAACGCGACGATCGCCGAGGTGTACGAGCGGACGCCGAGCGAGCTGCGCGCCTCCGCCCGCGGCGGCCGCACCGGAGTCGCCGTGCAGCCCGGCGCGACGACGCTCGAGCTGCGGCTGCCCGTCCGAGCTCCGTTCGACTCCGGCGTCCTCGACGCGCTCGCGGCGTCGGCAATCCCGGGGCTGGAGGAGGGGGGCCGCGGCCGTCACACGCGCTCGCTCCTGCTGCCGGGCGGGCCGGCCGTCGTCCGGCTGGAGGTCGACGGCGGCGCGGTGCGCTGCACGGCGACCCTCGCCTCCGTCGCCGACATCGCTCCGCTCGTCTCGCGGGTGCGCCGGCTGCTCGACCTCGACGCCGACGCGCGCGCGATCGACGAGGCACTCGGTGCCGATCCGGTGCTCGCCCCGCTCGTCGCGGCGACCCCCGGGATCCGGCTGCCCGGCTCCGTCGACCCCGCCGAGACCCTGGTGCGCGTCCTGCTCGACGGGCGCCCCGCCGTGCTGGCCCGGCTGGTCGCGCTCCTGGGCGATCCGCTGCCCCCGGCGCTCGCCGGCGCGGGCGTCTCGCGCATCTTCCCCTCGTCCGCCGTGGTCGCGGCCGACGGAGACGCGGTGCCGGGTCGAGCGGCCGAGACCGTCCGCCGGGTCTGCGCCCTGCTCGCCGACGGCGCGTTGCGGCTGGACGCCGGAGCGAGCCGCGAGGAGCTGTCGGAGCGACTGCTCGCGGTCCCCGGCGTCTCGGCCCGGACCGCCGTGGCGGTGGCCATGCGCGTCACCGGCGATCCCGACGTCCTGCAGACCGGGGACCGGGGCGTCCGACGCGGAGCGATCGCGGTCGGGCTCGGTGGTGCTCCCCTCGCGCTCGCCACGGCCGGACGCCGCTGGGCCCCCTGGCGCAGCTACGCCGGAGAGCACCTGCGGCGCGCGGCCGACGATCCGCGGTGGGCTACTGGTCCGCGGCGGGCGGGATGATCGGCAGGGCCGCCGTCATCGCCTCGATGCCGGACAGGCGCGCGGGCGAGATCAGCCGCAGCACCTCCTCCCGCGACATCAGCCCCGCCTCGACGACGAGATCGGCGACGTTGCGCCCGGTCGCGAGGGCCGCCTTGGCGATCGCCGCCGACGCCGTGTAGCCGATGCTCGGCGTGAGCGCGGTCACGACGCCGACGCTCGACGCCACCATCGCCTCCAGCCGGGCGGTGTTCGCGGTGATGCCGTCGATGCAGTTCACGCGGAGGGTGAGGCAGGCCTGGGTCATCCAGGTGATGCTCTGCAGGAGCGAGTGGGCGATGACGGGCTCGAAGGCGTTGAGCTGCAGCTGCCCCGCCTCGGCCGCCATGGTCACTGTGACGTCGGCGCCCGCGACCGAGTACGCCACCTGGTTCACCACCTCGGGGATCACCGGGTTGACCTTGCCGGGCATGATGCTCGAGCCGGCCTGCCGCGGCGGCAGGTTGATCTCGCCGAAGCCCGCCTGGGGCCCGGAGGAGAGCAGGCGCAGGTCGTTGCAGATCTTCGACAGCTTGATCGCCGAGCGCTTCAGCGCGCTCGAGAACGACATGAAGACGCCGGTGTCGCTCGTCGCCTCGACGAGGTCCTGCGCCATCTCGAGGTCGAGGTCGGTGATGTCGTTGAGGTGGCGCACCGCCGCGGCGCCGTAGCGGGGATCGGCGGTGATGCCGGTGCCGATGGCGGTCGCTCCGATGTTGACCTCGGCGAGGAGCCAGATCGTCTCGGACAGGCGCGCGTGGTCCTCGCCGAGGGTCGTGGCGAAGCCGTGGAACTCCTGGCCGAGCGTCATCGGCACCGCGTCCTGCAGCTGCGTCCGCCCGACCTTCAGCACGCCGCCGAACTCGACCGCCTTCTGCGAGAACGACCCGCGGAGCAGCGCCAGCTCGTCCAGCAGCCGACGCAGCGACCAGGTCATGGCCATCTTGATCGCCGTCGGGTAGACGTCGTTCGTCGACTGACTCCGGTTGACGTCGTCGAGCGGATGGAGGGTGCCGTAGTCGCCCTTAGGCCGCCCGGCGATCTCGAGCGCCACGTTCGCGACGACCTCGTTCGCGTTCATGTTGGTGGACGTGCCGGCACCGCCCTGGATCACTCCGACCACGAACTGGTCGTGGAACTCGCCGTCGATGATCCGACGGCAGGCGGCCTCGATCAACTCGGCCTTGTGCGCGGGCAGGGTGCCGAGCTCGGTGTTCGCGCGCGCGGCGGCGAGCTTGACGGTCGCCAGCGCCCTGACCAGATCCGGGTAGATCGAGATCGGGCGCTTCGAGATGGGGAAGTTCTCGAGGGCCCGGGCGGTGTGGATGCCCCAGTAGGCGTCGTCCGGGATCTCGAGCGAGCCGAGGGAGTCGCTCTCGGTGCGGGTCACGGCGGGTCCTTCCTGGTCGCTCTCGGGGAGGGTGCTCGATGAGAGGGTCACGTCAGCTCCGTTGCTGTCGTCGTGCGGCCCCGGGGGTGCAGGGGGTCCGCGGTCTGCGCCGCCAGCCTACGCCGGAGGCGGGTCGCGGCTGCAGGAGCGGAGCGGCCGCGGCGGCGCGCACGGTCTGCAGGGGTCCGCACGGTCTGCAGGGGTCCGTGCGGTCTGCAGGCACCTGTGCGATCTGCAGGGGATCCGGGGTCTCCGCACGGGCGTCATAGGGAGGAATGCGCTTTTCCCCTCAGATCCCCTGCAGATCGTGCGCACCTCGCTCGCAGATCCCCTGCAGATCATGCGCACCTCGCTCGCAGATCCCCTGCAGATCGTGCGCCCGCCCGCCCCGGACTCGCGGCGGATCACCCAGGAACCGTCCGTCGGCCGTCCCCGCGGCGTGGTTTCATCGTCGCCAGGGCTCCCGCACGGCCGCGACGGGAGCCGCGACCGGAGGATCCCATGCAGCAGACGACCGCGCCCGGCCCGATGATCGGCCTGACCACCTACCGCGAGCGCATCGTGTCGGACGTCTGGGACCTCGAGGCGCCGTACCTCCCCGCCAGCTACCTCGACTCCGTCACCCGGGCCGGCGGAGTCGCGCTGCTCCTGCCGCCGCAGCCCGCCTCTCCCGACGTGGCCCGCGCCGTCGTCGACCGCCTCGACGCCCTGGTGATCACGGGCGGCCTCGACATCGATCCCGCCCTGTACGGCCAGGAGCCGCATCCCGAGACCGACCTCCCCCGCCCGGACCGCGACGCGTGGGAGGACGCCCTGCTGACGGCCGCCCTCGAGGCCGACCTGCCGCTGCTGGGGGTCTGCCGCGGAGCCCAGCTGCTGAACGTCGCCCTCGGCGGCACGTTGCATCAGCACCTGCCCGAGGTCGTCGGCGACACCCGCTACCAAGCGGCCGGCGGCGTCTTCTCGCACGTCGACGTCGCCATCGCTCCGCTATCACGACTGGAGGACCTGCTCGGTGTCCGGTCGCTCGTCGCGATGGTGCACCACCACCAAGCGGTCGACCGGGTGGCGGAGGGACTCGTCGTCACCGCGCGGACGGCCGACGGCACGATCGAGGCCGTCGAGCTGCCGGGCCGGCGCTTCGCCCTCGGCGTGCAGTGGCACCCGGAGGAGGACTCCGCCGACGACCGCCTCTTCAGCGGCCTCGTCGCCGCAGCCCGCGGGCACCGCGACCGGGCGGCCGAGAGCTGAGCCGTCGGACGACGGATGGATACGCTCGCCTCATGACCAGCCGGACCGCGCGACTCATCGCTCCCGCACTCGTCCTGGCGATCGCCCTCGCAGGCTGCACGCCCGAGACGTCCTCCAGCTCCCCCTCCGGTTCGCCGGGCTCCGCAGCCGGCGCGAGCACCGGACCGTCCGCGTCAGCGCCGACCGGGGCGGGCACGCCCCGCGCCTCGACCGAAGCGGACGGATCGAACTCGCCCGCTCCCACGGTCTCGGCCTGCTCTCCCCTCGAGCTGTACGAGCCGTGGTCGCCCGCGACTCCGATCGTGGCCACGCTCGGGAGCAGTCGGATGCGGATCCCGGTCGATCAGGGCCCGGTCGAGCACGCGAGCGGGGAGGCGGTCCTCGACGACGCCGGCCGACCGGTCGCCTACCTCGTCGCTCCGGACGACGTGTGGACCGTGGTCGCCGAGCGGTTCTGCCTCCACGTCGACTACGTCAACGCTCTCAACCAGGTCCGGCGCAATGGTGCGGCGACGCTCTTCGCCGGGGACACTCTGAACCTCGATCCCTACACCGTGACCAGCGTGGGATCGGAGAACGGGACCGTCTTCGAGAACGACCCGCCGCATCCGATGCCCCCGCAGGCATAGCCCCGAGGCCGACGCCGGGCGCCGCGAGTCGGCGCGGAACGGGTTCTGCGGGCGTACACGAGCCCGATCCACGTCCACTCGGTGCGGAGTCGCGCGGCGAGTGGACGCGAACCGGGCTTCGGGACAGGTGCGGGCCCCGTCAGGCGACCGGTCGGCGCGGCCGGGTCAGCGGTAGTCGCCGGTCGCGACCGCGACGAGCGGCAGCAGCAGCCCGGCGACGATCAGGAACGCGAGGAACAGGCCGACGAGCCCGATCATCACCGCGTTGAGGACGATGCCCCAGATGGCCAGGGTGCGCCCGGTGGGCTCGCGACGGAGCCCCAGGAGGCCGAAGACGAGGCCGGCGACCGGGGCGATCACCGTCAGGCCGAAGAAGACCGAGGTGACGCCGAGGATCAGGCTGGTGAGCGAGAACGGCGTCGACGGAGCGGCGGGGACGGTCTGCGGCGGGACGCTCGGGGTCCCGTACGGCGCGGGGTAGGACGCGCGCACGTCCTCGGGGCGCACCTGCTCGTCCTGTTGCGACGACGCCCCGATGCCCGGCGACTCGACCACCGGGTCCGGGAGCACGGCCGTGGCGCGCATCCCGAGGTCCTCGGTCGGCTGCTCGGAGGCGGTGCTGCTGCGGGGGGTGGTCTCGTCGCTGGACATGGCTGATGCTCCTGGTCGTCGTGGGTGGGCCGGTGTCTCCGGCGATGCCTCCACGCTACGGACGCGGCTCGCACGGCCCCATCCGGTGAACCCCCCGCCGACGGGGGGAAGCCCCCGCACGCGGGAGGGGGCGGGTGCGAGACTGGGACCGCCGGTGCTCCGCCGGTCGCGCGAGGAGGCGGTGACCCATGACCGACGACGAGATCCGGCACCGGACCCGCGACAGCCGCGGCGCCCGCGCGGTGTGGTTCGCCGGGCTGAGCGCGATCGCCGGCTTCGTGCTCCTCTCTCCGCTGATCTCGCTCACCGCGACGGTGATGACCTGGGGCGCGAAGCGGCGGATCGGCGCCCTCAGCGACCGCAACGGCGTCGTCGCCGTGAACTGGCAGCTCACCTACCTCGCCCTGCAGCTGATGCTGGTGCCCCTCCACCTGGCGCTGGTCTCGGTGCGCGACACCCTCAGCGCCGACTGGCCGGTCGTCACGATCACGGCGATACTGGCGCTCGCGGTGCTCAACCTCGTGCTGTGCATCGTGCTCGGGATCCGCTCCGGACGCGGGAAGCCCGTTCGCCTTCCGATCGCGGTGCCGTTCGTCCGCTCCTCCCGCCCGCCGCGCTGAGCTCCGCAGCGGATGCGGCAGGGTGGAGCGGTGACCCCGATCGCCTTCCCCTCCCCCGTCTTCGTCGTCGCGGACGACGGCACCCGACTGGCCACCTACTCCGTCGGCGACGAGGGCGCGCCGACCGTTCTCGCGGTGCACGGCTTCGCGTCGAACGCCGTCCTCAACTGGGAGACGGCGGGCTGGCTCCGCACGCTCGTCCGCGCCGGGTACCGCGTGGTCGCGCTCGACCAGCGCGGGCACGGCGCGAGCGAGAAGCCGCACCGCACCGGGGCGTACGGGGTCGACGTCATGGTGGAGGACCTCGCGCGGGTGATCGAGTCGTACGACCTGGTCGCACCTCACGTGCTCGGCTACTCGCTCGGGTCGCGGATGAGCTGGGTGCTGGGCCTCCGACACCCCGGGCTCATCGCGACGCTCAGCCTCGGCGGGCTCACCGTCGGCGAGCCGCTCTCCCGCTTCGACGCCGAGGCGGCCCGGGCGCGGGTGGCGAGCGGAGGGGAGATCGACGACCGCTTCACCCGCGCGTTCATCGGCATGGCCGAGGGCGTCGCCGGCAACGACCTCGCAGCGCTCGTCGCCGTGGCCGACGGCGTGCGCGGCGGTGCGCACCCGGTGGCGGGCGAGCACCCGGCGGCCCCGATGCTCCTGGTGACGGGCGGAGCCGATCCGATCGCCCCCGACGGCGCCCGGCTCGCCGCCGCGGCCGGCGCCCGCTTCGTCGAGGTGCCCGGCCGCGATCACACGAGCACGGTGCCCGCCCGCGCGTTCAAGGAGGCGGTGCTCGCGTTCCTCGCGGAGCACCCCTGACCACTCGCGGGGTGCAGGCGTAGCATCGCGCCATGCATGCCCTCCGCGTCGTCGCACCAGGACCCGACTCCCGTCTCGTGCTCGAGGAGGTGCCGACCCCGACTCCCCGCGAGGGCGAGGTGCTGCTGCACGTCGCGGCCGCCGGTGTGAACCGCGCCGATCTCGGCCAGCGGGCCGGGGTCTACCCGCCGCCGCCCGGCGCCTCCGAGATCCTCGGCATGGAGGTGTCCGGCTCGGTCGTCGAGGTGGGGCCCGGCGTCTCGGGCGTCGCGGTGGGCGACGAGGTCTGCGCGCTGCTGTCGGGCGGGGGCTACGCCGAGTACGTCGCGGTCGACGCGGGACTCCTCCTGCCGGTGCCCGCCTCGGTCGGGCTCGTCTCGGCGGCGGCGCTGCCCGAGGCGACCGCGACGGTCTGGTCGAACCTCGTGATGGTGGCCGGGCTGCGGGCGGGAGAGACGGTCCTGATCCACGGCGGAGGGAGCGGCATCGGCACCGCGGCGATCCAGATCGCGCTCGCGGTCGGCGCGCGGGTCGCGGTGACGGCCGGGAGCCCGCGCAAGCTCGACGCGTGCCGCGCGCTGGGAGCGGACGTCCTGATCGACTACCGCGAGGAGGACTTCGTCGCCCGGATCCGCGAGGAGACCGACGGCCGCGGGGTCGACGTGATCCTGGATCCGATCGGCGGCGACTACCTCGCGCGCGACGTGGAGGCTCTGGCGACGGGTGGGCGCATCGTGTTCATCGGCAACCAGTCCGGGACGGAGGGCGCGCTCGACATCGGGCTGCTGATGCGCAAGCGCGGCGCGGTGCACGCGACCACGCTGCGGGCGAGGCCGCTCGAGGAGCGGCGGGCGATCATCGCCCAGGTGCGCAAGAAGCTCTGGCCGCTGGTCGCCGACGGCGGCATCCGCCCGGTGATCGACGAGGTCGTGCCCCTGGCCGAGGCCGAGCGGGCGCACGAGCGGATGCGCGCGTCGGGCCACATCGGCAAGCTGCTGCTCACGCCGTGACCGGTCGGCGGCGCGCGGGAACCCTGCCGGGAGTGCCCGTCAAGTCGCGGCTGACGGGCACTCCCGGCCGATGCAGGGGACCCGGGCTCAGACTCCGGAGCGGAGCAGCCCGAGAGAGCGGTTGATGCCGTCGACGTCGACCGAGGCCGGGTCGAACGAGGCGCCCTCCGCGAGGCCGAGCGCCTCGAGGGCCTCGGCGTGGTCGGCCGAGGACGCATCGGTGGCCGCGCGGACCGTGTCGGCCCAGGCCGCCGGGCCGCCGGGTGCATCGATCGGAGCCGCGCCACGGGCTCCGACGCACCGTGGCAGCGCCGCACCGAGCGGCGAGACGGCCTCGAGCCGGATGACGTGGCGCCACTCGTCCTCGAGGTCGTAGACGTAGAACAGCTCGTCCTGGACGTTCTCGAGCACCTCGGCCAGCGCGACGGAGGCCTCGTCGACCAGATCGGCCCCGAGCTCTTCGGCGTCGGCGGGCGAGCCGATGCGGGTGCCGTCCTCGTCGGGCACGCCGACGCTGAAGTAGTGCGGCTGCGCGTCGGTCCAGCCCAGCGAGAGCTGGAGCGCGAGGTGCAGATCGCGCAGCGACGACTCCGACGACAGCTCGAGGCGGCGCCAGACCACGGGCTTGGTGCCCAGCAGCGCCACCTTCAGGGTGTAGGCCGAGGCGGTGTCCTGGGTCGCCTCGTCGAGGATCTCGAGGCGCGAGGCGTCGCGCTCTCCGAGCAGCACGATGCTCGCGCGGACGACGGAGGCGAGCACCGGCTGCAGGCCCTCGGGCACCACGTAGCCGAACTCGGGCGAGTGCAGGAGCAGTCCGAGCTCGGCGGCGTCGTCGAGCATCCGCTCGGCCGAGCCCACCATGCGCTCGCGCTCGTCGAGCGCCTCCTCGAGGGCCACGTCGGCGTCGGCCGCGAGCTCGTCGACCAGCTCGCCGACCACGAGGCCGGGGTGGATCTGCGACTGGCAGGCGACGGCGATGCGCAGGAGCACGGCGTCGGTCGTGGTGACGGCGCGCTCGCGCGGCGAGAACGCCCCGTTCTCGGTGTCGGAGGAGGCGAGCGCGGCCTGCGCGCTCACGATCCACTGCTCGAGGAAGCGGGCCACGTACGCGACGCGCTCGGCGGCGGCTTCGAGGGCGTCGGAGCTGCGCCAGAGCGGAGCCGCCTCGCCGAGGACCGCGGCGGACCCCTCGGTCTCGAGGACGGAGGAGGCGACCAGCGCGTCCCACCAGGCCGAGACCGGGATCCGCACGGCGTCGTCGCTCGGCGTCGACCCGGCGGAGGCGATGCCCGCCTCGACCGCGATCTCGCGCGCCGCGCGCTCGGAGAGGGACGCGTCGTCGGCGCCGGCGAGGTGCTCGACCACGACGTCGGCGGCGTGCACGAGAGCGGTGGCCCGCACGGCGGCGAGCTGCTCGGAGGCGGGGACGTCCTCGACGGCGGTCAGATCCTCGAGGACGGCCTCGACGAACGAGCCGGCGAGGTCGAGGACCTCGTCGAGGACCGCCTGGCAGTCGTCGAGCTCCTCGTCGGTGCCCGTCCAGAGGTCCTCGTCGGTCAGGAAGTCGAGGAAGTGCTCGATGACCTCGGCGACGGTGAAGAGCGTGTCGTCGAGATCGGCCTCGCTCTCCTCCCCCGACAGGTCGGTCTCGATCTGGTCGAAGACCGCCTCGAGGAGCTCGGCGTCGGGCTGGGCGAAGGAGCCGCGGGGGCGCAGATCGCGCGTCATGGCGAAGAGGTCGGTGAGGACCTCGACGGCCTCGTCGACGTCGAGGTGCTCGTGCAGGACGCCGACCTCGGCGAGGTGCGCGCGGTACCAGCTGCGGAACCGCACCATCATCGCCGTCTCGGCGGTGCGCCCGCCGCCGGATCCGCCCTGACCACCCGATCGGCCGCCGCCGGATCGTCCCTGATTGCGCTTCTTGCCCATGGTTCCTCCGCGACCGCTCCACTCTCGACTGCGAAGCGCTCCAGTCTACCGGAGCCCGCCGAGGGAGAGCGGTGCGGTGTCAGCCGATCGTCGAGGTGACGGAGTCGACCACGAGGCGCGCGGCGAGGGGCCCCGCGTTCAGGAAGAACGGCTCCATCGGGACCTCGACGGCCGTGCCTCCCTCGACCGCGCTCAGCGTGGGCCAGAGCGCCGCGTCCTCGATCAGCGAGAGGCCGTCGCCGAGCCCGGCGTAGAACACGACGTCGGCATCGGCGAGCTCGAGCTGCTCCGCGCTGATCTCCTGGGCGGTGTCGTCGAAGCGCTGGGACTCGGGCCGGTCGAGCCCCAGGTCCTCGGCGAGACCTCCGACGAAGGACGGGACGCCCTGGATCCGCGTGCGGTCCCCGGTGGACTGGAGGAACGAGACCGTCGGCGCCGGATCGGGCAGCGTCGCCGCGAACGCGTCGGCGTCCTCGTGCAGCTCGTCGAGCATCTCCTGCGCGTCGCCCTCGCTGCCCAGGGCGTCGGCGAGCAGGAGGAGGTCGCTCTTCCAGTTCACGCCGTTGCCGAGCGTCACCACGGTGGGGGCGATCGCGCTGAGCTGGTCGTAGAGCTCCGTTCCGCGGACGGAGTTGATCAGGATGAGGTCGGGATCGGCCTGGGCGATCGCCTCGATGTCGGGCTCGGTGCGCTCGCCGATGTCGGCGATCCCGGCGCCGGAGCCGACACGGTCGGCGAGGTACTCCGGCACGAGGCCGCTGTTCTCGGCGCGGGTGGCGGCGGCGGGGACGACGTCGAGCGCGAGCAGCGCGTCGAGCTGACCCGTCGAGACGACGGCGACCCGCTCCGGAGCCGCGGCGAGCTCGGTCGACCCGGCGTAGTGCGCCACGGTGCGCGGGAACACGCCGTCCTCCTCCGGGGCGCCCATGCCCTCGCCCATCGTGCGCGAGACGGTCCAGTCGCCGACGGCGGCGGCCTCGGCGTCGGGCAGCTCGGCGGTCGAGGCGGAGCCCGAGCAGCCGGCCAGGGCGAGCAGAGCGGCTCCGGCGAGCGCCGGCACGGCGAGCCGGAGGCGGGACGGACGGACGAGGACGGTGCGGGTCGAGGAGTTCACGCCGGTAAGGATAGCCTTGCCTGAATGATCGACCGCGCCCCTGCGCCTTCCACAGCTCCGGAGCCCGCCACGGCTCCCGTCGCCCCTCGGCGACCGCTCGGGCGGACGCTCAGCGCGGGACTGCTGCTCGCCGTGCTGCTCGCGCTCGCCTGCACCGCGAGTCTCGCGGTCGGTTCCCGACCCGTCCCGGTCGATGCCGCCCTGGACGCGCTGCTGCACCGCGGCGCCACCGCCGACGCGCTGATCGTGCGGGAGCTGCGGATCCCCCGCACCGCCACCGGCCTGCTCGTCGGCGCCGCACTCGGAGCAGCCGGGCTGCTGATGCAGGCGGTGACGCGCAACCGCCTCGCCGACCCGGGGCTGCTCGGGGTGAACGCCGGCGCCTCCGCGGCGGTCGTCGTCGCCATCGGGTTCCTCGGCGTCTCGAGCGCGGGCGAGTACGTCTGGTTCGCCTTCGGCGGTGCGGCCGTCGCCGCGGTGCTCGTCCACCTCGTCGGAGGCGGCGACGGCCGCGACCCGATCGGCACCGTGCTCGCCGGAGTGGCGCTGGGGGCGTGCCTGAGCGCGCTGATCGGCATCGTCACGCTGCTCGACACCGAGACGTTCGAGTCGTACCGGTTCTGGGTCGTGGGCTCCCTCGAGCGGCGCGAGCTCGGCACCGCGGCGCAGCTCGCTCCGTTCGTCGCGCTCGGGCTCGTCGTCGCCGCGCTCGTCGCGCCGGGGTTGAACCAGCTGGCGCTCGGGCACGACGTCGCGCGCTCCCTCGGGGTGCGCCCCGGCGCCGTGATCCTCGGCGCGGGCGCCGCGATCACCCTGCTCTGCGGAGCCGCGACCGCCGCCGCCGGACCGCTCGCCTTCGTGGGGCTCCTGGTCGCGCACCTCGTGCTGCGCCTCGCCGGTCCGGATCTGCGCTCGGGACTCCCCCTGGCGGCACTCGGCGGGGCCGTGCTGGTCGTCGTCGGCGACGTGCTCGGCCGGCTGATCGCCGCTCCGGGCGAGGTGGAGGTCGGCATCGTGACGGCCCTGCTGGGAGCGCCCCTCCTGTTCCACCTGGCGACGCGGAGGAACGCGCGATGACGCTCGCCGAGCGCCGGTCGGCGCGCCGCACCCGCGTGATCGCCGTCACCGCGGTGCTGGCGCTCGCGGCGGCCCTCGCGGGGATCGTCGGAGGCTCCTACGAGACGACGCTCGCCGACGTGCGCGACGCCGTCCTCGGCACGGCGTCGGCGCGGACCAGCGTGATCGTCGTCGACATGCGCCTCCCCCGCGTCCTCGCCGGGCTCCTCGTCGGAGCGGCCCTCGGAGTCGCGGGCGCCGTCTTCCAGACCCTCTCGCGGAACCCGCTCGGCAGTCCCGACATCGTGGGGTTCAGCGCCGGCTCCGCCTCGGGCGCCCTGGTCTGCCTGGTGCTCCTGACCCCGCCCGCCGACCCGGCCCTCGGCGCGTGGGCCGGCGGGGTCGGCGCGGTGCTCGTCGTCCTCTTCCTCACCCGCGGAGCGGGCCTGGCGAGCGAGCGGACGATCCTGGCGGGGATCGCCCTCGCGGCCCTGCTCGCGGCGGCGAACGAGTTCCTCCTCACCCGGGCGCCGACCGAGGTGGCGCGATCGGCGACGATCTGGCTCTTCGGATCGCTCTCGGCGACCGACTGGGGAGACACCGCGCTGCTCGCGGTCGCCGGCGGAGTGCTCGCACTGCTGCTCGCGACGCAGCGCGAGCGGCTGCGGCTGCTCGAGCTGGGCGACGAACTGGCGACGGGGCTCGGAGTGCCGGTGCGGCGGACCCGGCTGGTGCTGCTCCTGCTCGCCGCGGGGCTGACCGGGACGGCGACCGCGGTCAGCGGTCCGATCGGCTTCGTCGCGCTCGCGGCGCCGCAGCTCGCCCGCCGAGCGACGGGCTCGGCGGGCATCCCGCTGACCGCGTCGGCGGCGATCGGGGCGACCCTCCTGCTGGCGTCGGACGTGCTGGCGCAGCGGGTGCTCGCTCCGCTCCAGCTGCCGGTCGGGCTGGTGACGGGGGCGGTCGGCGGGGCGTACCTGTTCTGGCTCGTCGCGCGGGGGCGGCGGCGCCCCGCGACCGCCGCCGAGCGGTCGCCCGCCGGCCGCGTCAGGCGCGGTCGTGCAGCGTGATCAGGTAGCCGTCCGGGTCCTCGAACGTGAACGTGAGACCGAACGGGCCCTGCACCGGATCGGAGGCGATCGGCACGCCCGCCTCGACGAGTGCGGCGTGGATCCGCTCGGCGTCGGGGGCGTGCAGCCACAGCCCGACGCCCCGGCCCAGCGGGGCCGCGTCGAGATCGACTCCGGGCGCCGCGGAGCGGACCGCGAACGCCGCCGGCGAGGTGGCGAAGACGACCGCGTGCGGCGGGCCGGCCTGCCGGGCGAAGCCGAGGTGCCGCTCGTAGAAGGCGGCGGAGGAGTCGAGGTCGCGCACCTGCAGCGAGACGAAGCCGGGACCGGAGACGGTCATGGGAAGTCCTTCCGTTGATGTCAGTCTTCTGACACGCACTATCCTATGTCAGACTCCTGACATGAGTGGAATCGATCTCGCGGCCTCACCCGGATACCTGCTGAAGGTCGCGTCGACCGCGCTGCGCGCCGCCATGGAGGAAGTGCTGCATCCGCTGGGCATGACGATCACGCACTACTCGTGCCTCGAGCTGCTCGCCCAGCGCCCGGGACTGTCCAACTCGGAGCTCGCGCGGGGGACCTTCGTGACACGGCAGTCGATGAACGTGCTGCTGCAGTCGCTCGAGCAGCAGGGCCTCGTCGCGCGGGCGGAGCGACCCGTGTCCGGGCGCGCCCTCCCGACCGAGCTGACCGCAGCCGGGCGCCGTCAGCTGCGGACGGCGAGCGCCGCGGTCCGCGCGGTGGAGGACCGCATGGTCGCCGGGCTCGCGGACGGCGACCGCGAGCGGCTGACGCTCCTGCTCGCGAGCTGCGCGGCGGCGCTGCGGGCGGACTAGGCCAGCTCGGACACCGTGCGGCGGACGACGCGCAGGTCGCTGCCGTCCGAGAAGAGCTCGGGAGAGCCGCGCCGGATCCGTTCGACGTCGTCGAACACCGCGCGCAGGTGGGAGCGCAGCGCCGCGACGGCGCCGTCTCCGTCGCCGCGGCCGATGGCGTCGACGACGGCGGCGTGCTGGTCGATCAGGGCGTGGATCGGCCGGGCGTCGACGAGGCTGAGGCGGCGGGCGCGGTCGAGGTGCGCCTTCGCGGAGTTGACGGCGTTCCAGGCGCTCCCGTGACCCGAGAGGTCGAGCAGGGCCCGGTGGAAGTCCTCGTCGAGCCGGAAGAAGCGCTCGACGTCCTCCTCCGCGTCGGCCTCGCGCTGATCGTCGAGGATGTCGTGCAGGGCCGCGAGTCCGGCCGGATCGACCTCGGACTCGGCGGCGACCTGGGCCAGCGAGGCGCACTCGATCGCCTCGCGGATGAACTGCGCCTGGGCGACCCGCTCCGGATCGACGCGCGAGACGAAGCTGCCCCGCTGCGGGAAGATCTGCACGAGTCCCTCCTCCTTCAGCAGCAGGAGGCTCTCGCGCACGGGGGTCCGCGAGATCCCGAGCTCGGCGGACAGCTCGTTCTCGGACAGGGGCGAACCGGGCTGGAGATCGAGCGAGATGATGCGGCGGCGCAGGGCGTCGACGGTGCGATCGCGCGCCGACGCGGCTCTCGCCGCGGGCTCGCTCCGTGATGCCATGGCGTCAGTCTAAACGGCGTTGACACCACTGCCATGGCAGTGCTTGTATGGCAGCCATCGGTCCTCGCGCACCCTCGCCGCTGACTCGAACCCGCATGCAAAGGAGCACCGGATGTCCCAGAGATCCCGCGCGTCGTCCCCGACGCAGACCCCCGATCAGAAGGGGGTCCGCTCGACGAAGGACCTCGCGAAGGTCGCCGTCTCGGGCTGGCTCGGCACCGCGATGGAGTTCATGGACTTCCAGCTCTACTCGCTGGCCGCCGCCATCGTCTTCAACCGCATCTTCTTCCCCGAGTTCGATCCGGCCGTGGGTCTCATCGCCGCGATGGCGACCTACGGCGTCGGCTACGTCGCCCGCCTCCTCGGCGCGATCTACTTCGGCCGGATGGGCGACCGCATCGGCCGCAAGAAGGTGCTGTTCCTCACGATCGCGCTGATGGGCGTCTCGACCACGCTGATCGGCGTGCTGCCGACCTACCAGCAGGTGGGCCTTCTCGCCCCGATCCTGCTGGTCTTCCTCCGCCTGCTGCAGGGCTTCGGTGCCGGCGCCGAGATCGCGGGAGCGACGGTGATGCTCGCCGAGTACGCCCCGGTGAAGAAGCGCGGACTGATCTCGTCCCTCGTCTCCCTGGGCACCAACTCCGGCACCCTGGGCGCGTCGGCGCTCTGGGCGATCCTGGTCGCGACCCTCTCGGACGAGGACCTGATCACCTGGGGCTGGCGCGTGCCGTTCCTCGCGAGCTTCGTGCTCCTCATCCTCGCGGTGTGGATCCGCACGTCGCTGAAGGAGAGCCCGGTCTTCGAGCAGCGCGACGACCTCGTCGACGGCGTGGCGCTCACCAAGAAGCAGCTCGCCGAGCAGGCCCTCATCGCCGGCACCGGCAGCATCGAGACCGCCCTGAAGCAGAAGAAGGGCAAGGCGTTCCTGATCGCCCTCGGCCTGCGCTTCGGCCAGGCGGGCAACTCCGGTCTCATCCAGACCTTCCTCATCGGCTACATCGCGACGGTCATGCTCAGCGACAAGTCGATCGGCACGACCGCGATCGTGATCGGCTCCCTCTGCGGCTTCGTCACGGTGCCCCTGCTCGGGATCCTGGGCGACCGCTTCGGCCGGCGCCCGCTCTACATCGTCTTCACCTCGCTCACGATCCTGTTCGCGATCCCGATGATGATGATGGTCACCAGCGGCGACCCCGTCCTGATGACGATCGGCATCGTGGTGGGCCTCAACATCGGAGTGCTCGCGCTGTTCTCGCTCGAGTCCGTCACGATGGCCGAGCTCTTCGGAGCCCGCACGCGCTTCACCCAGCTGGCGCTCGCCAAGGAGATCGGCGGCATCCTCACCACCGCGATCGGCCCCGTGCTCGCGGCGACGCTCACCGCCGTGACAGGGTCCTGGTGGCCCCTCGCCGCGATGGTGATCGGCTACTCCCTCGTGACGCTCGTCTCGGCTCTGCTGAGCCCCGAGGTCCGCGGACGCGACATGGTGCGACTGGAGGACGCGGTATGAGAGCCGTGGTGGTGCACGGCGCGGGCGATCTGCGCATCGACGAGCGGCCGGACCCGGTCGCCGGGCCCGGAGAGGTCGTCCTGGCGGTCGAGTGGGGCGGGATCTGCGGATCGGACCTCAGCTACTGGAAGCACGGCGCCTCCGGGACCGCGCGGCTCGTGGATCCGCTCGTCCTCGGGCACGAGTTCGCCGGACGCATCGCCCGGCTGGGCGAGGGCGTCGAGGGCTGGGAGATCGGGCAGGCGGTCACCGTCCACCCGTCCGAGCTCGTCGGCGACCCGGGCCTCCCCGAGCGGATCGCGGGACGCACGAACCTGCACCCCGCCATCCGCTACTACGGCTCGGCGGCCTTCCACCCCCACGCCGACGGCGGGTTCAGCGAAGCCAAGACCGTGCTCGCGCACCAGCTGCGCGCCCTGCCCGACGGAGTGGACACGCGCCACGGCGCCCTCGCCGAGCCGCTGGCGGTCGCGATGCACGCGGTGCGCCGCGCGGGCGACGTGCGGGGCAGGGACGTGGTCGTGAACGGCGCCGGGCCCATCGGCTCGCTCCTCATCGCGGCCCTCCGCCACGCGGGCGCCGGCCGCATCACCGCCGCCGACCTGAGCGCCGCATCGCTCGCGATCGCGCGCCGGATGGGCGCGGACGAGACGCGCGACGTCTCCGCGGGCGAGGCGCTCCCCGAGGACTCCGAGCTCGTCTTCGAGGCGTCGGGGGCGCCCGCCGCACTCGGAGCGGTTCTGCACGCGACGGCCCGGGGCGGCACCGTCGTCCAGGTCGGCAATCTGCCCGGCGCTCCGGCGCCGGCCGCGCTGGGCGACCTCGTGACCCGCGAGATCACCTGGATCGGCAGCTTCCGCTTCGTGGACGAGATCACCGACGCGGTCGCGGCGATGCGCGACGGACTCGATCTCTCTCCGCTCATGACCCACGAGTTCGACCTGGCCGACGCCGAGGAGGCGCTGCGCACCGCGGCGGACCCGGCGTCGGGCAGCAGCAAGGTGATGCTCCGCCTCGGCGGACGTCGCACCGAGCCGGAGGACGGCCCCGCGCAGGACCCCGCTCCCGTGCAGAAGGAGACTCCCGTGCAGAACGAGACCCCCGTGAAGAAGGAGGCACTGTGAAGATCACCGACGCCCGAGTGGTCGTCTCCTCCCCCGGGCGGAACTACGTGACCCTCGTCATCGAGACCGAGGACGGGGTGATCGGCGTCGGCGACGCCACGCTGAACGGCCGCGAGCTCTCGGTCGCCTCGTACCTCGAGGACCACCTCTGCCCCCTCCTGATCGGACGCGACGCGCGCCGCATCGAGGACACCTGGCAGTACTTCTACAAGGGCGCCTACTGGCGCCGCGGTCCGGTGACGATGACCGCGATCGCCGCGATCGACGTGGCGCTCTGGGACATCAAGGGGAAGGCCGCGGGGATGCCCGTGTACCAGCTCCTGGGCGGGGCCGCCCGCGACGGGGTCATGGTCTACGGCCACGCCAGCGGGACGACGCTCGACGAGCTCGACGTCGACTTCCAGCGCCACCTCGATCTCGGCTACAAGGCGATCCGCGCGCAGGCCGCCGTGCCCGGGCTCGACAAGACGTACGGCATCCCGCCGGCGGGCGGAGCGGTCTACGAGCCCGCCAGCGGGGCCTCGCCGCAGGAGGACTCGTGGGAGACCACGGCGTACCTCGACTTCGCGCCGGAGATGCTCGGGCACGTCCGCGAGCAGTTCGGCTACGGCGTGCACCTGCTGCACGACGTCCACCACCGCCTCTCCCCCATCGAGGCGGGCCGCCTGGGCGCGGCGGTCGAGTCGCTCCGCCCGTTCTGGCTCGAGGACCCGACGCCCGCCGAGGACCAGTCCTCGTTCCGGCTCATCCGCCAGCACACGACGACGCCGATCGCGGTCGGCGAGATCTTCAACTCCATCTGGGACTGCCAGCAGCTGATCACCGAGCGGCTGATCGACTACATCCGGACCTCGGTCTCGCACGCAGGCGGCATCACGCACCTGCGCCGGATCTTCGCGCTCGCCGACCTGTACGGCGTGCGGTCGGGCTCGCACGGCGCCGGCGACCTCTCGCCGATCACGATGGCGGCGGCGCTGCACGTGGACCTCTCGATCCCGAACTTCGGGATCCAGGAGCACATGGGCCACCGGGATCCGGCGGGCGAGGTGTTCCGCTGGGACTACACCTTCACCGACGGCTACATGCACCCCGGCGACGCGCCGGGCCTGGGCGTCGTCTTCGACGAGGAGGCCGCCGCGCGCTTCCCCTACGACCCGAAGTACCTGCCGGTGAACCGCCGGCTCGACGGATCGGTGCACGACTGGTGAGCGGGGCAGCGTACGACGTCGTCGCGCTCGGCGAGGTGCTCGTCGAGGTCGCGACCGACGACGCGTTCGGCCACGGCGTGCCGGCGCTGCTCGGAGTCTCGGGGGACGCTCTCAACGTCGCGGCCGCCGCCGCCGCAGCCGGGGCGCGCGTCGCCCTCGCGGCCGTCCTGACCGACGACGACCTCGGCCGGGCGATCGCCGCCCGTGTCGAGGCGCTCGGCGTCTCGACCGAGCTGCTGCGCTTCCGGCGCGGTCAGCAGGGCGTCTACCTCGTGCACAGCGACCCGGACGGAGAACGGGAGTTCTCCTACGCCCGCTCGGGCAGCGTCGGCTCGACGCTGGGGGTCGATGACGTCGACGACGCCGTGCTGGCCGCGGCGGGCGCCGTGGTCGCCGGAGGGATCGCCTGCGCGATCTCGGAGACCACGCGCGCTCTCGTGCTGCACGCCGCCCGCACCGCGCAGCGCTTCGTCTACGACCCCAACCACCGTCCCCGGCTGATCACCGCCGAGCGCGCGGCGGCGGATCTGCGCCTCCTGGCGGCTCACGCCGCGCTGGTGACGCCGTCCTTCCCCGGCGAGACCACGGCCCTGCTCGGAGCCGACTCCGCCTCCGACGCCGCGGACGAGCTGCTGGCCCTCGGCGCCGCCGCCGTCGCGGTCACCTGCGGCTCGCGCGGCGTGCACCTGGCGACCGGCGACGGCGAGCGCCTCTGGATCGACGCCGTGCCCGCCCCCTCCGTCGTCGACCAGACCGGAGCCGGCGACGCCTTCGTCGGCACGCTGGCCGCGCGGATCGTGCTCGGCGATCCGCTCGCCGACGCTGCTCGACTCGCCGCGGCCGCCGCATCCCTCGTCGTCGGGGGCCGCGGCGGGACCGGCCTCGTCCCGACCCTCGCCCAGACTCGGGCCCATGCGGGGGTGACCTCGTGACGCGGCTGTCGCTCGCGGCGGGAGCGCGCCCGTCGGTGCCCCGGGACCGTCTGGGCGACGGCGTCGTGCACCTCGGACTCGGCGCCTTCGCGCGGGCGCACACGGCCGTCCTCACCGAGGACGCGATGCTCGCTACCGGCGACACGCGCTGGGGGATCACCGGGGTCACGCAGACCTCGGACACCGTGGTGCGGCAGCTCGCACCCCAGGACGGCCTCTTCACTCTCGTCGAACGCGGGGAGGGGGCCCGCGCACCGCGCCTGGTCTCCTCGGTCTCTCGCGTGCTCGCGGGACGGACCGACTCGGACGCCGCGGTGTCCCGCATCGCCTCGCCGCGCACCTCCGTCGTGACCCTCACCGTCACCGAGAAGGGCTACCGGGCACGCTCCGGCCGTCTCGACCTCGACGACGCGCTGGTGCGCGCCGATCTGGCGGGGAGTCCTCCCGTCACGGCCGTCGGCCAGATCGCGCGCGGCCTCCAGCGCCGGGCGTCGGCGGGCGCCGGTCCGATCTCGGTCGTGCCGTGCGACAACCTGCCCTCGAACGGCGCGCTCACCCGCACGCTCGTCCTCGACTTCGTCGCCGCGCTGCCGTCATCGGAGGCCGCCGATCTGCCCGGGTGGATCGCCGAGCACGTGCGCTTCCCGAGCACGATGGTCGACCGGATGGTCCCGGCGACGACTCCGGTCGACCTCGACGCGATCGAGCGCGAGACCGGCTTCCGCGACGAGGGCGGCGTCGTCGCGGAGCCGTTCGCGCAGTGGGTGATCGAGGACTCCTTCGCCGCGGACCGCCCGGCCTGGGAAGCCGCCGGCGCCCAGCTGACCGCGGACGTCGAGCCGTGGGAGTCGGCGAAGCTGCGCCTGCTCAACGCCAGCCACTCGCTCCTGGCGTACCTGGGGCTCGCCGCCGGGCTCGACACGATCGCCGAGACCGTCCGGGACCCCGCGTTCCGCCTCGCGGCCGAGCGGATGATGGCCGAGGACGCCCTGCCGACGATCGTCCTGCCCGACCGGCTCGACGGAGCGGACTACTCCGCCTCGGTCCTGCGGCGCTTCGCCAACCCGGCACTCGGGCACACGACCGCGAAGGTCGGCGCCGACGGGTCGCAGAAGATCCCGCTCCGCCTGCTCAGCACGGTGCGCGCCTGTCGCGCGAGCGGACGGGAGCCCCGCTGGGCCGCCCTCGGCGTCGCCGCGTGGATGCACCGCGTCGCCACCGCCGCGGTGCTCGACGATCCGCTCGCCGACCAGCTGCGCGCCCTCCTCCCCGAGGATCGCTCCGCCGGAGAGGTCGTCCCGGCGCTGCTGCGCTCCCCCGCGGTCTTCGGACCCGACCTGGCCGACGACCCGGCCGTCACCGCCCTCCTCGTCGACTGGTACGGGATCCTCGACCGTCGAGGCGCGCAGGGCATCAGAGAAGAGATCGGCGCATGACCACTGCACTGGACGTGATGCGGGTCTCCCCCGTCATCCCCGTCGTCACCCTCCTCGACCCCGAGGACGCCGTCCCCGTCGCGCGGGCGCTGCTCGCGGGGGGCATCGGGCTGATCGAGCTCACCCTGCGCACGCCGACCGCGCTGGAGTCGCTGGCGGTGATCGCCGCGGACGTGCCGGAGATGCTGCTCGGCGCCGGCACGGTGCTCTCGGCCGAGCAGGCCGACGCGGCGGTCGCGGCGGGTGCGGGGTTCCTGGTCAGCCCCGGGCTGACCCGCTCGCTGCACCGCTACTTCCGCTCGCTCGAGGTGCCGGTGCTGCCGGGGGTGTCGACCGTCGGCGAGGTGATGACCGCGCTCGAGGAGGGTGCCACGGAGCTCAAGTTCTTCCCCGCCGGCCCCGCAGGCGGACCGTCCTACCTCGCGGCCATCGGCGCGCCGATCCCGCAGGCGACCTTCTGCCCGACGGGCGGGATCACGGTCGGGACCGCCGAGGACTACCTCGCGCTGCCGAACGTGGCGTGCGTCGGCGGGAGCTGGCTGACTCCGCAGGCGGCCATCGACGCGCAGGACTGGGAGCGCATCACGGCGATCAGCGCGGCGGCCGCGGCCCTCGGGACGACGGGGCGCAGCGCCGAGGAGGCCGTGCGTTGACACGGCGCCGCGGCGGTGCCTGACTGGGTCCGACGCGAGGAGGCGCTCATGGCGGGGATCACGGGGTTCGACCACATCGGAGTGACGGTCGTCGATCTCGAGGCGGCGACGGCGTTCTTCGTCGGGCTCGGCCTCGAGATCGAGGGCAGCACTCCCGTCGAGGGCGAGTTCCTCGACACGGTCGTCGGCCTGAGCGGCGCGCGGACCGAGATCGTGATGCTCCGGCCTCCGGGCGGTGGGACAGCCGTCGAGCTCTCGCGCTTCGTCCGGCCCCCGTCGCCTCCCGTCCCGCCGCCGGTCGGAGCGACCGAGCCCGGGCTGCGGAGTCTCGCGTTCGTGGTCGAGGACCTGGCGGCGGTGCTCGCGCGGCTCGCCGACGACGGCCACGGGCTCGTCGGCGGTGTCGGCGAGCACGAGGGCGTCTGGCGGATGGCCTACGTCCGGGGTCCCGAGGGGATCATCGTCGCCCTGGCCGAGCGGATCGACGGCTGACGCGGCCGCCGCCCCTCACGCGAGCCGCGGCGAGCGCCTGCGGTACTCGGTGGGCGTCGCTCCCGTGCGGCGCCGGAACGCCGAACTGAAGGCGAACGGGTCCTCGTAGCCGACGGCCCGCGCCACCTCCGCCACCGTCGCTGTCGGATCCAGCAGCAGATCCCCCGCGAGCGTCAGCCGCCAGCGGGTGAGGTAGGTCATCGGAGGCGTCCCCGCCGCGGCGCGGAAGCGGGCGGCGAGGGACGCGCGCGAGACGCTCACGCGCCGGGCCAGCTCGGCGACCGTCCACGGTGCCGCAGGATCCGCGTGCAGGAGCTCGAGAGCGGCGGCGACGACCGGATCGCGGCACGAGAGCCAGGCGTCGACGTCGGCCTCCACCGCCCAGCGGCGGACCGTCGAGACCACCAGTACGTCGAGCAGCCGGTCGACGACGACCCCGGCCGCGGCTCCGCTGCCCTGCAGCTCGCGGGCGAGCAGAGGGACGACCGCGTCGTCGGCGGAGGGCACCACGACCAGTCGCGGCAGTGCTCGGAGGACGAGTCCGCCGAGGTCGTCGGCGCGGCCGTAGGCGCCGACCAGCACCGTCGTCCCGCCGTCGACCCGGTTGCCCCAGCGGCGGATCCCGCGCCGGAACTCGTCGGTGAGGTCGCGGCCGTCGAGGCTGCGGCAGAGCTGGCCGGGCTCGATCACGACGGTGGGGGCACTCCCGTCCGCATCGCTGACGACGTACGGCTCGGGCCCGATCACGAGGGCGACGTCGCCCGCCTCGAGCAGCCGGCCGTCGATCCGCGCCGCTCCCGCCGTCACCGCGATCACGGTCAGGGCCGCGCCGTCGCGGACGTCGAGCGCCCACGGCGAGCCCATCTGCACGAGCAGGGCGAACGCCCGTGTCGCGCGAGGGCCGGCGAGGAGGTGATCGAGCGGATCCACGGCCTCACCGTAGACGATCACCGAGGGATGCGAGCGTCGCGCCCCTTTTCCGTCCACGCCTCCCGCGGTGGGATGAAGACATGACCGGAACCGCTCACGCCCTCGCCACCACCGCCGCCGTCGGAGCAGGACTGCTCGCCGGCGTCTACACCGCCTTCAGCACGATGGTGATCCCCGCGCTGCGCCGACAGGATCCGCGCGATGCCGCGGCCGTCATGATCGGGATCAACCGGGTCGCCGAGCGCGGGCCGTTCCTGCTGCTCTTCGGCGGGGCGGCCGTCGCCGCGGCAGCGCTCGGAGTCTCGGCGCTCGTCCGCTCCGACCCCGCTGACGGAGCGGTCGCGGCCGCGTCCCTCGCGAGCACCGCGATCACGGTGGCGGTGAACGTGCCGCTGAACCGCCGGCTCGAGCGCGAACCCGGCTCCTGGACCTCGTACGCCCGCACCTGGACGGCGTGGAACAGCATCCGTGCCGTCGCGGCCGCTCTCGCCGTCGTGGTGGCGGTCGACACGCGCTCCTGACTCAGTCGCAGTCGGCGGGCTCGCCGTCGCCGATCTCGGCGGCGAGCTCGTCGGCGCTCAACCGATCGCCGGGCGCAGGCGTCCGGAACGGCCCGGCGGGCGGGAGCTCCACCTCGGGGTCGGCGGTCTCGGGGGCGGCCTCGACGTCGAGATCGCGCTCGGCCTGCTCGGCGTCGCGGGTGGGTCGGGAGGACGGGAGGAACGGCTCTGCCATCGACATGCCCTCGAGGATCACCCGCGCAGGTGACGGCGAGGTGAACGCGGCCGTCACGGGAAGGTCACTCCGGTGCGCTCCTCCGACAGCCGCCACAGGCGCTGCGCATCCTCGGGGTCGACGAGGCGCGAGAACGGACGCTGCTCCGTCGGCGCTCCCCCGAGCCCACCGGGGCCGCCCGGTCCGACGAAGCGGCCGCCCGCGCCCTCGAGGACGGAGGCGAGCAGCGCCGGCAGCGGAGCGGTCTCGACGGTGCCGACCAGGAGTCCTCGGCGCGACAGCGCCCGGATCAGCCGCACGTCGACTCCGTCGCGGGCGCGACCCGTCTCGGGACGGGCGGCGAGGAGGCTGGTGGGTGCCACTCCGGGGTGCGACAGGTTGCTCGTGACGCCCCAGCCGTGCGCCGCGCTGCGGCGCTCGAGCTCGAGGCCGAACAGCCCGACCGCGATCTTCGACGAGCTGTATGCGCGGAAGGCGTGGTACCCGCGCTCCCAGTCCGGGTCCTCCCAGTGCACAGCGTTCCGGTTCGCCGCGACGCTCACCTGCGACACGACGCGCGCCCGCCCCTCGCGCAGGAGCGGCATCAGCCGACCGATCAGGGCGAAGTGCCCGAGGTGGTTCGTGCCGAACTGCAGCTCGAAGCCGTCCGTCGTGCTCAAGCGCGTGGGAGGGGTCATCACTCCGGCGTTGGCGACGAGGAGGTGCAGCGGCCGTCCCTCGGCGAGGAGCGTGTCGGCGAGGGCCCGGACCGACTCGAGCGACGAGAGGTCGAGGTCGCGGAGCGAGACCGCGGCTCCCGGGCGATGCTCCCGGATGCGGGCGAGCGCCGCCTCTCCCTTCGCTCGGTTGCGGACGGGCAGCAGCACCTCGGCTCCCGCCGCGGCGAGGCGCCGGGCGAGGACGAGCCCGAGGCCGTCGCTGCCCCCGGTGACGAGGGCGCGGCGGCCCGAGAGGTCGGGGAGGTCGAGGTCGATCGGTCGGCGTGGCATGGCGGGCTCCTGACTCGTGGCTGCCGGGTGCAGCGCTGCCAGCGTGCGGCCGACGGCGATTCGGAGGAACGTCCCGCTCAACCGTGGATCGGCGGACCGTGGCTGAGCACGTCGGCCGCCGGTAGAAAGGGAGCGACGTCAGGAGGACCGATGCGCACGATGGACCGGGAGGGGCTCGCCGAGTTCCTGCGCGCGCGACGCGAGGCGCTGCAGCCCGAGGACGTGGGGATGCCGCGCACGGCGCGCCGCCGCACCGCCGGGCTCCGGCGCGAGGAGGTCGCCGCCCGCTGCAGCATGTCGGCCGATTACTACGCGCGCATCGAGCGCGGACGCAGCCCCCAGCCGTCTGAGCAGATGCTCGCGTCGATCGCGCAGGGACTGCACCTGACCCTCGCCGAGCGCGACCACCTCTTCCACCTCGCCGGGCACCGGCCGCCCGAGCGCGGAGCGTCGGACGGCCACGTCGGCCCGGGGTTGCTCCGGATCCTCGACCGCCTGCAGGACACGCCCGCCGAGATCGTGACGGAGCTCGGCGAGACGCTGCGGCAGACTCCGCTCGGCGTCGCCCTCACCGGCGACCTCACCCGCTTCACCGGGCCCGAGCGCAGCATCGGCTACCGCTGGTTCACGGACCCGGCGAGCCGGGCGATCTACGCCGAGGAGGGGCACGAGCAGCTATCGCGCGTCTGGGCGTCGGGCCTGCGCGAAGTGCTGAGCCGCCGCGGACCCGGTTCCCGCGCCGCCCGCTACGTCGAGCTGCTCCTCGAGCGCAGCGACGAGTTCCGCCGGCTCTGGGCACTGCACGAGGTGGGTGTGCGGCCCGGCGAGACCAAGCGGTTCGAGCATCCCGAGCTCGGGCGGCTCGACCTCGCCTGCCAGACCCTGATCGACCCGGTCGACTCCCACGCGCTGCTCGTCTACACGGCGGCCCCCGGGTCACCGAGCCACGAGAAGCTCGAGCTGCTGCGGGTGATCGGGGCGCAGCTGCCGGCGGTGGATGCCTCGTCGTGATGTTTCGACCGTGAGAAATATCGCAGTGATCGACCACCAGGGCTTGCGCGGAGTGCCCCCACATGGGTGGAGTTACCGGATGACGGATACGACGAGCACGACCGGCGAGAGCTCCCCGGGGACCGGCAAGGGATCCGAGAAGGGAACCCTCAAGAAGGTCATCACCGGGCCGCTCCTGTTCGCCTTCATCGTCGGCGACACCCTCGGCGCGGGCATCTACACGCTCGTCGGCACCATGGCGAACGACGTGGGCGGCGTGATCTGGCTCCCGCTGCTGATCGCCCTGGTGATCGCCCTGCTGACCGCAGGCACCTACGCCGAGCTGATCACGAAGTACCCGCACGCCGGGGGCGCCGCCCGCTACGTCGACCGCGCCTTCGGCAAGCCGTACCTGTCGTTCCTGGTCGGCTTCCTGATGATGGCGTCCGGCATCACGACCGCTGCCGCCCTCGCGAACGCGTTCGCCGGCGACTACCTCGGCGCGCTGCTCGACGTGCCGCCCGTGCCGACAGCCCTCGTCTTCATCGCGATCCTCACCCTCGTGAACCTGCGCGGAGTGAAGGAGTCGCTGACCGCGAACCTCGTCGCCTCGGTCATCGAGGTCAGCGGCCTCGTGATCGTGATCGTCTGCGCGGCGATCTTCTTCGGCGGCGGCAACGGCGACTTCTCGCGAGTGCTCGAGTTCAACCCCGAGGTCGCCCCGCTGCAGGGCGCGTTCGCCGCCTCCATCGTCGCCTTCTTCTCCTTCCTCGGCTTCGAGGCCGCGGCCAACATGGCCGAGGAGGTGCGGAACCCCTCGAAGGTCTACCCGCGCGCCCTCTTCGCGGCCCTGTTCACGGCCGCCGTCGTCTACCTCCTGATCGCCCTCGGCGCGGTCATCGTGCTGCCGATCGACGAGCTCGCCGAGTCGACCGGTCCCCTGCTCGACGTCGTCGCGGCCAGCGGAGTGGCAGTGCCGCCGTGGCTGTTCGGCCTGATCGCGCTCGTCGCGATCGCGAACGGCGCGCTGCTGTTCATGGTGATGGCGAGCCGGGTCGGCTTCGGCCTGGCCACGGCGGGCCTGCTGCCGAGCGCCTTCGGACGCGTCCTGCCGAACCGCCGCACCCCGTGGGTGTCGATCATCGTCGTCGGCGGCGTGACGATGGTGCTGAGCGTCCTCGGCGACGTCGGCACGCTGTCCGAGACCACCGTGCTCCTCCTGCTCCTGGTCTTCATCTCGGCGAACGTCTCGGTGCTCGTGCTGAAGAAGGACCGCGTCGACCACCCGCACTTCTCGGTGCCGCGGGTCGTCCCGATCCTGGCGACGATCGCGAGCATCGTGCTCCTGACCCAGCAGACCGGAGTGGTGTGGCTCGGCACCGCGGGCTACGTCGTGGTCGGGTCGCTGCTGTTCCTCGCGACGCGCTTCGGGAAGAAGCGTCACGCCGACCAGGTGTCGGCGCGCGAGGACGCGGACCGCTCATGATCGCCGCCGTTGGGCGCTTTCCGCGGCTCTGAGCTGCTTAGAACCGCAGATCGTGTCCAACGGCGACGCGGTGTAATCCGATCCGTCGCGGACGGTCGTCCCTGCTCGGGATGAGCGGCCGTCCGTGACGATCAGTCGTGACCTCATGCCGGGAGTGACGGATGGACCGCGCGCGGGACTGTGCGCGACTGATCGATCCGCATCGTGGGAGCGTGGAGGGGTGTCCGTCTCCCTCGCCCCGTTCCCTTCCTCCGATCTCGCCGCCTGGATGAAGGTGCAGCGTGCGTCCTACGTCGCCGACCGCCTGCGCGCGGGCGACGACGCTGCAGCGGCGGAGCGGAACGCGGACGCCTCGCACGACCGCCTCTTCCCGGAGGGCCGCCTCGCACCCGGCCACGACGTGCTGTGGATCCTCGACGACGGCGTCCCGGTCGGCGTGATCTGGGTGGGGCCGCACCCGCAGGAGCTCGAGGGCGTGGCGTGGATCTGGGACGTCGAGGTGGACGAGCCGTTCCGCGGGCGCGGGTCCGGTCGCGCCGCGATGCTCCTGGCGGAGGAGCATGCGCTCGCGCGCGGCTACCGCGCGCTCGCCCTCAACGTCTTCGGCTTCAACACGACCGCGCGCGGACTGTACGAGTCACTCGGCTACGAGACGACGGCGGTGCGGATGCGGAAGGAGCTGGGCACGCCGGAGTAGCGGCCACAGTTGTGCGGTGGTCGCGCGTGCACTGTTCGCGTTGGGCCCGTCGTCGGCCTGCGCACTGGTCGCCGTTGAGTATCGCCGCGACGAGTGGACGGGTTCCGGGGCCTGAACGAGCTGTGAGGGCCGTTCCGCGTCCACTCGGCGACAGAGCCCGCGCCGGATGGACCCGAACCGGGGCCTGCTGACCCCGTGAGCACCGGTTCGCGACGAGTGGGCCGCGTCCGGCTGGGTCGCTCCGCGCTCCAGCTCTTCGCATGAAACGACGGCCGCCCGACCCGGGGCCACCATCGGGCACCGGGTCGGGCGGCCTGCCGCCGACGCTCAGCTCGTGGAGGGCACCGCGGTCGGGTCGGACTGGCCCGACCCCTGAGCAGCGGCGCCGACTCCGCGGCCGAACGCCTGGCCCTGGAGGATCGCCCCCAGGTCGACGCCGGTCGCGGACTTGACGCTGTCGAAGGTCGCGGCGAGGCTCGCCGCCTGCTCGCGGGCGATGTGCGTGCCGGCGGTGTCGCCGCCGATCAGCGTGATGGTGCCGACGTTCTGATAGCCCTTGGCGAACTCGGACATGAGCGAGGGCAGCTGCCCGATGAGCTCGCGACCCAGGATCGCCTCCTGGTTCTCGCGGAGCGCCTCCGCCTCGGCCGCGATGGCCGCCGCGCTCGCCTCGCCCTTGGCGCGGATGGCCTCCGCCTCGGCGGTCGCGTTCGCACGCAGGGCCTCGGCCTCGGCGCCGGCCTTGGCCCGCAGAGCGTGCGCCTCGGCCTCGGCACGGGCGCTCACGGCTGCAGCCTCGGCTGCTGCGGACGCCTGGCGGGCCTCGGCCTGGCGCTGAACGGCGTAGGCCTCGGCGTCGGACACCTGCTGCGCGACCTGGCGGTCGGTCTCGGCCTTCTTGGCGCGGCCGTAGGCGTCGGCGTCGGCCTCGGTCTGGCGGCGGTACTTCTCGGCGTCGGCGACGCGCTTGACGTCGGCGTCGAGCTCGGCCTGGCGGTTCTCGGCGCGCTGCACCAAAACGGCCTGCTCGCGCTCGGCGCGGGCCAGGTTCTCGGCCTGCTCGGCCTCGGCGTTCGCGCGGCCGACCTCGGACTTCGCGGCGGCGGTGTTCTTGTCGTAGGCGGTCTGCTCGATCAGGTTCGCCTCGTCGGTCGCGAGCTGGCGGGCCTTGACCTCGCGCGCCGCGTTGATCCGGGCGACGTCGGCCTCGCGGCGGACGCGCTCGATCTCCTGCGCGCCGAGAGCCTCGATGTAGCCGTTGCGGTCGGTGACCCCCTGGATCGCGAACGAGTCGAGGACGAGTCCCTGCGCGAGCAGGTCGCCCTTGATGCCCTCGGCGATCTCGTCGCCCAGCTTCTGCCGGTCCTGCATGACCTCCTCGACGCTGAGCTTCGCGACGACGCCGCGGAGGGCGCCCTCGAGCTGCTCGGTCGTGAAGACGTCGATCGACTGGTCCTGCGAGGCGAAGCGCTCGGCGGCGGCGCGCACCTGGTCGGCCGTGGATCCGATCTTCACGAGCGCGACGCCGGCGAGGTGGATGGTCACGCCGTTCTTGGTCTGCGCGACCGGCTCCATCTTGATCTGCCGCGACCGCAGCGAGATGCGGTCGGAGCGCTGGGTCAGCTTGTTGACGAACGCGCCGCCACCGGTGATGACGGTCATGTTGGACGTGAGCCCGTCATCCCCCTTCTGCTTCTTGCCGACGATCACGATCGCCTCGTCGGCCTGGGGCACCTGGTACCAGGCGCGGAAGATGAAGAAGCCGATGAGTGCCAGCAGCAGCAGGGCGCCGGCGACGACCCCCGCGATGACGATCCAGAGCAGGTCGGATTGCATGAACGAGATTCCCCCTTCTCGGGACACGCCGGAGACGTGTCTCTGAGCGATGTACGCCTTCATCGTGGCATGCCCCGGCCCGAGGCGGAGCGGAGGGCGGCGGGTCTCGGCACTGAGCGACCGCGACTCTGCGCCGTCAGTCGGTGGAGGTGTCGCAGACCCCGGTGCCGTCGGCGCGCTCCATGCAGACGCGGGCGCCTTCGGGGGCGAGGCTCCGCGCCGCAGGGAGCAGTCGCCCGAGGTCGCCGTCGTCACCCGAGGCCGTCACCGTCACCGACCGGTCCGACCGGGCCACCGCGGTGACGCCCGGAGTCGCGAGCACCGCCGACGCGTCCGCGACGGCCACACCGAGAGAGCGGGGAGGTGCACTGATCTCGAGCGTTCGAGCCTCGCCGACGCTCATCGTGACGGTCGAGAACTGCACGGACCCCGGAGTCGCGGACACCGCCTCCGCGACGGTCACGGCCCGATCGACTGCATCGACGGCGAGCCGGAGGTGGTCGTCGTCCGTCCAGACGGAGCGCAGGTCGGCGAGGACCTCGGGGTCGAGAGCGGCGAGCACGATGCGCGCCGACTCCCCGGACGCGCCGTCGCCGAGCGCGACCAATGGACTCGAGAAGGCGACCGCAGGGCCGCCGGGCGATGCCGCTGCCGATTCCGCCGCCGCGAGGTCTTCCTCGCTGCCCAGCGTCACCTCGAGCCGCTCCGGCGCCGCCCGGAAGCCGATCACCGGCACCGCCGCCGAGACCGCTTCCCACGTGCCCTCTGCAGCGTCGATCCACGCCCCCGGGTCGCCGCCGACGAGCTCCGACCGGTCGGAGCTCTGCACGCTGACGTGGACCGGAGCCGCGTCCGGCAGCAGGTCGGGAGCGTCCCGGGCGAGCGCGAAGAGGTCCCGCGCCGTCGCCGACTCGGCGAGGATGAGGCTCAGCCCGCTGACTCGGTCGTCGCTGTCGTCCGCGGCCAGCGCGACGGACGACACGCGCGGATCGTCCCGCAACTCGAGCGCCGCCGCGATCCTCCCGTCGGTGAGATCGGAGTCGCCCGAGACGGGGAGACTGAGCCCCTCCGCGTCGAGCACGACCCGGACGTCTCCCGCGGGGCGTTCGGACGCGAAGGCACTGAGTCGGTCGGCGAGCGCCCGCAGGTCGGCATCGGCGAGGTCGTCGCGCGCCACCACCTCGGCGCTCACTCCGCCGGTGAAGGGCATGTTGTCGACCGTCGAGAGCTCGAGATCCGCGATCGCCTCGTCGCTGCCGAAAGTCCGTGCGAAGTCGGCGCGGAACGAGTCGCCGGAGCAGCCGGTGAGCAGGAGGACGGAGGTCAGGGCGAGGGCGGCGAGGCCGAACATCCGCATCCGCTCAGCCCGCATGGCGCCAGCGTAACCGGGTGCTCCAGAGGTCGAACGGAGTGGACGGATCGCGTTCGGCGTGCTTCACGCGGCAGGTCCGTGCTCGCTCGACGACGAGTCGTCGCGGATCGGGTCCCGAACGGAATACGGAGGCCTTTCCGCGTCCACTGACGGAGGAAGGCCGGAGCGATTGCGCGCGAACGGGGCCTGAGGACCGCGAAAGGCCCGATCCGAGTCGAGTGACGCGATCGACCGCGGCTCTGGCGCATCGAACGCGGGGCATCGACAGCAACACGCGGACGGAGCGACGCGCAGGCCGACACGACCTTGCAGGACGATTCCGGCGAGGATGCTCACGCCGAAGCGGAGCCGAGAAACTGCTGGGGTACCTGGACTCGAACCAAGAACAACTGAACCAGAATCAGCCGTGTTGCCAATTACACCATACCCCAATGGCCATCCACAGGTGAGGGAGGAGGCCAGGCGGCGGCCGGAAGAACTTCCGGCGCCGAGGAAGAACACTACCCTACGGGCGCACGCCGCTCAAATCGACGCCGGCCTCGTGGATCGCGTGGGCCTCGGACTCGGGGGCGGCCTCGCCGAGGCGGGCGCGCACGAGGTCGCGGTTGACCGCCGAGGCGACCTGCGCGCCGGAGCCGGCGGCCACGATCAGCTGCTGCGGGCCGGGGGCGGTGACCTCGCCGGCGGCGTAGAGGCCGGGGACGGAGGTGCGTCCGCCCGCGTCCACCCGGAGGAAGCCGTCGCGGTCGGTCTCGGGGCCGGCGGCGTCGAGGTACTCGAGGACCGGCACCCAGATCGGGCGGACGAAGGCGCCGGTGCGCGGGATGACGTCGCCGTCCTCGAGCAGGACGCCGGTCATCTCCGCGCGCTCGCCGGCGAGGTCTGCGACAGGGCGGCGCTCGACGCGGATGCCGATCGAGCCGAGCAGGGACTCGTCGGCGTCGCTGACGACTCCGATGCCGTTGGTGAAGACGATCAGATCGGTGGACCACTGCGAGAGGAGCATGGCGCGCTCGGCGAGGTCGGAGGTCTCTCCGATCAGGGCGAGGGGCTCCCCCGCCTTCTCGTAGCCGTCGCACTCCATGCAGCTGTGCACGGCGGTGCCGTAGTAGGCGCGGAGGCTGGGCAGGCGGGGCAGCTTCTCGCTGAGGCCCGCGGCGACGACCACGGCGGTGGCCACGACGGCGCGGTTCGCGGCGCCGCGCACGCCGCGCGCGGAGACGAGGAACTCGCCGCCGGAGCGCTCGACCGAGGTCACCAGGGCGTTGTGCACCTCGGCGGCCTCGTAGCTCTCGACCTCTTCGCGGCCGAGGCGGCGGAGCTCGAGCGGTGAGACTCCGTCGCGCGTCAGGAAGCCGTGCGAGTGCAGTGTCGCGGCGTTCCGCGGACGGTTGCTGTCGAGCAGGAGCACGCTGCGGCGGGCGCGCGCCAAGTTCAGCGCGGCCGACAGACCGGCCGGACCCGCGCCGATCACGACGACGTCGTAGTGCCCTCCCACCGCCTCGGCCATGCTCAGACCGGTCCGGCGGAGGCGGAGGTGCGGTCGGCGAGGCGCGAGAGGCGCGCGAGCGACTCCGCCCTCCCGAGGATCTCCATCGACTCGAACAGCGGGGGCGAGACGCGGCGGCCCGAGATCGCGGTGCGCAGCGGTCCGTAGGCGATGCGGGGCTTGAGCCCGAGGCCCTCGATCAGGGCCGAGGCGAGCGCGGCCTGGATCGAGGCGGTCAGCCACTCCCCCTCCGGCACCGCGGACAGCGCCTCGATCGACGAGGCGAGCA
Organism: Rathayibacter sp. Leaf248; assembly: GCF_920939495.1. Classification (NCBI taxonomy): domain Bacteria; kingdom Bacillati; phylum Actinomycetota; class Actinomycetes; order Micrococcales; family Microbacteriaceae; genus Rathayibacter; species Rathayibacter sp. Leaf248. The sequence goes on along the minus strand of NZ_CAKLAV010000002.1, from coordinate 965,481 downwards.
CGTCGCCGGCGTTCGCGGGGAGGCCCTTGAGGGCGTCCTCGTCGTAGGACAGCGCCTCGGCGGTGGTGAAGAGGAAGCCGAGCATGCCCGGCGCCTCGCCGAGCAGTCCGATGCGCTCCTGGACCAGCGGCGCGGCGGCGTCGAGCACCGCGCGCTGCGCAGGAGTCGGCTCGCCCTCGAGCACGCCCGCGGCGATCAGGTACGGCACGGTGCGCTCGGTGAAGTCGTCGACGGCGAGCAGACGGATGTGGTCGCCGTTGATCGACTCGGCCTTCTTGAGGTCGAAGCGCGCGGGGTTGGGGTTCACGTCGGCGACGTCGAAGGCGGCGATCATCTCGTCGATCGAGAAGACGTCGCGGTCGTGGGTCAGCGACCAGCCCAGCAGCGCGAGGTAGTTGACCAGGCCCTCGGGGATGAAGCCTCGGTCGCGGTGGTGGAACAGGTTGGAGGAGGGGTCGCGCTTCGAGAGCTTCTTGTTGCCCTCGCCCATGACGTACGGGAGGTGGCCGAAGCGCGGCACGAAGGTGGTCACTCCGATGTCGATCAGCGCGTGGTACAGCGCGATCTGCCGGGCGGTGGAGGGCAGGATGTCCTCGCCGCGGAGCACGTGCGTGATCTGCATGATCGCGTCGTCGACCGGGTTCACCAGCGTGTAGAGCGGCTGGCCGTTGGGGCGCACGACGACGAAGTCGCTGAAGGAGCCGGCGGGGAAGGTGATCTCGCCGCGGACGAGGTCGTCGAACGACAGGTCGGCGTCGGGGACGCGGAGGCGGAGCGCGGGGCTGCGGCCCTCGGCGCGGAACGCCGCGCGCTGCTCCTCGGTGAGACCGCGGTCGAAGTTGTCGTAGCCGTGCTGCTTGGCGCGGCCGGCGGCCTCGTTGCGCGCGTCGATCTCCTCGGCCGTGGAGTAGCTCTCGTAGAGGTGGCCCGACGCGAGCAGGCGCTGGATCACGTCGAGGTAGACGTCGCTCCGCTCGGACTGGCGGTACGGGCCGTGCGGGCCGCCCACTCCGACGCCCTCGTCCCAGTCGAGCTTGAGCCAGCGCAGCGCGTCGACGATCTGCTCGTAGCTCTCCTCGCTGTCACGCGCCGCGTCGGTGTCCTCGATGCGGAAGACGAACGTGCCCCCCGTGTGCCGCGCGTACGCCCAGTTGAACAGGGCGGTGCGGATGAGGCCGACATGCGGCGTCCCGGTCGGGGACGGGCAGAAGCGGACGCGCACGTCGCTCCCGGTCGCGGTCGTGAACGGGTGCGCCGCTGCGGCGCGATCGGAGGGCGGGGTGAGCTCAGACATACGCCCGCGATTCTAGCCGCGGAGCGCGCAGTGCCGTCGGGCTGGACAAGGGGCGTTCCGGGGGGTGCGGACTCGCGCGGACGCCGGTTCAGGGGCCCTCCGCACCGCCGCACGGACGGGATCCTCCGCATGACCGCGCTCCCACGCCCTTTATCGCGAAGCAGTGCTCCGCGTCAACGGACTCGTCTTCTCCCAGGAGCAGTGGTGCTCTGTGCAGAGCGCTTCTCCGGGGCCGCTCGATGAGGAGCGCACCGCATCCGCCATGCCCCGGGCCTCGCGCCAGCACGCCCGGAAAGGGGATTCGGATGAGCACGACCGTCGCCATGTCGCGCGCCACCGCCGCGATGGATCCGGCACGCGAGGAGAAGGACGCGCGCACCCTCTCGCTGTTCCGCGCGGCCGCCGAGGCCACGGGCGCCGAGGGCGACCGCATCCGCGAGCGCATCGTGCTCGACCACCTCGGACTCGCCGAAGCCATGGCCCGCCGCGTCTCGCGCGGGGGCGGTGCCGGCGGCGACTGGGCGGACCTGCGCCAGGTCGCGTACGTCGGCCTCGTCAAGGCCGCCCGTCGCTTCGCTCCCGAGCGCGGTGACAGCTTCGCCGCCTTCGCCGTGCCCACGATCACCGGCGAGCTCAAGCGCCACCTGCGGGATCTGGGCTGGATGGTCCGCCCGCCGCGCAGCGTGCAGGAGCTGCACCGCCGCTCCGGGGTCGTCGCGGAGGAGCTCTCGCAGGAGCTCGGTCGGCACCCGTCCGACCACGAGATCGCTCTGCGGCTCGGCGTCGACGCCGCCGAGGTCGCCGATGCCCGCTCGGCCGGTCATCCGCTCTCCCTCGACGAGACGGTCGGCACGGGCGGCGACGGAGGAGTGCGGCTCGGCGAGACGCTCGGCGGCGACGACGAGAACCTCGCGGCCATCGACCGCCGTCACGGCCTCGCCACGGCCCTCGCGGAGCTCGAGGACGCGCAGCGCGAGCTGCTGCGCATGCGCTTCGTCGAGGAGATGACCCAGCAGCAGATCGCGGAGGCCCTCGGCACGACGCAGATGCAGGTCTCGCGCCTGCAGCGCCGGATCCTCGCGCAGCTGGCCGACCGGCTGGGCGCTCCCTCGCGCTCGGATCAGCCGCGCTCCCCCCGCTCCCGCGTCGCCGTGGTCACGCCCGTCCGGCAGGCACCCCGCCTGCGGTCCGCCTGAGGTGCGCCTCGGCACGCGAGGGCAGCGAGGCGAGGGCGTCCAGGACGTCCTCGGTCTGCACGGCCAGGAGGGCCGGGTCCGGCTCGGACGAGAAGACGTCGCCCTTGCGGAGCGACGCGTCGGTCAGCACGATGTGCGGTCCGCTCGCGGGCGGGCCCCAGGCCTCGGGCGGCGCCGGGCCGAAGATCACGACCGAGGGGATGCCGTACGCCGACGCCAGGTGCGCGGCTCCGGTGTCGACCGTGACGAGGGTCTCGGCGGCGGCGACCACCGCGGCGAACTCGACCAGGTCGACCTCCCCGGCCAGCACCTCCCCGGTGCCGGCGAGCTCGGCGACGCGACGGGCGCGGTCGGCCTCGTTCGCGCCTCCGGTGTAGACGACGCGGTGCCCCTGGTCGGCGAGCGAGCGGGCGACCGCGGCGAAGCGCTCCTCGGGCCACTCGCGCGAGCCGTAGAAGGCGCCGATGTGCACGACGGCGGCGCCGTCGACCCGGGGCGCGACCTCGGGAACCGCGATGGCGACGTCCTCGGGATCGGCGTCCAGGCCGATCGAGTTCACCAGGCGGGCCCAGCGCGCGCGCTCGAGCTCGCCGTCGATCCAGAGCGGGCGCGGGTCGTCGTGGCTCGCGTCGGGATCGAGCGCCGGCACGCGGAACTCGAGCGTGCGCTCGGGCTCGATCTCGGCGAGGCGCAGCCGCGACTCCGGACCGTTGCCGTGCAGGTTGACGCCGAGCTCGACGCGGCCGGCGACCATCGGGAGCGGGTCGTCGAGGCCGTGCAGGGTGGGCACCAGGGCGTCGAGCCCCTCGATCAGGTCGACGATCGGCTCGAGCCAGGGCGTCGTGGCGAGGATCAGCCGGTGCTCGGGGAAGCCGCGGCGCAGCGCCTTGAGCGCCGGCACCGCCACGAGGATGTCGCCGAGCTTGAGCGCGCGGAGCGCGAGGACCTCCGGGGTGCCGTCCGGTTCGGTGAGAGCGCGCACGGCGCCTCCTTCCTGTCGGAGGTCCCGTACCCCGTCGCCGGACGCTCAGACGCACGCGCCCCGATCCCGACGCGCCCGAGCGGCACCACTTCTCCTCGGCACCGTTTACGAGGAGGAGAAGCAGGGTACGAGAACGGTGTGACCGACCCGATGCACCCGCGCGAGCAGCGCGGCACCGCCGAGCTCGAGCGGACCCCGCGACTGCGCGGGATCCTCTTCGACCGCGATGCCACGCTCGTGGTCGACGTGCCCTACAACGGCGACCCCGCGCGGGTCGAGCCGATGCCGACCGCCCTCGACGCCGTCGAGCGCGCGCGCGAGGCGGGCCTGTCGATCGGAGTCGTCACGAACCAGTCCGGCATCGCCCGCGGCATCATCGACCGCGGCCAGGCCGACGCGGTGAACCGGCGGGTCGACGAGCTCTTCGGCGGCTTCGACGTCTGGATGCTCTGCCCGCACGGTCCCGAGGACGGCTGCGACTGCCGCAAGCCCGCGCCCGGGATGGTGCTGGGCGCGGCGGCGGCGCTCGGGCTGCCCGCCGACTCCCTCGCCGTGATCGGCGACATCGGCGCCGACGTGGGCGCGGCGGCCAACGCGGGCGCGCGGGGCGTGCTCGTCCCCACTCCGATCACCCGGGCCGAGGAGGTGGCGGCCGCGGCGTTGCGCGCCGACACGCTCCTCGAGGCGGTCGAGCTGCTCCTGGCGATGCAGCCGGACCCGTCCGAGGAGGGCCCCGCATGACCCGCCGCGTCCTCGTCGCCCGCCTCGACAGCGCGGGCGACGTGCTCCTCTGCGGCCCCGCCGTCCGCGCGATCGCCGCGGACGCCGAGGTGCTGCTGCTCGCGGGGCCCCAGGGTGCGCCCGCCGCCGCTCTGCTGCCCGGGCCGACGAGCGTCCGCACCTGGTGGTGCCCGTGGATCGGCGACGCCTCGCGACCGGTCGACGCCGCGCTCGTGGCGGAGCTGCACGCGATCGTCGAGGAGTTCGCCCCCGACGAGGCCGTGATCCTGACCTCCTTCCACCAGTCGCCGCTGCCGCTCGCGCTGCTGCTGCGCCTCGCGGGCGTCGCGCGGATCAGCGGCGCCTCCGTCGACTTCGCCGGCGCCCTCCTCGATGTGCGGCTGGTTCCGGGCGAGACCCTCGAGGAGGACCAGCCGGAACCGGAGCGCGCGCTCGCCATCGCCGCCGCGGCCGGCTTCGCGCTGCCCGAGGGCGACGACGGACGCCTGCGCGTGCGCCGCGAGGGCGTGCTGCCGGCCGCGCTCGAGGGAGTGGGCCCCTACGTCGTCGTGCACCCCGGAGCGGCGGTGCCGGCGCGCGCCTGGCCCGCGGCGAACGCGGCCCGCGCCGTCGAGCTGCTCGCGGACGAGGGCTTCGCCGTCGCGGTCACGGGCGGTCCCGGCGAGCGCGCGCTCACGGCCGAGGTCGCGGGCACCCGCGGCATCGACCTGGGCGGCGCGACCGACTTCGCCGGTGCCGCCGAGGTGCTCGCCCGCGCCGAGGTCGTCGTCAGCGGCAACACCGGTCCGGCGCACCTCGCCGCGGCCGTCGGCACTCCGGTCGTCAGCCTCTTCGCCCCGGTCGTCCCCGCGATCCGCTGGGCGCCGTACGGCGTGCCCGTCGAGCTGCTCGGCGACCAGGGCGCCGCGTGCGCCGGCTCCCGCGCCCGGGTCTGCCCGGTGCCCGGTCACCCCTGTCTGGCGGGGGTGAGCGCCGAGGAGGCGGTCGCCGCCGTCCTGCGACTCCGCGCCCTCGGGCGCTCCACCACGACCACGACGGAGGCGATGGCATGAGGATCCTCCTCTGGCACGTGCACGGCGGCTGGGCGGACGCGTTCGTCCGCGGCGACCACGAGTACCTGCTCCCCACGACGGACGCCCGCGACGGCTGGGGCCTGGGCACCGGCGGCCGCGACTGGCCGAACGCGATCGAGATCGCCCCCGAGGACCTGCGGGACGCCGACGTCGACGTCGTGCTCCTGCAGCGCCCCGAGGAGCTCGCGGAGGCGGAGCGCCTGCTGGGCCGGCGCCTCGGCCACGACGTGCCCGCCGTCTACGTCGAGCACAACACCCCGCGCGGCGACGCCCCGACCAGCCGGCACCCGCTCGCCGACCGCGACGACCTCCTCCTGGTGCACGTCACGCACTTCAACGCGCTGATGTGGGACACCGGATCGACGGCGACGACGGTGATCGAGCACGGGATCCATGACCCCGGTCCCCTCTACACGGGTGAGCTCGCGCACCTGGGCGTCGTGATCAACGAGCCGGTGCGGCGCAACCGCGTCACCGGCACCGACCTGCTGCCCCGCTTCGCCGAGGTCGCGCCGCTCGACGTGTTCGGGATGAAGACCGAGGGCCTCGCCGAGCTCGCCGGGTTCCCGGAGGGGCGGCTCGCCGTCCTCGGCGACGTGCGGACGAGCGAGATGCACGCGCAGCTCGCCCGCCGCCGCGTCTACCTCCATCCGTTCCGCTGGACCTCGCTCGGCCTCGCGCTGCTCGAGGCGATGCACCTGGGCATGCCCGTGATCGCGCTCGAGACGACCGAGGCGGGCCGCGCCGTGCCGCCCGGCGCGGGAGCGGTCTCGAACGACCTCGACGAGCTCGTCGCCGCCGCTCGCGAGCTGATCGCGGATCCGGAGCGCGCCGCCGCCGCCGGGGCGATCGCCCGCGAGAGCGTCCTCGAGCGCTACGGCCTCGCCCGGTTCCACCGGGACTGGGACGAGGTCCTCTCCGATCGTCCGCGCCGGACGCTCATCACCACAGGGACCCGAGGAGGGAGCACCCGATGACGCACACGACCACCACCCGACCGCTCGCGATCGCGATGGTCTCGGAGCACGCCAGCCCGCTGGCGACGCTCGGAGGCGTCGACGCCGGCGGCCAGAACGTGCACGTCGCGGCCCTCGCCGACGCGCTCGCCCGCCGCGGCCACCGCGTCACCGTCTACACCCGGCGCGACGACCCGTCCCTCCCCCGCCGCGTGCCGTTCGCCTCCGGAGTCGAGGTCGTGCACATCGACGCCGGCCCGGCCGCGAAGGTGTCCAAGGACGATCTGCTCCCCTACATGGGCGACTTCGCCGTCGACCTCGCGAACGACTGGCTCGACTCCCGCCCCGACCTCGTGCACAGCCACTTCTGGATGTCCGGGGTCGCCGCGCTCGACGCCTCCGAACGGGTGGAGCGCGCGACGGGCCGCCGGGTGCCCGTGTTCCACACCTTCCACGCGCTCGGAGTGGTCAAGCGCCGCCAGCAGGGCGCGCTCGACACGAGCCCCGAGGAGCGCGCCTGGCTCGAGCCCGGAGTCGGCCAGCGCGCCGACGGCATCGTCGCGACCTGCTCCGACGAGGCGTTCGAGCTCAAGGGCCTCGGCGTGCCGACGAGCAGCATCTCTGTCGTGCCCTGCGGGGTGGACCTGGAGCGCTTCTCCCCCGACGGACCCGTGGCCGAGAAGACCCGTCCGATCCGGCTCATGAGCATCGGCCGCCTCGTGCCCCGCAAGGGCATGGGCCACGCGATCGAGGCGCTCGCCCGCCTGGTCGACGACGGGCACGACGCCGAGCTCGTCATCGTCGGCGGCTCGGGCTCGGGCGACGCCCTCGCGGCCGATCCCGAGTACCAGCGCCTGCACGGCGTCGCCGAGGGCCTCGGAGTCGCGGACCGCGTCCACCTCGTGGGCCAGCTCTCGCAGACCGAGATGCCCGCGATCCTCCGCTCGGCCGACATCGTCGTCTGCGCCCCCTGGTACGAGCCGTTCGGCATCGTGCCGCTGGAGGCGATGGCGTGCGGCCGGCCGGTCGTCGCGTCCTCGGTCGGCGGGCTCATCGACACCGTCGTCGAGGACGTCACCGGCGTGCACGTGCCGCCCCGCGACCCGGCGGCCCTCGCCGCCGCCCTCGCCGCTCTGATCGCCGACCCCGAGCGCGCCCGCGCCTACGGAGCCGCGGGACGCGAGCGCGTCGAGTCGCGCTACTCCTGGGACCGCGTCGCCGCGGACACCGAGCGCGCGTACCTCACCACCCTCGCCGGACTCGGCGACGGGGAGGCCGTCCTGACCGGCGCTCCCCGCAGCTCCCACTCCTCGAAGACCCGGAAGGCGGCCCCCCGACGATGAGCATCGACACCGTGCTGGACACCCCGACGGACGCCGCCCGGCGGATCGTCGACGACCACATCTCCCGCTCGCTCGACGTCGTCGCGCAGCTGGAGCGCCACTCCGAGCAGATCGTCGCCTGGGGCGTCGAGCTCGCCGACCGCCTGCACTCGGGCGCCCGGCTGCTCGCGGCCGGCAACGGCGGCTCCGCGGCCGAGGCGCAGCACCTGACGGCCGAGCTCGTCGGCCGCTTCGACGGCGACCGCGTGCCGTTCTCGGCGATCTCGCTCCACGCCGAGACGTCCAGCCTCACCGCGATCGGCAACGACTACGGCTTCGACCACGTCTTCGCCCGCCAGGTCACGGCTCACGCGCGCTCCGGCGACGTGGTCGTGCTGCTCTCGACCAGCGGGCGCAGCGCCAATCTGCTGCACGCCGCCGAGGCGGCCCGCGCCGCAGGAGCCCGCACCTGGGCGCTCACCGGTGACGGACCCAACCCGCTGACCGACGCGTGCGACGAGGCGATCGCCCTGGAGGGCCACGGCTCGAACGTGCAGGAGGCGCAGCTCGTGCTCGTGCACGCGCTCTGCCGGGCCTTCGAGCACCGCATCCGCGCCCGCACGGGAGCCGCCGCGTGAGCCCGCGCCTGCGGATCGCCGTGGTCGGCGACGTGATGCTCGACGTCGACCTCTCGGGGCCCGCCGAGCGGCTGAGCCCCGACGCGCCCGTTCCCGTCGTCGACGTCTCTACCCGCGGCGTGCGCGCCGGCGGAGCCGGGCTCGTGGCACGGATGCTCGCCCGCGACGGACACGACGTCACCCTCGTGACGGCGCTGGCCGACGACTCCGACGCCGACGTGGCGGAGCTGCGCGCGGCGCTGGACGGGATCCGCGTGGTCGCCGGCCCGTCGGGAGCACCGACTCCGGTGAAGACGCGCGTCGCCGCCTCGGGGCAGGCCGTCGTGCGCTTCGACCGCGGCTGCGAGCGCCCGCCGGTCCCGGCCGTCACCGACGGCATGCTGGCGGCGCTGCAGGACGTCGACGCCGTCGTCGTCGCCGACTACGGCCGCCGCCTCACCGAGGACGGGTCGCTGCGCGCGGCGCTCGACGCCCTCACCGTGCCGCTCGTGTGGGATCCGCACCCCCGCGGCACCGCGCCCGTCGCCGGCACTGCGCTCGCGACTCCGAACCTCGCCGAGGCGACCGCGTTCTCGCAGGCGACGGGCCGCGGAGTCACGCTCGCCGAGACCGCCGCGACCACCCTGCTCGAGCGCTGGGGCTGCGCCGCCGTCGCCGTCACCCTGGGCGGCAGCGGCGCCCTGGTGCGCTCGCGCGGCGCGGGCGTGCCCGTCGTCGTGCCCGCCGCCTCCGTGCCGCCGACCGACCCGTGCGGAGCGGGCGACCGGTTCGCAGCGTCGGCCGCGGTGGCCCTCGCCTCGGGCGCGACCGCCTCGGAGGCGGTGAACGCGGCCGTCTCGGACGCCGGCGCCTACCTCCTCGCGGGCGGGGTCGCCTCGCTCTCGGCGCCCGCCGACACCGCGGTCCTGCACGGCGCCGGCGTCGACGCTCTGCGCGTCGCCGAGGCGGTCCGCGGCTCCGGAGGCACAGTCGTCGCGACCGGCGGCTGCTTCGACCTGCTGCACGCGGGACACGCCCGCACGCTCTCGGCGGCCCGGGCGCTGGGCGACTGCCTGATCGTCTGCCTCAACTCCGACGACTCGGTGCGCCGTCTCAAGGGCGCGTCGCGACCGATCATCCCCGAGGACGACCGGGTCGATCTGCTGCTCGCGCTCGAATGCGTCGACGCGGTGCTCGTCTTCGGCGAGGACACCCCCGACGAGGCGCTGCGCCGCATCCGCCCCGACGTCTGGGTGAAGGGCGGCGACTACTCCGCCGAGTCCCTCCCCGAGACCGCGACCGTCGCCGAGTGGGGCGGGCGCGTGCTCACCGTGCCGTACCACCCGGGCCGCTCGACCACCCACCTCGCCGCGGCGCTCGCCCGCGTCGGCTGACCTCTCTCTTCCCGCCCCGCGACGGCGAGCCACCCGCGACCCGTCGCACCGTCACCCAGAAGGACATCATGAGTCTCACCCCCACCCCCATCGGCCGCGTCCTGATCACCGGAGGCGCCTCCGGCCTCGGTGCCGCCGTCGCCGCCGCGGTCACCGCCGCGGGCGGCACCCCGATCGTGCTCGACCGCGACGTCTCGAGCGTGGCCGAGGGCGTCGCCGCCTACCAGGTGGACGTCGCGAAGACCCGCGAGGCCGAGAAGGCCGTCGTCGACATCGCCCGCGAGCACGGCGGACTCGACGCCGTCGTCACCGCCGCCGGGATCGACCGCTGCGGCCGCCTCGTCGACGTCGACCCGGAGGAGTGGGAGCGCGTCATCTGGGTCAACCTCCTCGGCACCGCCGCGGTGGTCCGGGCGGCGCTGCCGTTCCTCACCGAGACCCACGGCCGCGTCGTCACCGTCGCCTCCTCGCTCGCGATCAAGGCCGTCTCGGACGCGACCGCCTACTGCGCGTCGAAGTTCGGCGTGCTCGGCTTCACCCGCGCCCTCGCCGCCGAGACCAAGGGCGAGATCGGCGTCACGACGCTCATCCCCTCGGGCATGAAGACGCGCTTCTTCGACGACCGCGACGCGCAGTACAAGCCGGGCCCCGACGCCCTGCTCAACGAGCCCGAGAACGTGGCGAACGCCGTCATGTTCGTCCTCGGCCAGCCGCAGGGCTGCGAGGTGCGCGAGCTCGTCATCACGCACGAGGAGGAGCCGTCCTGGCCGTGAGCCGCGTGATCCCCTAGGGATCGACTCCGCGAGACGCCACTCCGGTCCGCGACACATCGTCGCAGGCGCACCGGAGTGGCGTCTCGCGTCTCAGCGGGTGGCGGCGAGCACCTCGCGCACGTCCTCCAGGACGGCCTCGATCCGCACGTCCGCCACGAACGACGGGTCGTGCTCGCAGCGCGGAGCCGTCCAGCCGACCTGCGTCGTGTCGCGACCGCAGACCGGGCACGCGGTGGTCCAGCTCAGCTGCACGCGGTGGCGCTGCCGACCCAGCGGTGCGGCGTTGATCGCGTTGCCCACCCAGAAGACGCCGACGGTGGGGGCGCCGACCGCAGCGGCGAGGTGGCGGGGGCCGCTGTCGTTGCCGAGCACCAGGTCGGCGAGCGAGAGCAGCGGAGCGAGGTCGCGCAGCTCCACGCGTCCCGCCCACGACTCGGCGCCGGGCGCCCCCGCGACGATCGCGTCGGCGGCGGGCACGTCGGAGTCGTCGCCGACGACGAGCACGCGCGCTCCGTCCTCGAGCAGGGCCCGGGCCACCGCGGCGAACGACTCGGAGGGCCAGCGGCGGCGCGGATCCGTCGCCCCCGGGTGGATCAGCACGAGCGGACCGCCTCCGCCCAGCGTCGCCGCGAGCCGGTCGCGGCGCTCGACGTCGACGCGCAGCTCCGGCTCCAGCCGGACCGCCGGCGCCCCGGCGAGGCCGACGACTTCCAGCGCGCGCAGCATCTCGTGCTGGTAGTAGACGTAGGGGATCGTGCGCTCGAGCTCGGCGGCGTCGGGTGTGCGGGAGCCGATGGTGTGGCGCGCGCCCAGTCGCTGCAGGAACGGGTTGGAGTAGCGCCCGCCGCCGTGCAGCTGCACGGCCAGATCGAAGGAGCGCGCGCGCATCCGGGCGGTGAAGTCCTCGACGACCCGCGGGTCCTCGCCCTGGCCGTCGCGGACACCCTGCGCCACGGGCAGCACCTCCACGTCGGAGACGGGCGACACTCCGCCCTCGAGCAGGACGCGGTGGGCGGGAGTGCCGAGCAGGGTGATCTCGGCTCCCGGGTAGGCGGCGGCCAGCGCATCCACGGCGGGCAGCGCGAACAGCAGATCGCCGAGGCCGCCGCCGCGGAGCACGGCGATCCTCTCGACTCCGTCGAAGCGCTCTCGGAGGGGGGCGATGGCGACCACGGGGTGTTCCTCTCGGTGGTGCGGAGCCGGAGGGCCGGATCCGGGGAAGGTGCACTCCTCCCCTTCCCCGGACGGCCCGATCCGAAACGCCCGCGACCGGAGTCGACCCCGCGGGGTCAGCGGCGCGCGCCCGAGCGGCCGGCGAAGCGGGTGTAGACGAGCAGCACGATGATCGCGCCGATGACCGAGCCGATGATGCCGGCCGGCTGCAGGAATCCGTCGCCGGCGTCCTGCCCGAAGATCAGGAAGCCGAGGAACCCGCCGACGAACGAGCCGACGATGCCGAGCACGATGGTCATGAGGATGCTGATGCTCTGCCGTCCGGGGACGAGGAGGCGCGCCAGCGCTCCGGCGATGAGACCGACGACGACGATGCTGATGATGAGACCGATCACGATGGTCACCTTCCGTTGGGCGGACCGGGTCCGCGTGTCAGCCCTGCTGGTGCGGGGCCTGAGGCAAAGGTTCCACCCGCAGGGAGGCTGCGGTACACCCCTGGGGGTGTGGTCTCCGCTCGCCGGGGTGCGGTAGCGTCCGACCCATGTCCCGGACCGCGCCCCTCACCGTCGCGCTGGTCGACGACTACGACGTGGTCCTCACCGGCCTCGCGCACATGTTCGACCACTACCGCCACCGCGTGCTGGTCGCCGAGATCGACGCCAACGCGAGCCTCTCGGACACGATCGACATCGTGCTCTACGACTCGTTCGCGCAACCGGAGTCGGACCACGACGAGATCGCGGGCCTCGTGAGGAACCCGCGCGCCCGCCACGTCGTCGTCTACACCTGGAACTTCGCACCGACCCTCGTCGCCGACGCACTCGAGCAGGGCGTGCACGGCTACCTCTCCAAGACGCTGCCCGCCCGCGACCTCGTCGCCGCCCTCGAGCGGGTCGCCGCGGGCGAGATCGTCGTCAGCGATCCTCCGCAGCGGGCCGGAGCCGCGCCCGGGCTCGACTGGCCGGGCCGGCACGAGGGCATCACCGACCGCGAGTCCGAGATCCTCGCGCTCATCACGCAGGGCAAGAGCAACGCCGACGTCGCCGCGCTCACCTATCTCAGCCCCAACACGGTGAAGTCCTACATCCGGAGCGTCTACGGGAAGATCGGAGCGACGAGTCGCACGCAGGCCGTGCTCTGGGGCGTCGACCACGGCTTCACACCGGATCACCACCGCATCGACCACTGGCTCGGCGGGCCCTGAGCCGCCTCAGCGCCGTGTGCCCGCTTCAGCGCCCTCCGCGCAGCGTCTCGAGCGGATACTCCCCGAACCGCTGCAGGTACGCGCCGGCGAAGCGGCCCGGGTTGAGGAAACCCCAGCGCGCCGAGACCGCGGCGATCGTCGTCGTGTCCGGATCCGCGTGCCGCAGCTCGTCGCGCGCCCGGTCGAGCCGGACGTCGCGGAGGTAGCCGAGCGGGGTCCGGCCGAAGTGCCGCCGGAACGCGAGCTGCAGCGCGCGCGGAGTGAGCGCCGCCGATGTCGCGATGTCGCTGAGCGAGATCGGCGACGAGGCGAAGGCGTGCACGAACTCGGCCGCCCGGAGGAGGTGGGCGTTGCGCGGCCGGAGAACGTCGGCGGGGACGGCGACCGGGCGGTGCGGGAACGCCGCGAGGAGCCGGAGCGCGACTCCGCGGTCGGCCTCGGCCAGCTGCAGTGCCGGCGCGCGGGAGGCGAGCACCCCGGACAGGTCGCGCACCGCATCCCACCAGGCGTCGACATCGGCGGGTCGGGGCACCACGCGGTGGTCGAAGACCAGCGGGGCCGGATCGGCGCCCGTCGACTCCGCGGCGACTCCCTCGAGGAACCCGCCGCCCACGTGCACGAGGCGCTGGTCGTACTCGCCGAAGTCGAACTCGAACGGGCGTCCCGTGGGGAACACGGCCGGGCGTGCGCGCAGGAGCGGCGTCTCGTCACGGCCGACGTCCATCACTCCGCGACCCGCCTGGAGCCACGAGACGACGTACTCCCCCTTCGGTGCGATCTCTCCGCGGATGGAGCCGCGGAAGGTGGAGGTGCGGACGCTGACCTGCTCGTCGCCCAGCGCGGTGTAGCGGAAGAAGAAGGAGTCGGGCAGCGGCTCCGCCCGGAACCGCGTGCCGTGGTACCCGTCCGAGTAGAAGGCGACCGCCTCGTCGACCCGGCGGCTCGCGTGCTCGAAGCCGGACACCGCCGGCAGTGCCGCACTCATCACTCGAGTCTGCCAGCGGGCGGCTCGGCGATCGACAGGAGAACCCCGTGTTTCCTCGCCGCTCACCACAATCCTTCGTATACTAACCTTTATGGCACGAAGGAAGAACGACGGCTCCTCGAAGCGCACGCCGAACCCGATGAACCCCTTCGACGGCAAGCCGGGCCTCTACAACCGGATCAACCGCGCGATCTACTCCTTCACCGGCCCCGCCCACGTCGGCATCGGCCGCCCGGAGGAGCCGTACGTCGCCCCCGCGGACCCCGTCTGCCCGCTCTGCGGCCGCCCGATGGCGCAGCACTCGATCGACCGCTCCGGCGAGCGCACGCAGCTGCACTGCCCGCGCGACTGAGCGCCGGCTCCCTCCTCCTTCTCCAGAAGTTGCGGTGAGCGCGCACCGTTACCGCAACTTCTGCGAAAGCAGCACGGACGACGTCCGGCCTGCGCCTCAGCCACCCACGCGCGTGTTCTTGGTTCCTCAGTAGTGGCGGTGAGCGCGCGCCGTTACCGCGACTTCTGCGGAAGCGGCGCCGCGCTCACCCCTCGCGCAGCCGCCGCCGGTTCACCTTCCCCGCGTCGCTGCGCAGCGGCTCCCGCTGCAGCCGCAGAGCCCGCGGCGTCCGCGCCCGCCCGAGCCGCTCCCGCGCGAATGCGAGGAGCTCCTCCGCCCCCACGTCGGCCCGGTCGATGTCGACCACCGCCTCGATCGCCTGCCCCAGGTCCTCGTCGGGCACGCCGAACGCGACGGCCCCGCGCACGGCCGGATGCTCCTCCAGCACCCGCTCGATCTCGGCCGGGTGGATGCTCACCCCGCCGCGCAGCACGAGGTCGTCGACGCGGTCGAGCACGGTCAGCCGGCCGTCGGCGTCGAGCGACCCGAGGTCGCCGAGCGTGTCCCAGCCGTCCCCGGTCCGCCGCGACTCCCCGCCGAGGTAGCGGTACGCCGGATCCGCGCCGCGCCGCATCCAGATCGTGCCCGGTCGCCCGACCGGCACCGGAGCCCCGTCCGCGTCGAGGATCCGCACCTCGGTCCCTCCGATCGGCCGGCCGACGCTGCCCGGCCGCTCGAGCCACTCGTCGCCCCGGATCATCGTGAGCCCGTTCGACTCGCTCCCGGCGTACACCTCGACCACCGTCCGCGCCCCGACCCACTCGATCAGCCCGCGCTTGTCGGCGGGCGGGCACGGCGAGCCCAGGTGCAGCACCGTCTCGAGCGAGGACACGTCGACGTCGCGATGCCCCGGCCAGCGCAGCAGCCGATGGATGGTCGTGGGCACCAGCAGCGCCCAGGTCACCCGGTGCTCCTGGATCGCCGCGAGCACCCGCCGCTCGTCGAACCGGGGCAGGATCACGAGCCGCTGTCCCGTCAGCAGCCCGCGGAACGCGTAGGTGAAGGTCGCCGAGTGGGTGAGCGGCCCCGCGACCAGCTGCACCCCCTCCCGGGGCAGGAACGCGGCGACCGGCTGCGTCGGATCCATGACGGCGGGCGCGGCGGCGAGCACGATCTTCGGGCGGCCGGTGCTGCCGGAGGAGGCGGGCGCCTTCCACGACGACGCGGCGGCGTCCGGCAGCGGTGCGTCCGGCAGCGCGGGGTCCGGCTCGTACCCGGCGGGCACCGACGGCACCCCGTCCAGCGCGGAGCCGACCGCCAGCGCCGGCCGCGCGAGGTCCGCGATCTCCGCCCGCTCGCGCGGCGACAGGTCCCTCGACAGCGGCAGCGGAGTCGCTCCCGCCTTCCAGATCGCCGCGCAGACCACGACGAACTCGGCCGTGTTCGGCAGCGACACCGCGACGAGCGAGTCGTGCGTCACTCCGAGCGCCAGGTACGCGCGGGCGAGCCGCGTGCTCTCGGCCTCGAGCTCGCCCGCGGTGAGGGTGCGATCGTCCGCGATCACCACGATCCGCTCCGGATCCGCCTCGGCGAGCGCCGTCACGCAGCGCGAGAAGGAGCGGCGCATCAGCTCGCGAGGTGCCGGCGGTAGAGGTCCTCGTGCCGGGCCGCGACGTCGTGCCAGTCGTGCGAGAACGCGAGCGCCCGGCCGTCGCGCGGTGCCGACCCGTCGAGGGCCGCCGCGAGCGCAGCGCGGATCCCCTCGACATCCGACCCGTACGCCACCGTGTCGCCGAACACCTCCCGCAGCACCGGCAGATCGCGGGCGACGACGGGCACCCCGGCGGCGAGCGCCTCCATCGCCGCGAGACCGAAGCCCTCCTTGGTCGACACGAAGCCGAGAACCGATGCACCGGCGACGAGCGGAGCGACCTCCTCCTCGGCCAGAGTGCCCAGCACGACGGGCGACACCCCGAGCTCGCGGGCCCGGCGCTCGAACTCCTCGCGGTAGGGCCGGTAGTCGAAGAGCGTCTCGCCTCCGCCGAAGACGAGCGCGGTGCCCGGAGCGAGGCGGGCGTGCGCCTCGAGCAGGTCGATGCTGCCCTTGCGCGGCTCGATGCCGCCGAGGGCGAGCACGTACGGGCCGAGCCGGGCGCGCCAGGCCAGCGCCGCGTCGCTCCCGGCGGCGCCCGCGAACCGCGCCGCGTCCACTCCGTTCGGGATGACCTCCGCCCGCCGTCCCCAGCCGGCCGCCACGTCGTCGGCCACCGCCTGCGACACGCAGACGAGCGCCGCCGGGGCGACCAGGGCGCGCTCGTGGCACGCGACGAGCGCCGGAGTCGTGAACTCATCCAGGTGGTGCACCGTGCGCAGCAGTCCGCCGGGGCCCGCGAATCCGGCGTCCAGCGCCGCGTTCGCCGAGATGCAGTCCTGCGCGTGCACGACGTCGGCCTCGCCGCCGAGCGCCGCGGCCATCGCGGCGAGCGAGCGGACGATGCGGTCGCCGACGCTCTCGTCGTCGCGCGCCGCGAACGGCACGACCCGCACCCGCACCGCCGGCGCGACCGGCCGGAAGAACGCCTCGTCGCCCCCGCGCCCGAGCGTCCACACCGTCACCTCGTGGCCGCGGCCGGCGAGCGCCTCCGCGAGGGCGAGGGTGTGCACGACTCCCCCGCGCGGACGGGTCGAGTACGTCAGCAGCGCGATCCGCACGCCGTCAGCCCTCGTCGGGCGCGAGCCGCGCGCCGGGGTGGTAGCTGTGCTCCGCCCGATCGCGGAGGTGGTCCATGCTGCGGCGGGCCCGGGCGACGGAGGCGGCGACGTCGTCCGTCGCGGTCGCGAGCCCGCCCTTCGCCCAGGTCTTCGCCACGATCTCGCCCGCCGGATCGACGACCTTCGCCTGGCCGAGGAAGCGCAGCCCGCCCAGCACCCCGGTCTGGTTCGAGGACACGAGGTACACCTGGTTCTCGGCCGCCCGCGCGCAGTCGTAGAGGTCGAACAGGTGCGCCTGACGGTCGTTGCGGATGCGGTCGGAGCGGTCGGTCACACTGGCGGGCCACGCGCTCAGGCAGCAGAGGATCTCGGCCCCGTCCAGCGCGAGCGAGCGCGCCGACTCCGGGAACGTCTTGTCGAAGTCGATCATCATGCCGATCCGCCCGACCGGGCTGTCGAAGGCGCCGAAGCGGTCGCCCGGCGCGTACACCCGCGACTCCCCCAGCGGCAGGTGGACCTTCCGGTGCGTGCCGATGACCTCACCGCCCTGCACGCAGACGGCGGAGTTGTAGCGCCGCGCCTCCCCGCCCTCGAGGGCCCGCTCGGCGATGCCGAAGCAGACGGTCATGTCGCCGGCCATCTCGGCGACCGCCGCCACCTCCGGTCCGTCCACCTCGACCGCCTCCGGCAGATCGTCGGGGCCCGGGTGGTGCAGGTCGAGCAGGTAGCCGCCGAGCGTGGCGTCGGGGAGCACGAGCAGGTCGATCCCGCGCTCGCGGGCGCTGGCGATCATCCCGGGCAGCTTCACGAGGGTCCGCTCGAGGTCGCGTCCGAAGTGCGCCGCGACGGCGGCCATGGTGATCGTCGTCATGGTCCTCTTCCCGGCGACCGGCCCCGCGACCGGTGGGCGTCACCGTACCGCGGTGCTCTCGAGCCGGTCCAGTCGGCGTCCGGAGCGCAGCTGCTCCGCGACGTGGCCCGCGTCGCGCGCGATCGCCTCGAAGCGTCCGGAGCCCCAGGTGTGCAGCCACGGCAGGCCCACGAAGTAGAGCCCCGGCACGGCGGTCGCCCCCCGGCGGTGCGTCGGGTGCCCCGCTCCGTCGAAGACGCCGACCTGCACCCAGGAGTAGTCGGAGCGGAAGCCGACCGCCCAGATCACGCTCGTGATGCCGCTCGCCGCGAGGTCGAGCTCCTCGATCTCGCGCTCCGGCCGCCAGACGGGGACGTACCGCGCCTCGGTCGGCGCCGCCACTCCCGAGCGCTCGATGTAGGCGTCGATGTCGTTCTTGATCGACTCCGCCACCGAGTCCGCGTAGTCCAGCGACGCCTCCGCCGTCGGCGCGAAGCGCAGCACCCCGCCGTCGACCTTCTGCAGCCGGCCGTAGATGTGCATGCCGTCGCGCGCGAACGCTCGGAGGTCGATGTCGCGCCCTCCGTCCCGCCCGGTCACGTAGTGGTTCGTCGACTCCCGCTTCGAGAGGCCGCCGACCTGCGCGTGCACGGGCACGTCGTAGACGCCCATGTCCGCGAGCCAGGCGACGCAGTCGCGCCCGCGGTAGAAGCGGGCGACCCGCGGAGCCGTGCCGAGCGCCAGGTGCACCTCGCGGCCCTCGAGGAACAGGTCCTCCGCGATCTGCGCGCCCGACTGACCGGAGCCGACGACGAACACGCCGCCCTCGGGCAGGTCGGCCGCCGAGCGGTAGTCGGCCGAGTGCAGCTGCGCGACGGAGTCAGGGATCCGCTGCGCCACGGCCGGCAGCACCGGGCGGTGGTAGCCGCCGGTGGCCACGACGACGCGGTCGGCCGTGATCGTGCCGCGCGAGGTGACGACCTCGAACCCGCCGCCCTCGCGTTCGCGCATCCGCAGCACCTCGGTGCCCTCGGCCACCGGCGCGTCGAACGACTCGGCGTAGCGGCGGACCCACGCGTGGACCTCGTCGCGCGTCATGAACCCGTCGGGATCGTCGCCGTCGTACGGGTAGCCGGGCAGACGGCACTGCCAGTTCGGCGTGACCAGCGTGAAGTTGCTCCACCGCCGGTCGAGCCAGTCGTGCGCGATCGTGTCGCGCTCGATCACCAGGTGGTCGATCCCGTCGTCGGTGAGGTGACGGCTGATCGAGAGGCCGGCCTGGCCCGCTCCGATCACCGCGACCTCGACGTGCCGGCCGTTCTCGAGCGCCGTCACGAGGGCACCGCCGGCGGATCCATGGCCAGCACGCGGACGCGTCCGCCGTCGAAGCGGGCGGCCGCGGCGACGATGTCCGCCTCCTGCTGCATCGCGGAGGTGCAGGCGAAGCCGAACTTCGCGCGGACGCGGTCGCTCGCGATGCGCAGGGCCTCGCTCGAGCGGTCGACGAAGTCCTCGAGCGGGTAGCTCTCGCCCGCGGCGAGGAAGTCGTGCATCACCAGGCTCGGCGAGTAGCAGCGCTCCTCGACGCCGTCGGGCCAGCGCACGGAGAAGGTCATCTCAGGCATGGACGAGGCCCCCGCTCCAGACCCGGTCGATGTCGTACGCGTCGGGGCGGCGGTCGCGGAGGTGGAACATCCCGCCGCGCATCGCCTCGAACGTGCCCTGCACATCGATCTCGGCGACGGCCATCCCCGAGCCCAGCAGCGTCGTCGCGAGGATGTTGCCGCCCGGATCCACGACCTTCGCGTTGCCGACGTAGCGCAGCGACCCGAACGTGCCCGACTGGTTCGACGCCATCCAGAAGACCTGGTTGTCGAGCGCCCGGGCGATGTCGAACTGGTTGAACCGGTAGGTCCAGCGGTCCTCCTGCAGGTTCTCGGCCGTCGCCGTGCGCGCGGCCGGCCACGCCGAGAGCGAGGCGATGATCTCGGCGCCGTCGAGCGCCATCGAGCGCGCCGCCTCCGGGAACGCCTTGTCGTAGCAGATCTGCAGGCCGACGCGGCCGACCGGGGTGTCGTGCACCGCGTAGCCGGGGCCCGGCGAGTACGACATGTGCTCGCCCAGCGGCTGGTGCACCTTGCGGTAGCTGCCGTAGACCTGCCCGCCGTCCAGCAGCGCCGCCGCGTTGTACCGCGTCTCGCCGTCCTCGTCGAGCTCGCAGAAGCCGATCGCGACGAGCAGGTCGCCCGCGATCTCCTGCACCCGACGCAGCTCCGGCCCGTCGAGCGAGATCGCCGGGGGCAGGGATCGCGTGGTGGTGCGGAGGGTGTCGCCGTGGTTGCCGAGCGAGGAGAGGTAGCCGCCTATCGCGGCCTCGGGCAGCGCGAGGAACTCGACGCGCTTCTCCCTCGCCTCGTCGACGAGCGCCTGGATGAGCGCATAGTTCTGGTCGAGGTCGCGGGTGAAGTTGGCCGCGACGGATCCGACGACGGTCATCGCGGGCGCCTAGAGGTTGTAGGTGGAGTTGATGATGGCGCCCTTGCGGGCGTAGTGGATGACGGCGTCCTGCACGTCGAGCGGGTGGCACGGGATCGTGCCCTCGATCAGGTCCTCCTCGCGGAGGCCGTGCAGCGCCATGCCGAAGCGGCAGACGAAGACGCGGTTCCCCTCGTCGATGAACGTCTTCAGCGCGTTGTTGATGTTCTGCTCGCCCGGGAATCCGGAGTCGCCGACCGTGGGGAAGCCGCGGGTCGCCATCGCGTTGATCGTGCCGGGGCCGTAGAAGTAGACGGCCGACTCGAAGCCCTTCCGGGCGGCGCGGGTCGCCTGCAGGATCGCGACGAAGCTGACGGAGGACTCGTGGGCGATGCGTTGCACGAGCGTGAAGTACGACTGGCCGGGCTCGGCCTGGTAGTCGGGGAACACCTTGGTGGAGCCGTAGAGGTTGCTGCCGTTCGGGAGCGACGGGTGCGCGATCTCGGAGCGCGACTTCTCGATGTTGGCGGTGATCTGGTCTTCGATGTCGGACACGGGAACCTCCGGGGTTCGTCGAGGGCCTGCGCCGAGGGGCGCAGGTGCGAGGGGGGACGACCGCGCCTGAGCACGGTGCGAGTCGAGCAAGGACAGGAGAGCCGGTGATGCGGTCGTGCTGTGATGCGGGTGTCGCTCGGGGCGGATCCGGACGAGCGGAGCGACGGGGCCGGGTCGTCGAGGACGCCTCCCGGTACCGATCAGTCAAGGCCGCTCCTGTTTCCGTGTGGTTTCGAGCGGAAGAAGCCTGCGTTACACGACAGCCGTCGCCGATGTAACACGATCGCGTTCCCGATGTCATCGTTCGGAAACACCCGGCGCCTCTAATGGGTGGTCACGGCGACGGACGTCCGCGCCGCGCACCGCTCGACTCGATGCACCGAGGAGCCCCATGACCGATCTGCAGATGCCCCGCCTGCGCACCGCCTCCCACTCGATCCCGTCCGACTCCGCCGACTCGTCCTGCGGAGCGACTCCGCTGCGCACCCGCGTCGACATCGCCCTGCAGGGCATCCGCGTCGACGCCCCCGTGCACCGCGAGGCCGGAGCCGGCCCGAGCGACGACGGCCACGTCGTGCTCGGCGGCCTCGGCGCCGCGATCCCCGTGAACCCGCGCAGCCCCTACTCCGTCACCAACGGCCGCCTGCTGCTCGACGGCGCCGACATCGGCCTGGACGTCGAGCCGGTGAAGCGCCCGCGCTTCTACGACCTCGCGACCGCCGACGGCGTCTCGTACGAGAAGATCGCCCGGCTGCACGGCCGCAACATCCTCGCCACCACCGTCGTGCAGACCTGCATGCGCTACGACGAGGCGGAGCGCTGCCGCTTCTGCGCCATCGAGGCGTCGCTGAAGAACGACTCCACCATCGCGGTGAAGACCCCCGCGCAGCTCGCCGAGGTCGCCGAGGCGGCCGCCCGGCTCGACGGCATCCGCCAGATGGTGATGACGACCGGCACCTCCAAGGGCCGCGACCGGGGCGCCCGCCACCTCGCCCGCTGCGTCCGCGCCGTGCTCGAGGCCGTGCCCGGGCTGCCGATCCAGGTGCAGTGCGAACCGCCCGAGGATCTCGCGGCGCTGCAGGAGCTCAAGGACGCCGGCGCCCTCTCGATCGGCATCCACATCGAGTCGATGGACGACGACATCCGCCGCCGCTGGACCCCCGGCAAGGCCCGCGTCTCGACCGAGAAGTACAAGGAGGCGTGGACGGAGGCCGTGCGGATCTTCGGCCGCAACCAGGTCTCGACCTACCTCCTCGTCGGCCTCGGCGAGGACCCGGACCAGCTCGTAGCCAGCGCCGGCGAGCTGATCGAGATGGGGGTGTACCCGTTCGTCGTCCCGTTCCGCCCCCTGAAGGGCACGCTCGCGACGGAGGTCGACCACGTCCTCCCGCCCGCCGGCTCGCTCCTCGAGACGGTCAGCGAGCAGGTGGCCGCGCTGCTCATCGCCGCCGGCATGCTGTCGTCGGGCCAGAAGGCGGGCTGCGCCGCCTGCGGCGCGTGCGGCGTGCTGAAGACCGCCGGCGCCTGATGGAGCTGTCGATCCTCGAGGGTGTGCGGAGGACCACTCCAGCCGCCCTGCCGTCGATCGGAGTCGCCGACGCGGCCGACGCCCGCGCCTACCGCGCCCTGCGCCGTGCGGTGTTCGTCGAGGAGCAGCAGCTCTTCGACTCCGACGATCGCGACGCCCTCGACGACGATCCCCGCACAGTCGTGCTCGTCGCCCGCCTCGGCGGCGAGGTCGTCGGCGGAGTGCGCCTCGCGCCCGCGCTCGAGCAGGACCTCGGCTGGTGGACCGGCAGCCGCCTCGTGGTCCGCCGCGACGCCCGCGGAGCGGCCGGGCTGGGCGCCGCCCTCGTGCGCGCCGCGTGCGCCGAGGCGGAGTCGCGCGGAGTGATCCGCTTCGAGGCGACCGTGCAGCGGCAGAACGAGGTCCTCTTCCGCCGCCTCGGCTGGGACCGCCTGGGCACCGCCGACCTCGCGGGCCTGCCGCACGTGCGGATGCGCTGCCCGATCGACCGCTTCGACCGCCTCGCCCGCGCGGCGAAGGCCTCCCTCGGACCGCTGCTCGAGGCGTTCGCCGGTCAGCTCGGCGGCCCCGGCTTCCGCGGCGACGACGGCGCCCCCGTGCCCGGCTCCGACCTCATCGCCGTCTGCGACGCGATCGTCCCCTCGATGGTCGAGCGCGATCCGGAGTGGGCGGGCTGGTGCTCGGTGCTCGTGAACGTGAACGACCTCACCGCCATGGGCGCGGATCCCGTGGGCCTGCTCGACGCGGTCGGCGCCCGCGACGCAGGCTCCGCCGCCCGCATCCTGCGCGGCCTCCGCGCGGCGTCCGAGGCCTGGGGCGTTCCACTGCTCGGCGGGCACACCCAGCTCGGCGTCCCCGCCGCGCTGTCCGTGACGGGGTTGGGCCGGACCTCCCGCCCGGTCCCCGGCTCCGCCCCGCTCGGTCACGAGCTGAGCCTGACCGCCGATCTGAGCGGATCCTGGCGCCCCGGATATGCGGGAGCCCAGTGGGACTCGACCTCCGGCCGCTCACCCGACGTCCTGCGATCCCTCGCCGCCAGCGTCGGCGCCTGCGCTCCCGACGGCGCGAAGGACGTCAGCATGGCGGGCCTCGTCGGCACCGTCGGCATGCTCGCCGAGGCGTCCGGCACCGCCGCCGAGCTCGACGTCGCCGCGATCCCCCGCCCCGCCGCCGCCGGAGTCGCCGACTGGCTCTCCTGCTTCCCCGGCTTCGCGATGCTCACCGCCGACCGGCCGGGCCGGGGGCGGATGCGCACGCCGCGCGCCGCGACCGCTCCGATCGGCCGCCTCGTCCCGGGCGAGGGCGTCGTCCTCCGCTGGCCGGACGGCGAGACCACCCCCGCGATCGCCTCCGCGGTGACGCGCCTCGGCGCGGCCTGAGCGGCTCCGAGGCGCGTCACCACTCGTCCCCTTTCCACCCTCCCCTGCTCGCCGACTCCCTCCTCCAGAAGTCCCGGTAAACGCGCGCCTCTCCCGCAACATCTGCGGAACCGCGCCGGCCCCTCCTCCCGATCGCCCCCGCCCTTCTCCAGAAGTTGCGGTAAGCGCGCGCCTCTCCCGCAACTTCTGCGGAACCGCGCCCGCCCCTCCTCGCGGGCGCCCTCCCGCTCCTCCAGAAGTTGCGGCAACCGCGCGCCTCCCCCGCAACTTCTGCGGAACCGCGCCGCACCACCCGCCCCGCGCGCAACCCCGTCCGGCGATCCCGCGCGCCGTGTCTAGGCGCGGACCCCCGGGGTACCGGACGTGGGCAGACGCGCCCGCCGCCTCCGGCGAGCCTTGGAACGAGAGGTGACCGTGACCATCGACACCGCGACCCCCGCCGACTCCGCCACCGCGGACGACGCCCCCCGCAGCACCACCGACACCGCGACCGCCGCCGTCGCCCGCGCCCGCGCCGCGTTCCCCGGCTGGGCCGCCACCCCGCCCGCCGAGCGCGGGGCCCTCCTCCGCGCCGCCGCGCACCGCGTCGCCGAACGCGAGGAGGAGCTCGCCGCCCTCAACACCGACGAGACCGGCAAGCCCGCGGGGGACGCCCTCGGCGGCGTCCGCGCCGGAGTCGACACGCTCCTCCAGTACGCCGAGCTCGGCCCGCTGCACCGCGGCAAGTCGCTCCGCGGCGGCGCCCTCAACGTCGACCTCGCCCTCCCGCACCCGCGCGGCGTCGTCCTCGCGCTCACCCCGTGGAACGACCCCGTCGCCGTCGCCGCCGGCATGCTCGGCGCCGCGATCGTCTCGGGCGATGTCGTCGTCCACAAGCCGAGCGAGCGCAGCCCTGGCACCGGCGCCCTCTTCACGCGGATCCTCGCCGAGGCCCTCCCCGAGGGCGTCCTGACGCTCGTCGAGGGGGACGGCGCCGTCGGCGACGCCCTGGCCCGCACCGAGGGCGTCGCCGTCCTCGCGCACGTCGGATCCACGGCCACCGGCCGTGCGCTCGCCCGCGTCGCCGCCGTCACCGGTGCGCACGTGATCCTCGAGAACGGCGGCAACGACGCGCTCGTCGTCGACGCCGACGTCGACCCGGTCTGGGCCGCCGAGCAGGCCGCTCTGGGCGCCTTCGCCAACGCCGGCCAGATCTGCACCTCCGTCGAGCGGATCTACGTGCACCGCGCCGTCGCCGACGCGTTCACCGCGGCGCTCGTCGCCGAGGCCGACCGCTGGAGTGCGGGCCCGCTCCCCCGCCTCGTCGACGCCCGGATGCGCGACGCCGTGCACGAGCACGTGACCGAGGCGCTCGAGTCGGGCGCCCGCGCCCTCACCGGCGGCGAGCCCGGCGACGGCACCTTCTACCCGGCCACGGTCCTCGCCGACTGCACCGACGAGATGCTCGTGATGACCGAGGAGACCTTCGGCCCCGTCGCTCCGATCGTCGTCGTCGACGACTTCGACGAGGCGCTCCTCCGCGCCGCCGCGAGCCCCTACGGCCTCGCCGCCACGGTGCTCACGGCCGACATGGAGCACGCGCACCGCGCCGCGGCGGCGCTGCCGGTCGGCACCGTGAAGATCAACGCCGTCTTCGGAGGCGCTCCCGGCGGCAGCGCCCAGCCCCGCGGCACCAGCGGATCCGGTTTCGGTTACGGCCCCGAGCTGCTGGACGAGATGACCACCACCACGGTCGTCCACTTCGGCCTCCCCGTGCTGCCCGGCGGCGCGCGATGAGCCTCGAGGGCTCCGCACTCCAGCGAGCGAGCGCGCTCGTCGCGCACGTGCGCGAGCACCCGCCGGTCGTCGCCGTCGTCGGCGACCTGATCCTCGACTCCTGGTGGCTGGGCGACGCCGAGCGCGTGACGCGCGAGGCTCCGGCCCCGGTCCTCCGCCTCGACGACGTCGTGGACGTCGCCGGCGGTGCCGCCAACACCGCCGCGAACCTGCGCGCCCTGGGTGCCGAGGTCCGCACGGTCGGAGTCGCGGGCCGCGATCCCGAGGGCGACCGCCTGATCGCGTCGCTCGAGCGGGCGGGCCTGGACACCGGGTCGATCCTCCGGACCGCCGCCGCCACCACGATCAAGACCCGCGTGGTCGGCGGCGACAGCGTGATGCTGCGCGTCGACTCCGGACCGCACCGTCCCTCCGACGACGAGATCGCGCGGCTCGCCGAGCTCGCCGTGCGGGCGGCCGAGGGCGCCGACGCCGTGCTCGTCTGCGACTACGGCTCCGGCATCCTCCGCGCGGCCGTCGAGCGTGTGCTCGCCGAGCACCGCCCGGGCCTGCTCGTGATCGACGCGCACGAGCTCGCCGACTGGGCCTTCGCCCGCCCCGACCTCGTCACGCCGAACGCGAAGGAGGCGGAGGCGCTCCTGGGCGCGACCCTCGGCCGGGGAGCAGCGAGGGCGACCGCCGTCCGCGACGCTGCCGATGCCCTCCGCGAGCGCTCCGGCGCCCGTCACGTCGTGGTCACCCTCGATCGCGAGGGCTCGGTCGCCCTCGATGCCGACGGCACCGTCAGCCGCACCTTCGCGCAGCCCGCGGAGGAGAAGCAGGCGTCCGGAGCCGGCGACACGTTCGCCGCCACCGCCACGCTCGCCCTCGCCGCAGGCCGCTCCCTGGCCACCGCCGTCGACCTCGCCCAGGCGGCGGCCGACGTCGTGGTCCAGCGCCCCGGCACGTCCGTCTGCTCGGCCGACGACCTCCTCGCCTCCCTCGCCGCCCCCGGCGCCGTGGTCCTCGGCGAGGACCGCCTCGTCGAGGTGCTCGCCGAGGAGTCGCGCCGCGGCCGCCGGGTCGTCTTCACGAACGGCTGCTTCGACGTCCTGCACCGCGGCCACACCGCCTACCTCCGCCAGGCGCGGGAGCTCGGCGACGTGCTGGTCGTGGCCGTGAACGACGACGACTCCGTCCGCCGCCTCAAGGGCGAGGGCCGCCCGATCAATCCCGAGGGCGACCGAGCCGGAGTGATCGCCGAGCTCGGCTGCGTCGACTACGTCACGCTCTTCAGCGGCGACACCCCCATCCCGCTGCTCGAGCGCATCCAACCGCACGTGTACGTCAAGGGCGGCGACTACAACCCCGACATGCTCCAGGAGGCGGTGGTCGTCCGCTCCTACGGCGGCACCGTCACCACCGTCGGCTACGTGTCCGAGCACTCCACCACCGAGATGGTGCAGCGCATCCGATCGGCGGCCCCGCGGTGACCAGCCGGCGCTGGTCGGGCCGGTGGGGGCGGCCCACCGAGCCCGACGCTCCGCTGATCGACGTGCTCGTGCCGACCGTCGGGCGCCGCGCCGAACTGGCCGCGACCCTCGCCGGTCTCGCGGCGCAGGACGATCCGGCGTTCCGCGTTTTCCTCAGCGACCAGTCCGACGACGCGGTCGCCGAGAACGATCCGACCGTGCTCGCCATGCTGCGCGTTCTGGAGGCGCAGGGCCGGGCGCCGTCCGTCACCCGTCACCTCCCGCGCCGCGGTCTCGCCGAGCAGCGCCAGTACCTGCTCTCGCTGTCCACCGCCCCGGCCGTCCTGTTCCTGGACGACGACGTGTGGCTCGAACCGGGCACGCTGCTCCGTCTGCACGAGGCGCTCGAGCGCCTCGGCTGCGGCTTCGTCGGCTCCGCGGTGCAGGGCCTGTCCTACCTCCAGGACGAGCGCCCGCACGAGCAGACCGCCTTCGAGCCGTGGGACGACGGCGTGCAGCCCGAACGGATCCGCCGCGGCACGACGGAGTTCGAGCGCTGGCCGCTGCACAACGCGGCGAACCTGACGCATCTCGCCGCCCGGCTCGACCTGGCCGAGGGCGACTGGCGCGCCTATCGCGTCGCCTGGCTCGGCGCCTGCGTCCTCTACCGCCGCGACGCCCTCGTGGCCAGCGGCGGCTTCGACTTCTGGGAGCAGCTGCCCCCGGAGCACAGCGGCGAGGACGTCGCCGCGCAGTGGCGCGTCATGGAGCGGTTCGGCGGCGCGGGGCTCATCCCCAGCGGCGCCGTCCACCTCGAGACGCCCACGACGGTCACCGACCGGCGCGTCGACGTCTTCGACCGGCTCTTCGCCGAAGAGCACAGCCGGTGACACCGGCGCCACCACCAGCACGGCGACGAAAGGACAGCACCATGGACGCACCCAACCCGATCCAGATCCAGAAGTACCTCTCGGGAATCGACTACCCCGCCTCGAAGGACACGATCGTCGAGACCGCAGAGAAGGAGAACGCTCCCAGCGACGTCCTCGACGCTCTGCGCGCGATCCCCGAGGGCGACTACGACGCCCCCACCGCGGTGAGCTCGGCCGTCTCGAACGTCTGACCCACCACGCGAGAGGCCCCTCGCGCCCGCCGACCGGCGGTGCGCGAGGGGCCTCTCCCCGGTCCCGGAGCGGGACTTCCCGGAGCGATCAGACCGTCGCGCCCTCGCGCTCGCGCAGCACTCCCGACTCCAGGGCCTGGAACGACAGCACCTTGTAGCCCTCGGACTCGAAGAAGATCGTCGCCCGGTCCGACTCCACGCTCATGACCGTGCCGGTGCCCCACTCGCGGTGCTCGACCGACTCGTCGACCGAGAGCGGAGCGTCGGCCGGCGCCGTCGAGGCCGCCTCCTGCTGCGCCTCGTGCCGCTCGCAGCCGTCGCAGTTGCCGCACCACTCCGGGCCCTCGACGCCGAAGTAGTCGAGCAGCACCCGGCGCCGGCACTGCTGCGTCTCGGCGTACGCGCGCATCATCGACAGCCGCGACTCGGCGATCCGCTCGCGGGAGGCGACGGCGTCGGCCACCGCCTGCACGGCGTCGTCGGCGCTCGCCTCGCGGGTCGGGCGGACGCCCTTCCCGGTCTCGATCAGGTCGGCGTCGGCGAGGTCGTTGACGAGTCGGGAGAGCGTCCGGGCGGGCTTCCCGAGCTCGTCCGCGAGCTCCGCGATCGTCCGGCCGGGCTCCGCGGTGACCGCGGCCCAGATCACCCGCAGCGCCGCCTTGTCGATCGAGCGCTTGGCGAAGAAGCGGCGGAGCCCGAGGTCCTCGGCGCGGTAGTGCAGCGCCCCCGTCGCGGGCTCGCCGTCGCGCCCCGCGCGTCCGATCTCCTGGTAGTACGCATCGAGCGACTCCGTCGTCGTCGCGTGCAGCACGAAGCGCACGTCGGCCCGGTCGATCCCCATGCCGAACGCCGAGGTGGCCACGACGACGTCGAGCTCGCCCGCGCGCCAGCGCTCGTGGACCTCGCGGCGCTCCGACACCTTGAGCCCCGCGTGGTACGCCGCGACCGTGCGGCCCTCCGCGCCGATCTCCGCCGCGTACGTCTCGGTCTCCTTGCGCGTCGCGACGTAGACGAGCCCCGGAGCCGTCCAGCTGCGCGCCTCCTCGACGACCGCCGCGCGCTTCTCGTTCTCGCTCTCGTGGCGGTGCACGACGAGCCGGATCTCGGGCCGGTCCACCCCGTGGACCTGCACCTCGGGGTCGGTCATCCGCAGTCGCTCGATGATCTCGGCGCGCACCGGTCCCGACGCCGTCGCGGTCATCGCGAGCACCGGAGGATCGCCCAGCTCGCCGCGGACGTCCGCGAGACGCAGGTAGTCGGGCCGGAAGTCGTGGCCCCAGCTCGAGACGCAGTGCGCCTCGTCGACCACGAGGAGCGAGACGCCCGCCTTCGCGAGCCGCGCCACGTTCTCGGCCTTCGCCAGCTGCTCCGGCGCGAGCAGCACGTACAGCGGTCCGCCCTCGTCGATCCGCTCCCAGGCGCGGGCGACGGCCGCGGCGCCCAGCGAGGAGTTGACCGCGACGGCCGGGGGTGCGGCCGGCGCCGCCTCGATCGAGGCGAGCTGATCGGCCTGGAGCGCGACCAGCGGAGAGACCACGAGGACCACTCCGCCCCGCTCGGCCCCCGCGATCTGGTACACCGCCGACTTGCCGCCGCCGGTCGCGAGGACCAGCAGGGTGTCGCGCCCGGAGGCCGCCGATTCAATCGCCTCGCGCTGCCCCGGCAGGAGCGACGTCCAGCCGAAGTCCTCTCGGGCGATGCGTGCGACGGGGTCGTTCCGGGACGAGTTCATGCCTTCGACGCTACGTCGAACACCTCTTCGAGCGACTCCGCTTGACAGCTCGGGGGAGCACGGTGAAGCGCTCCCACGGGCCGGTCCCTGCGACGCGCCGGACGCTCCCTCGGCGCATTTGTCAACGTCCTGCGCCGCTGCCGCAGCGGGTGCTGGGCTGGGTCGACCGACTGGAAAGGAGCCACCATGGCGAACGAGGACCTCCCCGAGCAGACCACCGGAGCCGGCTCGACCGCGGGTGCCGATCCGACCGCCGTCGACGGCGCGCAGACCACCCTGCCCGGCGAGGACGCGACCGACGCCTCGATGGCGGGAGCCGCTCCCGGCGGCACCGCGATCGACCGCGGCACCTCCGATCAGGTCACCGACCTCGACAGCGGAGGCGACTCCGTCGCCGACGACGACGAGCTCCCCGACGAGACGACCGGCCCGACCACCGCCGACTGACGCGCCCGGACTCGCGGCCGGGCCTCCCACCCGCAGGTGGAAGGCCTTTCCGGATCGTCGCGCGATCAGCCCCGGACGATCACCGGATTGAACAGCGTCCCGATGCCCTCGATGTCGATCGCCACGGCGTCCCCGTTCGCGATCGGCCCGATCCCGGCCGGCGTTCCGGTCAGGATGATGTCCCCCGGCAGCAGCGTGAACACCCGCGACACGTAGGCGATGATCTCGGGCACCCCGTGGATCATGTCGCCCGTGTTCCCGGACTGCACGCGGCGCCCGTTCACGCGCGTCTCCAGCGCCGCCTCGTTCCAGACGAACTCCGTCTCGATGACCGGCCCGATCGGGCAGAACGTGTCGTAGCCCTTGGCGCGCGCCCACTGGCCGTCGCTCTTCTGCAGGTCGCGGGCGGTGACGTCGTTGGCGATCGTGTACCCGAAGACGACGTCCTCGTAGTCCTCCGCCCGCACGTTCCGCGCGACGGCTCCGATCACGACCGCGAGCTCGCCCTCGTAGTCCACCTGCCGGCTGTCCTCGGGAAGCACGATCGCCTCGTCCGGACCGATCACCGACGTGTTCGGCTTGAGGAACATCAGCGGCTCAGCAGGAGCGTCGCCGCCCATCTCGGCCGCGTGGTCCGAGTAGTTCTTGCCGATGCCGACGACCTTCGAGCGCGGGATGACCGGGGCGAGGAGCTTCGCCTCCGAGATCGGGATGCGCTCCCCGGTCGTGTCGAAGCCCGCGAACATGGGGTCCCCGGCGAGCACGACGAGGTCGTCCTCGTCGACGATCCCGAAGTGGATCGCTCCCCCGTTGTCCCCCGAGCGCTGCGTGGCGAATCGTGCGATCTTCATGCGTCCAACCTCGTCATCCATCCGTGCCGGTCCTCGCGGCGTCCGTACTGGATGCCGGTCAGCTCCTCCCGCAGCGACATCGTGAGCTCGCCGGCGGGCGCGTCCGCGTGCCCGACCGAGAAGCCCTCGCCCTTGAGCTCGGCGATCGGAGTGATGACCGCGGCGGTCCCGCACGCGAACACCTCCACGACGTCGCCCGACGCCACCCCGTCGCGCCACTCGTCGATGCTCACGCGGCGACGCTCCACGCGGTGCCCGCGGTCCTCGGCGAGCTGCAGCACGCTGTCGCGCGTGATGCCCTCGAGGATCGAGTCCGACTCCGGAGTGACGAGCGTGCCGTCCTTCTTGACGAGCACCACGTTCATGCCGCCGAGCTCCTCGATGTACTGCGACTCCTGCGAATCGAGGAACAGCACCTGCGCGCAGCCGTGCTCGTAGGCCTCCTGCTGCGGCAGGAGCGACGAGGCGTAGTTGCCGCCGGTCTTGGCGGCTCCCGTGCCGCCCTTGCCCGCGCGGGCGTACGAGGTCGACAGCCAGATCGACACCGGAGCGACGCCGCCCGAGAAGTAGGCGCCGGCGGGGCTCGCGATCACGTAGTAGCCGACCTTCTCCGCCGCGCGGACCCCCAGGAACGCCTCCTTCGCGAACATGAAGGGCCGCAGGTACAGGCTCGTCTCGGGCTCCGAGGGCACCCAGTCGCCGTCGACCGCGATCAGCTGGCGCAGCGACTCGATGAAGTGCTCCGTCGGCAGCTCGGGCAGCGCCAGACGGCGGGCCGAGCGCTGCAGGCGCGCGGCGTTCGCCTCGGGGCGGAACGTCCAGACGGAGCCGTCCGCGTGGCGGTAGGCCTTCATCCCCTCGAAGATCTCCTGCGCGTAGTGCAGGACCGCCGCGGCCGGGTCGAGCGCGATGGGGCCGTAGGGCTGCACGCGCGGGCGGTGCCAGCCGCCGGTGCGCGACCAGCAGATGTCGACCATGTGGTCGGTGAAGAAGACGCCGAAGCCGGGGTCGGCCAGGATCCGGTCGCGCTCCTCGATCGAGCGCGGCTCGGGGTTCGGAGTCACCTGGAAGGCGAGGTCCTGGGGGGCGAGCGGGAGGGGGATGGTCATCTCGGTGTCTTTCGTCGGGAGCGTCGGGAGTGGGGGCCGGTTCAGCTCAGCCGGGCGACGACGGCGTCGCCGATCGCCGAGGTGGCGCGGGCGGAGCCGTCGCGGGACTCGATGTCGGCGGTCACCGCGGCCGTCACGCGGGCGGCCTCGTCGGGCCGGCCCAGGTGGTCCAGCAGCAGTGCCACCGAGAGGATCGCGGCGGTCGGATCGGCGAGCTGCTTCCCGGCGATGTCGGGCGCGGATCCGTGGACCGGCTCGAACATGCTGGGGAACGCGCCGTCGGGGTTGATGTTGCCCGAGGCGGCGAGGCCGATGCCGCCGCTGATCGCGCCGGCCAGATCGGTGAGGATGTCGCCGAAGAGGTTGTCGGTGACGATGACGTCGAACCTAGCAGGGTCGGTCACGAGGAAGATCGTGGCGGCGTCCACGTGGAGGTAATCGACGGCCACGTCCTGGTAGGTGGCCCCCACCTCGTCGACCAGCCGCTTCCACAGCGATCCGGAGAAGACGAGCACGTTCGTCTTGTGCACCAGCGTGAGCTTCGAGCGGCGCTTGCGGGCCAGCTCGAACGCGTGGCGCACCACCCGCTCCACCCCGTAGGCGGTGTTCACCGACACCTCGTTCGCGATCTCGTGCGGGGTGCCCTGGCGGATCGCTCCGCCGTTGCCGACGTACGGACCCTCGGTGCCCTCGCGGACGACCACGAAGTCGACGTCGCCCGGCGCGGACAGCGGCGACGGGACGCCCGGGTACACCCGGGTCGGGCGCAGGTTCACGTAGTGGTCGAGCGCGAAGCGCAGGCGCAGCAGCAGCCCGCGCTCGATGTTCGCGTCCTTCAGGCGCGGGTCGCCGGGCACGCCGCCGACGGCACCCAGGAGGATCGCGTCGTGCGCCGCGATCGCCGCGAGGTCCTCGTCGGTCAGCACGTCGCCGGTCTCGAGGAACCGGGCCGCCCCGAGCGAGAACGGCGTCTTCTCGATCACCAGGTCGGAGTCGGCGGTGACGGCGTCGAGGACCTTCACGGCCTCGGCGATCACCTCCGGTCCGATCCCGTCTCCGGGGATGACGGCGAGCTTCACGGTGCGGGGCATGGGGCATCCTCAGGCGTGCGGGGGCAGTGCGCGAGCAGTGCGGGGCAGAGACGGTCCCAGCGTACTCTCGGGCCGCTCAGCTGCGCCGCAGCCGCCAGGCCGCGACGACCGCCGCGAACAGCACCAGGCCGACGCCGATCCAGGCCGACCAGCCGACTCCCGCGTCGAACGCGGCGCCGGCCGAGGCCAGCAGGCTCGCGGCGGAGTCGGCGGGCAGCTCGCCCGCCACCGCGACCGCGCCGCCCAGGGTCTCCCCCGCGCGCTGCACCTGATCGGCGTCGAGGCCGGCGGGCAGCACGACTCCGCTGCGGTACGCCGACGTCAGCACCGTGCCCAGCGTCGCCGTCCCCAGCACCGCGCCCAGCTCGTACGCCGTCTCGGACACCGCGGACGCGGCCCCCGCCTTGTCGGCCGGCGCGTTCGCGAGCACGAGCTCGTTCGACACCGTCTCGGCCGCCCCGATGCCCAGGCCGAGGAACGCGAACGCGACGGCGACGGTCAGCGCCGTCGCGCCTCCCTCCGCCCCGCTGCCGATCGCCAGCAGCGCGTAGCCGACCGCCGAGACCACGAGCCCGGCGGGCACGACGAGCCGCGGAGTGATGCGCCGCGCGACCGGAACGACGCCGAGCCCCGCCAGGATCATCACCGCGAGCCCCGGCACGAGCACGAGCCCGGCCTGCAGCGGCGAGAGCCCGATGACCAGCTGCAGGTGCTGCGAGACGAAGAAGAGTCCGCCGACGAGCGCCACGACGCTGAGGAGGTTCACCACGATGGCCGCGCTGAACGAGCCGCGGCGGAAGAGCGACAGGTCGAGCATCGGCACCGCGCGCCGCTGCTGGCGCCGCACGAACAGCACGCCGCTCACCACGCCGACGACGAGGGCGGTCGCGGCCACCGCGTCGACGCCGTGCTCGGCCACCGACTTCACCGCGTAGACGAGGGGCGCCATGGTCGCGAGCGAGAGCAGGATGCTGACGACGTCCACGGGCCCCGGCTGCGGGTCGCGCGACTCCGGCACGAGGATCGGCGCGAGCACGACCAGCGGCAGCAGCACGGGCACCGCGAGCAGGAACACCGAGCCCCAGGGGAAGCTCTCGAGCAGCACCCCGCCGACGAGCGGACCGACCGCGGAGCCGACCGCGAACCCGGTCGCCCAGATCGCGATCGCGAGACGGCGCTGGTCGCGGTTCGGGAAGAGGCTGCGCAGGAGCGACAGCGTCGAGGGCATGAGCGTCGCGCCGAAGAGGCCCAGCGCCGCGCGGGCCGCGATGAGCGCACCGGCCGTCGGAGCGAACGCCGCGGCGATCGAGACGACGGCGAAGCCGATCGCGCCGATCACGAGCAGCTTCCGCCGGCCGACCCGGTCGCCCAGGCTGCCCATCGCCACGAGGAGGCCCGCGAGGACCAGCGGGTACGCGTCGACGATCCAGAGCAGCTCGGTGCCCGTGGGTCCGAGGTCCTCGGCGATCAGCGGCAGCGCGAAGTTCAGCACCGTGTTGTCGACCGAGACCAGCAGCACCGGCAGCATCAGCACCGCGAGGGCGAACCAGGCTCGGCGGCCGACGCGGTCCTCGGCGAGCGCGGCGGAGGTGGGCGGAACGGTGACGGGGGCGGTGCGGGCGGACACGGTGGTGCTCTCTCTCGGATCGACGTCGCGCCGGCACCGGACGGCGCGCAGCAGGCGACCCGAGGAGTATACCGTCCAGCCGGTACAGTAGCGCAAGGCCGACCGTAGGATGGGGCGCATGCCTCCCGCCTCCCCCGCTCGCGACCGCGTCCTCGACGCGTTCGAGGAGCTGCTGAACGAGCAGGGCGAGCGCGCGGCCACCCTCGACGCCGTCGCCCGCGCGGCCGGAGTCTCCAAGGGCGGCCTGCTCTACCACTTCCCCTCGAAGGACGCGCTGGTCGACGGACTCGTCGCACGGCTCGACGAGCGCCTCGCCGAGGACATCGACCGCATCCGCACGTCCGACGAGGGCGTGGTCCCGTACCTGATCCGCACCTCGTTCGCCGCCGACACCCCCTTCGACCGCACGATCCTCGCCGTCTCGCGCATCGCGCAGGGCCACGACGAGCGGGCGAGCGCCGCCCTCGCCCGGATCCACGACAGCTGGAACGACGTCGTCGTCGAGGCCGTCGGCGATCCGCTGGTCGCCCGCGCGATCGTCCTGATGAGCGACGGCCTCTACTACAACTCCGCCCTGCTGCCCACGGGCCAGCAGTCGCGCGGCGAAGCGGAGGACGTCCTCGCGGTCATCGACCGCCTCCTGGCCCCGCGCGGCGACTGAGCGCCGCGCGCACCGCGCCGACGACGGAGCCCGCCCCGCGACGGTGCGCGGGACGGGCTCGGGTCGTGCTCGGTGAGCGACGGGGCTACTGCTCCGTGATGTCGATCTCCTGCATGATGTCGGCGTCGATCGCGACGCGGACCTTCTCGAGCAGGCCCGCCGGCGCCGGCGAGTCGATGGTGATCACCGAGAGGGCCTTGCCGCCCGCCTCGGTGCGCGCGATCTGCATCCCGGCGATGTTGACGGAGGCCTCGCCGAACTCGCGCCCGTAGACCGCGACGATCCCGGGGCGGTCGACGTAGCTCATCACGACGTGGTGCTTCGCGATCGGCACCTCGACGTCGTAGCCGTTGACGGCGACGAGCTTCTCGACCTGCTTGGTGCCGGTGAGCGTGCCCGAGACCGAGATCTGCGAGCCGTCCGAGAGGGCGCCGCGCAGCGTGATCAGGTTGCGGTACTCGTCCGAGACGCCGTCGGTGATCAGGCGCACCTCGATGCCGCGCTGCTCGGCGAGGACGGGAGCGTTCACGTACGAGACCGTCTCCGACACGACGTTCGTGAAGACGCCCTTGAGCGCCGCGAGCTTGAGCACCTTGACGTCGTACGCGGCGAGCTCGCCGCGCACCTCGACGTCGATGGAGGTGACGGGAGAGTGCGCCAGGCCCGCGAAGACCTGGCCGAGCTTCTCGACCAGCGGGATGCCGGGGCGCACGTACTCGTCGATGACGCCGCCGGCGACGTTGACGGCGTCCGGCACGAGCTCGCCCGAGAGCGCGAGGCGCACCGACTTGGCGACCGAGACGCCCGCCTTCTCCTGCGCCTCGTCGGTCGACGCTCCGAGGTGCGGAGTGACGACCACGTTCTCGAGGGCGAGCAGCGGCGAGCCGACCGGCGGCTCCTTCACGAACACGTCGAGCCCGGCGCCGGCGATCGTGTTCGCGACGAGGGCGCGGTGCAGGGCGTCCTCGTCGATGAGGCCGCCGCGCGCCACGTTGACGATGTACGCGGTCGGCTTCATCAGCGCGAGCTGCTCGTCCGAGATCATCCCCGTGGTCTCGGGGGTGCGCGGCATGTGGATGGTGATGAAGTCGCTCTGCGCGAGGAGCTCATCGAGCGGCAGGAGCGTCACTCCGAGCTGCTGCGCGCGGGCGCTCGTGACGTACGGGTCGTAAGCGACGACGTCGACGCCGAAGGCCTGCAGGCGAGCGGTGATCAGCGCGCCGATGCGGCCGAGGCCGATGATGCCGACGG
Source organism: Rathayibacter sp. Leaf248 (assembly GCF_920939495.1). Taxonomy (NCBI): domain Bacteria; kingdom Bacillati; phylum Actinomycetota; class Actinomycetes; order Micrococcales; family Microbacteriaceae; genus Rathayibacter; species Rathayibacter sp. Leaf248. The sequence goes on along the minus strand of NZ_CAKLAV010000002.1, from coordinate 928,822 downwards.
TCTTCTCGTAGAGCTCGGTGCCCGTGTACTTCGACCGCTTCCACAGGCCCTGCGCGAGCGCGCTGTGCGCCGCGGGGATGTGGCGGGCGAGGCTCAGGATGTGGCCCACGGTCAACTCGGCCGCCGAGATGATGTTGGAGGTCGGCGCGTTGACGACCATGACACCGGCGGCGGTCGCGGCGGTGATGTCGACGTTGTCGAGGCCCACTCCCGCGCGCGCGATCACCTTGAGCGAGGGCGCCGCGGCGATGGCCTCGGCGTCGACCTGCGTCGCCGAGCGCACGAGGATCGCGTCGGCGGTGCCGAGCGCCTCGAGCAGCGCCGGGCGGTCGGTGCCGTCCACGGAGCGGATCTCGAAGTCGGGACCGAGAGCGTCGACGGTGGCGGGCGAGAGTTCTTCGGCGATCAGGACGACCGGCTTTGTCACGAGTGCGCTTCCTTCGGGGAGGGGACGGTGCGGGCACCGGACGCGGGCGTCGCGGGAGCCCCCGCCACTGTAGCGGAGCCCCGCCGCCGGGCTCGGCCGTGTGACGCCGCGCTCCCCGCCGTGGCGACGCGCTGCTCAGCCGAGCGAGACGAGGCTCGCGAAGCCGAAGACCTGCTGCACGTCCAGCGACAGCACGGCCGAGAGGCAGAGCGCCGCGAACAGGAGCCCCGCGCGCGCGGCGACTCCTCGGCGCCGCCCGAGCAGCAGCGCGACGGTGAAGCACACGACGGGCAGCGCCAGCCCGAGCAGCAGCACCGTCCATCCGGTCGCGTTGAGATCGGTGTTCAGCCCCGCGGCGTAGGCGCGGATACCCACGAGGTTGCCGATCGCCTCCCACACGTCCCACGCGAAGAGGGCCCCGAACAGCACGGCGATCAGCGCCGAGAGCGCGAAGCGCTTCCCCCGACCCGCGCGCCGGCCGCCCAGGGTGGCCTTCGTGGCGGTCTCGTCGCTCATCCTCACGCCCCCTTCAGGAACGGCAGCGGAGCGAGCAGCACGAGTCCCGCGACCAGCCAGAGCACGCGGGTGCGCACCCGCGCGTCGCGGGTGCCGAGCAGCGTCGCGGTGAACCAGGCGACGGGAGCGGCGACGGCCAGCCACAGCCCGAGGCCGTAGAGCCCCCCGCCGACCGCGTCGCCGGCGAAGGTGCCCGCGATCGTGGCGTTCTGACGGGTGGCCGAGATCATCCACGCGATCGTGTACAGCAGGTAGACGCCGGCGGTGACCCCGGTCGCGATGAGCAGCACGGAGGAGGCGGCCGCGGCGTCGAGCTCGGACGCCTCGTCCTCCTCCGGCTCGTCCTCGCGCAGCTCCTCCGGGAGCGGCGCCTCGGTCTCGTCCTCGAGCGCCGGTCGCTCCTGGGGCGCCGAGCGGACCGCGCGGGGCGGACGCCGCCGCGTCGTCCCCGGCCCCGCCGCGAGCGTCGGGTCCTCGTCCTCGCCCGCCCAGCTGAGCGCGTCGTCGTCCCTGGCATCGATCACCCCGACACCCTAACCGCGCTCGGCTCCCAGGCGGCTCGGAGTGAGGGGTCACCGCCCGGACACCTGCTCGCCACCGCCCGGTCTCCCCCGCCCGCGATCCTCCCCGGATGGGGGAACGCACTGCGGCGGCCGGCGAGCGGCGCTACGTCGCGATCGGCGACTCCTTCACCGAGGGCGTCGGCGATCCGCATCCGCGACTGCCCAACGGAGTCAGGGGCTGGGCCGACCGCGTCGCCGACCGTCTCGCGAAGGCCGAGCCCGGCTGGGAGTACGCGAACCTCGCCATCCGCTCCAAGCGGCTCGCGCAGATCCGCGACGAGCAACTCGAGCCCGCGCTCGCGCTGCGGCCCACGCTCGTCACGCTCTACGCGGGCGGGAACGACATCCTCGACCTCGGCACCGACATGGAGGTGCTGGTCCGGCGCTACGAGAAGCTCGTCGACGACCTCGCGACCACGGGTGCCGTCCTCGTGCTCTTCACGGGCTTCGACATCCCCGGACTGCCCGCGCCGCGGATGTTCGTGCGCCGCAATCGGATCTACAACAGCGCGGTGCGCCGCATCGCCCGCGAGCGCGGCGCGGTCCTCGTCGACTACTGGCGGATGCAGGCGTTCCGCGAGCCGGTGATGTGGTCGCCCGATCGGATGCACCTCTCCCAGCGCGGCCACCGCTACCTCGCCGCCCGCGTGCTCGACACCCTCGGAGTGCCGCACTCGATCTCGGACGGACCGTGGGATCCGCCCGAGCCGCTCACTCCCCTCGAGTGGCTGCGCGACCAGCAGCGCTGGACGACGGACTGGGTGCTCCCCCTGGTCGGCCGGAAGATCCGGCGTGTCACCCTCGGCGACCACCTGGCGCCCCGCTGGCCGGACCCCGTGCGCGTCCCTCCGAAGGGCGGCCTGCGCCGCCTCGCGCGGGAGGCCGGGAGCTAGAGCCCGTCAGCTCAGCAGTGGCAGCACCAGCACCGGGAGCAGCACGGCGGCCAGCATCACGATCGGAGCCGCCCGTCCGGCGGCGGGGCTCGCCGGCGCCGCCCTCCGTGACGCCCCGGGCAGGGCCCGCCGGTCGATCGCGGCCGCTCCCCCGCGGACCGACAGCGGCCCCTCCTCGAGGTCCCCCGGCCACAGCTCGACGAGCAGGCGACGGCTCCGCGCCAGCTGCGCGTCGCCGACGCGCGCGAGGGCGATCGGCACGGCGTTCGCCTGGGAGGATCCGATGCCCGCCCCGGCCCCGGCGGCGGCGAGCACGGCGGCCGCGACGGCGAACCGCTCCTCTCCGCTGAGGAGGAGAGTCGCGAACAGGAGGAGCAGGCCGGCACCCGCCGCGGCCACGCCCGCGATCGAGAGCAGGGCGACCAGCACCGAGCGGCTCCGGAGGCCGGCCGCGGCGCTCCGCGTCCGCGCCTCGGCGCGCTCGCCGGCCGACGGTGCGAGGATCCGGGCCAGGTCCGCGGGGTCGAGGGCGTCCTCGGGCAGGCGCACGTCGAACGGCAGATCGGCGGTCCGATCCAGATCGCTCCGGTCGAAGTCCGCTGGCACGGGCCACGCCGCCGCCGTGAACCGCCGCGCAGCACGGTCGGAGTGCCGACGGAACTGCGACGCCGTCACGACCAGCGTCGTCGCCGCGATGAGTGCGAGCGGCAGAGCCGCGAGGGTGCGCAGCAGCGGAGGAGACGACTCCAGGATCCCGCCCGACAGCAACGCCAGCGCCGCCGCGAGACCCGCTCCTGCGAGCCCGCACAGCACGACCCCCGCCGACACCCCGTACGACAGCCCGTCCCGGATCGCCGCCGCCGTCTCGTCCCACTGCCGCAGCCGCCGCGCCCGTCGCTCCATCCGCCCCACGCTACCCGCCGCCCCGAGGGAACCCCGGACGTGAGGGAACCCCGACCCGTCGAGGGATACCGCCGGAGCGGGTTCCTTCGACGGTCCGGGGTTCCCTCGGTCCGTCAGGCGTCAGTGCGTCAGCGCGCGACGCTGCCGTCGGTGTAGTCGGTGTCGGTCTGCTTCCAGGCGAACAGCTTGCGCAGCTCGCGGCCGGTCGCCTCGATCGGGTGCTGCTCGCCCTTGGCGCGCAGCTCCTGGAACTCGGGGGCTCCGGCGTCCTGGTCGGCGATGAAGCGCTTCGCGAACGCGCCGCTCTGGATGTCGCCGAGGACCGCCTGCATGTTCTGCTTGACGCTGGGGTCGATGACGCGGGGGCCCGACACGTAGTCGCCGTACTCGGCCGTGTCGGAGACCGACCAGCGCTGCTTGGCGATGCCGCCCTCCCACATCAGGTCGACGATCAGCTTGAGCTCGTGGAGCACCTCGAAGTAGGCGATCTCGGGCTGGTAGCCGGCCTCGACGAGGGTCTCGAAGCCGTACTGGACGAGCTGCGAGGTGCCGCCGCAGAGCACGGCCTGCTCACCGAACAGGTCGGTCTCGGTCTCCTCGGTGAAGGTCGTCTTGATGACGCCCGCGCGGGTTCCTCCGATGGCCTTCGCGTACGACTTCGCGGTCTCCCAGGCGGTGCCGGTCGCGTCGTTCTCGACGGCGATGATGTCCGGGATGCCGCGGCCGGCGACGAACTCGCGGCGCACGGTGTGGCCGGGGGCCTTCGGCGCGATCAGGATCACGTCGACGCCCGCGGGGGCCTCGATGTAGCCGAAGCGGATGTTGAAGCCGTGCGCGAAGGCGAGCGTCTTGCCCTCGGTCAGCTTGTCGGCGATCTGCTCGCTGTAGATCGCGCGCTGGTGCTGGTCCGGCGCGAGGATCATGATCAGGTCGGCCCAGTCGGCGGCGTCGGCGACGCTCTTGACCTCGAAGCCGTCGTCCTCGGCCTTGGCGGTCGACTTCGACCCGTCCTTGAGCGCGATGACGACCTGGACGCCGGAGTCGCGGAGGTTCTGCGCGTGGGCGTGGCCCTGCGAGCCGTAGCCGACGATGGCGACCTTCTTGGCCTGGATGATCGAGAGATCGGCGTCGGTGTCGTAGATGAGCTCGGTCACGTGGTGTGTCCTTTTCTGTTGAGGAGTGGTCGCGGTCAGTTCTTGAAGACGCGCTCGGTGATCGACTTCGAGCCGCGCCCGATGGCGAGCAGGCCCGACTGCGCGATCTCCTTGATGCCGTAGGGCTCGATGACCCGCAGGAAGGCGTTGGTCTTCCCGGAGTCGCCCGTCACCTCGATGACGAGGGCGTCGGTCGCGACGTCGACCACGCGGGCGCGGAAGAGGTTCACGGCCTCGAGCACCTGCGAGCGGGTGACGTTGTCGACGCGCACCTTCACGAGCAGGTGCTCGCGGTGCACCGACTGGTCGGGGTCGAGCTCGACGATCTTGATCACGTTGACGAGCTTGTTGAGCTGCTTCGTGACCTGCTCGAGCGGGAGGTCCTCGACGTCGACGGCGACCGTGATGCGCGACAGTCCGTCGAGCTCGGTCGGGCCCACGGCGAGGGACTCGATGTTGAAGCCGCGTCGGGCGAAGAGCCCGGCGACACGGGTGAGCAGTCCCGGCTTGTCCTCGACGAGCAGGGAGAGAACGTGGTGCGTCATGCGGTCTACTCCTCGTCGTCCCAGGTCGGGCTGTGGTCTCTGGCGTACTGGACGTAGCTGTTCGAGACGCCCTGGGGCACCATCGGCCACACCATCGAGTCGCGGCTGACCACGAAGTCGATGACCACGGGGCGGTCGTTCGTCGCGATCGCGAGGCGGATCGCGTCGTCGATCTCCTCGGGCTTCGTGACCCGGATGCCGAGCGCGCCGTACGCGTCGGCCAGCTTCACGAAGTCGGGCACCCGCACGGTGTCGTGTCCCGTGTTGAGGTCGGTGTTGGAGTAGCGGCCCTCGTAGAAGAGGGTCTGCCACTGCCGCACCATGCCGAGCGAGGAGTTGTTGATCACCGCGACCTTGATCGGGATGTCGTTGATCGTGCAGGTGGCGAGCTCCTGATTGGTCATCTGGAAGCAGCCGTCGCCGTCGATCGCCCACACGACGCGGTCGGGCTCGCCGACCTTGGCGCCCATGGCGGCCGGGACGGAGTAGCCCATGGTGCCGGCGCCGCCCGAGTTCAGCCACGAGTTGGGGCGCTCGTACTTGATGAACTGCGCGGCCCACATCTGGTGCTGGCCGACTCCGGAGGCGAAGACGCCCTCGGGTCCGGTGATCTCGCCGATGCGCTTGATCACGTACTGCGGAGAGAGCTGGCCGTCGGTCGGCTCCGTGTAGCCGAGCGGGAACTCCTCCTGGAGGCCCTTGAGGTAGGACCACCACTCGGAGGTGTCGGGAGCGCCGCCGTCGATCACCTTGGCGTAGGCGTCGGTGAGGTCGGGCAGCACATCCTTGAGGTCTCCCACGATCGGCACGTCGGCGGTGCGGATCTTGGAGATCTCGGCGGGGTCGATGTCGACGTGCACGACCTTGGCGTGTGGGGCGAAGAGCGCCGCCTTGCCGGTCACGCGGTCGTCGAAGCGCGAGCCGAGCGCGAGGATCAGGTCGGCCTCCTGCAGCGCCAGCACCGCGGGGACGGTGCCGTGCATGCCGGGCATGCCGAGGTGCTGCTCGTGCGAGTCCGGGAACGCGCCGCGGGCCATCAGCGTGGTGACCACCGGTGCGCCGGACGTCTCGGCGAACGCGAGGAGCTCGGCGGAGGCGCGCGCGCGGATGATGCCGCCGCCCACGTACAGCACCGGCTTCTTCGACTCGGCCAGCAGCTGCGCCGCGGCCTGGATCTGCTTGCCGTGCGCCTTGGTGACCGGGCGGTAGCCGGGCAGGTCGATCTTCGGCGGCCAGAGGAACGGCGCCTCGTTCTGCTGCGCGTCCTTCGTGATGTCGACGAGCACGGGGCCGGGACGGCCGGTCGTGGCGATGAGGGCGGCGGAGGCGAGCGCCTGCGGGATGTCCTCGGGGCGGGTGACGAGGATCGAGTGCTTCGTGATCGGCATGGTGATGCCTACGATGTCCGCCTCCTGGAAGGCGTCGGTGCCCATCAGCGTCGAGAAGACCTGACCGGTGATCGCGAGCATCGGGACGGAGTCCATGTAGGCGTCCGCGATCGCCGTGACGAGGTTCGTCGCTCCGGGGCCGGACGTCGCGATGCAGACGCCGAGCTTGCCGGTCGCCGAGGCGTAGCCCTCGGCGGCGTGGCCGGCGCCCTGCTCGTGGCGGACCAGGATGTGGCGGATCTTCGACGAGTCCATCAGCGGGTCGTAGACCGGGAGGATCGCGCCGCCGGGCAGGCCGAAGACGTCCTCGATCCCGAGCATCTCGAGCGAGCGGACGACCGCCTGCGCTCCGGTGAGGGTCTCGACCGCGGGGGCCGGGGCCGCTGCGGACGCGGCGGGGCGGGGTGGCTGGGGCGTGGGTGCGGGATGCACGGCGGACGGGTCCGGGGTCATGCGGGTGTCGTTTCCTTCGAGAGGGAGTGCGGCGGCGGGCCCGGGACCGCGAGGTCCTGGACGCGGGAGGCGCGAGTGCGCGGCCGGCGGGAGCGGGCCGGGGTCACCCGGTGGTGGCGCCCACGGCCGCCGAGCGCACGAGCTTGGCGTACTTGGCGAGGACACCGCGGGTGTAGCGCGGAGGAAGGGGGGCCCAGCCTTCTCGGCGGGCGGCGAGCTCGGAGTCGTCGACAAGTAGGTCGATCGAGCGAGCGGCGATGTCGACCCGAATCGGGTCCCCATCGCGCACGAATGCGATGGGACCTGCGTCCACCGATTCGGGTGCTATGTGTCCGATGCACAGGCCGGTTGTGCCGCCTGAGAATCGTCCGTCGGTCAAGAGTAGTACATCTTTTCCGAGGCCCGCGCCCTTGATGGCGGCGGTGATGGCGAGCATCTCGCGCATCCCCGGGCCGCCCTTCGGTCCCTCGTAGCGGATGACCACCACGTCGCCCTTCTCGATCTCGCCGTTCGTCAGGGCGTCCATCGCGGCGCGCTCGCGCTCGAAGACGCGCGCGGGGCCCTCGAACACGGACGCGTCGAAGCCGGCCGTCTTGACGACCGCGCCCTCGGGGGCGAGCGAGCCCTTGAGGATCGTGAGGCCGCCGGTCGCGTGGATCGGGTTGTCGAGCGTGCGGATGACCTCGCCGTCCAGCGGCGCGATGTCCATCGCCGCGAGGTTCTCGGCGACCGTCTTGCCGGTGACCGTCAGGCAGTCGCCGTGCAGGAGGCCGGCGTCCAGCAGCGCCTTCATGACGGCGGGGACGCCGCCGTGGCGGTCCACGTCGTTCATGACGTACTTGCCGAAGGGCTTGAGGTCGCCGATGTGCGGGATCGTGTCGCCGATGCGGTTGAAATCGTCGATCGTGAGGTCGACCTCGGCCTCGTTGGCGATCGCGAGCAGGTGCAGGATGACGTTGGTGGATCCGCCGAAGGCCATCGCGACGGCGATCGCGTTCTCGAACGCCTCCTTCGTCAGGATGTCGCGCGCGGTGGTGCCGTTGCGCAGCAGCTCCACGACGGCCTCGCCGGACTTGCGGGCGAAGTAGTCGCGGCGGCGGTCGGCCGCAGCGGGCGAGGCCGAGCCGGGCAGGCTCATCCCGAGCGCCTCGGCGACGCTGGCCATGGTGTTCGCGGTGTACATGCCGCCGCACGAGCCCTCGCCCGGGGCGAAGGCGCACTCGATGCGCTTGGCGTCCTCCTCGGACATGATCCCGGCCTTGACGCCGCCGACCGCCTCGAAGGAGTCGATGATCGTGATGTCCTTCTCGGTGCCGTCCGAGAGCTTGACCCAGCCCGGAGCGATCGATCCGGCGTAGACGAAGACGGCGGCGAGGTCGAGTCGCGCGGCGGCCATCAGCATGCCGGGCAGCGACTTGTCGCAGCCGGCGAGCATGACGGTGCCGTCGAGGCGCTCGGCCATCATCACGGTCTCGACGGAGTCGGCGATGACCTCGCGCGAGACGAGCGAGAAGTGCATGCCCTCGTGGCCCATCGAGATGCCGTCCGACACCGAGACGGTGCCGAACTGCAGCGGGTACCCGCCGCCCGAGTGCACGCCCTCCTTCGCGGAGCGCGCGAGGCGCTCGAGGGAGAGGTTGCAGGGGGTGATCTCGTTCCAGGAGGAGGCGATCCCGATCTGGGGCTTCTCCCAGTCGTCGTCGCCCATTCCGACGGCGCGGAGCATCCCGCGGGACGTCGTGGCCTCGATGCCGTCCGTGACGGTGCGCGAACGAGGCTTCCAATCGATTTCCGGCATGTGACGAGGCTACCGCCTCGCGACCCCTGCTCCGGCGCTCCCGAGCGCCCCGATCACGCTCCTCGTCAGGCCGGGGCGCCGCGGAACTCCGCCAGCAGGGAGAGCACGTGCGCGACCTGCTCCGGGCCCCGCACGCGGTACGCCGCGGAGGTGGTGCCCGGCCCGCTCTTCACGCCCACGTCACCCGCGCGCATCACGGCGAAGGCGTCCTCGTCGGTCACGTCGTCGCCCGCGTAGAGCACCGCGGTGGCGCCGGTGTAGCGGCGCAGGTGCTCGACGGCCTCGCCCTTGGTCGTGGAGCGCACCGAGAACTCGAGCACGTTCTTTCCCTCGCGCACGTGGACGCCCGCGACCTCGGCGCGCGCCTCCGACAGGGCGACGACGTGCGCGACCCTGCTGTGCTTGTCGGTGGCGAGACGGGTGTGCAGGGCGAAGCCGGCCGGCTTGTCCTCGATCCACACGTTGTCGATCCCGCGGGCGATGCCCTTGAGCACGCCCTCGAGCCGGTCGACCTTGGCGAGCTCGACTGGGTTCAGGCGCACGGCGTCCTCGTCGGGGTCGAGCCGGATCTCCACTCCGTGGGAGCCCACGAGCAGGGCCTCGTCGGGGAGCTGCGACACCTCCTCCAGGCTCTCGAGCGCGCGACCCGAGACGAGCGCGACACGGGTGCCGGGCAGGCCCAGGAGGCGCAGCACGGCCTCGCGCGCCTCGGGCAGAGCGCGGGCGCGCGCGGGGTCGTCGACCTCCGGGGCGAGGGTGCCGTCGAAGTCGAGGGCGACGAGCAGCCGCCCGGTCGCCGCCAACTCGCGCAGGGCGAGGACGAGGCGGTCGGGGACGCCGGGGAGGTGCGGGTCGACGGGCGAGGGGGTGACGGTGCTCATCGCGCCTCCGCCTCCTTGCCGCGCTCGGAGTCCTCGCGGTGCTCGGCCTCCTGGCCGACCGGGGCCTCCTGGCCGCGCGCCGCCGGCCGCACGTCGAGCTGCTGGCCCGCGGCGTGCTCGGTGAGCGCCGAGAGGAAGCTCTCGGACCAGCGCGCGACGTCGTTCTCGAGGACCCGACGGCGCAGGGCCCGCATCCGCCGCGTCTTCTCGGCCCGCGGCATGCGCGCGGCGGCCTCCATCGCGTCCTTCAGCCCCGAGATGTCGTGGGGGTTGATCTGCACCGCCTGCTTCAGCTCGTCGGCCGCTCCGGTGAACTCGCTCAGCACCAGCACGCCGTCGTTGTCGAAGCGCGAGGCGACGTACTCCTTGGCGACGAGGTTCATCCCGTCGCGCAGCGCGGTGACGAGCATCACGTCGGCGGCGAGGTAGAGGGCCACCATCTCCTCACGGGGGTAGCCGTGGTGGAGGTAGCTGATCGCCGGGTGCCCGATCCTGCCGTAGTCGCCGTTGATCCGGCCGACCTGCAGCTCGATGTCGTCGCGCAGCTGGCGGTAGGTGTCGACGCGCTCGCGACTGGGGCTCGCGACCTGCACGAGCACGGCGTCGGCGGTGCTGAGGCGGCCGTCGGCGAGGAGCTCGCCGAACGCCTTCAGGCGGTGCCCGATGCCCTTGGTGTAGTCGAGCCGGTCGACGCCGAGCATGATCACCTCGGGGTTCCCGAGCTCGTCGCGGATCTCCTTCGCGCGCGCCTGGATCTCGGGGGTGCGGGCCATCTCCTCGAAGAAGGCCGAATCGATCGAGATCGGGAAGTGCCGGGCCACCACGGGCCGCACGCTCGCTCCCCGGCGGGAGCGGTTGACGCGCCGGGTGCCGCCGGCGGCCTCGTCCTCGACTGGGACCTCGACGACGGTGCTGCGGGTGTCGTAGCCGAGCAGTCGCCGCACCGCCCGGAGGAAGCTGCCCGCGTCGCCCTGGCGCTGGAAGCCGATGACGTCGGCGCCCAGCAGGCCCTCGACGATCTGCTTGCGCCACGGCAGTTGGGCGAAGATCCCGTACGGCGGGAACGGGATGTGGTTGAAGAAGCCGATCGTGACGTCGGGTCGGAGCTCGCGGAGCATCTTGGGCACGAGCTGCAGCTGGTAGTCCTGCACCCAGACGACGCCGTTCTCCTCCGTCACCGCGGCGGCGGCCTCGGCGAAGCGCCGGTTGACCCGCACGTAGGCGTCCCACCAGTCGCGGTGGTAGGTGGGGGGCGCGATGACGTCGTGGTAGAGCGGCCAGAGCGTGTCGTTCGAGAAGCCCTCGTAGTAGTCCTCGAGCTCCTGCGCGCTGAGGGCGACGGGCACGATCAGCACGCCGTCGTTCTCGAACGGGGCGACGACCTCGTCGGCGACTCCCGGCCAGCCCACCCAGGCGCCCTCGTTCGCCCGCATCACGGGCTCCAACGCGGTCACCAGTCCACCGGGCGACGTCTTCCACGAGGCGGTGCCGTCCTCGGCCGTCACACGGTCGACGGGGAGCCGGTTGGACACCACCACGAACGCGTTGCGCGGCGCCGGAGCACCGTCCTGGAGGTCGGGAACTGCGTGCTCGGAGATGGTGTACCCCTCGTCGAATCGGGTCGTCGTGGACCCCAGGAGGCTACCAGCCCCTCTCGAACGGGTGTCGGACAGGAGATGTCCTCCCGCCGCCTAACCCTGCGCGACGGCGAGCGCGAGGACCGCGCCGCCGACGGTCGGCACGACCGCGACGAGACCGAGCAGCGCGTACTGCGTCCACGAGATCCGAACGCCCATCGCCGTCAGCCGCTGGTGCCAGAGCAGGGTCGCGAGCGACGCCCACGGCGTGATCAGCGGACCGGCGTTGACGCCGATCAGCAGGGCGACCAGTCGCACCGGATCCGCGGCCACGGGCTCGAGAGCGAGGTACGCCGGCAGGTTGTCGACGAGGTTCGCGGCCACGGCTCCGGAGCCGGCGAGACGCAGCAGGTCCGCGACTGCGCCGCCCTGCCCCGCGACCACGGCGAGCGCCGCCCCCAGCCCGAGCTGGTGCGCCGCCTCCATCGCGACGAAGAGGCCGGCCGCGAAGACGACGAGCTGCCACGGGAGGAGCGAGGCGCGGAGCGCGCGGGGCCGGCGCACCGCGAACAGGACGACCAGCACCACCGCCGCGGCCGTGGCGGGGATCCACACCTCCAGTCCGGACACCAGCGCGGGCAGCAGGAGGGCCACCACCGCGCCGGAGCCGACGAGCAGCACGCGGTCCCCGATCGGCGTCCGCTCCCCCGCGCTGTAGCGGCCCGCCAGCTCGCGGCGGTACCGGATCGCGAGCACCAGCACCGGGACCGCGGCGGCCACCAGGGCGGGCAGAGCGGTCAGCGCGGCGAACTCGAGCGGCCCGTCGACGCCGAGTCGACGCTCCGCGAGCAGGTTCGTGAGGTTCGACACGGGCAGCAGGAGCGACGCGCAGTTCGCCAGCCAGACCGTCGCCATCGCGAACGGCAGGGGCGACACCTTCACGTGCGCCGCGAGCAGCACCACGACGGGCGTCAGCAGCACCGCGGTCGTGTCGAGCGACAGGAAGACCGTGCTCAGCACCGCGAGGAGCACGACGAGCAGCCAGAGCACGGCCGTGCGGCCCCGACCCCAGACGGCGGCGCGCTCGGCGACCACGGTGAAGACGCCCGCCTCCGAGGCCAGCTCGGCCACGACCGTGACCGCCACCACGAAGGCGAGGATCGGTCCCGTCCGCTCGACGAGCGCGCCCAGCGCCTCCGGAGGGAGGACGCCCGTGAGCACCGCCACCGCTCCGAGCAGGAGCAGGACCACGCCGATGACTGCGGTGCGCATGCGGTTCCGTTCCTCCCGGCGCCCGGATGCTGCCGGGCGGCGGTCCACGGTAGCGGGAGGACGGGTCCGTCCTGTCAACCGCTCCGGGCATCGCGACGGCACCGGTAGCGTCGTCGTGAACACCGGGAGGCAATCGATGCGCAAGTTCATCCTCAACTCGAGCGTCATCAGCGCGCTGGTCGGCGGCTGGTCGATCCTTCAGACGACCCGCAAGGGGCCGCGCGACTGGCGACTCGTCCTGCAGTGGGTCAGCTGGGCGATCGCCGTGGCGGTCGCCTTCGGATCCGTCTCCTACGACTCCAAGGAGCTCGCCAAGGAGGAGAAGGGTAAGAAGCGCGATCGCTGATCGTGCCCGCTGACGCGCCGTTCGCCCTGTGCGGCGGCGTGTCAGCGGACTGCATCCTCGCTCCGCCGCGACACTGGTCTCAGCTGTTGGTCGCACGGGAATCGGGGTTCGTCATGAGGTTTCGTCTGAGGCGCCGCCCGCCGGTCCCCGAGGTCGTCCCGGCCCCGGCGCTCACGCAGGACGAGCTCTTCGCCGTCGTGCACGAGCGCCTCGCCGCGTTCGTCGGCTCCGACGGGGCGTGGGTCGTCACGCGCCGCAGCCACGACGACCGCGATCCGATCTTCCACGGGATGCTCGCAAGGTCCCTGGCGCACGAGCTCGCCGGAGCGATCCAGGTGCAGCAGCTGCGCGCAGGCGTCGCGGAGACCGAGAATCCCGTCACCTCGGCGATCCCGGTGATGCGCGCCTCCACTCCGCCCGTCGAGACGGAGCCCGCGGCCCTCACCTGGGAGCCGAAGCCGATCGCCGTCTGGGCGGAGCTCGACGCACCCGCGCAGCTCCCGGTCGACGCGACCCGCTAGGCCCCGGCGAGCGGATCCGCACCCCCCTTGCTGATCGAGTAGCCCGCGCAGCGGGCGTATCGAGATCCCCCGGCACCGCGGGGTCGTGAGACGCGCCTCCCGCTCAGACCTGCTTCCAGCCCTCCGGGCCCTCGCTGCCCGCGGGGTACTCGTCCAGCGGCACGGCGCCCGAGCGCCAGGCGTCGAGCGCCGGCTGCACGATCCGCCAGCACTCCTCCGCCGCGTCCCCGCGGACCGAGAGCGACGGGTCGTCGTCGAGGATCCCCGACAGCACCTCGCCGTAGGCCAGCAGCTCGCCGGCCCCGAAGGTCGCCTCGAGCGACGCGCGCTCGAGCGTGTAGGGGTCGCCGGGACCGTTGATGTTGAGCTCGAGCGCCATCTTGTCCGGAGCGAGGAACAGCCGCAGCACCGAGGGCGACTCCGTGCCGTGGAAGCCGCTGGGCAGGTGCGGCACGGGCTTGAAGCGGATGACCACCTCGCGGCGGCGCTCGCCCAGCGCCTTGCCGGAGCGCAGCGTGAAGGGCACGCCGGCCCAGCGCCAGGTGTCGATCTCGACCGTGAGCTCGGCGAGCGTCTCGGTGCCGCGCTCGGGGTCCACGCCCTCCTCCGAGGCGTACGCGGGGAGCTCGCGTCCGTCGACGGACCCGGCGGTGTACCGCGCCCGGCGAGAGCCCTCCTCCTCGCGGATCCGCGTGGCGCGCAGCACGATCCCCTTGGCGTCGCGCAGGTCGGCGGCGTCGAGCGTCGACGGCGCCTCCATCGCGACGACCGCCAGCACCTGCAGCAGGTGGCTCTGGATCATGTCGATCAGGGCACCGGCGCCGTCGTAGTAGCCGGCGCGCCCCTCCAGCCCGAGCTGCTCGTCGTAGACGATGGCGACGCTCTCGATGTGCTCGGCCGACCACAGCGGCTCGAGGATCCGGTTGGCGAAGCGCAGTCCCAGCAGGTTCATCACGGTGGCGCGGCCGAGGAAGTGGTCGACCCGGTGGACCCGCTCCTCGGGCACGAGTGCGGCGAGGCGCTCGTTGAGGGCACGGGCGCTCTCCTCGTCGACGCCGAAGGGCTTCTCGAGCGCGAGCACGGTTCCCGCGGGCAGGTCGTGCGCGGCGAGCGCGTCGCACGCCTTCGCCGCGATCGCGGGCGGCAGGGCGAAGTAGATCGCGACGGGGCCCTCGCAGCTCGCGAGCAGCGCGGCGAGCGCCTCCGGATCGGTGACGTCGATCTGCTGGTACCGGGTGCCCGCCACCATCTCGTCGGCGCCGGTGCCGCTCGTCTCGACCGTCGCGAGCGAGGTGGAGAGGACCTCGTGCCAGTGCTCCTGCGTCCAGTCCTCGCGGCCGGCGCCGACGAGCTGCAGCCTCCGGTCGGGTTCGCGCGTCAGCAGCTGGCCGATCGCGGGGAGCAGGAGCCGGGAGGAGAGGTCCCCCGTCGCTCCGAGGATGAGCAGTGTCGAGACCGAGTGCGTCATGCGGCTCACCCTACGGCGCGGGTGAGGACCGACGCTCCGCCTTGACGGGGAGTGCCCGGCTCGTGCTGAGAGGATCCGTGCATGGTCTCCCCGATCGAGGACTACGCGGTCCTCTCCGACTGCCGCACCGCCGCTCTCGTCTCCCGCGACGGCGGCATCGACTGGCTCTGCCTCCCGCGCTTCGACTCCCCGTCCGTCTTCGGCGCCCTGCTGGGCGGCGACGAGCAGGGGCGCTGGTCCCTGCGGCCGGTCGATCCCGACGCCCGCGTCGAGCGCCGCTATCTCGGCGACACGCTCGCCCTGCTCACCCGGTGGACGACGTCGAGCGGAGTGGTGGAGGTCACCGACGTGATGCCGTTGCGGGACGACCGGGCCGAGCTCGTGCGCCGGGTGCGCGGCGTCTCGGGCACGGTGCGGATGCGGCAGGAGCTGCGCCTCCGTTTCGACTACGCGCGGGTCGTGCCGTGGGTGCGCCAGGAGGGCACGGACGAGGCTCCGCTGCTGGTCGCCGTGGCAGGGCCGGACGCGGTCGTCGTCCGCGGTGTGCGGCTGACGGCGACCGACCACGTCCACAGCGCCGAGTTCGACGTCGCCGCGGGTGCCGTCACCGATCTCTCGATGGCCTGGTTCCCCTCCCACCACCGCTCCCCCAAGGCCCTCGACGTCGATCGGGCCCTCGAGAGCACGCTGGCCTGGTGGTCGGAGTGGGCCGGATCGATCCGCTACGACGGCCCGTACCGCGAGGCGGTCGTGCGCTCCCTGCTCACCCTCCGCGCCCTCACCGACGACCAGACGGGCGGCATCGTCGCCGCCGCGACCACGTCGCTCCCGGAGGAGTTCGGCGGCAGTCGCAACTGGGACTACCGCTACGTCTGGCTCCGCGACGCCGCGCTCACCCTGCAGGCGCTGCTCGCTCACGGCTTCGAGCAGGAGGCGCAGAAGTGGCGCGCCTGGCTGCTCCGCGCGGTGGCGGGCGATCCGGCCGACGTGCAGATCATGTACGGCATCGCGGGCGAGCGGGACCTCGCGGAGCGCACGATGCCGAGCCTGCCCGGCTACGACGGTGCCTCGCCCGTGCGGATCGGCAACGCGGCGGTCGACCAGTACCAGGCCGACGTCATCGGCGAGGTCATGGTCGCGCTGCACGAGGCGCGCACCGCGGGTGTCGACGAGAACCGGTTCTCGTGGCCTCTCCAGCGCGCCCTGCTCGGCTTCGTCGAGGAGAACTGGCAGCGACCCGACAACGGCATCTGGGAGATCCGCGGCGAGCCCCGCCACTTCACGCACTCCCGGGTCATGATCTGGGCCGCACTCGACCGCGGCGTGCGGGCGGTCCGCGAGCACGGCCTCGACGGCCCGGTCGAGACCTGGGAGGCGCTGCGCGACGAGGTGCGCGCCGAGATCGACGCGCTGGGCTTCGACGCCGAGCGCGGTCACTTCGTGCAGTCCTACGGATCGACGGAGGTCGATGCGTCGCTCCTCGTGCTGCCGATGGTCGGCTACGTCGACGCCGACGATCCGCGGATGACCGGCACCGTGGCCGAGATGGAGCGCGTGCTCCTGCATGAGGGGCTCCTGCACCGCTACCGCACCGAGTCCTCGGTCGACGGCCTGCCGGGCGGCGAGCACCCGTTCCTCGCCTGCTCGTTCTGGCTCGTCCGGCAGTACGCCTCCTCGGGGCGCCTCGACGACGCGCGGACGCTGATGGACCGGCTGGTGTCGCTCGCGAACGACGTGGGCCTGCTGTCGGAGGAGTACGACGTCGAGAACCGCCGCCACGCCGGCAACACTCCGCAGGCGCTCTCGCACCTCGCTCTCGTGCAGGCCGCCGACGCGATCGCGGCGAGCCGATGAGCGCGCGTCGGCGCCGGCCGCTCCGGATCGTGCTGCTCGCGCTGGGCGGGCTGCTCGCGGTCGCCGTGCTCGGCTTCCTCACCTGGTCCTCGATCGTCCTCGGGCCGGACGAGGCGGCCCTCGAGCGCGTGCGAGCCGAGCCCGGAGTGGGCGTCGAGCGCACCGACTCCGCGATCGTGATGACTCCGACCGGCGGCGCGTCGGGCGAGGGTCTCGTCTTCGTGCCGGGCGCCAAGGTCGATGCGGAGTCGTACGAGGCGACCCTCGCCCCGCTCGTGGCGGAGGGCGTCACGGTCGTCATCACGCGCCCGGTCCTCAACCTCGCCTTCTTCGACCTCCGTTCGCTCGAGAGCTTCACCGACCAGGCGGAGGGGGTCGACGAGTGGTTCGTCGGCGGTCACTCCCTCGGCGGCGTGAAGGCCTGCCAGTGGGCGGGAGGCGACGACGTCGCCGGCCTCGTGCTGCTGGGCAGCTACTGTGCGAACGACCTCTCGGAGAGCGGCCTCCCCGTCCTCAGCGTCAGCGGATCGGAGGACGGACTGAGCACCCCCGCGAAGGTCGCCGCCGCCCGCGACCTGCTGCCCGCCTCCGCGGAGTCCGTCGAGATCGAGGGCGCGAACCACGCCGCCTTCGGCTGGTACGGCCCGCAGCCGGGCGACGGCGTCGCGTCGATCGGCCACGAGGAGTCGGATGCGCAGCTGGCCGAGGCGCTGACCGGGTTCCTGACGGCGGAGCGCTGAGCGGGCGCAGATCCGGGGCTGCTTGACTTCGAGCGCGCTCGAAGTCCTAGGGTGACGCCATGTCCACCACCCCCCTCGCCGAGGCGCCCGCCGCCGACGTGCTGTCGATCTCGGAGGTCGCCGCGGCGACCGGTCTCACCGTGCACACGCTGCGCTACTACGAGCGCGTCGGGCTCATGCTCGAGCGCGTCGAGCGGGCGTCGTCGCGGCACCGGCGCTACAGCCCCTCGGACGTCGGCTGGGTGGACTTCCTGACCAAGCTCCGCGCCACGGGGATGCCGATCGCGCGCATCCGCGAGTACGCGGGCCTGCTCAGGATCGGTCCCGCGAGCGAGCCCGAACGGCTCGCCCTCCTCCGGGCGCACCGCGCCGAGGTCGAGGAGCAGCTCGCGCGGACCCACCGCAGTCTCGCCGCGATCGACATCAAGATCGCGGCCTACCAGGAGAGGACCACCTCGTGAAGAAGATCACCCTCGGCGCCGGCGACCCCGGAACCGCCCTCGACGTCTCCCGCCTCGGCCTCGGCGCCATGGGCATGTCCGCCTTCTACTCCGGCGCCGGAACCGACGACGCGGAGTCGATCCGCACCCTGCACCGCGCCGTCGACCTCGGCGTCGTCTTCATCGACACCGCCGAGATCTACGGCCCGTTCACCAACGAGGAGCTCGTCGGCCGCGCCCTCGCCGACCGTCGCGACGAGGTGGTGATCGCCAGCAAGTTCGGCATGATCCAGCACCGCGGCTCCGGCGAGCGCGGCCTCGACGGCTCCCCCGAGAACCTCCGCCTCGCGGTCGAGGGATCGCTGCAGCGCCTCGGCACCGACCGGATCGACCTCTACTACCAGCACCGGATGGACCCGGGCGTGCCGATCGAGGAGACGGCCGGCGCCTTCGCCGAGCTGATCCAGGAGGGCAAGATCCGGGCCTACGGACTGTCGGAGGCGGCGCCCGCGACGATCCGCCGGGCCCACGCCGTGCATCCCGTCACGGCCGTGCAGTCCGAGTACTCGCTCTGGACGCGCGACCCCGAATCCGAGGTGCTGCCGCTGCTGCGCGAGCTCGGCATCGGCTTCGTGCCCTACTCGCCGCTGGGACGCGGCTTCCTGACCGGAGCCATCCGCTCCGTCGACGCGCTGGGCGACGACGACTTCCGCCGCTCCAACCCCCGCTTCGCGGACGGCAACCTCGAGGCGAACATCCGCATCGTGGAGGAGGTCGACCGGGTCGCGGCCGAGGTCGGCGCCACGTCGGCGCAGGTCGCGCTCGCGTGGCTGCTCGCGCAGGGCGACGACATCGCGCCGATCCCCGGCACGAAGCGCGTGTCGCGGATCGAGGAGAACGCGGCGGCGGATGCGCTGGTCCTGACCGGGCAGCAGCTCGCGGCGCTCACGGCCATCGAGCCGCCGGTGGGCGAGCGCTACGCCGACATGTCCTCGATCGGACGCTGACCGGCAGCGGAGGCCGCCTGCGGAAGGCGGCCTCCGCTCGCCTCAGTCGGGCCGGCGGGTCTCGCGCAGGTCGATCAGCCCGGTGAACAGCGCGCCGCGCTCGTTCGACGCGGCGTCCCCCGAGAACAGGTTGTCCGGAGTCGCGTGCTGGCGCGGCGGCGTCGGCCGGGCCGCGCCGTTCGCTCCGGCCTCCTGCCGCTCCATCTCGACGCGCTGGCGGGGCAGGGCGACCGGGTCGCTCTCGTGCAGCCACTGCACGAGCCGCTCGCGCACGTAGCAGCGGAGGTCGAACAGCGTCGGCGCGTCCTTCGCGGTGACGAGGACCCGGATCCGCACGAAGCCGCCGACCGCGTCGGTCACCTGGAGGACGCTGACGCGCTGGTCCCAGAGGTCGGTCTGCTCGAGGATCCGGTGCAGCTCCTCGCGCATCTCGTCCGGGCGCACGCGCCAGTCGAGATCGAGCTCGACCGCTCCGAGCAGCTCGGAGCCGGTGCGGGTCCAGTTCTGGAACGGCTGGGTGGTGAAGTAGTTCGTCGGCAGCACGAGGCGGCGGTCGTCCCAGAGGTGCACCACGACGTAGGTCAGCGTGATCTCCTCGATCCGCCCCCACTCGCCCTCGACGATCACGACGTCGTCGAGTCGGATCGCATCGCTGAAGGCCAGCTGCACCCCGGCGAAGATGTTCGTGAGGCTCGACTGCGCGGCGAGGCCCGCCACGATCGAGAGCACACCCGCCGAGGCCAAAAGGCTCGCTCCCGCGGTGCGCGCCTGCGGGAAGGTCAGCAGCGCGGCTCCGATGGCCACGACCACGACGGCGGCCACTGCGACGCGCCGGATGATCGTCATCTGGGTCCGCAGGCGGCGGGCCCGGCGGTTGTCGACGGTGTCGGTGCGGTAGCGCTCGGCGCCCAGATCCTCCAGGAACACGAAGAGCGCGCCGACCAGCCAGGCCGACGCTCCGATCGTCGCGATCTGGAAGACCCGGTCGACGAGCTCGGGAGCGACGTCGCCGGTCACCATCGCGGCCAGCGCGATCCAGACGGCGATCGTCAGCAGGAGCACGCGGAACGGGATGCGGACGCGGCGGATGAGCAGCCGTGCCCAGACCTTGCGCTTGCCGATCATGCGGATCGCGAGGGCGACCACGGCGGTCACGACCACGGCGATCACCACGGCGACGGCGACCGCGAGTGCGATGCCGCCGATCTCGGGGAGGACGTCTTCGGGCACGTCGGTCCTTTCGTCGGGGAGGAGGGGGCGAGCGAGCGGCCCAGCCTTCCACGGACGAGCCGCGCGCTTGGGAGCGCCGGGGCGACGTCGTGCGGATGCCCAGGCGGGTGCGAGGTGCGGCAGGGCGTCCCAGGATCGGGACGAACCGCTCGCGCGTGGGGCGACCGCGCCCCGGAACGACGAAACGCCCGCCGGAGGGGCGGGCGTCTCGGGTGGTGCACCCCCTCGGACTTGAACCGAGAACCCACTGATTAAGAGTCAGTTGCTCTGCCGATTGAGCTAGAGGTGCGTGGCGATGCTGCCGTGGTCCGGAGGAAACATGCTTTCCGAACCGAGGAATCACATTAGCAGTGGCTCCCCCCGTCTCGTCAAATCGACGCGGCGACGGCGGGGCGCACCCGGCCCGAGACGCCCGCGACGGACCCGCTCAGTATCGTGGAGCCGTGACTCCGAGCCTCGACGACGACCTCCGCCTCGCCCTCCGCCTCGCCGACGCGGCCGACGCCGTCTCGAGCGAGCGGTTCCTCGCGAGGGACCTTGTCGTGACCACCAAGCCCGACCGCACCCCGGTCACCGACGCCGACCGCGCGGTCGAGGAGACGATCCGCGGGATCCTCGGCGAGGAGCGGCCCGAGGACTCGATCCTGGGCGAGGAGTTCGGCACCTCGGGTGACGCGTCCCGCCAGTGGATCCTCGATCCGATCGACGGCACGGCCCACTTCCTCCGCGGCGTGCCGATCTGGGCCACGCTCATCGCCCTCGCGGTCGACGGGGTCCCCGTCGTCGGCGTCGTCTCGGCGCCCGCCCTCGGCAAGCGCTGGTGGGCCGCGAAGGGCTCCGGCGCGTGGACGGACGAGAGCACCGGAGCCGTGGGCCGGATCGAGCTGCCGGGCGAGCTGCGCGGCGTCCTGGCCGCCCCGGCGGTGCAGCAGCCGCGCCGGATCCGGGTCTCGGGCATCGCCGACCTGGCCGACGCGACCTTCAGCTACAACAGCATCCAGCAGTGGGACGGCGCCGGCCGCCTCGATCAGCTGCTCGAGCTGGCGCGCGGCGTCTGGCGCGACCGCGCGTACGGCGACGCCTGGGCGTACATGCTCGTCGCCGAGGGCCTGCTCGACGGCGCGGGCGAGTTCGACGTGAAGCCCTACGACCTCGCGGCCCTCGTGCCGATCGTCGAGGAGGCCGGCGGCCGCTTCACCTCGGCCGACGGCGAGGCCGGGCCGTGGCACGGCAGCTCGCTGGCGACGAACGGCGTCCTGCACGACGAGATCCTCGCCATCGTGGCGGCCCGATGAGGCGCCGCCTCTGCCTTGTCGCCGGCGCGGCCCTCGTCCTGGCGCTCGCCTCCTGCTCCTCGGTCGTCGGGTCCGATTCCCCCGACGCCGTCCGGGACGAGGCCGGAGCAGTGGTGACGGCGGGCGTCGTCGACGCCTTCTCGGTGCGGAGGGGCGACTGCCTCCTCGCCCCCGACGGCTCCCGCCTCGCCGACGTCGAACTCGTGCCGTGCGCCGACGTGCACGACCTCGAGGTGTTCCACGCCTTCGAGCAACCCGGTGACGACTACACGAGCCGGAACACCCTCCTCGCTCAGGCTAAGGCCGCGTGCGACCTGGAGTTCCCGGCCGCGATCGGCGTCGCGAACGGCGCCTCCGCGCTGGAGTACCGCAGCATCGTGCCCTCCGAGGCGAGCTGGAGGCACGGCGATCGCACGATCCTCTGCGCCGTGTTCGATCCCACCACGGGACCGGCCGCCGGCACGCTCTTCGGCGCCGCCCGCTGACGACGCTGTGCGGCCGCCGCCGACCGTCAATCCCTGCCCCGGACCCGTTGACACGCGCCAGCAGTCGGCGCACTGTGAAGGCACCCGAGAACGGCCCGGGGGGCGCCGGACGAGCGACGAGGAGTCGTCCATGCAGCACGAGACCAGCGCCGATCCACCCGAACGGCGCTCCGTCACCGAGCGGGACTTCGCGCCCGCGGACACTCTCTTCGACCGCATCCGCCACGAGACGGCGCTCATCGCCGCCGCCGACGCCCTCGAGGAGGGCGGCCACTCCGACTGGGCCGCCGTGCTGCGCGACTACACCGTCGCCTCGGACAAGGTCCTGTCCGTGCACGGCGACGCCGACGCCGCGACGCTGGGCTGGCTGAAGGCCCGCGGCATCGTCTCGCTGCTCGTGACGGAGGAGTGCGACGACGCCCACACGGTCGAGCACGTCTCCGCCGCCCTCGCCGCGATGAACGCCGTGACCCTCACGGTCGACGCGGAGCGCTCCGAGCGGCTGCGCCCGCTGATCGAGGCCCTCGCCAGGGTCCTCCCGGACGCCTTCGCCGAGCTGCCCGTCCGCGGGCACTCGGACTACCCGCCCGGGACCGCCGCCGCCGCGCTGACGCCCACCGAGCTGTACCGCTCGTGGGCCGCGCCCGTGACGCTCGCAGGACCCGCGCGGGAGGAGGCCGACCGCGTGGAGCTGCTGACGCTCTACGGTCGACTGCGCCAGCTCGATGTGCGGCCGGAGTGAGCGGCGCCTGACGCGCAGAAGCCCCGCCTCCCTCTCGGGAGCGGGGCTTCTGTCTGCTCGACGTGTGCGACGACGACCGGTGGTGGAGATGGGGGGAATTGAACCCCCGTCCATCGCTGTGATTCTGCGCCTTCTACGGGTGTAGCCAGTGAAAGCGTTCTACTCGGCCCCGACCGTTACCACTGACGCATCGGTCGACGGGCCCAGCCCGAGTTCGAGTCCCGCGTCGCCCTCAGGCGTAACGACGCAGCAAGTCCTCTAGATGACGCCAGGATCCGGGGCGAGGACGCACCCACGGGCTGACGGACTATCGACTCTGCTTAGGCAGCGAGAGCGAAGTCGGTGCGCTTCTGTTCGGCACCTGTGTTTTTCAGAGATCGTTAACGAGATAACCCTGAATCCTCGACCCGCTTCTCGCAGTTTCGCAGGCAATGTCGAAACCGATCATCCCCGCGAGCACTCGGTGCGGATGCTGGGAAGCACCGCCCTGGAGTGGGTCGTCGTCGCACACTGTCGAGTTGTGGATCCGCTGCTCCCCGAGGGGAGCGGCGGCTGCCGCGAGCGGGTGGAACCGCAGTGGCAGAAAACCACTCTAGCCGCTCCTGCGAGCGCGTGGGGCCGCGGGTCAGGACTCGGCGCGCGCCGTCACCCGTCGACGCCGGAGGTCCAGCAGGCCGAGCACCAGCGCGAGCGCGATCAGCCCGAGAGTCACGAAGTAGCCGTTCCGGAACGCGTCGTGGTACGCCACGAGACCCTCGGTCATGCCCGCCTCGCTGGCGAGCGTCGCGAAGAAGACGGCCGATGCGCAGGCCGTGCCGACCGCGGTGCCGAGGCGCTGGCCGAGCTGCCCGACCGACCCCGCCACTCCACCCTGCTCCGGCGGGATCTCGGCCAGCGTCAGCGTCTGATTCGGCGAGACGACGAACCCGCCGCCCGCTCCCGCGACCAGCATCGCCGCGGCCATGCCGTACGCCGCCGTGTCGGCCGGCATCAGCTCGGCCGCCAGGAGCACCAGCGTGAAGCCGACCACCACCAGCACGATGCCCAGCACGACGAGGGCGCGGCCGTAGGTCTGCACCAGCTTGCCGCCGTACCAGGCGGTCAGCGCCGAGGTGAGGGCGAAGGGGATGCTCACCATGCCGGCGAACACCGGCGCGAGCCCGAGGCCCTGCTGGAGGAACAGAGTGGTCAGGAGGAACGTCGCCGGGATGGCCGCGAAGTACGACGTCGCGACGAGGATCCCGTTGCGGTACGAGCTGGTGCGGAAGATGCGGAAGTCGATGACCGGGGTGCGCCCGAGCGACGCGTAGTGCGACTCCCAGCGCACGAACACGGCGGCGGCCGCCACCGCGAGCACCAGCCAGAACCAGCGGTACGGCGAATCGCTCGACGCCCCGGTGGTCAGCAGGAACGGGAGCATGAAGGCGAAGATCGCCACACCCAGCAGCAGCAGCCCGACCGGGTCGAGAGAGGTGTCCCCGGCCGACTTCCGCTGCACCCGCGGCAGGAGGCGCCACGCGAGGACCAGGGCGGCGACGCCCAGCGGGATGTTCATCCAGAACAGCAGCCGCCAGCCGTCCTGCTCGCCGCCGATCGCGATCAGCAGCCCGCCCAGCGTCGGACCGAACGCCGTCGACAGGCCGATCACCGCGCCGAACACGCCGAACGCCCGGGCGCGCTCGGCACCGGTGAAGAGCTGCTGCACGAGCCCCAGCACCTGGGGCATCTGGATGCCCGCCGCGATCCCCTGCAGGAAGCGGGCGACGACGAGCAGCTCGATCGACGGCGCGACGGCGCAGAGCAGGCTCGTCAGCGTGAAGACGGTCAGGCCGATCAGGAAGAGCAGCCGTCGCGAGCGGATGTCGCCCAGGCGTCCGGCCGGCACGAGCGAGAGACCGAACGCGAGCGCGTATCCCGCGACGATCAGCTGCAGCTGACTCGCGTCCGCCGAGAGCGACTTCTCGATCGACGGCAGGCCGACGTTGACCTTCGAGAGGTCCAGGATCGTGAAGGCCGCCACCGACACCGCCACGGCGAAGGCCCGCCAGCGGGTCCTCTCCTCGGCGGCGGTGAGCGGTGCGTCGGGGGAGCTCTCGGAGGCTGTCACACCGTCCAGTCTTCCAGCACGCGCCGAGCCGTGACCCGGCTTGCGCGCGGACGCCCTCCCGGCCTACTCCCCCAGGCGGCGGCGGGTCGCCATGGCGCGGTCGGCCTCGCGACGGTCCTGGCGCTCGCGGAGCACCTGGCGCTTGTCGTAGTCCTTCTTGCCCTTGGCGACCGCGAGCTCGACCTTGGCCTTGCCGTCGCTGAAGTAGAGCGAGAGCGGGATCAGCGTGTACCCGCCCTCCTTCACCTTGTTGTGGATCTTGAGGATCTGCGCCTTGTGCAGCAGCAGCTTGCGCTTGCGGCGGGGCGGGTGGTTCGTCCAGGTGCCCTGCGCCCACTCGTTGATGTGGACCGCGTCGAGCCACGCCTCTCCGCCGTCGACGAAGGCGTAGCCGTCGACGAGGGACGCCCGCCCCGCGCGCAGCGACTTGACCTCGGTGCCGGTGAGCACGAGGCCGGCCTCGTAGGTGTCCTCGATGAGGTAGTCGTGGCGCGCCTTGCGATTGGTCGCGACGACCTTCTGTCCCTGTTCCCTGGGCACGGCGGCTCCTTGCGTCCGAGAGCGATGATGGGCCGCCCCGTCCGGGGCAGCCCATCAGTATACGCGCGCCGTCGGGTCAGACCCGCAGGTACCGGGCGATCGCGACGTTGGAGGCGATCGCCGCGAGGATCGCGCCGACCACCACCAGGATCGGGACCACGATCAACGCGTCGTCCAGGCCCACGAAGGATGTGAGCGGGATGCGGTAGGCGAGGAACCCCTGCACGAAGAACTGCACGATCGCCACCACGGCCACACCCGCCAGCAGGGAGCCGAGCAGCGCGGCGAACACGCCCTCGAGGATGAACGGGGTCTGGATGAAGCGGTTCGACGCACCCACCAGGCGCATGATCCCGAGCTCCCTCCGGCGCGAGAACGCCGAGAGCCGGATGGTCGTGGCGATCAGCAGAACCGCCGCCACGAGCATGAGCACCGCGATCCCGATCGCCGTGTAGCTCGCCGCGTTCAGGATCGAGAAGATCTGGTCGAGGTACTGCCGCTGGTCCGTGACGCTCTCCACGCCCGAGACGCTCGAGAGGCTCTCGACGAGCACGTCCGACTGCGTCGGGTCCTGCAGGTTGATCCAGAACGTCTGGTTCAGCAGGTCCGGAGTGACGTACTCGGCGACCGGGTTCCCGGCGAACTGCTCCTGGAAGTTCGCGTACGCCTGGTCGTGGTCCTCGAAGTAGAAGCGGTCGATGTAGGGCGCGAGGGTCGAGCCGTCGAGCTGCGTCTCGACCGAGTCGATCTGCTCCTGCGTCGCGTCGGAGCCGCTGCAGTTCGAGCCGCCGGAGGTGGCGGTGCACATGTACACCGCGACCTGGGCCTTGTCGTACCAGAAGTTCTTCATCTGGCCGATCTGCATCTGCAGCAGGATCGCCGTGCCGACGAAGGTGAGGGAGATGAAGGTCACCAGGATCACCGAGACGACCATGGAGACGTTGCGTCGGAGGCCGCTCGCGACCTCCGACCAGATGAGTGCCATTCTCACTTGACGGGTCCTACGTTCTGCTGGTCGTCGCCGGTCTCGTCGCCTTCTCCCGCGTGCGCGCGCAGGCCCAGGCGGGCCGCGAGGGACTCCTCGGGCAGAGTGCCCGTGTCGGCGGGGAGGTAGATCGGACCGGTCTGACTCTGGAGCTCGACGCGCGGGGCGGCGGGCGCCTCCGGCTCGGCGGGGGCGGGTGCGGGGGTCGACTCCTCGGCCGCCGGAGCGGCAGGCGCCGGATCCGGCGCGGCAGCGGAGCGGCGCCCCTCGGGCACGACGGGCTGCGCGGCGGTCTGCGACAGGCGCGGGCGGAGGAACGACCCGGTGCGCGAGGCGGCCTCGGGCTCCACGGGTGCGGCGCTGCGCTGCAGGTCCACCTCCGGCACCTCGGCGGGAGCGAGCTCGCCGTCGATCAGCACGGGGGCGGCGACGGGCTCGGCGACCGGCTCGACGGCGGGGTGGTCGTCGGCCGCGACCACGACCACTCCGTCGTGCACGACGGTGATGCTCTCGGTCTGGCCGTAGCCGCCCTGGCTCTCGTCGCGGACGATGCTGCCCGCCGAGAGCTCGATGACGCGGCGCTTCATCTGGTCGACGATGCCGGCCTCGTGCGTGGCCATGATCACGGTCGTGCCGCCGGCGTTGATCCGCTCGAGGAGCGCCATGATGCCGGCGCTGGTCGTGGGGTCGAGGTTGCCGGTGGGCTCGTCGGCGAGCAGGACGGCGGGCTTGTTGACGACGGCGCGGGCGATGGCGACGCGCTGCTGCTCGCCGCCCGAGAGCTCGTGCGGCAGCCGCGACGCCTTGCCGGCGAGGCCGACCATCTTCAGGGTGTCCGGGACGGCCTCCTGGATGAAGCCCTTGGACTTGCCGATGACCTGCAGGCTGAACGCGACGTTGTCGAAGACCGACTTGTTGGGCAGCAGACGGAAGTCCTGGAACACCACGCCCATGTTGCGGCGGAAGTACGGGACCTTGCGGCTGGAGATCTTGCCGAGGTTCTGCCCGAGCACGTGGATCGACCCCGAGGAGGGCCGCTCCTCCTTGAGGATCAGGCGGAGGCAGCTCGACTTGCCGGACCCGGAGGCGCCGACGAGGAAGACGAACTCGCCTCGCAGGATCTCGAGGTCGATGGCGTTCAGGGCGGGTCTCGTGCCGCCGCGATACTGCTTGGAGACGTTGTCGAAGCGAATCATGTCGATACGAGGGTAAGCGACGATGCCCCGGCGGCCGCCGCCGGGCTCCCCCGGCGCGCCGGGCGAGGCGGCCGGGAGAGCGCTGCGGAGCGGCTCAGGCGGACTTGCGCCAGCGGATCCCCGCGGCGATGAAGCCGTCGAGGTCGCCGTCGAAGACGTGGGCAGGGGTGCCGACCTCGTAGTCCGTCCGGAGGTCCTTGACCATCTGGTACGGAGCGAGCACGTAGCTGCGCATCTGGTCGCCCCAGCTCGCCGTGATGTTCCCGGCGAGCTCCTTCTTGGTGGCCGCCTCCTGCTCCTTCTGCAGCAGCAGGAGCCGCGACTGCAGCACGCGCATGGCGGCCGCGCGGTTCTGGATCTGGCTCTTCTCGTTCTGCATCGAGACGACCGTGCCCGTGGGGATGTGGGTCAGCCGGACGGCGGAGTCGGTGGTGTTGACCGACTGGCCGCCGGGGCCCGAGGAGCGGAAGACGTCGACGCGGATGTCGTTGTCGGGGATCTCGATCGCTCCGGCCTCCTCCATCAGCGGGATGACCTCGACCGCCGCGAAGGACGTCTGGCGCTTGCCCGCGGCGCCGAAGGGGCTCATCCGGACGAGGCGGTGCGTACCGGCCTCGACCGACAGCGTGCCGAAGGCGTAGGGGGCGTCGATCTGGAAGGTGGCCGACTTGATGCCCGCCTCCTCCGCGTAGCTCGCGTCCATCACGGTCGCGGAGTACTTGTGCTTCTCGGCCCAGCGCAGGTACATGCGCATGAGCATCTCGGCGAAGTCGGAGGCGTCGACGCCCCCGGCCCCGGCGCGGATGGTGACCACTGCCGGGCGGTCGTCGTACTCGCCGTCGAGCAGGGTCTGGACCTCGAGCTCGCCCATCACCTTCTGCAGCGAGGCGAGCTCGGCGATCGCCTCCTGCTCGGAGTCGGCGTCCTCGGCCTCGTTCGCCATCTCGACGAGCACCTCGAGGTCGTCGAGGCGGCGCTCGATCGAGGTGATGCGCGCGAGCTCGGACTGCCGGTGGCTGAGCGCGCTCGTGACCTTCTGCGCGTTGACCGTGTCGTCCCAGAGATCGGGGGCGCCGGCCTGCTCGTTCAGCTCCGCGATGCGGGTGCGGAGGCGATCGACGTCGATCACGGCGCGGATGTCGTCGAAGGTGGAGCGGAGAGCAGTGATCTGCTCGGTGAAGTCGTTGTCCAGCATGGTGCCCCCAGACTACCGGGGACCACCCGCGGCCCCCGCGTACGCTGGGGATGGTGACCGTCCCCGCCGAGCGCCCGTTCCCCGTGGGGCCGCTCCTCTTGTCGACGTTCCTCCCCACCCTCCTCTTCTCGATCGGCGAGGGTGCGATCATCCCGCTGCTGCCGGTCGCGGCCAGCGACCTCGGGGCGACGCTGGCGATCGCGGGCCTGGTCTCGGGCATGATCATGATCGGCGAGCTCGCGGGCGACGTGCCCAGCGGATGGGTGGTCTCGCGCATAGGCGAGCGCGGCGCGATGCTCGCCGCGTCGGCCGCGTCGATCCTCGGTCTCGTGATCTGCCTCCTGTCGACCTCGTGGGTGGGCCTGACCGTCGGCGTGTTCGTGATCGGGGTCGCGACCGCCGTGTTCGCGCTGGCGCGGCACGCGTTCATGACGTCCTTCGTGCCGGTGGGCTACCGGGCGCGCGCCCTGTCCGCCCTCGCCGGGGCGTTCCGCGCCGGCTGGCTGATCGGCCCGTTCGTGTCGGCGGGAGTGGTGCACCTGACCGGCACCGTCGAGTCCGTCTTCTGGATCCACATCGTCTGCTGCGTCGCGGCGGTAGCGGTGCTGCTCCTCGTCCCGGACCCGGCCACGATCCTCCGCCGCTCGGCCGCCCCGGTCGAGGAGGCTCCGGAGCCGGAGCCCCAGCAGGGCCTGGTCGCCACTCTCCGCCAGCACCGCGGGGTCCTCGCCCGGATGGGCAGCGGCGCCGCCATGATCGGCGCGCTCCGGGCGAGCCGCACGGTGATCCTGCCGCTCTGGGCGGTCAGCATCGGGATGGGCGAGACCGACACGGCCATCGTCATCGGCATCGCCGGCGGGCTCGACTTCGCCCTGTTCTACGCGGGCGGGCAGCTGATGGACCGCTTCGGCCGCGGCGCGACGGCGATCCCCTCGATGATCGGACTGGGGGTCGGACACGTGGTCCTGGCGTTCACCCTCCTCGCCGGCGACCCCGTGCCGTGGTTCATCGCCGTGGCGTGCGTCCTGGCGGTGGCGAACGGCATCGGCTCGGGCATCCTCATGACCATCGGAGCCGACCTGGCGCCGCGCGAGGACCCCGCCCCGTTCCTCGGCGCATTCCGCTTCACGGGCGACGTCGGCAACGCGACGGCTCCGATCGTCGTCTCGGCGCTCACCGCGGCGGTCTCCCTCCCGTTCGCAGCCGGGGCGATCGGAGTCTTCGGCCTCGTCGGCGCGGGAGCGCTTGCCCGCTGGATCCCGCGGTACCTGCCGCACCGCCGCCCGGGCCACTGAGCCGCGGCGCTCCCCTCCTACACTGGAGCGGCACCCGCGGGAGTGGTGGAATGGCAGACACGCAGGATTTAGGTTCCTGTGCCGAGAGGCGTGAGGGTTCGAGTCCCTCCTTCCGCACCACGTCGTCGTCCCGTCCGCCGGTCGCGGACCCTGTGCCGACCGGTCGCGGATCCACGGCTCGCGTGAGGAGTCGACCGGTACGCTGTGCGCTGTCACGCCGCCCGACCGCCTCCCGGCCCCACGGCACTGCAGACGACTGGAGACCTGTTGAACCACGCCGCCCTGATCCCCTGGCTCGACCCGGAGACGATCCTCACCTCGTTCGGGCCGTGGGGCGTCCTCGTGGTCTGCCTGATCGTCTTCGCCGAGACCGGGCTGCTGATCGGCTTCCTCTTCCCGGGCGACACCCTGCTCGTCATCACGGGCCTCCTCGCGCACGAGAACGCCTCGAACGGCGGGCTCGGTGTCCCGATCTGGATCATCTGCCTGGCCATCGGCTTCTCGGCGTTCGTCGGCGGCGAGGTCGGCTACCTGATCGGGCACAAGGCCGGTCCGCGCATCTTCGAGCGCAAGGAGTCGGGCTTCTTCAGCGTCGAGAACGTGCGCCGCACCAACGCCTTCTTCGAGCGCTTCGGCGGGCTCGCCGTGATCCTCGCGCGCTTCGTCCCGATCGTGCGGACCTTCGCGCCGATCGCCGCGGGCGTCGCGCACATGAACTACAAGAAGTACAGCCTCTACAACCTGATCGGCGCGCTAATCTGGGGCAGCGGAGTGACCCTCCTGGGCTGGCTGCTCGCGTTCATCCCGCCGGTGGCCGACTTCGTGTCGCACTACATCGACGTCATCCTGATCGGAGCGGTCGTGCTCGCGATCGTGCCGACGCTGTTCCACTTCTTCCAGCAGCAGCGCAAGGCCAGGCATTCCGTCGATCCTGAGACCGACGCGGCCGAGGCGAGCGCGCTCGTCCTCGACCCGGCGACGCTCGACGACGAGCGCCGCGCGCACGGCGGCCGCGAGCACTGAGCCCGTCGGGTCGCCCGGCCGTCGGGTCGCCCGGCCCTCAGGCCAGGCGCGCCGCCAGCTCCGTCAGCTCCCCGCGCAGAGCGGTGAACGCCCGCGCGCGGTGGCTCGCCGCGTTCTTCTCCTCGGGCGAGAGCTCGGCCGCCGTGCGGTCGGACCCCTCGGGGAGGAACACGGGGTCGTAGCCGTGCCCGTTCGTCCCGCGCGGGGCGACGGCGATCGCGCCGGGCCACCGCCCCTCGACGACGATCTCCTGACCGCCGGCGAGCACCCGGTCCGGGACGACGAGGGCGATGGTGCAGACGAAGTGCGCCCCGCGGTGCTCCTCGTGCACGTCGGCGATCTGGGCGAGCAGGAGCTCCAGGTTCGCGACGGCGTCGTGCGGCGTGCCCGACCAGCGCGCCGAGAAGATGCCGGGAGAGCCGCCGAGGACGTCCACCCGGATCCCGGAGTCGTCGGCGAGCGCCACGAGGCCCGTGTGCGCGGCAGCGGCGCGCGCCTTGATCAGAGCGTTCTCGGCGAAGGTCACCCCGTCCTCGACCGGCTCCGGACCGTCGTAGGCGCGGACGCCGACGCCCGGCAGGGACTCGGCGAGCATGGCGCGGAACTCCTCGACCTTGCCCGGGTTGTGGGTGGCGAGGACGAGGTCCAGGCTCACGCGCCGGCCTCCCCGGCGAGCGCCGCGGCCTGGATGCGCGCGAGGTCCGACGCTCCGGAGACGGCGAGGTCGAGCAGGGCGTCGAGCTCGCGGCGGTCGAACGGGGCGCCCTCGGCGGTGCCCTGCACCTCGACGAAGAGCCCGCGGCCGGTGACGACCACGTTCATGTCGGTCTCGGCGCGCACGTCCTCGACGTAGGCGAGGTCGAGCATCGGCACGCCGTCGATGATGCCGACGGAGACGGCCGAGAGGCTGTCGATCAACGGCACCGCCTTCTGCCCGATGTACTTCTTGCCCCGGGCCCACTCGATCGCGTCGACCATGGCCACGTAGGCGCCGGTGATCGCGGCGGTGCGGGTGCCTCCGTCGGCCTGGAGCACGTCGCAGTCGATGACGAGGGTGTTCTCGCCCAGCGCCTTCATGTCGACGACGGCGCGGAGGCTGCGGCCGATCAGGCGGGAGATCTCGTGGGTGCGCCCGCCGACCTTGCCCTTGATCGACTCGCGGTCCATCCGGGAGTTGGTGGAGCGGGGCAGCATCGCGTACTCCGCGGTCACCCAGCCCTTCCCCTTGCCCTGCAGCCAGCGCGGCACCCCGTTGGTGAACGACGCGGTGCAGAGCACTTTCGTGTTCCCGAACGACACCAGGGCCGAGCCCTCGGCCTGCGTGCTCCAGCCGCGCTCGATGGTCACGGTGCGCAGTTCGTCGGGTGCGCGGCCGTCCTTGCGGACGACGGCCTTCGGGGTGGTGTCGGTCACTGGCTTCTCCCTCGATGGGGCGCGGACTGGTCCAGCTCGCGCAGGTTGATGGTGCCGGTCTCGACGAGGTCGACGCTCGAGACCTCGGGGCCGAGGAAGCGGCGGGCGAGGCGGACGAAGTCGCTCGAGCCCGTCTCCTCCCACCGGTAGGTCGGCGGTCCGGGGGCGGTCCGCTGCAGGCCGTGGGCGACGAGCGTGCGGTAGACGTCGAGCGCGGTTTCTTCGGCGCTCGAGACGAGGCGGACGTCCGGCCCCATCACGTAGGCGATCGCGCCGCGGAGCAGCGGGTAGTGCGTGCAGCCGAGGACGAGCGTGTCGACGCCCGCGGCCTTCATCGGCGCGAGGTACTCCTCGGCGACGGCGAGCAGCTCGTCGCTCCACGTGACTCCCGCCTCGACGAACTCGACGAAGCGCGGGCAGGCCGCGGTCACGAGCTCGAGATCGGGAGCGGCGACGAACGCGTCGTCGTAGGCCCGGGAGCGGATCGTTCCGACGGTACCGATGACGCCGACGCGGCGGTTGCGCGTGTCGCGCACGGCGCTGCGCACAGCAGGCTGGATCACCTCGACCACCGGGATGCCGCGGCCGATCGTGTACCGCTCGCGCGCATCCCGCATCATGGCCGCCGACGCGGTGTTGCAGGCGATGACGAGCAGCTTCGCCCCCTGGTCGACGAGGGTGTCGA
The DNA here is from genome assembly GCF_920939495.1 of Rathayibacter sp. Leaf248. Taxonomy (NCBI): domain Bacteria; kingdom Bacillati; phylum Actinomycetota; class Actinomycetes; order Micrococcales; family Microbacteriaceae; genus Rathayibacter; species Rathayibacter sp. Leaf248. The sequence continues at coordinate 895,885 of NZ_CAKLAV010000002.1, read as the reverse complement.
GCGTGTCGAGGGCGTAGGCGCGGACGTCGGCCAGGGGCTTCGGGCCGTAGGGCGAGTGCGCGGTGTCGCCGAGGTAGACGATCGACTCGTTCTGCAGCTGGTCGATGATCGACCGGGCCACCGTGAGGCCGCCGACACCGGAGTCGAAGATTCCCAGGGGCGCGTCGGTCACGATCGACCAGCCTACCCGCGACCCTCCGCGGCGTCGCGAGCCCGCCGCCCCAGCCGCGCCCGCGAGCCCCCTCCGCGCTCCGTCCGCCTCGTGGAAGACTGCGGGCATGGACGCGACCGCCTTCCTCACCGACCGGTACGAGCTCACGATGGTCGAGGGCGCCCTCGGCAGCGGCACGGCCGATCGGCGGTGCATGTTCGAGGTCTTCGCCCGGAGCCTGCCTGCCGGCCGGCGGTACGGGATCCTCGCCGGCACCGGGCGGCTGCTCGAGCTCGTCTCGCGCTTCCGGTTCGGCGAGCCCGAGCTCGACTGGCTGCGCGAGAACCGCGTGGTCGACTCCCGCACCCTCGACTGGCTGGCCGACTACCGCTTCACCGGCGACGTCTGGGGCTACCGCGAGGGCGAGGTCTACCTGCCGGGCTCCCCCGTCCTGATCGTCGAGGCGCCCTTCGCCGAGGGCGTGCTGCTCGAGACGCTCGCGCTCTCGGTGCTCAACCACGACAGCGCCGTCGCGAGCGCCGCCGCCCGCATGGTCTCGGCCGCCGACGGCCGCCCGCTCGCCGAGATGGGCTCGCGACGGGCTGGTGAGCGCTCGGCCGTCGCCGCCGCGCGCGCCGCGTACATCGCCGGCTTCGGTGCCACCTCCAACCTCGAGGCGGGCCGCAGCTGGGGCGTGCCGACGATGGGCACCTCCGCGCACGCGTTCACGCTGCTGCACGACTCGGAGGAGGACGCGTTCCGCGCGCAGGTCGCGGCCCTCGGCCCCGGCACCACGCTCCTCGTCGACACCTACGACGTCACCGCCGCGGTGGACCTGGCCGTGCGCGTGGCCGGAACAGGACTCGGCGCGGTGAGGATCGACTCCGGCGATCTGCCGCAGCAGGTGGCCGCCGTGCGCGCGCAGCTCGACGCCCTGGGGGCCACGGGCACGAGGATCACCGTGACGAACGACCTCGACGAGTACGGCATCGCCGGCCTCGCCGCGTCCCCCGTCGACTCCTACGGCGTCGGCACCTCGGTCGCAACGGGATCCGGTCACCCGACGGCGGGCATGGTCTACAAGCTCGTCGCCCACGAGGACGACGCGGGCGAGTGGGTCGCCGTCGCGAAGAAGTCGGCCTCGAAGGCCTCGATCGGCGGCCGCAAGGCGGCGGGCCGGCTGCTCTCGGACGGAGTGGCCGAGGAGGAGGTCGTGCACGTGGGCGCAGGACCGGAGGGCGGCGTCGGAGCAGGAGAGCGTCCGCTGCTCGTGCCGCTCGTGGAGAGCGGCGAGATCCTGGGCGAGGCGCTCGGAGCCGCCGGCACGGCCGCGGCGCGCGAGCACCGGGCATCGGCAGTGGCGGAGCTGCCCCTCGACGCGCTGCGCCTGGGCCGGGGCGACCCGGTCATCCCGACGCGCTACGCGTGAGGGCCCGCACCGCCGACGGCGGCACGGGCCCCGCGGATCACTTCATCCGCGCGTAGATCTCCTTGCACGAGGGGCACACCGGGAACTTCTCCGGGTCGCGTCCCGGCAGCCACTTCTTGCCGCAGAGCGCCTTGACCGGCTTGCCGGTGAGGGCGCTCTCGAGGATCTTGTCCTTCTGCACGTAGTGGGAGAACCGCTCGTGGTCTCCCGGCTCGATCGTCTCCTGATTGAGGAGCTCCTCGAGCTCGCGGTCGAGGGTGGCGGTTCCTCCGCCTCCCTCGAGAGGGTCGGTGCTGCTGTTCTCGGGGCGGGTCGTCATGCCCTCGATCCTACGCGCGGACGACCGCGGGCTCGGGGGTCGGGAGGACTCGCAGCCGGGCTCAGTACCGGCTCGTGAACGAGACCAGCTCGGCGGCCCGGCGGTCGAAGAGCCATCCGCCGACAAGCACGCCGAGGACGAAGACGACCACGGCGCTGCCGAAGCCCGTCAGCACCGCGGCCGACGCCGCCTCCGGATCGAGGAAGAGCGCGCGGATCGCCAGCACCACGGCGGGTGCGGCCAGCAGGAGTCCGAGCCCGAACGCCAGCGCCTGCGGCCCGGCTCCGCTGGCTCCCGGTGCCTGCGGCTGCACGAACGGGCTGTCGCCCGGCCGCGGGGCGGGGTACGCGAGCCGCGCGGACACGGCGCTCGCCACTCCGGCCGGCACCAGCAAAAGGCAGGTGTTGGCGGCGAGCAGGACGGGGAGTGCACCGTCGAGCCCCGAGGTGGCGCTCGACACCAGCGAGCCGAGCACCACGACGGGGAGGCCGAGCAGGAGCGTCGGGAACGCGCGGCCGAGGCGGTCGGCGCGCCCGCTCACTCCGGCCGCCACGTGCAGCCAGAACGCCGAGCCGTCGTAGGCGACGTCGTTGTGCAGGAACCAGCCGAGGAAGAGCACCACCAGCGGCACCGGGAGGAGCGACAGCAGCGGGAACGGCACCTGGACGACGGCCAGCAGCACGATCACGACGACGGGCAGCACCGGCACGGCGACGAGTGACGCCTGATACCGCGGATCCCGGATCCAGTAGGTGATGCTGCGGGCGGCGACCGCTCCGGCGGGCGAGGCGCCGAGGACGTCGAACCAGCCCAGGCGCAGTCCCCGCGCCGGACGGTGGGTGCGCTCGGGCCGCTCGACGAGCAAGCGCACGAGCAGCCACCAGAGCCCGCCGAGGGCGGCGAGCGTGAGCAGGGCGACGACGAGCGGACCGGCGGGATCGCCCGCGACCGCGCTCGGAGCGATCGCCCACGCGGCACCGAGCGGAGTCGCGCCGAGCGCCGACGCGAGGGAGTCGAGAGCGCGCGTCCCGGCCCCGCCCCAGTCGAGTCCGGTGACGACGACCAGCACCGCGGGGACCGCCAGGAGCAGCACGAGGCCCAGGATCGCGAGGAGCTCGCGGGCGGTGCGCGAGGGGACCAGCGCCGCCGAGGCGGCGAGACCGATCCGCGCGCAGAGGACCGCGGTGGCGACGGCGACCAGGGGCCCGAGAACCGCGAGGACTCCTGCACCGGCGAACACGGGCACCAGCGCGAGAGCGACCACGAGCAGCGCCAGCACCGGCACCGAGATCAGCCCCGCGAGGGCGAGCGCGGCCGCCAGGCGGGCGCTGGGGATCCCGAAGAGCCGGAACGCCCGCGGGTCCATCGGATCCAGCGGACCGAGGAGGAAGGGCAGCACGAGGAACCCGGCCGTCACGAGGGCGCCGACCGCGATGCTCGCATCGGCCGCGAGGGCGGGATCCTCGCGCAGGGCGCCGAGACCGGCGAGCATCCCCGCGGCGGCCGCGATCGCGACGACGACCCCCAGGAGCACCCCGGCGGTGCGCGCCGGCCCGGAGCGGAACGCCCCGAGCAGCACGTCGAGCCTCAGCTGGAGAAGTCGTGCAACCACTGCAGCCCCTCGGCGATCTGCTTGCCGCCCGCCAGCTCGAGGAAGCGCTCCTCGAGGGTGACGGTCCCGGCGACGTCCTCCACCGCTCCAGAGGCGAGCACCCGGCCCCCGACGATCACGGCCACGTCGTCGCAGACGCGCTCGATGAAGTCGAGCCCGTGGCTCGAGAGCACGACGGTGCCCCCGCCCGCGACGAAGCGGCGGAGCACGGTGATCACCGCCGCCGAGGACACGGGGTCGACGGACTCGAACGGCTCGTCGAGGACGAGCACCCGCGGCGCGTGGATCATCGCTCCGGCGAGGGCGACCTTCTTGGCCATGCCGGCCGAGTAGTCCGAGATGAGGCGCTCGAGCGCGTCCGTCAGGCCCAGCGCTTCGGCGAGCTCCTGCGCCCGCTGCTTGGCGGTGACTCTGTCGATCCCGCGGAGAGCCGCCGCGTAGAAGAGGAACTGCGCCCCGGTCAGGCGGTCGAACAGGCGGAGGCGATCGGGCAGGACGCCGATCAGCTTCTTGGCCGCCGCGGGGTCCTTCCAGACGTCGACGCCGTGGACGAGGACGCGGCCGGTGTCGGGGCGCAGGAGCCCGGTCATCATGGAGAGGGTGGTCGTCTTGCCCGCGCCGTTCGGGCCGATGATGCCGTAGAACGTCCCGGCACGGACCGCGAGATCGATGCGGTCGACCGCGACGGTGCGGCCGAAGGTCCGGGTGACGGCGTGGAGCTCGTAGACGACGGGGTGCCCCTCGGGCGCCGGATCGGCGGGCGCATCGGGACGGACGGCGCCCTCCGGGTCGGCGGGGCGCGGCGAGCGCTCGGTCCCCTCGGCGTTCGTCGACGTCATCCGGCAACGGTACCAAGCCCGACCGGCGGTCGGCCGGGGCCCGCGCCGCACCCGCCGACACGGCCGAGGTCAACCACCCTGGCCCTCGAGGGCGGGGACTGTACACTATCTCTCGACCCGAGGAGCAATCAGATCGATACGCAGCGGTTAATTCGAGGAGACGAGCAGACGATGACGAACAACGGAACGAACCGGGGCCAGGCGAGCAGCACGAGCAGCACGCCCGCCACCGTCGTGATCCTCGCCGCCGGCATGGGCAGCCGCCTCGGCCGCTCCCTCCCGAAGCCGCTCACGCCGCTCAGCGACGGCCGCACGATCATGCAGCAGCAGTTCGACAACATCCACCACGCGTTCGGCACCTCGGTGCCCGTGAGCATCGTGGTCGGCTACAAGCTCGAGCACATCATCGAGGCGTTCCCGTCGGCGTCGTTCGTCTACAACGAGCAGTACGACCAGACCAACACCTCGAAGAGCCTGCTCCGCGCCCTCCAGGCCTCGGGCCAGGGCGGCGTGCTCTGGATGAACGGCGACGTGGTCTTCGACCCGCGCATCCTCGACCGCGCCGCGGCCCTCATCGCGAAGGACGCGTCCTTCGTCACGGTGAACACCGCGAAGGTCTCGGACGAGGAGGTCAAGTACACGACGAGCGCCGAGGGATACATCGAGGAGCTCTCGAAGACCGTCCGCGGCGGTCTCGGCGAGGCCGTCGGCATCAACTACGTCTCGGCGGCCGACAAGCCCGCGCTCATCCGCCAGCTCGCCCGGGTCGACGCCCAGGACTACTTCGAGCGTGGCATAGAGTTGGCGATCGAGCAGGACCGACTGCTCGTCGAGCCGATGGACATCTCCGACCTCTACGCCGTCGAGGTGGACTTCGCCGAGGACCTCGAGCGCGCGAACCTCTTCGTCTGACGCCCGGATCCTCCCCGGCTCGATCCGAGCCGGGTGAGGAGTCGCGCGCAGTGAGCAGAGCGGACGGCACGAGCACCGCCGGCGGCACGAGCACCGCGGTCGCCGACAGGCACCGGCGCTCGTCGGGCTGGCGCTACCGCCACTCCCTCTGGCTGCTCACCCGCCGCGACCTGACCGTCCGCTACGCGACCAGCGCTCTCGGCTACTTCTGGTCGATCCTCGACCCGCTGGTGATGTCGGGCATCTACTACTTCGTCTTCACCGTCGTCTTCGACCGCTCGGTCGGCGAGGACCCGTACATCGTCTTCCTCCTCGCCGGGCTCCTGCCCTGGATGTGGTTCAACCAGGCCACCTCGGACGCGACGCGCGCGTTCCTCAAGGAGGCGAAGCTCGTCCGCTCGACGTCGATCCCCCGCACAATCTGGGTCGGACGCATCGTGCTGTCGAAGGGGATCGAGTTCGTCGCGAGCATCCCCGTGCTGGTGCTGTTCGCGGTCGTCGCCGGGGCGGAGGTGACGTGGGCCGTCCTGCTGTTCCCGGTGGCGATCCTCCTGCAGGGGGTGCTGACGCTCGGCGTCGGGCTCCTGGTCGCTCCGCTGGTCGTCTTCTTCCGCGACCTCGAGCGCGTCATCAAGCTCGTGCTGCGCTTCCTCTTCTACGCGTCGCCGATCATCTACTCGACCGACAACCTGCCGGTCGAGATCCAGCCGTGGGCCGCGCTCAACCCGCTGAGCGGGATCTTCGCGCTCTACCGCTCCACCTTCTTCGCGAGCGAGCTCGACGTGCCGCTGATCCTCACCTCGGCCCTGATCTCGGTGCTCCTGCTCGTCGTCGGCCTGATCGTGTTCCGCCGCTCCGAGCGCGCCGTGCTGAAGGAGCTGTGATGACCTCGACGTCCTCCCCCGATCAGCAGCCGGTCGTCATCGCGTGCCGCGGTCTCGGGATCCGGTTCCGGCGCAACCGCCGGGGCACCCGCTCCTTCAAGGACCTCTTCGCCGGCCGCGCGCGCCGCTCGCGCCCCGGCGAGTTCTGGGCCCTGCGCGGTCTGGACGTCGAGGTGCGGCGGGGCGAGGCCATCGGGGTCGTGGGCCGCAACGGCCAGGGCAAGTCGACCCTCCTGAAGCTCGTCGCGGGAGTGGTGCTGCCCGACGAGGGCGTCGTCGAGGTGCGCGGCGGAGTCGCTCCGCTGATCGAGATCACCGGCGGGTTCGTCGCCGATCTGAGCGTGCGCGAGAACGTCTACCTCACGGCGGGTCTGCACGGCATGTCGCGGCGCGAGGTCGACGAGAGCTTCGACTCGATCATCGAGTTCGCCGAGATCCAGGACTTCCTCGACACCCCCTACAAGCACCTCTCGAGCGGCATGAAGGTCCGCATCGCGTTCTCGGTCGTCTCGCGGCTCGAGGAGCCGATCATCCTCGTCGACGAGGTGCTCGCGGTCGGCGACAAGGCCTTCCGCGAGAAGTGCTACGCCCGCATCGAGGAGCTCCTGGCGGCCGGGCGCACGCTGTTCTTCGTCTCGCACAACGAGCGCGACCTCCGCCGCTTCTGCACCCGCGGGCTCTACCTGGACAAGGGCTCCCTGGTGCTGGATGCACCGATCGATCAGGTGCTCGCGCGTTACGCTGAGGACTACGCGCCGAAGCCGCCGACTCCCGCCGACTGACGACGGAGCCGAGCGATCGGCATCCGGACGACGCAGGAGTTGCAGCACATGGCGCCGAAGGACCGCGGCCGGGACATCGAGAAGTCGGAGCCCGGAGCGGTCGACCCCGCGCAGTTCGCGAAGCTCCTCGATCGGGTGCTCGCCGTGCAGCGGCCGGCCGTGCTCGCGAACATCCGGGCGCTGCGCCGCCGCCGGCCGGATGCGAGCCCGGAGCAGCTCATCACCTCGCTCGAGCGGCAGTACCTCTCGAGCGTCGCGGCCGGCGGGGCTGCCATCGGAGCGACGGCCGTCGTCCCCGGCATCGGCACCGCCGCCTCCGTGGCGCTCTCGGGCGCCGGCGCCGTCGGGTTCCTCGAGGCGAGCGCCCTCTTCGCGCAGTCGGTCACCGAGGTGCACGGCATCCGGCTCGAGGACCCGGAGCGCGCCCGCGCCCTCGTCCTCACGCTGATGATGGGCTCCTCCGGGAGCGAGCTCGTGCGCCAGGTCGCCGGGCAGGCCGCGGGCGGCGCGGGCCTCACCCAGTACTGGGGCTCGGTGGTCACCAAGGGGCTCCCCTCGTTCCTCGTCGGGGAGCTCGCCGATCGCGCGAAGCGCTCCTTCACCCGGCACTTCCTCACGCAGCAGGGTGCGGGCCTGGTCGGACGCGCCATGCCCTTCGGCGTGGGCGCGGCCATCGGAGGCGTCGGCAACGCGATGCTCGGCCGGAAGGTCGTCCAGAACGCCCGGGACGCCTTCGGTCCCGCCCCGCAGGTCTTCGGCAACGCCCTGGTGATCGAGCCGACCCGCGCCGAGCGCAAGCGCGCGCTGACCGCCGGCACCTACGAGCCGCTCGAGCTGCACGTCCGCGACTACGGCGGCGAGGGCGACCGGGTGGCGCTCCTCCTGCACGGACTCGCCTCGGACTCGCGCACCTGGTACGCCCTCGTGCCGACGCTGCACGAGCACGGCTACCGGGTGATCGCTCCGGATCTCGCGGGGCACGGCGGGTCGCCGAAATCGACCGCCTACTCGCCGGAGCGCTGGGCGTCGGACGTGCGCGGCTCGGTGCTGCAGACCCCGGACCTGATCATCGGGCACGGCCTCGGCGCGGTCGTCGCGGCTCGACTGGCGGACGAGTACCGGCCGGAGCGCGTGATCCTGCTCGACCCAGCCTTCTCCGACTCCCGCGGGCCGGCCGCCGCTCTGCGCGGCTCCCGCTCCCTGACGAAGGTCGAGAAGGGCGACGCCGGCGAGCTGCGGCGCCGCCACCCGATCTGGACGGACGAGCAGATCGAGCTCGACGTCTCGGCGCACCGGCTCTGGGATCCGGCGTCCGCCGCCGGACTCACCGCACGCGGTGCCGCCGACGCCCCGGACATCGTCGTGGTGCCGACGCTCGCGGTGCTCCCGGAGGACCCGATCGCGCATCCGTCGCTCGCCGGCGTGCTCTCGGGCCACGGCATCGAGGTGCGCAGCGTCCCCGGTGGGGGATCCTCGATCCTGCGCGAGGACCGACCGGCGCTGATCGCCACGGTCGAGGACCGGCTCTAGCGGGGCTCCGCTACTTCGAGGCCTTGGCCGCGGCCTTCGCGGCCTGCTTCGTCGCGCGGACCTTCGTCAGCGACTCCGGGGAGACGATGTCGGCGACCGAGCGGAACGAGCCCTCCTCGCCGTAGGCGCCGGCGGCCTCGCGCCAGCCCGCACCGTCGAAGCCGCGCTGCTTGCCGAGCAGCGCGAGGAAGATGCGCGCCTTCTGGTCGCCGAAACCGGGCAGGGCCTTCAGGCGCGCGAGCACGGCTTTCCCGTCGGGCTCGTCGCGGGTCCAGATCGCGGAGGCGTCCCCGCCCCAGTCGTCGACGATCGCCCGGCAGAGCGTCTGCACGCGCCCCGCCATGTTGGCCGGGTAGCGGTGGACGGCCGGCGGGGTGCGGCAGAGCTCCGAGAAGGCCTCCTCGTCGAGGGCCGCGATCGCCTCGGCGTCGAAGGACGCGCCGAGGGCCTCGAGACGCTGCTCGATCTTGAGCGGGCCCGCGAACGCGGTCTCCATCGCGACCTGCTGGTCGAGGAGCATGCCGATCAGGAGGGCGAGCGGATCGCGCGTCAGCAGCGCGTCGGCGTCCGGGTCGTCGGTGATGTGGAGCGCGTCGGAGGTCATCCCACAGGGATACCACGCCCGTCGGCGAGACGCCGGACCACGTGGTCGATCGTCCCGAGCGAGGCCGTCAGCTCGAGGTCGGTGAGGTGGCCGTAGCCCAGGACCAGTGCCGGTCGGTCCGCCCTGCCCGACAGCGCGTACGCGTCGAGCGTCGCCACCTCGAGCCCCTCCCGGGCCAGTGCGGCGGCGACCTCGGCCGCCGTGAGGGAGCGGGGCAGCGAGAGGACGACGTGCAGCCCTCCGTCGAGCCCGCGGGCCTCGCCCCAGCCGATCCGCTCCGAGAACGCGCGGACCAGCTCGCGCCGATGCGCGTACCTCCGCCGGGTGCGGGTGAGGTGCCGGCGGAACGCGCCGCCCGCCATGAACGCGGCGAGCGCCTCCTGCGTCGGACCCGAGACCGAGGCGTCGCGCTCGGAGTCGAGACCGGCGAGCGCCGGTCGGAGCCAGGACGCGGCCGGCAGTGCGAGGAACGCGACCCGCAGCCAGGGCGAGACGGTCTTCGAGAAGGAGCCGACGTGCGCCACTCCCCCGGTCGCGTCGAGCGAGGCGAGCGCGGGCAGCGGAGCACCGACGTAGCGGAACTCGCTGTCGTAGTCGTCCTCGATCACGAGCATCCGCTCGCTCGTCGCGCGCCGCACGAGCTCGAGGCGCGCGGCGAGGGCGAGCCGGCCGCCGGTCGGGTACTGGTGCGAGGGAGTGACGACGACCACGTCGGGTCGGGCCGCGGAGAGCGCCGCGAGGTCGATCCCGTCGGCGTCGAGACCGATGCCGACCACCTCGTGACCCTCGGCGAGGAGGCGGCGCCGCACGGCCGGGTAGCCCGGGTCCTCCACTCCGACCCGCACGGAGCGGCCGAGCGCGGTCGAGGCGGCGCGGACGAGCAGCGCGACGGCGTCGGCGGTGCCGCTCGTGACCACGACGTCGGCCGGAGTGACGTCGACGCCGCGGGAGCGTCGGAGCTGGTCGGCGATCTGCGCGCGGAGGCCGGGATCGCCGGTCGGCGCGGGAAGGGCCGAGGGCGGCGCGGCGAGGGCCGGCCGCCAGGCCGCGCGCCACTCGGGGGTGTCGAGACCGCGGGTGTCCGGACGGCCGGGCCGCAGGTCCAGGAGCGGCGCGGTGCGCTCGGTCGGAGCACGCTCCCCGCTCGGCCTCGTGACGCGCACCGGAACCACCACTCCGTCCGCCGCCACCGTCACGGCGGCGCGAGGCTCGGCGAAGAGGTAGCCCTCGCCCACCAGCTGGTCCACCGCGGCCACGACCGACCCGCGCGAGACTCCGAGCTGCCCGGCCAGCACACGGCTCGACGGGATCGGCTCGCCGGGGGCGTAGCGGCCGTCGAGCACGGCGGCGCGCAGCGCCTCCGCGAGGTGCGCTCGGACCGACCCCCGGGGCGACGGTGCCAGCAGCAGCGGGATCTCGAGGTCGCCGGATGCCATGAAGCCCTCCGCTCTGGACCACTCGGATCGGGGCCCGGTGGCATTCTGACAGATCCAGACGCGCGCCAGGATCGGAGCATGAGCACCCTCCCCGTCACCGACCGCACCCGAGTCACCCGGATCCGCGAGCGGCAGGTCACCGACCGCGCCGTCCTCGACGCCCTGCTCGACGAGGCGCTCGTCGCGCACGTGGCCGTGGTGCGCGACGGCGCCGCGATCGTGCTGCCGATCCTGTTCGCGCGCGACGGCGACTCCCTCCTGCTGCACGGGTCCAGCGGAGGAGGACTGCTGCGCTCCGCCGCACAGGGCTCGCTGCTGACGGTGTCGGTCTCGCTCCTCGACGGACTCGTGGTGGCGCGGTCCACCTTCGACAGCTCGATGAACTACCGCTCGGCGATGATCCTCGGCGCGGCCGAGACCCTGGAGGGCGAGGAGAAGCGCCGGGCGCTCGACGTGCTCGTCGACCGCCTGCTCCCCGGACGCGCGCGGGAGGTGCGCCCCACCACTTCGCGGGAGATCGCCGCGACCCTGGTGCTCCGGATGCCGCTGACCGAGGCGAGCGTCAAGATCCGCGCGGCAGGGCCCTCCGACGACGCCGAGCAGACGGACGGCGTCTGGGCCGGAGTCGTGCCGCTGGTCACCCGGACGCTGCCGCCGGTCCTCGCGACGGGAGTGCAGGGCTCGCCCCCGCCGTCGGTGGAGGCGTTCGTCCGGGGCGTCGACGCGACCCGGCCCGACCACTCCTGATCGACGGGCTGCACGGGCAGCAGCGCCCTACTTCGCGTCCTGCCGCGGGAACACGACCTTCTGCACGACGATGATGATCGACGCGGCGACCGGGATCGCGACGAGCGCGCCGAGCACGCCCGCGATGGTGCCTCCCGCGACGGCCGCGATCACGACGACAGCGCCGGGAACGGAGACAGCGCGCGCCATGATGCGCGGGCTGAGCACGTACGCCTCGATCTGCATGTAGACGAGGTAGTAGATCGCCGCGACGAGGGCGGTCAGCGGCGAGGCGAGCAGGCAGGCGAGCGAGATGATCGCCGCGCCCGAGATCGTGCCGACGAGCGGGATCAGCGATCCGAGGAACGCCACGCACGCGAGCAGCGCCGGCACCGGTCCGCCGATCGAGACCAGGAGGATGAACGTGAGGACGCCGTTGACGCCCGCGAGCGTCACCTGGCCCACCACGTAGCGGCCGACCGCTCCGGTGATCTCCTCGCCGACCTCGCGGGCCTTCGCGCGGTGCGAGGCCGGGGCGAAGCGGTAGGCGACCGACTTCATCGAGCGCAGCGACGCGAGGAAGTACAGGGTCAGGATCAGCACGATGATCGCGCCGGTGACGCCGCTGGCGATGCCGGTCCCGACAGCGAGCAGGCCGCCGCCGAGCGAGAGCAGGTTCTGCGGGTCGCCGATGAAGGTCTGGACGGTCTGGATCAGCTCGTCGACATTGATCACGCCCCGCAGCTGCTGCTCCAGATCGAGGACCCAGGGCTGCGAAGCGATGTCGGTGACGATCCGCGGGGCGTCGGTCACGAACAGAGTGAGCTGCGCCACCAGGATCGGGATGATGTAGAGGAGCAGCCCCGCGAAGCCCAGGAGCACGACCGCGAACACGATAGTGATCGCGAGAGCGCGCGGGATCCTCTTGCGCTCGAGCCACGACACCAGCGGGTCCAGGCCCAGCGAGAAGAACAGCGCCACGAACACGTAGGTGAGCACCGTGCTGAGCTCGACCACGAGGCCGCCGAGCACCAGCGCGACGAGCACGCCCAGACCGCCGAAGAGGCCGATTCGGAACGAGCGGATGGTGAAGACCGGGCGCTCCTGGTCGGCCGACACGACGATGTCGGAGTCGACCGCGGGCGGTGTCGGCGCCGCCGTGCGCCGTCGGGCGCGGGCGAACATGCGTCTGGTCCTCATGGGACGAGCGTAGCGGCGCCCAGAAGGCGCCCCTCCGCCTCGACCGGGACTTGACGCGGGTGCCGTCGTCCTGCCGTCAGCCCTCCGGATCGTGGTCGTCGACGGCCGGATCGTCGCGGTGCAGGGCGGCGTGGTGCTCCCACTCCTCCAGCAGGTGCTCGATCGCGGCGTGGAAGCGCTCGGTCGCCGCTCCCGGCCGGGTATCGCCGAAGTAGTGCCCCACCCAGCGCTGCAGACGCTCGACCGCCTCGGCGTCGTGCTCGAGACCGTCGATCCGGGACGCGATCGACGAGGCGTCCCGGGCGAGGAGCCACTCCGCGTCGCCGAGATAGCCCGACTCGTCGACGTCGGCGTCGGCGCTCACGGGTCGCGTGACCATCAGGGGGCGCCCGGTCGCGAGTCGGTCGTAGACCATCGCCGACACGTCGAGGATCGCGACATCGGCGGCGGCCAGCTGCCAGCCGAGCTCGCCTCCCGTGTCGTGGACGTGCTGCGCACTGCGGTCGGCCGCGTTCGCCGCGGCGATCAGAGCGACGATCTCGCGGTTCGCCGCCCCGTAGGCGGGGTCGACCGCTCCGCTGCGGGGGTGCGGTCGGTAGACGAGGCGGAAGCGGCGATCGGCGAGGAGCGCTCTGCTGAGGGCGACGCCGTGGCTCGCGACGGAGCCGTAGCCCGCGGCCGCCCGGTCGCCCTCCCAGGTCGGGGCGTACAGGACCACCTGGCGCTCGTCCGGAGTGAACGGCGTGCGGCCGGCGAAGTGGTCGGCCTGCGGACGGCCGATCGGGATCGCCCGCTTGGCGAAGTCGAAGTCCCAGAGCACGCGGTGGAGGCGGGCGAGGGCGGCGTCCCCCGCGATGAAACTGTAGTCGTAGGCCTTGAACTGGTTCGTGGTCATGTACATCTTGTCGCTCTCGCCGTGGTTGACGAAGACGTGCCAGCGGCGCCCGTAGCGCATCATCTGGAAGTTGCGCGCGTTCTGGTTGACGTACAGCACGATGCTCAGCGGCTGGCGGGCGATCGTGTCCTCGAGGTCGACGACCGACCGGACGTAGGCGACGGGGACCGGGCTCTCGCGCAGGAGGACCGCGGCGGCGCTCGCGTTCCGGGTCAGCAGGACGACCGGATGCGTCTTCGCGAGCTCGACCAGCGGGCGGTACCACTGCCGCACCTGGTACAGGTTGATGTCGCCGTCGGCGAAGTAGACGCCGATCTCGAAGCGGTCCTCGGGCAGGGGCGCCCGCTCGGCGAGGATCCGCGCCACGGTGGCCCTGGCCCGACGGGAGGCGAGCAGGTCGCTGCCGACCTTCCGCGCCAGTCGCGCATCCCGGACGAGACGGTGGAGGAGATCGCGGGACGTCATCGTTCCAGGCTACAAGCCTCCCCGCGCACGCCGGGGGCGCGCTCAGCGCGGAGTCGTCACCCGGAGCCAGACGAACTGCAGCGGAGCGAGCCGGAAGCCCTCGCGCAGGTCCACCGTGATCTCGGTCACGAGATCCAGGGCCACCGGATCGAGTCCGCCGAAGCGCTCCGGCGCGATCTCCTGCACCTCGTCCGAGACGTTCGCCAGCACGAGCAGGGCCTCGCCGTCGCCCGGGCGCTGGTAGCCGAGGACGTGGCGGTTCTGCGCGTCGAAGACGGTGAGGGCGTTGCCGGCGAACAGCGGCACCGCCTTGCGGATCGCGATGAGGTGCAGCAGACCGCCGAAGATCTCGCCCGCGTCGGTCCCCGGGGTCTCCCGCTGGGCGTAGCGCTCGAAAGGGCGTCGGGGCCGGTTGACCCAGCGCGAGTCGCCCGCCGTGGTCGGGTCCTCCCGGTAGCCGTAGTCGTTCAGCTGGCCGACCTCGTCGCCGAGGTAGAGCAGCGGCAGCCCCCCCGTGCTGAGCGCGATCGAGTGGGCGAGGAGGACCCGCTCGATGCCGTAGGGATCGCCGGCCTCGACGCCGGCGAGCGAGGCCGTCGTCCCCGAGACGCGCCGGTCGCCCGTGCGCGGGTTCTCCTGGAACGGGACGCCCCGCGCGAAGCTGCCGTCGAAGCGGTCGGTGTAGAAGTCGTTGAGGAACCGGCGGTGCCCGCCCGCGTCGATCCCGAGCTCCGCGGCGTCCTCGTCGGCGAAGGTCCAGCCGATGTCGTCGTGGCCGCGCACGTAGTTGACCCACGCCGTGCCCTCCGGCAGCGCGTGGCGGCGCTCGAGGGCCTGCGTGAGGAGGCGGACGTCGCGCGTCGCGAGCGCCTCCCAGGTCAGCGCCATCTGCAGCGGGTTGTACGAGAGCTGGCACTCCTGCACGTCGATGTACTCGACGACCTCGTCCGGGTGCACGATCGCCTCGGACTTGAACAGCAGCGACGGAGCGGCCAGGCGGCACACCTCGTTGAAGGCCCGCAGCAGCAGGTGCGCCTCGGGGCGCGACTCCGACGTCGTGCCGAGCTCCTTCCAGATGAACGCGACTGCGTCCATCCGGAGGGCGTCGATCCCCTGGTTGGCGAGGAACAGCATCTCGCCCGCCATCGCGCGGAAGACCTCGGGGTTGGAGTAGTTGAGGTCCCACTGGTAGCGGTGGAACGTCGCCCAGACCCAGCGGCCGTCCTCCATAGGGACGAAGGAGCCGGGGTGGTCCTCGGGGAAGATCTCGCGGGTCGTCCGCTCGAAGGCGTCCGGCTGCTCGCGGTCCGGGAAGATCCAGTAGTAGTCCTCGAACCGCTTCTCGCCGGCGAGCGCCCGCTGCGCCCACTCGTGCTCGTTCGAGGTGTGGTTGAAGACGAAGTCGACGACGAGGGCGATGCCCTGCGCGCGGAGGTCCGCGGCGAGCAGGCGCAGCTGGTCCATGTCTCCGAGGTCCGGCCGCACCCGGCGGTAGCTCGACACCGCGTAGCCGCCGTCGGACTCGCCCTCGGGCGCGTCGAAGAGCGGCATCAGGTGCAGGTAGTTGAGCCCGATCTCGCGGAAGTAGGGGATCTCGGCGCGGAGGCCCTCGAGATCGCCGGCGTAGCGGTCGACGTAGCAGACGCCGCCGAGCGCCGTGTTCGAGAGGAACCAGTCGGGCTGCTGCTCGCGGGTGCGGTCGAGAGCGCGGAGCTCCTCGGGGCGCTGGGCCCTGGCCGCGGCGGCGAGGGCCACGACGCCGAGGATCTGCTCGGCGAGGTCCTCGCGGTGACCGTAGACCTGGGCGAGCAGCTCCACCAGGCGCGGGAGGTGCGCCTCGAGACGAGCGCGGAACTCGTCGTCGTCGCCGACCACGTCCCCCTCGTCGAGGTGCTCGCGCACCGTGGAGAGCAGCTGCGTCGAATCGAACACCGTCGTCCTTCCGGGGGGCATCCGCCCCGGCGGGAGCGGCTGCCCCGATGCTAGACGATGGGCGGACGACCGGCGAAACCCATGCGGAGCACCGTCCGCCACGACAGCACGCGTCGCGGACCGGCGTCCGTGCGCCACCCCTCCCGCCAGCCCGCGAACCACGCGCGCAGGGCCGGAGCGTCCCGCGCCCAGCGCAGGCACTGGATCGCGGTCCACGAGCCGACGTAGGCGAGGGCCAGCGGAGCGGCCAGGTTGCGCCGCGCGAGCCAGACGCGGTTGCGCGCGTTCAGCCGGTAGTAGTCGGCGTGCCGGGTCTGCTGGATCACCGGGTGCTGCGCGACGAGCTCGCCCGCGTACCAGGTGGTGCGGCCCGTGTCCCAGACCCGCCAGGCCAGCTCGATGCCCTCGTGGGCGTAGAAGAACGGATCGGCCCAGCCGCCGATCTCCTCGAACACGTCGCGGCGCAGCACGACGGCGCCCTCCCAGACCGAGAAGACCGGTCCGGAGCGCCGCGGGTCGCCCTTCAGGATCCGCGGGATCCAGCGCCGCGGGGCGGGAGTGCCGTCGGTGCTGTCGACGCGCGGCTGCACGAGTCCGATGCGCCGCGGAGACCGGAGCAGTGCGGTCGCGTCGCGGAGGAAGTCCGGGGACGGCACGCGCGCGTCGTCGTCGAGGAAGAACAGGTACTCGCCGCGGGTCGCGGGCACACCGGCGTTCCTCCCGGCCGGGATCCCGAGGTTCTCGGGGAGCGCGAGCGCGCGCACGCCCTCGGGCAGGCCCTCGGGGGTCCAGCCGTTGCCGACGCAGACCACGTCGAGCTCCACGCCGCGCTGGGCGAGGACGCTCGCGAGTCCGGCCGCGAGGTCGTCGGGCCGCGTGCCCTGGGTCAGGACGACGACGCCGACGCGGGGCAGCGCCTCCGAAACCGCGTCAGGAGCGGACACGCTGCGAGGCCATGATCGCGACGAAGTGCCCGGCGAGGGCGAGCAGCGCGAGCGGCAGGAGCGCCGACACCAGCACGCGGTCGGCGGTGCCCGCTCCGATCACCAGGCCGACGAGCGAGGCGGCGAAGGCGAGCATCGTGAGCTCGACGGAGTGGTAGAGGCGGTGGAACGGCACGAAGCGCGCGGCTCGGCGCAGCGCCGCGAGCCCGGACGACGACGGGACGGCCTCGCCCTTCGTGTCGGCCAGCTTCGTCAGCCCGGCGTTCGCGCGCGCCACGTGCACCATGTCGTTGAGCGCCTTGTTCAGCACGATGACCAGCGCCAGCGCGAGGCCGATCGTGGTCCAGAGGAAGTCGCCCGGCGCCTCGAACGGGAAGCCCGCGGCTCGGAGGCCCAGAGCGATCGGGATGAGCGACTCCGTCGTGTAGTGGCCCACCTTGTCGAGGAACACGCCGGCCGGCGAGGAGGTGCGCCGCCAGCGGGCGACCTCGCCGTCGCAGCAATCGACCAGCATCTGCAGCTGCCCGAGGAGCAGTGCCAGCGCGGCGCCGGCGACTCCCGGGATCAGCAGCGCGGCGGCCGCGCTCCAGCCGACGAGGATCATCAGACCCGTGACGCCGTTCGCCGAGATCGACGTGCGCAGCAGCACCCAAGTCAGGTAGGGCGAGAAGCGGCGGAGGTAGAGCGATGCCGTCCAGTGCTCGGCGTTGCGACGCCCGCGCACCTCGGGGGGCTGCGCGACGGCCTTCAGCTCGGCGATGGATCGGGGTCTCGTGGTCGCGGTCATGCGCCCCTCGCAGTGTCGGTGCCGTCGGTGCCGGTCGGCACTCCCTGCGTGCGCGGCTGGTTGCGGGCGGCCGAGATGTTGCTCGTCAGCCCGGCGAAGCCGAGGACGAACCCGGTGCCCCACGCCACGTGGATCGACGGGATCACGACGGCGAACCACAGCATCGCACGCGGGCCGTCGACCCGGGCGACGGCGACGGTGGCGGCCGCGACGAGCAGGAGGTATCCGGCAGGGACCGCGAATCCGAGCAGCAGCCAGGGCGCCGCGCCGACGAGCGCCTGCACGACCCCGGCGAGACCGAGGAGCAGCCCCAGGGCGAGCAGCGCGACGAGCACGGGCGGAGCGAAGTAGCGCAGCGACCGGGACGCCGGGAACAGGCGGGTCAGCTCGCCGCGCCACATCCCCGTCGAGAGGAACTGGCGGAGCAGCGCGCGCATCGACGGACGGGGGCGGTAGGTGACCGTGAGCCGCGGAGTGAACCAGACCGTGCCGCCCTGCTCGCGCAGGCGGCGGTTCAGCTCCCAGTCCTGGCCGCGCTTGAAGCGCTCGTCGAACAGGCCGGCCCGCTCGAGAGCCGACCGCCGGAAGACGCCGAGGTAGACGGTCTCGGCCGGTCCCTCCGCGCCGCCGACGTGGTGCGGGGTGCCGCCGAGGCCGATGCGCGAGCCGTAGGCCCGGGCGACCGCGCGCTGGAACGGCGTGAGCCCCTCCGCCGCCATGACGCCGCCGACGTTGTCCGCGCCGGAGCGCTGGAGCGTCTCGACCGCCACCCGCGCGTAGTCGCGCGGCAGCACCGAGTGGGCGTCGACCCGCACGACGACCGGGTGACGGGAGGCGCGGATCGCCGCGTTCAGGCCGGCGGGAGTGGAGCCGACGCCGTTGGGCACCACCCGGATCCGCGGGTCGGCCGCGCTCAGCTGCTCGACGAGCGCCTCGGTGCCGTCGATGCTCGGGGCGACGGCGAGGACGACGTCGAACGGACCGGTGTAGTCCTGGGCGAGCAGCGAGTCGACCGCGGCGCGGACGTGCGTGACCTCGTTCAGCACGGGCATGACATACGAGACGCCGGGCAGGCCGGAGAGGTCGTCCGTCGAGGCCTGGTCCGTCGGGTTCTCGGGCTGCATGTGTCCAGTTCGTGCGGGAGGATCCGGCCGCTCGAGGGCGTCCGGGCAGAAGTCCGCCCCACACTAGCAGCAGCCCCCGGGGACGGATCCCCGGGGGCTGCCGATGGTGCGGAAGGAGCGGATCAGCTGGTCGCCATGGTGCCCAGCGTCGCGTCGAGCTCGTAGCTCTGGCCGCTGCGGACGTAGGTGATCTGCACGTCGGCCTCGGCCGCGCGGGCGCGCACCTGCGCGGTCAGGTCGGACGCGTTCGTGATGGGAGTGCGGTCGATCCCCGTGACGATGTCGCCCGCTCGGAGACCCGCGGCCTCGGCGGCGCCGCCCGACGTGACCTCGCGGATGGCCGCACCGAGGACGTCCTCCGTGGAGTCGGTGACGCTCGCCCCGAGCAGGCCGTGCGTCGCCGATCCGTTCTCGATGATCTCCTTCGCGACGCGCTCGGCGACCGCGCTCGGTACGGCGAAGCCGACTCCGATGTTGCCGCTCTGGTCGCCCGAGCTCGAGGAGCCCGCGCTCGCGATGGCGACGTTGACCCCGATGAGCTCGCCGTCGCTGTCGAGCAGCGCGCCGCCCGAGTTGCCCGGGTTGATCGCCGCGTCGGTCTGGATGACCGGCAGCGAGATCGTGCTCGTCGCCTGCGTCTGCGGAGCCTGACCCGGGATGTCGAAGTTGAACGGGCTGTCGGTGCCGCCGCTCGAGCTGTCGCCGGAGTCGTCGGGCGCCGCGGAGGAGGCGACCTGGATGCTGCGGTTGAGCGCACTGACGATGCCGTCGGTGACGGTTCCCGAGAGGCCCAGCGGCGCTCCGATCGCGACGGCGGTGTCGCCGACGTTGATCTCGGAGGAGTCGGCGAAGGTGATCGGAGTGAGATCGCTCGCGTCGGCCAGCTTGATGACGGCGAGATCGAGGGTCGGGTCGGTGCCGACGATGGTCGCGTCGAAGATCCGGCCGTCGCTCGTGGTGACCGTGACCGCGGCGTCGGCGACGCCTCCGTCGAGGGTGACGACGTGGGTGTTGGTGAGCACGTAGCCGTCGTCGGACAGGACGATGCCCGAGCCGGTGCCCGCCGATGAGCCGCCGCTCACCGCGATCGTCACGACGCTCGGAGTCGCCTTCGCGGCCACCGCGGTCGCCGTCGTCGCGTCCTCGGCGTTGTTCACCGTGATGGTCTGACCGCCGCCGGCGGAGACGACGCGGGTGGCGGAGCCGTTCGAGGCCGACCAGAGGCCGAACACTCCGGCGCCTGCCACTCCCCCGACGACCGCGCCGATGGCGAGGGCGGCGACGACGCTGACGCCGGCACGGCGCTTGGCGGGTGCGGGCGCCGGCGCGGGCGGCTGCTCGCCGCCGGGGCCGAACGCGCTCGAGGAGGGCGGGTTCTCGGAGCTGTGGACCGTGCTCGCCGCGGGCGGTGCGTACTGGCCGTACCGGGGGGCGGGTGCGACGGGGCGCGCCTCGTCACCCGCGGTGGAGGTGGGCTGGGGGGCCGCCGCAGGGTGCGCGGGTGCCTCGTGGCGGGGCGCGGACGCCTCGGGCAGCGGGAGGGTGGGGTGCTCGGACCCGCGGCCCTGCTCGGCCGCCGGGGACGCCTGCGGGTCCGTCGGCGTGGTGGGATCCTCGGGCTGACGAGGACCCTCGTGACTCTCGGTCATGGGTAGTGCTCCTTCCAAGCTCAGTCAGCTTGGCCACCGAACCTGGGGGTTCCTTATGACCGGGCTGGAAGCGGGACTCGAAGTCGACGCCCGCCCGAGCGTGCAGACTGGGGCCGTGAGCATCCACGGATCCTGGACCCGCGCCGCCGCGGGCGCCGGCCTACTAGGTCCCCGCGGCGAGGTCGCCGCCACCGTCTTCAGCGAGATGAGCGCGCTCGCGCAGCGCACCGGCGCGATCAACCTCGGTCAGGGCTTCCCCGACGAGGACGGACCGCGAGAGGTGCTCGAGACCGCGCGGGAGGCCATCGCATCGGGACTCAACCAGTACCCGCCGGGTCCGGGCTTCCCGGTCCTGCGCACCGCGGTCGCCGCGCACCAGGAGCGCTTCTACGGTCTCCAGCCCGATCCGGACGGCGAGGTCCTCGTCACGACCGGCGCCACCGAGGCCCTCGCCGCGACCCTCCTCGCCCTGCTGGAGCCCGGGGACGAGGTCGTCACGTTCACTCCGCATTACGACGCGTACGGGGCGCTGATCGCCCTCGCCCGGGGCGTGCACCGGACGGTGCTGCTGCGCGGACCGGATTTCTCGGTCGACCACGCGGAGCTGGAGGCGGCGGTCACGGATCGCACGCGCGTCATCCTCGTCAACGACCCGCACAACCCGACCGGCTCGGTGCTGCCGGTCGAGACCCTCGAGCTGATCGTCCGGCTCGCACACCGGCACGACGCTCTGATCGTGACCGACGAGGTCTACGAGCACCTCCGCTTCGACTCGCCGCACCTGCCGATCGCGACCCTGCCGGGGGCGTGGGCGCGCACGCTGACGATCTCCTCCGCCGGCAAGACGTTCAGCACCACCGGCTGGAAGATCGGCTGGATCACCGGGCCGCGCGAGCTCATCACGGCGGTCCTCGCGGTGAAGCAGTTCCTCACCTACGTCAGCGGCTCGCCGTTCCAGGGGGCGGTCGCCCGGGGTCTGGGGCTCGACGACTCCTTCTTCCGCGGGATCGCGGGCACCCTCGAGCGCAAGCGCGACATCCTCTCGGCCGGTCTCGCGGCCGCGGGCTTCGGGGTGTCGCCCTCGTCCGGGAGCTACTTCGTCGTGGCCGACGTCGCCCCGCTGGGCTGGACCGACGGGACGGCCTTCTGCCGGTCGCTGCCGGAGCTCGCGGGTGTGGTCGCGGTGCCGGTCTCGGCCTTCTGTCGACCCGAGGACGCGGCCGGGTACCGCTCGCTGGTGCGCTTCGCCTTCTGCAAGCGGTTCGAGGTGCTCGAGGAGGCGGCCGGGCGGCTCGCCCGCCTGGGGGCCTGACGGGGTCTTCCGCGGACCCGTCGGCAGCTCCTACAGCGGACGGACCGTGAAGCGCCGCAGGGCGAGCGCCGGGTTCTTCGCGCGCGCCGCGTCGATCCGCTCACGGGACAGCCAGGCGACCGCCACGTCCTCTGCCTCGCCGAGCGTCGCGATCTCGACGCCCATCGGGTCGACGATCATGCTGTTCCCGACGCCGATCGGCGGCGTCTGGTCGGCGGCGACGAGGTAGATCGTGTTCTCGAGCGCCCGTGCGGTGACGAGCGTGCGCCAGTGCGCCTCCTTGAGCGGCCCCCTGACCCACTCGGCGGGCGCGGCGACGACATCCGCCCCCGCGTCGACGAGCCAGCGCGTCACCTCCGGGAAGCGGAGGTCGTAGCAGGTCTGGAGCCCCACGACGAGGTCGCCGACGGCGAAGGTCTCGGGCACGCCGATCTCGCCGGGGGCGATCCACTCCGACTCGGTCTGCCCGAACGCGTCGTAGAGGTGGAGCTTGCGGTAGTGCGCGACCAGCGCGCCCTCGGGATCCACGGCGACGAGCGTGTTGGCGACGCGACGCTCATCCTCGATCGCCTCGACCATGCCGGCGACCACGAACACGTCGAGCTCGCGGGCGATCGCTCCGAGCCCCTGCACGAAGGCGCCGTCGATCGGCTCTCCTGCGGCGAGCGTCCCGGGACCGAGCGGGTCGGCGAAGGACGAGCTGTACTCGGGGAGCACGACCACGCGCGCGCCGCGCTGCACAGCGACCTCGACGAGTCGCCGGATTGTCGCGAGATTCGCGTCGCGGTCGGCGACCGGCGCGAACTGGGCGACGGCGAATCCGATGCCCGCAGCGGGTCGGGTGGACACGATCAGCTCGGCGGGTAGAGGAAGAGCGGCACGCTCGAGGCCGGGATCGTGCGCGTGTGGTACGAGTGGTCGTTGCCCCAGTTGTACTCCTCGAGCGAGACCGTGCCGTCGGAGTTGACCGACTGCACGTACGCCACGTGGTTGCCGGTGAACCAGGCGACGCTGCCGGGGACCGGGGTGGTGCTGGTCTGCCATCCGTGGGAGGCCCACTGGCCCGCCCACGCGTAGGCGCTGCCGCCGCCCGGGGTCATGTTGCCCCAGGTCCACTTCCACGGCGCACCGGTCGAGCCCTGGTCGCGGTTGAGGCGCCACGCCACGAAGTCGACGCACTCGCGGTAGTAGTAGCGCAGCGGCGAGAGGCCGCCGCCCTGGTCGTCGGTGAGCTGGTCGCGCCAGGGGTAGTCGTCGCCCTCCTCTCGGGGAGTGACGGAGGTGCTCGAGGAGCCGGGTGCCGCCGTCGGGTCCGCGGCCGCCGACGCTGCCAGCTCGGCCTCGCGGGCGGCCTTCTCGGCGGCCTCGGCGAGAGCGCGCGCCTGGGCGGCCGCCTCGTCGAGCTGCTGCTGGGTGGGCGCGGTGAAGGAGTCGCGGATCACCTGCTCCTGGGCGGCCGATGCCGACACGGTGAGCTTCTGCGTGCCGAGAGCGCGGATGCGCGCCTCCGCCTCGATCGCGGCCTGCGAGTCGTCGGCGGGGTCGAACGAGTAGGCGGGGAGCGCCATGACGGCGACCATGCCGGCGATCGCGGCCACCGCGGCGGTGCTGACCGCTCCACGGAGCACCGCGGCCTTGCGGCGGCGCACGGGCGGAAGGGAGGGGACCCGCGGAGCGAGGACGGGCGAGGTCACGGCGAGGACGGGAGCGTCCGGGGCCGCGCGGCGGCCGGCGGCGGCGCGAGCGGGTCGATCGCCGCGGTGGGCGGCCTCTCCCGGGACGGAGTCGGAGAGCGAGGACGCCGGCGACGCCTCGGCGGCCCGGCGACTGCGCCGGGTCGGGTGGTCGATCGCTCCGGATCCGTCGCCGGCCGTCGGAGTCCCGTCCACCTGTTCGTCCGTCACACCGTCACCCTTCGCGTCCCCGTCGAGGATACCGGCCGACCACCTCCGACACACCGCCCTGCGACACCCGGCACGGCGACCCTCCTCACCCGTCCCGGAGGGGATGGGCGAGCTCGTCCGGGCCCAGCCGTGCGAGCAGGAGCGTGACGACCGCCGACACCGCCGCGAGCACGCCGACCACCGCGAACGTCGGCGCGATCCCGACCGCTTCGCCCACCGGGCCCGCGACGGCCATCGAGACCGGCATCAGAGCGAGGGACACGAAGAAGTCGAGGCTCGACACGCGCCCGAGCAGCGCCGACGGCACCCTCTGCTGCAGGAGCGTCCCCCACAGCACCTGCGCCGCCGCCCCGGTGACGCCGTCGAGGAAGAGGATCGCCGCGATCATCCACAGCTGGTCGACGACGCCGAGCAGGACGAAGGGCAGCGCACCGAAGCCCCACAGCAGGATCATCGTGGTCAGGTAGCGGCGCGGCACGGGGCGCGAGGAGACGACGAGGGATCCGACGACGCCGCCCACGCCGTAGGCCGTCAGGGCGAGCGCGTAGCCCGAGGCGCCGGTCCCGGTCTGATCGCGCACCGCGAAGGGCACGAGCACCTCGATCGGACCGACGACCAGGAACACGAGGACGATCGCGAACAGCAGCGTCGCGAGCAGCCACCGCGTGCGCACCATGTAGCCGAAACCTTCGCGGAGGTCGCGGACCGCCGAGCCGAGCGCGCTCCCTCCGGCGTCTGCGGCCCGCTCGAACGGGACGGGTCCTACCAGGAGCAGTCCCGCGAGTGCGAGCGCGTACCCGACCGCCGCGACGGCGAACGCCGCCGACGGCGCCGACACCGCGATCACCGCACCCGCGATCGCGGGCCCGGCGGCGCTCTGAGCGATCGGGCGCAGAGCCCCCTCGACGCCGTTCGCGGCGAGGAGCTGATCGGCCGGCAGCAGGCGAGGGAGGAGCGCGGAGTACGCCGGGAAGAAGAACGCCTCGCCGACGCCGAGCACGAACGCGACCGCGGTCAGCTGCCAGACCGTGAGGATCCCGGCCGAGGAGAGGGCGACCGCGGCGAGGACGACGAGCACCCGCACCGCCTCGACGACGATCAGGATGCGCCGCTGCGGCACCCGATCGGCCAGCACTCCCCCGAGGAGGACCGCGAGCACGAGGCCGAGGGCGCTGGCCGTCGCCACCAGCGAGACGTCCCCGGGGCCGCCGCCGAGGGCGATGACCTGCCAGACGAGGGCGACGATCCACACCCCGCTCGCGAGGAGGGAGAGGCCGAGGGAGCCGGCGAGGAAGCGGTAGCCGCGCGTCTCGAAGGGGCGGAGCGCGCGAGGGAGGGCCGGGGCCATGCCGATCCCTCCTCCGCGGTGGTGACGCGGGCAGCCGACCAGAGTAGCGTCTGGCCCGAGAGGGCGGCAACGGCGCCACCCGCGGAGGGAAGTGGTGCACCGTGGTCCGGAGCGAACGCGTGTTCAGCGGATTCAGCGTCGACGACATCGAGGCGGCGAGGGCC
The DNA here is from genome assembly GCF_920939495.1 of Rathayibacter sp. Leaf248. Lineage (NCBI taxonomy): Bacteria > Bacillati > Actinomycetota > Actinomycetes > Micrococcales > Microbacteriaceae > Rathayibacter > Rathayibacter sp. Leaf248. The sequence continues at coordinate 870,937 of NZ_CAKLAV010000002.1, read as the reverse complement.
TTCTACGGGACGACGCTGGGGTTCGACGTGTCGCTCAACTCGATGGGCATCCTCGAGATCGCCCTCCCCGGCGGAGGGCATGCGATCGCGTATCCCAAGCAGGACCACGTGCCCGCGACCTTCACGATCCTGAACCTCTCGGTCGAGTCGGTCGACGACGCGGTGGCGGAGCTGAACGGCGCCGACGTCGTGACGAAGATCTACGACGACGACGAGCTCCCGACCGACGCGACCGGAGTGATGCGCGGACACGGCCCGGAGATCGCGTGGTTCCGCGACCCGGCAGGCAACGTGCTGAGCGTGATCGACGCGGACTGAACCGGAGCTCGATGCGCCCGCTGCCCGGGCTGCTCGATCAGCACGAGGAGAGGCGACCTCCACGGGCCGGGCACGCGGAGGCAGACCTCCAGACAGGAGACCCCGTCTGCCTGCTGGTCGAGTAGCCCCTCAGGGGCGTATCGAGACCCGCATCCCCTGACCGTCGGGCACCGTGCCGCGACCCTCACAGCACGGAGTGCGGGAGGCGGGGCTGCTGGAGTACGTGGATCTCGATACGCCCGCTGCGCGGGCTACTCGATCAGCAGGAGACGCGGGCTGCTCGATCGGCGGAGGGGCGACCAGCGGCTGTCCGTTAACGACGAAACCCGGCCTCCGAGGAGACCGGGTTTCGCTTTCTTGTTGCGGGGGCAGGATTTGAACCTACGACCTCTGGGTTATGAGCCCAGCGAGCTACCGAACTGCTCCACCCCGCGGCACAAGAGAAGACATTACACGCGGATCCCGAGCGATGCAAATCGAGGAGCAGGAGGCGCGAGGGTCCGACCGTCAGCGGGGCTTCGCGGCCGTGATCGCGAGCGCCAGAGGGAGCCACTCCCGATCGGGCCAGGACCAGGCACCGTTGCTCTCGACGAGCTGCGGAACGACCCGCCAGGGTGCGATCGGCTCCTCGCGGAGCTCCGAGATCGACAGACCAGCGCCCAGCAGCGCCGACACGATCGAGCCGATCGGGTGGCTGAACTCGTGGGCGCGGACGTTCTCGAACGAGGCGTCCGACACCGCGTAGTCACCCGAGTTCTCGACGACGACGGGCTCGCCGCGGCCGTCGTAGGGCTGCTGGAACCGCGGCTCCTGCCCCTCGGGCGAGCCGGTGAAGACCGCCGCTGCGGGGTGCGTGTCGACGAAGACGAAGGAGCCGCCGGGAGCGAGGAACCACTCCACGATGCGCGCCCACTCGACGAGGTCCGGCAGCCAGACGACGGTGCCCCAGGTGGTGACGACGACGTCGAACGAGTCGGGCTCCGGCAGCATGTGCCGCAGCTCGTAGAGGTTGGCGCAGACGAAGCGGGCGCGGTCCGTGAGGCCCATCTCCGCCGCGAGCTCGCGCGCCTTGCGCACGGCCGGCATCGAGAAGTCGACTCCGATGACGTCCGCGCCGCGCTGGGCGAGCGCGAGGGTGTCGGCGCCGAAGTGGCACTGCAGATGCAGCACCCGCTTGCCCTCCCAGCCGTCGGGCGCGACGCGGGCGAGCGACTCCTCCTCGACGGGGAAGAGCCGGCCCGCCCCGCCACGCAGCGTCGACAGGTCGTAGAACGAGCTGTCGACGTGCGCGGCGACGCGCTCGTCCCAGAGGGCGCGGTTCAGATCGAGCCACTCCCCCGAGCGCAGGTGCTCGCCGCGGTCGACCTGAACCATCGTGCTACTGCGCCCCCTCGGCCTCGAGGGCCCGGGCGAGGGCCTCCGTCAGCTGCTCGTCGGCCGCCGCGAACGCGGTCAGGTCGCCGGCGCGCAGGGCCGCCTCGCGAGCGTCGAGCGCGGTCCGGGCGTCGCTGAGCGCCTGCTGCAGCGGCGTCTGGTCGCCGGTGTCGGCGTCCGATCCACCGGTCTCGGTGTCCGTTCCCGGATCCGTCCCACCGTCGGTGCCCGGGTCGGTGCCGGTGTCCGGAGTCGTGGGCGTGCCCGTGTCGCCGGCCGTCGCTCCCGAGTCGCCGCCGAAGAGGCTGTCGAGCGCGGCGTCGAGGGTGTCCTCGAACGCGATGTCGTCACCGAACGCGACCAGCACCTTCTGGAGGAGCGGGAAGCTCGTGTCGCCGTTGGAGCGGACGTAGATCGGCTGCACGTACAGCAGACCGCCTCCGACGGGGAGCGTCAGCAGGTTGCCCCGGGTGACCGTGGTGTCACCGCGCGACAGGATGTTGAGCTCGTTCGCGACAGTGGGGTCGGTCGTGAACGCGTTCTGCACCTGGCCGGGTCCGGGGACCGTGTCGTCCTTGGGCAGCTCGAGGAGGCGGAGCGTGCCGTAGCCGTCGGCGACCTCGCCGTCCGCGGATCCAGCGTCGGAGTCGGCCACGAGGTAGCCGGTGAGCACGTTGCGGCTCGTCTGGCTGCCCGCGACGCTCGCCGGGATGTACGTCGAGTAGAGCGAGTACGACGGGACGTCCTGGTCGGGGGTCTGCAGCGTCAGGTAGTACGGCGGCTGCAGGGTGTCGCCGGTCGCGGCGGCCGTGGTCGCGGCTCCGCTCGTCGGGTCGTTCGGCGTCGACCAGGCGTCCTCACGGGAGTAGAAGGACCCCGCCTCGGTCACGTGGTAGGTGCCGAGCACCGCGCGCTGGACCTTGAAGAGGTCCTCCGGGTAGCGGACGTGGCTGATCAGGTCGGCCGACATGTCGCTGACCGGCTTCACCGTCGACGGGAAGATCTTCTGCCAGGTCTGCAGGATCGGGTCCTCGGTGTCCCAGGCGTACAGGGTGACCTTGCCGTCGTAGGCGTCGACCGTGGCCTTCACCGAGTTGCGGATGTAGTTCACGTCGTCGGTCGGGAACTGCTGCTGGGTGTTGGTGTCGGCGATTGCCTGCGAGAGGCTCTGCACAGCGGAGTAGGGGTATTCGGCCGACGTGGTGTAGCCGTCCACCACCCAGACCACGCGGTCGTCGACGACGGTCGGGTACGCGTCGGAGTCGAGGGTCAGGTAGGGAGCGACCTTCTGCACGCGGTCGACCGGATTGCGGTCGTAGAGGATCTGCGACTCGCTGTTCACGCCGTCCGACAGGAAGATCTGCTCGGACTGGAACTTGATCGCGTAGACGAGCTTCTTGAAGACGTTGTCGAGCGACGGACCGCCCTCGCCGTCGAAGGTCGTGTACGTCTGCTGCGCCCCGTCGGTGCCCGAGGGGTAGTCGAGCTCGATGTCGCGCGACTCGGTGCCGCCGACGATCGAGTACGCCGGCGAGTTCTCGCCGAAGTAGATCCGCGGCTCGTAGTCGCCGAGGTCGCCGGTCGTGGGCACGCCGGACTCGATGAACACGGGCTCACCGTCGGCCGAGCGCTGGTTGCCGTAGGCGGCGACGAGGCCGTAGCCGTGGGTGTAGACGAGCGTCTGGTTGTACCAGGTCTGGTTGTTGCCCAGGCCGTTGAGGTTCAGCTCGCGGACGCCGACGACCGCGTCCTGGGTGGAGCCGTCGATCGAGTAGCGGTCGACGTCGAGCGAGTTGCGGTCGTCGCCGAAGGAGTAGTACTGGCGGAACTGCTGGAGCTGCGAGAACGCGTCGGTCACGACCGCGGGGTCGATGATGCGGATGTTCGCGGTGGTCTCCGCGTCCGATCGCAGCGCCCCCGGAGCGGCATCGGTCGTTGCGTCGTACGGGATCACCTCGACGTCGTCGACGCCGTAAGCCTGCCGGGTCATGTCGATGTTGCGCTGGATGTACTCGGACTCGAGCGTGCGCTCGTTCGGCACCACCTGGAAGGTCTGCACGACCCAGGGGGCGAGCGACCCGACGAGCAGGCTCGACACGATGAGCAGCGCGGTTCCGATGACCGGGAGGCGCCAGCGGCCGATGAACGCCGTGACGACGAAGAGGACCGCGACGAGCGCCGCGACCAGCGCGAGGATCTGCAGACCCGGGATCGTGGCGTTGACGGTGGCGTAGGTCGCTCCGGTGATGCGCGCGCCCTGGTCGGTGAGGGTCGCGTACTGGTCGAGCCAGAGGCTGACCGCCTGCACCAGCAGGTAGAGCGCAGCGATGATGGCGACCTGGATGCGGGAGGACTTCGAGACGCGCACCTCGCGGCCGTTCACGCGGATCGCTCCGTAGAGGTAGCCGGTGGCCAGGGTGGCGAGCGCCGAGATGATGAGGACGGCGGAGGCGAAGCCGACGATGCTCTGGTAGAAGGGCAGCTCGAAGAGGTAGAAGGACGTGTCCAGACCGAACTGCGGGTCGACGTCACCCGAGGGCGTGCGGTTCCAGAAGGTCAGGCTGGTCTGCCAGCGCGACGCGGAGGACACTCCGGCGAACAGGCCCAGGACCGCGGGGATCCCGAAGGTCGCGAGGCGCCGCAGCGGCTCGACCACCTGCTGGTAGCGGTCGATCTGCGAGTTGAGCTTGGCGTAGACCGGCCGGAGGCGGTAAGCGAGGCTGAGGCTGATGAAGACCGGGACCGCCATCGCGACGAAGCCGATGGCGAAGAGCCCGCCCGCGGCCGCCCACTGCGTCGTGAGCACGGAGAGGAAGCCGAGCTGGTCGTACCAGAGGATGTCGGTGTACAGACCGGCGAAGACGAAGAACGCCACCACCAGAGCGGCCACGACCACGACAGTGACGGCGAGGGCGCTCCGTCTCTTCCGCGGCGGGGTTTCGGTTGCTGTGGAACTCACGGATAAGCCTCTTGCTGTCGAGATGTGAGGGGAGGGCACCCATGCTATGCGACGGGTGTCCGGCCCACCTGAGCGTCGGCCCCGACCGCCGGGAGTCGCAGATCAGTCGATCGGCTCGGCCGCGTCGCAGGTCGGCAGCCCGGAGACGTCGTCCGCGGCGATGCCCTCGAGCGCGGCGAGCGCCTCGTCGAGCGTGGAGACGCTGAGCACCTGCAGGCCGTCCGGCACGTGACCGACGACCTCTCCGCAGTTCTGCGCAGGAGAGAGGAACCAGTCGGCTCCGGCGTCGACCGCTCCGAACATCTTCTGCCGGATCCCCCCGATCGGCCCGACCTCGCCGGCGGCGTCGATGGTGCCGGTGCCGGCCACCTCCGCTCCTCCGTTGAGCGACCCCTCGGTGAGCTTGTCGATGATGCCGAGCGCGAACATCATGCCGGCGCTGGGGCCGCCCACGTCGTCGAGCTGGATGTCGACCTCGAAGGGGAAGTCGAACGCGGCGCCGGCGACGATGCCGAGGACCGCGGAGCCGTCGCGGTCGACAGGCACGACGCGGACGTCCTGCTGCTCCCCGTCGCGCTCGACGGTCAGGTCGACGGGCGAGCCCGCTCCGGACGCCTGCACCGCCTCGCGCAGCGCGGCCACGTCGGCGATCGGCTCACCCCCGACCGCGACGACCGCGTCTCCGGGCTCGAGGACGTCGACCGACGGCGACCCCTCGGGGATCTGCACGACGGACACGCGCTGATCGACCGGGTACCCCAGCTCAGTCAGCGCGGCGGCGATCGCCTCCTGCTGCGAATCCGTCATCTCGGCCTGGTTCGCCTCGTCGCGCTGCTCGACGGTGACCGACCGCGGGAAGATCGACTCGACCGGCACGACCGCCTTGCTGCGATCGAACCAGGCGCCGACGATCTCGACCCAGCTCGGCAGGCTCTCGGGGTTGCCGACGACCGAGACGGTCAGCATGTCGAGGGTTCCGGTGGTGGGGTAGGTCGGCTCGTCGGGGATGGAGATGAGGGGCACGTCCTCGCCGTCGGCCTCGCTCGTGCCCAGGGTGTCGAAGACGGGGCCCGGCTGCTCGATGACGTAGGGGGCCGGGGCGACGCCCAGCACCACGACGAGCGCGACTCCCGAGAACAGCACGGCCGGCCCCACCCAGGCCCGCCGCTCCCGCGTGGGAGAGCGCCGGGGATCGTCGGAGAACAGCGTCACGGGGGCCTTCCTCAGGGCGTGCGGGGAAGCTCCGCCGGAGTGTTCGCGGCGGGCGGAAGCGGGCCCTGCGGTTGCGGTCGTCTTCAGGCCGATCGCCCGGGCACTCGGGCTAACGTAGCTTGCACGACTGGGAGTCGAGTCACGATCCCGGGCGTTCACGCGAACGACGGAGGGCTGATCCGAATGGCCGCAGGCGACAGTGCTGACCGACCCGGCGAGGGCTCGGAGGACGAGTTCCGCGAGATGCTGAGCCGGTTCCTCTCGGGCGACGGGCCGATCGATCCCTCCCAGCTGGCCGGTGCCGCCGGGCTGCCCAACGACCCGGTCGCGCTGCAGAACCTGCTCTCGCAGCTGCAGAGCGCGATGCAGCAGAACGGCGACGGGATCAACTGGACGCTCGCGAGCGAGCAGGCCAAGCAGCTCGCCCGCACCGACTCGGTGCCGGTCACCGACTCCGTGCGCGCACCGCTCGACGGAGCCTTCGGCGTCGCCGCCCTCTGGCTCGACGAGGTCGCCCACGTGTCCGAGCTCAGCCGTGCGCCGCGCAGCATCAGCCGCCTCGAGTGGATCTCTCTCACGATGCCGGTGTGGACGCAGCTCGCCGAGCCCGTCGCCCTGAGCATCTCGGACGCTCTGACCCGGGTGATGCGCGAGCAGGCTCCGGAGGAGATGCGCGCGATGATCGCCGGCGCCGAGAACATGATGCGCGGCATCGGCGGCACGCTGTTCGCCCTCCAGCTCGGCCAGGTCGTGGGGCAGCTCGCGGCCGAGGTCGTCTCGGGCGGCGACATCGGCATCCCGCTGCTCGAAGAGGGCGACGCCGCGATCCTGCCGCAGAACGTCGCCGCGTTCGGCGAAGGCCTCGACATCCCGATCGACCAGGTCCAGATCTACCTGGCGGTCCGCGAGCTCGCCCACGCCCGCCTCTTCCGCCACGGCAAGTGGCTCCGCCTGGCCCTGATCTCGCAGATCACCGACTTCGCGCGCGGCATCAGCATCGACACCACCCGCCTCGAGGAGCTCGCCGAGACCTTCGACCCCTCGAACCCCGAGGAGCTGCGCGACGCGATGACCTCCGGCGCGCTGATCCCGCCGAAGACGGAGGAGCAGCTCGCTGCGCACGCCCGCCTCGAGACGGTCCTCGCGCTCATCGAGGGCTGGGTCGACGTGGTGACCGCCGCCGCGACGACGCGCCTGCCCAGTGCCGGAGCGATCGCCGAGACCGTCCGCCGCCGCCGCGCCTCCGGGGGGCCGGCCGAGTCGGCGTTCGCGACCCTCGTGGGCCTGGAGCTCCGGCCGCGGCGTCTGCGCGACGCCGCCGCCATGTGGCAGGCCGTCACCGACGCGGTCGGAGCGGAGGCGCGCGACAGCCTGTGGTCGCACCCCGACCTGCTGCCCGGCTCCGAGGACCTGGACGACCCGAGCCGCCTCGTGGCGCGGCTCAGCGCGGAGGCCCGGGGCGAGACTCCGGAGCCGGACGAGATGGACCTCGCGCTCGAGGAGCTCCTGAACGGCGGGACGCCCGACGCCTCCTCCGAGGACGGCACCGGCCCGACGGGCGACCGTCCCGTCTGATCCGACGACGCGCGAGGGGCCTGTGGAGAACTCCGCGGGCCCCTCCGTCGTTTCGGCCATGCTCTCGGCATGGTCCTCCGGCTCGATCCCCGACTCCCCGTCCTCTGGCGCTCCGCGACCGCGGTGCAGATCGGCCTCGACCGCCCGCACGCGGTCCTCGAGGGCGTCGGCTACGCGGAGGAGCTGCTGCTGCACGCCCTGCGGGTCGGGACGAGCGCCGGCACCGCTCGGCTGATCGCGCGACGGGCGGGCGCCTCCGACGACCGGATCGACGACCTGCTCGAGACGCTGCGCCCGGTGCTCTCCCGCAACGTCTCCCCCGCCCCGCCGCCGGCGCCGCGCGTCGTCGTCGAGGGCGATGGAGCCGCGGCGGACGCCCTGCGCACCCTGCTGCGCGGCGAAGGCTGCGAGCTGGTGGCGGAGGACGAGGTCCCGGACGTGGCGGTGCTCCTCGCCGACTTCGCCGTCGCTCCCGCACGGGCGGCGCACTGGCTGGCGGCGGACGTCCCCCACCTCGCGGTGGTCTTCGGCGACGAGGCCGTCCGGGTCGGTCCGCTGGTCGAGCCGGGCGCGGGGCCCTGCCTGCACTGCGCCGAGCGCGACCGCATCGACTTCGACCCCGAGTGGCCGCGGCTCGTGATCCAGGTGCTCGGCCGCCGCGCCCCGACCAGGACGGGCCTCGCCAGCGCCTCGATCGCCGTGGTGGCGGCCGATGCGGTGCTCCGCCGGGTCCTCGCGGGATCAACGGCGCTGCGCGAGAGCGAGCGCACCTACTCCGACGCCTCGGGCGGCTTCAGCGAGCGGAGGCTGGAGCCGCACCGCGAGTGCGCGTGCCGAGCTCTTCCAGGAACCGCGACGGCTCCCGCCTCGTGACGCGGCCCACGGTCGAGCGCGACCACGACAGGCGCAACCGCCTGCGGGCGCGGGTGATGCCGACGTAGAGGAGTCGCCGCTCCTCGTCGATGCCCTCGAGACCGCTCGCGTACGAGATCGGCAGCAGCCCCTCCGACAGGCCCATCAGGTGGACCGACTCCCACTCCAGGCCCTTCGCGGAGTGGATGGTCGCGAGGGTCACCGCCGCCCGGTCGGGCTCGTGGTGCACCTGCTGGCGGGCGAGGAGGTCGTCGGTGAACTGCCGGAAGCTCCAGCCCGCGGGGGCCTCGTCGACCAGGCGGGCGAGGGTGTCGAGCGACTCCCAGCGATCGCGGACGGCGCCGGGGGCCGACGGCGGCTCGGCGCTCCAGCCGAGCGAGCGGAGGACGTCGCTGACCGACTTGAAGAGGGGCTCGCCGGCGATCGAGACCGAGGCGGCGCGCAGCTGCATGACCGCCTGCTTCACCTCGGGCAGGTCGAAGAAGCGCTTGCCGCCGCGCATGTGCGCGCTGACGCCGCGCTCGGTGAGCGCGTGCTCGAGCACCGCCGACTGCGAGTTCGTGCGGAAGAGGATCGCGATGTCGGAGGGGCGGACGCCCGCCTGGATGTCGGCGGCGACCCGCTCGGCCACGCCGCGCGCCTCCGCGATGTCGTCGGGGTAGGCATCGATGGAGGGCTCGGGCGCCTCGCCCTTCTCGACGGCGTGCAGGACGAGCGCGCCGGGGCGACCGCGCATCAGGCGGTTCGCCGTCTGCACGATCGGAGTCGCGGAGCGGTAGTTCTCCTCGAGCCGCACCACGGTGGCGGAGGGCCAGTGGCCCGGGAAGTCGAGGAGGTAGTCGGCGCGGGCGCCGGCGAAGGAGTAGATGGTCTGACTCGCGTCGCCCACGACGCACAGGTCGCTGCGGTCGCCGAGCCACAGCTCGAGCAGGCGCTGCTGGAGCGGGTTGACGTCCTGGTACTCGTCGACGACGAAGAAGCGGTACTGCTCGCGGACCTGCATGGCCATCGCGGGCTCCGACTCGAGCATGCCCGCAGTGACGAGCAGGACGTCCTCGAAGTCGATCTGGCGGCGCTGGTCCTTCAGCCCCTCGTACTCGTCGACGAGGGCGACGGTCTGCTCGAGCGTCAGCCGACCGGGGAGCGCACGGGTCCGGGCCGCGACGGCGTACTGCTCGAGCGACAGCGCCGAGACCTTCCGCCACTCGATCTCGGCCGAGAGGTCGCGCAGCGTCGCGGTGTCGAGCTTCAGCCGGAGCCGCTCGGCGGCGTGGCCGAGCAGGCGGGCCTTGCCGTCGAGCAGCTGCGGCATCGTTCCGCCGACGAGCTGGGGCCAGAAGTAACCCAGCTGCGACAGCGCCGCGGCGTGGAACGTGCGGGCCTGCACTCCCCCGGCGCCGAGGACGCGCAGGCGCGAGCGCAGCTCCGCTGCGGACCGGCTCGTGAAGGTCAGCGCCATCACCCGGCTCGGCGTGTAGACGCCGGTCGCGACGCCGTGGGCGATGCGGTGCGTGATGGTGCGGGTCTTGCCCGTGCCCGCTCCCGCGAGCACGCAGACCGGGCCGAGCAGCGCCTCCGCCGCCTCGCGCTGCCCCTCGTCGAGTCCGTCGAGCAGGCTCACGCGATGGGCCCGTTCTCGAGCTCGCCCCCGTACCAGTCCTCGATCATGGCGCGGGCGATGGAGGAGCGGCCCGGCAGCAGGACCGACTCGAGCGAGTCGCGCAGCTGGTCGCGGGTGAACCAGCGGAGGTCGACGATCTCCTCGCCGTCGGGGAGCAGCGCGGCCGGCTCCTGGTCGGGCGCGAGGCGGGCGGTGAAGCCGACCATCAACGAGGCGGGGAACGGCCACGGCTGCGAACCGAGGTAGACGGGATCGACGACGCGCATGCCCGACTCCTCGAAGATCTCGCGGACGACGGCGGCCTCGAGGGACTCCCCCGGCTCGACGAAGCCGGCGAGGAGCGAGAAGCGGTCGGCCCCCCACATCGCGTTCGAGCCGAGCAGCAGGCGGTCGTCGGCGTCGAGGACGCAGACGATGATCGCGGGGTCGGTGCGCGGGAAGACCTGGCTGCCGTCTGTGGGCGAGCGGCGCACCCAGCCGCCCTGCTCCACGACCGTCGGGTCGCCGTTGCGCGGAGAGTAGGCGTGGGAGGCGTGCCAGTTGGCGATCGCGAGCGCCTCGGTGAAGAGGCCGGCGTCGCGGCGGCTGAGGCGCTCGGCGATCGGGCGCAGCGCGCTCCAGCGCTCCTCGTCCGGCTCGAGCTCGAGCGCGGCGGCCTCGGTGAGGACCGTGGCGACGACGGGCGTGCCCGCGGGCTCACCCGGGGCGTCGACGGTGGTGCGGCCGAGGTAGACGCGGAGGGTGCCGGCCGTGACCGCGCTCGCGCTCTGCAGGGCGAGGGCGTCGCCGTCGACGAGGGCGCGATCCTTCCGCAGAGCGAGGACCCGGGTGGCGGGATCGGCGAGCAGCTCGTCGTAGAGATCCGGACGGGCGCGGGTGAGGTAGTCGCGATCGACGGCCTGGCGGGCGAGCGGGAGGCGTTCGATGAAGGGCGTGGTCATTCGGAGCTCTTTCCAGGAGGCGGTGCCGCGGGATCGGGAGGCGCGGGAAGGGTCGGGCGGAGCCGCTGGGCCGGAGCCGTCTCCCGAGCACGGCATCGGCGGGAGAGCGCGTGGCGGACGGGCCGGTCGGGGGCGGAGCGACCTAACCTGGAGCCATGGCCAGATCCCATCTCACTCTAGCCGCGCTGGCCACTTCGGCCGTCGAGGGCCTCGACGTCCGGACCGCGCGCGCGTTCACCCACTCGACCCACGGGGACTTCGACTCCGCCCTGCTCTCGACCCGCGAGGGGGCCCGGCTCCTCGTGCGCGTGCCGACCTCGCCCCTGGCCGAGCAGGAGCAGCTCGGCGACCTCGTCGCGCTGCGCGCGCTGACCGCGGGGATCCGCAGCCGCCTGCCGTTCGACCTCCACACGAGCGTCGGGCAGGCGCCCTTCGACGGCACCCGGGCCGTGGTCTACGAGTTCCTCGACGGCGACCGCGTCCTCATCGACGACGTGGCCCCGGCGAGCGGGCTCGCCGACTCGATCGGTCGCGCGATCGGAGCGATCCACTCGCTGCCGGCGTCGTTCGTGCAGGAGGCGGGCCTGCCCGTCTCGACCGCCCGCGACAGCGTGAACGAGACGGTCGCCGTGATCGAGCGCGCCGCCGACACCGGGCACGTCCCCGCGGCGCTCGTCGCGCGCTGGGAGACGGCGTCCTCGGACGAGTCGCTCTGGCAGTTCGACCCGACCGTGGTGAACGGCTCGATGACGTCGGACTCCTTCCTGCGCTCGGGCGAGGTCGTCACCGCGGTGCTGGGCTGGGCGGCGCTGCGCGTCGGCGACCCGGCGCGCGATCTGCACTGGCTGCTGAGCGCCCCCGGAGCCGGCACCGCCTTCGCCGCCTACTCGCGGATGCGCGCGGGAGCGGTCGACCGGACCCTGCGCCAGCGGGCGCAGCTCTACGCCGAGCTCGAGCTGGCGCGCTGGCTGCTGCACGGCACCGAGACCGACGACTCCGCGATCGTCGACGACGCGGTGGCGATGCTCGACACGCTCGTCGACAGCGTGCTCGGCGACCTCTCCGCCCCGCTGTCGTCCGACACGGGCCCGGTGCTCGAGGTCTCGGAGGTCGAGGAGCTGCTGAACCGCACGCCCGGCGCCCGGACCGGCGCCTCGGCTCACGGCCGCGGCCTCGCCCCGAGGGCCGAGGAGAGCGACTCCGAGAGCTCCCGCTCCGAGTAGAACCGCTCGGGTCGCAGCACCAGGTCGTCGGCCACGAAGTAGAAGACGGCGTCGATGCTCTCGAGCGGCACGCCCTTCCACTTCGCGAAGGCCAGCCGGTAGAGCGCGAGCTGGAACTGCTTCAGCTCGAGGTCGGCCGCGTCCTTCGGGGCGCGGCCGGTCTTCCAGTCGACGATCTGGTAGCCGCCTGCGACGGGGTAGACAGCGTCGATCTTGCAGACGACGACGTGCTCGGCGAGCTGCAGGTGGATCTCGATCTCGACGGCCTCCGGGCGGCGGGTCGCCCACTCCGAGTGCTCGAAGGTCTCGACGAGGGCGGCGAGCCGCTCCTGCTCGACGCTCGCCCCGCCGAGGTCGTCGAGCTCGTCGGGGAACGTGTCGACCGCCTCAGCCTCGCCCTGGACGCCGAAGCGGTTCTCGACCCAGGAGTGGAACGTCGTGCCGAGCCGGGTCTGGCGGTACGGGCGCTCGGGCATCGGCCGGCGCAGCTGGGCGGCGACCTCCTCCGGCGCGCTGATGACGTCCTTGAAGCGCGAGGCGGGGATGCGCACGGGCAGCGCGACGCGCTCCCCGCCGGCGAGTCGCACGGCGCGCTCGGCGAGCAGCAGCCGGATGTCGTCGCCGCGCGGGCCCTCGAGCCCCGGCTCGGCGATCCGCACCCGCTCGGCGGCAGCGCGCACGCGCTCCCCGCGCGATCCGAGCGGATCGTGCGGCCAGCGGAAGGTGCGCGGGGCGCGCTCGAGGGGGTTCTCGAGGTGGGAGGGCTCGACGGGGAGCTCGGGGATCGTGCCGGCCTCGGCCAGGTCGCGGAGGAACACACCGGGCCCGCGGGGCTTGGACTGCCCCGCCCACCACGATCCGCTCAGCAGCAGGTGGTGGCGGGCGCGGGTCACGGCGACGTAGGCGAGGCGCCGCTCCTCGGACTCGTTGCGCTCGCGCAGGGTGTCGCCGAACTCGCCGATCGCGTCGACGACGTCCTTCTGCGTCTCGGCGGTGCGCCAGTCGAGATCGGGCAGCTCGGCCGCGTCGCCACGGAAGGCGTAGGGCATGGCGCCCAGCCGCACCCAGCCACGGAAGCCCTCGACCGGCGTACCCGGGAGCTCGCCGTCGACCATCCGCGGCACCGCGACGAGGTCCCACTCGAGGCCCTTCGAGCCGTGGATCGTCAGCAGCTGCACCGTTCCCGGCTCCGGATCCTCCGGTCGGGGCGCCAGGCCGTCGCGCTTGTCGGCGAGGACCAGCCAGCGGAGGAAGCCGCGGAGCGAGGACCCGGTGCCGCCGCCCCGGTCGTCGGTCTGCAGGTAGCCGGCGACGCCCTCGCGGAAGGCCTCGAGGTTCGCGCGGCCGTCGCTGCGCGACTCGTTCGCCTCCACCTCGATGTCGAGGCCGAGCTCCTGCTCGACGAGGGTGACGAAGTCGAGCAGGTCGAGTCCGGCCCGGGCCCGGAGCCGGGCGAAGAGCGTGCCCGCGTCGTGCATCCGGGCGAGACCCTGCTCGCTGAAGGCCGAGAGGGCGGAGTGGTCGAGCCTGCCGTCCTCGCCCGGGCGGCGCGAGGCGATGAAATCGAGCGCCTCGATGATCGAGCCGCCCTCGCCCTCGGTGACGGAGGCGCGCATCCTCTCGCGGACGTCCTCGGGCAGCAGCCGGTGCGCGTGGTCGCGCGACGCGAGCCAGGAGGCGAGGTCGCGCAGGGCGCGGAGATCCCTGACCCCGATCCGCCAGCGCGCGCCGGCGAGGAGGCGGACGAGCTCGCTGCCGGCGGCCGGGTCCTCCACCACGGTGAGGGCCGCGACCAGATCGGCGATCTCGGGTTGGCGGAGCAGCCCCCCGATCCCGAGGATGTGGTACCGCACGCCGTGCTTCGCCAGGGCCGCCGCGAAGCGGTCCATGTGGGCGCGGACGCGGAAGAGGGCGGCGGCCGACGGCGGCTCGGGGTTCTCGGCGAGCCGGCCCGCGAACCAGCGGGCGACGTCGTCGGCCTCGTCCTCGATGGTCTCGGGGAAGGTCAGCTCGACGGGGTGCCCGCTCGCGGCGGGACCGGCCTCGAGCCGGTCGACCGCCACTCCGCTGGTCGCCTCGAGCGGCCGGACGATCGCGTTCGCCGCGGCGAGGACGCGATGGCCGTTGCGCCAGCTCATGCTGAGCGAGAAGCGCGCCGCCGAGCCGAAGTCGACTCCGAACCGGCCGAGACCCTCGGCGCTCGCGCCTCGCCAGCCGTAGATCGACTGGTGGGGGTCGCCGACCGCCATGACGCCCTGCCCGGCGAACAGGCGCGAGAGCAGGCGGGTCTGCAGGACGGAGGTGTCCTGGTACTCGTCCAGCAGCACGACCCGGTAGCGCGCGCGGTGCTCGTCGATGAGCTTCGGCACCCGCTCGGTGATCCGCAGCGCCAGGGCGACCTGGTCCGAGAACTCGACGAAGCCGCGCTCGGCCTTCGCCTCCTGGAAGCGCTCGGCGAGGGAGGTGAGCACGGGCAGCGCGCCGACCGCCTGAACGGCCTTCTCGACCTCGCGGTAGACACCGCTCCCCTTCGAGCCCCGGGGCAGCTCGGCGATCCGCACGAAGTCCTCGGCGAAGCCCGCGACGGCGGCCGGGTCGGCCAGGTTGTCGGCGAGGTCGTGCGCGAGGGCGATGACGAGGTCGGTGAGGCGGTCGATGTTCGCCTCGACGTCGAGGATGCGCGGGTCGGACGTGTCGGCGACCACTCCGCGCGCCAGATGCCAGGCCGAGGCCTCGGACAGCACCGTCGCGTCGCCCTCCCGCCCGATCAGCGCGGCGTTGTCTCGGAAGATCGTGTTGGCGAAGGCGTTGTAGGTGGAGACCGTCGCGGCGTCGAAGGGATCCGGCTCGGTCTGACCCTCCGCGAGCGGGAGGAGCCCCGCCGCGCCGAGCTGGTCGATGCGCCGACCGATCCGCTCGCCGAGCTCGGCGGCCGCCTTGCGGGTGAACGTCAGTCCGAGCACCTCGGAGGGGGCGGCGAGACCGTTGGCGAGGAGCCACAGCACGCGGTTTGCCATGGTCTCGGTCTTGCCGCTCCCCGCTCCGGCGACGACGAGCGCAGGGGCGAGCGGCGCCTCGATCACGGCGCGCTGCTCGGCCGTCGGCGGGCGGAGGTCGAGCTTCTCGGCGATGGTGAGGGCGTCGATCACGCGGACACCTCCGTCCGGTCCTCATCGGAGCCGTCGTCGGGCTCGACCTCGTCGAGCGCGAGGGTGCCGTCCCCCGAGACCTCCGGCACGGCGTGCTGGCGGTAGCGCAGGGCATCCCCCGGCGAGAACGGCACGGCGTCGAGCAGGCCCGAGAAGGCCGGCGCGGCCATGCCGGTCGCCGCGGCCCGCACCCGTTCGCGCAGGCGCTCGAGCTCCTCCTCGCCGAAGCGCGGCTGCACCACCTCCCGGTAGCGCCTGCCTCGCACCCCGCCCGAGACGAAGAGGAGCTTCGCGCCGCCCCGCTCGGCCGAGCCCGCCGCCTCGATGGCCCCGCTCGCGACCGCGAGCTGGTAGCTGCCGAGCTGGGCGTGCTCCGCGACCGCGGCCTGCGGAGGGATGCTGCGGCCGGTCTTGAGGTCGACGATGGTCACGGAGCCGTCGGCCGAGCGCTCGACGCGGTCGATCGAGCCTCGTACGCGGGCCGGCGGCACTCCGATCTCGAACTGCTGCTCGCGGCCGAGGACCTCTCCCCCCGCCTCGCGGAAATCGACGAGGTACTCGGCGAGCCCCTCGACCAGCCGTCGGGTCAGCCGCTTCTGCCGCTCGCCGAGCCAGGGCGACTCGAAGACGAGCTCGGGCCAGCGCGACTCGAGCTGCGCCCACAGGGTCTCGGTGTCGGGCTCGGCCGCGTTCTCGAGCACCCAGTGCACGAGCGTGCCGACGCCCATCGCCGTGCTCGTCGTCGATCCGGACACCGCGTCGACGAACCAGTTGAGCGGCGAGCTCTCGAACGCCTCGAGTCGGCTGGGTGAGACCGACACCGGTCGCTCCGGGTCGTCGAGCTCGAACAGCGGCTCGCTGGTCGAGGGCTCGAGGACCCCGTACCAGGAGACCGGATCGGCGCCGGGAACCTCGGCGAGCGCCAGCGCCCGCAGCCCGCGGATGGCCGCCGGGGCGTCGGGCGAGTTCGGGGTGGTGGCCGTGCGCCGCAGCGCCGCGACCGCTCCCCGCAGGGTGAGGGGCACCGCCGAGGCGGCGTCGAGGTGGGGCACATCGGGCGGCGTCAGCCGGAAGAAGAGGGACGGGGTCTCGTCCTCGCCGGCCACCGCGCTGAGCACGAGCTGGCGGCGCGCGCGGGAGGCGGCGAGCGCGAACATCCGCAGCTCGTCGTCGAGGGTGGCCTTGCGCCCGTCGAGCGGCAGCCCTCCCTCGCCGCGCGCGGCGCGGACCAGCCCGTCGGGATCCAGGAGGGAGCCGCGCTGGCGGAGGTTGGGCCAGACGCCGTCCTGGAGCCGCGCGACGACCACCACGTCGAACTCGAGCCCGACGACGGAGGAGGGCGTGCCGATCAGTACTGCGTCGTCGACGGAGCGCGGCGCGAGGGTGTCCTCCGGCACCTCGGCCTCGAGGATCTCGGTGACGAAGCCGACCGCCGAGGACGCCGCGGCGCGCTCGACGAAGCGGCGGGCCGCGCTGAAGAGGGCGACCACGCCGTCGAGGTTGCGGTTCGCCTCGGCGGCCGTGAGCCCGGTGCCGAGCGCCAGTTCGCGCCAGGACGTCGCGACCCGGCTCGACTCCCAGGCCGACCAGAGCAGCTCCTCGATCGAGCCGTGGTCGTCGTGCAGCCGCCGGACCCGGTCGATCGTCACCGCCAGGCGCTCGGCCTGCCGCGCGGGGCCGGAGTCGATGGTCGCGAAGCGGCCGGGGGCCGAGAGCGCCTCGACGAGCAGGGCGTCGCTCGGGCGGATCCCGTCGCCCGCGAGCTCCTCGGCACGCAGGGCGAGCCGGAGTCGGCGCAGGCCCAGCCGGTCGACGCCGCCGAACGGCCCGAGCAGGAGCTCGGCGGCGAGCGCGGCATCGAGGGGCCGCTCGCCGATGGCGACGCCGACCAGCACGAGCAGCGATCGGGCCGCGTGGTCGTCGCGGAGCGCGCGGCCGGCGAGGACCGAGCGCACCGGCACCTCGGCCACGGCGAGCGCCTTCACGAGCGGCTGCACCGCCGCTCCCGAGCGCACGACCACGGCCATGCGGTGCCACGGCACTCCGTCGCGCAGCCTTCGCTCGTGCAGCAGCCGCGCCAGTGTCGCGGCCTCGCGCGCTGCCGTCGGCGCCTGCAGCACGAGGACCGGCGCGGGGGCGCTCGGAGCGTCGGCGTCGGCGCCGGCCGCGCGCTGGCGGCCGGCCGCCGCCGCTCCGATGCGCTGGGTCGCCCGCGAGACCAGCGCCCGCAGCGAGGCCGGATGCCGGTGGACCCGCTCGAGGACGAGCGTCTCGGCGTCGCGGACACCGATGCTCGCGGAGAAGCGGCCGAGGGTGTCGGAGGAGGCGCCCCGGTAGGCGCTGGTCGCCACGTCGGGGTCGCCGAACGCGATGATCGTCACCCCGCGCGCGGCGAGGGCGCGCAGCAGCACGACGGTCGACTCGCTCGCCTCCTGCAGGTCGTCGACGACCACGAGTCGCAGCGCGGTGATCCGCCCGCCCCCGCCTCCGCCGCGGATGGTCTCGGCCGCGAACGCGGCGAACTCGGCGGCGTCGAGCTTCGTGCCGACGTCCGGCGACATCCAGTCGACGACCTCGCGGAACTCGTCGATCAACTCGGCGGCCGCCGCCCACTCGCCGCGCTCGGCGTCGACCGCGAGCGCCCGGATCGCCGCGGTGTCGAGCCCGTGCTCGGTCGCCCGCATCCCGAACTCGCGCAGCTCCGTGCGGAAGGTGCGGAGCCGGAGCACCTCGGGGCCGAACCCGTCCGGCCAGCGCGGCCCGGTGCCCTCGGCCAGGTGCCCCTCGATCAGCTCCGACAGGAGGACGTCCTGCTCGCCGCCGGTGAGCAGCGTCGGCCGCTCGATGCCGAGCTCCTTGGCGGAGGCGGTGACCGCCTCGAACGCCAGCGACGTCGCGGTGCGCGCCAGGGGCCCGCGCGTCGGCACGTCGAGTCGGAGGGCGAGGACGTCGCGGAGGGAGGTGGCGGCGGTGCGGCTCGCGGCGAGGACGGCGACGGACTCGGGGGCGTAGCCGCGCTCGAGGACCCGCTCGGCCACGAGTTCGACGATCGTCGTCGTCTTGCCCGAACCCGGCGCTCCGAGCACGGCGGCGCTGCGTCCGTCCGGCAGTGCCAGAACGGCTCGCTGCGAGGCGTCGAGCTCGATCCGTGCGCCGGCCTCCGGCCGCTCCTCGACGGAGACGGCAGGGGCGGAGGGGGTTCCAGGAGCGGGCACGCGACCACGCTAGCCAACACCGCCGACACTGCCCGGCGCCCGCGGCGCGGCAGCTCGCGCCCCCGGTCCGCTCAGCGCGAAACCCGCGTCGGGGCCTCGGCACGGTGCCGTATCGTGACAGCCACGTCCCTCCTCCCGAAAGGCAACTGCTGGTGGAAATCCGTATCGGAATCGTCAACACCCCGCGAGAGCTCAACTTCGAGTCCTCGATGTCCGCGACCGAGGTCGAGAAGACGGTCACCACCGCTCTCGAGGCCGGTGCGAAGGTCCTGCGCCTGCGCGACGAGAAGGGCAAGATCTACATCGTCCCCACCGACACCATCGCGTTCGTCGAGCTCGGCTCGGAAGAGTCGCGCCGCGTCGGCTTCGTCGCTTAAGCCCTTCCCGAGCACGACGTGGAGCTCCTCTTCATCGGCATCGGCGGGGTCCTGCTGGGCCTCGCCGCCCGGTACTCGCTGCCGCACCGCCACCTGCACGGCTCGGTGCTCGTGCCCGCGGTCGGCGGAGTCGTCGCCGCGGTGCTCTGGGTCGCGCTGACCTGGGCGGGGCTGCCCTGGGACGGCGGCCTGATCTGGGTCCTCGTCCTGGCGCTCACCGCGGTCGCCGTGATCGTCGTCGACCTCGTGCTGGGCCGATCGCGCGCCCGCCGCGACGACGCCTCGCTCGAGGCGATGCTGGCTGGGCGCGCCACCCCCTAGGCGGACCACGACACGAACGAACGGCGCTGGAGTCCTGGACTCCCGCGCCGTTCGTGGTCCGTGGGGGGGTCAGACCGGCGCCGCGACCTCCGTCGCGAGCAGCGCCTCCGCCACGGCGGCCCGGATCGGCTCGACGATCGGCAGCCGACCGGTGAACTCCGCGACGAGCACCTGCGCCGCCGCACTCAGCGGTCCTCCGCCGATGATCACCGCCTCCGCGCCGGCCGCCTCGGCGCGCAGCACGGCGCCGCGGAGCTCGATGAGCAGGCGCTCGGGGTCCTCGAGCTCCTCCGCCGCCGTCTCCGTCAGGAAGCACCCGACGTAGTCCTCCGACCGCCCCGCCGAGACGACCAAGGAACGGAGCGTCGTCTCGAGCCGGGCCGTCGTCGTCGCGATCGCGAACCGACGGCCGCCGAGCCCCGCCGCGCGCACCGCAGCGGCGCCGATCCCGATCACCGGGAGCCCCGTCGCGCGGGCCGCCCCCTCCGCACCAGGATCGCCGAACGCTGCCACGACGAGGGCGTCGGGTGCGTGCGACAGAACCGAGCGCCGGGCCGCCGCCACGACCTCGCCCGCCGCGGCCGCGAGCGCGACCGGATCGGTGATGATCCGCGGTCCCCTCGCCGCCGTCTCCCCCGCGATCCGGACGTCCAGGCCCCGCACCGCATCCCGGGCGATGCCCACGAGCAGCCGCGTGGTGGTCGCGGAGGTGTTCGGGTTCAGCACGACGAGGGTGCGCACGGTTCAGTCCTCCGCCATCGGGCGGCCGACCGTCTCGCGGGGGAACTGCACGGCGATCGCGCAGATCGCGAAGAGGCCCGCGAGCAGGGCGAACATGCCGCCGACCCCGGAGGCGTCCAGCACCGCTCCCGCCAGGAGCGGGAACAGGCCTCCCGAGAGCGACCCGAGCGCGAGGATGACGGAGGTGCCGAGCCCGCGGATCCGCGTCGGGTACTGCTCCGGGGCGAACAGCCAGATGGTGGTGTTGAGCACGATCACCGAGAAGTTGAAGAGGAAGCCGAACATCAGCACGAGGGCGACGGTCGTGCCGAGGAAGCCGAAGCCCAGTCCCGCCCCGACTCCGAGGATCGCGGCGACCGTGAGCGTGAGCTTGCGGGGCAGGCGGCGGGCGGCGAGAGCGGCCACGAGCGCTCCGACCAGGGAGCCCGACTGCATGACGAGGGTATACCAGAGCGCACTGGTGATGTCGAAGCCGCGGGACGTGAGGATCAGCGGGATGAGCGTGAGCATCGAGATCTGCGCGGCGTACGACATGCACACCGCCACTCCGAGGGCGATCGTCGTGCGGCGGTGGCGCCGGCCGAAGAGCTCGGTCCAGCGCGGAGTCGCCACGGCCGCGGTCGTTGCGGTCTCGGCAGCACCGAGGTAGTCGATCTCCTCGTTCAGCGGCCGGTGCAGCCGCCCCTGGGCCAGACGGTTGACGACCGTGTTCGCCTCGGCGACGCGTCCGCGGGCCGCGAGGTAGCGGGGCGTCTCGGGCAGCGCTCGGCGGTAGACCACGACGGCGAGGGCGGGGATCACCAAGAGGCCGAAGAGCCAGCGCCAGCGGTCGTCGCCCGTGAACACCGTGAAGACGATGACTCCGAACAGCGGGGCGAGCATGTTGCCCAGCCCGGCCGCCGCGACGTTGATGAGACCGACTGCCGTCCCGCGGTGCTTGGCCGAGAAGAACTCCGCGAGCATGATCACGGCGGTCGCGATCTCGCCGCCGAGCCCGAGGCCCACGAGGAAGCGCGCCGCGACGAGGATCTCGTAGCTCGGCGCGAGGGCGCAGAGCAGGCTGCCGACCGCGAAGACCATCAGGTTCGCGCCCAGGAGGGTCCGCCGGCCGACCCGGTCCATCACGACTCCCGCGAGCACGCGGCCGAGCGCCACGGCGGTGAACGTCGCGGTGTTGAGCAGACCGAGCTGCGCCCCGGCCAGGCCCCAGTCCGCGGCAAGCACCGGCCCGGCGACTCCGACCGTGTTCTGCTCGATCGCGTCGAAGAACACGCCGAACAGGATCATCGCGACGATGCCGACGTGCGCGCTCGTGACTCCGATGCGCGAGTAGGCGGCCTCGATGCGGTCCCCCATCGTCGTCGAGTGCGGAGGGTTCGTGACGGTGCTCATGGGCGGATCCTTTCGAACGGAGTCAGGGAGGCGCTCGGTATACCGAAGCACCTCGCTAACGGTACGGTCGCGCTCCCACCCGCGTGTTTCGGCCGCGTGAAATCGCTGTTACGGCTGGCGATCGCGACGCCCGCTACCCTGGCCCCACCCGCACAGGTAGACCCGAGGAGGCGCCATGGTCGAGAAGAGCCCGGCGAAGACGATGTCGCAGACCGTCTACGAGGAGCTGCGCCGCAGGATCCTCGACGGCAGGCTCCCCGCCGGGGAGCCGATCCGGGAGCGCGATCTCGCCGCCGAGCTGGCCGTCTCGCGCGTCCCGATCCGCGAGGCCCTCCCCTGGCTCGAGCTGGCCGGCCTTGTCACCGTGCGGCCTCGGAGCACCGCCGTCGTGACGATCGTCACGCGACGCGACGTCGACGAGCTCTACGACATCCGCTCGGCGCTCGAGCCCCTCGTGGCGCGGAAGGCCGCCGAAGCGGTGTCCCGCGGTGCCGATGCCACAGCGCTCGTCGCCGTCGTCACGGACGCGAGCACGGCCCTCGCCGACGGAGACCTCGCGCGGTTCCACTCCGAGAGCGGCCGCATCCACGGCGCGATTGAGGCGATCGCCGGCAACCGGCTGCTGATCTCGACCATGGGGCCGCTGGACGAGCGGAGCAACCGCCTCAACATCGCGAACATCCAGGCGGAGCCGCGCGTGCGCCACGAGGAGCACGTGCGTCTGGCGGAGGCGGTCGCCGCGGGGGACGCGGGCCTCGCCTCCTCCGTGGCTCACGCGCACGTCGAGTGGGGGCGGCAGCGCACGATCGCGACGCTCGCCGACGTGCCCGGCTTCTCGGCGGAGTGACGCCGGCGGCTCAGGCGGTCAGCCCGAGCGCGTCCATCCGCCGGGTGTGCGAGGCGATCAGCTCGGTGAACACCGGCTCGATGCGCGACTCGTCCGAGTCGGGGTTGCCCGACCCCATCAGCGCCGAGCGCGCGACGAGCAGGGTGTCTCCCACCAGGCGGCGGCCCCAGACCGCCAGGCGCGAGCCGAGGCGCTCGTCGGCGGCGATCTCGCGGCGCAGGATGGTGATCAGCCCGTCGATGCCGGTGTCCGCGCCCAGCGTCTGGGCGATCCGCGGGCCCACGTCGTTCGGGAGCCCCCCGGTCAGGCGGATGAAGAAGTCGTCGAGCAGCCCGGCCGTGATGTAGGCCGAGAGGAGCGTCTCGTGCAGGTCCGCTCCGCGGGTCAGCCGCTCGAACGTGTCGATCGCGGGGCGGAACGGCGCCATCGCCTCGCCCGGCTCCACCTCGCGCCGGCGGAGCTCGGCGACCACCGCGTGGTGCTTCGAGAGCGCGGTGCCGGCCGCGGCCGAGATCGCCTCCTTGTCGGCGAGGTCGTCGGTGTCGGCGACGGCTCGGGCGAGCGCCTCGAAGATCGCGAGCTGCAGGTAGGCGACCTGCCCGAGGTAGGGCAGCACCTCGGGGGTCAGATCCGCCAGGTCGACGCGGTCGCGCTTGGCGGACTCGCCCCGCGGGGTCAGACGCGGGGCCTCTCCGGAGGGACGTCGGCGTCGGAACCAGGCTGCCATTCGCCCAGCTTAGAGCGCGGGCGGTGCGCCCCGCCGCCGCCTTCGGGGCCGCGGAGAGAGCGTGGCGGTAGACTCGCCGGGATGTCACCGGCGCTGGATCGGTGACCCTGCGCCCGGAGTCGTACAGGGGCGTAGACCGTTCGACACGACAGGCGCTTCACTCCCGTGACTTTCTCCGATCTCAACATCGACGACGACATCGTCGCCGCACTCGCCTCCAAGGGCATCCTCGAGCCGTTCCCCATCCAGGAGCAGACGATCCCCCTGGCCCTGCAGAAGCAGGACATCATCGGCCAGGCCAAAACCGGCACCGGCAAGACCTTCGGCTTCGGCCTCCCCCTCATCCAGGCGCTGGGCACCGACCCGGAGCCGGGCGTCAAGGCGCTCATCGTCGTCCCGACGCGCGAGCTGGCCGTCCAGGTGACCGAGGACATCGAGCTCGCCGCCTCGAACCGCCCCACCAAGATCGTCTCGATCTACGGCGGCAAGGCGTACGAGGGCCAGATCGAGCAGCTCAAGGCCGGCGCGCAGATCGTCGTCGGGACCCCGGGTCGCCTCCTCGATCTCGCCGGTCAGCGACTGCTGTCGCTCGCGAACGTCCAGGTGATGGTCCTCGACGAGGCCGACAAGATGCTCGACCTGGGCTTCCTCTCGGACATCGAGAAGCTGTTCGCGCAGACGCCGCAGACCCGCCACACCATGCTGTTCTCGGCGACGATGCCCGGCGCGATCGTCGCGCTCGCGCGCCGCTTCATGAACAAGCCGATCCACATCCGCGCGACCGATCCCGACGAGGGCATCACGCAGGCCAACATCAAGCACATCGTCTACCGGGCGCACTCGCTCGACAAGGACGAGGTCATCGCGCGCATCCTGCAGTCGGAGGGACGCGGCAAGACCGTCATCTTCACCCGCACCAAGCGCGCCGCGGCCCGCATCGTCGAGGAGCTGAACGACCGCGGCTTCAACGCCGCCGCCGTGCACGGCGATCTCAACCAGGAGCAGCGCGAGCGGGCGATGGCGGCGTTCAAGGCCGGCAAGAAGGACATCCTGATCGCCACCGACGTCGCCGCCCGCGGCATCGACGTGAACGACGTCACCCACGTGATCAACCACACGATCCCGGACGACGACCAGACCTACCTGCACCGCGTCGGCCGCACCGGCCGCGCGGGCAAGACCGGCATCGCCGTCACGTTCGTCGACTGGGAGGACCTGCACAAGTGGGCCCTCATCAACCGTGCGCTCGAGTTCGGCCAGCCCGACCCGGTCGAGACGTACTCCTCGTCGCCGCACCTCTACACCGACCTCGACATCCCCGTGGGCACGAAGGGCCGGCTGAAGCCGACGCCGATCCCCGCCGAGGCGAAGGCCGACGCGCAGCCCGAGCGCAGCACCCGTCAGCGCGAGCCGCGCGAGCCGCGCGAGGGCCGCGAGCCCCGTCGCCGCACCCGCGGCGCAGGCGAGCAGTCCGAGGCCGCCGCACCGCAGACCGGCCAGGCGCCCTCGAGCGAGAGCAAGGAGCACCACGACGGCAACAGCGAGCCGCGCCGCCGGACGCGCCAGCGCCGCCGCAGCCCGCGCCCCGACGCGCAGGTCTGACGCACTCCTTCACGAGCCCCCTCCGCGAGCGATCGCGCGAGGGGGCTCGTGCGTTCACTCCGGGGTGAGCGTCGGCGTCAGCCCCGAGCGGAGGCGCGGATCGCGTCGACCGTCGCGCGCGGCGTCGTGTTCTCTCCGAGCCGGTTCGGCTTGCCCGTGCCGTGGTAATCGCTCGACCCGGTCGTGACCAGGCCGTAGCGCTCGGCGAGTTCGCGCAGTCGCGTCCGGCCGCCCGCCGTGTTCTCGCGGTGCTCGACCTCGAGGCCGAACAGCCCGGCGTCGACGAGGTCCGGCAGCATCGACTCGACGACGATGCCGCGGGTGCTGGTCGCCGGGTGCGCGATCACCGGCACGCCGCCCGCGGCGCGGACGAGGCGGACCGCGTCGACCGGGTCGGGGGCGTAGTGCGGGCGGTAGTAGCCGCCCCGCCAGTCGAGGATCCCGGCGAAGGCCGCCGAGCGGTCGGTGGCGAGGCCGCGGGCGACGAGGGCGTCGGCGATGTGCGGGCGTCCGATCGTGGATCCGGGGCGGGTCTGCGCGAGGACGTCGTCCCAGGTGAGGTCGTAGTCGGCCGAGATCGCGGTCACGATCGCCTCGGCGCGGTGCCTCCGCTCCGAGCGGATGCGCGCGGTCTCGGCGACGAGACCCGGATCCTCCGGATCGACGAGGTACGCGAGCACGTGCACGCTCGCCCAGCCGACGCGCGACGAGAGCTCCATGCCCGGGACCAGCTCGATGCCGCAGTCGCGGGCCGCGTCGATCGCGGCGGCCCAGCCGCCGGTGGAGTCGTGATCGGTGAGAGCCACTCCGGCCAGGCCCGCGTCGGCCGCCGCGCGCACGAGCACCTCGGGCGGTTCCGTGCCGTCGGAGACGAGGGAGTGGGTGTGGAGGTCGAACCCGCCTCCCGCGACATGCATGCCCCCCATCGTAGACGCGCGTCCTGCGCCCGAGGCCGGGAGGATGCCCTACCCTGACCGGGATGGGGACGAGACTGGTGAAGACCGCGGTGGCCGCGGCGGTGGCGATCGTCCTGCTCGTGGCGACCGCGCCGGGGTTCTTCGGTCTCGCTCGCGAGGCGCCCTTCGCCCAGCTCGTCTCGTTCCGGCTCGCCACGGCGCTCGGCGCCGTGGCGGTGGCCGTCGTCCTCGTCGTCGTGGCGGTGCTGGTGCGCCCGGTGCGCCGGCTCGCGCTCGTGATCGCGGGGCTCGGAGTCGCGTTCGCGGTGGTCCTCGCCGGTCTGCAGGCCGTCCGGGGCGACGACTCCTCGCCGCCCCGAGCCCACCGCCTCGCGGACCTGCGGATCCTGACCTGGAACACGCTCGACTCCGTGCCCGTCGACACGGTCGTCGCACTCGCGACCGAGAACGCGGTCGACGCCCTGAGCCTCGTGGAGGTGTCGGAGGCTCCCGCGCAGGAGATCGCCGCCGCGCTCGGCGCCGCCGGCCGCCCGATGACCCTGCACTACGCGGCGGGGAGCGAGAGCACGGCCGGCACGGCGCTGCTGCTCGCGCCGTCGCTCGGCGCCTACTCCGTCGACCCCGAGAGCACCCCCACCGGCACCCTCGCCTCACTCGTCGTCCGACCGGACACCCCTGAGCGCCCGGTGATCGCCGCCGTGCACGCCGCTCCGCCGATCCCCTCGCTGATGGCCGACTGGCGCAGTGACCTCTCCCGCCTCGCCGCGCTCTGCAGCACGGAGGAGGACGTGGTCGTGGTCGGCGATCTCAACTCGACCCTCGACCACTGGGCCGGCCTGCCCGGCACGGCGGACCTCGGCGGCTGCACCGACGCCGGGTCGCTCGCCCGCGGCGCCGCCCTCGGGACCTGGCCCGCGTCGCTCCCGACGCCGCTGGGCGCTCCCATCGACCACGTCCTCTTCTCCGGGCGCTGGGACGTCTCGGGCTACGTCGTCGTCGACGACCGGGACGACGCGGGGAGCGACCACCGACCGGTCCTCGCCCAGCTCTCGGTGCGCGGTCTGGTCAAGGAGACGTCCTGACCCCTCCCCCGGACGAGGAGGAGAATGGGGGCATGACGAACACGGACGAGCAGACCACCCCGACGCCCGACCCCGCCGCCGCGCCCACCCCGCGCGCGACCGCGAACCGCTCGACGACCCCCGCCTCCGATCGCTTCCGCGACTTCATCGCCTCCGGCTGGGCCGAGCGGGACGAGCCGCTGCCCGCCGCGCGCGAGCAGGCCTCCTTCGCCGCCGCCCGGCGCGAGCGCCTCTCGGCGCTGCACACCGGCGAGCGCGTCGTGATCCCCGCGGGCCGGCTCAAGCAGCGGGCGAACGACACCGACTACCCGTTCCGCGCGCACTCCGCCTTCACCTGGCTGACCGGCTGGGGCGCCGACTCCGAGCCGGGCGCCGTCCTGGTGCTCGAGCCCGGCGAGTCGGGGCACAGCGCGGTGCTGTACTTCCGCGAGCGCGCCGGCCGCGACTCCGACGAGTTCTACGCGAACCCCGAGATCGGCGAGTTCTGGATCGGGCCGCGGCCCTCCCTCGCCCAGGTCTCGGCCGACCTCGGGCTCGAGGCCCGCGGCATCGACGAGCTGGACGCGGTCCTGGACGCGCAGGACGACGTGTCCGTGGCCGTGCTGCGCGAGGCCGACCCGCTGGTCGCCGAGCGCCTCGCCGGTCGCACGTCGGACGACTCCGACGCCGCCCTCGAGCGCGACCTCAGCGAGCTGCGCCTGGTGAAGGACTCCTACGAGATCGCCGAGCTGCGTGCCGCCGTCGACGCGACCGCCAGGGGCTTCGAGGACGTGCTCGCCGACCTGCCGCGCATCGTCGCCCACGAGCGCGGCGAGCGCCTGATCGAGGGCGTGTTCAACGGCCGCGCCCGCGCCGACGGCAACGCGGTCGGCTACGACACGATCGCCGCCGCCGGTCCGCACGCCTGCATCCTGCACTGGACCCGCAACGACGGACCCGTGCGCGCCGGCGAGCTCGTCCTTCTGGATGCGGGCGTCGAGCAGGAGAGCTACTACACCGCCGACATCACCCGCACCTTCCCGGTCGACGGCGTCTACACCGAGGCGCAGCGCCGGGTGCACGAGACGGTGCGGGAGGCGGCCGACGCCGCGTTCGCGATCGTCCGCCCCGGCATCCGCTTCCGCGAGGTGCACGCCGCCGCCATGGCCGTGATCGCCCGCCGCACGGCGGAGTGGGGGCTCCTCCCCGTCAGCGCCGAGGAGGCGCTCGAGGCCGACAACCAGCAGCACCGCCGCTACATGGTGCACGGCACGAGCCACCACCTCGGCCTCGACGTGCACGACTGCGCGAAGGCCCGGCGCGAGATGTACCTCGACGGAGTGATCGAGGCCGGCATGGTCTTCACGATCGAGCCCGGCCTGTACTTCCAGCCCGACGACCTCACGGTGCCCGAGGAGCTGCGCGGCATCGGCGTGCGGATCGAGGACGACGTGCTGGTCACCGAGGACGGCGTCGAGAACCTGTCGGCCGGCATCCCGCGCTCGGCCGACGAGATCGAGGCCTGGATGGCGCGGCTGGCCCGCTGAGGCGCCGCGCCGCTCAGGCGGCGAGCGCCGGAGCCGCGAACGCGCCCTGAGCGGTCGCGAGTGCGAGGCCCTCGAGGAGCACCGCGAGCTGGCCCGCGGGGGCCTTCGGATCCTCCGGGTGCCACTGCACGGCCACGATCGGGGCGCTACGGTGCTCGATCGCCTCGACGACCCCGTCGTCGGCGCGCGCGACGATCTCGAGCCCGGGCGCGAGGCGGTCGACTGCCTGGTGGTGCGCGCTCTGCACCGCCAGGACCTCCGCGCCGAAGAGCCCGGCCAGGGTCGAGGACGCGGCGAGCTCCACCGGGTGGCTGTGCATCCGCTCGTGCGCGGGGGCGGCGGCGTTCACGTGCGCGGCGTCTGGGCCGAGGTCCGGGACGAGCGTGCCGCCGAGGGCGACGTTGACGACCTGCAGGCCGCGGCAGATGCCGAGCAGGGGCGTGCGGCGGGCGAGAGCGCGGTGCACGAGGGCGATCTGCGCGTCGTCGGCGCGCTCGGCGTGCGGGCCCTCGCCGGGATAGCCGCGGGCGGCTCCGTAGCGCTCGGGCGCGATGTCCTCGCCGCCGGCCAGCACGACCGCGTCGGCACCGTCGGTCTCGGCGAGCAGCCGGGCGGCGCCGAGGTCCTCGGCCGCGTACCGCTGCGCGTCCCAGCCCAGCTCGCGGGCGAGGGTCAGGAGGCGTCCGTTCAGGATCTGCACGTACGCGTGGTACTCGTCGCGTCCGGGCCGTGTCCGGGCGACCTCCACGATGGCGAGCGAGCGGGTCATGCCGTCCATCCTGCGCACCCCGGCGAGCACGGTCGAGCGGAGGCGACACGGTCCGTAACACGCGGGCCGTACGATCGCGGAGTGACCTCCGCTCCCCCGCCCCTCCCGGAGCGGCTGCAGCGCGCCCGTGCCGACGTCTCGGTCCTCGCCGGCCTCGCCTCCGAGCGGCAGGTGCGCCCGCTGCGCGAGGCCGCGGACCGCGCCGCCGACGCCCCGGAGGAGCACGCCGAGGCCCTTCTCGACGGCGTCGGGGCGATGACCGCGCTCCTCGCCCGCGCCGAGGCCCAGCTGAGCGGCCTCGAGCGCTCGGTGCGGGACGACCTCGACCGGGCCGACACCCTCTCCGGCGTGCGGACGACCGCGCAGGTCGCCTCCGCGGCCGACGTCGCGACCGCCGGAGCCGCCGCCAGGGCGCTCCTGCTCGACGCCGACGAGGCGCGCGCGGCGTCGACCGGGCACGACCCCGCCGCGGTGCTCGCGCTCCTCCTCGACGCCGACGCCGCGCTGGACGCGGTCGTCGCCGGGTACCGGGACCCGCACGCGCAGGCCGAGCGCCAGCTCCTGCTCGTCGAGGCCGCCCGCACGGCCGCCCGTCTGGGCGCGGACGCGGTCGGCCTGCTGGTGCTCGTGCACGGCGACCGGATCACCTCGGCGCCGCGCATCCTCGCGGAGGAGACGCTCGCGCAGCTCGACGCCGCGGTCCGGCTCGCCGCCGCCGACCCCGCGGGTGCACTGGAGGAGGCCCGGCGGGCGGTCGAGCGCTCGCGCTCCGCTCTCGACGAGGCGATCGTCGACCTGGACGGGCCCGACGCGCCCGCCGCCGAGGCGCCCGCGGCGGCCAGCGCCGACCCCGCGCTCGGCGTGCTGCCCGCGGTCTGAGGACGAGCGCCGCCCCGTGCCAGACTGAGACGCATGGCGTCCTTCCTCGTGGTCCCGCAGTGGCAGGGCTCGGCGTCGACGCGGGCCATGCGCCTCGTCGACGGGGCCGAGGCGATCCGCGGCGACCTCCCCTCCTCCGCCACCGTCATCGTCGAGGTCCCCGCCGAGGCGGGTGACGCGCAGGACACCGGGATCCGCCGCTACGCCTCCGTCGCGACGACCGCGGAGCGCGTCCGCGAGGCACTGGCCGGCCGTCCCGGCCCCGTGATCACGATCGGAGGCGACTGCGGCGTCGAGTTCGCCGCCGTCGGCCACGCGGTCCGCACGACCGACGGCCCGGTCGCGCTCGTCTGGCTCGACGCGCATCCGGATGGGAACACCCCCGCCACCTCGCCCAGCGGCGCCTTCTCGGGCATGGTCCTCTCGGCCGTCCTCGGCCGCGGCGTCGGCCTCCTGAGCGCGGGCGCGGACGAGCGGGTCGACGACGCCCGCGTGGTGCTCGCCGGAGTGCGGGCGACCGATCCGGGAGAGCTCGAGGGCCTGCTCGAGCGCGGTGCCCGCAGCCTGACGGCCGACGAACTCGATCCGGAGGCGCTCGTCGCCGCCGTCGAGGCCACCGGGGCGGTCGCGGTGTACGTGCACATCGACCTCGACGTGCTCGATCCGGCCGATCTCGCGGGGCTGTTCGACCCCGTCCCGTTCGGCGTTCCGGCCGGACGCCTCGTGGCGAGCCTCGAGGCGCTGCGAACGCGGTTCCCGCTCGC
The DNA here is from genome assembly GCF_920939495.1 of Rathayibacter sp. Leaf248. NCBI lineage: Bacteria > Bacillati > Actinomycetota > Actinomycetes > Micrococcales > Microbacteriaceae > Rathayibacter > Rathayibacter sp. Leaf248. The sequence goes on along the minus strand of NZ_CAKLAV010000002.1, from coordinate 840,533 downwards.
GGGCGCCGGACTCACCTCCTTCGCCCCCTCCTCCCCCGCCGCTGCCGTCGACGACCTGCCCACGATCCTCCGCCTCGTCGGCGCCCTCGCCCGCGGGGCCTGAGCGAGCACCCCGAATCCGCGACCGGGAGCCGGGGAGTGTCGGGTGCACCGGGCAAGATGGACGGACGCGACCGAGCGGAGGACCGATGAGCGAGAACCCACGCGTGCGCGCCGCGCGCCGCGGTCACGTGCTCGAGATCGTCCTCGACCGGCCCGAGAAGCGCAACGCCGCCGATCTCGCCCTGCTGTCGGCCCTCGCCGCCGCGTACGGAGAACTCGACCGCGATCCCGACCTGCGCGTCGGGGTCGTCCTGGCCTCGGGCCTCCACTTCACCGCCGGCCTCGACCTGGCCGACATCGGTCCGCGGCTCGCCTCCGGCGGGCTGGACTTCGTGCCCGAGGGCGGACTCGACCCGTGGGGGCTGCGGACCCGTTCGGTCTCCAAGCCCGTCGTGATCGGCCTGCAGGGCACCTGCCTCACCCTCGGCATCGAGCTCGCCCTCGCGAGCGACGTGGTGCTGGCCGAGGAGTCGACGAGCTTCGGGCAGATCGAGGTCGCGCGCGGCATCCTCCCGTTCGGCGGAGCCACGCTGCGCTTCCCGCGGGCGACCGGCTGGGGCGACGCGATGCGCTGGATCCTCACGGGCGACCTGTTCGACGCCGCCGAGGCGCACCGCATCGGACTCGTGCAGCAGGTCGTGCCCGACGGCACGGTCGCCGAGGCCGCCGCGGCCCTCGCCGAGCGGATCGCCGCGCAGGCACCGCTCGCCGTGCAGGCGGCCCTCGCCAACGCGCGCCTCGCGGTCGCCTCGCCCGACGCCGCCGCCGCCGCGCTACCCGCGGAGCTCGCCCGGCTCGCCTCCTCCGAGGACGCCGCGATCGGCCTGCAGGCGTTCCTCGCCCGCACGACGGCGGAGTTCACCGGCCGATGAGCGACGAGATCCTCGACTCCGCCCGCCCCGCCGAGACCACCGGCTCCGCCCTCGAGGCGCAGCGCGAGCGCGCCGCCCGTCAGCTCGAGATCCGGCTGCGCTACGGCGACCAGGTCTGGGAGCTGCGCGAGGTCGACCACTTCGCCGTCTTCACCCGCGCGAGCCGCGCCCGCCGCGCCGGTCGCGCGCTGGTCGCCTCCGGCTACGAGATCGCGATCTCCCGCCTGCGCCTGCGGCACGTGCTGGTCGCGAGCCACCACGCGGCCGTCGACGAGGAGGCGACGACCGCCTTCCTCCGCCAGGTGGTCGAGACCGTCGAGAGCGAGGGCGGCCGCTACGACGGCTGGCGCGCCGAGATCGTGCCCGCCCACTGAGCCCCGCCGGCGCACGCCGGCCCCCTCCGGGACGCACCGTCCCGGGTCAGCAGTCACGGGCCGCCGCCCGAGAAGGATCTGGACACCATGAGCACCGACAGCAGCACGGCCGACGAATTCGACCTGATCGTCATCGGAGCCGGCCCCGTGGGCGAGAACATCGCCGACCGGGCCGTGCAGGGCGGCCTCACCGCCGCGATCGTCGAGAGCGAGCTCGTGGGCGGCGAGTGCTCCTACTGGGCGTGCATGCCGTCAAAGGCGCTGCTGCGGGCGCCGATGGCACTGCGCGCCGCACGCGACCTCCCCGGGGCGGCCCAGGCGGTCTCGGGCGGAGTGGACGTCGCCGCGCTCCTCGCGCACCGCGACTCCGTCACGAGCGGCTTCGACGACCACGGCCAGGTGCAGTGGCTCGAGGGAGCGGGCATCGAGCTCGTCCGCGGCCACGGCCGCCTGAGCGGTGAGCGCGAGGTGACCGTGACGGCCCCCGACGGCACGGAGCGGGTGCTCCGCGCGCGCGCGGCCGTAGCAGTGGCGACCGGCACGACCGCCCTCGTGCCCGACGTGCCGGGGCTCCGCGACGCCGCTCCCTGGACGAGCCGCGAGGCGACGAGCGCCGAGACCGTTCCGCCGCGCCTCGTGATCGTCGGAGGCGGAGTCGTCGCGGTCGAGATGGCGACCGCCTACGCCGGTATGGGCTCCTCCGTCACCCTGCTCGCGCGCAGCGGGCTCCTCGCTCCGTTCGAGCCGTTCGCCGGGGCGCTGGTCGGCGACTCCCTCCGCGAGCTCGGCGTCGACGTCCGGCTCGGCGCCTCGCCCGCCGCGGTCGAGCGCCGCTCCGACGGCGGCGTCGCGGTCACCCTCGAGGGCGGCGACGTGATCGAGGCCGACGAGATCCTGGCGGCGACGGGCCGCGCCCCGCACACGCGCGACATCGGGCTCGAGAGCGTGGGCCTCGAGCCCGGGACCTCGCTCACCGTCGACGACACGATGCTCGTGCTCGGCGCCGACGGCGCACCGATCGGCGGCTCCTCGCCGTGGCTCTACGGAGTCGGCGACGTGAACCACCGGGCGCTCCTCACCCACCAGGGCAAGTACCAGGCGCGCGCCGCGGGCGACGTGATCGTGGCTCGTGCCACTGGCGCCGCCGTGCTCGACGCCCCGTGGGGTGCGCACGTGGCGACCGCCGACCACGAGGCCGTTCCCCAGGTCGTCTTCACCGACCCGGAGGTCGCCTCGGTCGGACTGACGGCGGCCGCCGCCGAGGAGGCGGGCTACCGCACGCGCGTCGTCGACTACGAGATCGGCTCGGTCGCCGGAGCCTCGCTGGCCGCGGTCGGCTACACCGGCACCGCCCGCATGGTCGTGGACGAGGAGCGCCGGGTCGTGCTCGGAGTCACCTTCGTCGGCAAGGAGGTCGGCGAGCTGATCCACTCCGCGACGATCGCCGTCGTCGGCGAGGTGCCGCTCTCGCGCCTCTGGCACGCCGTGCCCTCCTACCCGACCATCAGCGAGGTGTGGCTGCGCCTGCTCGAGACCTACGGGCGCGACAGCGCGTGAGCGCCCTGCGCCGGGCGGTCGCCGTCGTCGCCCTCGACCCCGCGGTCACCCGCCCCGGCTACCTCTTCGGCTGCGCGGTGGGCCTCGTGTGGGGGTTCGTCTGGAGCACCGGGCGGATCGAGCGCCGGAACGGCCTCGTCGTCTTCCGCGGACTGCCCGACTGGGCCTACGGGCGCGGCGGGTCGTGCGTGGGCATCAGCTATCTGACGGGTGCCAACGCGTCGGACCGCGTCCTCGAGCACGAGGCCGTGCACGTGCAGCAGTGGAAGCGCTACGGGATGTGGTTCCCGTTCGCGTACCTCGTGGCGGGTCGCGATCCGCTGCGCAATCGATTCGAGATCGAAGCCGGTCTCGAGAAGGGCGGATACCTCCGTGGTCGCTGACATGAAGGGGCGCGTCGTCGTGCTCACCGGAGCGAGCTCCGGGATCGGGAAGGTCGCCGCGGGCGAGCTGGCCCAGGCGGGGGCGACCGTCGCGGTCGTCGGCCGCAACCCCGAGCGGACCCGCTCCGTCGCCGAGGACGTGGGAGGCCTGCCGTTCGTCGCCGACTTCGACCGCCTCAACGACGTGCGGGCCCTCGCCGCGTCGCTCCTCGAGCGCTTCGACGGGATCGACGTGCTCGCCAACAACGCCGGAGGCCTCGTCTCGGAGCGCGGCACGACGGCCGACGGCCACGAGCGGACCATCCAGAGCAACCATCTGGCGCCGTTCCTCCTCACCCGGCTCCTGCTGCCGCGCCTGATCGAAACGGGAGCGTCGCGTCCCGGCGCCCGCGTCGTCTCGACGGCGAGCGTCGCCAACCGGTTCGGCCGCCTGTCGCTCGAGGACCTCGATCGCAGGAAGGGCCCGTGGCTGGGCGGCTGGAGCGCCTACGGCACCTCCAAGCTCGCCACGATCCTCTTCATCCGCGAGCTCGCCGAGCGCCTGCTGCCGACCGCCGTCGACGCCTACTCGTTCCACCCCGGCTTCGTCGCCACCGGCTTCGGAGCCGACTCCCGCGTCATGAAGGCGATGCAGACGCTCACGTCCGGCTCCTACGGCATGACCGCCGAGGCCGGCGCCGTGCCGTTGATCACGCTCTGCTCGGAGCCCGACGTCGGCGCCGCGAGCGGCACCTACTTCGACGGCCTCAAGCCCCACGGCGGCGTCGCCAAGCAGGCCCGGGACCGCGTGCTCGGGACCGACCTCTGGGACCTCTCGAGCCGCCTGGTGGGGCTACCTCCGACGCTCTGATCGAGACGCCCCCGAGCGGGTCGCGGGGGCGTCGGCTGCAAGGCGGATGAGCTCCGCGTGGTGGAACCACGCGGAGCGACGACAACGCTGCAGACGGCGTTCCCGCGGCCCGCTCGGCTAGTTGGCTTCGGAGCGGCCGAGGCGCCAGTACCCCATGAAGGCGACGCGCTTGCGGTCGACGCCGAGCTCGGTCACGAGGCAGCGGCGGATGCGCTTGACCGCTCCGGCCTCGCCCGCGATCCAGGCGTAGAGGCCGGGGTCGGTGCTCTCCTCGGGCACCTCCCAGAGGATCCCGCTGTCGATGTCGACGTCCGACACCTCGACGCCGCGGTGGTGCGCCGTGAGGAAGCGGGTCGACCAGGCGCGGACGGAGGCGTCGAGCGCCGCTCCGCAGTCGGCTCCGCTCTCGCGGACGAGCCAGGTGACCTGCACACCGGCCGGGTGGCGCAGCGTCAGGCGATCCTCGGCGGTGGGCACCTCGAGGAACGCGGCTCCGGAGGCGTCGGCCGGGAGGCTCTCGAGGATCGCGCCGATCGCGGGGACGGCGGTCTCGTCGCCGGCGAGCAGGAGCGACGTCGCCGCTCCGGGGTGCCACTCGACGCCGCCGCCGGGCAGCTCGGAGCGGGTGTCGGGGGCGATGATGACGACCTCGGAGCCGGGCGCGGCGGTGCCGACCCAGGCCGAGGCGGGGCCGGAGTCGCCGTGCGCGACGAAGTCGACGTCGATCTCGGAGGCGTCCGGTCGGACGGCGCGGATCGTGTAGGTGCGCAGGGGGTTCCGCTGCTCGTCGGGCAGGGTGCGCCAGCGGCCGTACCAGTCTGCGGCGACTCCGTCCGGGCCGTCGGCATCGGCGACGGACGCCAGGAAGTCGCGGGCGCTGGAGGTCGCGGTCGGGACCACGAGCTTGATCCGCTGGTCGGGCCCGGTGCAGCCGACGGAGTCGAGGTCGTCGCCCGTGAGGGTCACCCGGATGAAGTGCGGAGCGATCCTCGTCGCCCGGGAGACGGTCGCGAGGTACGGCCGGTAGGCCGGGCGGGCGGGGGCGGCGGTCGTCGGAGGCATCGGCTCAGTATCGCACGGTGAGGTGAGCCTCACCTAACCCCGCGGACAGTTCAGCGGGCGGCGTGCTCGGCCGAGACGCGCAGTCGCGCCTCGACATCGGCAGCGAGCTCGGCGATGAGCGGCCCCGCTCCCCCGACCCACGCGCAGAAGTCGTGACGCTCGTCCGACCACGGGTAGTCGCCGTCGACGACGGACATCTCGCCCACCCAGGCCCGCACAGCGCGCTCCAGGGCCATTCCGCGGCGGCACAGGGAGCCCGTGCCCGGGGCGCCGGAGCGCGTCGAGCGGCCGAGCCAGGTGACGGTGACGCGGCCGGGAGCCGAGAGCGGGGGCAGTCCTCGCGCGTCGTCGACCTCGACGAACACCTGGCCCCGGGCGTTCGCGGGGAGGGAGTCGAGCACGCTCTGGATCCACGGCACGACGGTCTCGTCGCCCGCGATCAGGTACTGCTTGACGTCGACCGGCTCCGAGCCGTCTCGTCCCTCGAACATGCACATCGAGGCAAGTATAGGCATGCCTTACCTAAGCGGATAGTGCTCCGGCTGAGGATCTGCCGGAGTGACGGGTCACCACTGCGGGGGATGCCGCCGCTGCCAGCGCGCGCGGCGCTCCAGCTGCGCGCCGATCGACAGGAGCACCGCCTCTCCGCCGGGCCGTCCGATCAGCTGGATCCCCATCGGCAGGCCGCTGTCCGTCATCGAGAGGGGCAGAGTGATCGCCGGGAGCCCGGCGACGTTCACGAACGAGGTGAACGGCGTGTACTGCACCTGCTGCGCGAAGTTCCGCTCCGGGTCCTCGGCGTCGTACCAGCCGACCGGGCGCGGGGTCATCGTCATCGCGGGCGCTAGCACGGCGTCGAAGCTCGAGAAGGCGGCGATCAGCGCGCGCTCGAAGGCCGTCAGGACCGACACCGCCTCCACGACGTCGCGGGCGCCGAGACGTCGGCCCTCGACGACGAGCCAGCGGGTCAGCGGCTCGAGGAGCTCGAGGTCCGCGGGCGCCTCGACCGGCAGGGTCGACGCGCCGCTCTGCCACAGGGTCCTGAACGCGGCCGGGTAGGCGCTGCTCGGCGGCAGGAAGGCGTCGTCGAGTCCGTGGCCCAGTGCCGAGAGGGCGGCGATCCCCTCGTCGAAAGCGGCCTGCGCCTCGGGCTCGAGGCGGATGTCCTGCACGTCGTCCCACGGCGAGGCGGTGAGCACGCCGATCTGGAAGCGCCCCTCCCCTCGGATCGCGGCGCCCAGGAACGAGCCCTCGCGATCCTCCGGAGCGGCCACCGAGTAGGGATGCGGGATTCGGCCGTTGCGGCGTTCAAGCAGCCCCTCGAGCAGGAGCCCCGCGTCGGCGACCGAGCGCGCGATCGGACCCGCCACGACGAGCCCGCCGACTCCTCCCACCCCCGACATCGCCGGCACGCGCCCGCGCGAGGGCTTGAGCCCCACCAGTCCGCACGCGGCGGCCGGGATGCGGATCGAGCCGCCGCCGTCGGACGCCGGCGCGAACGGCAGGAGCCCCGCGGCCACGGCCGCCGCCGCTCCTCCGCTCGACCCCCCGGCACCCAGGCGCGTGTCCCACGGCGTCACCGTGGGCGGTCCGACCCGGCTCTCGGTGTAGGAGGGCATGCCGAACTCGGGAGCCGCGGTCTTGCCCACGCTGATCGCCCCCGCCGCGTCGAGCACCTCGACGATCTCGTCGGAGGCGTCGGGCACGAAGGACTCGCGCAGTCGCGATCCGGACGTGGTCCGGACGCCGCGGCGGCGCCACAGGTCCTTGTCCCCGCTCGCCAGGCCCCAGAGGGCGGCCGTGCGCGGGACGGATCCGTGGGCGAGGTCCACGGCGCGCTCCCGGGCCGCGTCGGGCGTCACGGTCGTGAAGGCGCCCAGCTCGCCGTTCCAGCGCTCGATCCGGGCGAGGTAGTGGTCGACCAGCTCGAGCGGCGAGACCTCGCCGCGCTGCAGCCAGTCCCACTGCTCCTGGGCGCTGAGGTGGTGGAGTTCGAACATGGGAACGACCCTATTCCGGGCCACCTGAGACCGGGCGGCGGCGGAACAGGGTCGTCCTGGTGGGAGGGCTCAGGCGGCGCGCCTGCCCGCCTCGCGGGTGCTCTCCTCGGCGCCGTAGCGGCCGCCGGCCGGCACGACGGTGTCGCGGTCGACCCGTGCACCCGTCGCGACGACGGCCGAGCCGCCGATGCGGGTGTAGCTGCCGATGCGGGCTCCCGGCCCGATGATCGCCTCGGGCCCGACGTGCACGTTCGCGCCGATGAAGGCGCTGTGCCCGATCATCGCGTCCCGGTCGACCCAGCTCCCGGCGCCGATCCAGGCGCGCTCGCCGACCGTCGCGCCGGGCTCCACGTAGGCGCCCGTCTCGACGTACGCGGACGCCGAGACGCGCGAGCCGGGTGCGACCATGCCGCGTCCGTTCGCGTGGCGGCGGTAGACGATCTCCTCGTCGCCGCCGCGCGTCCCACGTCCCTTGTTCATGCCTGTTCCTGCCATCTGCGTCGTGCTCCTCCGAGCGGTCCGGTGGGCCGGGCTCCGAGCCCCGCCCCGTCATCCCTAGACAACACCGAGTAGTGCTCGGGCATTCCCCGATCGGCGTCGCGACCAGGGCGGATGCGCGACGCTCAGCGCGGCTCGACGCGATCCGCGACCGCCGTGACGACGGCGCGGAACCGCTCCGGCGCCTCGCGGAGGCGTCGCCGCCCGAGGACGCCCGCGAGAGCGGAGGAGGCCGCCGGCGCGACGAACTCGCACTCGACGCGGGCTCCCTCCTCGTCGGCGAGGACCCGCCACTGCTCGAGGCCCGCTACCGGCAGGCGCCGCTCGAACCCGTCCGCCGTGCGGGCGAAGCCGTCGTCGACGGCGAGCACGTCGGCGAGGGCGGCGAGCGCCGGAGCGGGCTCGGCGTGGAGGATCGAGGCGAGGGCGAGGAGGCTGCGCACCGCGGAAGTCTCGCACGCACGGCCGGACGAGCGGTCAGGAGCGCGCGTCGAGCACCCGTCGCAGCCAGTCGAACGACGCCTTGGGCACCCGGTCGCCGCCGCGCGCGTCCAGGGCGACGAGCCCGTGCGGGCGGGTGTAGCCGTGCTGCCACTCGAACGCGTCCACGAGAGTCCAGAGCTGCACCGACTCGACCGGGAGGCCCTCGTGCACCGCCTCGGCGAGCGCACCGAGGTGCGAGCCGAGCCAGCGGATCCGCTCGGTGTCGACGATCGCGCCGTCCTGGTCGAGCACGTCGGGGAAGCTCGCGCCGAGGGCGGTGACGACCAGCGGAGGCAGCGCCTCGCCGTACCGCTCGACCAGCGCCCGGAGGACCGACACCGGCGCCCACGGGGCCGAGGGCGAGCCGTCGCCCGTCCGGTCCAGCTCCGGCCAGGGCCGCTCGTGGAACGGCAGCACCGGAGGCGCACCGACGCCGGTCGGCGCGTGCGGATCGCGTCCCGCCGCGATGCGCTGCGGCGGCAGCGGAGCCACGGCGTAGAAGTCGAGCGGGGCCGACAGCCGCTCGAGGTCCCGGGGATCGACCCGGGCCAGGCGCTCGAGGAACGGCGGCAGCTCCTCGGGACCCTGCGGGTACGCGCCGGTGAGCACCGCGTCGGCCACGAGCCGGTTGCGGAGGACGTCGGCGAGCCCGGCCCACGCGATGTCGGCCTCGGAGCCGCTCGCGGGCTCGACCGGCGCCAGAGCGTCGACGAGACCGATCCTGCCCCGCACCTCCGCCGCCCGCAGCGCCTCGACGGCGACGCCGTGGCCGAGCAGCTGGTGGTGCAGCGCGGGCAGGGCGTTCAGGAGGCGCCCCGCCGCCGGCGCCTGCCGGGTGAGCGCGTACCCCTCGAGCATCACGGTGGACGGCTGGTCGAGCGTGACCCAGTCGTCGACGCGGTCGCCCAGCTTCGCGCCGACGTCGAACGCCAGGTCGCCGAAGCGGAACGCGGTGTCGCGGTCCATCCAGCCGGCGCCGAGGGCGGAGGGGGTGTCGCGGTGGTGCAGCGTCAGCACCACGCGGATCCCTGCCTCGGCGAGCGCGTCGAGCAGGCGGTCGTAGAAGCCGATCCCGCCGCGGTCCAGCGGCCCCCTGCCGTCGGGCTGCACGCGCGGCCACGAGAGCGAGAGCCTCAGCTCGTCCGCGCCGAGATCGACGAGCAGGGCGAGATCCTCGCGCCAGCGCAGGAGGAAGTCGGTCGCGACCTCGGGCGTCGCCTCCTCGGCGATGGTGCCGCGCCGCAGCGCGAAGTCGTCCCACACGGATCGGCCGCGGCCGCCGGTCTCGAGCGATCCCTCGGTCTGGAAGGCGCTCTGCGCCAGGCCGATCCGCAGCCCGGAGGGCAGGAGCCGTCCCAGCTCGCGCGGGTCGTCGAAGCGCGCGGCCTCGGCGCGCACCTGCCGCCTGTCGCGTCCGCGCGCCGCGTCCTCGCTCATGCTTCCTCCGAAAGGGTCGATGGAGGTATTCTCGCGGAAGCGCTCTCCCACCGGGTGCGCGCTCCCCCGCACAGGACCGGTTCGGTGTCCATCCGGTGACGACGGGCGTGCCCGCTTGACAGTGCCCGCGGGCGCCCGTGCAATGGACGCACAGTGCCACCGAGAGTCGACGCAGCAGTACCGGGGGGTTCATCGGGCGTCCCGATGACCCTGCGCCGTCGAGCCCTCGCGGGCCGGGGTCCGGACGCGAGGACGCCGAGCCGTCGGGCCGCACGCGCATCACGGCGACCCGCCGTCCTCCTCGCCCTCCTCGCGTTCGCCGCGGCCGTGCTGGCGCCGAGCGCCATCGCCGCAGCCCCGCTCTCGATCACCTCCCCCGCGGCACGGTCCGTGATCTCGGGCGGCCCGACGACCGTCACCGGGACGGGAACGGCGGGGAACGAGATCCAGGTCGGTGTGCGCGGCGGCGGCGATCCCTTCTGCATCACGACGGTCGCCTCCGATGACACCTGGAGCTGCCGCGCCGACCTCGACGACGGCCCCCTCGTGCTGAACGCGGTCGAGCTCCTCGCCTCCGGAGGCACGACCACCGCGACCGTGCAGGTCGCCGTCCTCAGCCCCCCGGTCATCCAGTCAGTCGACGGCTCCGCGACGTCGGCGGGCTCCGTCCGCGGCACCGCCTACCCGGGCGCCGCCGTGGCCGTGACGAGCGACGGCGGAGCGGCGTGCCTGGCGACCGCGGATCGCTCCGGCGCGTGGTTCTGCCAGCTCGCGCCCACTCCGACCCCCGGCAGCTACCGCGTGACCGCGACGCAGAGCGCCTCGTTCGCCGGGCGCACGGTCTCCGAGCCGAGCGCCGCCGTCCGGCTCGTGGTCGACACCGCCGCACCACCCGCACCCCGGATCACCTCCCCCGGTGCCGGCGCCTCCCTCCCGATCACCGGGGCCGTCTACGCGGGCACCGGCGTCGACGGCACGCGCGCCTACGTCTACGTGGACCGGGTCAACACCTGCGATGCGGCGGTGAGCGGAGGCGTCTGGACCTGCACCGGCGGCACCGTCACCGCGGGCCCGCACCGCGTCTCGGCGATCCTGGGCGACGCCGCCGGCAACTACGGCTCCCCGAGCCCGTGGATCGACGCGACGTTCGCGGCCTCGACGCCGACACCCTCGGCGACCGCTCCGACCCCCGCCGCGACGCCCGGAGCCACCACGCCGGGCGCCGCGCCGTCGGCCGTCCCCGGCTCACCGTCCCCCGCGCCGAGCACCGCGTCGCCCCGGCCCACCCGGACTCCGGCGCCCGTGCGGCCGAGCACCCCGACCGCCGCTCCCGCCCCGGAGTCGACCGGCGGCGCCACCGCCGTGCCGCTGCCCGAGCCGACGACCCCGGAAGCGGCGCCGGCCCCCGACCCCGGCGTCGGCGGCGCGCCGAAGCCGGGCAGCTGGAGTGCGGCGACCGGCATGACGACCGCCCTCTCCTCCGGAGCCCCGCTGGGCACCGCAGCCGATTGGATGCGGTCGCTCGCCCTGGCCGTCGCCTCGCTGGCGCTCGTGGTCGTCCCCGCCCGTCTGGCCGTCGCCGGGCGCGGACCGCGGCAGGAGCGGGCTTTCCAGCTGACGGGCCGCAACCGCGCCCGAGTGGAGTACGACGACAAGCCGGACCGCGCGCCCGCCTCGACCCGCACGATGGTGGTCGGGATGATCGGCTGCGCAGCCGGCCTCGCCCTGCTCTCGGGCCGCGTGGACAGCGAGCCCGCCTACCTCCGCCTGCTGATCGCCGTGATCCTCGCCACGGCCGTGGTGAACGCGGTGGCGGCCGGCGTGCCCGCGCTCGTCGGCCGGCGCCTGGGCCTGCCCGGCATCGGCGTCGTGGCGTCCCCGCGCGCACTGCTGCTCGTGGCCGGCGCGGCGCTGCTCTCCCGCTTCGCCGGACTCGATCCCGCCTTCCTGTTCGGCGTGGTGATCGGCCTGATGCTGCCCGACGGAGCGACCGCGGTCGACCGAGCGAAGCTCGCGGTGGTGCGCGTGGTCTCCCTCCTGGGTCTGGCGGGTCTCGCGTGGGGCCTCTCGGCCGTCGTCCCCGCTGGAGGCTCCTTCGTCGGCGCCCTCACCGCCGAGGTCCTCAGCGCGACGACGCTGCTCGCGGTCGGCTCGAGCGTCGTGCTCCTGTTCCCCGTGGGCCGTCCGGCGGGGCAGAGCATCCTGCGCTGGTCGCCCGCGCTGTGGCTCGGACTGACGCTGCTAGCGACGACGGTGCTGTTCCTGCTGCTCACGCCCACGATCGCGGCCTGGGCGACCGAGGGCGGCGCCGGACCGGTCGTCTTCGCCGTCGTCGCCTTCACCGTCGTCTGCACGTCCGTCTGGGCGTGGCGCCGGTTCGTCGAACCGGAGCAGTAGCGCCGGGAGCGGCTCCGCGTGCGCGGCGTCAGCCGATCGACGCGGGCTCGCGCACGTCGTCGTCCGGCAGGACGTCCACGACCGCGCCCACGGTGAACTCCCCCAACGTCGCCACGCCGTCGTAGACGCTGAGGAACGCCGTGTCGGCGGCATCGCGTCCCGTGGCGATCCGCACGAGGCTCCCCCGCGGAGCGAGGGTGGTCGCGTCGACGACGCGCCACTGCCCGTCCACCCAGGCCTCGGCGACCGCGTGGAAGTCCATCGGCTGCAGGCCCGGTGCGTACACCGCGACCAGGCGCGCCGGCACGTCCAGGGCCCGGAGCAGCGCCACGACGAGGTGCGCGAAGTCGCGGCAGACCCCCTGCCGCGCGAGCAGCGTCCGCTCGGCGCCGTCGGTGGGCAGACTCGAGCCGGGGACGTAGGCGAGTCGGGTGCCCACCCAGGAGCTCACCGCGGCGAGCAGATCAGAGCCCGCGAGACCGGCGAACTCGGCCCGGGCGGTCGCCCACAGGATGTCCGACTCGGCGTACCGGCTCGGCCGCAGGTAGCGCAGGCGGTCGACCTCCTCCCCCTCGAGCGGGGCGAGGCGGCCCTCGATGCGGGCGGAGTAGTCGATCACCAGCTCGCCGACCCCGGGTTCGAGGACGTGCAGCCTCGTACCGTGCTGGTCGAGCACCTCGCGGGGCCGGACGGCCTCGCCGCCGAGGGTCACGGTGAGCGACTCCTCGGCCGCGTAGTCCGCCGCGACCGCGAGCGAGAGCACGAGGAACGCGGGGCGCGCCACGTCGAGGGTGAGGTGGGCGGAGACGTCGCGCTTCATGGTCGCTCTTCCTGACGGGTGCGGGGAGGTGCAGGACGGCGGGCGCGCAGACCCCTTACGGGCCCTGCTCGCCCTTCGGGGGCGGCGTGGGCGCGGCGTCCGGCTCCTGCACGAGCTGCAGTCCGCCGGAGGAGTTGGCCGACGCCGTGAGGAGGTCGATCCAGGTGCGGTTGATCGAGGGCACGCGGCCGCCGAAGTACTTGAAGTAGAGGGGCACGGAGGGATCGAGCCAGATGCTCGAGCGGCCGTCGCCCACGGCCGGGTCGTCGCGCCAGGAGAAGAAGAAGCTCTCGCGACGGCGCAGCTTGTTCGCGATGACGATCTGGACGTGCGTGAGCGTGCGGTCGTCGAATTCGATCTCGACGCCCGAGGCGCCGTAGAGCAGCTTCCCCATGGAGGTCTCCTGCCACCCGTCTCCGGGCGGTGCGGTACGGTGCCCTGCGGCACGAGAAGAGGACGGGGCCGTACGACCTCGCCCTCCGATGATACGGACGGTTCCGGCTCCCGCTGGGACGGCGCACGCGCGATCCCGGCAGAGGAACCGCCTGGCCACGACTCTATTCGAGCCGCCGGCGCCGGATCGGGGATTGACGGGGTCCGCACCGACCGGTAGCCGCGGCCGTACTCCTCCTGCGGATCGCGGGACCCGCCGGGCCACTCGGTCCGGATGTCGGAGGTCGGACGTACGGTACCCGCATGATCGAATGCAGCAGCTGTGGAACCGATGCCGTCGTCCTCGATCGCTCCGGAGCGGACGAGGCCTTCCCGGAGGACCTGATGGTCCTCTGCGCCGACTGCACCCCCGGCGAGATCACCGAGGTGCTCGCCGCCAGGTTCCTGGCCGACCCGACCGGACTGCGGAGCGCGCACGCCCGAGCAGCCTGAGCGCTCGACCGAGGGCACTCGACCGGCCCGTCGCTGCAGCGTGCTCGCCTCGCTACCGGGCGGATTCGACCGCGGAGCGATTCCCCTCCGGGCCGGGGCGGCAGGGCTCGTCCCGAGCCCGTTCGCTCGGCCGGAACATCCTCATACGACGCGAACCGGGGCCCGAGGGCTGATCACGCCCCGTTCCGGGGCTTCTCGCGCGGGTGGGCCTCCTCGAAACGACGCGAACCGGGGCCCGAGGCTGGGTCATGCCCCGTTCAGGGGCATCTCGCGCGGGCGAGCCTCGGCGGAACGACGCGAACCGGCGGGTGAGGGCCCGTCCCGAGCCTTCCGAAGAGGCGCGCATCGCCGACCGGTCGAGCGGCGCAGCATGCATCCGGATCAGAACGCGTCGATCGGGCACGCGCGACGAGCTCGCGAGGTGCCCCCACTGGGACTCGAACCCAGACTGAGACGATTTTAAGTCGTCTGCCTCTGCCGATTGGGCTATGGGGGCGGCTTCCGCGGGGCGCGATCACGCGCCCCGCGAGAGCGGGGTCAGGACTTCGCGGGCTCTCCGCCGACCGTGACGGGCGCTCCGGCGGGGCCGGGGGTGCCTGCGGCGGGAGCGGCGGCGGCCGGAGCCGGCTTCGGGCGCGACGCGTAGGTCTCGAAGGAGCCGCGCGGGTACTCGCGGGCCTCGATCGAGGCGATGTCGCGGCCGAGCCAGAGGTTGTTCCACCAGCCCCACACCACGCGGAACTTGCGCTCCCACGAGGGCATCGCCAGGCCGTGGTAGCCGCGGTGCATGACCCAGGCCGGGAAGCCCTTGATCGCGATCTTGCCGGACTGGAAGACGCCGACGCCGATGCCGAGACCGGCGACCGCTCCGACGTTCTTGTGGAAGTAGTCCTTCGGCTTCTCGCCGCGGAGGACCGCCACGATGTTCTTGGCCATGAGCTTGCCCTGGCGCACCGCGTGCTGGGCGTTCGGCACGCAGTAGCCGCCGACGCCGCCTCCGGTGAGGTCGGGCACCGCGGTCGCGTCGCCCGCGCCCCAGGCGCCCTCGACGAGGACGTCGTCGTGGCCGACGCGGAGGTCGGGGCGCACGCGCAGGCGTCCGCGCTCCTCGATCGGGAGGTCGGAGTTCTTGATCGACGGGTTCGCCATGACGCCGGCGGTCCAGATGATCAGGTCGGACTCGAAGGTCTGGCCGGTCGAGAGCTCGATGACGCCGCCCTCGGCCGACTTGAGCTGCGTGTCGAGGTGGACCGTCGCTCCGCGCTGGTCGAGGTTCTTCAGGACCCAGTGGCTCGTCTCGAGGGCGACCTCGGGCATGATGCGGCCCATCGCCTCGACGAGGTGGAACTGCGTCTCCTCGAAGTCGATCTCGGGGTAGCGCTTGAGCAGGGCGCTCGCGAAGGAGCGGAGCTCGGCGAAGACCTCGATGCCGGCGAAGCCGCCGCCGACGACCGTGACGGTCAGCAGGCGCGAGCGCTCGGGGCCGGCGGGGAGCGTGGCCGCCTTGTCGAAGTTGGTGAGGATGCGGTCGCGGATCGCGGTCGCCTCCTCGATCGTCTTGAGGCCGATCGCGTTGTCGGCGACGCCCGGGATCGGGAAGGTGCGCGAGACGGATCCGGCGGTGATGACGATCTGGTCGTACTCGAAGTCGTAGGGCTCGCCCACGGTCGGAGTGATCACGGCGGTCTTCGCGGCGTGGTCGATCTTCGTGACCTTCGCGGCGAGGATCGCGGTCTTCTTCAGGTGACGGCGGAGCGACACGATGGCGTGACGCGGCTCGATCGAGCCGGCGGCCACCTCCGGGAGGAAGGGCAGGTAGGCCATGTACGGCAGCGGGTCGACGATCGTCACCTCGGCCTCGCCGGCGCGCAGGTACTTCTCGAGCTTCCACGCGGTGTAGAAACCGGCGTAGCCGCCACCGACGATGAGGATTTTGGGCACGGTGAACTCTCCAGAGGGATGGACTGTGCGAACACCCTACTACTCGCGAAGTGCCCGCTCTCGACGGCGGGTGGCAGCACTGACCCCGACGAATCGGAAGTCTAGCGAAGTGCGGGCCGACCGGGGCGTTCCCGGGCGGCGGGATCGAGCGCTCAGGCCCCGTCGGGCTCGAACGGGCGGCAGACGCAGCGCTCGGGCGACCAGTCGGCCCGCGCGAGCGCGAGATCGCCGATCGGGTTCACTCCGGGACCGGCCGCGAGCGAGTGCGCCGCCAGCGCGTGCAGGCACTTGACCCGGGCGGGCATGCCGCCGGAGGAGATGCCCGCGATCTCGGGCACGGAGCCGACGCTCTCGCGGTCGGCCAGGAACGCGCGGTGCGCGGCGGCGTACGCCTCGCGCACCTGCTCGTCCTCGGCGAGGAGCTCGTTGTACTCGGCCATCACCTGGGTCGCCTCGAGCTGCGAGATCGCGGCCGTCGCGGCGGGGTGGGTGAGGTAGTAGAAGGTCGGGAACGGCGTGCCGTCGGCGAGCCGCGGACTCGTCGAGACGACCGTCGGGTTGCCGCACACGCAGCGCGCGCTGATGCCGACCACGTCGCGGGCGGGACGCCCCAGCTGGGCGGAGACGACGGCGACGTCGCGCTCGGTGGGCGGGTCGAAGGGGGGCGTGGTCACGGGGGCTCCAGGGGACGTCGGACCGGACGGAACGGTCCAGTCTACGCCGGGGCGGTCAGGGTGCGGGGGTGGCCGCGGGAGCCGGGGCGGGCTCCTCGGCCGGCGCGAGCTCGTCGATCGTCGGCTCGCCCAGGCCGGCGACCGCGATCGAGGACAGCAGCGCGCCCGCCCAGTCGGTCGGCGTCTGCTGCACGGAGTCGCTCGCCGGCTGCTCCGCCTGCTGGGCGACGGCGATGTCGTCGAGCACCAGGTAGCTGACCTCGCCCGGCATGACGAAGTAGAGCCGCTCGCGGGCCTGCGCACGGATGAAGGCGGGGTCGGACCAGCGCGTGCGCTGCTCGTCGAGGTTCTGCGACTGCGTCTTCGCCTCGTCGACGGTGCGCTGGAGCTCGGCGATCTCGGCACGCTGCTCGACGAAGGTCTTGATGCTCGGCGCGAGCACGACGACCGCCAGGATCAGGATGCCCATGATCAGGAGCGTGAACCCGGAGCCGCGGACGCCGGCGACCCACGCCGACGAGGGCGGCGCCGGAGGCTGCTTCGGCCGAGCGGGGCGGGAGCCGCCCGCGCGGGGGGTGCCGGGGCGGGATCCGGTGCGGCTCGAGGAGCCGCTGCGCTTCGCCCCGGTGGAGGAGCCGGCCGCCGGACCGGAGGACGGGGAAGGCTTCTTCCCGCCGGGCTTCACCGGGGCCGCGGTCGTCTCCGGCTCGGGACGCCGGGGCGCGGAGCCGGGCGCGGAGGGTCGGCGGGGCGGGCGGGCCATGGCGGTGCCTCCTCGATCGCGGTGGGCGGGACGGACGGGGAACGGGAGCGGCCCCGGCGCCCGCACCGAGGTGCGGGACGACCGGGGCCGTCGGCCGAGGCTACGCCGAGAAGCGCGGGAAGGCGGAGCGACCCGCGTAGGTCGCCGCACCTCCCAGGATCTCCTCGATGCGCAGCAGCTGGTTGTACTTCGCGACGCGGTCCGAGCGGGCCGGGGCGCCCGTCTTGATCTGGCCGCCGTCCACCGCGACCGCGAGGTCGGCGATGGTGGTGTCCTCGGTCTCGCCGGAGCGGTGCGAGAGGATCGCGGTCATGCCGCTGCGCTGGGCGAGCGCCACGGCGTCGAGCGTCTCGGTGAGCGTGCCGATCTGGTTGACCTTCACGAGGATCGAGTTGCCGGCCTTCTCGGCGATGCCGCGGGCCAGGCGCACGGGGTTCGTGACGTAGAGGTCGTCTCCGACGAGCTGCACCTTGTCGCCGATCTCGGCGGTGAGGTGGGTCCAGCCGGCCCAGTCGTCCTCGTCCAGCGGGTCCTCGATGGAGACCAGCGGGTAGTTCGCGACGAGGTCCGCGTAGTACGCCGAGAGCTCCTCCGCGGTGAGCTTCTTGCCCTCGAACGTGTAGGCGCCGTCGTTGTAGAACTCGGAGGAGGCCACGTCGAGCGCGAGTCCGATGTCCTTGCCGGGCGTGAAGCCGGCCGCCTCGACGGCCTTGAGGATGAAGTCGAGCGCCTCGCGGTTGGTGGGCAGGTCGGGGGCGAAGCCGCCCTCGTCGCCCAGGCCCGTGGCGAAGCCGGCCTTCTTCAGCTGCGCCTTGAGGGCGTGGTAGATCTCGACGCCCCAGCGCAGGCCCTCCGAGAAGGACTCGGCGCCGAGCGGCACCGCCATGAACTCCTGGATGTCGACGCCGGTGTCGGCGTGCGCGCCTCCGTTGATGATGTTCATCAGCGGCACGGGCAGCGTGTGCGCGTTCGGGCCGCCGACGTAGCGGAAGAGGTCGAGGTCGGCCGACTGCGCGGCGGCCTTCGCGACGGCGAGGCTGACGCCCAGGATCGCGTTCGCGCCCAGGCGCGACTTGTTCTCGGTGCCGTCGAGCTCGATCAGCTCGGCGTCGACGAGGCGCTGGTCGGTGGCGTCGAAGCCCTCGATGGCCGGGCCGATCTCGTCGATGACGGCGTCGACGGCCTTCTGCACGCCCTTGCCGAGGTAGCGCTCGGAGTCGCCGTCGCGCAGCTCGTAGGCCTCGAAGGCCCCGGTGGACGCGCCCGACGGCACGGCCGCACGCGAGGACGCGCCGTCCTCGAGCAGGACCTCGACCTCGACCGTGGGGTTGCCACGGGAGTCCAGAATTTCTCGGGCGACGACTGCCTCGATAAGGGCCACAACTATCTCCTCTTGACGGGTGCGCTCCCGGAGGGTGGGAGCGGTCGGGAAGGAGTCTACTGACCGCCTTCGAACGGGAGGGGAACGCCGGGCGTGCGTAGACTTCCAGGGCCCTGCACCCGAGCCGGCGGCGACGGCGCCCACGTCGGCGCACCGCGCCGCCCGAGCCCCCCGGAGGATCCCGTGACCAGCACCGCCGCCGCCCTCGTCGAGCGCCTCACGGAGGTCGTCCCGGACTTCCCCGAGCCCGGCATCCTGTTCCGCGATCTCACTCCGGTCTTCGGCGACGGCGAGGCGCTGCGGGCGGTCGCCGACGCCCTGCTCGAGCCCTACCGCGGCCGGATCGACGCGATCGCCGGAGTGGAGGCCCGCGGCTTCCTGCTCGCGGCGGCGGCCGCCTACTCGGCCGGCCTCGGCGTCGTCACCATCCGCAAGCCCGGCAAGCTCCCCCGCGCCCTCCTGCGCGAGGACGCGACACTCGAGTACGGCACGACCACGCTCGAGGTGCACGAGGACGCGGCGCCGAAGGGCGCGCGCCTCCTGCTCGTCGACGACGTGCTCGCGACCGGCGGCACCCTCGATGCGAGCCGCCGCCTCATCGCGCGGGCCGGCTGGAGCCTCGAGGGCATCGCCGTGGTGATGGAGCTCGACGGCCTCGGCGGCCGCGAGCTGCTCGCGGGCAGCCGGGTGGACGCGCTCGTCACCGTCTGACTCCGCGCGCCGCCTCAGTTCAGCGAGAGCGACATCCGCGAGAGCACGAAGGTCTCGACGACCTGCACGACCATGTAGAGCACCAGCGAGACGCCGGTGACGAGCACGACCGCAGACCAGACGTCGTCGAAGCGGGCCTGCGCCGACCAGGCCGAGATCGAGCCGCCGATGCCGTTGCCGGTCGACAGCCACTCGGCCAGCAGGGCGCCCGTGATGGCGCCGGGCACCGAGACCCGGATCGCGGCGAACAGCGACGGGAGGGCACCGGGGATCGCGACCTTGCGGATCGCGGTGAGGGTGGATCCTCCGTAGACCGAGACCACGTCGAGCATCTGCGGCGACGCGTTGTTCAGGCCGAACGCGATCGTGACCAGCGCGGGGAACAGCACCACGATGCCGCCGACGACGGCCACGGAGGCGATCGTGCCCTGGCCGAAGACCAGGATGATCAGCGGCGCCATCGCGATGAGCGGCACCGAGCGCAGCAGGAGAGCGAACGGCATGAGGGCGTGCTCGACGCCCTTGGACAGCCGGAAGAGGATCGCGATGAGGATCGCCACCACGAGTCCCGCGGCGAAGCCGATGAAGGAGTCCCAGAGGGTGACCGCGAAGAGCGCACCCAGCTCGGCGCGGTGCTCGGCCGCGCCCTCGCCGGCCACCAGGTGGTCCCAGACGTCCCACGGGCCCTTGATCACGTAGGGAGAGACCCCGCTGAAGAGGATCACGCCGATCCAGATCGCGAGGACGATCACGATCGTCGACAGCGCGATCAGCGCGCTCTTGCGCAGGCTCTTGAGGGTCGCTCCGAGTGCGGCGGAGCGCAGCTGACGGCGGAGCTCGTCGACCGCGAGGATCGACGTCTCGGTGGACTGCTCGGTCCTGCCTCGGGTGAGGGTCATGATCACGCCTGCTTTCCGGAGGACCAGGGCGCGACGAGGCGGCCGATCAGTCCGACGATGCCGTAGCCCAGGAGCGCGACGCCCGCGCAGAGCAGGAAGAGCGCCCAGACGCGGGGCGAGTTGAGCGAGACCTGCGCGGCGACCAGGATCGGCCCGACGCCGGTCTCGATCTTGCCGAAGTACTCCCCCAGGATCGCGCCGAGGAACGCCGCGGGGACCGCGATCTGCAGCGCCGACAGGATGTTGGGGAGCGCCGCGATGATCCGCACCTTGCGCAGCTGCGTGAACTTCGTGCCTCCGTAGACCGTGACCACGTCGAGCGACGCCTTGTCGGCGGCTTTCAGCCCGAGGAGGCTGCCGACCACGGTGGTGAAGAAGACGGAGAGGCCGGCGAGGAACACCGCGGTCGCGCTGGGCAGACCGGGAGCCTCGGCGCCGCCCATGATGAGGAGGACGAGCGTGCCGATGGCGACGATCGGGACGCAGTAGGTGACGACCGCGAGCTGCGACACGACCCCCTCCAGCCACGGCACGACGAGGACGAGAGCCGAGAGCACCAGGGCGAGGAGGTTGCCCCAGAAGTAGCCGACCGCCGCCTCGCCGATCGTGACGGAGAAGTTGCGCCAGTAGAAGCCGAATCCGTCGTCGATCGCCACCTGCACGACCTGCACCGGAGTGGGCACCACGGCGTAGGTCGAGGAGCCGGTCGGCGCGCTGACGAGCGCGATCACCCACCAGACGGCGACGATGCCCAGCACGCCGAGGAGCCCGGCGGCCCAGGGCGGGAGCGAGAAGGAGCGCCGCTCGACGGCGGGAGCGGGGGAAGCCGTGGCCATGCGGCCCTCCTAGTGGTCGTCGGCGGCCGCGCCGCCGTCGCCGAACAGGAGCTCGGACGCCTGGTCGACGTACGCGTGGAACTCGGGCGTGCGCTGCATCTCGGGGGTGCGCGGGCGCGGGAGGTCGATGTCGATGATCTCCTTCACCCGACCCGGCCGCGGGCTCATCACGGCGACGCGGTCGGACAGGAAGATCGCCTCCGAGATGCCGTGCGTGACGAGCAGCGTGGTGGCGGGCTTCTCGGTCCAGATGCGCAGCAGCTCGAGGTTGAGCTTCTGCCGCGTCATGTCGTCGAGCGCGCCGAACGGCTCGTCGAGCAGGAGCACCTCGGGCTTGAGGATGAGGCAGCGCGCGATCGAGACGCGCTGGCGCATGCCTCCCGAGAGCTGCGCGGGCTTGGCCTTCTCGAACCCGCGGAGGCCGACGAGGTCGATGAGCTCGTCGATGTAGGACTGGTCGACCGACTTGCCCGCGATCTCGAACGGGAGGCGGATGTTCGACATGACGCTGCGCCACGGGAGGAGCGCGTGGTCCTGGAAGGCGATGCCGAGCTTGTTGTCGCGGCGCAACTCCTTCGGGGTGCGGCCGTCGACGCGGATGGAGCCGGACGTCGGCTCCTCCAGCCCCGCGAGGATGCGGAGGATCGTCGACTTGCCGCATCCCGAGGGGCCCAGCAGTGCGAGGAAGCTGCCCTGATCGGTGTGCAGATCGGTGTCCTGCAGCGCCGTGACGCTGCGGGCGCCCATCCGGAACGTCTTCGACAGGCCGTGGATCTGGATACCGGTGCCGCCGGCATCCTGCTCGCGCAGGATGCCGGCGTCGGTCGTGTCGGTCACGGGTGGTGCCCTTCGTGGAGGTGGATCAGTGCCGGATCAGGCGGTGTAGTCGACGAGCTCGGGGTTCTCCTCGTAGACCTCGGCGAGGAGGGTCATGTCGAAGAGGTCGTCCGCCGAGATGTCGATGCCGGCGCCGGCGAGGGACGCGATGGTCTCGCTCTGCAGCTCGTCCGAGATCGTGAAGAGGCCGTTGGCGACGGTGTCGTCCGAGACGACGAGCTGCTCGGCCTGGATCGTGGCGCCCTCCTTCGAGGAGGCCTCGTCGAGGCCGAGGTCCTTGCCGTAGTCCTCGATGGCGAGCATCGCGCCCGCCTCCGGGTCCTTGACCGCGTCGGACCAGCCCTTGATCTCCGCGACGAGGAACGCCTTGATCGCGTCGCGCTTCTCCGCGATCGTCTGGTCGGTGACCGTGAAGGTCTCGGCGACGAACGGGAGCCCGTTGTCGGCGAAGGGCAGGTTGACGACCTCGTAGCCCTCGTTCGCGACGGTGATCGACTCGTTGGTCAGGTAGGCGATGAAGCCGTCGACCGTGCCGTTGATGAGGACCGAGGGGTCGTACTCGACGGGGACGACGGTGAGGTCCGACTCCGAGAGCCCGTTGGCGGCGAGGAGCGCCTGGAACAGCGAGGTGTTCGACGCCTGGACGCCGATCTTCTTGCCGGCCATGTCGGCCGGGGTCGCGATGTTGCCCGCGGTCGCGATGGAGAGGACCGTGAAGGGGTTCTTCTGGAAGGTCGCGCCGATGATCTTCAGCGGCGCCTCCTGCTGGGCGATCACGGTGCCGACCGAGACGGCGTCGCTCAGCGCGACATCGGCGGAGCCGGAGAGCAGCTCGGCGGTGCCGGTCGAGGGGCCCGCGGTCAGGGTCACTCCCGAGAGGCCGGCGTCGGTGTAGTAGCCCTTGGAGTCGGCGAAGAACTCGCCCGAGAACTCCTCGTTCTTGATCCAGGAGAGCTGGACCTTCAAGGTGCCGAGGTCCCCGCCCTCACCGGACCCGCCGGTGGAGGCCGAGGAGTCGGAGGCGCAGGAGGCGAGGACGGACGCGCCGCCGATCGCGAGGCCGGCGACCCCCGCCATGCGGAGGAGGCTGCGGCGGTCGAAGGCCGGGGTGCGGAAGGGCGACAGGGTCAAGGGGGACTCCTCGGGTCGAGATCGTCGGGCTGCAGGACGCGGCCGCGGTGATGCTGCTGCTGTGGTGCGCGGGTGGCGGCGTGGTACCCGTCCAGGCGCGCCAAGTCGCGCCGATCGGGTGCCTCGACGCTATCCTCGGGAGATTTCTCGGGTGTGTCCGCAGATTTCGCGGGTATTAAGGCTCTCACGGATCCGCCAAGGATCGCGCCACGGAACGCGTCGACCCCGGCGGATCGGGTGAGACGACTCTCAGGCCCCGCGCGCTCAGCCCAGGGGCTTGAACGACAGGGAGTCGAGCCCGGCCGCTTCCCGGGGCACGAGGGCGAAGCGGGTGAAGCCCGCGGCCGTCGCGCGGTCGAGCAGCGGAGTGAGGTTCTTGCTGCGGCGCTCCAGCCGGACCCGGGAGCCCTGGGCGATCAGCGCCTGCTTCAGCGCGAGCAGCGCCTCCGGTGCGGCGTCGCGCTCGTGGACGAGCACCACCGCGTCGGGGCGCTCGGCGACGGGCACGTCGATCAGCTCGACGATGCGCTCGAAGCCGATCGAGAAGCCGCATGCGGGGACGTCCTGGCCCAGGAACCGGCCGATCATGCCGTCGTAGCGGCCGCCTCCGCCGACCGAGGAGCCGGAGGACGGGTGCGCGATCTCGAAGATCGTGCCGGTGTAGTAGCCCATGCCCCGCACGAGCGTGGGGTCGAAGCGGAGGGAGACGCCGTCCGGCAGGGAGCGCAGCGCGCGGGCCAGGGTCTCGAGGGCCAGCACCGCCTCGGGGTCCACGCCCTCGGGCAGGATCGCGAGGATCGCGGACTCCTCCATCGGCACTCCCCCTGCGGCGACGGCGTCCTCGATGCGCGCGAGGTAGCCGCCGAGCACGGCCGCGGCGTCGGGACCGTCGGCGTCGAGCTCGGCGACGACGCCCGCGGCGCCGATCTTGTCGAGCTTGTCGATCGAGATGAGGGCCTGCGGGAAGCGCTCGGGAGCGAATCCGCAGTGCTCGAGGATGCCCAGGAGGAGCCGGCGGTCGTTGATGCGGATGGTGCAGTCGCGCAGGCCCAGCGTGTCGAGTGCCGAGGCGGTCGCCGTGATCAGCTCGACCTCGGCCAGCTGGCCGGGCTCTCCGATGATGTCGATGTCGCACTGCACGAACTGGCGGTAGCGGCCCTTCTGCGGGCGCTCGGCGCGCCAGACCGGAGCGATCTGCACCGAGCGGAACACGGTGGGGAGCTCGGCGCGGTGCGTCGCGTAGAAGCGGGCGAGCGGAACCGTGAGGTCGAAGCGGAGCCCCAAGTCGGCGAGCGCCGACGGGTCGTCGGAGTCGGCGGCCGCCGCGAGGTCCTCGTGCGAGAGGCCGCGGCGCAGCACGCTGAAGGCGAGCTTCTCGTTGTCGCCGCCGAGCCCCGAGTGCAGGCGCTCGAAGTCCTCGACGACCGGCGTCTCGATCTCGTCGAAGCCGTGCGACGCGTAGACGCGGCGGATGACCGAGAGCGCGTGCTCGCGCTTCGCCTTGTCGGCCGGGAGGAAGTCGCGCATGCCGCGGGGCGGGGTGATCGAGGAGGCCATGGGGACGATTCTCCCAGACCACCGGACGCGCGCCCGGCGCCGCCGAGCCGTCCGACACGGGCGTCGGCTAGGCTCGCCGCGCCCGGACGGTCGAGGGGACCTCCGGGCGGCGACGGACGGGGACCGGATGCACGCGGACCAGCACGACTTCGACCAGGACGGGTTCGCCCGCTACGACGACGTGCCCGACGCGGTGCGCCGCGGTTTCCGCGCCGGATCCGGGATCGGCGGCATCGTCGCCGAGGGCGTCTCGCGCTCCTTCGGGTCCGTGCACGCCGTGCGGAACGCGACCTTCGAAGCGCGCCCCGGCGAGGTGACCGCGCTGGTCGGCCCCAACGGAGCGGGCAAGACCACGCTCATGCTCCTGCTCGCCACGCTCCTCCGGCCCGACGCGGGGCGACTGCTCGTGGCCGGGCACGACCCGGTCGCCGAACCGGCCGCCGTGCGCGCGTCGCTCGGCTGGATGCCCGACGTGCTCGGCTCCTGGGCGGCTCTGACCTCGCGGGCGACGCTGCGCACCACCGGCATGCTCTACGGACTGCCCCGCGCCGACGCCGAGGCGCGCGCCGACGAGCTGCTCGGCCTGGTCGATCTGGTCGAGCTCGCCGACCGGCCCACGCGCGTGCTGTCTCGCGGGCAGAAGCAGCGCCTGAGCCTCGCGCGGGCGCTCGTGCACGACCCCGCCGTCCTCGTGCTCGACGAGCCGGCGTCGGGCCTGGAGCCCGGCGCGCGGATCGCTCTGCGCGACCTCGTCCTGCGGCTCGCGGACGAGGGACGGACGGTGCTCGTCTCCAGCCACGTGCTCGCCGAGCTCGACGAGATGGCCGATGCGGCCGTGTTCCTCGACTCCGGCACCACGGCGTCGCAGGAGGCGGTCTCGCACGCGGCCGGATCGCTCCGCACCTGGCGCATCGAGGCGGTGTCGATCGGGGGGCGCGAGCTCGCCGGTCTCGTCGCGCGGGTGACGGGCGCCACCGCCCGGGAGGATCGCGACGCGGTGCTCGTGCCCGTCGCCGACGACGCGGCCGCGGCGGCCCTCCTCGCCGCGCTCGTCGGCGCGGGGGTCGCGGTCAGCCGCTTCGCCCCGGCCGTCGGGGAGCTCGAGCACACCTTCGCCGACCTGCGGCGATCCAGCACCGAGGAGTCGACACGATGACCACGACGACCGCTCCCGAGCCCCTCCGCGCGCTCCCGTTCCTCCGGGGCGCGGGCCTCGTCGTCCGGCTCGAGCTCGCCCAGCGCGTCCGCGGTGTCTCGTCCTTCGTGCTGCTCGGACTGTTCTTCCTTCTGGTCGGAGCCGTCACCGGTCTCCTCGTCGTCGCGAGCGGCGTCCTGTCGGGCAGCGGCGCCCAGGTCGGCGGCTGGATCTACTCCGTCCTCGTCTACTTCGTGCTGCTGCTGGGCAGCCTGGTCACGCCCGCGCTGTCCGGCGCCGCGATCAACGGCGAGCGCGATGCGGGAACGCTGGCGACGATGCAGGTGACGCTCCTGACCACTCCGCAGCTCGTGCTCGGCAAGCTCGCCTCGGCCTGGCTGGTCGCCCTCGCGTTCCTCGTCAGCACGCTGCCGTTCCTGCTCGTGGCGGTGCTGGTGGGGGGCGTCTCGGCGGTCTCGGCGCTCGTCTCGGTGCTCGTGCTGGCCGTGCAGCTCGGGGTGGTGGCGGCGATCGGAGTGGGGCTCAGCGGGATCCTCGATCGGCCGCTGATGTCGGTGGTCACCACCTACCTCGTGGTCGCGGCGCTGAGCGTCGGATCGCTGATCGCGTTCGGCCTCCTCACGACGGTGACGACGTCCGAGACCCGCACCGTCTTCGTCGACGGCGAGGGGAACCCCGATCCCTCGTGCGGCTCGGCGTACGACAGCGTCATTCCGCGCTACGACCACTACTGGGGGCTGCTGGCGCTCAATCCGTTCGTCGTCCTCGCCGACGCGGTGCCTCCGCAGCTCGATGCCTACGGGCAGCCCTCCGACCTGTTCGGGAGCATCGCGCTCGGGGTCCGCCAGGCGCAGATCCCGCCGGAGCTGGAGGTCGAGATCGACTGCACCGGGGCGTCGGAGCAGGGGTACCGCGGGCCCGCGGAGACGTTCGCCGAGACGGTGCCGTCGTGGTTCGTCGGCCTCGCTCTGCAACTGGTGCTCGCGGTCGGACTGGTGCTCGGAGCGATCCGGCGGACGGCCACGCCGGCGGCGCGGCTGCCGAAGGGGCGCCGCGTCGCCTGACCGCGGCTAGTCGGCGGCGCGCTCGCGCTCGACGGCCCGGATCTCGTCCTGCAGGTCGCGGGTCGCGGTGCGGAGGGCCCGCTCGGCGTCCAGGCCCTGCGCCCGAGCGGAGGCGACGATCGCGAGCAGCAGGGGGCCTAAGTCGTCCTCGGACTCGATCGGCAGCGGCCCCTCCCCCGCGTCGACGATGCCGAGGGTCGTCGCCTTGCCGATCACCTTGTCGGCGAGGGCGAGCGCGGGCATGCCCTGCGGAACGCCGTCGAGGACACTGGTGCGGTGCGGCTTCTCGGTCCGCTTCAGCTCGTCCCAGACCGCGATCACGTCGTCGGCGGTCTCGGCGGTCGCGTCGCCGAAGACGTGCGGGTGGCGGCCGATCATCTTGGCGTTCATGT
Source organism: Rathayibacter sp. Leaf248 (assembly GCF_920939495.1). Taxonomy (NCBI): domain Bacteria; kingdom Bacillati; phylum Actinomycetota; class Actinomycetes; order Micrococcales; family Microbacteriaceae; genus Rathayibacter; species Rathayibacter sp. Leaf248. The sequence goes on along the minus strand of NZ_CAKLAV010000002.1, from coordinate 813,471 downwards.
GCGCCGCGACGTCCTCGATCGTGAAGGGCTCGGCTCCGTCGGCGGCGAGATCGGCGTGGAAGAACACCTGGTAGAGCACGTCGCCCAGCTCCTCGATGAGGTCGTCCCGGTCGCCCGCCTCGATGGCGTCGACGAGTTCGTGCGACTCCTCGATCAGGTAGCGCACGAGCGACTCGTGGGTCTGCTCGGCGTCCCACGGGCAGCCGCCCGGAGCGCGGAGGACGTGGACGGTGCGGATGAGCTCGTCGAGCCGGGGATGCGCGGTCACCCGGCCATCCTCGCATCCGCGGCCGACGGCGCTCCTCAGGCTCGGGCGAGGCGGCGCCGCGCAGTGAGCAGGCAGGCGAGCACCACGGGCGGCACGGCGGCGACGAGACCCGGGGCGGCCGCGACTCCGACGGCCGCGGCGCCCGTCACGAGCACACCGGCCAGGTTCCAGAGCAGCACGACGGCACCGGCGCCGTCGCCGATCGGGAGCGGGACCGGGCCGAGCAGGGTCGGGGGCAGCGGGCCTCGTGTCGCGTCCATCGCGCGCGCCGCGACCGCGACGACGGCCACGGCCGCGGCGGGTGCCCACGGGCCGGAGGAGAGGACGGCGGCGAGCACGACCAGGCCGACTGCCAGCACGAGCGGCAGGATCCCGTGCAGGAGGAGCAGGTCGAGCGGGGCGGGGGCGAGGAGCGCGGGCTGTCCGGCGGTCGCGGCGGCGTGCCGGAAGCCGTCGCTCCAGACACCTGCTCCGCAGTACGCGAGGACGCCGGCGAGCACCGCGGGCAGGGCGAGCTGAGACGGGGGCGCCACGGCGGCCGCGGCGAGCGCGACTCCGGAGGCGGCGAGGGCCGCGGCCCCCGCGAGAGAGCGGCCCGGCGTGCGCAGCGCGCCCACGGCATCGCGGACCGGCACGGCGAGGACGAACGGTGCGATCCGCACGGCGGAGAGCCCGCGGAGGCGGCGCGGGCGGGCCCGGTAGCCCCCGAGCGCGTCGGCGACCTCGCCGATCGCACCGCGGTCGCGCGTCGCACGCCACTGCCGGGACTGAGCGAGCACGAGCGGCCCGCGCACGGCGTCGAGCAGACGCGGCACCATGGCCAACGCGAGGGAGGCGGACAGGGCGAGGGCGATCGCGGCGGAGAGGTCCGACCCGGTGAGCGCGGCCGAGACGACGACTCCCGGCCCGACGGGCAGCAGCACAGCGAGGGCCGTCGCCACGGCCAGCCCGGCGGACCAGCGCGGCGGGAGGCACTCGCCGGCGAGCCACGCGACCGCGAGGACCGCCGCGCCCGCGGCTCCCGCAACGGCGGCGAGCGGCAGGGACGACTCCGTCGCGACCGCGATCAGGACGGCGCCACCGGTGCCGGCGAGCACGACGGACGCGCTCGACAGCGCGACGGGGCGGCGGAGGACGAGGCGCCGGGGCAGGTCGGTGTCGAGGAGCACGGCGGTGGGGTGCGGCTCGTCGACCGCCGGGCCGCGGACCCGGCCTAAGAGGACCGCGGCGGGCAGGAGCAGCCCGGCGACGACTCCGACGACCACCGGCAGCTCGAGGCCCGCGAGCGCCGGAGCCGGATCGCCGGCGAGCAGCGCGAGGGCGCGCAGCACGGGCAGCACGACGACCAGCACGGTGAGGGCGGCGAGGTAGCCGGAGTAGGCGTGGTCTCGATGATCGGACCGGGAGCGATGCAGGGCGCGGACCGCGCGGATCCGTTTCATCGGCGACCCAGCCGGAGTTCGCGCGTGGCGAGGCCGTCGGTCACCAGTAGGCTGTGCGTGGCGATGAGCACCGCGCGATCGCGTGCCGCCTCGCGCAGCACCTCGACCGCGAGCGGCACGCGGTCGACGTCGAGACGCTGCTCCGGCTCGTCGAGAAGGAGCACCTCGCTCGGTCGGGCGAGCACGAGCGCGAGGGAGACGAGCTGGCTCTGGCCCGAGGAGAGCTCGTGCGGGAAGCGGCGGGCGAGGGCCAGGAGTCCGAGGGAGTCGAGGCCCTGGACGGCACCCTCGCGGGCTGCGTCGAGCGTCGCACCCCACGACAGCGCGACCATCGCGAGGTGCTCCTCGAGGGTGAGATCGCGCTCGAACGGCGGGGTGCCGACGAGAGCGGCGACGCGGCGGCGGTGCTCGCGGGAGCGCTCGTCGACCGGAGCGCCCGCGACCTCGGCGGTGCCGGCGGTGGGAGCGGTGAGCCCGGCGATCACGCGGAGCAGGGTCGTCTTCCCGCTGCCGTTGGGGCCCGTGACGGCGACGACCTCGCCCGGCTCGACCCCCAGCGAGAGCGGCGCGAGCAGCTCGGCCTCGGCCGTCCGCACGGCGACTTCTCGGAGCCGGACGAGCGGAGCGTCGGAGGGCGCGGGCGCGGGTCGGCGGCGGCGGGCGAGCAGCGGCATGCCCCCATCCTGTCGGCGGACTGCGCACGCCGCATCCGTCGGCCAGCGGAGTCCAGACCCGCCGGTCATCGGGACGTAACACGATGCGGCTAGGGTCACCGCGGGGCGCATCCGGCGACCCGGAACAGGATCACCGTGCCCGACACCACTCCCCTCGATCGAGGAGCGCCGCCGAGCGCCGAGCTGCACATCCACATCGAGGGCACCATCGAGCCCGAGCACATCGTCGAGATGGCGCGCCGCAACGGGGTCGCGCTGCCGACGGAGGACATCGACGCCCTCCGCGCCCGGTACGCGTTCACGGACCTCGGCTCGTTCCTCGACCTGCACTACTCGAACCTCACCGTGCTGAAGACCGAGCGCGACTTCTTCGAGCTGGCCACCGGCTACCTCGACCGCGCGAAGCTCGCGAACGTGCGGCGCGCCGAGATCTTCTTCGACCCGCAGACGCACCTGGGCAACGGAGTGGCGCTCGAGACGGTCATGGCCGGACTCACGCGCGCGCTCGGGGCGAGCCTGGAGACGCACGGGATCTCGACCGACCTCATCATGTGCTTCCTGCGCGATCTGGGCGCCGAGGCGGCCGACGAGATGCTGACGGCGATCCTCCCCTACCGCGAGCACATCATCGGAGTCGGGCTCGACTCGAACGAGGTCGGCTTCGGACCGGAGCTGTTCGTCGACGTCTACGCGCGGGCCGCGGCCGAGGGGCTGCACCTCGTCGCCCACGCCGGTGAGGAGGGCGGGCCCGAGACCGTGGCCGCGACCCTCGAGCTCCTGAAGGTCGAGCGGATCGACCACGGGATCCGCGCGATGGAGGACCCCGCCGTCGTGACGATGCTGCGGGTGCAGAAGGTGCCGGTCACCGTGTGCCCGCTGTCGAACGTGGCGCTGCGCGCGGTGGACACGATGAAGGACCACCCGCTGCCCGAGATGCTGCGCCAGGGACTCGTCGCGACGGTGTCGAGCGACGACCCGCCCTACTTCGGCGGCTACGTCGACGCGAACTACCGCGCGCTGGTCGAGGAACTCGGCATGGACGACGAGCAGCTCGAGCAGCTCGCACTGAACTCGTTCGACGCCGCGTTCATCTCGGCCGAGGACCGCGACCGCTGGAAGGCGGAGGTCCGGGCGCACTTCGGGCACTGACGACCGCCGCGAGAGGCCACTCCGGTACGCGTCGCGTGCTGAAGTGGCCTCTCACGGAGAGTCGTCGGGCTAGGAGTGGTCGTCGAGGTCGGGCTCGGCGCGGCCGAGGTCGGCGACCTCCTCCTCGGGGCGCGGGGCGATCGTCTCGTCGTCCTCGAGCTCGGGGATGCTCGGCTCGTCGGGCGCGGGGACGCGCGGCGGAACGGAGTGGTCGGCGGGTGCGGTCATCGTGGATCCTTCGTTCGGGGTCGGTCAGCTCGCGACCGCGGCCGGCTCGGGGAAGAGCGCCTCGAGCAGGTTCGCGACCCAGTCGATGAGCGCGCGGTCGTTGAGCGGGACGCCATCGATGACGGGCATCGGCACGACCACGGCGTTCGCCTGCTGCAGGTACTTGGCGCTCGGGTACATCCGGCGCAGCCGGACCTGGATCGAGTCGGCGAGATGCGCCGGGGCGACCCGGACGTTCGAACCCATCGCGACGACGTCGCTGAGCCCGGCCTTCTGGGCGCGCATCCGCAGGCGTGACACGAGGATCAGGTTCTCGACCGCCTCGGGCAGCTCGCCGTAGCGGTCGGTGAGCTCCTCGACGACCAGCTCGACGCTGCCCTCCTTCGCGGTGGGCGAGGACGCGGCCGAGAGCTTCTGGTACGCCTCGAGGCGCAGCCGCTCGCTGTCGACGTACTCCTCCGGGATCCGCGCGTCGACGGGCAGCTCGAGCCGCAGCTCGGTCTGGCCCTCGGCGACGTCGCCGCGGAAGGTGTCGACGGCCTCGCCGATCATCCGCAGGTAGAGGTCGAAGCCGACGCCCTGGATGTGGCCGGACTGCTCGCCGCCGAGCAGGTTGCCCGCTCCGCGGATCTCGAGGTCTTTCAGCGCGATCTGCATGCCGCCGCCGAGATCGGTGTTGGCGGCGAGGGTCTGCAGACGGTCGTGCGCCGTCTCGCTGAGCGGCTTCGTCTCGTCGTAGAGCAGGTAGGCGTAGGCGCGCTCGCGCCCGCGGCCCACGCGTCCGCGCAGCTGGTGGAGCTGCGAGAGCCCGTACTTGTCGGCTCGGTCGACGATGAGGGTGTTGGCGTTGGGGATGTCGAGGCCGGTCTCGACGATGGTCGTCGAGACGAGGACGTCGAACTTGCGCTCCCAGAAGTCGACGATGATGCGCTCGAGCTGCGCCTCGCTCAGCTTGCCGTGCGCGACCGCGATGCGCGCCTCCGGAACCAGCTCGGCGAGCTGGGAGGCCACTCGGTTGATCGTCGAGACGCGGTTGTGCACGAAGAACACCTGGCCCTCGCGGAGCAGCTCGCGGCGGATCGCGGCGCCGACCTGCTTCTCGGAGTAGGGGCCGACGAAGGTGAGGATCGGGTGCCGCTCCTCGGGCGGGGTCGCCAGCGTCGACATCTCGCGGATGCCCGTGACGGCCATCTCGAGGGTGCGCGGGATGGGGGTCGCGCTCATCGAGAGGATGTCGACGTTCTTCTTCAGCGCCTTCAGCTTCTCCTTGTGCTCGACGCCGAAGCGCTGCTCCTCGTCGATCACGAGGAGGCCGAGGTCTTTGAAGACGATGTTGTCCGAGAGGAGGCGGTGGGTCGCGATGACCATGTCGACGGTGCCGTCGGCCAGTCCGTCGATCGTCTCCTTCGACTCCTTCGCGCTCTGGAAGCGGCTCAGGGCGCGCAGGTGCACCGGGAAGCCGGCGAAGCGCTCCTGGAAGGTCTCGAGGTGCTGGCGCACGAGCAGCGTCGTCGGCACGAGCATCGCGACCTGCTTGCCGTCCTGGATCGCCTTGAACGCGGCGCGCACGGCGACCTCGGTCTTGCCGAAGCCCACGTCGCCCGAGAGCAGGCGGTCCATCGGGATCGGCCGCTCCATGTCGGCCTTCACCTCGTCGATCACGGTCAGCTGGTCGGGCGTCTCGGCGAAGGGGAACGCCTCTTCGAGCTCACGCTGCCACGGGGTGTCCGGCGGGAACGCGTGGCCGGGCGATGCCATGCGGGCGGAGTAGAGCTTCACGAGCTCGACGGCGATGTCGCGGACGGCGCGGCGCGCCTTGCTCTTGGCCTGGGCCCAGTCGCTGCCGCCCATCTTGCTCAGCGCCGGCGCCTCTCCGCCGACGTAGCGCGAGAGCAGGTCGAGCTGATCGGTGGGCACCAGGAGTTTGTCGCCGGGGAAGCCGCGCTTGCTGGGCGCGTACTCGAGCACGAGGTACTCGCGCTTGGTCTTCACCGCGTTGCGTCCGCCGCTCGAGACCTCGCGCTGCGAGAGCTCGACGAAGCGCCCGATGCCGTGCGTGGCGTGCACGACGTGGTCGCCGGGGGTGAGCTGCAGCGGATCGACGACGTTCTTGCGGCGCGACGCGAGCTTCTTGACCGCGCGGGAGTCGTAGCCGACGGTGCGTCCGTAGAACTCGGTGTCGGTGAGCAGCGCGAGCCTCGCCTCCGGGACCTCGAAGCCGTGGTCGACGGAGGCCTGGAGCACGTAGGCGAGACCGGCCTCGACCTCGCCGGGCAGATCGGCGACGATGCGTGCCGCGACCTCGTGCTCGGCGAGCACCTGATCGGTGCGCTCGACGGTGCCCGTGCCGGGCGCGGTCAGCACGACGGTCCAGCCGTCGGCGAGGCGCGAGCGGACGTGCGCGAGCGCTCCCTCGACGTTGGCGCCGAAGCCGGGCACGGGCTCGCCCTCGACGCGGACGGCGAGGATCTCGTCGATGCCCAGGTCCTCCGGGAGAACCTCGGCCTCGCCCGCGGCGGGGCCCTGGCGGAAGGTGCTCATGGTCCACCACGGGTGGTCGGGAGCGGCGGCGCCGGGGGCGCTGAACTTCACCGAGTCGCGCAGGGCGCCCAGCGGGATGAACTCGCCCGAGGCGAGGTCGATCGGCGCCTCGGCTCCGGCGGTCGCGGCGCTCCAGGCGGCCTGGAGGAACTCGCGGTTCGTCTCGGCGAGGCTGATGGCGCGGGTGGCGACGCGCTCGGGGGCCAGCACGGCCACCGCCGCGCCCTCAGGGAGGTAGTGCGAGATCGGCACGAGGCGCTCGAGCAGCGCCGGCGCGAGCGACTCCATGCCCTCCACGGGGATGCCCTCGGCGATCTTCGCGAGCATGGCCGAGAGGCTCGGGAACTCGTGCAGCATCTCGCGCGCACGCTGGCGGACCGCCGGGACGAGCAGCAGCTCGCGGCTGGGCGGCAGCACGACGGAGTCGGACTCGCCGGGCAGCGAGCGCTGGTCGGCCACCGAGAAGGCGCGGATCGAGTCGACCTCGTCGCCGAAGAAGTCGATGCGGCTCGGGTGCTCGGCCACGGCGGGGAAGACGTCGAGGATGCCGCCGCGGACGGCGAACTCGCCGCGCCGCGTGACCATGTCGACGCGCGCGTAGGCGAGGTCGACCAGCTCGGCCGAGATGCGGCCGAGGTTGTAGCCGCGTGTGCCCTTCACCAGGCGGATCGGCGCGATGTCGGCGAGGTTGTCGGCGACCGGCTGCAGGGCGGCCCGGACGGAGGCGACGACGACCAGCGGCTTCTCGGCCGTCCAGGTCTTCATGCGCCGCAGCGCGTCGAGGCGGCGGCCGACGATCTCGGCGCTCGGGCTCAGCCGTTCGTGCGGCAGCGTCTCCCACGCGGGGAACTCGACGACGTCGGCGTCGGGCATCACGCAGCTGAGCGAGGCGCGGACGTTCTCGGAGTCGCGACCCGTCGCGGTCACGACGAGTGCGGCCTGCGGCCGGCCCGCCTCCGCTCGGCGCTCGAGCAGCCCCGCGAGCAGCGGAACCCGCAGGCCGTCGGTGACGGAGAAGTCGGCGTCGCGCACCGCGTACGCCAGTGCGTCGTCGAACGTGGAGGCGCGCGAAAGCGCCGAGATGATCTCGTTGAGTGGCACTGTCCGAGTTTACTGCGGACCCCCGACACGGAGCTGGTGACGGGGATCTCGATACGCCCGCGATGCGGGCTACTCGATCAGCAGGGGAGGAAAGGGCTAGGCGCTCGTGTGGAACTTCAGCTGGGCGGCGGCGAGGCCGGAGTCGGCGATCAGCTCGACGGCGTCGGCGGCGTCCTGCAGAAGGATCGGCAGGGTCTCGCGCTCGGGGCCGGCGAAGTCCTTGAGGACGAAGTCGGCGGCGGGCTGGCGACCGGGCGGGCGGCCGATGCCCATGCGCACGCGGAGGAAGTCGGCTCCGTCGGTCGCGGCGAGGATGTCGCGGATGCCGTTGTGGCCGCCGTGGCCACCGCCCTGCTTCAAGCGCAGGGTGTCGAACGGGATGTCGAGCTCGTCGTGCACGACGATCAGACGCTCGGGAGCCAGGGAGTAGAAGTCGAGCAGCTGCGAGGTCGGGCCGCCCGAGAGGTTCATGAAGCTGTTCGGCTTGCCGAGCACGAGCTTGGGGCCGCCGGGGCGGAGGAACCCCTCGGCCACCGTCGCGTTCGCGCGCGTGTGCCGACGGAACGAGCCGCCGATCCGCGACGCGAGCTCGTCGAGCACCATCTGGCCCACGTTGTGCCGGTTGCGCGCGTACTGCGCGCCCGGGTTGCCGAGCCCGACGACGAGCCAGGTGTCGCCCATGGTGGTCCTTCTCTCGTGCCGGATGCGGACGTGCCGGATGCGGACGTGCCGGATGCGGAACGGGCCCGCTCGCGATCGCGGCGGGCCCGTCCGGTGGTGCAGGTGGGGAGACTACTCGGCGGTCTCGGCGACGACGTCGCCCGAGGCCGGGGTCTCGTCCTCGTCGCCCAGGTCCTGCTCGACCTCGGCGGTGACGTTGACGACCAGCACGTCGGCCTCGGTGACGAGGGTCGCGCCGTCGGGCAGCACGACGTCGCCGGCGGCGATCTGGGTGCCGGCCTCGAGGCCCTCGACCGAGATGACGATGCTCTGCGGGATCTTGGTCGCGTCGACCTCGAGCGAGAGCGTGTTGGCGTCGATCGACACGAGGGTGCCGGGAGCAGCCTCGCCCTCGACGTGCACGGGGATGTCGACCGAGACCTTCTCGCCGAGCTGGATGACCACGAGGTCGATGTGCTCGATGATCTGGCGCACCGGGTCGCGCTGGATGTCCTTGACCAGGGTGGTCTGGGGGGTGCCGTCGATGTCGAGCTCGAGGATCGCGTTCGCCTTGCGGGTCAGCAGCAGGACCTGGTGGCCCGGCAGCGTGACGTGCTGGGGCTCGGTGCCGTGGCCGTAGAGGACCGCGGGGATCTTGTCCTGGGCGCGGATCTTGCGCGCCGCTCCCTTGCCGAACGAGGTGCGGAGCTCCGCGACGACCTTGTTGGTGAGTTCAGCCATGATGTTCTCCTTGGGCGGCGCGCACGCCACCGGATCGGGGTCGTGGCCGGGGCCACGGACGGGGTTTCGACTCGAACGCATGTCAGCGTGAGGAAAAGTCCGCGGCGCCCCTCTCGGGGCCTCGCCTGCTTCCACCGCGTCGATCACGGATGCGTGGTGCATCCCTCGCCGAAGTTCAGCTGCCCACCCTACCGGCCGATCCCCTCCTCCGCCACCCGCGATGCCCTGCCGGGAGGCGGTCAGGAGCACTCGTTAGCGTGCGGACCATGACTGACGACGACTTCGGCTCCTACGTGGAGAAGAACGGGTTCCACCGCGACACGAACTACATCCCCACGCGGATCACCGCGGACGGGAGCGACGGCTTCCCCGTCGAGGCCGGCCGCTACCGGCTCGTGGTCTCGCGGGCCTGCCCGTGGGCGAACCGCGCCGTGATCGTCCGGCGCCTGCTCGGACTCGAGGACGCCCTGTCGATGGGCATCTGCGGCCCGACCCACGACAAGCGCAGCTGGACGTTCGACCTCGATCCCGGCGGCGTCGATCCGGTCCTCGGCATCCCGCGCCTGCAGGACGCGTTCCTGAAGCGCTTCCCCGACTACCCGCGCGGCATCACGGTGCCCGCGATCGTCGACGTCCCCTCCGGCGAGGTGGTCACCAACGACTACCCGCGGATGACGCTCGACTTCTCGACCGAGTGGACCGCGTTCCACCGCGACGGGGCCCCCGAGCTCTACCCCGACCACCTCCGCGACGAGATCGACGAGGTCGCCGAGCTGGTCTTCCACGACGTGAACAACGGCGTCTACAAGTGCGGGTTCGCCGGTTCGCAGAAGTCGTACGAGCGTGCCTACGACGCGCTCTGGGCCCGTCTCGACTGGCTCGAGGAGCGCCTCAGCACGCAGCGCTACCTCGTCGGCGACACGATCACCGAGGCGGATGTGCGCCTGTTCACGACGCTCGCCCGCTTCGACGCCGTCTACTACAGCCACTTCAAGGCGAACCGGAACCTGCTCTCGGCGATGCCCGCGCTCTGGGGCTACGCGCGCGACCTGTTCGCGACTCCGGGATTCGGCGACACCATCGACTTCACGCACATCAAGTCGCACTACTACGAGGTGCAGCGCGACATCAATCCGACCGGAGTGGTCCCCAAGGGCCCGGACCTGTCGGGCTGGCGGGTCCCGTCGCACCGCGAGGAGCTGGGCGGGCGGCCCTTCGGCGACGGCACTCCTCCGCCTCCCCCGATCCCCACGGAGCGGGTGCCGGCCGACCACACCGTGTGAGCTCCTCCGCACGGCCGTGAATCGCCGCCGCGACCGATGTGCACGCTCGGGACCGGGCCGCCGCCGGGCCGCTTCGGTAGCCTGGGCGCGTCCCTGAACGCGTACGTCGAGGAGAACCGTGTCTGACAAGCCCACCGCCACAGCCAACATCGGAGTCGTCGGTCTGGCGGTGATGGGCTCGAACCTGGCCCGCAACCTCGCCAGCCGCGAGGGCAACACCGTCGCCGTCTTCAACCGCTCCTACGGGCGCACCGAGACGCTGATCACCGAGCACCCCGAGGCCGGCTTCGTCGCCTCGGAGACCATCGAGGACTTCGCCGCCTCGCTCGCGACGCCGCGCACGGCGATCATCATGGTCCAGGCCGGCCGCGGCACCGACGCCGTCATCGACCAGCTGACGAGGGTCTTCGAGCCCGGCGACATCATCGTCGACGGAGGCAACGCGCTCTTCACCGACACGATCCGCCGCGAGAAGGCGGTCCGCGAGACCGGCATCCACTTCGTCGGCACCGGCATCTCGGGCGGCGAGGAGGGCGCGCTCAAGGGCCCCTCGATCATGCCCGGCGGCTCGGTCGAGTCGTACAAGACCCTCGGCCCGATCCTCTCCTCGATCGCCGCGGTCGCCGAGGGCGAGCCCTGCGTCACGCACATCGGCACCGACGGCGCCGGCCACTTCGTCAAGATGATCCACAACGGCATCGAGTACGCCGACATGCAGCTCATCGCCGAGGCCTACGACCTCCTCCGCACCGTCGGCGGCCACGAGCCCGCCGCCATCGCCGAGGTCTTCGACGCGTGGAACAAGGGCGACCTCGAGTCGTACCTGATCGAGATCACCGCCGAGGTGCTGCGCCAGGTCGACGCCGAGACCGGCTCGCCGTTCATCGACGTCGTCCTCGACCAGGCCGGCTCCAAGGGCACCGGCGTCTGGACCGTGCAGAACGCGCTCGACCTGGGCGTGCCCGTCGGCGGCATCGCCGAGGCCGTCTTCGCGCGCGCCGTCTCGTCGAAGCCGGAGCAGCGCGCCGCGGTGCAGAACCGCGTCACCTCGCGTCCGACCCCCGTCGCCCTCTACGACGGCTTCGAGGACGACGTCCGCGCCGCCCTCTACGCCTCCAAGGTCGTCGCCTACTCGCAGGGCTTCGACGCGATCATCGCCGGAGCCGAGAAGTACGGCTGGGAGATCGACAAGGGCGCCGTCGCGAAGATCTGGCGCGCGGGCTGCATCATCCGCGCGCAGTTCCTCAACCGCATCGTCGACGCGTACGCCGAGAACGCGGGCATCTCGACCCTCCTCGAGGACCCGTACTTCGCCGAGGCCGTCGCGAACGGCGAGGCCGCCTGGCGCCGCATCGTCTCGACCGCCGCGCTCTCGGGCGTGCCGATCCCCGGCTTCGGAGCCGCGCTGTCCTACTACGACTCGCTCGCCTCGAAGCGCCTCCCCGCCGCCCTCGTGCAGGGGCAGCGCGACTTCTTCGGTGCGCACACCTACCAGCGCGTCGACAAGGAGGGCACCTTCCACACACTGTGGTCGGGCGACCGCTCCGAGGTCGAGCAGGACCCGTCGACGCACTGACCGCCTGACACGCCGGAGCGCCCCCGCACCTCGATCCTCGGATCGGGTGCGGGGGCGCTCTCGCGTTCAGCGGCTCAGCGCAGCCAGACCGCGGTCTCGGGAGGCAGCACTCCGTCGCCCAGCGGACCGCTCGCGAGCAGCACCTCGCCGGCAGGCAGCGCGACCGGGGTCGCGCCCAGGTTCGTCGCCGAGCGCCAGCCGTTCGGGCGCGCGAAGTGCAGCACGTCGGGCTCGGAGTCGAGCCACTCGAGCTGCTCTCCGGACTGCAGCTCGTGCCGCAGGGCCAGCGCGCGGCGGTAGAGCGCGAGCGTCGACTCCTCGTCGCGCTCCTCGGCCTCGACGGAGGAATCCGCGAACCAGCCCGGCTGCGGCAAGTGCGCGGGTCCCGGTCCGAAGCCGAAGGAGTCGCCGGCGACCGTCCAGGGCAGGGGCACCCGGCAGCCGTCGCGGCCCACGTCCGTGCCGCCGCTGCGGAAGAAGGTCGGGTCCTGGCGCTGCGCATCCGGGATCGCCGGCACCTCGTGCAGGCCCAGCTCCTCGCCCTGGTAGAGGTAGGCGGAGCCGGGCAGAGCGAGCAGGAGGAGCGTCGCGGCGCGCGCTCGGCGCAGGCCCCGCTCGGCGTCCAGCTCGGGCTCCACTCCCCCGCTGAGCAGCCACTGCTTCGCCGGCGCGACCGGAGCCTCGCCGCGGGCCGGCAGTCCGTAGCGCGTCGGGTGGCGGACGACGTCGTGGTTCGACAGCACCCATGTCGTCGAGGAGCCCGACTCGGCGGCGAGCTCGAGGTTGAACGAGATCAGGCGGCGGAACTCCTCCGCGTCGAAGTCGGCCTCGAGCAGGTCGAAGTTGAACGCCTGGCCCAGGCCCTCGGGGCTCGCGTACCGGGCGCGGCGGGAGGCGTCGACCCAGGCCTCGGCCACGGCGGTGCGCGGCGGGTCGTAGGAGTCGAACAGGGCGCGCCACTCGGCGTAGACCTCGTGCACCTCGTCGCGGTCCCAGAACGGGTGCGATCCGTCGATCCGTTGGGCCTCGATCTCGGCGGCCGCGGGCAGCGGCTCGCTGAGGTCCTTCACGAGCGAGTGGGCCACGTCGATCCGGAAGCCGTCGACACCGCGGTCGGACCAGAAGCGGAGGGTGTCGAGGAAGTCGTCGCGGATCTCGCGGTTCGCCCAGTTCCAGTCGGGCTGCTCCTTGGCGAAGAGGTGCAGGTACCACTGGCCGTCGCCGACCGGCTCCCACGCGGGGCCGCCGAACACCGACTCCCAGTCGCTGGGCGGGAGGGAGCCGTCGGTGCCGCGGCCGTCGCGGAAGACGTAGCGCTCGCGCTCGAGCGAGCCCTTCGGTGCCGCGAGCGCCTCCTGGAACCAGGGGTGCAGATCGGAGGAGTGGTTCGGCACGATGTCGACGATCACGCGGATGCCTGCGTCGTGCAGCAGCCGCGTCGTCTCGTCGAACTCGGCGAGCGTCCCGATCCGCGGGTCCACGTCGCGGTAGTCGGCCACGTCGTACCCGCCGTCGGCCAGCGCCGACGGGTAGAACGGGCTCAGCCACACGGCGTCGATCCCGAGCTCGCGGAGGTAGGGGATGCGCGCGATGATCCCTCGCAGGTCGCCGATCCCGTCCCCGTCCGCGTCCGCGAAGCTCCGCGGGTAGATCTGGTACACCGCCGCCTGGCGCCACCACAGCGCGTCCTCCGCGGTGCCGCTCCTGGTGAGCAGGGTCTCGGTCATGCCGTTCCTTCCGTTCGTTGTGTCGTGTCGGTTGCGCCCGCCTTCTGGCGGACGTGGAGCTCGATACGCCCGCTCCGCGGGCTACTCGATCAGCAGAGGGGGCCCCTCCCCTGAGCGGCTGCTCGTGCGCAGCACGGCCCCTCCTACCCCGGCTCGTGCGCAGCACGGCCCCTCCCCCGTCTGCTCGTGCGCAGCACGGCCGGATGCGCCTCCAGCAGAGGTCGCGGGTCTCGGGGTGGTGAGCTGCAAGGCGGAGGAGGGAAGGCGTAGCGGAGCTACGACGACCGACGACAACGCCGCAGATCGCCGCGCCGAGGCCCGCGAGACTTACTTGATCGCCCCCTGAGTCACGCCGGACATGACCCAGCGTTGGGTGAAGAGGTAGACGAGGATCGCCGGCGCCATCGCCATCAGGTAGGAGGCGAAGGCGACGTTGTAGTCGTTGCTGAACTGGGTCTGGAAGATGCTCTGGAGCACCGGCAGGGTCTGCAGTGACGGGTCGGAGGTGATGAGCGAGGGCATCATGAAGTCGTTCCAGGAGGCGAGGAAGGCGAAGATGCCGACGGTCGCGCTCATGGGGGCGAGCAGCGGGAACACCAGTCGCCAGAAGACCTGGTTGGTGGTCGCTCCGTCGAGCCGCGCGCTCTCCTCGAGCTCCTCGGGGAGCGAGCGGAGGAACGCGGTGAACAGCATCACGCTGAAGGAGAGCTGGAACATCACGTGCAGGATCGCGACGCCGATCGGGTTGTCGAGGCCGACGAGTCCGGTGAGCGAGACCTGCGAGAGGGCGAGCACGGGGAACGGCAGGAACATCGCGGCGAGCAGGTAGAAGAACGAGTAGCGGTAGAACTTCTTCTCCCAGTTGCGCGAGATGGCGTAGGCCGCGAGGGCGCTGAGCACGATGGTCCCGGCGACGGTGATCGCGGTGACGAGCAGCGAGATCGCGAAGCCGCGGGGGAAGTCGGTGAGGTTCCAGGCCTGCACGAAGCCGTCGATCGAGATCGGAGCCGGGATCGAGAAGGCGTTGCCGTCCACCGCCTGCGCGGTCGTCTTGAACGCCATGGTCACCGTGACCCAGAGCGGAGCGATGACGGTCAGTGCGCAGACCGCGAGCACGAGGGTCAGCAGCAGGTTCGAGCGGTTCCGGCGTCCGCCGCGGCGGGCGTCGGCGTTCGCCGCGGGGCGGGTGCCGGGCAGCGCCGGCGAGAGGGGAACCTGGCTGGTCATCAGAAGGCCGCCTTTCCGCGCGAGACGCGCAGTTGCACGAGCGCGATCACGAGCGCGATGAGGAAGAAGATCGTGGCGTTGGCCATCTGGTAGGCGTAGTCGCCGCTGGTGAAGCCCGAGAAGATCGTCATCGCGACGCTGCGGGTCGAGGTGCCCGGTCCGCCGTTGGTGAGGCCGACGATGATGTCGTACGAGTTGAGGAAGTTCTTGAAGCCGATGACGAGGTTGATCACCACGTAGCCCGCGACCAGCGGCAGCGTGATCGAGCGCAGCTGCCCCCAGCTGGACGCGCCGTCCAGCGAGGCTGCCTCGTAGACGTCGCCCGGGATCGAGAGCACCCCGGCGATGTAGATCAGCAGGGCGGAGGGGACCGCCTGCCAGGCGGTGACGATCACGATCGCGAGCCACGCCAGATCCGGGTTCGCGAGCATGCTGCTCGCCAGCGGAGTCGCTCCGATCGACGCGGCGAAGCCGGGCAGCGAGTTCGAGAAGAGGAAGTTGAAGACGAACGCGATGATGATGCCCGAGACGACCATCGGCAGCACGAAGACGGCCCGCAGGGCGACCTTGCCCCGGATCTGCGTCGTGAGGGCGATGGCGAGCAGGAACGCGATCACGTTCACCAGCAGCACCGTGACCAGCGCGAGCCCGACGGTGAAACCGTAGGACGCGAGGATCGCCGGGTCCGAGAACAGGGCGACGTAGTTGGTGAGCCCGATGAAGCTCCACTCGCCGAAGCCGATGGAGTCGGTGAAGCTGAAGAAGATGCCCATCACCGCCGGCAGGGTGATCGCGAGCGTGAAGAGGATCAGCGCCGGGAGGAGGAACAGCGGGAACGTGAGGTCACGGCGCCGCTTCGGCGTGGTGCGCGCGACGGGGCGGGCGGCGGCGGGGCGCCGCTCCTCCGTCCGCGCGGGGAGGGTGGTGGCCATGGTGTCTCGTCTCTGAGAGTGGTCGGCGGGGAGAGTGGTCGGCGGGAGGGGGGGTCAGGAGCGGAACGCGATGCGCGCCCAGTCGGCGTCGATCGTGCGCAGCGTGCGGGCCGGATCGGAGCCGAGGACCATGCCCTGCAGGTAGTTCTGCAGCGGGATGTTCTGCGGCACGAGCTGCGAGGCGCCGAGGCTGAAGGCGGCCCGGTCGTAGAAGTCCTGGAGCTCGACGAGCGTGGCCTGGGTGACCGCGGGCGCGTCGGTCGTCACTCCGAACGCGTTGTTGTCGGCGTTGTAGGCGTCGATGATCTCGGGCTGCATCAGGAACGCGAGGAACTCGCGCGCGGCCTCCTTCTTGGTGGACGCCTCGGGGATCCAGAGCGCGAGGTCGACGTTGACCCGTACCCGGCGCTCCGCGGGGTCGTCCGTCATCGGGAGCGGGAACGCGCCGATCGAGAGGTCGGGGGCGGTCTTCGCGATCTCGCTCAGCGCCCACGGCCCCTGGAAGTACATCGCGGCCTCGCCGTTCGAGAACGCGAGGTTGCCGTCGCCGTACGCCCGGCTGGCCGCATCCGGGTTCGAGTACGCGGCGATCTGCAGCATCTGGTCGACCGGAGCGGCGAAGTCCTTCTCGAAGGAGACCGGCGACCCGGGGCCCACATCCGGGCCCTGCTCCTTCAGCTGCGAGAAGAACGACTCGAGGTCGACGGTGCCGCCGACGGAGTAGTCGAACAGCCCCTGCGAGACCGTCCACGGGTCCTTGTAGGTGCTGTAGAGCGGAGTGATGCCCGCGGCCTTCAGCGCCTCGCAGACCGCGACGAACTCGGTCCAGGTGGTCGGCACCTCGAGCCCCTGCTGGGCGAAGATCTCGCGGTTGTAGAGCACCGCCGACATCATCAGCGAGTAGGGCAGGACGCTGGTGCGGTCGGGGTAGGACGCGGTCTGCTCGATCAGCGGCTGCAGCGCGGGATTGATGCGCTGCGCCTCCGGCAGGTCGGACAGGTCGCTGAACGCGCCCCGCTCGACGAAGCGCGCGACCTCGAAGTTGTAGTTCAGGCAGCCGAGGTCCGGCGGGTTGGACCGCACGAAGCCGGCCGAGAGGTTGGAGGAGAAGTCGTGCACGACGCGGACGCGGGACTGCGCCGCGTGGAACTTCTCGATCACCTCGTCGAAGTAGCCGATGACCTCGGGCTTGGACTGGTGGAACACGATCTCGACGGGGCGGCCGGAGCCGGAGGGCGAGGCGCAGGCGGCGAGGCCGAGCGCGGCGGCGCCCGCTCCCGCCGCGGCGAGGAGGGATCGGCGGCTCAGGCCGCCGAGGGGTGGGGTGGTGAGGGGCACGTCGTCGTCTCCCGTATGTGTGGAAAAGTTGCTTCATCGACTAAATCTAGGTAGAAAATCTAGTACGCGATGTACTGTTGCAGCCGATCCGCTCCGGGTCAAGAGGGGAGGCGGAACCGATGTCCGAGAACACGTTCTCGTTCCAGCGACGCCGCAACGCCCTCGAGATCCTGCAGGGCGCGTGGAGCGGGGAGCCGCTGACCGCCTCCGATCTGATCGAGCGCACCGGCCTCACCCGCTCGACCGTCATCGCCGTCTGCGACGACCTCATCGAGCTCGGCTGGATCGAGGAGCTCGCGAATCAGCGCGCGGCGGGCGACTACGTGAAGGGCCGCCCCGCGCGCCGCTACGCGCTGCGGCGGACGGCCGGTGTGATCGTCGGAGTCGACGCCGGGCAGCACAGCGTCGGAGTCGACGTCGCCGACCTCCTGGGCGACACGATCGCGCACCACGTCGAGCCGGTCGACCACGAGCCGGTCGAGGAGCTGCCGCGCGAGCGCCGCCTCGCGGACATCGAGCGGATCCTGGACCGCACACTGCGCCGGGCCGGAGTCCCGGACGACGAGGTCCTCGCCGTCACCTTCGGGGTCCCGGCGCCCGTCGACGCCGACGGCCGCTCCCCCGTCGGCGACAACGGCTTCTGGAGCGCGATGAACCCCGGCCTCGGCGACCGCTTCGCCGCGCGCGGCTGGTCGGCCGTCGTCGACAACGACGCCAATCTCGCCGCCCTCGCCGAGGGCTGGCGCGGCGCCGCCGTCGGCTGCTCGGACTACGTCGCGCTGCTCTCGGGCGAGCGCCTGGGCGGCGGTGTGGTCCTGGGCGGCACGCTGCTCCGGGGCGCGCGCGGACTCACCGGCGAGATGCGCTACCTGGACCTCGTCGAGGGAGTCGGATCCGCCGAGGGCGTCGCCGCACTCGCCCGATCGTGGGCGCAGGAGTCCCTCGCCGCTCCGGGTCGCGCCCCGTCGCTCCTGGACTCCGTCGAGCACCCGGGCGCCGAGCAGGTGCTGGCCGCCGCCGCGGCGGGCGATCCGCTCGCCCGGGAGGTCGTCGACCGCCTGGCCGCCCGGCTGACGGCCGTCGCGGCCACCCTCGCGAACCTCCTCGACGTCTCGCTCCTCGTCGTCGGCGGCGCGCTCGCCGCCTCGGCCGGACCGCTGCTCGCCGACGTGTCGGAGCGGGTCGCCGCCCTCGTGCACGCGCCGGCACCGCGGATCGTGCCCTCGACCCTCGGCGACCGCGCGGTCGCGCTCGGAGCGGTCCGAGCGGGTCTGGACCGCGTCCGGGCGGATCCGCTCGCCCTGCGCCTGAGCGGCGGCGCCTCCGCGACGGCGGCGACCGGAGGCTGAGGGCCCGGCTCAGCGCCGGAACGCCCGCACGATCAGCAGGAGCCCGAGCAGCACCGCCACCGCGGCCGCGGTCGCCGCGGGCAGGGCGAGCAGCAGGACCAGCGCACCCACCGCTGAGACCAGCGCCGGCAGGCGCAACGCCGCCGCTCCCCACTCCACGCGGCGGACGATCAGCGCGACCAGCTGGGCGGCGACCGCGAAGGCGAGCAGCGCGTCCGCGTCGAGCACGACGACCGCGACCACGGAGACGAGGCACACGACGAGCTGAGCGACGACCGGGACCCCGGTCCGCCGCGAAGGCTGCGCGAGCACGGCCAGGATCTCGCCTGCGTCGGCGAGGCGGACGAGGGCTCCCGCATCGCGTCGCTGGAGCACGACGAGCGCGAGCAGCCCCGCGAGCACGGCGGCGACCGCGACGGGCACCTCGGCAGCGGTGCCGAGTGCGGCGGCGCGGAGCGGAGTGGCGGTGCCGGCGAGCACGGCCGGTCCGACCAGCAGCAGCAGTCCCGCCCCGAGCGCACCGGCCACGAGGGCGACGACGCCCGTCGAGACGAGCGCGGGCCGGAGCCGCACGAGGGCACCCGACGTCGGCGGAGCGAACAGGAGCAGCGCGAGCGCCGCGGCGGACGCGGTGCCCTCCACTCCGCCCGGACGCACGTCCGACTCCGGGAGCGCCGGCGGCACCACGGCGACGATCACGGCGGCGGCCACCAGCAGGAGGAGCACCAGGGCGCCGAGTCCGCACGCGAGACCCGCGCGCACGACTCCGCCCCGCAGGACGAACACCGTGACCGCGACGAGCATCAGCACCGCGACGGGCCGCGCGGACGCTCCGAGCACCGAGTCCGCGGCGGTCAGCGCGAGCGCGGAGGCGCCGAGCGCCCGGCCGGCGAGCGCCAGCCACTCCGCCGTCGGACCGTCGTGCTGCTCTCGGCCGGAGTCGGCGAGCGCACTGATCGCGGTCAGCACCGCGGCGACGCCGATCCCGAGCAGCAGCCACCAGCCGGCCTCGAGCGCGGCGGGCGAGTAGACGAGGAAGAGACCGGCGAGCGCGATCGCCCCGGTCGGCTCCGCGGGGCGCGCCCGAGCGCGATCAGCGCTCACTCGCCCGGGCACGCGCGGAACTCAGGCCCGGTCGATCAGGCGTCGCCGTCGAACATCGAGGTGACGGAGCCGTCGTCGAACACCTCGTGGATCGCGCGCGCCAGCAGCGGCGCGATCGGCAGGATCGTCAGACGGTCCCACTTCTTCTCCTCCGGGAGCGGCAGGGTGTCGGTGACCACGACCGAGTCGATGAACTCGGAGCTGAGGAGCTCGCGCGCCGGATCCGAGAAGACCGCGTGGGTCGCGGCGACGACGACGCCGATCGCTCCGGCGTTCTTCAGCGCCTCGGCGGCCTTCGCGATCGTGCGCCCGGTGTCGATGAGGTCGTCGACGAGCAGGCAGACGCGCCCCTTCACCTCTCCGACGATCTCGTGGACCGAGACCTGGTTGGCGACCTTCGGGTCGCGGCGCTTGTGGATGATCGCCAGCGGCACCCCGAGCTTGTCGCTCCAGATGTCCGCGACGCGCACGCGGCCCATGTCGGGCGAGACGACCGTGAGGGTCGACGGGTCGAGCTTCTCGCGGAAGTGCTCGAGCAGCACCGGCATCGCGAAGAGGTGGTCGACGGGTCCGTCGAAGAAGCCCTGGATCTGCGCGGCGTGCAGGTCGACCGACATGATGCGGTCCGCGCCGGCGGCCTTGAAGAGGTCGGCGACCAGGCGGGCCGAGATCGGCTCGCGGCCGCGGCCCTTCTTGTCCTGGCGGGCGTAGGGGTAAAAGGGAGCGACGACGGTGATCCGCTTGGCCGAGGCGCGCTTGAGCGCGTCGACCATGATCAGCTGCTCCATGAGCCACTCGTTGATCGGCGAGGTGTGCGACTGCAGCACGAACACGTCGCCGCCGCGCACGGACTCGCCGTAGCGCACGTAGAGCTCGCCGTTCGCGAAGGTGCGCCCCTCGGTGGTGACCAGCTCGGTCCCGAGCTCGGAGGCGACGGCCTCCGCCAGTGCCGGATGCGCCCTCCCCGAGACCAGGACCAGGCTCTTCTTGTTGCTGGCGGTGATGCCCGTCACTGTTCTCCGCTTCCTCCGGTCGGCCGGTCCGAGCCCTCGGGCTCGGGCACCCCGGCCGCCTCGGCGGCGGTCGCCGCCGCGGTCCCGGGACGGTGGGTCTGCACCCAACCGGCCATGTTGCGCTGCGGAGCGACGGTGATGCCGAGGGCTCCGGCGGGGATGTCCTTGCGGATGACCGTGCCGGCGCCCGTGTACGCTCCGTCCCCGATTCTAACGGGGGCGACGAAGACGTTGTGCGACCCGGCCCGCACGTGGGAGCCGACCACGGAGGACGCCTTGGTCACTCCGTCGTAGTTGGCGAAGATCGAGCCGGCGCCGATGTTCGACTCCTCGCCGATGGTCGCGTCGCCCACGTAGGACAGGTGCGGGACCTTCGATCCCGCGCCGATGGTCGCGTTCTTGGTCTCGACGTAGGTGCCGATCTTGCCCTTCGCGCCGAGCACCGTGCCCGGGCGGAGAAACGAGAAGGGGCCGACCTGCGCGCCCGCGCCGATCACGGCGAGCGTCGCGTCGGAGCGCTTGACGACCGCGTCCTCGCCGATCTCGCACGAGTCGAGCGTGGTGTCCGGGCCGATGACCGCGCCCGTCGCGATGACGGTCGGTCCCTTGATCTGCGTGCCGGGGAGGATCTCGACGTCGGGCGCGAGGACCGCGTCGACGTCGATCCAGGTCGTCGCCGGGTCCTGGATCGTGACGCCCTCGAGCTGCCAGCGGCGGACGATGCGCGCGTTGAGCTCGAGCGCCGCGTCGGCCAGCTGCACACGGTCGTTGATGCCGGCGACGAGCCAGCGGTCCTGCACCGGGACGGCCTCGATCGCGCGGCCGGCGGCCTTGAGTGCCGCGGCGGCGTCGGTGAGGTACATCTCCTTCTGCGCGTTGTCGGTGCCGATGCCGCCGATGACGGCGCGCAGGGCGCTGGCGTCGAAGGCGTAGACGCCCGCGTTGATCTCGGCGATGGCGAGCTGGTCGTCGTCGGCGTCCTTCTGCTCGACGATCGAGGCGAAGCCGCCGTCGGAGCCGCGCACGATGCGCCCGAAGCCCGTCGGGTCCTCGAGGACGCAGGAGAGCATGGTCAGCGCGTTCGCCTCGGCGAGGTGCGCGTCGACGAGGCGCCGGAGCGTCGGGGCGTCCAGGAGGGGCACGTCGGCGCTGAGCACCACGACGGTCCCTTCGAAGTCGGCGGGCAGGGCGCCGAGCCCGAGCTCGACCGCGCGGCCGGTGCCCGGCACCTCGTCCTGATCGACCACGAGGGCTGCGGGCGTGTGCTCGAGCACCGCCTGAGCGACCCGCTCGCGCTCGTGCCGGACGACCGTGACGACGTGCTGCGCCTGGAGCGAGGCGGCGGTGTCGAGGACGTGGCCGAGCAGCGGCCGTCCCGCCAGCCGGTGCAGCACCTTGGGCGTCCTGGACTTCATGCGGGTGCCCTGGCCTGCGGCCAGGATCACGACCGCGAGAGTGCTGTCTATGATCGCGTCTCCTCTTCGGCGGGCGCACCCGGGTCGGTGCGCGCTCGTCATCCCCGCTCCGCCACCAGGATTCGAACCTGGACCGGACAGCTCCAAAGGCTGCCGTGCTGCCGTTACACCATGGCGGACCGCGCTCGCGCGCGTCGTCCATCCTGCCATCCGGCCGGGACCCGCAGAGAACCCGGAGTCCGCCCCTTGGCGTCTCCTCCAGGGAACCTCACCGGCCCGCACCCGCCACAATGGAGGGGTGAGCGCGAACGACGAGGTCGACGGCATCGTCGACGCCTGGGTGAGGGAACGACCCGACCTGGACTTCACGCCGCTGCAGGTCTTCTCCCGCATGCGGCGGCTGGCCAAGCAGCTCGAGCGCGCCCGCGGCACGGCGTTCGGCCGCTCGGAGCTCGAGACGTGGGAGTTCGACGTACTGTCGGCGCTGCGCCGCGCGGGCGCCCCCTACCGCCTCTCCCCCAAGCAGCTGCTGCAGGCGACCATGGTCACCAGCGGCACCATGACCAACCGCATCGACCGCCTCGTCGAGCGCGACCTGGTCGAGCGCCTCGACGACCCCAACGACGGTCGCGGAGTCCTCGTGCAGATGACGCCGTCCGGGCTCGCTCGCGTCGACGCCGCCATCACGCGGCTCGTCGACGCCGAGCAGGAGCTGCTGGGCGCGCTGACGCACGCGCAGCAGGAGCGGCTCGCGCAGCTGCTCCGCAAGCTCTCGCTCGACTTCGGCTAGGGCCCTAGCCCTCCAGCTGCTCCGAGAGCTCCAGCCAGCGCAGCTCGAGCTCGGCGGTCTCGTCCTCGTAGCCGCGGAGCGTCGCGTTCAGCGCCAGGATGCCGTCGTAGTCGTCCTGGTCGTGCGTCGCCATCTTCTCGTGGACGGTCTTCGTCAGCTGGGTCAGCTTGTGCAGGCGCCGGTCGATCGCCGATACCTCCTTCTCGGCGGTGCGCCGTTCGGCGCCGCCGAGTCCGGAGGGCGCAGCGGAGGCGGTCGCCGACAGCGCGGCCGGGCCCGCCTTCTCGAGCGCCTTGCGCAGCTCCAGGTACTGCTCCACGCCTCCGGGCAGGTGCCGGAACGCGCCCTCGAGCACCGCGTACTGCTGGTCGGTGACCCGCTCGAGCAGGTACCGGTCGTGCGAGACGACCAGCAGCGTGCCGGGCCAGGAGTCGAGCAGGTCCTCGATCGCGGCGAGCATGTCGGTGTCGAGGTCGTTGGTCGGCTCATCGAGGATCAGCACGTTCGGCTCGCTCAGCAGGATCAGCAGGAGCTGCAGGCGCCGACGCTGGCCTCCCGAGAGGTCCTTCACCGGCGTCGACAGCTGAGCGCTCGAGAAGCCGAGCCGCTCGAGCAGCTGCCCGGGCGTCATGTCCTTGCCGCCGATGGAGTAGCTGGTGCGCTGCTGCGCGATGATCTCGCGGACCGGCTGGTCCTGCACCTCGGTCAGCTCCCGCAGCTGCTGGTCGAGGATCGCGACGCGCACCGTCGTGCCGCGCTTCACCTTCCCGCTCGTGGGCTGCACGCTGCCGGCGACCAGGCCCAGGAGGGTCGACTTGCCGGCGCCGTTCACGCCGAGGATGCCTGTGCGCTCGCCCGGGGCGATGCGCCACTCGATGCGGTTCAGCACCGTCCGCTCGCCATAGCGCACCGTCACGTCGAGCAGGTCGACGACGTCCTTGCCCAGCCGCGAGACCGCGAGCTGCGACAGCGAGACGGAGTCGCGCACGGGCGGCTCGTCCTCGATCAGCTGGTTGGCCGCGTCGATGCGGAACTTGGGCTTCGCGGTGCGGGCGGGGGCTCCGCGCCGCAGCCACGCGAGCTCCTTCTTCATCAGGTTCTGCCGCTTGGCCTCCATCGTGGTCGCCATCCGATCGCGCTCGACGCGCTGCAGGATGTACGCCGCGTAGCCGCCCTCGAAGGGCTCGACGAGGCGGTCGTGCACCTCCCAGGTGGCGGTGCAGATCTCGTCGAGGAACCAGCGGTCGTGGGTCACGACGGCGAGTCCGCCGGAGGCGGTGGCCCAGCGGCGCTTGAGGTGCTCGGCGAGCCAGGCGATGCCCTCGACGTCGAGGTGGTTGGTGGGCTCGTCGAGGAACACGACGTCCCAGTCGCCGACCAGGAGCTTCGCGAGCGCGACGCGGCGGCGCTGTCCGCCCGAGAGGGAGCCGACGAAGCCGTCCCACGGCACGTCGCGGAGCAGCCCGGCGATCACGTCGCGGGTGCGCGCGTCGCCCGCCCACTCGTGCTCCTCGAGACCGCCGACGACCGCCTGCGCGACCGTCAGGTCCTCGTCCACCGTGTCGGCCTGGTCGAGCATGCCGAGGGTGACGCCGCGGCGGTGGGTGACGCGGCCGGAGTCCGGCTCGATGCGCTGCGCGAGCAGGCGCAGGAGCGTCGACTTGCCGTCGCCGTTGCGGCCGACGATCCCGATGCGGTCGCCCTCCTCGATGCCGAGCGAGACGTCGTCGAAGATGACCCGCGTGGGGTACTCGAGTCGCAGCGCCTCAGCGCCCAGGAGATGTGCCATAGGGATCGATTTTACGGGGCTCCGCTCTGCCCGGTTCGACCGCCCCGTCACCGAGGACTTCTCCGGAGATGCGGCTACGCCACGGCGATGGTGCGCCGGTGGTGGCCGGTGGCTCCGTCGGGCGCCGGCCGCGCCTCGTCGGCGGTCTGCACCAGCCCCTCGGAGTCGGTGGCACGGACGCTCAGCACGTGGTCGCCGGGCGTCGCCTCCCACTCGAGCACCCACTGGATCCAGGTGTCGGCCGTGACCGCCTCGGCGAGGCGGGCCTGCCGCCACTCCCCTCCGTCGACCTGGACCTCGACCTTCGAGATGCCCGTGTGCGGCGCCCAGGCGACTCCGGCGACGGCGACGGTGCCCGCCGAGACGGCCTGGCCCTGTCGGGGCACGTCGATCCGCGACTCGACCTTGATCGGCCCGCGCTCGCTCCAGCCGCGCGTCGACCAGTAGGCGAGGTCGTCGGCGAAGGTCGTGACCTCGAGCTCGGTGACCCACTTCGTCGCCGAGACGTAGCCGTAGAGGCCGGGCACGACCATCCGCACCGGGAAGCCGTGCTCGAGCGGCAGCGGCTCGCCGTTCATGCCCACGGCGAGGATGCTCGCGCGGCCCTCGTCCTGCAGCACGTCCAGCGGGCTGGACGCGGTGAAGCCGTCGATGCTGCGCGAGAGCACCATGTCGGCGCCCGCCGTCGGGCGGGCCCGGGCCAGCAGCTCGCGGATCGGGTAGCCGAGCCAGAGCGCCGTGCCGATCAGGTCGCCGCCGACCTCGTTCGACACGCACGACAGCGTGACCAGGTGCTCCTCGAGCGGCAGTGCGAGCAGCTCGTCCCAGGTCAGCACGACCTCCTCCTCCACCATGCCGTGGATCCGGAGCGACCACTCGGCCGGGTCGACGGACGGCACCGAGAGCGCGGTGTCGATGCGGTAGAACTCGGCGTTGGGCGTGACGAAGGAGCTGATCCCCTCGACGTCGTCGAGCACGGCCGTCGGAGGGACGGCCGGAGCGGGCGAGGCGGCGCGCGGCAGCGCCACGGCCTCGCGCACCGCGGTGACGGCGGCCGACGCGGCGGTCGCCATCCGCGCCCCGACGCCCACGACGACGGCCGCGGCACCCGCGACGCCCACGAGGCGGAGGAACGAGCGGCGGTCGGTCCCGCCCCGCGCGGGCTCCTGCTCCCAGCCGCGTAGCCGTGCCGCGGCGGTGCGGAGGACGAGGACGCCCGCCACCATCCCGACGATGCTCGGAGCTGCGGCCAGGCCGGTCGCCCCCTCCCGCGTCACCGCTGCCAGAGCCCCCAGGCCCGCGACCACGACCAGCAGCAGCGCCCCGAACGGCGGACGGCGGAACTCCAGCAGTCCCGCGGCGATCGCGAGCAGCGCGACGGCGAAGGCCAGCGAGAGGAGGAGGACGAGCTTGTCGCCGGTGCCGAACAGCGCGATGGTCGCGTCCTTCACTCCGGCGGGCACGATGTCGATCACGAAGCCGCCGACCGCGACGAGCGGACCGCCTCCCGCGCCGGTGAACACGGCCACGAGCTCGGCGCTCGCGAGGGCGACGGCGGCGGCGACGATCCCCGTGAGGATCGCGAGCAGTGCGGCTCTTCTGGGGGGCATGGCCGCACTCTAAGCCACCGCCCGGAGTGCGGGCTGAGGCGTCGATCGTCAGATCGAGAGCAGTCGCGCCCCGTGGACCGGTCCGGTCACGCGGACCGCCTTGTAGCGCGCCGTCGTCAGCTCCAGCTGGAGCTCGAGCGCCGCATCCGCGTCGGCGGCGAGGAACGCGACGGTGGGGCCGGAGCCCGACACGAGGCCGCCGAGCGCGCCGCTCTGCTCGCCGCGCTCGAGGATGCGCGCGAGTCCCGGCTGCAGGTGCAGCGCCGGCGCCTGCAGGTCGTTGTGCATCGCGTCGGCGAGCATCGCCGCGTCGCCCGCCCGGAGCGCCTGCAGCACGTTCGGGTCGACGGACGGCGACGCCGAGATCGGGCGGAAGTCGTGCAGGTGGCGCTCGCGGTGCCGGTCGAGCTCGCTGTAGACCTCGGGGGTCGACAGCCCCTGCTCCGAGAACACGAGGACCCACTCGAACCGGCCCTTGGCCAGGGCCGGGCTCAGCTCGTCGCCGCGGCCCACTCCGATCGCCGTGCCGCCGGTGAAGGCGAAGGGCACGTCGGCGCCCAGGCTCGCGGCGATGCCCAGCAGCTGCTCACGGGTGCACGCCGTGCCCCAGAGCGCGTCGCAGGCGAGGAGCGTGGCGGCGGCGTCGGCCGATCCGCCGCCCATGCCGCCCGCGATCGGGACGTTCTTCTCGATCTCGAGATGCACGCCCCGGCGGTATCCCGTGGCCCGAGCGAGCGCTCTCGCGGCCTTGATGGCGAGGTTGCTGCCGTCGACCGCGAGGCCGGACGTGTCGATCGAGCCGGAGAAGGCGACCGAGAAGTCCGGAGCCGCGCTGGCGCGCACGTCCTCGTAGAGCGACAGAGACTGGAACGCCGTGGCGAGCTCGTGGTAGCCGTCGTCGCGGACCGCCCCCACCTTGAGGAAGACGTTGATCTTGCCGGGAGCCCGCGCGTGGACCACGGTCGACGTCGCGCGAGCAGCCATGCCTCCAAGCTACAGGGTGGTGGAGGAGCCCTCGTCCCGGTCCGAGCCGTCCTCGTCGGGGTCGTCCGACCCCGAGTCGGGCAGCACCCCGCCCCGGGTCGGCACGAGTGCCGGGTCCAGGGTCCGGCCCAGCGCGACGAACGACTCCACGGTCAGCTCCTCGCCCCGCGCGGTCTGCGGGACGCCCGCGGACTCGAGGGCGGTGATCGCCGCAGCACTGTCGCCGAAGAGCGTGGCGAGCGACTGCCGCAGCATCTTCCTCCGCTGGGCGAACGCCGCGTCGACGACGGCGAAGACGGCTCGGCGCAGGGCCTCGTCGCCCGGC
The DNA here is from genome assembly GCF_920939495.1 of Rathayibacter sp. Leaf248. Taxonomy (NCBI): domain Bacteria; kingdom Bacillati; phylum Actinomycetota; class Actinomycetes; order Micrococcales; family Microbacteriaceae; genus Rathayibacter; species Rathayibacter sp. Leaf248. The sequence goes on along the minus strand of NZ_CAKLAV010000002.1, from coordinate 786,205 downwards.
TCCTCGCCGCGCTGGAACGACACGAGCACGCTGTCGACGTTCGGGACGGGCCAGAAGATCTGCCGCGAGACGGTGCCGCCGGTCGAGAACGAGCCGAACCACGCCGCCTTGACGCTCGGCCCGCCGTAGACCTTCGAGCCGGGACCCGCGGCGAGGCGGAGGCCGACCTCGGACTGCACCATCACGACGCCCGAGCGGATGCTCGGGAAGTGCTCGAGGAAGTGCAGCAGCACCGGCACGGAGATGTTGTACGGGAGGTTCGCGACGAGCCGCACGGGCTCGCCCGGCAGCTCGAGCACCCGCATCGCGTCGGCGTGCACGATGTGCAGCTCGGCGCGCGGGGCCATCAGCTCCACCGTGCGCGGCAGCTGCTCGGCGAGGCGCCCGTCGATCTCGACGGCGACGACCTGAGCGCCCGCCTCGAGCAGGCCCAGCGTCAACGAGCCCAGGCCCGGGCCGATCTCGACGACCGTCTCGCCCGCCCGCACTCCGGCGAGCTTGACGATGCGGCGCACGGTGTTGGCGTCGTGCACGAAGTTCTGGCCGAGCTTCTTGGTCGGAGTGACGTCGAGCAGCTGCGCGAGATCGCGGATCTCGGCGGGGCCGAGCAGGCGCGGGACGGACGCCGCCTCCACCTCGGCCGCGTGACGGCCGCTCATGCGAGCTGCCCCACCGGCTCCGTCGGCTCCGACCCGACCTCGCCGCCCCACTCGCCGTACACCTGCTCGGTGTTCGACGCGATCGTCGCGGCGAGGTGCCCCACGTCGGTCTCGAGGTGCGCGGCCATGGCGCGCAGGGTGTGCGGGAGCAGGTAGGGGGCGTTGGGGCGCCCGCGCAGCGGCATCGGAGTGAGGAACGGCGCGTCCGTCTCGACGAGGATCAGGTGCCGCGGAGTGACGGCGAGCGCCTCGCGGAGCGGCTCCGCGTTCTTGAAGGTCACGTTGCCGGCGAACGAGAGGTACCAGCCCTCCTCCGCGCACATCCGGGCCATCTCGGCGTCGCCGGAGAAGCAGTGGAAGACGGTGCGCTCGGGGGCGCCGACCCGGCGGAGCGTCTCCATCACCTCGCGGTGGGCGTCGCGGTCGTGGATCTGCAGCGCGATGCCCGCCTCCTTCGCGATGCGGATGTGCTCCTCGAACGAGCGCTGCTGAGCCCCGCGGCCGCTCTCGCCCGTGCGGAAGTAGTCGAGACCCGTCTCGCCGACGGCGCGCACGCGGGGCTGGGTCGCGAGCTCGGCGATCACGGCGAGGGCGTCGTCGAGCTCGCCCCGCGCGTCGAGCTCGGGGGCCTCGTTCGGGTGGATCGCGACGGCGGCGAGCATGCGCGGCTCGGAGGCGGCCATCTCGGCCGACCAGCGGCTGGTCGCCACATCGGTGCCGACCTGGACGACGCCGCGGACGCCGACCGTGGAGGCGCGGTCGAGCTGCTCCCGGTAGTCGAGCGGCTCGAGGCCGTCGGCGATCTCGAGGTGCGTGTGGTTGTCGTAGACGGGGACCACGAGGGCCTCGGGCAGCGGAGGGTACGTCAGGTCGCGGCCGGAGGTGTTCTCGCGGGCGCGGACGTGCTGGCTGTCGGTCATGCGCTCCAGGCTACCGGGAGGGTCCGGACGGCCCGCGTCCGGGGCGGCGGGGATCCCGAGCCCGCTGCTGGTCGAGCAGCCCCGCAGGGGCGTGTCGAGGCCCACCGACTCCGGACATCGGGGATCTCGGTACGCCCGCTCCGCGGGCTACTCGATCAGCAGAGGGAGGGGCCGGGCGGTCAGCTCGCCGGGGTCTCGATGCGGGGGAAGAGGGCCTCGAGGGTGCCGACCGTCGTGCCGACGGGCAGGCGGCCCCAGTCGCCGGCCTCGCGGATCGGCTGGGCCGCGAGGGAGCCGAGGGACTCCTCGACGCCGAGCGCCGTCCACAGCTTCGCGGTCGCGCGGGGCACGACCGGCGAGAGCAGCACGGCCAGGGCGCGCAGCCCCTCCGTCGCCGTGTAGAGGACCGTGCCGAGCCGCTCGCGGTCGGCGTCGTTCTTGGCCAGGGCCCACGGCTCCTGCTCGGTGATGTAGCCGTTCAGCTCGTCGACGATGGTCCACACCGCCGTGATCGCGTCGTGGATCGCGAGGGCGTCGATCGCCGCGTCGGCCGTGGCCGCCGCCGCGGCGACGGTGCGCTGCACGCGCTCCTCCGCCTCGGTGGCGACTCCGGGCCCGGGCACGACACCCTCGTAGTAGCGGTTGAGCATGGCGATGACGCGCGAGGCGAGGTTGCCGAAGCCGTTCGCCAGCTCGGCCTGGTAGCGCGCCGAGAGGTCCTCCCATGAGAACGAGCCGTCCTGGCCGAACGTGATCGCGCGCATGAAGTAGTAGCGGAACGCGTCGGAGCCGAAGGTGTCGGTGATCTGCTCGGGCGCGATGCCGGTGAGCTTCGACTTCGACATCTTCTCGCCGCCGACGAGCAGCCAGCCGTGGCCGAAGACCTGCTTGGGCACGTCGAGCCCTGCGGCCATCAGCATCGCGGGCCAGATCACCGCGTGGAAGCGGAGGATGTCCTTGCCGACGATGTGGGTCGCCGGCCAGCGGCGGGCGAACTCCTCGTCGTCCTGGCCGTAGCCGACGGCGGTGACGTAGTTGAGCAGGGCGTCGAACCAGACGTAGACGACGTGCGAGTCGTCCCACGGGACCTTCACGCCCCAGTCGAAGCTCGAGCGCGAGATCGAGAGATCGGCGAGCCCCTGGCGCACGAAGCTGACGACCTCGTTGCGGGCCGACTCCGGCTGCACGAAGTCGGGGCGCTCCTCGTAGAGCGCGAGCAGGCGCTCGGTGTACTCGCTCATCCTGAAGAAGTAGTTCTTCTCGCTGAGCAGCTCGACCGGCTTGGAGTGGATCTTGCAGACGTACTGGCCCTCGTAGTCGCCGGTGCCCTCGTCGAGGTCCGAGAGCTGCTTGTACTCCTCGCAGCCGACGCAGTAGTAGCCCTCGTACTCGCCGGTGTAGATCGCGCCGCCGTCGTAGAGCTTCTGGAGGAACTTCTGCACGTTGACCTCGTGCCGCTCGTCCGTGGTGCGGATGAAGTCGTCGTTGGCGATGTCGATGGTGCTCAGGAGGGGCTGCCACGCGGTCTCGACGAGGCGGTCCGCCCACTCCTGGGGAGTGGTGCCGTTCGCCGTCGCGGTGCGCAGGATCTTCTGGCCGTGCTCGTCGGTGCCGGTGAGCAGCCAGGTGTCGTCGCCGGCCTGACGGTGCCAGCGGGTCAGCACGTCCGCCGCGACCTCCGTGTACGCGTGCCCGATGTGGGGGACGTCGTTGACGTAGAAGATCGGGGTCGTGAGATAGAAGGAGGCGCCGTCGGACATGGCGACCATCCTATTCACCGCGCGGTGCCGCTCCTCCTGTGTGACGAGGCCCCGGCTCTGCCGTGTGACGAGCGGAGGAGCTCAGCCGCGGCGCGACGCCAGCGCCGCCTCGTAGAGCTCGCGTCGCGAGAGGCCGGTGCGCTCGGCGACCTCGGCCGAGGCCTCCTTGAGCCGCGCCCCGGCGGCGACCCGCGCGAGGACGTCGGCGAGCGCGTCCTCCTGCGACGCCTCCCGCTCCGGAGCGCCCTGCACGACCAGGCAGATCTCGCCGCGGAGCCCGCCGGCCGCCCACTCGGCGAGCTCGGCCGCCGTGCCCCGGCGCACCTCCTCGAACATCTTCGTCAGCTCGCGGCACACCACGACCCGGCGCTCGGGCCCCATCGCCTCGACCAGGTCGGCGAGGGCGTCGCCGATGCGGTGCGGCGACTCGAAGAACACCATGGTGCGGCGCTCGTCGACGAGAGAGCGGAAGGTCGAGACCCGCTCGCCGTGCTTGCGCGGCAGGAAGCCCTCGAAGCTGAACCGGTCGGTCGGCAGCCCCGAGACGGCGAGCGCCATGAGCACGGCCGAGGGTCCGGGGAGCGCCGTGACCGCGACTCCGGCGGCCACCGCGGTCTCGACCAGGTGGTAGCCCGGATCGGACACGGTGGGCATGCCGGCGTCGCTGAGCACGAGCAGGTCCTGGTCGCGGGCGAGCTCGACCAGCTCGGCCGCCCGCTGGCGCTCGTTGTGGTCGTGCAGCGCGTAGAGGGTCGGCCTGTTCTCGATGCCGAGCGCCCGCAGCAGCTGGATCGTGACGCGGGTGTCCTCGGCGGCGACGTGCTGCGCGGTCGAGAGCGCCTCCACGAGCCGCCGGGAGGCGTCGCCGAGGTTTCCGATGGGCGTGCCCGCGAGGATGATCATGCGGCCAGTCTCCCAGCCCCGAACCAGCGCAAGCCCCCTGCGGGGACCCAGGAGCAGGAGTCGGCCCGCTCGTTCGGGAGGTCTGATGCGCACAAGCCGGACGGCGACTGCCTTGCAGGGAAGCCACCCCGTGCATATCGTTGCTCAATAACATTGATAATCGATAAGGAGATGCCATGGGGAACTCGACGGCGATCGCCAGCGGACGCGTACGGGACCGGCCGTTCTTCCTGCGTGTCGTACGGGCCGTGCTGCTGATCGTTGCCGCATTCACGGTCGTCTCCGAGGCGACCCGGGCAGTGACGATCGCGACCGGCCGAGTGCTGATCGCCACCGGTGGCGTCGACGATCGTCTGCCGCTGAGCTCTCTGCCGCAACTCTTGCAGGCCGATCTGCGCGACGGCGCGTCGGGAACGCTCGCCGACGCCGACCTCTCCCTCCGGCTGCTCTGCGCCCTGCCGTCGGTGCTGCACGCGGTCACGATCGTGCTTGCGACGGTCTTCCTCCTGCGGGCACTCCGCGGCATCGCGCTCGCGCGGCCGTTCGACCTGTTCGTGCTCACGAGTTGGCGTCGGCTCAGCATCGCTCTCCTGGCCGGAGGCGTCACCCAGGCGCTCGCCGACACGATCGCGACCACCTACCTCAACACGCGCATCGGGCTGCTGTTCGGAGCCGGACGGGTGACGCCGGAGCAGCAGGACGCGTTCCTGGGCGGGGACTACCAGAGCATCGGCACGAATCTGCCGCAGTGGCCGGTCTCCGTCATCGTCGCCGGGCTCGTCGCCGCCGCCCTCACCGCCGCTTTCCGCGCAGGCGCTCGCCTGGAGGACGACGTCGATGGTGTCGTCTGACCCCCGGGACGAGGTCGGAGGCGCCCACCGCGTCGTCTGCCATCTCGACGCCGTCCTGGCCGAGCGCGGAGTGACGCTGACCGAGCTGTCGGCGCGGACCGGGATCACCATGGCGAACCTGTCGATCCTCAAGAACAACCGCGCCAAGGCGATCCGCTTCACCACGCTCACCCTGGTCTGCGATGCGCTCGGCACGTCACCCCAGGAGCTCTTCTCGCTCCGACCGTGACGGAGGTGCGGTGACCCGACAAGAACTGCCCCGAGCACGCCCTCGAACGGCAGGAGCAGAACAAGGGCGTCACGCGCACCGTCCCCGTCGACGACTCGAACGGGATCACCCTCGTAGGCGAGTTCGACGCTGGATGATCTCGGTGATGCGACCTGCATCGAGCGGACGGGCCCCTTTGGCACCAGCGCAGGGCGGGGAAGAGACAGCCCCTCCGGGAGACGTGGGTCTCGATACGCCCCTTCGGGGCTAGTCGATCAGCAAGAAGGCGGGTGTCTCTTCCCAGCGCCCGTCGAGCTCGCCGCGCCCCTCGCGAGCTGACGCCTGGCGCGGTCCCCGCCGCCGCGACGAGGGCGGTGACTCGAGGTCGTGCTGCGGCAGACGCGTGCTGGTCGAGTGGACATGCGCAGGATGGACCAGGCGTACACACCGAGCGCTTCTCGCTCGACGAGGCACCGGAGGCGTACCGCGGTCTGCACGACGGGAAGGTGCGCGGGCGGGCGGTCGTGGTGCCGTGACGCCCCGTTAGCATGGCCGGGTGACGGACCGACCGCAGCGCGACTTCGACGACCTGCTCCTCGACTCCGCCGGAGCGACCCGGTCGGTTCCCGTCGAGCCCGTGGAGGACGTCGCCGCGGCACCCCGGGTGCGCGAGCCGCAGCCCGACGTGCCGCGGGGCTCCTGGTTCGACGACGTCTTCGCACGCTTGACCCTCACCCCGCTCCGGCGACGGCTGTGGGATCTCGGTCTGCCGATCGCCGTGGTCGTGCTCGCCGCCGTGCTGCGGCTGTGGAACCTCGGGCACCCGCGCTCCCTCGTGTTCGACGAGACCTTCTACGTGAAGGACGCCTGGACGCTCTGGAACCTCGGCTTCGAGGGCGCGTGGCCGGAGGATCCCGACCCGGGCTTCGCGGCGGGCGACGTGAACACGTTCACGGGAGCGCCGTCGTTCGTCGTGCACCCGCCGCTGGGCAAGTGGATCATCGGGCTCGGGATGGGCGCGTTCGGCGCCGACGACAGCGTGGGCTGGCGGATCTCGACGGCGGTCGTCGGGATCCTCGCGGTCGCGCTCGTCATCGTCGTCGGCCGGCTGCTCTTCCGCTCGACGCTGATCGCCTCGCTCGCTGGCCTCTTCCTCGCGCTCGACGGCCACGCGATCGTCATGTCGCGCGTCTCGCTGCTGGACGGGATCCTCATGTTCGTCGCGCTGTGCGGCGTGACGGCCGTGCTGCTGGACCGCCGCTGGGCGGAGCTGCGGCTCGCCGAGAAGGTCGCCGCGGGGGCGCTGCCCAGCTGGGGTCCCGTGCTCTGGTGGCGGCCGTGGCTCCTGGTGGCGGGCTTCGTCTTCGGTCTCGCGGCCGGCGTGAAGTGGACCGGGATCTACTTCCTGGCGGCCTACGGCGTCTACCTCGTCGTGGTCGACGCGCTGATGCGCCGCCGCGCGGGCGTCCCCTTCTGGGGCAGCGGAGCCGTGCTCAAGCAGGGCCCGGTGTCCTTCCTCCTGGTCGTGCCCATCGCGCTCGTCGCCTACCTCCTCACCTGGACCGGCTGGCTCCGGACTTCCGGCGGCTGGGCCCGGCAGTGGGCGACGGAGGCCCCGGGCAACGCCTGGACCGGTGCGCTGGCGTGGGTGCCCGACTGGGCGCAGAGCCTCTGGCACTACCACGTGCAGATGTACGACTACTCGATCAACCTGCGCGCCACGCACCCCTACGAGGCGAACCCGCTGACCTGGCTGCTGATGACGCGGCCGACGAGCATGTACTTCGTCGACAGCGCCGAGGGCGTCGACGGCTGCACCGCGGTGCGCTGCGCCGAGGCGATCACCTCGGTCGCGAATCCGCTGATCTGGTACGCCGGAGTCGCGGCGCTGCTCTACCTGCTCTACCGCCTCGCGCGGTACCGGGAGTGGCGCGCGGGCTTCGTGCTGATGGGCATCGTCGCGGGCTACCTGCCGTGGATGCTGTACCTGGACCGCACGGTCTTCCAGTTCTACTGCGTCGTGTTCCAGCCGTACATGATGCTCGCGCTCGCGATGACGGCGGGGATCGTGATGGGCTCGCCGCAGGACCCCGTCCGCAAGCGGACCCGCGGGATCGTCCTCGTGCTCGGATTCGTCGTGCTCGCCGTCGCGCTCACCGCCTTCTTCTACCCCGTCTGGACCGGGCAGCAGGCCTCGTTCGCCTTCTGGCAGGCGCACATGTGGCTCCCGTCGTGGGTCTGATCGGGCGTCTCGGACCCGGAGTCGCGGTCTGCGCGGCCGCCGCGGTGCTCGCCGCCCTCGTGCCGGCGGTGCCGATGCTGACGGCCGCCGTCGCGCTCGGGATCGTGGTGGCGCAGGTGCGGGCGGCCCGTCCGGCGCTGGGCGGTGCGCTGTCGCCGGGTCTGAAGTTCTCGTCGCGGACCCTCATGCGCACCGGGATCGTGCTGCTGGGGCTGAAGCTCTCGCTCGTGGACATCGCGGCGCTGGGCTGGGCGGCGATCCTCGTGGTGGTGGGCATCGTGCTGGCGACGTTCGCGCTCACCTGGGCGCTCGGGCGGGCGCTCGGACTGCCCGGCCGCGAGCCCCTGCTGCTGGCCGCCGGCTTCTCGATCTGCGGCGCCTCCGCCATCGGCGCGATGGCCGGGGCGACGCGGGCGAAGGAGTCGGAGCAGGCCGTGCCGGTCGCGCTGGTGACCCTCTGCGGGACACTCGCGATCGCGGTGCTGCCGGCGCTGCAGCATCCGCTGGGCCTCTCGGCGGACCAGTTCGGGCACTGGGTGGGAGCGTCGGTGCACGACGTCGGCCAGGTCGTCGCGACGGCGCAGGTCGCGGGGGCGTCGGCCCTCGCGGTAGCGGTGGTCGTCAAGCTCACTCGCGTGGTCATGCTCGCGCCGATGGTCGCGATCGCCGCGGCGGCGACGCGGCGCGGCGGCGAGGCGGTCGGACCGCGTCCCGCGATCGTGCCGCTGTTCGTGGTGGGCTTCCTCGCGGCCGTGCTCGTGCGCACCTGGGTGCCGCTGCCGGAGGGGCTGCTCGCGGGTGCCGACACCGCCCAGACCTGGCTGCTCGCGGCGGCGCTGTTCGCCCTCGGCACCGGCGTGCGGCTGCGCGCGCTCGTGACGACCGGCTGGCGGGCGCTCGTCGTGGCGCTCGGCTCGTGGTTCGCGATCGCCGCGATGGCGCTGGCGGCGGTGCACGCGACGGTCTGATCCTGGGACTGTTACGGACTGCGACAGCTCTCGCGCCCCGCTGTCGGAGGGCGACGGTAACGTCGATCGCATGGCAGATCGCGAGTACGGCTTCAAGACGCGTGCAATCCACGCGGGCAACATCCCCGACCGGGTGACCGGTGCGCGCGCGCTGCCGATCTACCAGACCAGCGCGTTCGTCTTCGACGACACCGCCGACGCCGCGGCGCGCTTCGCCCTGCAGAAGTACGGCAACGTCTACTCGCGCCTCTCCAACCCCACCGTCGCCTCCTTCGAGGAGCGCGTCGCGAGCCTCGAGGGCGGCCTCGGCGCCGTGGCGACCGCGTCGGGCCTCTCGGCGCAGTTCATCGTCTTCGCGGCCCTCGTCGGCTCGGGTGATCACGTCGTCTCCTCCGCCAACCTCTACGGCGGATCGATCACGCAGCTCGACGTGACGCTGCGCCGCTTCGGGGTCGAGACGACCTTCGTGCAGTCGAGCGATCCGGCCGACTACGCGGCGGCCATCACCGAGAGGACCAAGGTCCTCTACGCCGAGACCATCGCGAACCCCTCCGGCGAGATCGCCGACATCGAGGGCCTCGCGGCCGTCGCGCACGCCGCGGGCATCCCGCTCGTCATCGACTCGACCGTGGCGACTCCTTATCTGGTGCGCCCGATCGAGTGGGGCGCCGACATCGTCATCCACTCGGCCACCAAGTTCCTCGGCGGCCACGGCACCACGCTGGGCGGCGTCGTCGTCGAGTCGGGCCGCTTCCACTACTCGCACGAGAAGTTCCCGCTGCTGCACGACTCCGTCGCCTCCTACGGCGACCTCTCCTGGGACGGCAACTTCGGAGAGTACGGGTTCCTCACCCGCCTGCGCGCCGAGCAGCTGCGCGACATCGGCCCGGTCCTCGCTCCCCACTCCGCGTTCCTGCTCGCCCAGGGCGTCGAGACGCTGCCGTACCGGATCCAGGCGCACGTCGACAACGCCCGCCGCGTCGCCGAGTGGCTCGACGCCGACCCGCGCATCGAGGCCGTCTACTGGGCCGGCCTGCCCGCGCACCCGCACCACGAGCGCGCGCAGAAGTACCTGCCGAAGGGACCGGGGTCGGTGTTCAGCTTCGTCGTGAAGGGTGGCCGCGCGGTCGGCCAGACCTTCATCGAGTCGGTCGACCTCGCCAGCCACCTCGCCAACATCGGCGACGCGAAGACGCTGGTGATCCACCCGGCCTCGACGACGCACGCCCAGCTCACCGAGCGGCAGCTGCTCGACGCGGGCGTCCTGCCCGGCCTCGTCCGCCTGTCGGTGGGCATCGAGGACGCCGACGACATCATCTACGATCTCGACCAGGCGCTCACCGCGGCCGTCGAGAAGCACGGCACACCGGACGCGCCGACCGAGCTCCCGGAGGACGCCTCGGCGACCCTCCTCTCCCCCACCGTGGAGGTCTGACCGATGAGCGACACCGGCACCGTCGTCCAGCTGTCCAACGGACTCAGCTGCTCCGTCCCGACCAACTCGCCGCTGGCGAAGATGCTGCGCTCGCAGCGCACCTGGGTGGGCCCGGACGCGAAGCAGCGCCTCGACATCCTCCGCCGCGCCAAGACGGTCGCGATCGTGGGCGCCTCGCCGAACCCGGCGCGCTCGTCGTACTTCGTCTCGACGTACCTGCAGCAGTCGAGCGACTACGAGCTGTTCTTCGTGAACCCCAACGCCACGGAGATCCTCGGGCAGCCCGTGTACAAGAGCCTCGCCGACCTCCCCGTCGTGCCCGACATCGTCGACGTCTTCCGCAAGGCGAGCGACATCCCCTCCGTCATCGACGACGTCGTCGCGATCGGCGCGCCGACCGTCTGGGTGCAGCTGGGCATCTGGAACCAGGAGGCGGCCGAGTACGGCGAGTCCAAGGGCCTGACGGTGGTCATGGACCGCTGCATCAAGGTCGAGCACGCCCGCTTCCACGGCGGACTGCACCTGCTCGGTTTCGACACCGGGCAGATCACCGCACGCAAGACGATCCGCTGAGACGACGGGCCGGCCGGGGAGTCCCCGACCGGCCCGTTCGTTCAGTCGCCCTTGACGTTCACCAGCTGGCGCAGCGTGTGCCGCACCTCGACGAGGTCGGCGGCGTCGGCCATCACCCGGTCGATCGGCTTGTAGGCCGCCGGGATCTCGTCGAGGAACGCGTCCGTGTCGCGGTACTCGATCCCCGTCATGGCCTCGCGCAGCTGGTCGTGCGTGAAGGTCCGGCGCGCCGCTGCCCGCGAGTACTCGCGTCCGGCTCCGTGCGGGGACGAGTCGAGCGACATCGCGTTCCCGCGACCGACCACCACGTACGACGCAGTGCCCATCGAGCCGGGGATGAGCCCCGGACGCCCGGCGTCGGCCTGGATCGCGCCCTTCCGGCTCACCCAGACGTCGCGGCCGAAGTGGCGCTCCTGCTCGGTGAAGTTGTGGTGGCAGTTGATCCGCTCCACGTCCTCGACCGGCGCGCCGATCCACTCGGAGAACTGCCGGACGACCCGGTCCATCATCTCCTCGCGGTTCAGCAGCGCGTACGTCTGCGCCCAGCGGAGCTCGGCGATGTACCGGTCGAACTCCGCCGTGCCCTCCACGAGGTAGGCGAGGTCGGGGTCGGGCAGCGTGATCCAGTGGCGTGCGCAGTAGTCGCGGGCGATCCGGATGTGCTCGCCGGCGATCCGGTTGCCCACACCGCGGGAGCCGGAGTGCAGGAACAGCCAGACGGCTCCGGTCTCGTCGCTGCTGACCTCGATGAAGTGGTTGCCGCTGCCGAGCGTGCCCAGCTGCAGCCTCCAGTGCTTCGAGTAGCGCGCCGGGTCGAAGCCCGCCGCCTCGGCGAGCGCGGCGAGCTCCGCGACGCGCGGCTCGGCGGTCGCCACGACCTTGCGGTTCGCGGCGCCCGCCGAGAGCGGCACGGCGCGCTCGATCTGCTCGCGGAGTGCCGCGAGGTCGCGGCCGGTCAGGTCGTCGCGCGTGAACCCCGTGCGCACGGCGATCATGCCGCAGCCGATGTCGACTCCGACGGCCGCGGGGATGATCGCGCCGAGGGTCGGGATGACCGACCCCACGGTCGCGCCGCGCCCGAGGTGCGCGTCGGGCATGAGCGCCAGGTGCGGGAACACGAACGGCATCCGCGAGGCGGTGAGCGCCTGCTCCCGCGCATTGTCGTCGAGGATGCTCGCCCAGGAGACGAGGCGGTCGGTGATCTTCTGCATGGTGCTGGTCTTCTGCATGGTCCTTCCTCTCGTGAAGGCCCGGCGGTCGCCGGGATCGAGTTGGAGACGCGTTCGGAACGGCGGGATGCCGCGAGCCGTGCATGCGCCGCCTCCCCTGCAGAGGAGTGCGGGAGCGGTGGGGCCCCGAACCGGAGTCGTCCGGGGCCTGGGCAGCTGCCTAGGAGAGCCGGAGGACGCCGGGCTGGAGGTTCTTCGCGGAGAGGCGCTCGCCCGAGAGGGACAGCGCGTGTTCGCGGGACGCGGCGACCGTGCGGTCGGCGACGAGCAGTCTCGTGGTCATGCGACTGCTCCTTCCAGGCGTCGGGGGTGCGCGCTCCGGTGGCGCGCTCGGCGACCGTAGCAGCGCGGGCGAGATCTCTGCAACCCGGGCGTGTCGCGCTATCCGCGGGCAGGAGGAGGGTCCTCCTCCGCGTCGGCGCGCCGCCTCCCCCGCGCGACGGATTCGCCTCCGCATCGCGTGGACGGTCTCTGGACGGCCCCTCCGATCCCCCGCGCGGGGGCGACGAGGCGAGTAGGCAGGAGGTGCACGGGAGAACGGACTCTCCGGGATCGGACAACGATCGAGCCGCTCGCGGCCTCGAGGAACTGGACGGACGATGAGGAACACGACCTTCACACCCAGCACCACCGGATCGGCGGCGAGCGCAGCGTCGCGGCCGAGGCCCCCGCACCGCGGCAGGCGCCTCCTGATCGCCGCCGTCGCCTGCGGCGCCCTCGCACTCGGGCCGATCGCCGCCACCCCCGCCGTCGCCGCTCCGGCGGCCGCGACCAGCGCGGCGCAGGTCGCGGCCGCCGCCTGGAGCGTCGTGGCCGAGGGCGAGAACAGCGCCAATGCGCGGACGGTGCAGCACCTGCTCACCGCGGCCGGGCACCCGGTCGACGCCGACGGCGTCTTCGGCCCCGCGACGGCCGCGGCGGTGCGGGCGTTCCAGAGCGAGCGCGGCCTCTCGTCCGACGGGATCGTGGGCGAGCAGACCTGGTCCGCGCTGATCACGACCCTCTCCTCCGGTGACAGCGGCGAGGCCGTCACCGCACTGCAGGTGCAGCTGAACAAGACCGGTGCCGGGCTCACCGTCGACGGCTCGTTCGGGCCGGCGACCGCCTCGGCGGTGGAGGCCTTCCAGTCGGAGGCCGGGCTCTCGGTCGACGGCGTCGCCGGTCCGCAGACCTGGCAGTCGCTCATCGGCTCGGGCTCGGGCACGACCCCCGATCCGGGTCAGCCCGGCGAGACGTTCGCCTCCCTCAGCGAGGAGCAGCTCGCGAACGTTCGCACGATCATCGCCGAGGGGAAGACCGCCGGCGTGCCCGAGTACGGCTGGGTCATCGCGATCGCGACGGCCATGCAGGAGTCGCGGCTGCGGAACCTCGAGGGCGGCGACCGCGACTCGGTCGGCCTCTTCCAGCAGCGGCCGTCGACCGGCTGGGGCGACGCGGCCGACCTCGTCGACCCGGTGTTCGCCTCGCGGGCCTTCTACGGAGCCGCGAACAGCCCGACCAAGAACACAGGCCTCACCGACGTGCCGGGCTGGGAGTCGATGAGCGTGACCGAGGCGGCGCAGACGGTGCAGGTCTCGGACTACCCGGACGCCTACGCGCAGTGGGAGACCCTGGCCCGCGAGGCCGTCGAGAGCGAGGGATGAGGATCATGAGCATCACGACCGAGACCACCACCACCCCGATCGTCGAGGAGCGGCCGCGGAGCCTGGGCGCCCGCGCCCTGGCCGTCCTCACAGCCCTGCTCCTCGCCGTCGGCGTCGTCGTCGGCGGCGCCACGAGCGCGCAGGCGGCCGACTGGCCGGTCCTCTCCTCCGGCTCCAGCGGCGAGGACGTGACCACCGCGCAGTACCTGCTGCGCGGCTCCGGTCAGTCGCTCGCCGTCGACGGGGAGTTCGGCGCGGGCACGGCGAGCGCCACCACCGCGTTCCAGTCGGCGAAGGGCCTGGCGGCCGACGGCGTCATCGGCGCGGAGACGTGGGGCGCACTGGCCACGACCGTCCGGAGTGGCGACTCCGGTGACGCCGTGAGCGCGGCGCAGACCCAGCTCACCGCGAACGGCGCCTCGATCGCGGTCGACGGGGCGTTCGGCTCCGGCACCGATGCGGCCGTGAAGAGCTTCCAGAGCGGCGCCGGACTGACCGCCGACGGCATCGTCGGACCGGCCACCTGGAAGGCGCTGATCGCCGGCGGCGGCGGAGGCACGACTCCCCCGCCGAGCGGCGACGCGGCGGCGACCGCGCAGGCGATCCTCGACGACCCGGGCATCGAGTTCGTGGCGCTCACCCCGGATCCCGCCTCCACAGCCCTGCAGAACGTCACCGACACGGCGGCCGGCCGGCCGGCGATGACGAGTCCCGAGGGTCACGCCGGGTCCGGTCCCGTGCAGCTGGACCCGGTGATGCTCGACGCCCTCCTGCGACTGAGCACCGAGCACGGCTTCTCGGTCCGCGTCACCTCGATCGCGGGCGAGGAGCACAGCGCGGGCTCGCTGCACTACACCGGGCGCGCGTTCGACATCGACATGATCGACGGGGTCACCGTCTCGGGCGGCGCCGACCACCTGCCGGTGCAGGCCGCCTGCGACGCGATGGGAGCCGGCAGCTCGCTCGGCCCCGGTGACGCCGGTCACGCCGATCACGTGCACTGCTCCTTCTGAGGCGCAGGACCACTCGAGGGGCGGGTGCCGATCGGCGCCCGCCCCTTCCGCACGCACCGGGCGTAGTCTCCCGTCATGAGCGCCTACGTCTCCGTCCTCGACCTGTTCAGCGTGGGGATCGGTCCGTCGAGCTCGCACACCGTCGGCCCGATGCGCGCCGCCCTTGCCCTCGCCGAGCGCCTGCGGTCGGCGGGACTCCTCCCCCGGGTGAGCCGGATCGGCTGCACCCTGTACGGGTCCCTCGGCTCCACCGGGATCGGCCACGGCACCCCCGACGCGGTGGTCGCGGGCCTGGCGGGGCTCGACCCCGAGACCTGCGATCCCGAGGAGGTGCGCGGGGCCTGGCGCCGCCTCGACGTCGACGGGTCGATCCTCCTGGCGGGCGAGCAGCCGCTGCCGATGTCGAGCGACGACATCGCGTTCGAGCCGCGGACCCGCCTGCCCGAGCACCCCAACGCGCTCACGTTCAGCGTCTGGCTCGGCGAGGAGGCGCTGCCGGAGTGGGAGGAGACGTACTACTCGATCGGCGGCGGCTTCATCCGGCGCGCGGGAGAGCGGGCCGACCTGGCGGCGCTGGCGGCGCATCCGCACCCCTTCGTCTCGGGCTCGGACCTGCTGGCGATCTGCGAGCGGACAGGGTCGCGCATCGCCGGGATCGCCGCGGCGAACGAGGCGGCGCTGCATCCGGACCTCGACGTCGACGCCCGGCTCGACGCGATCTGGGACGCCATGGCCGCCTGCGTCGAGCACGGCCTCGCCACCGAGGGCGTCCTCCCCGGCGGCCTCGCCGTGCAACGCCGCGCGTCGCTGATGCGCGAGCGCCTCGAGGCGCTGGAGGAGGACCCGCTCGACCGCGCCCGGGCGACATCCGTGGAGTGGCTGCACGCCTTCGCGCTGGCCGTCAACGAGGAGAACGCGGCGGGCGGGCGCGTGGTCACGGCACCGACCAACGGAGCGGCGGGCATCATCCCCGCCGTCGGCCACTACTACCTGCGCTTCGTGCCCGGGGCCGGTCGCGCGGGGCTGCGGGAGTTCCTCCTCACCGCCACCGCGATCGGCTCGCTCTGCAAGACCAACGCCTCGATCTCGGGAGCGGAGGCGGGCTGCCAGGGCGAGGTCGGCTCGGCCTGCGCGATGGCGGCCGGCGCCCTCTGCGCCGTGCTGGGCGGCAGCCCCCGTCAGGTCGAGAACGCCGCCGAGATCGCGATGGAGCACCACCTCGGGCTCACCTGCGACCCGGTCGGCGGACTGGTGCAGATCCCCTGCATCGAGCGGAACGCCATCGCGGCGTCGACCGCGGTCAGCGCCGCGCGGCTCGCCCTGCACGGGGACGGGACGCACCGGGTCTCGCTCGACACGGTGATCGAGACGATGCGGCAGACGGGCATCGACATGTCCTCGAAGTACAAGGAGACGAGCGAGGGCGGCCTCGCGGTCAACGTCATCGAGTGCTGAGGTGAACCCGGGTTACGCGCGGGAGTGCGGCCGCGACGGCCGGCGCCTACCGTGGGCCGGGTGAGCAGCTCCCCCTACCTCGCCCGGCCGATCGTCTCGACGCAGTGGCTGGCCGACCAGCTCGGCCGCGACGGACTCGTCGTCATCGACGCGAGCGTGCTCTTCGTGCCCGCGTTCGACGGCCGCTACCGCTACCTCACCGGCGAGGACCAGTACCTCGTCGAGGGGCACGTGCCCGGAGCGGTCTTCGCGGATCTGCTCGAGCACCTCTCGGACGCCGAGGCGCCGCATCCGTTCACGAGGCTCGACCCCGAGCGGTTCGCCGCGGCGGTCGGCGCGCTGGGGATCGACGACGACTCGGTGGTCGTCGTCTACGACTCCGCGGTCGGCCAGTGGGCCTCGCGGCTCTGGTGGCTGCTGCGCACCGCCGGTCTCGACTCCGTCGCGGTGCTCGACGGCGGCCTGACGGCATGGCGGCAGGAGGCGCGCCCGCTCGAGACAGGGCACGTCGCTCCGACACCGCGCGACGGACTCACCGTGCGCGAGGAGCGCCCGCTCTGGGTCGACAAGGCCGAGGTCGAGCGGGTGGTCCGCGGAGAGGCTCCGGGCGCTCTCGTCTGCGCGGTGCCGCCCAAGGAGTTCACGGGCGAGGCCGGCCAGCGCCCGCGCCGCGGCCACATCCCCGGCTCCCGGAGCGTGCCGGCCGCCCGTCTGGTGGATCGCGAGACGAACACCCTCCTGCCGCACGACCGGTTGCGCACGCTCTTCGGCGACGTGCTCGACGCCGAGCGGGTGGTGCTGTACTGCGGAGGAGGCGTCGCGGCGGCGGCGGACGCGCTCGCCCTCACGCTGCTCGGCGTCAGCGAGGTGGCCATCTACGACGGGTCGCTGAACGAGTGGGCGGCCGACCCGGACGCGCCCCTGGTGGTCACGGCCGCCTGACGAGCTCCGGCAGGTCTGTCGTCGGCAGTGCGCAGACGAACGCCTCGCAGGAGTAGGCGGTCGGCAGACCCTCGCGGGAGGTCCGGCCCTCGAAGAGCTCGAAGCCCGCGTCCGACCACTCGGCGGCGGCGCGGTCGGTGACCAGGGCGAGCACGCCCACCTCTGTCGCCAGGGCGCCCCGCGCGAGATCGGCCAGCGGTGCCGCCTCCGGAGCGACCACGACCAGCTGCGTCACGGGCTCGGCCAGCGACGACGCGAGCGCGAGCACCGCACCGAAGCCCATCGGCTGCTGCAGGGCTCCGGGAGCCACCGCGGCGACGACCGCGTCGGCCGCGTCGCGGTAGCGCCGCTCCCCCGTGAGCAGGAAGAGCTCGTGCGCTGCCCCGGCTGTCGCCGACAGGCCGGAGGGGTACGCACCCTCGGACGGATCGGCCGCCAGCAGCAGCCCGCGCGCGACGAGCGCCGGGTCGCCGCCGCCGGGCAGGGCGAACGGCGGCCACGCCTCGGCGGCGTCGAGCGCGCCGTCGATCAGCGAGCGGGCGGCGAGGGCGTAGCGCGGTGCTCCGTCGGCGAGCGCCAGCTGCACGAGCCCGCCGGCGAGCATCCCGAGGTCCTCGAGCGCGGGCCGGGCCGCCGAGACGCGCTCGTCGAGCGAGGCGCGCACGACGAGCACGCCGTCGACGACGTGGCGGCAGAGCAGGAAGTCGGCGGCGCGTCGGGCGGCGTCGAGCCACTCCGATCGCCCGAGGAGACGCCCGGCGCGTGCGAGCGCCTGGATCGCGAGACCGTTCCAGCCCGTGACGACCTTCTCGTCGAGGGCGGGCGGCTCCAGGCCGGAGCGGTCCGCGGCGAGGTAGTAGCCGCCCTCGGAGCGCCGGCCGTCGACGATGCTCTCGGAGTCCTGGGCGCTGGCGAAGCCGCCGCCCGGCCGCTGCAGAGTGCTGATGAGGAACGACGCGATCCCCTCCGCGATCCCGGTGACGGCGGCGCGGTCGGAGGTGCCGGTGCGGCCCAGGAGCAGGGCGGCGACGTCGAGCAGCTGGGCGTTGTCGTAGAGCATCCGCTCGTAGTGCGGCTCGCTCCAGTCCTCCTGGGTCGCGTAGCGGAAGAAGCCGCCGTCGCGGTCGCGCAGGGGCGAGGCGGCGAGGGTCAGGAGGGTGCGCTCGGCGAGCTCGGCGCCGCCCGCCCGGGAGGCGAGGAAGCCGAGCACGGGCGCCACCGGGAACTTCGGCGCCGTGCCGAAGCCGCCGTGCACGCGGTCCTCCTCGGCGGCGAGGCGCTCGACGGCCGCGTCGAGGTCGGCCGCACCGGGAAGCGCCGTCGACGCGGGGAGGGCGGCGGTCGCCTCGCGGAGGGCGTTCGCGAGCGAGCCGGCGGTGGCGTGCACCTCGTCGCGCCGCAGCCGCCACGCCTCGCCGACCGCGTCGAGGACGTCCGAGAAGGCGGGCACGCCGCCCACGGCCCGCGGCGGGAAGTAGGTGCCGGCGTAGAAGGGCTCGCCGCCGGGGGTGGTGAAGACCGTGAGCGGCCAGCCGAGGTTGCGCGTGAAGGCGCTGGCGGCGGTGAGGTAGGCGGTGTCGACGTCGGGGTGCTCCTCGCGGTCGACCTTCACCGCGACGAAGCCGCCGTTCAGCCGCTCGGCGAGGACCGGATCCGAGAACGACTCGCGCGCCATGACGTGGCACCAGTGGCAGGTCGCGTAGCCGATCGAGACGAGCACGGGCACGTCGCGCCGCTCGGCCTCGGCGAACGCCTCCTCGCCCCAGGGGAACCAGTCGACGGGGTTGTCCGCGTGCGAGCGGAGATAGGGGCTGACACTCGAGCGCAGTCGTTCGGCCATGGCTACAGGCTAGACACGGCGCCGCGGACGGTCACGGGGTTGCAGAAGGGGCGGTGTCCGGGCCTCTCAGCTCCGGTCCTGCTCCTCCACCTGCGGCGACGGCACGAGCGGCAGCGCCAGCGCGGGCGTCAGCGCCACGATCGCGAAGGCGAACGGATAGCCGACCAGGCCGATCAGCGCTCCCACCGCCGGCGCCGCGATCGCCGCCGCGGCGAACTGGCCGGTGTTCTGCGCTCCGAGTGCGCGGCCCGACCAGAACGGCCCGGCGATCTCGGCGACCGAGGTGAAGGCGAGTCCGTTGTCGGCCACCGAGATCGTCGTCGCCGCGACGAACAGGACCGCGGCGACGGCCACCGCCCCGTCGATCGCGCTCGTGGCGGCGAGCAGCAGCAGCGCCGCCACTCCGGCCACCGCGACCCAGCGCAGCGGACGCAGCCGCGACCCGACGCGGTCGCTCAGCACCCCGACTCCGATGCGCCCGAACGCGCCGGCGAACTGCGCGACGGCGACCAGCACGCCGGCCGCCCACGGCTCCCAGGCCTGGTCGGCGATCAGCCAGACCAGTCCGAAGGTCGAGAGGGTGAACTGCGGCACGACCAGCAGCGCCGAGACGCCGTGGATGCGCCAGAGCGCGGCGCCGGAGCGGTAGGGGTTCCGCACCTGAGCCGAGGCCTCGGTCCGCGGCGGACGGGGCGGATCGACGATGCCGATCGTGCACGCGACGGCGAGCACGACGAGCAGCACGACGGGCAGGGCGAGCGCGGCGGGCACCCCGGCGGCGCTCGCGAGCGGCGGCACCGTGAGCGACGCGACCGCGACTCCGAGCGGCTGGCTCATCTGCCGGATGCCCATGGCGAGCCCGCGGCGGTTGCGCGGGAACCAGCCGATCACGACGCGGCCACTCGCGGCGTTGACGCTGCCGGACGCCATGCCGCCCAGCAGGAGGAAGACGCCGAGGAGCACGAGATCGCCGGTGAGCATCGCGCCGACCCCCGCGAGCGCCGTTGCCGCCACTCCGGTCGCGAGCACGATCCGCTCGCCGTACCGGTCGGCGAGGGCTCCCCACGCGACGAGGGTGAGCACGAGCCCGACGTTCGGCGCGGCGGCGAGCAGGCCCGCCTCGGCGAGGGAGTAGCCGTACTGCGTGTGCAGGAGGGGGATCAGGAACGGCGGGACGGACACGAACACGGTCGTCGCGGCCTGCGCGGCCACTCCGATCGCGAGCATCAGCCAGGGGCGGGGAGTGCGGGGCACGGTGCTCCAGGGTCGCGAGCGGGACGGTGCCCAGGAGGCTACCGGTGCCGGGAGGCGGGACGGGGACGGGCGTCGCTCCGTGTCAGCGCTCCGTGTCAGCGCTCGAAGAACCAGCCGCTGGGCCGCTGCGGTCCGCTCGGCGAGGCACCGCCTCCGGTCCGTCCGCCCCGGCGGCCGAGCACCAGGTACGCGATGCTGCCGAGGAACGGGGCGATCACGATGAACGCGACCCAGCCGACCTTGCCCACCCGGCCCAGGCGCGGATTCGCCAGCACGCCCTGGATCGCGAAGAGCAGCAGGACGATGTTCACGACGACGAGCAGGGACTGCGGATTCACGCCGTGCTCTCCGCTCGAGGGTCTGCAGCCCTCGGCGGATCTCGCGGAGGGACGTGGGCATTCTGCCACGGCGCCGTAGGATGGAGGGCTCATGTCAGACGTCCTCAGCATCCGCTATCCGCCCGAGCTCCCCGTCTCGGCGCGGCGCGACGACATCGCCGCCGCGATCCGCGATCACCAGGTCGTCATCGTCGCCGGAGCGACCGGATCGGGCAAGACGACGCAGCTCCCCAAGATCTGCCTCGAGCTGGGGCGCGAGAGCATCGCCCACACGCAGCCGCGGCGCATCGCGGCGCGCACGATCGCCGAGCGCATCGCGGAGGAGCTCGACGACGAGGTCGGCGGCGTCGTCGGCTACCAGGTGCGCTTCACCGACAAGGCGAGCGCGTCGACGCGGATCAAGCTGATGACCGACGGCATCCTGCTGAACGAGATGAACCACGACCGGCTGCTCAGCCGCTACGACACGATCATCATCGACGAGGCGCACGAGCGCAGCCTCAACATCGACTTCCTGCTCGGCTACCTGCACCGGCTCCTGCCGCAGCGGCCGGATCTCAAGCTCATCATCACGTCGGCGACCATCGATCCGCTCAGCTTCGCCGCGCACTTCGCCGACGCCGAGGGCACGCCCGCCCCGATCATCGAGGTCTCGGGGCGCACGTTCCCGGTCGAGGTCCGCTACCGCCCGCTGGTCGCCGAGGAGCCCGAGGAGGAGGACGACTCCGACACCCCGGACGCCACCGCCGGCAGCCGGGACCTGATGACCGGCATCGCCGACGCGCTCGCCGAGCTCGCGCGCGAGGATCCGGGCGACGTGCTGGTGTTCCTCTCGGGCGAGAACGAGATCCGCGACGCGGAGGACGCGATCCGCGGGCTCGCCCTGCCGGGCACCGAGGTGCTGCCGCTCTACGGGCGGCTGTCGGCCGCCGACCAGCACCGCGTCTTCGAGCGCTCGCGCACTCCGGGCGTGCGCCGCCGCGTCGTTCTCGCGACGAACGTCGCCGAGACGAGCCTCACCGTGCCGGGCATCCGCTACGTGATCGACGGAGGAACGGCCCGCATCTCGCGCTACAGCGCGCGGTCGAAGGTGCAGCGCCTCCCGATCGAGGCCGTGTCGCAGGCGTCGGCGAACCAGCGCTCCGGCCGCTCGGGCCGCACCAGCGACGGCATCGCGATCCGCCTCTACTCCGAGGAGGACTACCTCCGCCGCCCGGAGTTCACCGATCCCGAGATCCTGCGCACGGGTCTCGCGGCGGTCATCCTGCAGATGATCTCGCTCGGCCTCGGCGACATCGCCGAGTTCCCGTTCCTCACGCCGCCCGACTCGCGCGGCATCAAGGACGGCCTCGACCTCCTCACCGAGCTCGGCGCGATCCGCACGCCCGGCGCGTCCTCCTCCGGCTCTCCCTCGCGAGATGCCACTCCAGTACGCGACACGCCGCAGAAGGCGAGCCGGAGTGGCAGCTCGCGGAAGGAGCAGGGCCCGCAGCTCACCCGCATCGGCCGCGACCTCGCGCGCCTGCCCATCGATCCGCGGTTCGCCCGCATGGTGATCGAGTCGCGGACGCACCACACCAGCCGCGAGGTCATGGCGATCGTCGCCGGGCTCACGATCCAGGACGTCCGCGAGCGCCCGCTCGAGCGCCGCGCGCAGGCCGACCAGCAGCACGCCCGCTTCGTCGACCCGACGAGCGACTTCCTCACGCTGCTCAACCTCTGGAACTACGTCGAGGAGAAGCAGCAGGAGCTCTCCTCCAGCGCCTTCCGCCGGCTCTGCAAGGCCGAGTACCTCAACTACCTGCGGGTGCGGGAGTGGCAGGACGTGTTCCGCCAGCTCCGCCAGCTCGCGAAGCCGCTGCGCCTCGAGCTCGGCGAGCCGCGCGTGGATCCGGACGGCATCCACCGCTCGGTCCTGGCCGGGCTGCTCTCGCACATCGGCGTCAAGGACACGACCTCGCAGCAGGCGCAGCGAGCGGCGAAGAGCCGCGAGCGCCAGAACGTGCAGTACGTCGGCGCCCGCAACGCCAAGTTCTCGATCTTCCCGGGCAGCGCGCTCGCGAAGAAGCTGCCGGACGCGGTGATGAGCGCCGAGCTCGTCGAGACGAGCCGCCTGTTCGCCCGCTCGAACGCCGCCATCGACCCGGCCTGGGCCGAGGCGATCGCCGGCGACCTCGTGAAGCGGCAGTTCAGCGAGCCGCACTGGGAGAAGTCGCAGGGCGCGGCCGTCGCCTACGAGCGCGTCACGCTCTACGGAGTGCCGCTCGTCGCGCGCCGCCGCGTGCAGTTCTCGCGGATCGACCCCTCCTACGCCCGCGAGCTGTTCCTCCGCCACGCTCTCGTCGAGGGCGAGTGGGAGTCGCGGCACGCGTTCGACCGCAAGAACCGCGCCCTGCGCGCCGAGCTCGAGCGCCTCGAGGAGCGCACCCGCCGCCGCGACCTGCTCGTCGACGACGAGGCCGTCTTCGACTTCTACGACCGCCGGATCCCGCGCGACGTCACCTCCGTCCGCTCCTTCGACTCCTGGTGGAAGACGAAGCAGCACGACGAGCCCGACCTGCTGACCATGACGCAGCAGACTCTGCTGCCCGAGGACGCAGAGGAGATCGACGAGACCGCGTTCCCCACCCAGTGGCGCCAGGGCGACCAGCGCTTCCGTCTCTCCTACCGGTTCGAGCCGGGCACGGAGGAGGACGGCGTGACCGTGCACGTGCCGCTCGCGCTCCTGCCGCGCGTCACTCCGCTGGGCTTCGACTGGCTCGTGCCGGGGCTGCGCGCCGAGCTGGTCACCGCGATGATCAAGGCGCTGCCCAAGCACCTGCGCCGGAACGTGGTCCCCGCGAACGACTGGGCGAAGCGGCTCACCGCCTCGCTGCCGCAGGACGTGCCGAACCCGCCGACGGAGTCGTTCGCCGCGACGCTCGCCGGAGCGATCCGCCGCGAGGCGGGCGTGGTGATCGACGCCTCCGACTTCGATCTCGAGCGGATCCCGGCGCACCTCCGGGTCACGTTCGCGATCGCCGACGAGCGCGGCCGGACGATCGCGGCGGGCAAGGAGCTGGCCCCGCTGGCCGAGCGCCTGCGCGGACGCGTGCGCGACGAGGTCGCCCGCGTGGTCGAGGCGCGCGTGCCCGATGCGCTCGAGCGCCGGGGTCTGAAGACCTGGGACATGCCCGAGCTGCCGCGCACCACCGACACCCGTCAGGGCGGCAACACGATCCGCGCGTACCCGGCGCTCATCGACGACGGCGACTCCGTGTCGATCCGCCTGATGGCGACGCCCGAGGACCAGGCCCGCGAGCACCCCCGCGGCGTGCGGCGCCTGCTCCTGCTCGCGACGCCGAGCCCGGTGGCCTACGTGCAGCAGCACCTGAGCTCGAACGAGAAGCTCGTGCTCGCGCAGAGCCCGTACCAGAACACGACGGCGCTCTTCACGGACTGCCTGCTCGCCTGCGTCGACTCCGTGCTCTGGCGGATGAAGCCCGACGGCATGCTGTTCCTCCGTGCCGAGTTCGACGCGGTGCGCGACCGGGTCTCGGCGAGCGTCATGGACTCGATGTTCGAGACCGTGAAGACGGTCACCACGGTGCTCACGACCGCGCGGGCCGCCGAGAAGGCGCTCAAGAACTCGACCAGCATGGCCCTGCTGCCGGCACTGACCGACGCGCGCGAGCAGCTGTCGGCCCTCGTGCATCCGGGTTTCGTGTCGGCCACCGGCCTCGAGCGGCTGCGGCACCTGCCGCGCTACCTCGCGGCGATCACCGAGCGGTTCGGCAAGATCTCGGAGAACGTCGGCCGCGACCGCGTCTGGCTGAACGAGGTGCAGGCGGCACTCGAGCTCTACCGCTCGGCCGGCGGTGTGCTGCCGCTGCCGCCGCACTCCCCCGAGAACCTGCAGCGCGCGCGCTGGATGATCGAGGAGCTGCGCGTGAGCTTCTTCGCGCAGTCGCTGGGCACCGCCGAGAGCGTGTCCCTGCAGCGGATCCGGAAGGTCCTCGCGGGCTGATCGGCGGCCTCGGGGCCGTGTCCCCGATGGCCCCCGTGGGCGGCTAGTGTCGTCCGGTGGGCAGCTACACCGAACTCCTCAGAACCCCCGGGGTGGGGCGCATCATCGCCGCGCAGCTCACGGCGCGCTTCCCGTTCGGGATGCTCTCGCTCGCCTTCCTCCTGCACGTCGAGCACGTGCACGACTCGTACGCGGCGGCGGGCCTCGTGCTCGGCTCGATGTCGATCGGGCAGGCGATCGCCGGCCCGCTGACCAGCCGGCTGATGGGCCGCCTCGGCATGCGCCGGGTGCTCACGCTGACCCTGATCGTCTGCGCCGCCGCGATCATCGCCATGGCGGTGCTGCCGCTCGAGGTCTGGCAGTTCGTCGCGATCGGCTTCCTCGCGGGGCTCAGCATGCCCCCGGTGCAGCCCGCCGTCCGCACGATCTACCCCAAGATGGTGCCGAGTTCGATGCTCACCCCTCTCTTCTCGCTGGACGCCTCGGCGCAGGAGATCATCTGGGTGCTCGGGCCGGTGCTGACGACCTTCGTGTCGATCCAGATCTCGACGGTGGCGGGCATCCTCACCGCGGCGGTGTTCCTGATCGGCGGCGGCATCTGGTTCATCGCGTCGCCCGAGGTCGGGCGGGTGCGCATCCCGCGCTCCAAGCGCCGGATCGGCGTGGTGCTGACCAAGCCGCCGGTGCTGCTGGCGACCGTGGTCGGGTTCCTCCTGGTCGGCGCGTGCGCGGCGGTCGAGGCGGGCGTCGTCGCCGTGTTCGGCGAGGGCGGGGTGGAGTCGGGAGTGGTGCTCGCGGTCTTCGCGGCCGGCTCGCTCGTGGGCGGTCTGACGCTGGGGCACATCCCGATCAGCCGCTGGGCCACCGCCCGCCGCATGCTGATCGTGACGGTAGGCATGGGGCTCGCCGCCTTCTCGACCGACTTCTGGTGGCTCTCGATCACGCTTTTCCTCGCCGGCGTCGGCATCGCTCCGGCCCTCGCCGCCCTCTTCACGATCACCGCCGCGAGCGTGAAGTTCTCGGACACCGCGGAGGCGTACGGCTGGGTCGGCACCGGTCAGCTGATCGGAGCCGCGCTGGGCTCGGCGATCGCCGGCGTGCAGATCGACAGCAACGGCCCGACCGCGGCGATCGTCGTCGCCGCCGTCTTCGCGTTCGTCGGGTTCGTGGTGCCGGCGGTCGGCCGCCGCTACCACCCGGATCTGCGCGGCCGCGACTCGAGCCCGCTCCCCGACACGGAGCCGGTCGAGCTGCCGACCTGATCGTCGGCCCGCTCGGAGCCTTCCGGAGCCCGCCCCCTAAAGTGGTCCCCACGCGGCGGCCGGAGGTGAGGCGACGATGGGACTGTGGGAGGACGCCGAGGAGCTCGTCCGCGCGCATCGACGCGCGGTGGAGCAGGCGCAGGCGGTCGAGCCCTGGGCCGATCCCGAGGCGCCGGAGTGGTGCGGCGAGCTGGCCGCGGCGCTCTGGCAGGGCGCGTTCCGCCCCTCCCCCGTCTACTACCGGGCCGAGGACCCGTCGCACGCGTGGCGGGGGCCGCACACGGTGCAGCTGCACCACCTCGGCTTCGGCTGGATGATCACGGCGCGGTCGATGCGCGACGGCGCGCTGGTGCCGAGCACGGCGGTCGTGCTCGAGACGGGCTCGCTCTGGCTGGGTCTCGGCCCCGGTCGCCGACCACACCGGGGGCTGCTCGCCCTCGCCGACACCGAGAGCGTCGAGGGGCTGCAGCCCGGGCACGACCACTACTTCGCGGTCCGCCGCTTCGGCGCGGGCGACGAGGCCGCAGCGGCCGAGCGGCGACTGCTGTTCGGAGTCGCCGGGCTCGCCGCGCTGATCGAGGACGCGGTGCGGGTCGGGCCGCACGGGGAGCTCGACTGGGAGCTCTGAGCTCCTCCCGCGCCCAGGGACGGCGCCGGGCCGCGTGCCAGCATGGAGGGCATGAGCGTCCCCCTGATCCCTCTGAACGACGGCCGCGCGATCCCGCAGATCGGACTCGGCGTGTACAAGATCGGCGACGCCGAGGCCGCCCGCGCCGTCGGCACCGCGCTGGAGGCGGGCTACCGGCACATCGACACCGCCACCCTCTACGCCAACGAGCGCGGCGTCGGCGAGGGCATCCGCGCGAGCGGGATCCCGCGCGAGCAGGTCTTCGTGACCACGAAGGTGTGGAACGACGACCACGGTTACGACGAGACCCTCGAGGCGTTCGACAGGAGCCTGGAGCTCCTCGGCACCGACTACATCGACCTCTACCTCGTGCACTGGCCGATCCCCTCCCGCGACCGCTACGTGGACACCTACCGCGCGCTCGAGCGGCTGCAGCAGGAGGGCCGGGCCCGCTCGATCGGCGTGTCGAACTTCGCGATCGAGCACCTCGAGCGCCTGGGCGCCGAGACCGGCGTCGTCCCCGCGGTCAACCAGGTCGAGCTGCACCCGCGCCTGCCGCAGGAGGAGCTGCGCGCGTTCGACTCAGCCCGCGGCATCGTGACCGAGGCGTGGTCGCCGCTGGCCCGGGGTCGCCTGCTGGAGGAGCCCCTGTTGGCCCGGCTCGCCGCGCGCCACGGAGTCTCGCCCGCGCAGATCGTGCTGCGCTGGCACGTGCAGAACGGGGTCGTCGTGATCCCCAAGTCCGTCACTCCCGAGCGCATCCGCGCGAACATCGACGTCTTCGGCTTCGAGCTGGACGCCGAGGATCTGGCAGGAATCGCCTCCCTCGCGACCGGCGAGCGCACCGGAAGGGACCCGCGCTTCGACTGACGTCCCCTTAGCCTTCCCCCATGACGACACGGACGGCACTCCTCCTGCACGGACTCGGCGGAGCCGGGGGGACCTGGTGGCGGGTGGCCGAGGCGCTCCGAGCCGCGGGCTGGACGGTGAGCGCGCCCGACCTGCGCGGCCACGGCGACGGGCCGCGCGGCGGCTCCTCGCGGCACGACGACTTCGCCGACGACGTCCTCGCGCTGCGGCCGGACGGCGCGGGACCGTGGGGGCTGGTGGTCGGCCACTCGCTCGGCGGAGCGGTGGCCGTGCGGGCCGCGGCGCGGGATCCGGAGTGGGCTGCGCGGCTCGCGCTGATCGATCCGGTCCTGCGTCTGCCCGAGGAGATGCGGGCCGAGGTGCGGGCCGACGAGCTCGACGCCCTCACCGCGACGGAGGAGCAGCTCGCCGAGGCGGTGCCCGGCTGGGACGCGCGCGACCGCGCCGAGAAGCTGCGGGCGGCGAAGGCCGCGGACCCCGCCTCCGTCGCCGCGGTCGTCGACGACAACGACCCGTGGGACCTGCTGGCCGACGTGCCCGCGCTGACGGCGCCGGTGCTGGTGCTCGCGGGCGACCCGCAGGTCTTCACGTTCTTCGGACCGCGCCTTGCGGCCGAGGTCCTGCGGGCGAATCCGCGGGTGCGGTACGCGGTCGTGGCGGGAGCGGGGCACAGCCCGCACCGCGACCGGCCGGCCGAGACCGTCGCGATGCTGAGGGAGTGGGCGGAGAGCCCGGCGACCGTCTGAGCTCTGCGGACGGCACCCGCCGTGACGAGCCCGCCGTGTTTCGCCGGCGTGAAATCAGCCCCGGAAGGGTGTCTTTTCGGTCGACCTGAGAATAGCCTCGCCCACAGCGCACCCCGTTCGCAGGATTCGGGCGCGTCGGCCGCCCACCCGGCGGCCCCTGTCATCGACGAAGGGACACCCCTGTGGCGAACAGCACACCCCGAGCACCAGGCGCACGACGCCGGCGCTCACTCCTCGGCACCAGCGCGATGATCGGAGCGGGCGCCCTCGTCGCCGGCTTCGTCTTCGCCCCGAGCGCGAGCGCGGTCGAGGCCGCCGACCTCGCCGACGCCGTCACGGTCGACGGCATCATGGAGCACCTGGAGGCGTTCCAGGCCATCGCCGACGCGAACGGCGGCAACCGGGCCATCGGCACGCCCGGCTACGAGCTCAGCGGACAGTACGTCGAATCCGTCCTCGCGGCCGCCGGCTACGAGACCGAGCGCCAGGACTTCACGACCACGACGCAGACGATCGACGCCTTCTCGCTCACCACGACCCCGGCCGTCGAGGGCATCCCGATGTCGTTCACGCCGTCCACGCCCGAGGGGGGCGTCACCGGCGAGCTCATCGCTCCCGTCGACCCGCTCGGCTGCACGGCCGACGCCTGGGCCGGCCTCGACGCCACGGGCAAGGTCGCCCTGGTCAGCCGCGGCACCTGCTCCTTCGCGGAGAAGAGCGCGGCCGCGGGAGCGGCGGGCGCCTCCGCGGTCATCATCTACAACAACGCCCCCGCCGAGCCGCTGAACGGCACGCTCGGCGCTCCCGACGAGGCCTACGTCCCGTCGGTCGGCGTCACCCTCGAGGAGGGTCAGGCGCTGCTCGCGGCGCTGCCCACGAGCGCGACGCTCGTCCTCGAGCAGACGACCACCGACACCGACACCTTCAACATCCTCGCCGAGACCGCGGGCGGCGACCACGACAACGTGGTCATGCTCGGCGCGCACCTCGACGGCGTGCCCGAGGGCCCCGGCATCAACGACAACGGCTCCGGATCGGCGACGCTGCTCGAGACGGCGGTCGAGCTGGCCGAGGCCGGCGAGACCACGAACGCGGTCCGCTTCGCCTGGTGGGGCGCCGAGGAGGTCGGCCTGGTCGGCTCCTACACCTACGTCGACTCGCTGACGGAGGAGGACGCTGCGAAGATCGCGACGTACATGAACTTCGACATGGTCGCCTCGCCCAACTACGTCGTGTCGGTCTACGACGCGAACGAGTCCACCTACGAGGCCCCGGTCGAGGTGCCCGCGGGCTCCATCGCCACCGAGAAGGCGTTCACGGACTACTTCGACTCCATCGGCCAGCCGTGGATCGACACCGCGTTCGACGGACGCAGCGACTACGACGGCTTCATCTCGGTCGGGATCCCCTCGTCGGGCGTCTTCACCGGAGCCGACGACATCAAGACGGAGGAGGAGGTCGCGCTCTTCGGCGGCACCGCCGGAATCCCGCACGACCCGAACTACCACTCGGCCGGTGACGACCTGGCGAACATCAACCAGGAGGCGCTCGGCATCACCTCGAAGGCGATCGCGTTCGTCACCGCCTCGTTCGCCGACGACACCTCGGCGATCGACGGGGAGAAGAACCCGACCCCGCCGACGCCGGAGCCCACGCCGGTCACGCTGCCGACGAGGGCCGAGATCCTGCGACTGCTCGCCTCGGGCATGACCTACCGCGAGATCATCGCCGAGATCGGCATCACCGCCGAGAACGCCGAGCAGTACCTCGACGCAGGTCTGGGCAGTCTCGGCCTCGACCGCGCGACGGTCGAGCGCCTGGTGCGCGAGTACCTCGCCGACCGCGAGCTGCCGACGGGCGTCGGCGTGTAGTCCACGCGCGACGTGACCGGGGAGCCCCGGGCCGTCGAGGCCGCCTGCTGCTGCAGGCTCCCTCGACGCCCGGGGCTCCGCGTGCGGGCCCGTCAGGCGCGGCGGGCGCGATCGAAGGCGTCCTCGACGTCCTCGTCCGGGTCGGCGAGGAGGCGGAGGGTCGCGAGCGCGTGGATCCGCCGCGGCTGCTCCTCCGACTGCGCGGCGGCCTCGAGGGCGGGCGCCGCGGCCTCCTCGAGCATCAGGAGCGCGCGGGTGAGACTCCGCTGCTCGGGACGGTCGCCCTCGCCGAGGTGCTCGGCGAGCTGCCGGGCGAGCGCGGGACGCTCCTTCGGGGGTGCGAGGCGGGCGGCGGTGCGCCAGGCGGCCTTCGCGACCTCGAGGTGCTCGTCGTGCAGCAGCGCGGGCGTGATCGCGGCCCACGCCCGGGGATCGCCCACCTTGGACAGGGTGTGCAGGGCCTGCGCGCGGGCCTGCGGCGACTCCGAGACCAGCTCGGCGATCAGCGGATCGACGGTGACCGCGGCGTCGTGCCGCACCAGCGCCCAGGTGAGCATCTCGCGCACGCCGAAGTCGGGCTCGACGGCGCAGCGCGCGACCAGCACCGGGACGTACTCGTCGGCCGGCCTCGTCCCCGCGCTCATCGCCGCCTGCAGCCTCGACGACGCGTTCGGCGCGTGGAGCGCCGCTCGGAGCCGGTCCGACGGCCGGTCCTCGTCGCTCGCGGTCGTGTCCTCGCTCGTCATCCGTCCATTCCACACCAGCGGGCCGGGAGGACGTCGAGTGCCGGGAGGGCTTCCCGCCGCCGGTGCGCACGGTGTTCACTGAACCCATGCGAGCCATCTGGAAGGGCGCGATCACCTTCGGCCTGGTCAACGTGCCGGTCAAGATCTACAGCGCGACCGAGGACCACGACATCGCGCTGCACCAGGTGCACGACCGCGACGGCGGGCGGATCCGGTACCAGCGCAAGTGCGAGGTCTGCGGCGAGGTCGTCTCGTTCGACCACATCGACAAGGCCTACGACGACGGCGAGCACACGGTCGTGCTCACCAAGGACGAGCTGAAGGCGCTGCCCGAGGAGCGCGACCGCGAGATCGACGTGGTGCAGTTCGTGCCCAGCGACCAGGTCGACCCGATCATGTTCGACCGCGCGTACATCCTCGAGCCCGACTCCTCCTCCCCCAAGGCGTACGTGCTGCTGCGGCGCACCCTCGAGCAGACCGACCGCACGGCGATCGTCGAGTTCGCCCTGCGGCAGAAGACGCGATTGGCGGCGCTGCGCGTGCGCGGCAAGCTGCTGATGCTGCAGACCCTGCTCTGGGCCGACGAGGTCCGCGAGGTCGAGTTCCCCTCGCTCGAGGGCACGACGCGGATCGCGGCGCGCGAGCTCGAGATGTCCTCGCACCTCGTCGACTCCTACTCCGAGGACTTCGACGCGTCGAAGTTCACCGACGCGTACCAGGAGGAGCTGCGCACCCTGATCGACGCGAAGATCGAGCAGGGCGACGCGCTCGACACCGCCGCGACCTTCGGCGAGAAGCCGGAGGAGGAGGGCGGCGGCGAGGTGCTCGACCTGATGGAGGCGCTCAAGCGCTCGGTCGAGCGCAGCCGCGGGGCGAAGGGCGGGGCGACGGGCGACGCTCCGGAGAAGGCTCCTGCGAAGAAGGCGCCCGCGAAGAAGAGCACCGCCAAGGGCTCGTCGAAGGCGGCCGAGGACGACGCGTCCGGCGCGGCGGGATCGAAGCCGGCGGCGAAGAAGGCTCCGGCGAAGAAGCCGGCCGCCAAGAAGCCCGCGGCGAAGCGGACGGCCGCGAAGAGCGACGAGGAGAAGGCCGCGTCCTGAGGCGGAAGGCCGGCGACTCCGGCGCTTCGTCGGCTCAGACGAGCTCGTCGACGTCGTCGAGATCGACCGAGGCCGAGCTCACCAGCGCCAGGAGCGCCTCGCCGTAGGCGTTCTCGGGCGCCGCGTCCTCGAAGGTGCGCGCGATGCCGCCGAGGACGATCTCGACGACGTGGCGCGCGGGCTCGCCCTCCTCGCGGCGCAGCGAGCGGAACGTGCCGCGCAGCAGCTCGCGCAGCTGGTCCTCGCGCGGCATCCAGAGCGAGTCCTCGAGCGAGACCGAGTCCAGCGCCCACTCGGTGGTGCCGTTGAAGCCCAGCACGGTGCCGCTGGGGTACTCGTGCGCCTCGATCGTCATGTCGCTGACGGTGAAGACGTCGCCGTCGAACCCCTCCCGCTCGATGCGGAAGCGGTCGCCGGTGACCGGTGACCAGCGCACGCCCGCGGTGCGCAGCGCTCGGGCCAGCTCGAAGGAGATCATCCCCCGATCATGGCCGCCGTTCCCGGACGTCCGCCGCGAGCGCTCAGAGCTCGGCGTCGCGCAGGAGCGAGCGCACGCGCAGATCGGAGCGCCGCGCGTCGTCCTCCAGGCCGTCGACCACGACGGCCGCGCCCACCCACTCCGCCCCGGCGAGGGCGACCAGGCGACGGCAGGCGGCAGCCTGCGTCCCGGTCTCGATCCAGTCGTCGACGAGCAGCACGCGGTCCCCCTGAGCCAGGACGGCGCGGCGCACCCGGAAGTGGATCGGGTCGTCGCGGTAATCGCGCGGGAGCGCCGACTCCCATCAGTCGACGCCGTCCTCGACGGGCGCCGACGCCTTCCGCGCCTCGACGAGCCCGGCACCGCGGTGCAGGGCGACCAGGGCGGCCAGCGGAGTGCCCCGCGTCTGCGGACCGAGGACGACCGTCACCTCCTCGTCGGCGAACAGGGCGGAGAGGCCGGGGCCGAGGGCCGCGAGCAGGCCCGGATCCCGCCACCAGCCGGTGACGTCGGCCGAGGCGTACCCGTCCGTCCGATCCCGGGAGTCGCCGTGCGCGCGGACCAGACGGCGGCGCAGATCGTGGGGATCGCTCATGGCTCGACCGTAGTGGCGCGCGCCATCGTGTCCGTCGCGACGCGATGTCGGTGGCTGAGTTCACACTCATGAAACACCCGGTTCACGGAGCGGGCATCTGGACTGCATAGCGTGGCTACTCGTGCCCCTTTCAGGGGCGCGAGCACCACCGGCCGCGCTCCATCAGCGCCGACGCACGCGCGACAGACCGTCCCCACCGGGACGGCGATCGAGAGGACACCCATGCCCGACACCCCGGTGCACGACACCGCCATCCCCTTCCGCCGACGCAGGCGCGCACTCGCCGGCGCCGGGCTCGCGGGCCTCGCGCTGGTCGCCGCCCCGCTCGTCGCCCAGTCCGCCTCGGCCGCCCCGGCCGGCGACGAGCTCGTCATCAGCGAGATCTTCACCCGCGGCGGCTCGAGCGGAGCGGTCTACAGCAACCGCTACGTCGAGCTCCACAACCCCACCGGCTCCGACATCGCCCTGGCCGGCACGAGCCTGCAGTACCGCTCCGCGACCGGCACGGCGAACCCCTCGACGACCGTCGCACTCCAGGGCGTCGTCCCGGCCGGCGGCCACTTCCTCGTGCAGGGCGCGAGCAACGGCACGAACGGCGCGGCGCTGCCCGATCCCGACCAGGTCGCGAACGGCCTGAACATCGCGGCGGGTGGCGGCACCCTCTTCCTCGTCGACGGCACCGCTCCGCTCGTCGCCCCGCCGACCGGCACCGCCCCGCAGCCCGACACGGTCCTCGACCTCCTCGGCTACGGCACCTCGAACACCTTCGAGACGACCGCCGCCGCCGTCCCGACGAACACCGAGTCGATCTCGCGCGCCGACGGCACCGCCAGCGACACCGACGTCAACAGCGCCGACTTCTCCGTCGGAGCGCCGACGCCCCGCTCGAGCGGCACCGACGCCGAGCCGGAGCCCACCCCCGGCCCCACGACGCCGCCCGTCACTCCTCCCGCGCCCGCCGAGAAGGCGACCATCGCCGAGATCCAGGGCAGCGGAGCCGCGTCGCCGCTCGTCGGCCGCACCGTCACCACGACGGGAGTCGTCACTGCCCGCTACCCCTCCGGCGGCTACAACGGCTACGTGATCCAGACGCCCGGCACGGGCGGCAGCACCACCGGCCGCACCGCCTCCGACGCGGTCTTCGTCTACTCCTCCGCCTCGGTCGGCTCCGTCGCGATCGGCGACCACCTCGAGATCACCGGCACGGTGAGCGAGTTCAACGGGCTCACCGAGCTCACCCCGACCTCGGCCTCGACCGTCGTCCGCCTCGAGGCCCCCGCCGCCCCGGTCGTCCCGGCCGCCGTCGAGCTGCCCCGCACGGCCGAGGAGCGCGAACTGCTCGAGAGCATGCTGATCGCCCCGCAGGGCGCCTTCACCGTGACCGACACCTTCGATCTCAACAGCTTCGGCTCGATCGGGCTCGCCGCGGGGACCTCTCCGCTGCTCACCCCGACCGAGGTCGCCCGCCCGGGATCGCCCGAGCTCGCCGCGGTCGTCGCCGACAACGCGGCCCGCGCCGTCGTGCTCGACGACGGAGCCTCGATCAACTTCCTCGGGTCGGCCGCCAACAAGGCGATCCCGCTGCCCTACCTCACGCCGACCGAGCCGATCCGCGTCGGAGCCCCGACGACCTTCACCGGGCCGGTCGTGCTCGACTACCGCAACAACGGCTGGGCCTTCCAGCCCGTCACGCAGCTGACCGTCGAGAACGCCGAGACGGTGCAGCCGGCCGAGTTCGCCGACACCCGCACCGCGGCTCCCGAGGCCGTCGGCGGCGACGTGGCGATCGCGTCCTTCAACGTGCTCAACTACTTCTCGACCACCGGCGACTCGGTGGCCGGCTGCACGTTCTACACCGACCGCGACGGCGACCCCGTCACCGTCAACAGCGGCTGCGACGCCCGAGGCGCCGCGAACGCCGACGACCTCGAGCGCCAGCAGGCCAAGATCGTCACCGCGATCAACGCCCTCGGTGCCGGCGTCGTGTCGCTGGAGGAGATCGAGAACTCCGCCAAGTTCGGCAAGCCGCGCGACGAGGCCCTCGCCACGCTGACCGCCGCCCTCAACGCCGCCGCCGGTTCGGAGGTGTGGGCGTACGTCGCCTCGCCCGCCGCGCTCCCCGCGCTGGCCGACGAGGACGTCATCCGCACCGCCTTCATCTACAAGAAGGCCGTGATCGAGCCCGTCGGCGAGTCGGTCATCCTGAACGACACCACCGCGTTCTCGAACGCACGCAAGCCGCTCGCCCAGGAGTTCCGCCTGATCGGCGTCGCCGAGAGCGAGTTCGTCGCGATCGTCAACCACTTCAAGTCGAAGGGCTCCGGATCCGGCGCCGACGCCGACCAGGGAGACGGTCAGGGCGCCTCCAACGCCTCGCGCGTCGCCCAGGCCACCGCGCTCGTCGCCTTCGCCGACCGCCTGAAGACCGAGAAGGCGACCGAGCTCGTCTACCTGCTCGGCGACTTCAACGCCTACTCGCAGGAGGACCCGGTGAAGGTCATCACCGACGCGGGCTACCTCGACCAGGGCGCGAAGGACGGCGGCGAGTACTCCTACTCGTTCGACGGCGCGGTCGGCTCGCTCGACCACGTCTTCGCCTCCCCCGCCGCCGATGCGATCGTCACCGGAGTCGACACCTGGAACATCAACAGCGGCGAGTCCGTGGCGCTGGAGTACAGCCGCTACGACTACAACGCGACGATCTTCTACGACACCTCCGCGTTCCGCTCCAGCGACCACGACCCCGTGGTCGTCGGTCTCGACCTGCCCGAGGCGCCCGTCACCTCCATCGACGTCGCCACGAGCGCCGAGACCGGAGCCCGCGGCCCGTTCACGACGATCACGGTCACGGCCGTGAACAACGGACCGGAGCCCGTCTCGGTCGTCGTCTCGACCGACTACGGGACCAAGTCGACCAAGAAGCTCAAGCCGGGCCGCGAGTTCAGCGTGACCTTCAACACGCACGAGCGCGCACTCACCGCGGGCGTCGCGACCATCGTGGTCACCGCGCCCGACGGTTCCGAGCGCACCGTCCAGGAGGCGTACCCCGCCCGCTGAGGCGGGCCGACTCCCCAGGAAGGCACGGGCCGCGCACTCTAGAGTGCGGCCCGTGCCCGAGGGAGACAGCGTCCACCGACTCGCCGCCCGTCTCCGCTCCGCGGCCGACGGGCGGTTCGTCGTGGAGGGCGAGCTCCGCTCCGGGAACGCCGCGGGCACCGCGCTCACCGGCCTGCAGGTCCTCCGCCACGAGACGCACGGCAAGCACCTGCTGACGCACTTCGACCAGCAGCTGGTCCTGCACACGCACCTGCGGATGCAGGGCTCGTGGACCGTCACCGCGCCGGGCCGCGCGGTCCCGCGCCGGGTCCTCCCCGACGTGCGCGTCCGACTCCGCCTCGACGACGGCACGACGCTGTGGGGCCTCGAGCTCCCGGTCGTCGAGCTGCTGCACGAGCGGGACCTCCCCACCGCGATCGGGCACCTCGGTCCCGACCCGCTCCGCGACGACTGGAGCGCCGACGAGGCCGTCGCCCGCCTCCTCCGCGCGCCGGAGCGGCCGGTGATCGCGGCGCTGCTCGACCAGCGGATGCTCGCGGGGCTCGGCAACCTCTGGGCGAACGAGGTCTGCTTCCTCCGCGGGGCGTTCCCCTGGCGCCCCGTCGGCTCCCTCGACGTCCGCGCACTCGTCGCCACCTCGGCGAGGGCCCTGCGCGCCTCGGTCACGATCCCCGGCATGTTCCAGACCACCACCGGCGACACCCGCGCCGGCGAGCGCCACTGGGTGGTCGGCCGGGCCGGTCGTCCGTGCCGCCGCTGCGGCACCGTCGTGCTCGTGCGGGCCGAGGTCCCCGACGACCCCGAGCGGCGCCGCACGTGGTGGTGCCCGCACTGCCAGCCCGAGCCGTCCTGAGGCCCAGGGACTCCCCCTTCCGCGCATCGAGCCCGTAAATTCGGGAGGGAGCCCGCATCACCCCTCGCAATGACCGCGACCTCCGGGAGGCCTCCGTGTACGACCCCGTCCTCCTCCGGACCTTCCTCGCGGTCGCCGAGACGCGCGGCTTCACCCGGGCGGCGGCGCAGCTCGGCATCAGCCAGCCGACCGTCAGCCAGCACGTCCGCAGACTCGAGCAGGCGGCCGACCGCATCCTCGTCGTCCGCGACACCCGCGAGGTCGAGATCACCGACAACGGAGTCGCCATGGCCGGCTTCGCCCGGACGATCCTCGCCGCGCACGCCGCCGCCGAGGACTACTTCAGCGGCACCGCGATGAAGGGCCGGCTCCGCTTCGGCTCGGCCGACGACCTCGCGATCACGCAGCTCCCCCGCATCCTCCGGCACTTCCGGCAGCTGCATCCGCAGATCAAGCTCGAGCTGACCGTCGACCAGAGCGCGCCGCTGCGGCGACGACTCGAGGCCGGCCAGCTCGACCTCATCTTCGTCAAGACCGCTCCCGGATCCACGGACGGGCGGCTCGTGCGGCGCGACACGATGGTCTGGGTCGCGCACGAGAAGACGGTCGTCGAGCGCGACGAGACGGTGCCGCTGATCGCCTACCGCGGCCCCAGCGTCTCGCGGCAGATCGCGATCGACGCCCTCGAGGCGGCCGGACGCACCTGGCGGATCACCTGCAACACCCGCGAGGTGAACGGCGTGCTCGCGGCGGTCCGCGCCGGCATCGGCGTCGCCGTCTTCCCGCGCTCCCTGATCCCGGAGGATCTCGTCACCGTCGGCGACCGCGCCGGCCTGCCCGAGCTCGAGGACATCGACTTCCGCCTGCTCGAGAGCAGCACCGCCGCCCGTGAGCCGGTCGAGGCGCTGACCAGCGCCATCATGGAGCGCACCCACGTGCACGCCCGGTCCTGACGGCGGTGCGGTCGCCGCGACCCCTGCGTAGTCTGGAGCGAGCGACACGGAGGGGGCCGGATGAGCGACCAGTGGGGGTCCCCGGATCCCGCAGCACGACGGGACGCGAAGGCCGTCGAGCCCGCGACGGGAGCCGAGCCGTCGGCGCTCGAGCGGGTCGAGGACGCCGACCGGGCGATCGCGGTCCGCGAGCTCAAGCGCAAGCGCGACTTCTTCGGCTCCGTCGGCGGCTGGGCGAGCGTCTCCGCGATCACCACGACCGTCTGGTTCGCCTCGGGCGGCGACGGCTACTTCTGGCCGATCTGGCCGATGCTCGGCATCGGGATCGGCGTCATCGGCCAGGCCGCCTCGATCTGGGGCCCGGTGAAGAAGGAGATCACCGAGGACGACATCGCCGCCGAGATGCGCAAGCGCGAGCAGCGCCGACGCTGACGGACGGCGCGGCGGGGCGGGAACGACCCTCCGACTCAGTTCCCGCCGTCGAGCCGCCCCACGCCCGTGACCCGCACCACGGCGGCTCCCGCCTCGTCCGATTCGGCGAGATCGACGGTCGCCGAGATGCCCCAGTCGTGGTCGCCGGCCGGGTCGTCGAGGATCTGCCGCACCCGCCACTGCGTCGGCGTCTGCTCGACGAGCAGCATCGCCGGCCCGCGGGCGTCGGGGCCCGTGCCGATCGTGTCGTGCTCGTCGTAGTAGTCGTCCAGCGCCTCCCCCCACGCGTCCGCGTCGAAGCCGGCCGCTGCGTCGAGCTCGCCCAGCGCCTCGTGGTCGTCGAGCGCCGCCAGCGACACCCGGCGGAACATCTCGTTGCGCACGAGCACGCGGAACGCCCGCTGGTTCGCCGTGAGCCGGCGCGGAGCGGGCGGCACGATCGCCTGGTCGGCGTCGTGCAGGGCCGGGTTGACCAGCTCCTCCCACTCGTCGACGAGCGACGAGTCGACCTGGCGCACGAGCTCGCCGAGCCACTCGATCAGGTCGTGCAGCTCCTCGTTCTTGATCTCGTCGGGGATCGTCTGCCGGGCCGCGCGGAACGCGTCGGACAGGTAGCGCAGGACGAGTCCCTCCGACCGCGACAGCTTGTAGAACGCGGTGTACTCGCCGAACGACATCGCCCGCTCGTACATGTCGCGCACGACCGACTTCGGCGACAGCTCGAAGTCGCGCACCCACGGCTGGGCGGCCGTGTAGGTCGCGAACGTCGCCTCGAGCAGCTCCTCGAGCGGCTTGGGGTGGGTGACCGACTCGAGCAGCTCCATCCGCTCCTCGTACTCGATCCCGTCGGCCTTCATCGCCGCCACCGCGTCGCCGCGCGCCTGGAACTGCTGGGCGCCGAGGATCTGCCGCGGGTCGTCCAGCGTCGACTCGAGCACCGAGATCACGTCGAGCGCGAAGGTCGGCGACTCGGGGTCGAGCACGTCGAACACCGCGAGCGCGAACGGCGAGAGCGGCTGGTTGAGCGCGAAGTTGGGCTGCAGGTCGACGGTCAGGCGGATGCGCACCACGCCGTCGGCGCCGACGCTCTGCTCGACCACGCCCGCCTCGCGCAGCGTCCGGTAGATGCCCAGCGCCCGACGGGCGAGCTGCAGCTGCCGCTTCCACGGCTCGTGGTTGTCGAAGATCAGCGCGTGCACGTTCGCGAAGGCGTCGCCGCCGCGCGCGATCACGTTGAGGAGCATCGCCGAGGTGATGGTCATGTGCGAGGTGAGCGTCTCGGGCTCCGCGTCGACGAGTTTGCGGAAGCTCGGCTCGCCCCAGCTGACGAAGCCCTGCGGCGCGCGCTTGGCGACCCACTTCCTCCGCTTCTTCGGATCGTCGCCCATCTTGTCGAGCGCCTTGCGGTTCTCGGACTCGTGCTCGGGCGCCTGTACGACCACGGTGCCCGCGGTGTCGTAGCCGGCGCGACCGGCGCGGCCGGCGATCTGGTGGAACTCGCGCGCCGAGAGCTGGCGCATCTTCGTGCCGTCGTACTTCGTCAGCGCCGTGAGCAGCACCGTGCGGATGGGCACGTTGATCCCGACGCCCAGGGTGTCGGTGCCGCAGATGACCCGCAGCATTCCCTGCTGGGCGAGCTGCTCGACGAGCCGTCGGTACTTCGGCAGCATGCCGGCGTGGTGCACGCCGATGCCCAGCCGCAGCAGCCGCGAGAGGGTCTTGCCGAAGGCCGTGGTGAAGCGGAAACCGCCGATCACCTCGGCGATGCGGTCGCGGTGCTCGCGGCTGGCGATGTTGGCGCTCGTGAGCGCCTGCGCGCGCTCGAGAGCCGCAGCCTGCGAGAAGTGCACGACGTAGACGGGCGACTGGTTCGTCGCGAGCAGTTCCTCGATCGAGTCGTGGATCGGCGCGATCTCGTAGAAGTAGTGCAGCGGCACCGGACGCTCCACGCCCGTCACGCGGGCCGTCTCGCGTCCCGTGCGGCGGGTGAGGTCGGCGGCGAGCGCCGTCACGTCGCCCAGCGTCGCCGACATCAGGACGAACTGCACGTGGGGCAGCGTCAGCAGCGGCACCTGCCAGGCCCAGCCGCGCGAGGGGTCCGCGTAGAAGTGGAACTCGTCCATCACCACCTGGTCGACGGCGGTCCCGGCCCCGTGGCGCAGCGCCAGGTTCGCCAGGATCTCGGCCGTGCAGCAGATGATCGGGGCGTCGGCGTTGACGGAGGAGTCGCCCGTCACCATCCCGACGTTCGCCGCCCCGAACACGTCGACGAGGGCGAAGAACTTCTCGGACACGAGCGCCTTGATCGGCGCCGTGTAGTAGCTGCGCTTCCCGGCGGCGAGGGCAGCGGCATGCGCGCCGATCGCGACGAGCGACTTGCCGGTGCCGGTCGGCGTCGAGAGGATCAGGTTCGCTCCGGAGGCGATCTCGAGCATCGACTCGTCCTGCGCCGGGTAGAGCGGCAGTCCGCGCGCCTCGGCCCACTCCGTGAACGCCAGGTAGACGGCGTCGTCGTCCACGCGCCCGTCGGCGTCGGGCGTCGGCATCCGTTCGAGCAGCGTCGGGTTCATCCGTCCATCCTCCCAGGCCGCACCGACGCCGGGGGTGAGAGGGGTGCCGGAGCGGGATCCGCGTCGGCGGTGCGGGCTAGGCTCCCCGGATGCGCGCCGCGATCCCCGCTCCCCGACTCGATCCCCTCCGCCTCGACTCCCTCGCCGAGGGGTTCGCCGGTGATCTCGGTGCCCGCGAGCACGCCGAGGGCCTGCGCTTCGACGGGGTCGACCTCACAGGGGCCGACCTCACCGCCGTCTCGATCAGCGAGTGCCTGCTCTCCGCCGTCGTCCTCTCCGGGGCTCAGCTGCGCGCCGCCTCCGTCGTCGAGTCGCGCGTCGAGCGGATCGACGTGCCCGGCCTCTCCGCGGCCCGCAGCCGATGGCGGTCGGTCGAGCTCCTCGGCTCCCGGCTGGGTTCGGCGGAGCTCTACGAGAGCACCCTCGAGCAGGTGCGGATCGCCGACTGCAAGCTCGGCTACGTGAACCTGCGCGGGGCCGCGCTCCGCGACGTCCTGCTCGAGCGCTGCACGATCGACGAACTCGACCTGGGCGGCGCCACCGGAGCCCGGGTCCGCCTCGTCGACTGCGACGTCCGCTCCCTCGAGCTCGGCGGCGCCCGCCTCGAGCACCTCGATCTGCGCGGCGCCGAGCTGCACGTGCTCGGCGGGCTCGACGGCCTGCGCGGAGCGGCGCTGACGGAGCTGCAGCTGAGCCTGATGCTGCCGCTGTTCGCGCAGCACTTCGGCGTGCAGGTGCTGGGCTGAGGGTCAGCGCCGCGCGAGCCTCGTGAGGGCCCTCCGCCCGAGGAGGAACGCGCCCAGCACGAGCGCGGTGACGATCACGAAGCTCCACTGCACGCCCTGCTGCGAGACGATCCGGAGCAGCAGCCCCACGACGACCGTGCCCGCCCAGACGATCAGCCCGGTCGGCACGATCCGGTCGGGAGCACGCCACGAGCGCGCGAGCGCCCAGCCGGCGAGCAGTCCCGCGAGGAACGGCCAGAACGTGGTCAGGAGCCCGAGCAGCTCGCCTCCCTCCTCGTGGCTGCGACGTCCGATCAGGACGAACACCGCGACGAGGACGACGTCGAACGCGAGGGCGACCGCGGCTCTCACGCGGGTTCCGTCACGAAGTCGATCAGCTGCTCCACCCGTCCCAGCAGCGCCGGCTCCAGGTCGCGGAACGTCGTCACCTTCGCCAGGATCCGCTGCCACGCGCGGGCGATGTCGGCCTGCTCCTCGTGCGGCCAGCCGAGCGCCTCGCAGATTCCGTGCTTCCACTCGATCGAGCGCGGGATCTCGGGCCAGCGCTCGAGCCCGACGCGGTCCGGCTTCACCGCCTGCCAGATGTCGATGTAGGGGTGGCCGACGACCAGGACGTGCTCGCCGTGCGGGCCGGCGGCGACGGTGTCGGCGATGCGCGACTCCTTCGACCCGCGGACGAGGTGGTCGACGAGCACCCCGATGCGGCGTCCCGGGCCCGGACGGAACGCGCGGACCAGCTCGTCGAGGTGGTCCACGCCCTCGATGTACTCGACGACGACGCCCTCGATCCGCAGATCGTGCCCCCACACCTTCTCGACGAGCTCGGCGTCGTGCCGCCCCTCGACGTAGATGCGGCTGGGCAGCGCGACGCGCGCCTTCGCATCGGCGACGTGGAAGGACCCGGAGGCGGAGCGCGCCCGGCCGACGTTCGCGTCGCGCTTGAGACCGGGCGCCTTCAGCGACACCGGCTTGCCGTCGATCAGGAACCCGGGTCCGATCGGGAACACGCGCACCTTCCCGAACCGGTCCTCGAGCCGCACCATCCGCATCTCGACGCCGAGCACCGCGCCCACGAACCCGGAGGCGACCTCCTCGACCACGAGGTCGCGCACGGCCTCGACGACCGCCACCTCGACCTTGTGCTTCGCCCGCCAGTCCCCGGCGAGCACGTCCTGCCCGTACCTGTCGTCCATCCGACCGAGGGTACCTGCCGCCTCCCGCGCGCGCCGCCGCGCCGGGCCGGAGCAGCGACGGCGGAGCACCACCCCAGAGCCGAACGCCTCGTGCCGGTCTTCTGGGGGACGTCGGTCTCGATACGCCCCTTCGGGGCTACTCGACCAGCAGGAGGACGGGGTCTACTGACCTCACGCTGATCGGGCAGCCCGCGCAGCCCCCGTCTCTGCTGATCGAGTAGCCCGCGCAGCCCCCACTTCTTGCTGATCGAGTAGCCCGCGCAGCGGGCGTATCGAGATCCACGTCCACCAGCAGCCCCACCTCCGACCCTTCCCTGGCGCGTTCCGCCGCCTCGTGGCGCGATCGCGACTGAGATGTCGGTGGTCGTTGGTGTCATCCTCGTATGGTTCTTCTGGATGTCGAGGCGAGGCCCGCGGGCGGTGGTCCGAGCGTGCGCGAGTGCTTCGACGACGCGCTCGTCGCCGCCGTCGGAGCCGCCTGCGCGGTCGACGCGTTCCGGGCCCGAGCCGAAGCCGAGCGGGCGGAGCTGATCGAGCTCGCCCGCCGCACCGCGATGACACTCCCGAACGCGCTCGTCGATCCGAGCGTGCAAGCGCACGTCGAACGCGAAGAGGCCGCGATGCGCGCCCTGATCGCCGAGCTCGCCACGGGCATGCGAGTCTCCGAGTCCCTCGCCGGCGTCCTCGTCGAGGAGAGCCGGATGCTCGTCAATGAGCTGCCCGGGACGCTGACGGCTCTGCGGGAGGCCGCGATCGCACCCGAGCACGCCCGGGTGATCATCCGGGCCGCACTGGACCTCCCAGCGGAGGTGCGCGGCCGATTCGACGAGGCCGCAGCGGTCATCGCCCGCGAGTGCACCCCTCCCCAGCTCCGACGTCGCCTGCGGTCGCTGCGCGAGCGGATGCATCCGGAGTCCCTCACTGACCGCCACCCGCGGTGCGCTGCCCGCCGCGGCGTGTGGCTCGACGGCGACCTCGACGGCATGGCCACCCTCCACCTGCACCTACCCGCCTCCGAAGCACACGGAGCGTTCGACCGGATCGACCACGCCGCGCGCAGCCTGCAGGATCTTCCGGAGGAGGTTCGGCCTCTCGGACAGCTGCGCGCCGACGTCGCCGCCTCCCTCCTCCTCGACGGCGAGACCATCGACCGCCCCGATAGCCCGCGGTCGGCCACCGCAGTCCCGCACGGCATCCGCCCGCAGGTCTCCGTCACCGTTCCCGTCCTCACCCTCCTCGGACACTCCGACGAACCCGGCATCCTCGACGGCTACGGCCCCATCGACCCCGCCACCGCCCGGCGCCTGGCCGCCGACGCGCCGTCCTTCACCCGCATCCTCACCCAACCCGAGACCGGAGCGATCCTCTCCGTCGGGCGCACCACCTACCGCGTCCCCGCCGACCTCCGCCGCGCCCTCGCACACCGCGACATCACATGCCGGTTCCCCGGCTGCACCCGGTCC
The DNA here is from genome assembly GCF_920939495.1 of Rathayibacter sp. Leaf248. Classification (NCBI taxonomy): domain Bacteria; kingdom Bacillati; phylum Actinomycetota; class Actinomycetes; order Micrococcales; family Microbacteriaceae; genus Rathayibacter; species Rathayibacter sp. Leaf248. Next base: position 742,403 of record NZ_CAKLAV010000002.1, on the reverse strand, counting down.
GCCCGCGACAGCGACGTCGACCACACGGTCGAATGGCAGCACGACGGACCCACCGACGCCGACAACCTCGCCCACCTCTGCCGCCACCACCACCGACTCCGCCACACCACCACCTGGCAGGTCCGACACAGACCAGGCGGCGTCCTCGACTGGACCAGCCCCACCGGACGACACCACACCACTACGCCAGCACCGCGGGACTACTTCTCGTCGCAACTCGATGCGTGCTTGCGCGCCCCTAGTGAGGATCCACCGCCGTTTTAGTAGTTGCTCGGCGGGCTAAGGCGCATCGGTACGTCCTTGGCAAGCAGGCCCATATTTCAGACCCGCTTTCGATCCTCAAAGGGGGCAATTAAGTCATTGAGTCACTTCGCCGCGACAGCATTATTCACCAGGCGACCGCCCCAACGGAGTGATCCTGCGCGAGACCTGGGTTAGCGGCCGACTGATGGCGCGAGCGACCTCGTGCTCGAAGACCCCGGCCATGAACTCCGCATCGATTCGGGCTGCCGATGACCTGTTCAATGGCAGGGTTCCCGATGACTCACTACATACGGCAGACTCGCCACATGAACGACGACGCGCACCAGCAGGCCGAGGAAAAGAAGTGGGTCATGAGAGCCAGATACCAAGACGACGAGAGGCGGCGGCGCTCCGATCGGGAAACCGAGTCAGTTGCAGTTCCAAATCATCTATACCATTACACGACGCTCGCTGGACTTCAAGGCATCGTTGAGACCGGTGGCTTATGGGCTTCGGATGTTCGCTACATGAACGACTCGTCGGAACTGGTTTATGCTCACGAATTGATCCAAGAAGTAGTTCACTCCAAGTTCTCGGCAGTCGAAAACAATGACCTAGCTCAGATACTTGAGAAGTATGAAGACTTCGCCACAGATTTCTCCTACGAATCCAAGCCGTACATCACTTGCTTCTGCGAGACGGACGATCTCCTGTCACAATGGCGAGGCTACAGCTCGCAGGACGTAGGCGTTTCGCTCGGTTTTAACTTCCAAATGACCGCCCTGTTAGGCGATCTACCTCCGAACACCGTGCTTCGAAAAGTAGTTTACGACGAGGGTCAACAGCGCGCAGAGCTAGAGTCAATCGTAAGCACGTGGTTACAGACCACGATGGCCTTGCTCGACGAAGGCGCCGAGTTAGCCGCGCTCTTCAGTAATCCTGCAGTTATAGCGCTTCAGTCCGCCCTGAGAACAAGCCGCCTTTCATTCAAACACCCAACATTTCGAGAGGAAAATGAATGGCGCCTCATCAAGTCGATAGACACCGTCGCGGAAGTGAGTCGGCTTGAAGCCCAAAGAACGAACGCAAGTATCGCCGAGATCGGCGTCGTGCTCGGGCAGTATGGAATCGAGTTTCCCGGCCTGCCTTCAGTAACTCCACCTTTCAGAACGGAAGGTGTGGAGATCAGCTTTCGGCGATCTGCGCTTGGGCTTATTCCCTACGTCAATATGGTCATTCCAGATCGCGCTGGAGTATTTCATGGACGTTTACCGATCACCAGCGTCAGAGTCGGTCCGAGTGCGCATCCGCAACTCGCAATGGAATCAATTGCGCTGTATCTCAAGTCGAGGGGATATGGACACCACACCGACTTACTGATGTCGGGCGTTCCACTAAGGTATTAAATCCCATCTGCTGACAGCGCCTTCATAGCGAGAAGATTGAGCACACATGGGCGCGTCAAACAGCCCGCGCTTGTGACGCCTCTCCGCCCGCCGCTCGCGTCGCACGACTGCCACCCGCGCGGGCACTGCGGGAAACCGGGTTCGCCAACGCCCGCGGTGCCGAGCACCGGCCGCGTGCACAACGGGCGACCATGCAGCGACTCGCGCGCGAGACCTTGAGGATGCACATCGGCTCGACGGCGACCGAGACGACTCCCACTCCTGACGTTGCGGAGCCACAGCACGGCCGGCCAGATCCCACCGACGCCCCCCCGCCTCCGAGTGTGACGTGGGAATACCGCACCCCCACCCGCGTTGTCCTAGGCTGAACGAGATAGCACGTGCTCCGGGGTCGGTGAGAGTCCGAACCGGCGGTGACAGTCCGCGAGCGGCCGACCACTTCGGTGGGGAGCTGTTGATCCGGTGGAATTCCGGGACCGACGGTGAAAGTCCGGATGGGAGGCGCACGAGCGTCGCGCGCAAGCGCGGCGTCGAACGACGGTGCCCTCGCACCGGCGATCGAGACCCCGGAGTTCGGCGACGAACGGAAGACCGGGAATGACGATCGATTTCGAGCACGCGATGCGCAGAGCGCTCGCGATCGCGGAGCGCGGTCCCGCCCGCGGAGTGAATCCGCGCGTGGGCTGCCTCCTGCTGGCGCCCGACGGCACCGTCCTCTCCGAGGGCTGGCACCACGGAGCAGGAACCGCGCACGCCGAGGTCGATGCGCTCTCGAAGCTCGCCCCGGGCGCCGCCACCGGCGCAACGGCGATCGTCAGCCTCGAGCCGTGCGATCACACCGGCCGCACCGGTCCCTGCAGCCAGGCCCTCATCCGGGCCGGCGTCGCGCGCGTGGTCTACGCGGTCAACGACCCGGGATCCCGCTCGGGAGGCGGTGGCGACACCCTCCGAGCCGCCGGCATCGAGGTGATCGAGGGCGTCCTCGCCGACGAGGGCGAGGAGTTCCTGCACGTGTGGCTCACCGCCGCCCGCCTCCACCGTCCGTTCGTCACCCTCAAATGGGCCTCGACCCTCGACGGCCGCACCGCCGCCGCCGACGGCAGCAGCCGCTGGATCACCGGAGCCGCCGCCCGGCAGCGCGTCCACGAGCAGCGCGCCGACAGCGACGCGATCCTGGTCGGCACCGGCACCGTCCTCGCCGACGATCCGAGCCTCACCGCCCGCGGCGACGGGGGCGAGCTCCTCGAGCACCAGCCGATCCCCGTGGTCGTCGGCGAGCGTCCCGTCCCGGAGGACGCGCACGTGCTCCACCACCCGCATCCGGCCGTCCTCGAGCGCCACCACGACCTCGAGGCCGTGCTCGACCGCCTCTACCGCGCCGAGATCCGGCACGTCTACGTCGAGGGCGGGCCGACCCTCGCCTCCGCCCTGGTCGCCGCCGGCCTGGTCGACGAGTACCTGGTCTACCTCGCGCCCGCGCTGCTCGGCGGCCCCCGCCTGGCGCTCGGCGACATCGGAGTCGCGGGCATCGCCGACGCACGCCGCCTCCGCCTCCACTCCGTCGAGGTCCTCGGCGACGACCTCCTCGTGACCGCGCGCCCCGTCGCGCACCCCGCGGGCGGCGCCGGCGAACCGGCCCGCCTCCCCCACGCCCTGCAGATGGAGACCCACTGATGTTCACCGGAATCATCGAGGAGATCGGCGTCGTCACGGCGATCGAGACGGGCGCGGATGCGATCCGCCTCACGGTGCGCGGTCCGCTCGCGGTCGAGGGGGCCCGCCACGGCGACTCCATCGCGGTCTCCGGTGTGTGCCTGACCGTCGTCGACCAGACGGCCGACGGCTTCACCGCCGACGTGATGGCGCAGACGCTCCGCATGTCGACCCTCGACGGCGTCGCGGTCGGCGATCCGGTGAACCTCGAGCGCGCCGCCCTCGTGGGCGACCGGCTCGGCGGCCACATCGTGCAGGGCCACATCGACGGCACGGCGACGCTGCTGTCGATCACGCCGGGCGACGCGTGGCGCGTGCTGCGCTTCTCCCTCCCGCCCCAGGCCGCTCCGCTGGTGACCGACAAGGGCTCGATCGCGGTCGACGGAGTCTCGCTGACCGTCTCGGCCATCAGCCCCGCCGCCGAGCCGGAGCAGTGGTTCGAGGTCTCGCTCATCCCCGAGACCCTCGCCGCCACCACGCTCGGCGCCCGCGCCGTCGGCGAGCGGGTCAACATCGAGACCGACATCCTCGCCCGTCACGTCGAGCGGATGCTCGCCCTGCAGGCCGTCGCGACCCCCGCGCACGCCCTTCACGTCACCCTTCCCGGAGGTGGGGCATGAGCCTCTCCAGCATCCCCGAGGTCGTCGCCGCACTGCGCGAGGGCCGCCCGATCATCGTCGCCGACGACGAGGGCCGCGAGAACGAGGGCGACGTCATCGTCGCCGCTCAGCTCGCCACCCAGGAGACGATCGCCTGGCTGGTGCGCAACTCCTCCGGCTTCATCTGCGCACCGATGACGAACGAGATCGCCGACCGGCTCGAGCTCCCGCTCATGGTCGTCGACAACGAGGACCCGCGCGGCACGGCCTACACGCTCTCGGTCGACGCGGCCGACCGTCTCTCCACCGGCATCAGCGCCTCCGACCGCGCGCACACCCTCCGCGTCCTCGCCGATCCCGAGGCGACTCCGTCGCGGCTGCACCGCCCGGGCCACATCCTGCCGCTGCGCGCGGTGGAGGGCGGCGTGCGCGAGCGCGACGGCCACACCGAGGCGGCGGTCGACCTGATGAAGCTCGCCGGTCTCTACCCCGTCGCCGCGATCTCCGAGATCGTTGCGGAGGACGGCGAGATGATGCGCCTGCCCGGCCTGATCGCGCTCGGCGAGCGCGACGGCGTCCCCGTCACCACCGTCGCCGCGCTGATCGAGTACCTGCAGGAGTTCCACTGCGACGCCGAGGTGCCCCAGTCGGTCCCGGTTCCCGAGAGCTCCCGGGTCAGCTTCGAGGTCGAGACCACGGTCCCCACCACCCACGGCCCGTTCCGGGTCCGCGCCTACCGCGACCGCCAGACGGGAGCCGACCACGTCGCGATCGTCGCCGGCACGATCGGTGGGTCCACGTCACGGCCGCCGCTGGTCCGCGTGCACTCGGAGTGCCTGACCGGTGAGGCCTTCGGCTCGCTGAAGTGCGAGTGCGGCCCGCAGCTCGACGCGGCGCTCGACACGATCCAGCGCGACGGCGGAGTGGTCGTCTACCTCCGCGGGCACGAGGGCCGCGGCATCGGCCTGATCAACAAGCTGCGCGCCTACCGCCTGCAGGAGGACGGCCTCGACACGCTCGACGCGAACCTCGCGCTCGGCCTGCCCGCCGACGCCCGCGACTACGGCGCCGCCGTCGGGATCCTCGAGGACCTCGGCGTCCGCGACGTGCGCCTGCTGACCAACAACCCCGAGAAGGTCCGCCAGCTGACCGACCGCGGCATCACCGTCTCGGAGCGCGTGCCGCTCGTGGTCGGCGTCGGCGCGTTCAACGAGGGCTACCTCGAGACCAAGCGCGACCGCATGGGCCACGACATCGAGAACCTCGGCGACCTCGCCGATCTCGGACACCTCGACGCCGGGATCGCCGGCGCGACGACGAAGGAGTAACAGCATGGCCGGTTCCGGCGCCCCCACCACCTCCACCCCGCTCGACGGATCGGGACTGCGCGTCGTCGTCGTCGCCGGGACGTGGCACACGCAGATCTCGGACGGCCTCATCGCCGGAGCGCGCGCCGCCCTCGACGAGTCCGGCGCCTCGTGGTCGCTCGTGCGCGTCCCCGGCTCGTTCGAGCTGCCCGTCGCCGCCAAGGTCGCGCTCGACGCGGGAGCCGACGCCGTCGTCGCGCTCGGCGTGATCATCCGCGGCGGCACCCCGCACTTCGAGTACGTCTCGGACGCCGCCACCTCGGGCCTGACGACCGTCAGCATCCAGACCGGCAAGCCCGTCGGCTTCGGCGTGCTCACCCTCGACACCGAGCAGCAGGGCATCGACCGCGCCGGCCTGCCCGGCTCGAAGGAGGACAAGGGCCGCGAGGCGGCGGAGGCGGCGGTCGCGACCGCGCTGCTGCTGCGCGAGCTGCGCGGCTGAGCCCAGCCACGACCTCCAGCTGGTCCCCCGTCTGCGGGGCGCTACAGCACGAAGCTGGGTGAACACGGAGTAAAGTGGTCGGGCCGTCACGAGCGGCCCGACTCCTCCACCCCCACCGCCCCCAGGTCCGCGACGCCCGATCGACGCCTCGCCCGCCGGCACGGGGAACCCCGCCTACCGGAGCAACTCCCCTCCCATGTCTCACGCACCCGCCACCGCCGACGCTCCCTCCGCCCCGCAGAACTCCCGCGGCCGCGTCATCCTCGCGAGCCTCATCGGCACGTCGATCGAGTTCTACGACTTCTACGCCTACGCGACCGCCGCCGTCCTGGTCTTCCCCACGCTCTTCTTCGTGAACGAGGACCCGGCGACCGCGCTGCTCGCCTCCTTCGCCGTCTTCGGGGTCGCGTTCATCGCGCGCCCGATCGGCTCGATCATCTTCGGCCACTTCGGCGACCGCGTCGGCCGCAAGGGCACCCTCGTCGCCTCCCTGCTCACCATGGGCATCGCGACCTTCCTGATCGGCTGCCTCCCCACCGCGCTCACGCCCGGCTGGGAGTTCCTCGCGCCGTTCCTGCTCGTCGTGATGCGCTTCTGCCAGGGCCTCGGCCTCGGCGGCGAGTGGTCCGGAGCGGCTCTGCTCGCGACCGAGAACGCCCCCGCGAACAAGCGCGCCATCTACGGCACCTTCCCGCAGCTCGGCGCCCCGATCGGCTTCATCGTCGCGAACGTCCTGTTCCTCGTGCTCGCCACGTCCATGGACGACGAGACGTTCGCCGCCTGGGGCTGGCGCGTGCCGTTCCTGGCGAGCGCGGTCCTCGTGATCATCGGCCTCTACGTGCGCTTCAAGCTCGTCGAGACCCCCGCGTTCCAGAAGGTCGTCGAGAAGGGCGAGGTCGCGAAGCTCCCCCTCGCGCGCGTCTTCGTGACCAGCTGGCGTCCGCTGATCCTGGGCACGTTCATCATGCTCGCGACCTACGTGCTCTTCTACCTGATGACCACGTTCACGCTGACCTACGGCACCGCCGCGACCGACGGACCGGTCGCCGGCCTCGGCTACACCCGCAACGACTTCCTGATCATGCTGATCGTCGGCGTCGTCTTCTTCGGGATCTTCACGCTCGTCTCCGGCCCGCTGGCCGAGAAGTTCGGCCGCCGGAAGCTGCTCATCACGGTCACCTCGGCGATCATCGTGTTCGGCCTGCTCTTCGTGCCCCTCTTCGGCGGCGGCTTCGTCGGCGTGATGGCCGTCCTGATCCTCGGCTTCACCCTGATGGGTCTGACCTTCGGTCCGATGGGCGCGGTCCTGCCCGAGCTGTTCCCGACCAACGTCCGCTACACCGGCTCGGCGATGTCGTACAACCTCGCGTCGATCCTCGGAGCGGCCGTGGCGCCGATCATCGCGGTCGCGCTCTGGCAGGCGGCCGGCGGCAGCCCGGTGCTCGTGGGCCTCTACCTCAGCGCCGCGGGCGTCCTGACGCTCATCGCGCTGATCCTGTCCAAGGAGACCCAGCACCTCTCGTACACCGACAACGTCTCGTAGTCGGCGGCAGCGCACACACCTTCGGCCCGTCGGTTCTCCGGCGGGCCGAAGGTGTTTCCGGCACTTCCCCTCGTCAACGGATGTTGACACCACCGCCGCCTCGCGCGTAGCGTCGTCAATCGAGGTTGACGCACCGCTCTCCGGACCGACGGCGGGCTCGCAGCGACGAGGAGGCACAATGGACGACGGCACGATCGCGACCCTCGCGGGCGACGCGGCCGCGGACGATCCGCTCACGGCACTCCGGGCGATCCACCGCCTCCGCGGTGAGCTCGACCGGACCGAGGCGATCGCCGTCCGGCGGGCGCGCAACGCAGGTGCGTCGTGGCAGCTGATCGCGCTGTGCCTGGAGGTGAGCCGTCAGGCGGTCCACAAGAAGTACGGCAGGGCATGAGCGGGAACGGACGATCGATGAGCAGCAGCACCCGGAGCGCACGAGGACGACGCGGCGGTCGCGCAGCTGACGACGGGCCCCGCGCCTCCTTCTCGCAGCTCGTCCCCTACCTCCTCGAGCACCGCGGGATCCTCTCGGTCGTCGTCGTGCTGAGCCTGTTCGGCGCGGCCGCCAGCCTCGCGCAGCCTCTCGTCGTCGGCCAGGTCATCACCCGTGTGCAGGAGGGACTCGACCTCGGCCCGCTCGTGTGGGCTCTCGTCGCCCTCGTGGTCGCGTCCGGACTCATCTCGGGCTTCGCCCACTACCTGCTCCAGCGCACCGGAGAGGGCATCGTGCTCTCGAGCCGCCGCCGCCTGGTCGCACGCCTCCTGCGCCTCCCCATCCGCGAGTTCGACGCGCGCCGCACCGGCGACCTCGTCTCACGCGTCGGCTCCGACTCCACCCTGCTGCGCGCCGTGCTCACCCAGGGCCTCGTCGACTCGATCGCGGGCTCGCTCGTCTTCGTCGGCGCGATCATCGCGATGGCGATCATCGACTGGGTGCTGCTCGTCATCATCGTGGTGGTCGTCGCCGCCGCCCTCGGCCTCGCACTGACCCTCGGCCGCGGCATCCGCGTCGCGAGCCGCAAGGCGCAGGAGAAGGTGGGCGACCTCGCCGCGGCCGTCGAGCGCGCGATCAGCGCCGTCCGGACCATCCGCGCGGCCGGTGCGACCGAGCGCGAGATCGCCGTGGTCGAGGGCCACGCGACCGAGGCCTACCGCCTCGGCATCCGCGTCGCCCACGTCTCCGCTCTGGTGGTGCCCGTCGCCGGGATCGCCATGCAGGTCGCGTTCCTCGCGGTCCTCGGCGTCGGCGGCTACCGCGTCGCCTCCGGATCGATCGACATCGCGCAGCTGGTCTCGTTCATCCTGTTCCTCTTCATGATGGTGATGCCGCTGGGCAACTTCATCGGCGCGATCACCTCGGTCAACTCGGCGCTCGGCGCTCTCGGCCGCATCCAGGAGATCATCGACCTCCCCATCGAGGGAGACGGCGACGGAGCGGGCTCCGTCAGCGGTCTCGGCGCCGGAGTCGGCGAGGACGCGATCGCGTTCGAGGACGTCGTCTTCTCGTACGACGAGCAGTCGGTGCCGGCCGACGGGGCCGATCCGGCTCCGGAGGAGCGCGACCGCACCGTCCTGCGCGGCGTCTCCTTCACCGTCCCGCGCGGCAAGCGCACCGCCCTCGTCGGCCCCTCGGGCGCCGGCAAGAGCACGATCCTCGCGCTCATCGAGCGCTTCTACGACCCCGAGGCCGGAGTGGTCCGCCTCGGCGGCGTCGACATCACCGCCGTCGACCGCGACGCCCTCCGCGCCCAGATCGGCTACGTCGAGCAGGACGCCCCGGTCCTGGCCGGCACGATCCGCGAGAACCTCGTGCTCGGCCGCCCCGACGCCGACGACGCCGACTGCCTCCGCGTGCTCGAGGCCGTGAACCTCACCGACGTGCTCGAACGCAACCCGCTCGGCCTCGACGCCCCGGTGGGCGAGAGCGGAGTGATGCTGTCGGGAGGCGAGCGCCAGCGTCTCGCGATCGGCCGCGCGCTCCTCGCCGCGCCGCCCATCCTGCTCCTGGACGAGTCGACCTCGAGCCTGGACGGGCTCAACGAGCAGCGCCTGCGCCTCGCGATCGACGCCGTCGCCGAGAACCGCACGCTCCTGGTCATCGCGCACCGTCTCTCGACCGTCGTCGATTCCGATCGCATCGTCGTGCTGCAGAAGGGCGAGGTCGTCGGAGTCGGCACGCACTCCGAGCTCGTCGAGTCGACCCCGCTCTACCGCGACCTCGCGAAGCACCAGCTGCTGGTCTGACGGGCTGAGCCCGGCGGCGCGCTCAGCGCGGCGGCAGCCGCAGCGCTCCGTCGAGCCGGACGACCTCGCCGTTGAGCATCGGGTTCTCGACGATGTGCCGCACGAGGGCCGCGAACTCCGACGGGCGGCCGAGTCGAGCCGGATGCGGGGTCGCCGCACCCAGGGACGTCCGAGCGCGCTCGGGGAGCCCGGCGAGCAGGGGTGTGTCGAACGTCCCCGGCGCGATCGAGACCACCCGGATGAGCGACGCGGCCAGTTCGCGCGCGAGCGGCAGGGTGAGGGCCGCCACCGCCCCCTTCGACGCCGCGTAGGCCGCCTGCCCGATCTGGCCGTCGAACGCGGCCACCGACGACGTCGTCACGAGCACCCCGCGCTCCCCGTCGATCGGCTCCCGCTCGACGATCGACGCCGCCGCGAGCCGCAACACGTTCAGCGTGCCGACCGTGTTGACGCGCAGTACCCGCTCGATACCGTCGAGCGCGAGCGGGCCCTCCTTGCCGAGCAGCCGGCCCGGAGTCGCGATGCCCGCGCAGGTCACGGCCACCCGGAGATCGCCGGCCGCCGCCACGGCGCGGGCGACGGCGTCCGAGTCGAGGACGTCTCCGGGCACCCGGACGACGGCGTCGGGGAGATCCGCCCGCTCCAGGGCGTCCGGAAGATCGAGCACGACGACCCGCGCTCCCGCCTCGAGCAGGGCGACCGCCGTCGCCGCGCCCAGACCGGATGCGCCACCGGCCACGAGGGCGGAGAGCGAGTCGAGGCGCATCAGCCGTCCGCCGTCACGGTGCGGTGGCCGATGCCGCCAGCGCCTCGGCCGTGCACGTCGTGAAGGTCTGGTCGTACTGCTCGATGAGCCGCCTGGCGGCGACCAGCTCCTCCTCGGACACGTCGTCCGGCAGCACGGGGCGCTCGCTCAGCCCGTAGCGCGCGAGGCAGTCGGTGATGCGGCGAGCCACGGCCGCACCGACGTCGGTCGACTCGGGGTCGTCGGGGGCGGCGCTCGGAGCAGTGCCGTCGGCTCCCCCGTCCGCCGGCGCGGTGGCGGAGGGCGCGGAGGGCTCCTGTGCGTCGCCGGGGATCTCGGCGGGATCCGCCATGCACCCGGTCAGGAGCAGCGTGAGCAGAGCCGGGACGAGCAGCGCCTGAACGAGCGGAGCCGGAACGAGCGCTCCGACCGGAGCGGTCCGTCTCCGTCGCGGCGTCTGCGGCATGAGGACCTCGTTCGGGCGGGGTGGACAGGAGTGGCAGCCACGGTACCTCAGGGCTGCTGGGCCCAGGGGGCACGGCGCACATCGACGGACGGGGCGCCACCCCGTGAGCTCAGTCCGGCTCGGCCAGCGCCCACATCGCCACGGCGCTGGCCGCCGCGACGTTGAGCGAGTCGATCCCGTGCCGCATCGGGATCTGCACGGCGACGTCGGCGGCCGCCAGCGCCTGCGCGGTCAGCCCCTCCCCCTCCGTGCCGAGCACGAGAGCCACCCTCTCGGGGGCGGTGGCGGCGAACGCGCGCAGCGGCAGCGCCCCCTCCGTCAGCGCCATCGCCGCGATCGTGAAGCCGGCCCCGTGCAGGAGCGCGGCCGTCTCGTCCCAGCCGCCCACCCGCGTCCAGGGCACCTGCAGCACCGTGCCCATGCTGACCCGGATCGCGCGGCGGTAGAAGGGGTCGGAGCAGCGCGGAGTGACGAGCACGGCGTCCGCTCCGATCGCGCCGACCGAGCGGAAGATCGCGCCGACGTTGGTCGGGTCGACGACGTCCTCGAGCACGACCACCCGCCGCGCCCCGGCCAGCAGCGCCACCGGATCGGGCAGCGCCGGCCGCTCCATCGCCGCGATGAGCCCGCGGTGCAGGACGTAGCCCGTGAGCTCGGCCAGGAGCTCGCCCGGACCGGTGAAGACGGGCACGTCGAACTCCGCGACCAGACGCTCCGCCTCGTCGGCGGAGGAGCCGAGCGCCAGCACCGACCGCGGACGGTGCCCCGCCCGCAGTGCACGCTCCAGCACCAGCGCCGACTCCGCGATGTAGAGCCCCTGCGCACCCCGGGCGTTCTTCAGCGCCACATCCGTGGCGTGCGCGTAGTCGCGCAGCCGCGGATCGTCCAGGGAGGCGACCTCGACCCGTGCCACGGATCAGGCGAACGGGTCGGGGGTGAGCGTGTACTTCGTGCTGAGGTACTCGGCGATGCCCTCCGGCCCGCCCTCGCGGCCCAGCCCGGACGACTTGACGCCGCCGAACGGAGCGGCGGCGTTCGAGACGACTCCCACGTTCAGCCCCATCATGCCCGTCTGGAGGCGCTCGATCATCCGCTGGCCGCGCGCGAGGTCCCGGGTGAAGACGTACGAGACCAGCCCGAACTCGGTGTCGTTCGCGAGCCGCACGGCCTCCTCCTCGTCGCGGAACGGCACGATCGCGAGCACCGGCCCGAAGATCTCGGTGCGCAGGAGCTCGCTGCCCCGGACGACGTCCGTCAGCACCGTCGGCTCGTAGAAGTGCCCCGCACCGTCGACCGCGCGGCCACCCACGCGCACCTGAGCACCCCGCTCGACGGCATCCTGCACGAGCGCGTCGGCCTTGGCGACGGCACGGTCGTCGATGAGCGGGCCGATGCCCACACCCTCCTCGGTGCCGCGGCCCACGCGCAGGGCGCGGACCCGCTCGGTCACCCGCGTCGCGAACTCGTCGGCGATCGACTCGTGCACGAAGAAGCGGTTGGCGGCGGTGCAGGCCTGTCCGATGTTGCGGAACTTCGCCAGCATCGCACCGTCCACCGCGCGGTCGAGGTCGGCGTCCTCGAAGACCACGAAGGGGGCGTTCCCGCCCAGCTCCATCGAGGTGCGCAGGACGTTCTCGGCGGCCTGCCGCATCAGGGTCTGCCCGACCGGGGTGGAGCCGGTGAACGACACCTTCCGCAGGCGCGGATCCGAGAGGATCGGCTCCGACACGGCCGCGGCGCTCGACGTGGTGACCACGTTGACGACGCCGGCAGGGACGCCCGCCTCGGCGAGCAGCGCCGCGAAGGCGAGGGTGGTCAGCGGAGTGAGCTCCGCGGGCTTCACGACGACCGTGCAGCCCGCCGCGAGCGCCGGCGCGATCTTGCGCGTCGCCATCGCGAGCGGGAAGTTCCACGGGGTGATGAGGTAGCAGGGGCCCACCGGGTGCTGCGACACGATCATCCGTCCGGTGCCCTCCGGGTTCACGCCGTAGCGGCCCGAGATGCGCACGGCCTCCTCGCTGAACCAGCGGAGGAACTCGCCGCCGTAGGCGACCTCGCCCAGCGCCTCCGCGACCGGCTTGCCCATCTCGAGGGTCATCAGCAGGGCGAACTCGTCCTTGCGCTCCTGCAGCAGGTCGAAGGCGCGGCGGAGGATCTCGCCGCGCACCCGGGGCGCGGTCGCCGCCCACGCGGGACCGGCCTCGACCGCGGCGTCGAGTGCGCGCAGGCCGTCCTCCGGCGTCGCGTCGGCGATGGTGCGGATCACCCGGCCCGTCGCCGGGTCCTCCACGTCGATCGTCGTGCCGCCCGAAGCGTCGATCCACTCGCCTCCGATGTACAGCTGGGCGGGCGTGCGAGCGAGGAGCGACGCCTCGGTGAGAGTCGGAGTCTCGACGGAATCAGTCACGGATGCATTCTTTCTCTGCGGATCGCGGTGCTCGGGGCACTCGCGGAGGAGGATCACCCCTTCGAGGGTACTCCTCGAGGCGAGGGGGAGGACTTCGTCAGACCGACTGCTCGACGCGCACGCCCGCCTCGGCGAGCTCGCGGAGCGCGGCGGCACTCGCCTCGGCCGACACTCCTGCCACAAGGTCCTGGAGCACCCGCACCTCGAGCCCGGCCGCGCGCGCGTCGAGCGCCGACGCCCGGACGCAGTGGTCGGTCGCGAGCCCCACGACGTCGAGCTCCGTCACTCCCAGCCGCGCGAGCGTCTCGGGCAGGCCGTCGCCATCGGCGGTGACTCCCTCGAACGCGGAGTAGGAGGGACGCCCCTGGCCCTTCCAGAGGTGCACGTCGATCGCGTCCGTCCGGAGCGAGGGGTGGTAGTCGGCGCCGGGGGTGCCCGCGACGCAGTGCACGGGCCAGCTGTCGACGAAGTCCGGCTCGGGAGAGAAGTGGCCGCCGTTGTCGGAGTCGCCGTCGTGCCAGTCGCGGGAGGCGAGCACGGTCCGGTACCGCTCGGGGTTCGCCGTGAGGTACGCCGAGACGTCCTCGGCGACGCGGGCGCCGCCGTCCACCGCGAGCGCACCGCCCTCGGTGAAGTCGTTCTGCACGTCGACGATGAGGAGCGCGGTGGTCATGGGGTTCCTTCCGGAGGAGCGGGGTCGGGAGCGGGGTCGGGAGAGCGGAGTCGGGAGTGCGTGGTCAGGAGTCGGAGAGCCCGGCGCCGCAGCGGTAGAAGCCGGTGACGAGGGTGTCGATCGCGGTCTTCGCCGAGTCCGCCACGTCGCCGAGGGCGTACACGGCGAAGGTCAGGACGGTGCCGTCGGCGGCGGTGACGACTCCGGCGAGCGTGTAGCCGGTGTCGATCCAGCCGGTCTTCGCGAGCACTGCGCCATCGGCGACAGCGTTCTCACCCGCGAACCGGTCGGCGTAGGCGAGGGACCCGGTGCGGCCCGAGACCGGCAGCCCGTCGAGGACGACACCGAGGTCGCCCTCGCGCGCCTGCACCTTGCGCAGGAGCTCGGTGAAGAAGGCGGGCGCCACCGAGTTGTCGTCACTCAGACCCGACCCGTCGGCGATCACGATCCCGGTCGTGTCGACTCCGTAGCCCGCGAGACCCTGCAGGACGCCGGCCTGCTCGGCGGCGAAGGTGCTGCCGGCGCCGGTGCGGATCGCGACGAGCCGCGCCAGCATCTCGGCGATCGCGTTGTCCGAGACGAGGAGCATCTGCTGCACGAGCTCGCGGACCGGAGCGGACTCGACCGTCCCGAGGACCTCGGCGCCGGCCGGAGCGGTCCCGGTGCTGATCGACGGCGACCCGGGAAGCTCGTCCGCGAACGCCGCGCCGGCGCGCCCGACCGGGTCGGTGCCGCGCGTCGAGGTCGACGCGGTCGGATCGGCTCGGTCGCCGTCGACCTGCAGCGCCGTGATCTCGGGCATGTAGCCCTGGGTCTGCTCCTTGCGGTTCCAGGTCGGCTGCCAGGTGTCGCCGGTGAAGAACGTCGAGTCGAGGACCACCGAGGTGATCGGAGTGCCGGCGGTCCCCGGATCGGCGTCCCAGGCGCTGCGGGTCTGCTCTGCGAGATCGTCGAGGTGGGCCGCGCCGGAGTAGAACGAGCTCTGCCCGGTCGGGAGCCGGCTGAGCGTGACGTCCCCGCCGCCGACGAGCACCACGGAGCCGGGAGCCTCGCCCCGCACGACGGTCGTCGCGATGCGGGTGTCGGGGCCGAGGACGGCCAGCGCGGAGGCGGCCGTGAGGATCTTCAGCGCGCTGGCGGTGCGCGAAGGGGTCTCCCCGCCGCGGTCGAACAGCACCTGGCCGGTCGCCGCGTCGACGACCCGCGCCTGCATCGAGCCGAGGCGGGGATCCGCCGCCGCGTCCGCGACCGAGCAGGTGCGCAGAGCGGCAGCGGTGTCCGCGACCGTCGGCCGGGCGGACGGAGTGGGCGTCGGCGTCGGTTCCGGAGTGGCGGTGGTCGTCGCGACCGCCGCCGCACGGGACTCCTCGTCGCCGGCCAGCGCGGCTCCGACGCTGAACGCGCCGATCCCGAGCAGGACCGCGGCGAGGACCGCGGACACCGCGAGCAGCCACGACCGGCGGCGGGACGGGGTCGTCCGGGTCGGAGTGGTCCGGGTCGGGG
The DNA here is from genome assembly GCF_920939495.1 of Rathayibacter sp. Leaf248. Classification (NCBI taxonomy): domain Bacteria; kingdom Bacillati; phylum Actinomycetota; class Actinomycetes; order Micrococcales; family Microbacteriaceae; genus Rathayibacter; species Rathayibacter sp. Leaf248. Next base: position 727,052 of record NZ_CAKLAV010000002.1, on the reverse strand, counting down.
TCATCCAGGACATGGTAGTCGTGGACCGTCCAGGGAACCTGGTGGAGGGAGGGGAACGGAGCCGCCTGTGGGAATCGAACCCACGACCTTCTCATTACGAGTGAGACGCTCTGCCGACTGAGCTAAGGCGGCGTGAACGAGGGCCTGGGCCCCGGACACGAGTACACAGCATATACGGTCGCGAGCCCGGCCGTGAACACGACCGGCGCGGCTCCCTACCCCCGACGGCCCCTCAGGCCAGGACCGAGCGCAGCTCCTCGAACGACGCGGCGACCCGGCCCGGCAGCGCCACCCGGCCGTCCTGGTCGGCCCAGCAGACCCACGCGTGGCGCATCGCCGCGAGCCCGACGAGCGTGAGCATGCGCGCCCGGCTGCGTGCGACGTCGGGGTCCTGCTCGGTGCGGGCGAGGCGGTCGGCGACCAGCTGCTCCACGGCGACCTCGAAGTCGCGCATGCCGGCGATCTTGAGGCCCACCAGCTGCGGATGCTCGCGGAACAGCTCGCGCCGGAGCAGGTGCAGCTCGCGGTCGTCCTCCATCGGCTCCTCCATCGCGGCGACGAAGACGCTCTGCAGGGCGTCGAGGACCGGCCCCTCCCCCTCGACGAAGGCGGCGGCCGTCTCGTCGGTGATCACCGGGAGTCCGCCGACGAGGGCGTCCTCCTTCGACGCGAAGTAGTTGAAGAACGTGCGCGTCGAGACGTCGGCCTGCCGCGACACGTCCTCGATGGTCACGCGGTCGGGCCCGCGCTCGGCGGCGAGGCGGAGCACCGCCATCTCGATCGCGCGCCGGGTGGCGAGACGCTTGCGCTCCCGGAGACCGGGGCGGGGGGCGGTCGGCTCTGTCTCTCTCAGCACTGCGGATCCTCCGATGGCACGACGCCCTCGAGGAGGTAGGCGTCGACCGTGTCGTTCACGCACGGGTTGGACTTGTTGTAGGCGGTGTGACCCTCGCCCGTGTAGGTGAGGAGGTGCCCCTCGGCGAGCTGGCCGGCGAGGGCCTGGGCCCACACGTAGGGCGTGGCCGGATCGTTGGTGGTGCCCACCACGAGGATCGGCGCGGATCCCTCCGCCGCGATGGGCTCCCGCGCGCCCTCGAACCGGGCGGGCCACTCGCTGCAGAGGATGTCGCCGTACGCCATGTAGCGCCCGATCGTCGGGGCGGCCTCCTCGAGCGCCGCCGCATCGGCGCGCATCGCGGCCACATCGCCGGTGTAGGAGTAGTCGACGCAGTTGATCGCGAGGAAGGCCTCGGTGGCGTTGTCGCGGTACGCGCCGTCGGCGTCGCGTCCGTTGTACGCGTCGGCGTACTGGAACGCGGTCGTCGCCGTGCCCGACTGCACCTCGGCGAGCATCTCGCTGAGGGCGCCCCACGCTCCCGCGTCGTAGAGCGGGTAGACGATCGCGGTGAAGAGCGTGTTCGCCCCCAGGACCCGGCCGTCGCCCGCGCGGATCCCGGATGCGTCGACCCGCTCGAGCATCGACCGCACCTGATCCATCCCGTCCTCGACGGAGCCGGAGAAGGGGCAGTCGGCCGAGCCGAGGCAGTCGGCGAGATAGGCGCGCAGGGCGCTCTCGAACCCCTTCGCCTGCTCGCGCACCACGTCGAGCGAGGTCGCGGACGGATCGATCGCGCCGTCGAGCACGAGGCGGCCGACCCGCTCGGGGAAGAGTCCCGCGTACGTCGCGCCGAGGAACGTGCCGTAGGAGTAGCCGAGGTAGTTCAGCGTCTCGTCGCCGAGCGCGGCGCGCAGCACGTCGAGGTCGCGCGCCGCGTTCGGCGTCCCGACCTCGCCGAGCAGGGAGCCGCTGCGCTCGGCGCAGGCGTCGGCGAAGGCGGACGACGCGGTGCGCTGGGCGGCGATCCACTCGTCGCTCCCCCGCTCGCCCGGGGTGATGTCGTAGAGGTAGGAGTCGAGTCCTGCGTCGTCGAGGCAGGTGACGGCCGTCGAGGCGCCGACGCCCCGCGGGTCGAAGCCGACGACGTCGTAGCGGGCCGAGAGCTCCTCGTCGACGGCGTAGTCGACGCTGTCGCGGACGAAGTCGACTCCCGAGGCGCCGGGGCCTCCGGGGTTCACCAGCAGGGAGCCGAGCGCCGGCTGCTCGGCGGCCGGGTGGCGCACGAGGGCGATCGTCGCCGTCTCCCCCGCGGGCTCGTCCCAGTCGAGCGGGACCGTCGCCTCCGTGCACTGCGCGCCGTCGCCGCAGTCGTCCCAGACGAGGACCTGGCCGTAGTACGGCTCGAGCGGCGCCTCGACCGGCTGCGCGGCGGGCGTGGACGTCGCGGACGGGGTCGGCGCGAAGCACCCGGCGAGCAGAGCCGACGCGGCGATCACGGCGGCTGCGGCGAGCGAGCGCCCCGCGCGCCTCACGCCGCCACCGGACGGCGGGCGGCGACCACGAGCATCGCCTCCAGCGCGAGGACCGGCGACACGTTGGCGTCGATCCGCTGCCGCGCCGTCGAGACGGCCTCGAGCACCGCGAGGGTGCGCTCGGGCCGGGTGGCGTCGGCGAGCGCGGTCATCTCGGCGCGGACCTCCTCGTTGATGACCCCGCCCGGCGCACCGAGCTGCAGGCGGACGACGTCGCGGTAGAGCGAGAGCAGGTCGACGAGGATCCGGTCGAGACCGTCGCGGAGGCTCCGCGTCGCGCGGCGCTTCTGGTCCTCCTCGAGGGCCCTCAGCTGCGAGCGCAGCTGAGGCGGGATCGTGCCCCCCGGCTCGACTCCGAGCGAACGCAGGGCCTGGGCGCGCTCGACCTCGTCGCGCTCGAGGGTGATCGCCTTCGCATCGTCGGTCGCGACCTCGATCAGGCGGGCGGCGCCGAGGACGGCGTCCGACACCCCTCGCAGGCGCAGGGCGATCCGGAGCGTCTCCTCGCGCCGCGCACGCGCGTTCGCGTCGGTGGCGAGGCGGTGCGCCATGCCGATGTGGCTCTGCGCCTGGCGGGCCGCGCGCTCCGCGGTCTCGGAGTCGACCCCGTCGCGGCGCTCGAGCAGCCCGGCGACGTCCTCGACGCTCGGGACCCGCAGGCGCACCGAGCGCACCCGGGAGCGGATGGTGGGCAGCAGGTCGGCCTCGCTGGGCGCGCAGAGGATCCAGACCGTGCGCTCGGGCGGCTCCTCGAGCGCCTTCAGCAGCACGTTCGACGTGCGCTCGCTCATCCGATCGGCGTCCTCGATCACCATCACGCGGTAGCGCGAGACGGACGGCGAGTACTGCGAGCTCGAGACGAGCTTGCGCACCTCCTCGATCGAGATGATCACGCGCTCGGTCGCGAGGACGGAGAGATCGGGGTGCGACCGGGCCGCGACCTGCCGGCAGTCCGGGCACTCGCCGCAGCCCCCGTTCCGGCACAGCAGCGCCGAGGCGAACGCGTAGGCGAGGTTCGAGCGGCCGGAGCCGGGCGGGCCGGTGATGAGCCACGAGTGCGTCATCGACGCCGACTCGTCACCCGAGGCGGAGCGGGGCGTGGAGGCGTCGCGCAGGGCGCCGATGGCGTGCTCCTGGCCGACGAGCTGGCTCCAGACGTTCACGCGTCCACGCTACCCGCGAGTACCGACAGGACCGCCGCCGACAGTGCCGCCGTCGCGCTCGAGGAGCTCCTCCACGCGCGAGCGCACAGCAGCGGCGAGCTCCTCGACGGGGAGGGCGGCGTCGAGCACGAGGAAGCGCTCGGGGTCGGATCGGGCGATCGCGAGGAACGCGCCGCGCACCCTCTCGTGGAACTCCGCCTTCTCGGCCTCGAGCCGATCGAACCGGGTGCGGGCGGCGTCCAGGCGCGAGCGGGCCGCCGCCGGATCGAGATCGAGCAGCACCGTGAGATCGGGGCGGAAGTCGTGGGTCGCCCACTCCGAGAGGCGCCTCACCTCGTCCGCGTCGAGCACGCGTCCCGCCCCCTGATAGGCGACGGAGGAGTCGATGTAGCGGTCCTGGACCACCACCTCGCCGCGCTCGATGGCCGGCCGCACCAGCGTGCCGATGTGCTGGGCGCGGTCCGCCGCGTAGAGCAGGGCCTCGGCGCGCGGGTCGATGTCGCCGCGGTGGTGGAGGACGATCTCGCGGATCTGCACCCCCACCTCCGTGCCGCCCGGCTCCCGGGTGCGCACGACGGTCTCGCCCCGCGAGCCCAGCCACTCCTCGAGCAGCCGGGCCTGCGTCGTCTTGCCCGCGCCGTCCCCGCCCTCGAGGGTGACGAACAGCCCGGTCACTCCGCGGTGCCCGTCGCCTCCGATGCGGCCGCGGGCTTCTTCGCGGCCGGCTTGCGGGTGGTGGTCTTGGCGGCGGTGGTCTTCGCCGCCGTCGTCTTCGCCGCGGTGGTCTTGGCCGCCGTGGTCTTCGCCGCGGTGGTCTTCGCCGCGGTGGTCTTGGCCGCCGTCGTCTTCGCCGCCGGCTTCTTGGCGGGTGCACGCTTCGCGAGTGCCTTCTTGACCGGCCCCTTGGCGCGCTTGTCGGCGAGCATCTGCACGGCCTGCTCGAAGTCGATCTCCTCGATCGTCTGGCCCTTGGGGATCGTGACGTTCGTCTCGCCGTCGGTGACGTAGGCGCCGAAGCGGCCGTCGCGGATGCGGATCGGCTTGCCGCTCACCGGGTCGGCCTCGAACTCCTTGAGAGCGCTCGACGCCCGCTTCGCTCCGTACTTGGGCTGCGCGAACACCTCCAGAGCGGTGGGCAGGTCGACCTCGAAGATCTGGTCCTCGCTGGTGAGCGAGCGGCTGTCCGTGCCCTTCTTGAGGTACGGGCCGTAGCGGCCGTTCTGCGCCGTGATCGGCTCACCCGTCTCGGGGTCCTCGCCGACCGTGCGGGGCAGGTCCAGCAGGCGGAGCGCCGTGGCCAGGTCGACCGTCGCGACGTCCATCGACTTGAAGAGCGAGGAGGTCCGCGGCTTGACGACCGCGGGCTTCTTCGCCCCGCGCTTGGCCGGGGCGGGCTCGACGACCTCGCCCGTCGCCGGGTCGGCGGTCGTCTCGGGCTCGGGGTCGACCTCGGTCACGTACGGGCCGAAGCGCCCGTCCTTGACGACGACGGTCTTCCCGGTGTCGGGGTTGCTGCCGAGCACCCGGTCGGTCTGCACCGGCGCGTCGATGAGCTCCTGCGCCTTGGCGGGAGTCAGCTCGTCGGGGGCGAGCTCGAGCGGCAGGTTGACGCGGCGCGGCGTCTCCTGTCCCTCCTCCTCGGCGACCTCGAGGTACGGGCCGTACTTGCCGATCCGCAGCGTGATGTCGTCGGTGATGCGGATGGAGTTGATGCTCTTGGCGTCGATCTCGCCGAGGTTGTCGACGACGTTCCGGAGTCCGGGGTGCGCGCCGCCGCCGAAGTAGAAGCGGTTGAGCCAGTCGACCCGGTCCTCCTCGCCGCCGGCGATGCGGTCGAGGTCGCCCTCCATCTCGGCCGTGAAGTCGTACTCCACGAGGTCCGAGAAGAAGTCCTCGAGCAGGCGCACGACCGAGAAGGCGATCCAGTTCGGCACGAGCGCCGTGCCGCGCGGAGTGACGTATCCGCGGTCGACGATGGTCGAGATGATCGACGCGTACGTCGAGGGGCGCCCGATCCCCAGCTCTTCGAGCGACTTGACGAGGCTCGCCTCCGTGTAGCGCGGCGGCGGCGACGTCTCGTGGCCCTTCGCCTCGACCTCGGAGACCACGAGGGACTGGCCGACCTCGAGCACGGGGAGCTTGGCGTCCTTCTCGTCGCGGGCGCCGTGGCGCTCCTCGTCGCGGCCCTCCTCGTAGGCGAGCAGGAAGCCGCGGAAGGTGATGACCGTGCCGGACGCGGTGAACTCGGCGCTGCGGGTGGTGTCGCCGGCCGGGTTCGCCTCGAGGGTGACCGTGGCGGTCGAGCCCTTCGCGTCGGCCATCTGGGAGGCGACGGTGCGCTTCCAGATCAGGTCGTAGAGGCGGTGATCGTTGCCGCGGAGGGTGCCCGCGAGCTGGTCGGGGGTGCGGAAGGTCTCGCCGGCGGGGCGGATCGCCTCGTGCGCCTCCTGTGCGTTCTTGTTCTTGCCGGAGTAGAGGCGCGGCTTGTCGGGCACCGTCTCGGCACCGTAGAGCGCGGTCGCCTGCGAGCGAGCCGCGGTGATCGCCTGCTGCGACAGGTTCGGCGAGTCGGTCCTCATGTAGGTGATGAAGCCGTTCTCGTACAGCGACTGCGCCACGCTCATGGTCTGGCGGGCCGAGAAGCGGAGCTTGCGCGCCGCCTCCTGCTGGAGCGTCGACGTGGTGAACGGAGCGGCGGGGCGCCGCGAGTAGGGCTTGGACTCGAGGTTGGTGACGCGTACGAGGGTCGCCGGGTCGCGCAGAGCCGTGGCCAGTGCGGTGGCGCTGGTCTCGTCGAGTACGGTGACGTCGCTCTTGAGCTCGCCGCGGTCGTCGAAGTCGCGGCCGCTGCCGATGCGCTTGCCGTCGAGGCGCGCCAGTCGGGCGTCGAAGCCCGCCGAGGCGTCGGCCTCGGGGGCGAGCACGGTCGCGAGATCCCAGTAGCTCGCCGAGACGAACGCGAGCCGCTCGCGCTCGCGGTCGACGACGAGGCGGGTGGCGGCCGACTGCACGCGGCCGGCCGAGAGTCCTGGGCCGACCTTGCGCCAGAGCACCGGCGAGATCTCGTAGCCGTAGAGGCGGTCGAGGATGCGGCGGGTCTCCTGCGCGTCGACGAGGGAGGTGTCGATGTCGCGGGTGTTCTGGCTGGCCTTCTGGATCGCGTCCTTGGTGATCTCGTGGAAGACCATCCGGTGCACGGGGACCTTGGGCTTGAGCTCCTCGAGGAGGTGCCACGCGATGGCCTCGCCCTCGCGGTCCTCATCCGTCGCGAGGAAGAGCTCGTCGGCGTTCTTCAGCGCCCGCTTGAGATCGGCGACCGTCTTCTTCTTCTGGTCCGACACGACGTAGTACGGCTCGAAGCCGTTGTCGACGTCGACCGAGAACTTGCCCAGCGGGCCCTTCTTGAGCTCGGGCGGGAGGTTCTTGGGCTCGATGAGGTCGCGGATGTGACCGACGGAGGCGAGCACCTCGTACCCGTCGCCCAGGTACTGGGCGATGGTCTTGGCTTTCGCCGGCGACTCGACGATCACCAGCTTCTTCGTGCCGGACACAGTTCTCCTCGGTTGATGCTGTCGGGTCGGACGGGCGGGCCGTCCGACGGGTCCCCGTCTGCGGGGAGGCGGTGCGCGGCGGCCGCACGGGGAACGGTGTCCCGTTCGCGTGGGCCTCGGGCGCCCGACAGGCACACCATACACACCGAGTCCGGGGACCGAGGCCCCCGCGGGTGCCGGATGAGGCTGAGAGCGGGCCCTGAGCACGCCGAACGCGAGGAGGTCCGTCGAGCCGCTCCTGGTGACGTCGCGGCCCGATCGGCGCATGATGAGGTGCATGGCAACGACGCACACTCCTTCTTCCTCCCTCCGCCCGTCCGACACGCTCGCCGCGTACACGGCGAAGCTCGCGGACGGCCCTCTCGAGGGCAAGACGCTCCGCCGCCCGTACGGCGACGACGGCGCTCCCGCCGCCCGGATCGAGATCCCGACCGGCCGCGGCTCCTCCCGCTGGGTCTACCTCCTCGCCGGCTCCCTCGAGCACGACGAGGGCGCGGGGTCGCAGCCCACGGCCGCCGCGTACCGGTACCAGCGCCTCAGCTCCGACTGATCCGGACGGCGGCTGACGGGTCGCCCGGGCGACGCCCCGTCCATCAGGGCGGCGGACCGGCCCTCGAGCGCGCGGGCAGCGCGAGCGGACCGACGGAGACCGAGACCGAGACGGTCGCGACTCCTCCTTCCACTGCGCACTCCGACAGCGTCGCCGAACCCGCTTCCGCCACCCGCTGAGCCTCGGTGCACGGCGCCCCGGCCAGCAGCCCGGAGGCGACGTCGGCCGCGGCGAGCGCCGCCGCGTCCGCCGCGGCCACCGCGCGCTGATGCCCGATCACACCGCCGCACCCCGCGAGCACCGCGGCGGTGACGAGGATCGTGCCCGCCACGACACCGACGACCGCCGTCGCCGCCGAGCCGTCCTCGCCGCGGAGCGGCTCGCCGCGGAGCGACCCGCTGCGGAGAGCCCACGGTGGCCGATCCCTCCGCCCCGCCGCCGTGCGCCGCCTCACCGGCCACCGCCCAGCGCGCACGAGCGCACCTCCACCGGCACCTCGAGCACCGGGAGCGGCCGCAGCCGGGCCGCCACGCTCACGCACACGAGACCGCCCTCCTCCGCCACCGCGACCGCCGCCTCCGCGTCGACCCGCGCCACCGGCCCCGCGGGATCATCTCCCCGAGCGGAGGACCGGGCGCTGTCGGCCGTCGCATCCACCAGCCGCACGTACTGGGCCGACGCCGCGACCGAGCCCAGGCACAGCGCCAGCACCACGACAACCGCGGGGAGGACGACCGCCAGCTCCGCGCTCGCCGATCCGTCCTCCTCCGCCGCTCGCCGCACCGCCCTGCCGGCGCGGCCCCTCATCCGCCGGACGTCAGCGCGCGGGTGACGAGGTCGGTCAGGATCCCGCGCACCTCGTCCCCCTTGAGGATCACCACCAGCAGACCCGCGAAGCCGACCGCGGCCATCGTCGCGATCGCGTACTCGGCGGTCGCCGATCCCTCCTCCTCCGCCACGAGTCGGCGCAGCCCCGGCCGCGCCCCGCCCACCGGTGCTCCCCTACCGTCGAACCCGTTCATCTCTCCTGCTCCGTTCCCGCCCCGTGCTGTGCCCCTCACCACGAGCATCGCCGGGTCCTCCGACCCGCACGCAGCCGATCGACCGATCGGTGGAGAGCACGGTTCGATGCCGCCTGGGGAGGAGCCCGCTCACCGCGTGACGTCGAAGGTCGAGAGCAGCACGGACACGATCATCGGAGCGACGCCCAGCAGCAGGAAGGCGGGCAGCACGCACACGCCCAGCGGCAGCATCAGGGTCACCCCGAGTCGCGCGGCCCGCTCCCGGGCACGACCCGCGGCCCGCACCCGTACCAGCGCCGCCTCGCTGCGCAGCAGCCGCCCCGCGGGCACTCCGGCGCCGGTCGACAGCGCGAGGATCGCCTCCGCGGCCTCGAGCGCTCGGGCGTCCGGAGGCAGTCCGCACTCGGCCAGCGCCGCCAGCACGCGCGCTCGGGCTGCGTCGGCGGACCCTCCTCCGGCGAGCGCGACCGCGAGCAGGTCGAGCGCGAGGCCCGGAGCCGCCTCCCCCGGGTCCGCTCCGCGCACCAGACGACGGGTCCACGCCTGCGCGAGCACCATCAGCGCCGCTCCCCCGCCGAGGCACACGAGCCCGGGCACCGTGCCCACGAGCACCCCGACCACGTCGAACCCCAGGAGCACCCCGAAGCCCAGCGCCACGAGCGGCAGCACGCCGACCACCCGCCCGGTCGCCGCGGGTCCCGCGAGCGCCACGTCGATGTCGCGGCGCGCCCGCCCCGTCTCGCGCATCGACTCCGCCAGCTCGGTCAGCGCAGCAGCCACCGGAGCCCCGGAGTCGGCGGCCACCCGCCAGCACGCGGCGAGGGACGCCCAGGCCGTCGCCTCACCACCGTCCCGGGTCTGCCGCCGACCGCGGCGACGGACGCCGGATCGACGCGACTCCGGAACCCCGCGAAGGAGCGCCTCCGTCGCATCACCGCCGCGAGCCGCCTCGAGCGCGACCGAGCGGAGCAGCCGCCTCCGTCGAGCCGCACCCGGTGGGCCCGCCGCACCCGAGGGATCGGCTTCGGCCAGATGCGTCAGCGCGGAGGCGGGAGCGACCCCCGCAGCGAGCAGGACCGACAGCCGGTGCACGACGGCCGCGACCTCGTCCAGCCCGTCCGCGCTCCTCACGGTGCCGACCGGGCCCGAGCGGGCAGCGTCCCCTCGGCGATCCGGAGCCGTCCGGAGTCGTCCAGAGCGAAGCACCCCCAGGACGCGAGGCGACGGCGCCCGCCCCGGCGCTCGAGGTGCAGCACGAGATCGAGCGCACTCACCGCCTGGCGCGCGACGGCGTCCGGTCCCATCCCCGCGAGCGCACCGAGCGCCTCGAGCCGCGACGGCACGTCGGCGAGCGAGTTCGCGTGCACCGTCCCCGCCCCGCCGTCGTGGCCGGTGTTCAGCGCCGAGAGCAGCTCCCGCAGTTCCGCCCCGCGGCACTCGCCCAGGACGAGGCGGTCCGGCCGCATCCGCAGCGCTTCGCGCACGAGCCGGTCGAGTCCGACGCCGCCCGCCCCCTCGAGGTTGGGCTGTCGCGACTCGAGCGAGACGACGTGCGGATGCGCGGGCCGCAGCTCCCCCACGTCCTCGATCGCGATGATGCGCTCGTGCGTCGGCGCGCACCCCAGCAGCGCTCCGAGCAGCGTCGTCTTCCCGGAGCCGCCCGCCCCCGAGACGAGCAGGTTCCACCGCGACGCGACCGCGCGGCCCAGCAGGGCGCGACCGGAGTCGTCCATCATCCCCGCCGCCTGCAGCTGATCGAGGCTCCACGCCCCGGCCCGCGGGACGCGCACCGAGATCAGTGCCCCCGCGGTGGCCACCGGAGGGAGCACCACGTGGACACGGACGCCGTGGCGCAGCCGCACGTCGACGCACGGGCTCGCCTCGTCGACGTGCCGACCACCCGCGGCGACGAGGGACACGGCCAGACGCCGTGCACCCGACGCGTCGAGCGACCAGGTCGGCTCGCGCACCGCCCCCTGACCGCGGTCCACCCAGAGCCCGGCTCCGCCGTTGACGAAGAGGTCGGTGACGGCCGGATCGGCGGCGAACGGCGCCAGGAGCCCGAGGGCGGCCGCTCCCGGCCGGACGGGAGGGTGGGCCGGCGCAGGGGCCGCGGGCGGCTCCCTGCGGAACTCGGCAGGGACGAGGGGCACGAAGTCGGCGATCATCCGGGCACGCTAGGCGCGCACGCACTCCCGCCGATGACGCAGCACCCCGATCGGTGGAGACGCCCGCGATCGAGGGGCTGGGGAGGAATGAACGGCGGACGAGCCCGAGAGACCCACCTCCGCGAGCCCGAGCCCCAGCGGCGACACGGCCCGGAGTCCTGCACGGGCCGTTAAGAGAAGGGGGCGGCACCCATTGGGGGGAACAGGTGCCGCCTCGGCGGCGCGGGATTGGGGGGAATCACATGCGCCGCTGAGCCGAAGTTCATTCGGCCGTATGTAAGAGTACGTGACCGCGGCCGAAACGCCAACCCCCGATTTCCGACCCGTTCGGGGGCACGCCGACCATCACCGGGCACACCTCGCCGGCACACGCCCGGCCCCGCCTCCGCCCGCGCGCTACGGTGGAGCGAGATCGGCCGGCAGCGGCCGTGCAGGCGCACTCGCGAAGGAGCGAATCGCAGATGACCACTCCCCCCGACGACGTCGTGATCCCGGGTTCCGAGACCATCGACAACCTCCTCCACGAGACGCGCCGGTTCCCTCCCCCCGCCGACTTCGCAGAGAACGCCGTCGCCACCGCCGACCTCTACGACGAGGCGGCCGCCGATCGACTCGCCTTCTGGGCCGCGCGCAGCCGCGAGCTGCTGCACTGGCACCGCCCGTTCACGCGGACCCTCGACTGGAGCGACCCGCCCTTCGCGAAGTGGTTCGACGACGGCGAGCTGAACGTCGCCTACAACTGCCTCGACCGCCACGTCCTCGCCGGCCACGGCGACCGGGTCGCGATCCACTGGGAGGGCGAGCCCGGCGACACCCGCACCCTCACCTACGCGCAGCTCACCGCCGAGGTGAAGCGCGCCGCCAACCTACTGACCAGCCTCGGCGTGCACGCGGGCGACCGCGTCGCGATCTACCTGCCGATGATCCCGGAGGCGGTCGTCGCGATGCTCGCCGTCGCGCGCATCGGCGCTGTCCACTCCGTCGTCTTCGGCGGCTTCAGCGCCGAGAGCCTGCGGGCGCGCATCGACGACGCGGAGGCGAATCTCGTCATCACCGCCGACGGCGGCTGGCGCAAGGGCTCGGTCTTCCCGCTCAAGCCCGTCGTCGACGCCGCCCTCGCGATCGGCGGGGACGACTCCCCCTCCACGGTCGAGCACGTGCTCGTCGTGCAGCGCGGCGGCAACACGGTCGACTGGCGCGACGGCCGCGACCTCTGGTGGCACGAGGAGATCGTCGCGGTCGACGCCGACCACACGGCCCGCGCGTTCCCCGCCGAGCAGCCCCTCTTCATCCTCTACACGAGCGGCACCACCGGGAAGCCCAAGGGCATCCTGCACACCAGCGGCGGCTACCTGACCCAGGTCGCCTACACGCACCGCTCGGTGTTCGACCTGCACCCCGAGACCGACGTCTACTGGTCGACAGCCGATGTCGGCTGGATCACCGGGCACAGCTACGTCGTCTACGGGCCGCTGGCCAACGGAGCGACGCAGGTGATGTACGAGGGCACCCCCGACACTCCGCACACCGGCCGCTGGTGGGAGATCGTCGAGAAGTACGGCGTGACGATCCTCTACGCCGCGCCCACGGCGATCCGCTCGTTCATGAAGCTCGGCCGCCAGATCCCCCAGCGCTTCGACCTCTCGAGCCTCCGGCTGCTCGGCTCGGTGGGCGAGCCGATTAACCCGGAGGCGTGGGTCTGGTACCGCGACGTCATCGGCGGCGGCCGCACGCCCATCGTCGACACGTGGTGGCAGACCGAGACCGGGGCGATCATGGTGTCGCCGCTCCCGGGCGTGACGACGCTCAAACCGGGCTCGGCGCAGGTGCCGCTGCCCGGCGTCTCGATCGACGTCGTCGACGAGTCCGGCCGCTCGGTCGGCCAGGATTCGGGCGGCCTGCTCGTGATCACGGAGCCGTGGCCCGCGATGCTGCGCGGCATCTGGGGCGATCCCGAGCGCTACGTCGAGACCTACTGGTCGAAGTTCGGCGACCGGTACTTCGCCGGCGATGGCGCGCGCCGGGACCGCGACGGCGACCTCTGGCTGCTCGGGCGCGTCGACGACGTGATGAACGTGTCGGGGCACCGGCTCTCGACCGCCGAGATCGAGTCGGCGCTCGTCTCGCACCCTGTCGTGGCCGAGGCCGCGGTCGTCGGAGCGGCGGACGAGGCGACGGGCCAGGCCGTCGTCGCGTTCGTCATCGCCAAGGCGAGCCAGGCGGAGTCGCTGGCGGGCGGCCACGACGAGCTCGTGGCGACCCTCAAGGCGCACGTCGCCGAGCACATCGGAGCGATCGCTCGCCCGAAGCGCATCCTGATCGTGCAGGAGCTGCCCAAGACCCGCTCGGGCAAGATCATGCGCCGCCTCCTGCGCGACGTCGCGGAGGGACGGGCCGTCGGCGACACGACGACGCTCGCCGACACGCAGGTGATGACCGTCATCTCGTCCGCGATCGCCGCGGAGTGAGTGCGGCGCCCGGGGGCCTCCCCCGGGCACCGGCACTAGGCGAAGGCGACGACCAGCTCGACCTCGACCGGAGCGCCGAGCGGCAGCTCCGCGACTCCGACCGCCGAGCGCGCGTGGCGGCCCGCTTCGCCGAAGACGTCGCCCAGCAGCTCGGACGCGCCGTTGATCACTCCCGGCTGCCCGGTGAAACCGGTAGCGGAGGCGACGAAGCCGGTCAGCTTGACGACGCGGGTGACGCGGTCGAGCGATCCGATCGCGTCGGCGACCGCCGCGAGGGCGTTGAGCGCGCAGATCCGCGCGAGGGCCTTCGCCTCGTCGGGATCGACGAGGCCGTCACCGGAGCCGACCTTGCCCGTCGCGGGCAGGACGCCGTCGACGAACGGGATCTGCCCCGCGGTGAAGACGAGGTGCTCGTGCACGACCGCCGGGACGTACGCGCCCGCGGGGGCGGCGACGGCGGGCAGCTCGATGCCCAGCTCCGCGAGGCGCTGGGCGATGCCCGCTCCGCTCACGCGCCGGCCTCGGCGACGGGGCGCTTGAGGTAGGCGACGAGCCCGCCCTCGGGGCCGGTCACGATCTGCACCAGCTCCCAGCCCTCGGATCCCCAGGTGTTCAGGATCGCCGTGGTGTTGTGGATCATCAACGGGGTCGTGACGTACTCCCAGCGCGGGACGGACATGGCTCTCCTCGAGTGCGGGGCGCACCGCCGCGAGGCGGTGCGGGCGGGGGTGCGCCGCGTCCGGTGCGGTCGCGGCGACTACGCTGATTCTATGTCGGGGGCAGGCGGGACCAGGGTCGTGAAGTCGATCGGGGGCGCCGTCGGCGGGCTCATCGGGGTGGTCGCGATGAGCGTGATCGCGGGGATCCTCGTGGCCGCGTCGATCACTCCGGCCATCGCGCTGGGCGGCATGGCCGCGAACAACGGCGTGCAGATGTTCGACAACCTCCCCGAGTACCTCGAGATCGGCACTCTCGCCGAGAAGAGCAACATCTACGCGAAGGACGCGAGCGGCGCCGACGTCCTCCTCGCCTCCTTCTACGCGCAGAACCGCGTCGAGGTCGGCTGGGACGACATCTCCCCCTTCGTGAAGGACGCCGTCGTCGCCTCCGAGGACCCGCGCTTCTACGAGCACGGCGGGATCGACCTCCTCGGCACCGTGCGCGCCGCGGCCACGACCGCGATGGGGGGCCGCGTGCAGGGCGGCTCCTCGATCACCCAGCAGTACGTGAAGAACGTCCTGGTGCAGAAGGCCGAGGCCCTCTCGGACCCGATCGAGCGCGACGCCGCCTACCGAGAGGCGACCGAGACGACTCCGGAGCGCAAGGTCGCCGAGATGCGCCTCGCGATCGGCCTCGAGAAGGAGTACCCGAAGAACGACATCCTGCTCGGCTACCTCAACATCGCGCTGTTCGGAGGAACGGTCTACGGCATCGAGGCCGCCGCGAACTACTACTTCGGCACGAGCGCCCGCGACCTCACCCTGGCGCAGTCGGCCGCGCTCATCGCGATCGTCAACAACCCCGAGAAGTTCCGCTTCGACCGTCCCGACGACCCGGCCAACCTCGCCGTCGAGGGATACCCCGAGACCCTGAACCGGCGCAACTACATCCTCGTGCAGATGGACAAGGAGTCGAAGGTCACTCCGGAGCAGATCGCCGAGGCCGCCGGAACGCCCATCGCCCCCGTCGTCACCGAGCCCAGCACCGGCTGCCAGACCGCCGGCATCGCCGCGTTCTTCTGCGACTACGTCACCTGGGTCATCAAGAACGACGACGCGTTCGGAGCGAGCCGGGACGAGCGCGACGCGACGTTCAAGCGCGGCGGGTACCAGATCTACACGACCCTCGACAGCGAGCTGCAGCAGGCAGCCGTCTCGGCGACCGACGCCTGGGTGCCGAAGTCGATGGGATCGATCAACATCGGCAGCTCGAGCGTCTCGGTGGAGGTGGGCACCGGTCGCATCCTCGCGATGACGCAGAACAAGGACTACTCGAACGATCCCGACGTCGCCGGGCCGAACTACACGAGCGTCAACTACAGCACCGACTTCGGCTACGGCGGCTCGTCGGGGTTCCAGGTGGGATCGACCTACAAGGTGTTCACCCTCGCGGAGTGGCTGCAGGAGGGACGCTCGCTCGGCGAGAGCGTCGACGGGGTGCGCCGCGCGTACACGACCTTCCGCGACAGCTGCGAACCCGACGGCATCTACTACGGCGAGTCCTGGGACCCCAAGAACGACGAGGGCGGCAACGGAGGCGTCTACTCCGTCCTCGACGCGACGAAGGGCTCGATCAACACGGGCTTCGCCGCGATGGCCGAGCAGCTCGACCTCTGCGGCATCCGCAACACCGCCCTGGCGATGGGCGTGCACCGCGCCGACGGCACGGAGCTGCAGAAGTTCGCACCCACGATCCTCGGCACCAACGAGATCGCTCCGCTGACCATGGCGACCGCCTTCGCGGGCTTCGCCAACAAGGGCACCGTCTGCACCCCGATCGCGATCGACCGCATCGTCGACCGCACCGGGGCGGACGTCGCTCCTCCCGCCTCCGAGTGCACGCAGGGGATGTCGGAGGCGGTCGCGGCCACCGCCGACTACGCCCTGCAGCAGGTCATGACCGGAGGAACGGGGCGCGCGTCCGCGACCGGCACCGGCGTCCCGCACATCGGCAAGACGGGCACCACCGACAACGCCGTGCACACCTGGATGGTCGGCGCGAGCACCGAGGTCGCCACGGCGACCTGGGTCGGCAACGTCGTCGGCAAGACCTCCATGCGCGGGCTGCGCCTGAACGGCGTAAACGCGGGTCAGGTGCGCCATCAGATCTGGCCGCGGATCATGCGTGTCGCCGATGCGAAGTACGGCGGCTCGGCGTTCCCGTCACCGCAGCGCTCCCTCGTGGAGGCGCCTCAGGAGGCCGTGCCCGAGGTCACCGGGCAGAGCCCCGCCGCCGCCTCCGAGCGGCTGCGCCAGCTCGGCTTCCGGGTGAGCGTCGACCCCGTCCGCGTGCCCTCCGATCGCCCCGCCGGCACCGTCGCCCAGACGAGCCCTCCGGCCGGCTCGCGCATCGCCCGGGGGAGCGCCGTCGTGCTCCAGGTGAGCGCAGGGCCCGCGACGCCGCCGCCCTCGCCCGCTCCGCCGTCGCCCGGCACCGCGCCTCCTACCGGCGGATGAGCACTCACCGGCCGTCCGGTGCCGTCGTGCAGAATGAACGCGGTCGCGCCTCGCGGCCGCACCCTCGGGAGAAGGACACATGACCGGACGCAGCCGACGCCCCCTGACCACCGCTCTCGCGACGGCCGCCCTCGCCGGCGCGGCCGCCGGCGTCTGGGGCATCGGCATCGAGCGCACCCTGTTCACCGTCCGCCGGATCAGCGTGCCCGTGCTGCCGCAGGGAGCGGCGCCGCTGCGGATCCTGCACCTCTCGGATCTGCACATGGCCCCCTGGCAGTCGAAGAAGCAGGAGTGGCTGAGTTCGCTCGCCGCTCTCTCCCCCGATCTGATCGTGGACACGGGCGACAACCTCGGCCACCGCGACGGCGTGCTCGGCATCCGCCGCGCACTCGAGCCGTTCGCGGGCGTCCCCGGCGTGTTCGTCCACGGCTCGAACGACTACTTCGGCCCCCGGCTCAAGAACCCGCTGCGCTACTTCCGCGGACCGTCGGAGAACCCCCGCCCCGACCAGGCCGGGCTCGACACCGCCGCGCTCACGGGCTACTTCACCGACGACCTCGGCTGGACCGACCTGAACAACACCGCCACCTCGATCGAGGTCGGCGGGACCCGGATCGAGTTCTTCGGCGTCGACGACCCGCACATCGCCCGCGACCGCATCGACCTGGTGGCGGGCTCCGTCGACGAGCTGCGCGCCGCGGCCGACGGTCCGGCGGACGTGAGCATCGGAGTGGCGCACGCCCCCTACCAGCGCGTGCTCGACGACTTCGTCGCGCGCGGCGCCGAGCTGATCCTCGCCGGGCACACGCACGGCGGACAGGTCTGCGTGCCGGGATTCGGCGCCCTCGTCACCAACTGCGACATCCCCCGCGACAAGGTCTCCGGGTTCACGACCTGGGACAACGGGCTGCGCAGCTCCTACCTCAACGTCTCGGCGGGCGTCGGCACCTCGATCTACGCGCCGGTGCGCTTCGCCTGCCGCCCCGAGGTGACGCTCGTGACCCTCGAGCCGGCGAGCTGAGTCGGAGTGCATCGCGGCCGTTCTTCCGGCTCGTGAATATCGGCTATCATTGACGAGGTTCGCCCGCGAGAGCGGTGCGAGCACTCCACCGGGGTGTGGCGCAGCTTGGTAGCGCGCCTCGTTCGGGACGAGGAGGTCGTGGGTTCGAATCCCGCTACCCCGACCGGTGAGAAGCCCGGCCAGGATCGATGATCCGGGCCGGGCTTCGTCGTTCCCGGGTCCTCCGGCGGTCGTGGGCGCGCCGCACAGGCGCTGTTCCGCGCACGGGCGGTCCTCTCGGAGGAACGCCGAGCAGACTGGGTCCTTCCCGCCCGCCGCATGCCACCGTCCCCGCAGGAGGAGCACCATGAGCCGGTCGCTCACCCGCCTCACCCTCGCCGTCGGCGCCCCGTACCTGGCAGCGCTGGCACTGGTCGCGTTCTGGCCCGTCCCCGTCGACTCGGGCGTGCGGGACGTGCTCGACCGGCTGCTGGCCGCTCTCGCTCGTCACGGCCTGGGGGTGATCGACTACGACCTGATCGAGCGCGCCGCCAACGTCGCGCTGTTCGTCCCCCTGGGCGTCCTCGTCGCCCTGCATCTGCGGCCCCGCTGGGCCTGGCTCGCCGTCGTGATCGGAGCGGCGACGAGCGCCGTCATCGAGACGGGGCAGCTGCTGTTCCTGTCGGACCGCTTCGCCACCACCGACGACGTCGTGATGAACAGCCTCGGAGCGGCGATCGGCGCCGTGCTCGGTTCCGTCGTGCGCGCGGTTCTGCAGCACCGGGAGCGACTCGCACGGAGGGAGGACGATCTGCTCGTCCGCGCTCCGCTCCCCGGCCGCGTCTGAGCCGGTCGTCCGTTCCTGAACGAACGACGGCGCCGGCGCGCGGAGGCCGGTGCGACGCCGTGGCGTCGTCCGGCTCCGCGCCTCCGGCGCCGATCGAGGTGTGCTGGTGCGTCAGCGGCCCAGGCCGCGGTACTCCCAGCCGGCGGCGCGCCAGTCGGCGGGGACCAGGCAGTTGCGCCCGTCGACGACGAAGCGGTTCGAGACCAGCTCGCCCGCGACGGCGGGGTCGATGGCGCGGAACTGCTTCCACTCGGTGACGACGACCACGGCGTCGGCGCCGCGCAGGGCCTCGTCGACGTCGGTCGTGTAGGTGATGTCGGGGTACTTGCGCCGGGCGTTCTCGATCGCCTCGGGGTCGGTCGCGACGACGTTCGCGCCGAGGTCGTGGAAGCGACCGGCGACGTCGAGCGACGGCGAGTCGCGGGTGTCGTCGGACTCCGGCTTGAAGGCCAGACCGAGGACGGCGATCTTCTTCCCCTCGACCGAGCCGCCGAGGCCTTCGACGACGAGGTCGACGACGCGCTGACGACGGCGCAGGTTGATCGAGTCCACCTCACGGAGGAACGCGACGGACTCGCCGACGCCGAGCTCGTCCGCGCGGGCGGAGAAGGCGCGGATGTCCTTGGGCAGGCAGCCGCCTCCGAAGCCGATTCCGGCGTTGAGGAAGCGACGGCCGATGCGAGCGTCGTAGCCGATGGCGTCGGCCAGCTGAGTCACGTCCGCTCCGGTCACCTCGGCGATCTCGGCGATCGCGTTGATGAACGAGATCTTGGTCGCGAGGAACGCGTTGGCCGAGACCTTGACGAGCTCGGCGGTCGCGTAGTCGGTGACGACGAGGGGGGTGTCGGCTGCCAGGGCGGTCGCGTACACCTCGTCGAGCACGCTCTTGGCGGCGGCTCCGGCCTCGCCCGAGGGCACTCCGTAGACGAGGCGGTCCGGGCTGATGGTGTCCTCGACGGCGAAGCCCTCGCGGAGGAACTCGGGGTTCCACACGAGCGACGCGCCGGTCGGGGCGATCATCTCGGCGAGACGGGCGGCCGTGCCGACCGGAACCGTCGACTTGCCGACGACGAGGGAGTCCGAGGTGAGGTGGGGCAGGAGGCCCTCGATCGCCGAGTCGACGAAGCGCATGTCGGCGGCGTTCGAGCCCGCTTTCTGCGGGGTGCCGACGGCGACGAAGTGCACGGCCGCACCGGCGGCGTCGGCCGTGTTCGTCGAGAAGCGGAGACGACCCGACGCCACTCCGGAGGACAGGAGCTCGGGCAGGCCGGGCTCGAAGAACGGGGCGGAGCCGGCAGCCAGGGCGTCGATCTTGGCCTGGTCCACGTCGATGCCGATCACATCGTGGCCGAGCTCGGCCATCGCGGCGGCGTGGACGGCACCGAGGTAGCCGCAACCAATGACAGAAAGCTTCACAGGGTTTCTCCGAATCGTGGACGGGTGGGTGTCGCGTCGGCGACGGCGGGGGGAGCTGAATCCGGCGACGAGCCGCTCCGGGAGCGTTCTCTCACCGCGCCAATGCTCTCAGATCGCGGGAGATGTCGGCGACGGCGGCGGCGATCTGCTCGGCGACGCGGGTGTGCGTCGCCTCGCTGCGACCGATCGGATCGTCGATGTCGTCTCCCGCCGCTCCCCCGGGGGCGCGACCCCGGTTCGCCGCGGCGAGGCGCACGACACCGCGGAGCCGGGCTGCGGGATCCGCGACGACCGGGAGGGGGACCTCGGCGAGGACGAAGGGCAGCACCCGCGCGAACTCGAGCAGGGTGAAGCCCCGGAGCAGGATCGAGGGGAAGCTCCGCGCCGCATCGACGAGGTGGTCGCGGGTCATCGTGAGCATCACGTCGGCCTCCGCCACCAGACGCTCCGAGAGCCGGGCACTGGAGTGACCGGTCGGATCGCCGCCGTGCACGATGCTCAGCCGGGCGGAGGTCGGATCCATCGGGTAGCCGTCCCGCGTCTGCACCCCTGCGCTCCGGAACGAGAAGAGCGGGCCCCCGGCAGGAGAGGTCGCATCGCCCAGCTCGTGCCGCAGCAGCTGCTCGGACATCGGGGACCGGCAGATGTTGCCGGTGCAGACGGACAGGATCGTGAACACCGGAGAGCCCGACGCGGACGCCGCCTCCGCCGAGGGGCGGCCTCGACGACTCCGACGGGAGCCGTCGTCTCCGGGGAACGTCATGCGGCGCGGATCAGACGGCGCTCGGGGTGGGCTCGCTCGCGGACTCGGGGCGGGCACCCGTCTTCTCGGAGCCGTAGTAGCTCGTGTAGTAGTAGCCGTAGCCCCGCCCGACCTGGCCCCGCGGAGGAACGCGGTTGAGGATGACGCCGAGGGTGTGGCCGCTCACGCGCTCGAGGTTCTGGATCGCCTTGCCCAGCTCGTCGGTGGTCGTCTTGCCGGCCGAGATCACGACGAGCGCGCCGTCGGTGCGGGCGGTGAGGATGGCGCCGTCCGTGACGGGCAGCAGCGGAGGCGCATCCACGATCACGATGGCCTCGCGGGCGATCTCGTGCAGGAGGATGTCCATCCCGTTGGAGCCGAGGAGCTCGCTCGGGTTCGGCGGGATCGAGCCGGCGCCGAGGATCCAGAGGTTGCCGGACGGGCCCCACGGCTGGAGGACGTCCTGCAGCTCGGCCTTGCCGATGAGGAGATCGGTGAGGCCGACGCCCGGGACGAGACCGAACGACTTGGCGACGGTGGGCTTGCGGAGGTCGCCGTCGACGACGACGGTGCGCTGCCCGGATGCGGCGAGCGTGACCGCGAGGTTGGCGGTCACGGTGGACTTGCCGTCGGAGGGCAGCGGGCTCGTGACGACGATGATCCGCGGCGGGCTGTCGACGTTCATGAACTGCAGGTTCGTCCGCAGCTCGCGCAGCGACTCGGCGAGGGCGTGCTTGCCGTCGGCCTTCACGTAGTCGGTCGTGTCGGCCTCGGGGATGATCCGGTTGGTCTCGCTGAGGCGCTTGTCGACGGGCAGGGTGCCGACCACGGGGAGGTCGAAGAGGCGCTCGACCATCTCGGCGGTGCGGATGCGGCGGTCGAGCGTGTTGCGGACGAACGCGTAGACGAGGCCGAGCACGAGCCCGGCGAGCGCTCCGACCGCCAGGACGAGCCGGAGGTTCGGGAAGGCGGGCGAGCCCGGCAGAGCGGCGTCCTGGATCACCTTGAGGCTCACCGAGTCCCCCGTGCCCGTCTCGGCGTTGATCTGCTGGATCCGGGTGGCGACGGCCGAGACCCAGGCGTCGGCGAGCTTCTGCGCGCCGTCGGCGGTGGAGGCCTCTGCTGTG
Source organism: Rathayibacter sp. Leaf248 (assembly GCF_920939495.1). Classification (NCBI taxonomy): domain Bacteria; kingdom Bacillati; phylum Actinomycetota; class Actinomycetes; order Micrococcales; family Microbacteriaceae; genus Rathayibacter; species Rathayibacter sp. Leaf248. The sequence goes on along the minus strand of NZ_CAKLAV010000002.1, from coordinate 705,452 downwards.
ACGTTGAGGACGGGGGCGGCGGCCTCGGGGGTGACGGTGATCGCGCTGATCAGTGCGGAGGGGCTGATGTCGAGGCCGAGGTTCTCGATGGCGATCTCGGCGACGTCTCGCGAGGAGGCGATCGGCACGTAGGTGGTGAGTCGCGACTTGGCGAGGGCCTCGGCGATCTGCTCGCCGTACAGGTCCTGGCTGCCGTCTCCGCTGTCGGGCACCGCCACCGTGACGAGGCCCTTGGAGTCGGCCTCGTAGCGCGGCTTCTGAGTCAGGGACCACCCGAAGGCGACCAGGGTCCCGAGGAGGATCGCTGCGACGATCGGCAACCAGTGATCACGGAGAAGTCGGAGGACGTCCCTAAGTTCCAAGGTGGCAGGTTCCTTCACTGATTCGGAGCGGCGCACGACCGTCGGAGACGGTGAGCCCTGAGATTGTTGCACAGGCGTGTTGTCGGCCTGTTTCGCGGCGCATCATGGGTGCACCCCGTCCGGGGTGGGCTGCTGTGCACGCCTCCTCGTGATCACTCCGAGCCCGACGAGCTCGTCGACCGCGGCGTCGACGGCGGACCGCGGGTCCACTCCCTCGGGTGCCCCGCCGACGTCGGCGAGGACGGCGGCACTCAGGCGGTCGGCGGGGACACCCTCGCCGATCCGCTGCCAGAGAGCCGGGCCGATGCCCGAGAGGCGGACCAGGACGCCTCCGGAGAAGACGAGGACCTCGCCGTCCGGGGCGCGCAGCGCATCGTCGACGAGCGACAGCTCGAGGTCGTCCGACGCGGTGCCCGAGAGCGGGAGGGGGACGACCTCGTCCCAGATCGCCGGAGCCGGGTCGCCGAGCGCCGCGAACAACTGCTCGACGAGCCCGAGAGCGTCGGCGGACTCGGAGTAGACGAGGCGCCGCACGCCGCCGAGCGAGCGGAGCGTCTCGACGAGGTGCACGATCGGGCGCGGCCGCGCCGAGAGGTAGGAGGTCTGCGGCACGAGGTCGTCGATCGCCTCGATCGGATCGACCGCCTCGAGGAACGGCTCCGCGACTCCGGGGCGGCGGTCGAGGAGGACCACGCCCGCGAGCACGAGCGGCCCGCGTGGTGCGGGCCGGAGCCCGAGCGCCGCCGGGGCGAGCTGCGCCTTGGGTGCGGTGCCCGTCAGCGGCTTCACCGAGAGCGGCTTGGGGTAGGGCAGCACGCGTCCGTCCTCGGCGACGCCGACCGTCTCGTCGCTCACGTAGCCGAATCGCGTGCCGAGCAGCCGGGCCATCGTCGTCTTGCCGGTCCCGGAGGCCGCGACGAAGGCCAGGACGCGGCCCGACTCGTCGGCGACTCCGCACGCGTGGAGCATCAGGAGGTCGTCGCGACGGACGCCGATCGCCTCCACGGTGAGCGTCGAGGTCAGCGACTCCTCGAGCTGGGCGACCGTTCCGGCGAGCACGCGCACGCCCTCGCCCTCGATGGTCGACGGGAGCACGTCCGCGAGGACGATCCGCTCCTCCCCCGTCGGCGGGCGGTGGCACGCCGCCCAGCTGGAGGCGATCCGCTCGACGTCCTCCGGCGACAGCCCGCCGCCGAAGACGACCCGGAAGGGCACGTCGAGGACGGCGACGGTCATGTCGCGGAGGGCGACCTCCGCCTCGGACCCGATCAATACGCGCCGTCGCGAGCGAGGACGGCGCGGGCCGTCTTGAACAGGATGATCAGGTCGCCCGTCATCGACCAGTTCTCGACGTAGTAGAGGTCGAGGCGGACGGTGTCCTCCCACGACAGGTTCGAGCGGCCGCTCACCTGCCACAGGCCCGTGATCCCCGGCTTCATCAGGAAGCGGCGGTGCACGTGGGCCTCGTACTGCTCGACCTCGCGGGCCAGCGGCGGGCGGGGGCCGATCAGCGACATGTCGCCGCGGAAGACGTTCAGGAACTGCGGCAGCTCGTCGAGGCTGAACCGGCGGAGGACCGTCCCGACCTTCGTGACGCGCGGGTCCTTCGCCATCTTGAAGAGGACGCTGTTGCCCTCGGCGCGCTGCTGGGCGGCGAGAGCGGCCAGGCGGGCCTCGGCGTCGACGACCATGGAGCGGAACTTGAGCATCTCGAACGTCGCGCCGTTCAGCCCGATGCGCTCCTGACGGAACAGCACGGGCCCCGGGCTGGTGGTGCGCACGAGGATCGCCACGACGATGAGGACCGGAGCGCTGAGCAGGATCAGCGCGGTCGACGCGACGATGTCGAACAGCCGCTTGGCGAAGCGCTGGCGCCCGTCGAAGCGAGGGGTCTCCACGTGGATGAGAGGCAGCCCCGCGACCGGGCGCGTGTGGATGCGCGGGCCGCCGATGTCGGTGAGGCTCGGCGCCACGACGAGGTGCTCGCGACCGGGCTCGAGCGTCCAGCTCAGCTCGCGGATCCGCTGCGGGGCCAGCTCGTCGGAGCTGGTCACCACGACCGTGTCGGCGCCGGTCGCGTCCATGACCGCTCGCACTCCGTCGATACCGGTGAAGGAGTGCACGGCCAGGCCGTCGAGCTCCGTCTCGCCGTGGAGCGCGTCCGCTCCCCCGGGGGAGGTCGAGACGGCGCCGACCAGCTTGTAGCCCGCCTCGGTGCCGCGGCGCAGCTCGCGCGCGGTGTGGAGGACGCTCGCCCGGGAACCGAGCAGAACCACCTGGTTCGCGGAGCGCCCCTGCTTGCGCTCGCGGGTCAGCCAGGAGCGCCAGACCAGACGGCCCACGCAGATGAGGAGGATGCCGGCGGGGAGGGCGGTGATGATGTAGCCGCGCGCGAGCTGGATCTGCAGGAGGTACGCGACGATCGCGACGATGCCGAAGAGCCAGATCGTGGAGTCGACGATGCGGCGGTACTCGACGTACCCCGTTCCGATGATCCGGCGGTCGCGGGTGTCGAACACCTGCAGGGCCAGGAGCCAGGCGATCGAGAGCACGACCGAGACCACCGTGTAGTTGATGGTGAACGCGTCCGTCGTGCGGAAGCCGACCACGCCGGAGCCGAGATCGAGGTCGAACCAGAACAGCTGGGTGCCGAACACGGAGACGAGGATGGCGAGGACGTCGGTGGCGAGGAGCCGGCCGCGGTACTCCTGCTCCCAGGACGACCCGCGCTTCGGCGTGATGCCCTGCGCCGTCATCGATCCCCCCGATCTCTCCTCGTTCTTCGACACGCGTTCTTCCGTCTCCGGTGATGTCACGCCGCAAGGCTACCCACTAGTTCGTTTCGCGTGGGTGTCGCAGGCGTGAGGCGTTCTCGGCTACTACCCGCGCAGACGCCCGCGGCTCTCCTGCAGATAGCAGGCTCCGCAGAGGGATTCGTACGTCACCAGGGCTCCGTCGATCGCCACCTGGTCGCCGTCGAAGACGAAGCGGCCGTCCACGACGCGCCCGTTGAAGATCGCTTTGCGCCCGCACCGGCAGATCGTCTTGAGCTCTTCGAGGCTGTGCGCGATCTCGAGGAGCCGCCTGCTCCCGGGGAACGCGGCGGTGCGGAAGTCGGTCCGGATGCCGTAAGCCAGCACCGGGACGTTCTCGAGGATGGCGATGCGCAGCAGGTCGTCGACGTGCGACTCGGGCAGGAACTGGGCCTCGTCCACCAGTAGAGCGCTCACCTCGCGCGCGGTCTCGGCCAGCACGCGCGCTCGGGCGGCGCCGAACACCGCGACCGGGTCCTCGTCCGGGCGGAACAGGATGTCCACCGGACGGGTGACGCCGAGCCGCGACACGATGAGCGCCTCGCCCTTGGTGTCGACCGCCGGCTTGGCCAGCAGGACCCGGTGACCGCGCTCCTCGTAGTTGTACGCGGCCTGCAGGAGCGACGTGCTCTTGCCGCTGTTCATCGCTCCGTAGCGGAAGTACAGCTTCGCCATCAGGTCTCCTCGGGGCTCGTCGGCGGTCGGGCGCTCGAGAGGGCGCTCACTCCAGGAAGCCGTCCTCGGCGGCGCGGCGGATGAGCTCCGCACGGCGGCTCGCGGGACGGCCGACCCTGGCGTACTTCTGGCGCACCCGGCGCAGATAGGTCTTCGCCGTCTCGAACTGCACGTTCATCTTGGCAGCGACCTCGGGGGTGCTCGATCCCGAGACGTAGAGCCGGAGGGCCTCGAGCTCGCCCGCGCTCAGCCGCGGACGCTGCTGGGCGGCGACGCCGATCGGCAGCGGCCGCCACTGCGTCGCCGATCCTGCGGTGGAGCGCATGGCCATCGCGGACCGCGTGCTCTCCATCACCTCGCGCATCGGCTGCGCCTTGGTCAGGTGCCGGGCGGCTCCGGCGCGCAGGCTGCGCTCGCGGATCTCGTCGTCCTCGTGCTCCGAGAGGACGATGACGACGGCTCCTGCGGCGCGGCAGGTGCGGATGCGCGCCTCGATCGAGATCGGCTCGCGGAGCTCGAAGTCCATGATCACGACCTGCGTCGGGAACACGGTGCTCGTCACCAGCTCCATCCAGGTCCCTGCGCCGACGACGACCTCGAAGTCCGGCGCGTGCGCCGCGATCCAGCTGCTCATGCTGTCGAGGACGAGCTCGTGATCGTCGAGGATGCCGAGGCGCACGGGGCGGGGCGACTCGTCGTCGCCGCTGCGAGCGGAGGAGCCGGACGAGGGCTCACCGGAGCGGCTGACCATGGCCCGATCCTATCGGAGCACCGGAGCGCGGCTCCTGCCGGATGCACGTCAGAAGAGCGTCGGCTGGCCGACTCCGGGGAGCATCGCGGCACGATCGGGACCGAGTTCCTCGGCCAGGAGACCGCCGTGCTGGAGTGGGCGGCGATCCCCTCCGAGCACCCGAAGCGTGCCGAGTCCGGAGGAGAGCACCGACCCGGTGGCGGGATCCTCCCGCCCCTGCTCCAGACGGTGGGCGCGCATCAACGGGCGGATCCGCTCCGTCAGCCAGCGGCGGTACTCGACCGGCGCGTAGGCCGAGCGACCCGGGTAGAGCGAGCGGTAGCGGTCGAGCAGCTCCGGATGCTCCTGCGCGAGCCAGTGCAGGAACCACTCCTTCACCCCGGGCTTGAGGTAGAGCGTCGAGTACAGGATCGACGTGGCGCCCGCCTCGGCGCAGGCGCGGAGCGAGGCGTCCAGGTGCGCCTTCGTGTCGGTGAGGAACGGCAGGATCGGCATGAGGAAGACGGAGCAGTCGAAGCCCGCCTCGCGAGCGGCGGTGACCGTGGCCAGTCGCGCCGCGGCGGTGGGGGCGCCCGGCTCGACGGAGCGCTGCAGCTCCTCGTCGTAGACCGCGATGGAGACGCCGAGGTCGACCGGGACGTGCTCCGCGGCCTCCTTCAGCAGCGGCAGATCCCGGCGGAGGAGCGTTCCCTTGGTGAGGATCGAGAGCGGGGTCCCCGAGGCGGCGAGCGCGGCGATGATGCCGGGCATCAGGCGGTAGCGCCCCTCCGCCCGCTGGTAGGGATCGGTGTTCGTGCCGAGGGCCACCGGGTGCCGCTCCCAGCTCCGCCGGGCGAGCTCGCGCGTGAGCACCTCGGCGACGTTCACCTTCACGACGATCTGGGAGTCGAAATCGCGGCCGCCGTCGAACTCCAGGTATTCATGGGTCGGCCGGGCGAAGCAGTAGGTGCAGGCGTGGGTGCACCCGCGCATCGGGTTGATGGTCCAGCCGAACGGCATCTTCGACGAGGTGTGCACCCTGTTGAGCGCCGACTTCGCGAGCACCTCGTAGAAGGTGATGCCGTCGAACTCGGGGGTGCGGGTCGTCCGCACCAGATCGGTCAGCCGCACGAGGCCCGGGAGCGCGCGGTCGTCGGCCGCGCCGATCGACTGCCCGCTCCACCTCATGGAGCAATTAGAACATACGTTCGAATGCCGTGCGCCGGACGGCGCTCGATCGGGTCAGACCGAGGCGCCGAGTGCGAGCGTCTCGGCGGTCGCCGCGACCGTGCGCTCGGCCGCCTCGGGAGCGTCGTTCAGCGTCGAGCCGTAGCTCGGGATGAGCGAGCGGATGCGCGGCTCCCAGCCCTTCAGCTCGTCCGGGAAGCAGCGCTTGAGCACGTCGAGCATGATCGGGACGGCGGTCGAGGCTCCGGGCGAGGCGCCGAGCAGGCCGGCGATGGTGCCCTCTCCCCCGGTGATGACCTCGGTGCCGAACTGCAGCACTCCGCCCTTCTTCTCGTCCTTCTTCATCACCTGGACGCGCTGGCCGGCGGTGATCAGGTACCAGTCCTCGGAGCGGGCGGTGGGCAGGAACTCGCGCAGCGCCTTCATCTTCTTGCCACGGCCGGCGACGACCTCGCCGAGGAGGTACTTCATCAGGTCGAAGTTGTCGCGGGCGACCGCGAGCATCGGCCCGATGTTGTGCGGGCGGATCGAGAGCGGCAGGTCGAGCCACGATCCGCGCTTGAGGAACTTGGGCGTGAATCCGGCGTAGGGACCGAAGAGGAGCGACGCCTCGCCGTCGACGACGCGCGTGTCGAGGTGCGGGACGGACATGGGCGGTGCGCCCACCGCGGCCTTGCCGTAGACCTTCGCCTGGTGGCGCGCCACGATCTCGGGGTTGTCGGTGCGGAGGAACTGACCCGAGATGGGGAAGCCGCCGAAGCCCTTGATCTCGGGGATCCCCGACTTCTGCAGCAGGTGCAGGGCGCCGCCTCCCGCGCCGACGAAGACGAAGCGGGCGAGCACGCGCTTGGGCGTGCTGCCGACGAGCTGCTTGAGGTCGAGCTGCCAGAGCCCGTCCTTGCGGCGGGTGATGTTCGTGACCTCGTGGCCCGTGTCGAGGGTTCCCCCGTTGCCGACGACGTGGTCGAAGAGCTGGTGGGTCAGAGCGCCGAAGTCGACGTCCGTTCCGGCGGGGATGCGCGTCGCCGCGTACGGGCCACCGCCGGCGGGGCGCTGCTCCATCAGCAGAGGGGCCCACTCGTGGATCGTCTTCACGCTCTCGGTGAACTCCATGCCGGCGAAGAGCGGCTGGTCCTTCAGCGCCTCGTAGCGCTTGCGCAGGTACTCGACGTTGGCCTCGCCGTGCACGAAGGTCATGTGCGGAGCGGCGTTGATGAAGCTGGAGGGCTCGCGGATCGCACCGGCCTCGACCAGGCTCGCCCAGAACTGGCGCGAGATCTGGAACTGCTCGTTGATCTGGATCGCCTTGGCGGGGTCGACGGAGCCGTCGGCCGCCTCGGGCATGTAGTTCAGCTCGCAGAGGGCGGCGTGGCCCGTGCCCGCGTTGTTCCACGGGTTCGAGGACTCCTGCGCGACGTCGCCGAGGCGCTCGTAGGCCGCGATCGTCCAGTCGGGCTGGAGCGTGGTCAGGAGGGCTCCGAGCGTGGCGCTCATGATGCCCCCTCCGATGAGGGCGACGTCGACCGGTTCCGAGGAGTTCACGAGAACCGAGTTTACCGTCGCGGAAGGGTCGGCAGCCCGGACGGGGGGCTGCACCGTCATCAAATTCGCGGCTTTTCGACGCGGAGGCGGGCGGCGCCGCGCGGAGTCGAGCGGTCGGCTCGGCTCGCGCGGCGCCGCTCCGGCGTCAGGAGGCGGCGGGACGCGCCGCGATCAGCTCCGCGATCTGCACCGCGTTGAGCGCGGCGCCCTTGCGCAGGTTGTCGTTGCTGATGAAGAACGCGAGGCCGCGGCCCTCGGGCGCTCCCTCGTCGGCGCGGATCCGGCCGACGTAGCTCGGGTCGGTGCCCGCGGCCACGAGGGGGGTCGGGACCTCGTGGAGGACGACTCCGGGCGCATCGGCGAGCAGCTCGCGGGCGCGCTCGGGCGTGAGCTCCCGCGCGAACTCGGCGTTGACGGAGAGCGAGTGCCCGGTGAAGACGGGGACGCGGACGCAGGTGCCCGAGACCAGCAGGCCGGGCAGCTCGAGGATCTTGCGGCTCTCGTTGCGGAGCTTCTTCTCCTCGTCGGTCTCGTTCAGGCCGTCCTCGACGAGGTTGCCGGCGAACGGGATGACGTCGAAGGCGATCGGAGCCACGTAGACCGCGGGGTCCGGGAACGCGACCGCGGAGCCGTCGTGCACGAGGTCGAGGAGGCGCTCGTCGGCGACGGCCGCCTTCGCCTGGCCGGCGAGCTCGTTGGCTCCGGCGAGACCGCTGCCCGAGACCGCCTGGTAGGTGCTGACGATGAGGCGGGTGAGACCCGCCTCGGCGTCGAGCACCTTCAGGATCGGCATCGCCGCCATCGTGGTGCAGTTGGGGTTCGCGATGATGCCCTTGACGGCCTGGTCGATCGCGTGCGGGTTGACCTCGCTGACGACGAGCGGGACCTCGGGGTCCATGCGCCACGCGCTGGAGTTGTCGATCACGAGAGCGCCGGCGGCGGCGAACCGCGGGGCCTGCGCGCGGGAGCCCGTGGCTCCGGCCGAGAAGAGGGCGATGTCCAGCCCCGTCGGATCGGCGGTCTCGACGTCCTCGACGACGACGTCCTCGCCGCGGAACGGCAGAGTGGTGCCGGCCGACCGGGCGGTGGCGAAGAAGCGGATCGAGGCGATCGGGAAGTCGCGCTCCTCGAGGAGGCGGCGCATCACCTTCCCGACCTGGCCGGTCGCGCCGACGACGCCCACGTGGAGGGGGGTGCTGCTCATGCTCTGCTCTTTCGTCCGTGCGGCGCGGCCGCCGCTCCCACTCGCGTGGGGATGAGGAGGGGTCCCGCGGGCAGCGGGTACCGGTGAGAAGGTACCGGGCGGCGAGTCGCCTCCGCGCCCGGCACCGCGCGATCGGCGGGATCGCGGGGGTGGGTGTCCGTCAGCGACCGGTGCCGGCGTAGACGACGGCGTCGTCCTCGGCGTCGAGCCCGAAGGCGGTGTGGACGACGCGCAGCGCCTCGTTCACCGTGTCGGCCCGCGTGACGACCGAGATGCGGATCTCGCTGGTGGAGATCATCTCGATGTTGATGCCGGCCTCGAACAGCGAGCGGAACAGCTTCGCCGAGACGCCCGCGTTGGTGCGCATGCCGGCGCCGACGAGGGCCAGCTTGGCGATCTGGTCGTCGTACTGCAGCGCCTGGAAGCCGACGTCGTCCTTCTCGGCGTTGAGCGCCATGAGGACCGTCTGGCCGTCGGCCTTGGGCAGCGTGAAGGAGATGTCGGTGAGACCGGTCGAGGCGGCCGACACGTTCTGCACGATCATGTCGATGTTCGACCCGGTCTTCGCGACGATCGTGAAGATCTGCGCGGCCTTCCCCGGGATGTCGGGCACGCCGACCACGGTGATCTTGGCCTCGTTCAGGTCGGCGGCCACGCCGGCGATGATCGGCTCTTCCACGGTCTGTCCCTTCTCGGTGCCGGCTGCTCCGGCGTTGTAGACGATGGTGCCCTCGTTCGGGCTGAAGGAGGAGCGCACGTGCAGCGTCACTCCGTGGCGGCGCGCGAACTCGACGGCGCGGATGTGCAGGACCTTGGCCCCGGCCGCGGCGAGCTCGAGCATCTCCTCGCTGGAGATGCGGTCGAGCTTGCGGGCGCGCTTGACGACGCGGGGATCGGCGGTGAAGACGCCGTCGACGTCGGTGTAGATCTCGCAGGTGTCGGCGCCGAGGCCCGCGGCCAGCGCGACGGCGGTGGTGTCGGAGCCGCCGCGGCCGAGGGTGGTGATGTCCTTGGTGTCGCGGTTGAAGCCCTGGAACCCGGCGACGATGACGACGGCGTTCTCGTCGAGCGCCTCGCGCAGGCGCACGGGAGTGATGTCGACGATGCGCGCCGCTCCGTGCTGCGCGTCGGTGATCATCCCGGCCTGGCTGCCGGTGAAGGAGCGGGCCTCGTAGCCCATGCTCTTGATGGCCATGGCGAGCAGCGCCATCGAGATGCGCTCCCCGGAGGACAGCAGCATGTCGAGCTCGCGGGGGGCCGGGATGGGGGTCACCTGATGGGCGAGCTCGAGCAGATCGTCGGTGGTGTCGCCCATGGCCGAGACGGCGACGACGACGTCGTTGCCCGCCTGCTTCGTGGCGACGATCCGCTTCGCGACGCGCTTGATGCTCTCCGCGTCGGCGACGGAGGACCCGCCGAACTTCTGGACGATCAGGCTCACGTGCTGCTCCCGGGTCGGTGGCTGGTGGGCCGTCGCGACCCGACGAAGGAGTCTACCGGCGGGCGCATGCACGAGGGGCCATGTTTCGGGCCGGCGGGCTCGTCCCCTCCTGCGTCAGTTCTCGACGAGGCGGCGGCCCTCGAAGGCGCGGCCGAGGGTGATCTCGTCGGCGTACTCGAGATCGCCGCCGACTGGCAGGCCGGAGGCGAGCCGGGTGATCCGGATGCCGAGCGTGCTGAGCATGCGCGAGAGGTAGGTCGCGGTCGCCTCGCCCTCGAGGTTCGGGTCGGTCGCGATGATGACCTCCTGCACCTCGCCGTCGGCGAGACGCTGCAGGAGCTGCCGGATGCGGAGCTGGTCCGGGCCGATGCCGTCGATCGGGCTGATCGCTCCGCCGAGCACGTGGTACAGGCCGCGGAACTCGCGCGTGCGCTCGATGGCGGGGACGTCCTTCGCCTCCTCGACCACGCAGATGACCGTGCGGCTGCGACGCGGGTCGCGGCAGATGCCGCAGGTCGCCTCCTCGGCCACGTTGCCGCAGATGTCGCAGAAGTGCACGCGGCCGCGCAGCTCGAGCAGGATCTCGGCGAGGCGGGTGACGTCGAAGGTCTCGGTCTGCAGGATGTGGAACGCGATGCGCTGGGCGGACTTCGGGCCGATGCCGGGGAGGCGGCCGAGCTCGTCGATCAGCTCCTGGACGATGCCTTCGTACATGCGGTCGCCTCCTCTCTGTCGGGGCGGGCGGGGCGGGGGGAACGGGCGGGACGGGGCGGCGCGAGGATCATGCGCCGCTCACGCGGGGACCGCGCGGCACGTGGGGCTGCTCCTCGATGAACTGGGCGCCGAGGATCTCGCGCACGACGGCCTCGCCGTAGCGCTGGCGGCCGTCGGCCGTGGCCGAGCGGGTGGTCCGCGTCACCGGGCGCGCGGGCGGCTCCCGACGCTCGGGGGCCGCGGCGGGTGCGCGGACGGGCTCGGGGACGGCCGCTGGAGCGGGTTCGCCGGGAGGGGCGACGACGGCCCAGGAGTCGGGCATCGGAGGCTCGACCGGAGGCATGTCCTCCTCCGGCGGCTCCTCGTCGAAGGGGGGAGCGTCCTCGGCGGGGGCGCTGCGGACGACCGGGGGCTCGGCGGCGCGCTGCGGCGCGGGGGCACTCGGGGCCGCCGCGGGGGTGGGCACCGATTCGCCTTCGACGACGGGAGCGACCGGGTCGGCGGGGATCGCCACGGTGGCCCAGCCGTCGGATCCCGTCGCCGCGGACGGCGCCGCGGCGGCGCGGGCGGCGGCCGGAGGTGCGGGCGGCGCCTCCGCGGCCGCGCGGACCGTCTCGGGAGCGGCGGCCGACGGCTCGACGCGGGCGATGTACTTCACGCGGAGGCCGAGCACCTGCTGGATGGCCTGGCGGAGGTGCTCGCTGACTCCGGGCTGCCCCGCCGTTCCGGCCATCTTGAACGAGTCGACGTCGTTCTGGCTCGGGAAGGAGAGGGTGAGGACGTCGTCCTTCAGGGCGCGCACCTGCGCGGTGTAGGCGACGAGCCACGCCGTCATCTTCGCCTTCTGCACGACCTCGAGGATCTCGGGCCAGCTGTCCTTCATCCGCTGCAGGGTGATCGGGCCCTCCTCGGCGGCGGACGGCGCGGGTGCGGAGGGTGCGGGGGCGGACGGCGCCGGGACCGGGCTCGCGGGGACGGCGTCGGGACCGGACGCCGCCGGAGCGGCGACGGGGACGGTCTCGACCGGCACCTCCTCGACCGGCACGGCGGTGGCGATCACGGCGGCGGGGCGCTCGATGCGGTGCGCGGGCGCGATCGGAGCCGGGGCGGCCGGAGCGCGATCGCGCGGCTCGTCGGCCGCGCGGGGGACCTCGGCACGGGGGGCCTCGGCACGAACGGGTGCCTCGCGCGGGGCGCCGGCGGCCGAGGGCGCGCCGCTCAGGACCAGGGCGCGCGCGATCATCAGCTCGAGGTGCAGGCGCGGGGACGTGGCTCCGGTCATCTCGGTGAGGGCGTCGTTGACGAGGTCGGCGATGCGGGAGAGCTCGGCGAGGCCGAGCGCGCGGGCCTGGCCCGCCATGCGGTCGAGCTCGTCCTGCGAGACGCCGCGCAGCACCGCGGCGGCCGCGGCTCCGGTGGCGGCCACGACGATCAGGTCGCGGAGCCGCTCGAGGAGGTCGTCGACGAAGCGCCGCGGGTCCTGACCGGTCTGGATGACGCGGTCGACCGCTCCGAACGCCTCGGCGGAGTCGTGCTCGGCGAGCGCGTCGATCACCTCGTCGAGGAGGGCGCCGTGGGTGTAGCCGAGCAGCGCGACGGCGCGCTCGTACTCGACGGTGCTGTCCTCGGACCCGGCCATCAGCTGATCGAGCAGGGACAGCGTGTCTCGGACCGAGCCGCCTCCCGCGCGGACCACGAGGGGCAGGACGCCCGCCGCGACTCCGACGCCCTCGCGCTCGCAGAGCTCCTGCGTGTAGTCGAGCATCTGCGCCGGCGGCACGAGGCGGAAGGGGTAGTGGTGGGTCCGCGAGCGGATGGTGCCGATGACCTTGTCGGGCTCGGTCGTCGCGAAGATGAACTTCACGTGCTCCGGCGGCTCCTCGACGATCTTGAGCAGCGCGTTGAAGCCCTGCGGCGTGACCATGTGCGCCTCGTCGAGGATGAAGATCTTGAAGCGATCGCGGGCGGGGGCGAACACGGCGCGCTCGCGGATGTCGCGCGCGTCGTCGACTCCGTTGTGGCTCGCGGCGTCGATCTCGACGACGTCGAGCGACCCCTGGCCCTCGCGGCTGAGCTCGACGCAGCTGTCGCAGACGCCGCACGGGGTGTCCGTCGGGCCCTGGGCGCAGTTCAGGCAGCGGGCGAGGATGCGCGCGGACGTGGTCTTGCCGCAGCCGCGCGGACCGCTGAAGAGGTAGGCGTGGTTCACGCGGTTGGTGCGCAGGGCCGTCATGAGCGGATCGGTCACCTGCGACTGGCCGATCATCTCGGCGAACGTCTCGGGCCGGTACCGGCGATACAGGGCTGCTACCACCCGTACAGAGTAGCCGCGACCTCCGACACCGGAGTCGGGTCGCCCGAGCCCGGGCCCCGCGTAGCCTCGGACCGTGACGGACCCCGCCCCCCTCCTCCGCTTCGACGCCGTCGTGCTCGCCGGAGGGCGCGCGCGCCGCCTCGACGGCGCAGCCAAGCCGCTCCTCGTGCACCGCGGCACGACGCTCCTGGCCACCGCGCTCGCGGCGGTCGACGGTGCCGAGCGGATCGTCGTGGCGGGACCCGGATCGCTCCGCTCGGCGACGGGGAGCACCGTGCTCGTGCAGGAGGAGCCGCCTTTCGGCGGACCGGTCGCGGGCCTGGCCGCCGCGCTGCCCCTGCTCGAGCGTCCGGACTCCCCGGAGTGGGTGCTCGTCCTCGCCGCGGACCTCGTCGCGCCGTCGGCGGCCGTCGGGCGGCTGATCGAGGAGGCGGCGGGCAGCGACGCGTACTCCGTCCTGGCCCTCGACGCCGGCGGCCGATCCCAACAGCTGCTCGGGGTGCACCGGCGCGCCTCGCTCGTCTCGGCGCTCCGGCGGCTCGGCGCGGCCGACGGCGCGTCGGTCCGCGCCCTGCTCGCCGACCGGGAGGTCGCCCTCGTCGAGGTGCCCGCAGGATCCGCCGACGACATCGACGATCCCGAGGACGCCAGGAGCCACGGCATCGACGTCCCGCGCCCCCTCGGCGGAGAATGAGCGGATGACCGACACGAGCGCCGCCCCTCCCGCCGACTCCACCGACGCGCTGCTGGCGGACTGGTGGGACGAGCTGTGCGCCGCTCTCGGGCTCGGCGAGGTGCCGATCGGCCGCGACGCGCTGCTCGCGCTGGCGGGCGACGCGGCGCACGGGGTGGTGCGGCCGGCTGCTCCTCTGACGACGTTCCTCGCGGGGTACGCGGCGGGTCTGCAGGGCGGCGGGGCGGAGGCCCTCGAGGCGGTCGTGACGGCGTCGCGCGAAGCGATCCGCGGCCGCGCGCACGACTCCTGACACGGTACTCCCCGAGGCTCGATCCCGCTCCAGACTGCGGGCGTACGGTGCGATCGAGCCCCGACGCCGCGGCCGGATCACCGCGCGGCGCCAGGGCTCCCGCGGGGCGAGCGCTCCGCGGTCGCTGCGCTGAAGGAGCACCCATGTCGGGCAACAGAGCCGTCGCCTACAAGTCCCCCGGAGTCGTCGAGGTCATCGACATCGACTACCCGACCTTCGAGCTGAAGGACGGTCCGGGCGTCAACCCGGCCAACATCGGCCGGAAGCTGCCGCACGGTGCGATCCTCCGCACCGTCTCGACCAACATCTGCGGATCGGACCAGCACATGGTCCGCGGCCGCACCACCGCCCCTTCCGACCTCGTCCTCGGTCACGAGATCACCGGCGAGGTCGTCGAGGTCGGGCCGGACGTCGAGTTCGTGAAGGTCGGCGACATCGTCTCGGTGCCCTTCAACATCGCCTGCGGCCGCTGTCGCAACTGCAAGGAGCGCAAGACGGGCATCTGCCTGAACGTGAATCCGGACCGACCGGGCAGCGCCTACGGCTACGTCGACATGGGCGGCTGGGTCGGCGGCCAGGCCGAGTACGTGATGGTGCCCTACGCCGACTGGAACCTGCTCGTGTTCCCCGACCGCGACCAGGCGCTGGAGAAGATCCTCGACCTCACGATGCTCTCGGACATCTTCCCCACCGGCTTCCACGGCGCGGTGACGGCCGGGGTCGGCGTCGGATCGACGGTCTACGTCGCGGGAGCGGGCCCGGTCGGACTCGCCGCGGCGGTCGGAGCCCAGCTGCTGGGCGCGGCCGTCGTCATCGTCGCCGACCTCAACGAGGAGCGGCTCGCCCAGGCGCGCTCCTTCGGCTGCGAGACCGTCGACGTCTCGAAGGGCGACCCGGCCGGGCAGATCGAGCAGATCCTCGGCGTGCCGGAGGTCGACTGCGGAGTCGACGCCGTCGGCTTCGAGGCGCACGGCAACGGGCCCGACTCGCACCAGGAGGCGCCGGCGACGGTGCTGAACTCGCTGATGTCGATCACGGCGGCGGGCGGCGCGCTCGGCATCCCCGGCCTCTACGTCACGGGCGACCCGGGCGGAGTGGACGACGCGGCGAAGGAGGGCTCGCTCTCGATCCGGCTGGGTCTGGGCTGGGCGAAGTCGCTGTCCTTCACGACGGGTCAGTGCCCGGTGATGAAGTACAACCGGCAGCTGATGATGGCGATCCTGCACGACCGGGTGCACATCGCCGACGCGGTGCAGGCCACCGCGATCACGCTCGACGAGGC
Organism: Rathayibacter sp. Leaf248; assembly: GCF_920939495.1. Taxonomy (NCBI): domain Bacteria; kingdom Bacillati; phylum Actinomycetota; class Actinomycetes; order Micrococcales; family Microbacteriaceae; genus Rathayibacter; species Rathayibacter sp. Leaf248. Next base: position 690,201 of record NZ_CAKLAV010000002.1, on the reverse strand, counting down.
TCCGCGCGGATACGCGGACTTCGACAAGGGAGCGGCCAAGAAGTTCGTGCTGAACCCCAACGGGTACCTCGGCTGAGCGAGGGGCGGGGTCCGCGCGATGCGGGCCCCGCCCGGGCTCCGGCCAGAATGAGGGGATGAGCGCGCACCGGCACGAGGCGACCGACTGGGACGACGCCCGACGGCGCGCCGCCGAGGCCGTCGGCATCGGCGACGTCGTCGAGGTCCCGCTCCTCGCGGCCCGCGGAGCGGTGCTCGCCGGGCCTGTGGCGACGACCCGCCCGCTCCCCCACTACGACTCGTCGGCGATGGACGGCTGGGCGGTGCGCGGGGCTGGTCCGTGGCGGCTCGCCGACGGGGTCGCTGCTCCGATCGTCACGGGCGGCGTCGTGCCAGCCTGGTGCGACGCGGTCGTGCCCACCGAGCAGGGCGTCGTGAGAGACGGAGTGCTCTCGAGTGCCGCGGACCTGCCGCACGGGCGCCATGTGCGCCGCGCCGGGGACGAGGCCTCCGCCGGGACCGTGCTGGTCGACGCCGGGACCCGCCTCACTCCGGCGCACCTCGCACTGCTCGCGGTCGCGGGCGTCGACCGCGTCGGCGTGCGCCGCCCGAGCCTCGTGGACCTCCTCCTCACCGGCGACGAGATCGACACCGAGGGGGCGCCCGTGGCCGGCCGGGTCCGCGACGCGTTCACTCCGCTCCTCCCCTCGTTCGTCGAGGGCGCCGGAGGAGCGATCGGCGAGATCGACCGGCTCGGCGACGACGACCACGCGATCGCCGCGCGGCTCTCGGCGGGTTCGGCGCCGATCCGCGTGACGACCGGCGGGACCGGGCGCTCGCGGGCGGACTCGGTGCGACGGGCGCTGACCCTCGCCGGCGCCGTGGTGCTGGTGGACGGCGTCGACATGCGTCCCGGCCACCCGACGATGCTCGCGGTGCTGCCCGGAGGTGCGCTCGTGATCGCGCTGCCGGGGAACCCGCTCGCGGCGCTGCTCGCCGCGCTGTCGTTCCTCCCTCCGGCGCTGGACGCCGCCGCCGGAGCGACGCCGCGGGCTCCCGGTACCGGGACTCTGGGCGAGCCGCTCGGCAGACCGGGGACGACCGTGCTCGTCCCCGTCTCGCGGGGCGAGGGCGGCTGGCGGGCGGCGGCGGGCATCCGCTCGCACATGCTCACCGGGCTCGCGGCCTCGGAGGCCGTCGCGGTGGTGCCGCCCGGCGGCGCGCAGGCCGGCGACTCCGTCCGGTTGCTGCCGCTGCCCTGGTAGTGGTCAGGCCACCGGCTCGAGCCGCACGACGACCGACTTCGAGGTCGGTGTCCCGCTGATCCTGGCCGTCGAGTCGAGCGGCACCAGCACGTTGGTCTCGGGGTAGTAGGCGGCGGCGCACCCGCGCGGAGTGTCGTACGCGACGGTCCGGAACTCCGGCGCGCGGCGCTCGACGCCGTCCTCCCACTCCGACACGAGGTCGACCATCGCGCCGTCGGCGATGCCGAGCGCGGCGAGGTCGGAGGCGTTCACGAAGACCACGCGCCGCCCGCCGTGGATGCCGCGGTAGCGGTCGTCGCGGCCGTAGATCGTGGTGTTGAACTGGTCGTGCGAGCGCAGGGTCTGCAGCAGCAGGCGCCCCTCCGGAACGCGCGGGTACTCGAGCGGATTCGCGGTGAAGCGGGCCCGGCCGGTCGCGGTCTCGAAGCGGCGCTCGTCGCGGGGCGGGTGCGGGAGGACGAAGCCGCCGGGAGTGCTCACCCGCTCCTCGAAGTCCTCGAAGCCCGGGACGACGTTGGCGATGTGCCCGCGGATGAGGCGGTAGTCCTCGCGCAGGGCCGCCCAGTCGGCGACCGGCGCGTTCTCGCGGCCGGCGAGGAGCCGCTCCGCGATCCCGGTCAGGATCGCCACCTCGGAGCGCAGGTGCTCGCTCGGGGGAGCGAGGCGACCGCGCGACGCGTGCACGGCGCTCATCGAGTCCTCGACGGTGACGCGCTGCTCCCCCGTCGCCCGCACGTCGGCGTCGGTGCGGCCGAGCGTCGGGAGGATCAGGGCGCGTCGGCCCGTGACGACGTGCGAGCGGTTGAGTTTCGTCGAGACGTGGACGGTGAGGGCGAGCGAGCGCATCGCGGCCTCGGTGACGGCGGTGTCGGGAGTCGCGCGCGCGAAGTTGCCGCCGAGTCCCATGAAGACCCGCGCCTTCCCGTCGCGCATCGCACGGATGGCGGCGACGGTGTCGGTGCCGTGCTCGCGCGGAGACGAGAACGAGAACTCGGCGTCGAGCCGGTCGTGGAACACGTCCGGCATCCGCTCGAAGATGCCCATCGTGCGGTCGCCCTGCACGTTGGAGTGTCCGCGCACCGGGCAGACCCCCGCGCCGGGCTTGCCGATGCTGCCGGTGAGCAGCAGCACGTTCACGACGTCCTTGAGCGTGGCGACGGAGTGGCGGTGCTGGGTCAGGCCCATCGCCCAGCAGACGATCGTGCCCTCGGACGCCGCGATCAGCTCGGCGATCGCACGGATCCGCGCCTCGTCGATCCCGCTGCCGAGCTCGATCTCGGACCACGCGGTACCGCGCAGCTCGTCGAGGTAGGCCTCGAGCCCGTCGGTCGACTGCTCGATGAACGCGCGGTCGAAGACCCCGCCACGCGACTCCTCCAGGTCGAGGAGCGCCTTGCCGAATCCCTGGAACAGCGCCTGGTCGCCGCCGAGGCGGACCTGCAGGAAATGGTCGGCGAGGGCGGTGCCTCCGCCGATCGTGCCGCGCACGGTCTGCGGGTTGTCGAAGCGGAGCAGCCCCGCCTCGGGCAGCGGATTGATCGCCACGATCGTGCTGCCGGCCCGCTTCGCGCGCTCGAGCGAGGTGAGCATCCGCGGGTGGTTCGTGCCCGGGTTCTGCCCCGCGACGATGATCAGCGGCGCCCGCTCGATGTCGCGGAGGCTGACCGAGCCCTTGCCGATGCCGATGGTCTCGGTCAGCGCGGATCCGCTGGACTCGTGGCACATGTTCGAGCAGTCGGGCAGGTTGTTGGTGCCGAAGCCGCGCACCATCAGCTGGTAGACGAAGGCGGCCTCGTTGGAGGTGCGACCGGAGGTGTAGAAGATCGCCTCGTCGGGGCTGGCGCACGCGCGCAGCTCCTCGGCGACGAGGTCGAGCGCCTCGTCCCAGCCGATCGGGCGGTAGTGGGTCGCGCCCTCCTCGAGCAGCATCGGCTCGGTGAGACGGCCCTGCTGGCCCAGCGCGAAGTCGTCCCAGGTCTCGAGCTCGGCGAGCGGGTGCTGCGCGAAGAAGGCCGGCGTGACGGTGCGGAGCGTCGCCTCCTCGGCCACCGCCTTCGCTCCGTTCTCGCAGAACTCGGCGACGTGGCGCTTGTCGGCCTCGGGCCAGGCGCAGCCGGGGCAGTCGAACCCCGTCTTCTGGTTCACGCGGAGGAGGGTCTCGGCGCTGCGGAGCGGCCCCATCTGCTTCAGCGAGATCTGCAGGGCGTGCGCGACTCCGGGGATCCCGACCGCGCGGTGCTTGCGGGCGCCGACCGTGAGGCCTCGCTCGTCGATCGGGCTCTCTCGGGGTGCGGCGTCGTCGACCATCCCTGCATGCTACGTCGCTCAGCCGGTGATCGGAGGGGCGGCCCGGCACCGCGCAGCCGGTGCGAGGATGGACAGCACCGCTCGAGGAGGAGACCACCATGAGCCGCGCCGCAGCGAGGACCCGACTGACCGCCGTGCGCGCCGCGGAGCCGACCCGTCGCCGGGAGGACGTGCTCGCGGTCGAGGAGCCGCTCGAGATCCGCGTAGGCGGCCGCCGGTTCAGCGTGACCATGCGCACCCCGGGCGAGGACTTCGACCTCGTCGCCGGGTTCCTGGTGTCGGAGGGGGTCCTCACCGCCACCGACCAGCTCGCGGCGCTGCGCTACTGCGCGAGCGGTGCGGGCCCGGGCGAGAACACCTACAACGTGGTCGACGCGACCGTGCGCGACGGGCGGGCGTCGCTCCTCCTGGAGCGGGAGCGCTCGGTGTACACGAGCAGCTCGTGCGGGGTCTGCGGGCTCGCGTCGCTGGACGCGGTGACGACGGAGTCGGCGTGGACCGTCGACGAGGACCCGGTGACGGCGTCCACCCCCCTGCTCGCCTCGCTGCCCGACCGGCTGCGGGAGGCGCAAGGCCTCTTCGAGCGGACCGGCGGGGTGCACGCGGCGGGGCTGTTCGACGCCGACGGCGCGCTGCTGTGCCTCCGCGAGGACGTGGGGCGGCACAACGCGGTCGACAAGGTCGTGGGCTGGGGCCTGCGGGAGGGGCGGCTCCCGCTGCGCGGAACGCTGCTGCAGGTGTCGGGGCGCGCGTCGTTCGAGCTCGTGCAGAAGGCCGTGATGGCGGGGATCCCGCTGCTCGCGGCGGTCGGGGCTCCGTCGTCGCTGGCGGTGGACCTCGCGCGGCGGGCCGGATTGACGCTGATCGGGTTCAGTCGGGGGGCGGGGTTCAACGTGTACTCGGGTGAGGGGCGGGTGCTGGAGAGGTGAGGGGCGGCGCGTCCGCTCGTCCAGCTCTGCGGCGGGTCGGATCCGTCGTTCCGTCTGCAATGGAGGTCGAGAGGGCTCGCGGAGGCCGCTCGGTTCGCCTGGACGGCCCGCGCCCTCGGTTGCGGACCGCCGGCCCTGCAGAACGAAGGCTGATCGCGACAGATCCGAGCGGGAATCGCGGGATCGCGTCCCAGCTCCTTACTTCTGAGGACCACCCGGGAGCATCCGACGCTGCCGGCGCCTCCTGCGTCGGACGTTCCGTGCGCAACGACGGCCAGGAGCGGGCCTCGGCCACCATCGTGGTTGACGCGCACTCCTGGCCGACGTTGCGCACGGCGCCTCGGCGAGCGGCGAGCACAGAGGCGACGAGTCCCTTTTCGGGGCGTGAGGACCGACATCCGGGAGCGGACGGGCGAAGCCCCGTCCCCCACCGACCAGCCGCACCGCTCAGAGGGCGCGACCCGGAATCGCGTGCGAGCGATTCCGGGCAGCCCGACGCACCCCGCTCCTGGGAACGCGACCCTCTCGGGAAGCCGACCGCGGGTCGTCTAGCGGCGCAGCCGCTAGACGACCGACAAGGACTGCCGGGCGATCTCGAGCTCCTCGTTGGTGGGGATGACGAGGACCGCGACGCGGGAGTCGTCGGTCGAGATGCGGCGCGCGCCGCGGTCGCGGGCGGCGTTGCGCTCGGGGTCGAGCTCGATGCCGAGGCCCTCGAGGCCGCGCAGCGCGCCGGCGCGGACGGCGGGGACGTTCTCGCCGACTCCGGCGGTGAAGACGATCGCGTCGACGCGGCCGAGCTGGGCGTAGTAGGCGCCGATGTAGTGGCGGAGGCGGTGGTAGTAGACCTCCAGGGCGGCGGCGGCCTTCTCGTCGCCGGCCTCGGACGCCTCCTGCACGTCGCGCATGTCGCCGCGGCCGGAGAGGCCGAGCAGTCCGCTGCGGCGGTTGAGGACCGTGTCGAGCTCGTCGATCGAGAGCCCGGCCTTGCGGGCGAGGTGGAAGACGACGGCGGGGTCGAGGTCTCCGGAGCGTGTGCCCATGACGAGGCCCTCGAGCGGGGTCATGCCCATCGAGGTCTCGACGGAGGCTCCTCCGTCGACCGCGCAGACGGACGCGCCGTTGCCCAGGTGCAGGACGATCGTCTTGAGGTCGGAGCGGCGGCGACCGAGGTAGGCGGCGGCCGATTCGGACACGAACTTGTGCGAGGTGCCGTGGAAGCCGTAGCGGCGGATGCGGTGCTTGTCGGCGAGCTCGGCCGGGATCGCGTAGGTCGAGGCCTCCGGCGGGAGGGTGTGGTGGAACGCCGTGTCGAAGACGGCGACGTGCGGCACGTCCGGGAACGCCTTCTGCGCCGCCTCGATGCCCTCGAGGTTCGCCGGGTTGTGCAGGGGCGCGAGATCGGAGAGGTCCTCGATGTTGATCTTCACGAGGTCCGTGACGACCGTCGCCTCGTAGAAGCGCTTGCCGCCGTGCACCACGCGGTGCCCCACGGCGACGGGCGGGAACTCGGACAGGCTCGGCCCGTTCTCCTCGAAGGCGCGGATCATCGCGTCGAAGCCTGCCGTGTGATCCGGGATCGGCCCCTCGATCTCGACGCTCTCGCCGTCGTGCGAGTGCTTCGTGCGGCCGGTCTCCTCGCCGATCCGCTCGACGAGGCCGCTGGCGAGCGTCTCCTCCGTCGTCATCTCGATGAGCTGGTACTTGAACGAGGACGAACCGCTGTTGACGACGAGGACGACGGACATGAGAGGACTCCTGGGGGTCGGGGTCGGTGGGGAGGCGGCGACGCGGGTGGCGTCAGCGCACGACGGGGATGGCGGAGGTGGGCGGGACGATCGCCTGCGTCGCGGCCTGGATGGCCGTGATCGCCACGGTGTTGACGATGTCCTGGACGAGGGCGCCGCGGCTGAGGTCGTTGACGGGCTTGCGCAGACCCTGGAGCACCGGGCCGATGGCGACGGCGCCGGCGGAGCGCTGGACCGCCTTGTAGGTGTTGTTGCCCGTGTTGAGGTCGGGGAAGATGAACACCGTCGCACGGCCGGCGACCTGAGAGCCGGGCATCTTCGAGGCGGCGACGGCCGCATCCGCTGCCGCGTCGTACTGGATCGGGCCCTCGACGAGCAGGTCGGGGCGGCGCTCGCGCACGAGCGCCGTCGCGGCGCGCACCTTCTCGACGTCGGCTCCTGCGCCGCTCTCGCCCGTGGAGTAGGAGAGCATCGCGATGCGCGGGTCGATGCCGAACTGCTGCGCGGTCTCGGCCGAGGAGATCGCGATGTCGGCGAGCTGCGCCTCGGTCGGATCCGGGTTCACCGCGCAGTCGCCGTAGACGAGGACGCGGTCGGCGAGCGCCATCAGGAACACGCTCGAGACGACCGAGACGCCGGGGCTGGTCTTGATGATCTCGAAGCCGGGACGGATGGTGTGCGCCGTCGTGTGCGCGGCTCCCGAGACCATGCCGTCGGCGAGGCCGAGCTGCACCATCATCGTGCCGAAGTACGAGACGTCGGTGACCGTGTCGAACGCGTGGTCGTAGGTGATGCCCTTGTGCGCGCGGATGCGGGCGTACTCCTCGGCGAACCGGGCGCGGTGCTCGGGGTCGAGCACGCTCAGGACACGGGCGCCGTCGATGTCGAGGCCGAGCCCGGCGGCGCGGCCGCGGACCTCCGACTCCTCGCCGAGGATCGTCAGGCGGGCGATGCCGCGCTTCAGCACGGTCGCCGCGGCGCGGAGGATGCGGTCGTCGCCGCCCTCGGGGAGCACGATGTGCCGGTCGGCGATGCGCGCCCGCTCGATCAGGCCGTACTCGAACATGAGCGGCGTGACGACCTCGGAGCGGCCGACGTCGAGGAGGGTCAGCAGCTCGACCGCGTCGATCGTCTGGTGGAACAGGGCGAGGGAGGTGTCGCGCTTGCGCGGCGAGTCGGCCGCCAGGCGCCCGCGGGCCGCGGTGACGCGCACCGCGGTGTCGTAGGTGCCGAGCTCGGTCATGACGATCGGGAGCCGCGTGTCGACGCCCTCGATCAGCCGGACGATCGGCTCCGGCAGCTCGAAGCCGCCGTTGAGGATGATGGCCGAGACCGTCGGGAAGTTGCCCGAGGCGTGCGCCATGATCACGGCGAGGACGACCTCGGGGCGGTCGCCCGGGACGATGACGACCCCGCCCTCCATCAGGCGCGGGAGCACGTTGACCATCGACATGCCGGCGACGACGACGCCGAGCGCCTCACGGCCGAGCAGTTCGGGATCGCCCGCGACGACGACGCCGTCGACCGCCTCGACGAGACGGGAGACGCTGGGAGCGACGAGGAACGGATCCTCGGGGATCGCCCAGACGGGGGCGCCTTCCGGCAGGACCTCGCGGATCGCCGCGACCGCGTTCGGTGCGGTCTCGGGATCGGCGCGGTTCGCGATCACTCCGATGAGGGAGGCGTGCGCGGTGCGCAGCTCGACTGAGGCGAGCTCGGTGATCTGGCGCATCTCCTCGGGAGTGCGCGCGGGCGCCTGGCCGAGCTGCTCGCTGCGGGAGGGGTCGCGACCGGTCAGCACCAGCAGCACCGGGGCGCCCAGGTTGGCCGCGATCCGGGCGTTGTAGCCCAGCTCGGTGGGGCTGCCGACGTCGGTGTAGTCGGAGCCGAGGATGACGACCGCGTCGCACCGCGCCTCGACGCCCTTGTAGCGCTCGACGATCCGCGACAGCGCGGCCTCGCCGTCGGCGTGCACGTCCTCGTAGGTGACGCCGATGCAGTCCTCGTAGGCGAGACCCGAATCGGAGTGGCCGAGCAGCATCTCGAGCACGTAGTCGGGCTCGGAGGTGGAGCGCGCGATCGGGCGGAAGACGCCCACCCGCTGCACCTGGCTGCTGAGCACATCGAGGACGCCGAGGGCGACCGTGGACTTGCCGGAGTGACCTTCGGCGGACGAGATGTAGATGCTCTGGACCATCGGAGCCACCCTACCGACGGGGCCCGCGTCGAGACTGGGCAGTCGCTTCAGGATGGGAGGGCGTGCACGAGGTGCGGCCTGCGGAGGAGCGGTACGCGTCCTGTTTAACGGAAGAAGACCCCCCGCGCACCCGCCAGAGCCCGGTTACCCTTGCTGCGTTTCCGCCCTGGGGGAGTTGGCCTGGATGGCGCCACGCGGGGAGCCGGGAGACAGTCTAACCCGATCCGGCGGGGCTCAGGAGCGCCCGGTGGTCTGCAGGGGGCGCCCGTTCCGTGTAGTGTGCATGAGGTCGCGATCACGGTCGCGCCTGGAGGATTCGCCTAGTGGCCTATGGCGCACGCTTGGAAAGCGTGTTGGGTGAAAGCCCTCGGGGGTTCGAATCCCCCATCCTCCGCGAACGGTGTCCGTTGCTCTCGCCAGCACGGGCACCGTTTTCGTTAACCCGTGCGCCGCTCTCCGGCGGGTCCGCTGTCAGCGGGCGATGCGGACGAGCCACTCCTCGAGCAGCATCCGCTCGGCCTCGCTCAGGGCGTCGACCGAGCCGAGCACCGCGCGCAGGGCGACCGCGTGCGCGACGAGGGCGCGGGCCGCGGGATCGGTCGGTCCCGCCTCCGAGGTCGTGATCGCCGTCAGGACCGCCTCGCGGGACCGGGAGGAGAGGTCGTCGTCGGAATCGCGCCCGGCAGTCAGGGTCAGCGTGCAGCCGAGGGCCGCGGACTGCAGGAGCCGGGCGGCGTGCTCGACGTCGACGGTGAGGCGGCCGGCCTCGGCGACAGCGCGCACGTGCGCGAGCAGGACACCGCCGGCGAGGCGAGCGGCCTCGGACTCCTCTCCCGGCCGGGCGGTGAACATCAGGGCGTAGAGGTGCGGCTGCGCGAGCCCGAACGCGACGTGCTGGTCCCAGGCCGCGCGGAGGGCGTCGACGGGATCGGCCGGGGCGTCGCTCCGCTCGAAGTCGGCGAGGGCGTCGGCGACGGCCGCGGCGACGACCGAGTCGAGGAGGCCGCGGAGATCGCCGAAGGTGCGGTAGATGGTGGGCGCCTGCACGCCGGCCGCGGAGCTGATGGCGCGCGTCGAGACGGCGTCGCGGCCGCCCTCGGCCAGGAGCTCGGCGGTCGCCCGGAGGATGCGGTCTCGGGTGCTCGGGCTCTCGGTCACGAGTAGTGACGCTAACACGCAGACGTTAGCGGCGCCCGCTTCGCCGGCTGGCAAGAGGACGCTCACAGGGCCGCCCGTCTTCCTGGAAGGTGCCCGCAGGGCCGCCGCCGCTGACGGGGTCGGCTGCAAGGCGGAGGAGGGAGCGATACCGGCGGTATCGCGACCGACGACAACGCCGCAGACGGCCCCGTCAGCGGCGGCGGCGGCCGCGTCAGCGGCGGCGGCGGGCGGTGCCGAAGATGCCGCGGACGACTTCGCGGAGCAGGGTCTTGCCCGCCGAGGAGCCGAGGACCTGCTCGACGACGCCCTTCTCGCGGCGCGGGGTGCTGCTGCGGGTGGTGGGGGCGGTGCGGCGGCGGGTGCGCTCGGCGGCGGCGTCGGCGCGGCGCTCGGCGGCGGCGCGTTCCTTCTGCAGGCGGGCGTCGGCGGCGGCGCGCTCCTTCGCGGCGCGGGCCTGCTCCTTCGCGAGGCGGGCGTCCTCTTCGGCGCGCTCCTCGGCGACCCGGCGCTGCTCCTCCGCGTCGGCTGCGGCGTCGAGGCGGCGGGTCAGGATCTCGCGGGCGGAGTCGCGGTCGAGCGGCGTTCCGTAGCGCGCGAGCAGCGGGGAGCGCTGCACGCTCGCCTCGCGCTCCGACTCCGGTGTCGGCGACATGGAGCCCTGTGGGGCGCGCAGCCGCGTCCAGGCGACGGGCGTCGGAGCGCCGCGCTCGTTCATCACCGTCACGATCGCCTCGCCGATCGGCAGGGCCTGGAGGGTCTCGCCGAGGTCGTAGTCCGACTCCGGGTAGGTCGAGACGGTGGCTCTCAGGGCCTTCGCGTCGTCGGGCGTGTGCGATCGGAGCTGGTGCTGGATGCGCGAGCCGAGCTGGGCGAGGACGTCGCCCGGCACGTCCTTGGGCGTCTGGGTGACGAAGACGATGCCGACGCCCTTCGAGCGGATGAGGCGCACCGTCTGCGTGATCGCCGCGAGGAAGTCCTTGGAGGCGTCGCGGAACAGCAGGTGCGCCTCGTCGAAGAAGAAGACGAGCTTCGGGCGCTCGAGGTCGCCCACCTCGGGCAGGTCGTTGAAGAGGTCGGCGAGCAGCCACATCAGGAACGTCGAGAAGAGGGCCGGCCGGTCCGCCACTCCGGGCACCTCGAGGAGGCTCACCACGCCGCGGCCGTCGGCGGTGCTGCGGAGGAACTCGGCCGTGTCGATCTCGGGCTCGCCGAAGAAGACGTCGGCGCCCTGGTCGGCGAACGCGATCAGTTCGCGGAGGATCACGCCCGCGGTGGCCTTGGACAGGCCGCCCAGCTCGGCCAGCTCGCCCTTGCCCTCGTCGCCGACGAGATAGGTGAGGACGGCGCGGAGGTCGGAGAGGTCGACGAGCGGGAGGCCCTCGCCCTCGGCGTAGTGGAAGACGAGGCCCAGGCTCGACTCCTGGGTCGCGTTCAGACCGAGCACCTTCGAGAGCAGCAGAGGCCCGAAGCCGGTGACGGTCGCGCGCACCGGGACGCCCGTGCCGATGCCGCCGAGCGCGAAGAACTCGGCGGGTGACGCCTCCGCGTGCCAGTCCTGCCCGATGGTGCGGGTGCGGGCGAGGAGCTTCTCGTTCCCGGTGCCGGGCGTCGCGAGGCCGGAGAGATCGCCCTTGATGTCGGCGGCGAAGACGGGGACGCCGGCCGCGGAGAGCTGCTCGGCGAGGACCTGCAGCGTCTTGGTCTTGCCGGTGCCGGTCGCGCCGACGACGAGGCCGTGGCGGTTGAGCATGCCGAGCGGGAGCCGGACGGGGACGTCGGGGCGGGCCTCGCCGTTGACGAGGGCGCCGAGCTCGAGGACGGGGCCTGCGAAGGCGTAGCCGGCGCGGACGGCGTCGACGGCGGACTCGGAAAGCGGGGCCGGAGGCGCGGGCGCGGCGACCGGATCCTCCTGCGCCGCCTCGACCAGCCGCACGTCGTCGACGACCGCGCTCGCCTCCTCCGGCCCCGACACCGCACCCAGCGCCGCCGCGGTGGCCTCGGCGCGCTCGAGCGCCCGCGCCGCCTCGGCCTGCAGTGCTCGGGCGGCCTCCAGGGCCGCGCGTGCGTCGTCCCTCGCCGAGGCGAGCCCGTCGTCGATGCTCATGCGACCAGCCTAGGCTCGCGTGTCCTCGCGGACGTGCCAGGCCTGGCCGTAGCCGCCCTCCTCGACGGGCCTCGCCATCAGCTCGAGGAACGGCGCCGCGTCGAACGCCTCCGGGCCGAGCACTCCCGCTCCCGTCCAGGCACCCGTGGCGAGCATCTCGAGGGCCACGACCGGGTTCAGCGCGGTCTGCCACACCACGCACTGCGCCCCGTACTCGGTCATCGTCCACTCGTTGTCGCTCACGTGGTAGAGGTACACCTCGCGGTGCGCGCCGTCCTTCGTGCCGCTGACCCACAGGCCGGCGCAGGTCTTGCCGGTCATGCGCGGGCCGATGCCGGCCGGGTCGGGCAGCGCCGCGGCGACCACGTCGCGCGGGGCGACGAGCACGGGGCCCTCGGCCGACCGCACGCGGATCGGCTCGGTGCGGTCGAGGCCGAGCAGGTTGAGTGTGCGCAGGACGCCGATGAACTGCTCGCCGAGCCCGTACTTGAAGGTGACCCGCTCGGCGTCGAGCCAGCGCGGCATCAGCAGCACCTCCTCGTGCTCCACGTTCACGCACTCGACCGGGCCGATGCCCTCGGGGAACTCGAACACCTCGGGCTCGGAGAAGGGCGGCGTGGTGAACCAGCCGCGGTCCTTCTCGAAGACGACCGGAGGGTTCAGGCACTCCTCGATGGTCGTCCAGATCGAGAAGGACGGAGCGAAGACCTCCGCGCCGCTCTCGTCGCGGACCACGAGGTTCGCGCCGTCGCGCACGCCCAGCTCGTCGATCCGGTCGAAGAGGTGATCGGAGGCGTAGCGGGCGAAGACGTCCGACAGGCCGGGCTCGACGCCCATGCCGACGAGGGCGAGACGGCCGCGCGACTCCCACTCCCCCGCCGCCTCGAACTGCTCGTCGCCGAGCTTGACGCCGGTCTTCGCGTGCGGCTCGTCGGGGTGCGGGCGGGAGAGGCTCATCGCCATGTCGACGTAGTCGGCGCCGGCCGCGAGGGCGCCCGCGAAGATCGTGGGGACGAACTTGGGCTCGACGGCGTTCATGACGTGCGTCGCTCCGTGCGCCCGCGCGACCGTCTCGACGCTCTCGGCGTCGGAGGCGTCGATGCGGGCGGCGACGAAGCGGTCGTCGACGCCGTGGCGGTCGGCGATCCACGCCACGGTGCGCTCGGCGCGGGCGAGCTCGTAGTCGCAGACGATGATCTGCTCGAAGAACGTGCGGCGGGCGGCGATCCGGGCGAAGGCGTCGCCGACGCCGCCGGCACCGACCAGGAGGATTCTCATGCCCCTACCGTAGCGACGGATCGCGTCGCCCACCACGCCTGGAACCATCGAGAACGGTGCTCCGCTCGCCTTCCGGCCACTGATTCCGTCACTCCCCCACGCCGACGTCCTTCTCGAGGAGGCGGATGAAGCGCGACAGCCGCTCGAGCCCGGTGAGCGAGGTGGGCAGGGAGGCCGCGAGGGCGGGCGAGTGCACGAGGTACGCGGCCCACTTCGCCCGCGAGATCGCGACGTTCAACCGGTTCGGCAGGAGGAGGAACTCGAGGCCGCGCGGGACGTCGGCGCCCGAGGACGCGGCGAGCGACACGATCGCGACCACCGCCTCCCGGCCCTGGAACAGGTCGACGGTGCCGACCGCGGTCTCGACGAGGCCCGCCTCGTCGAGCGCGGCGCGGAGCAGCCCGCCCTGCGCATTGTAGGGCGCGACCACGATGACGTCGGCGGCGGAGAGACTCCGCTCGCCGTGCTCGTCGACCCAGGTGCGGCCGATCATCGACAGTGCGATCTCGACCACGCGGCCCGCCTCGTCGGGCGAGGAGGTGGTGTCGCCGGCGTGCACGACCGGGACGGAGTGCAGCCCCGGAGCCACCCCCTCGAGGCGGCGCTCGGCGGGGGCCCGGGACACCAGGGCGCCCTCGTAGGAGAGCTCGGAGACGGCGGCGGCGAGGGCCGGGTGCATCCGGTAGGTCTGCGCGAGGAAGTAGCCGTACTCGGCGGGCAGCACGTCGTGGCCGTCGGCCAGCCAGCCGAGCGCCGACTCGTCCACCGGCTCGGGGTGCGAGCCCTGGCTGACCTGCGGGAGCTGCTGCGGATCGCCGAGGAGCAGGAGCCGCTGCGCCGCGACGGAGCTCGCGATGGTCGGCGCGAGCGAGAACTGACCCGCCTCGTCGACGACGAGCAGGTCGAGGGAGCGACGGGGCACGGTCTGGGCGTTCGCGAAGGTCCACGCGGTGCCGCCGACGACGCAGCCGCCCTCCTCCTGGAGCACCGCCGCGAGGGCGGCGCCGTTCCTGACGGGAGCCCACGCGGCCGCGGCGAGCGACTCGGCCGAGGCGCCCTTCTTGGGCACCTTCGCGACCCGCGACGGGTCGACTCCGCGCCCCACGACAGCCGTCAGCACGTTCTCGACGACGGAGTGGGACTGGCCGACCACGCCGACGCGCCAGCCGTGCTCGCGCACGAGCCGGGCGATCACGTGCGATCCGACGTAGGTCTTGCCGGTGCCGGGCGGGCCCTGCACCGCGAGGGTCGCCCGATCGAGGCCGACGAGCGTCGAGACCACGGCGCCGATGACGTCGTCGCCCTCGACCGGGGCGACCGCGGCGGGGGGCCTGCGCCGCAGCACGTCGAGCGCGGGGTCGGGCAGCAGCTCGGGCAGCGCGTCGAGGACCTCGCCGCCCCACTCGGCGATGGCCTCGGGCTGCGGGGCCGCGCGCGGAGGCGGGGCGGGGGCGAGCGCGACGGGCGCGTCGTCGTGCGGGTCCTCCCCCGCCTTCAGGCCCTCCTTGAGCAGAAGCACGATGCGCTCTCCGTCGTCGTCGACCGCGAGGATCTCGGAGCGGTCGGACGCGCCGCGGAGCCCCGGGCCGGGCGAGGACGCTCCGGGCGGCGGGGGCGCGTCGTAGACGAGGTACGGCGAGGAGCCGGTGCCGAGCCGGCTGCCGGGAGCGAGCCGGCCGAGGATCCGCAGCTCGCGCGACTGCGTCCGCGCCTTCGGGAGCTTGGACCAGTCGCGGACGACCTCGACGCGGTCGATCATCACGACGTCGCGCGTGTCGGCCCACTCGTCGAGCGGTTCGCGGAGGCGGTCGAAGTGCTCCTGCCAGAAGGTCTTCGCCTCGCGGCGGTGGTAGTCGATCGCGGTGCCGGCCAGGGCGAGCGCGGTCTGGTCGGCCGTCCGCTCCCAGGGCTCGACGCCCTCGACCTGCGCGAGCAGGGCGACGGCGGTGGGGTCGGGCTCGCGCGGCACGGGAAGGTCGATCTCGACGAGCGGCAGCGGCGCGTCGCGGGGCGGCGCGAGCGACAGCAGCCAGTCGCGCAGCCGGAGGGTCGACCGGCAGTCGTAGGCGTTGTACTCGGCCACGAGGGCGAGCTCGCGCTGACCCTTCACGGGGTCGTCCGCGAACGCGGCGCGCGCCTTCACGTAGACGTCGATGCTGTCGGCCGCGTTCGTCACTCCGGACGCGTCGCGCTCCTCCGAGCCCATGTAGAGCGGCTCGAGCTTCTTGATCGAGTAGCTGCGCGAGCCCACCCGGAGCGCCCGCCGGACCACCGGATAGAGGTCGACGAGGACGCCGTCGCGCAGCAGCTGGTCGACCTCCTCCTCGCCGACGCCGTGCCGCAGGGCGAGCGAGAGCAGGTGCGTGCGCTCGTAGGAGGCGTAGTGGTAGACGTGCATCCGCGGGTACCGGGCCCGGCGTTCGCGCAGGAACGCGAGGAAGTCGACGAGCGCGCGCCGCTCGGCGGCGAGGTCGTGCGCCCAGAACGCCGTGAACTCCTCCTGGTCGTCGACCATGCCGAAGAGGTAGTCGAGGCCCCACTCGCGGTTGTCCTCGCTGTGCAGCGGATCGCCCTCGAAGTCGAAGAAGAGATCGCCGGGATCGGGAGCGGGCAGGGCGGCGAGAACGGAGGGGTCGATCAGCTCGACGGCGGGCACGGACGAGGACTCGGACAGCACCTGCAGCCGCGCCTGCGCGCGCAGCGAGTCGAGGGTGCCGGCGCCGAGGCCGGGGACAGCGCCGACGTGCTCGGCGAGGGCGTCGAGGGTCATCACTCCGGCCGCGGCGAGCTTCGCCCGCTGGTCGAGCCGCATGCCGGCGACGAGGATCGGATCGCGGTGCGCCGCCACCTCGGGAGCGCAGACCGGGCAGCGACCGCAGGAGAGGTAGCGCGCATCGCCCCACGCGAGCGGCTCGGCGGCGGCGAGGCGCTCGGCGAGCACGGACCGCAGCCGCGCGCGCTGCACGCGCTGCACCGGCGCGATCGAGGCCAGCTCGTGACTGGTGACGGAGCCGTCGCCCAGCACCAAGTGGACCCGCTCGCCGACCCGGACGCCGCGGGCGCTCATCTGCTCGGCGTAGGCCGCGAGCTGCAGCAGGGCCGGGATCTTGGCGTGCCGCGCGAGCTTGGTGTCGTAGACCTCGTACGCGCCGTCGTCGGTGCGGAGGAGGAAGTCGGAGAAGCCGAGGAACTCGCCGTCGAAGAAGACGGCCTGGTAGAGCACGTCGACTCCGGCGCGCATCGCCTCGACAGCGGCGTCGGCGGCCGCCGCGTAGCCCGCGGGCTCGGGACGCTCGAACTCGAGGACCTCGTGCGTGCGCTTCAGCTCGTCGAGGAAGCGGTGCTCGTGCTCGTCGCCGAGGACCGCCGTGCGATCGAGCATCGCGTCGACCACCGGGTCGAGCCGCGGGGACCGGCCGAGCATCGCGTCGAAGCGCCGCAGCACCGCCCACTCGCAGGCCGCCCAGTTCGAGAGGTCGGTGGGGCTCGTGACCACGCGGCCGGCCTCCAGGTACATGCGACTCCCTCCGGTGCCGCCGGGCGGCGGGCGCCTCCAGGCTAGGGCGACCCTCCGACACCGGGCCGTGGGAGGCTGGACAGGTGACCAGGGCGCGCTTCGAGATCATCCCCACCGCCGATATCGCCGAGCGGGCCCGCCGCGCGTTCCCCGACCCGTCGGCCGTCGTGCTGACCGTCACGAGCCTCCCGAAGCACGGCCTGGAGCGCACCCTCGACGCGGCCGTCGAGCTCGCCGCCCTGGGCTTCGGCGTCGTGCCGCACCTGGCCGCCCGCACCGTCGAGGGGAGGCCCGCCCTCGAGCGCGCGCTCGGCCGCCTGGGCGACTCCGGGATCGGCGAGGCCTTCGTCGTCTCAGGCGACGCGAAGAAGGCGAGCGGGACCTACTCGACGAGCCTGGAGCTCCTCCGCGACGCCGTCGAGATCATGCCCGCCCTGGCCGTCGGCATCGCCGGCTACCCGGAGGGGCACCCGCACCTCTCGGACGAGAGCATCCTGAAGCACCTGCGCGAGCGGGCCCCCTACATCCGCTCGGTCGTCACGCAGATGTGCTTCGACGTGGACGCCGTCGCCCGCTACGCCGACTCGCTGCGCGCCGAGGGCATCGACGCGGAGTTGTGGGCCGGGATCCCGGGACCGGTCGAGCGCGCGAAGCTGCTGAGTCTGGGGGCGAAGATCGGCGTGGGCTCGTCGCTCGGGTTCCTGACGCGCAGCTCCTCCGTCGCGGGCGGGCTGCTGCGCGGCCGCCGCTTCGACCCGACCGCCTTCGTCGGGCGGCTGGAGGCGGCGGCGGGCGACCGGCTCCACGGGCTGCACGTGTACACGTTCAACGAGCTCGACGGGCTCGCCTCGTTCGGCTCCTAGCGCACGTCCGAGCGCTTCACCCAGATCGGCGGATGCGGCAGCTCGCTCTCGCTGCGGAGACGGCCGGCGAGCGGCGCCCAGACGACGAGCGCGACTCCGACGCCCAGGAGCAGGCCGCCGATCGTGTCGCTCAGCCAGTGGGCGCCGAGGTAGGTGCGGCTCGCCATCATCGCGATCGTGTAGAGGAAGCCGGCGATCCAGACCCAGATCAGCGGGAAGATCAGGGCGAGCACCATGGCGGTCGTCGCCGCGTTGGCGGTGTGGCCGGAGGGGAACGAGCCGTAGTCGCTGGTCACCAGCATGTCCTCGGGGCGGGCACGGCCGACGAGCTCCTTGACGAGCTGCGTCAGGCCGACGCTGACGAGGGCGGCGACCGCGTAGTACAGCGCGGCCCAGCGCCTCCGGAACACGAGCAGGACGGCCACGATGGCAAGCGGGATGATCGCGGTGCCGGTGATGCCGGCGCCGACCGTGTTCATGATCAGGGCGGGGATGTCCCAGACGCTCGAGCGGTGCTCGACGACCTCGTCCATCCACTCGACGTCGAAGCCGAAGGCGGTGGTGGGGCGGTAGGCGATCATGATCGCGAGGACGACGGTGATCAGCAGAGCGATCGACGCCGAGATGAGCGGCCAGCGGCGCGAGACGCGGTGCGCGACCTCCTGCGTGAGGACCTTGGTCGCCGCGGGGTCGGCGGACGGCGCGGCCGTGGTCAGCCGCTCGCGCTGCACCGCGTCGGGGGACGCCGACGCCGGCTCGGTCGGGGGGCGGTTCTCGCGGTTCACCATATGGACATGATGCCGCGATGGCCGTTCACCTTGCGGGGGCTTGCGCGGACTGCGGGGCGCTGCGTTCGGGCGGTGCCGTGCGCGATCTGCAGGGGATTGCGCGATCTGCAGGGGATTGCGCGATCTGCAGGGGTTCCGGAGGGGAACTCGCTTTCCTCCGCGGGGACTCCTCGCCGACAGCGGGATCCCCTGCGAATCGTGCAGATACCTGCAGATCGTGCGGGGCCTGCAGATCGTGCAAGTCCCTGCGGATCGCACCGGGGCCCCGCAGATCGCACCGAGGGAGGAGGAGCCGCGCGTCAGTCCTGCAGGGCGGCGACCGTGCGCGGGCGGACGATCAGCCAGAGGGCGAGGATCGAGACGGTCGCGGTCGCCATCATGACCAGGGCCATCGGCACGGCGGAGGAGGCGCCGAAGATCCCGGAGATCGGCGAGAGCAGGCCGGCGACTCCGAAGTTCACCGCACCCAGCAGCGACGCGGCGGTGCCCGCCTCCCTGCCGTGGTTCACGAGGCCCAGCACCTGCACGCACGGGAAGCTGAAGCCGCAGGAGGCGATGAACAGCCAGAGCGGGACGAGCGTGCCCCAGAGTCCGAAGCCGAGGACGTCGAACAGCGCGATCAGCCCGGCCGACGTGAAGAGCGACACGGTGGTGATCGCGAGGATCCACTGCGGGCCGACCCGGCGGCTGAGGCGCGAGGACGCCTGCACGCCGAAGACGACTCCGAGCGAGTTGACCGCGAAGAGCAGGCCGTACTGCTGAGCGTCGAAGCCGTAGAGCCCCTGGAAGAGGAAGGAGGAGCTCGAGAGGTAGGTGAAGAGGCCGGCGAAGGTCATGCCTCCGATGACCGCGACGCCGACGAACTGGCGGTCGCCGAGCACCGAGCCGTAGCGCTGCGCGAGGGAGCGGCGGTCGCGGTCGTCGCGCGCGGTCCGCGGTCGGGTCTCGACGATGAGGAGCGCCACGGCGACCATCACGACGAGGCCGTAGCCGGCGAGGAAGACGAAGACTCCGCGCCAGTCCATGACGAGCAGGAGCTGCGAGCCGATCACCGGGGCGAGGACGGGAGCGAGACCCGACACCAGGGCGAGGCGGGAGAGCATCTTGACGAGCGGACGACCGCCGAAGAGGTCGCGGACCATCGCCATGGCGACGACTCCGCCCGCCGCGGCACCCGCGCCCATCAGCACGCGGAACACGCCGAGCCAGACGATGTCGGGCGCGAAGGCGGCGCCGATGCAGGTGAGCACGTGCACGGCCGTGGCCAGGATCAGCGGCAGCCGGCGCCCGACCGCGTCGCTCCACGGCCCCACGATCAGCTGGCCGAGGGCGAAGCCGAGCGTCGTGCCGGTGAGGGTCAGCTGCACCGCCGCCTCGGATACGTTCAGCTCGCTCTGCAGCACCGGGAACGCGGGGAGGTAGAGGTCGATCGTGAACGGACCGAGCGCGGTGAGCGCTCCCAGAACGATGATGTAGACGAGCCGCTGACGCGCGGTCAGGGCGTCGCCGGGGTGGCGGTGGACGGGGACGGAGCCGGTGGGCGTCGAGGCGACGGTGGTCACGGAGGCCTTCCTGCGCAGGAGCGCGGGGAGCGGAGCGGGAGCGGCTCGAACGGCCGCGAGGAGCGGCGCCGGACCCTCGGATCCGTGCACCGCTCCTCACGCTAACCGCCGGGAGCGCCCGTGTACTCCCCCTGGGTCGAATTGATTCGACTATCAGTCCATGCGGGGACGTGATCGGCGCGATCCGAGACCGGGAGCGCTCTCACTCCACCCGCAGCAGTGCGACCCCCTGGGGCGCCAGGGTGACGGAGTCGGCGCGCCCGCCGGTCAGCACGTCGACCCCCGCGATCGGCACGACGACGTCCGAGCGCCCGTGGTTGATCGCGAAGACGAGCGCGCCGCGGCGGATGAGCTCCACTCCCTCGAGGGGCTCGGCGAGGATCCCCTCGACACCCGCGTCGGCGAGCGCGCGCTCGACGACCGTGCCGAGCAGCTCCGGCGCGGGCCAGGTCGCGACGTACCAGGCGGAGCCGCCTGCGGCCGTCTCGCGGCGGGTGATCGCGGGCCAGCCGTCGAGGTCGTCGGTGAAGCGCGCCAGCACCTCCGCACCGTCGGCGTGCAGGTACTCGCGCCAGCGGGTGATCGCGCCCGCGAGAGACCCGGTCACGGTGGACTCGGGCAGGTCGTCCGAGAACGCGTCGGCGGAGGCGAGCGGAGCGAACTCCTCGACGCGCACGCCGAGCGTCGACTGCAGCGCGCCGAGGTAGCCGCCCTCGGTGATGTGCGCGTCCTCGTCGGTGATGCCGCTCTGGAAGGTGGTGACGAGGTGCCCGCCGCCCTCCGCGTACGCGGCGAGGCCGGCCAGATCCTCCGCTCGCACGGTGAACAGCGCCGGAGCGACGACGAGGTCGTAGCCGTCGAACGGCCCGGAGGCGCGCACGAAGTCGACCGTGACGTGGCGGCGGGTGAACTCGCGGTGCCAGGCGGTCACGTGCGCCGCGTAGTCGATCGCGCCGGGAGTGGCGTCCTGCTCGATCGACCACCAGCTGTCCCAGTCGAAGACGATCGCGACGCGCGCGGCCACTTCCGTGCCCAGGATCTCGTCGAGGCGGCCGAGCTCGGCGCCCAGCTCCTCGACCTCGCGGAACACGCGCGTCTCGGGGCCGCCGTGCGGCACCAGGCCGGAGTGGAACTTCTCGGCCCCGGCGCGCGACTGCCGCCACTGGAAGAACAGGATGCCGTCGGCTCCGCGGCCCAGCACCTGGTAGCTCCAGGCGCGCATCTGGCCGGGCTTCTTCGGGGCGTTGCTGCGGCGCCAGTTGACGGCGCTCGTCGCCTGCTCCATCAGCAGCCACGGGCGGCCCTCGCCCAGCGAGCGCATCAGGTCGCGGGCGACCGCGGCGGTGAAGGGCGCCTCCGGATCGGCGGGGTCCGGATAGAGGTCGTCGGACACGACGTCGACGTGCGGCGCCCACGCCCAGTAGTCGACCGGCTTGAAGAGCCCCATGAAGTTCGTGGTGATCGGGGTCTCGGGCGAGTACTCGCGCAGGATCTCCTTCTCGGCCAGGTAGCACTCGAGCAGCTGGCGGGAGGAGAAGCGGTCGAAGTCGAGGCGCTGGGTCGGGTTCGGCAGGGTCGGCATCGCGGCGGGCGGGCGCACCTCCTCGAAGCTCGAGTAGCGCTGCGACCAGAAGGCGGTGCCCCAGGCCTCGTTGAGAGCCTCGATGCTGCCGTACTTGGCGCTCAGCCACTCGCGGAACGCGAGGACGGCCGACTCGGAGTAGTCGTGCGAGACGTGGCAGCCGTACTCGTTGCCGATGTGCCACATCTCGAGCGCGGGGTGGCCGGCGTAGCGCTCGGCCAGCTTGCGCACCAGGCGCGCGGCGTAGCGGCGATACACGGGCGAGGACGGCGCGTACTGCTGGCGCGAGCCGACTCCGAGGATCACGCCGTCAGCGGTGACGGGCAGCATCTCGGGGTGCTCGTGGCTCAGCCACGGCGGCGGCGACGCGGTGGCGGTGGCGAGGTCGACGCGGACGCCGCCGGCGTGCAGGCCGTCGAGGACCTCGTCGAGCCAGGCGAAGTCGAACTCGCCGTCGCGCGGCTCCAGGTGCGCCCACGAGAAGACGCCCACCGTCGCGAGATTCACTCCGGCGCGGTTCATCAGGGTCACGTCCTCGGGCCACACCTCCTCCGGCCACTGCTCGGGGTTGTAGTCGCCTCCGTAGCGAACGGGCATGTGCTCTCTCCTTCGACCGCCGCAGCGGTGGTGCGGGCCGGGGCGCCGACGGTGGTGCCCGATCCCGGTGGTCCTCCAGCAGGGTAAGCGCTTACCTCCGCCGCGCCCAAGTCCCCGTCGTCACGGGGCGAGCGGATGCAGCGGCGCGGCCAGCGGATGGGCGAGCAGCTGCTCGAACGCGAGCTCGGCCGCTCCGATCATCAGCAGATCGCCGCCGAGCTCAGTGCGCGCGATGCGGACCGACTCGAGCGCCACGCGGAACGGACCGCCGTGGGTCAGGCGCTCCTCGAGGAACCCGGGCGCCACGCCGACCAGGGCGCCGAGGAAGCCGCCGAGCACGACCAGCTGCGGGTTGAAGATGTTGACGACGTTCCGGAGGGCGACGGCCAGGTGGCCGAGCTGGCGCTCGACCTCCGCGCGGACCGCCGGGTCCTCGGAGGCGGCGAGCGCCTCCTCCAGCCGCTCGCTCTCCTCCAGGCCCAGCACGCGCAGCAGCTCGGCGCGGCCGACCTCGGTCTCGAGGCAGCCGACCGCGCCGCAGTGGCAGTCGACGCCCGCGCTGTTGACGAGGGTGTGGCCGATCTCGCCCGCGTAGCCGTCGATGCCGTGCAGCGGAGCGCCTCCGACGATCACGCCCGCGCCGACGCCGCTCGCGCCGCCGTTGAGGTAGATCAGGTGCGAGACGTCGCGGCCGGCGCCGAGCGCGCTCTCGGCGAGGGCGCCGAGGTTGGCGTCGTTCGCCGAGAGGACCGGGAGCCCGGTCGCGTCGGCGAGCATCCGCGAGAACGGCTCGTCGCTCCAGCCCAGGTGCGGGCCGGTGCGGACGAGACCGTCGGCGTCGCGGACGAGGCCGGGCACCGCGACTCCGATGCCGACCGTCCGGGCGTCGGCGGGCAGCTCGGCGCGCAGCTCGGCGATCGCGTCCGCGGCGAGCGCGGCGGCCGCCTCGGCGGTGGGCACGAGCGCGGTGCGGCGGAGGCGGCGGCGCACCTCCGCGTCGAAGCCGACCACCGCGACCGTCACAGCGTCGATCTCGGGGTTCACGGCGAACGCGACGACCCGCGGATCGGCCTCGACGATCGGACTCGGCCGGCCGACCTGGTTCAGCGTGTCGGGGTCCCGCTCGCGGACGATGCCGAGCTCCACAAGCTCGCCCACGAGGGCGGCGATCGTCGAGCGGTTCAGCCCGGTCGCCCGCGTCAGCTGCGAACGGGAGCGGGGCCCGCCGCGGTGCACGAGACGCAGGATCGCCGCCAGGTTGTGGCGCCGGACCCGGTCGAGAGTGTTGCCGCGCGTCGCGTGGTCGGGCATTCCGCGGTCTCCTCTGGTCTCGGGTCAGCCTATCGGCGGGCCTCGGCGCCCTCGGTGCGCACATCGCGGCGGCCGGCCGCGCGCGCATCGTCAGCCGGGAGGAGGGGATTACCGCTGTCAGGCGACATCCCCTCCTCTCGGCGGAGGTTCTGCAGGCTCACGCCCCTGCGCGACTCCAGGTCCAGCTGCCCTCCGGCCCGTCGACGCTCACGTCGGCACCCGAGCGGGTGACGGTGAAGACCGTCTCGACCCCGGAGTCGTGCGCCACGACCCGCACCTCGCGCGCGCCGTCGCCGCCCGGGAACACCCGGAGCTCGAGCCCGTCGAGGTAGTCGTACTCCGCGACGTCGGTCCGGGAGCCGACCGGCACCACCGCCCCCTCGCGCACGTAGAGCGGCAGGGTGTCGAAGCCGTGGACCTCGCGGCGCCACTCCCCCGTCGAGTCGACGGTCTCGCCGGTCCACCAGCTGGTCCAGCGTCCGCGGGGCAGGTAGAACTCGACCGAGCCGTCGGGAGTGAAGACCGGGGCGACCAGCAGGTCGTGGCCGAGCATGTACTGCGTGTCCAGGTGCGCCGCGTTCCGGTCGTCCTCGAACTCGAGCGTCATCGGCCGCATCACCGGGATCCCCTCGCGCGCCGCCTCCGCTCCCGCCGCGTAGAGGTACGGCATCAGCGAGAGCTTGAGCTCGGTGAAGCGGCGGGTGATGTCGACCGCCTCGTCGCCGAACTCCCACGGCACGCGGACCGAGGTGGAGCCGTGCAGGCGGGAGTGCGAGGAGAGCAGTCCGAACGCGAGCCAGCGCTTGAAGACGCCCGGGTCGGGCGTTCCCTCGAAGCCGCCGATGTCGTGCGCCCAGAAGCCGAAGCCGCCGAGCGCGAGCGAGAGTCCGCCGCGGAGGGTCTCGGCCATCGAGACGTAGGACGAGGTGTTGTCGCCGCCCCAGTGCACCGGCAGGGCCTGCCCGCCGACGGTGGCGCTGCGGGCGAAGAGCGTGGCGCGCCCCTCCCCCAGCTCCTCGACGAGCACCTGGTGCACCGCGAGGTTGTAGAGCTGGGTGTACCAGTTGTGCATCGCCTCCGGGTCGGTGCCGTCGGCCCAGACCACGCCCTCGGCCGGGATCCGCTCGCCGAAGTCGGTCTTGAAGGAGTCGACGCCCTGGCGGACGAGCACGCGCAGCTTGTCCTGGAACCAGCGCGTCGCCTCCGGGTTCGTGAAGTCGACCAGCGCCATGCCGGCGACCCAGAGGTCCCACTGCCAGACGTCGCCCGACGTCGTCTTCAGCAGGTAGCCCTTCTCGCGGCCCTCCGCGAAGAGCGGCGAGGCCTGCGCGATGTACGGGTTGATCCAGACGCAGGTCTTCAGGCCCCGGTCGTGCAGGCGGGCGAGCATGCCCTCGGGGTCCGGGAAGGTGCGGGAGTCCCACTCGAGGTCGGTCCACTGGAACTCGCGCATCCAGAAGCAGTCGAAGTGGAAGGCCGACAGCGGCAGCTCGCGCTCGGCGAAGCCGTCGATGAAGGAGTTGACGGTGTCCTCGTCGTAGCTCGTGGTGAAGCTGGTGGTCAGCCAGAGGCCGTAGCTCCACGCGGGCACGACGGAGGGGCGGCCGGCGAGCCCCGTGTAGCGGCGCAGGACGTCCTTCTTCGTCGGACCCTGGATCACCAGGTACTCCAGCGCCTCGCCGCCGACCGAGAACTGCACGCGCTCGACCGACTCCGAGCCGATCTCGAACGAGACGAGGCCGGGGTCGTTGACGAGCACGCCGTAGCCGCGGTTGGAGAGGTAGAAGGGCACGTTCTTGTAGGCCTGCTCGGAGGAGGTCCCTCCGTCGGCGTTCCACACGTCGACCGTCTGGCCGTTCTTCACGAACGGGCCGAATCGCTCGCCGAGACCGTAGACGAGCTCGCCGACTCCGAGGTCGAGCTGCTCGTGCACGTAGGGATCGCCGTCGGGTCCGGTCAGGTAGCCCTGGGACTTGTGGCCGGAGCCGGTCAGGCGCGTGCCGGTCGCGGTGTCCCAGAACTCGAGCGACCAGGGCGCGCCCTGCGCGACGCGGACCTCGAGATCGCCCGTGCGGAGCACGCCGCCCGCCTCCGTGACGCTCGCCTCGCCGACCGAGCCCTCGGTCAGGGCGAAGCCGGGCCGGGTGGCGGTACCGCGCCAGTGCTCGATGCGCACCTTCGCGACTCCCTCGGCGGGCGAGGAGACCGTGACGGTGAGCGCGGGACGGTTCAGCACGTCGCCGCGGCCCTGGATGACCTTCGTCGGCGCGATCACCTCCAGTGCCGAGCCGGTGGCGCGGATGTCGTACGCCTCCTGCGCGAACAAGGCGGTGAATCCGGCCCTCGTCTGCCAGAACCCGTCGGTGAACTTCATGCGTGTGCCTCTCTGGTGGCGGTGGAGGTGGTCGTGCGGGGTGCGGAGTGCGGGCACCGCGGAGCAGGGGCCGGTGGGGCCCCCTGCCCGCAGTGGTGGTGCTACTTGACCGCGCCGGCGGTGATGCCGCGGGTCAGCGTGCGCTGGAAGATCAGGAAGAAGATCAGCGTCGGGAGCAGGCCCAGCAGGGCGCTCGCGCTGGTCGTCGTGACGTCCATGATCTTGTCGCCCTGGAGGCTCGAGATCGCGATCGGGACGGTCTGCGTCGCGTCGCTCACGAGGAACACCAGCGGGATGAGGAACTCGTTCCAGGTCCAGATGAAGAAGAAGATCATCAGCACCGAGAGGGTCGGCCGCGAGATCGGCACGATCACCCGGGTGAGCACCTGCCACTTCGAGGCGCCGTCCAGCGCCGCGGCCTCGAGGATCTCCTTCGGGAACGTGCCGTAGACGCTCGAGAGCAGGTACGTGCCGAAGGCCGACTGGATGACCGTGAAGATGATGATCACGGACAGCTGGCTGTCGTAGATCCCCACCGCCTTGAACATGTAGTACAGCGGGTAGAGCAGGGCCTCCTGCGGCAGCATGTTCGCCAGCAGGAACAGCACGATGATCCAGCTGCGGCCCTTCACCCGGCCGATGCCGATCGCATAGGCGTTCAGCACCGAGAGGGCGACGGCGAGGATCGCGACCGACCCCGAGATCAGGATCGAGTTGCCGAGCTTCTCGGGGAAGTTCACCCGCTCCCAGAAGGTCGACAGGCCGTCGAAGGAGAGCCCGGTCGGGAACGCGAGCGGCCCGTTCGCCGAGTACTCGGCGGGGGTCTTGAACGAGTTGAGCAGGATCAGCAGCACCGGGCTGATGATCACCAGCCCGATGACAATCGCGACCACGAGGATCGCCCAGTCGCCGATCGTGCGCTTGGTGGTGCCCTTGGCCGGCTTGGGCGCTCGGCGCGACGTGGTCAGGTCGCTGTCCGCGGTGCCCGCCTGCGTGAGGGGCAGGGTCTCGATGGCCGACATCAGCGGGCTCCTTCGCTGCGCTCGACGCGCTCCTGGGCGCGGATGAACAGCACGGCCAGGATCACGATGACGATCGTGAGCGCGGTCGCGATGGTGGCGCCGTAGCCCACCTGCTGCTTCTGGAAGAACTCGGTGTAGGAGTAGTAGCTCGGCACGATCGTCGAATCGCCCGGCCCGCCGCGGGTCAGCGCGTAGATCGGTCCGAAGACCTTCAGCGCGGCGATGGTGCAGGTGAGGGTGACCACGAAGATCTCGGGGCGGATGATCGAC
This sequence comes from Rathayibacter sp. Leaf248, assembly GCF_920939495.1. NCBI lineage: Bacteria > Bacillati > Actinomycetota > Actinomycetes > Micrococcales > Microbacteriaceae > Rathayibacter > Rathayibacter sp. Leaf248. The sequence goes on along the minus strand of NZ_CAKLAV010000002.1, from coordinate 663,332 downwards.
ACGGTGATCCAGCGGAAGCGCTGGAACCAGTTCGCGCCGTCGAGCTCCGCGGCCTCGTAGAGCTCCGGATCCACGCGCTGCAGCGCCGCCATGAAGATGACGACCGGGTAGCCCAGCTGGACCCAGATCATCACGACCATGATCGAGAGCATCGCGGTGTCGGGCTTGCCCAGCCAGTCGTGCGAGAGCGAGCCGAGTCCGACCGCCTCGAGGATCGTGTTGAGCGCGCCGTTGTCGGGGCGCAGGATCCAGCCGATGACGATCGCGGCGATCACCGTGGGGAGGATCTGCGGGAGGTAGTAGGTGGCGCGGAGGAAGCTCGCCAGCTTGCCGCCGAACTTCTTGCCGACCAGGTCGAACAGGATCGCGGCGAGCAGGAGGCCGAGGATCGTCGGCACGATCACCATGGCGATGATCATGTAGACGGAGTTCAGGAACGAGGTCCAGAACTGGTCGTCGCCCATCAGCTCGACCCAGTTCTCGAGGCCGATGAAGATCGGCGGCTTGATGCCGCGCCACGAGGTGAAGCTGATGTAGACGTTCCACACGAGCGGGATCAGCACGATGAACGTGAAGAGCACGAACCCGGGGATCAGGTAGAGCCAGTAGCCGCCCGAGCGCTTCTCGCGCGGGGGCTTCGCGGCCGGAGGCGGTGGCGCGCTCTCCGCGCGACGCGGTGCGGTCGTCGTCATGGGTACTCCTAGAGGTCGTGCGGGGAGGCGTGCGGGAGGGGGCCGCGAGATGCCACTTCGGGACGGGTCCGACGGCGTGTCGTGTACCGGAGTGGCATCTCGCGGAGAGGGGATGCGGGAGGACTACTTGATGTCGTCCACTCCGTCGTCGTACTTCTCCTGCAGCTGCGCGAGCATGTCGTCGGGCGACGTCGACTTGTTCAGCAGCTCCTGCGTCGCGGCGACGAGGTCGTCGTAGAAGGTCGCGGTGGGCCAGTCGGGGTAGAACGAGAGCTGGTCGCCGTCGACGACCGTCTTCCACTGCGACAGCAGCTCCTTGCTCTTCTCGTCCGTGATCGCCGACTCGTCGACGACCAGCGGGATGCCTCCGTTGTTGCCGATCAGGTTCTGGATCTCGGGGCGCATCGTGATGTCGATCCACTTGTAGGCGAGGTCCTTGTTCTTCGCCGTCTCGGGGATCACCCAGTGGTTGCCCGCCGAGCCCATCGTGAACTCCGCCCCCGGGAAGAGGAAGGTGTTCCACTCGAAGCCGGTGATCTCGGTCTTGAAGCGGCCGAACCACCAGGAGCCCGAGAAGAAGATCGGGTAGTCGCCCGAGATGAACGCGGTTCCCGCGTCCTCGGCCTTGAGGCCGGAGGCGTCCGGCGAGATGTAGCCCTTGTCGACGTACTCCTGGAGCTGGTCGGCGGCGTAGGACCACGCGGCGTCCGAGAAGTCGACCTCGCCCGTGTAGGTCTGGTAGTCGGTGATCCACTGGCGGTCGGCCTTCAGCAGCGCGAGCTGGTAGAAGAGCTGCTGCAGCGGGTACTCGGCCCCGGCCTCGGCGAGCGGCGTGATGCCCTTGGCCACGAACGCGTCGAGCACAGCGATGAACTCGTCGTAGGTCGTCGGCACCTCGATGCCGTTCGCCGCGAAGGCGTCCTCGTTGTAGTAGACGAAGGTGAACTCGCCGTAGTTCGGGATCCCGTACCAGGAGCCGGAGCCCATGATGCCGTCCTCGTCGTACTTGGCGGTCGTCTGCAGCGCACCCGGGACCAGCTTGTCCCAGCCGTAGAACTCGACGGCCTCGTCGAGGTTCGTGAGCAGGCCCTGGCTCGAGAGCAGGCCGCTCGTGGCATTGCCCTTGTTGTACTCGACGACGTCCGGGGCCGAGTTCGAGTTGAAGATCTGGCTGGCGCCGGTGCGCAGCTGCTCGAAGGCCTTGAACTCGTAGGCGATCTCGGCGCCGGTCTCCTGCGTGAAGATGTCGCGGGCGGCGAGCCAGGCGATGCCGCGGTCGCTGTCGGGGGTCTCGAAGTCCCACATGGTGAGGGTGCGGCCGGCGCCGTCGACCTCGGTGGCGAGGGCGTCGGATCCGGCGTCGGATCCTCCTCCGGAGCAGGCGGCGAGCGCGAAGACCGCGCCGAGGCCGACGCCGCCGGCGAGCAGGCCGCGACGGCTGAGCGAGCCGACCGCGGCGGCGGTGGGGCGGTGGAAGGCGGTGCGGGGACGAGGCGACATAGCGGGTGTTCTCCTTCGGACGGTGCCGCTGGGCTGTGACTGCGTGGGTGGGTGGTGGAGCGCTCTCCGATCGGACGAGTGTCGAAGCGTTTCGACGATCGGCCGACGAGGAAGCAGGAGCAGAAAGTGGAGGGAGGGGCGTCAGGAGGCGGTCGGCACGCGAGCGCCGATCGCCGCGGCCGCGACGGAACCGCGGTCGACATAGTGGGGCGGGAGGAGGTCGACGCCGACGGTGCGGCCGGAGTCGATCTGCTGGAGGGTGCGACCGACGGCCGCACGGCACATCGCGTCGAACGGGAGGGGGAAGGAGCTCACCGGGACCGGCAGCGCCGCTCCGTCGTAGCTCGCGCAGGCGGCGAGGACCGAGAGGTCCCCGGGGACGGAGAGGCCGCGCTCGAGCACGCGCTCGACGGCGGCCTCGGCCACGGGCTCGTTGCAGTGCAGCACGAGGGCGGTCGGGGCGATCGCGGATCCGAGGATCGCGTCGACGGCGGACGCGGCGTGGGCGCGGCCGAGGTGCGGGCGCTCGACCACGATCTCGAGGCCGAGCGCGACGCACTCCGCCCGGAACGCGTCGTCGAAGCGGCGGACGAAGCCGGCATTGCGGTCGGTGTACGACTGCGGGTGCTCGATCAGGCCGACGGACCGGTGGCCCTGCTCGGCGAGCGTGCGGACGCTGCGGCGCGCCGCCTCCGCGAAGTCGAGGTCGACGCACGCGAGGTCGTGGGCGTCGGCGGGGACGCCGATGAAGGTCGCGGGCACCCCCGCGTCGCGGATGAGCGCGGCGCGGTCGTCGTCGTCGTCGACGCCCATCAGGACGATGCCGTCGACGAGCGAGGAGGAGGAGACGCGGTCGATGCCGCTGGAGGCCTCGTCGGTGACGAGCAGCAGCACGTCGTAGTCGGACTCGCGGGCCCGCTCGAGCACCTCCGTCACGAAGCGCATGTGGGTGGGGAGGTGCAGCTCGCCGCGCATCGGCGCCGAGAGGGCGAGGATGTGGGTCCGCGCCCCAGCGAGCATCCGGGCGCCGGCGTGCGGCCGGTAGCCGAGCTCGCGCACCGCGTCGTCGACCCGCTGGCGGGTGGTGGCGGCGATGGAGCGCTTGCCCGAGAGAGCGTAGGACACCGTGCTGATCGAGACCCCGGCAGCGCGGGCGACGTCATGGATGGTCGCCATCGTTCCTCCTGCCGGACCTCGTCGTCGGACCCCCTCGACGCTCGAAACGCTTCGACGGGGCTGTGCTGCTGAGCACTGTACGCAGAGTCGAAGCGCTTCCGCAACAGGTTTGTCGCGACCCGCGACATATCGGCCGCCGAGACCGAAGATGCAATCGATCGGCGTTGCGCGCAGCCGCCGCCCCCGATATGTTGGCCACAACAACAATTCGGCGACGTCGCCGGAAAGGATCGGATCCATGTCCCTGACCCCCACCCGCGCCGACAAGTTCTCGTTCGGCCTCTGGACCATCGGCTACAACGGCACGGACCCCTTCGGCGGCCCGACCCGCGAGCCCCTCGATGTGGTGCACGCCGTCGAGAAGCTGGACGAGCTGGGCGCCTACGGCCTCACCTTCCACGACGACGACCTCTTCGCGTTCGGCTCGACCGACGCCGAGCGCCAGACCCAGATCGACCGCCTCAAGGGCGCGCTCGAGTCGACCGGCCTCGTCGTGCCGATGGTCACCACCAATCTCTTCAGCGCCCCGGTCTTCAAGGACGGCGGATTCACCTCCAACGACCGCGACGTCCGCCGCTTCGCGCTGCGCAAGGTCCTCCGCAACATCGACCTCGCCGCCGAGCTGGGCGCCCAGACCTTCGTGATGTGGGGCGGCCGCGAGGGCGCCGAGTACGACTCCGCGAAGGACATCCGCGCCGCTCTCGAGCGCTACCGCGAGGCCGTCAACCTGCTCGGCGACTACGTCACCGACAAGGGCTACGACATCCGCTTCGCCATCGAGCCGAAGCCCAACGAGCCCCGCGGCGACATCCTCCTGCCGACCCTCGGTCACGCGATCGCGTTCATCGACTCGCTCGAGCGCCCCGAGCTCGTCGGCGTGAACCCCGAGGTCGGCCACGAGCAGATGGCGGGACTGAACTTCACCGCCGGCATCGCCCAGGCGCTGTACCACGGCAAGCTCTTCCACATCGACCTCAACGGCCAGCGCGGCATCAAGTACGACCAGGACCTCGTCTTCGGCCACGGCGACCTGCACAACGCGTTCTCGCTCGTCGACCTCCTCGAGAACGGCGGCCCCGGCGGAGTCCCCTCCTACGACGGCCCGCGCCACTTCGACTACAAGCCCTCGCGCACCGAGGACGAGACCGGAGTCTGGGACTCGGCCGCCGCGAACATGCGCACCTACCTGCTGCTGAAGGAGCGCGCCGCGGCCTTCCGCGCCGACCCCGAGGTGCAGGAGGCGCTCGCCGCCGCGAAGGTCGCCGAGCTGCAGACCCCGACGCTGAACGAGGGCGAGTCCTACGACGACCTGCTCGCCGACACCGCGTCGTACGAGTCGTTCGACGCCGACGCCTACCTCGGCGGCAAGGGCTTCGGCTTCGTGCGCCTGCAGCAGCTCGCGACCGAGCACCTGCTCGGCGCCCGCTGATCGCTCCGGCACTCCCCTGACGGACGAGACCCCCTGCCCTCCGGCACGGGGTCTCGTCCGTTCCCCCGTACCCCCCCTTTTGAAGACGCATCCCGCCGCTGCGGGAGGAACGGACACGGCGATGACGCTGGTCGCAGGAGTCGACTCGTCGACCCAGAGCTGCAAGGTGGTCGTCCGCGACCTCGAGAGCGGAGCGGTGGTCCGCACCGGTCGCGCGAGCCACCCCGACGGCACCGAGGTGCACCCCTCGGCCTGGTGGGACGCGCTGACCGCGGCCCTGGCGGATGCCGGCGGACTCGACGACGTCGCCGCGATCTCGATCGGCGGGCAGCAGCACGGCATGGTCGTGCTGGACGCCGACGGCGAGGTGATCCGCCCCGCACTGCTCTGGAACGACACGCGCAGCGCGGGCGCCGCCGAGGCGCTGGTCGCCGAGCTCGGGGCGGAGGAGTGGGCGCGCCGCACGGGCACCGTCCCGGTCGCCTCCTTCACGGCCACGAAGCTCCGCTGGCTCCGCGACGCCGAGCCCGACAACGCGGCGCGCGTCGCGGCAGTGGCCCTCCCCCACGACTGGCTGACGTGGCGCCTGCTGGGCTACGGACCCGGATCCCCGCGCGGCGTGGACGTGGACGCGCTGACGACCGACCGCTCGGACGCCTCCGGCACCTCGTACTGGGGCGCCGACGGCTACGACCTCGAGCTGCTCGAGCACGCGCTCGGACACCGCCCGGCGCTCCCGCGCGTGCTCGGGCCGTCGGAGGAGGCGGGCCGGACGCCTGAGGGCCTCGTGGTCGGCCCCGGCGCCGGCGACAACGCGGGCGCGGCGCTCGGTCTCGGCGCGGGACCCGGCGACGTGGTCGTCAGCATCGGCACGAGCGGCACCGTCTTCGCGGTGACCGAGGACCCGGTGCGCGACCCCTCCGGGACCGTCGCCGGCTTCGCCGACGCGAGCGGGCGCTTCCTGCCGCTCGTCGCGACGCTCAACGCCGCCCGCGTGCTGTCTTCGACCGCCGCCCTGCTCGGAGCCGGCTTCGACGAGTTCGCCGACCTCGCGCTGCAGGCGGAGCCGGGCGCCGACGGCCTCGTGCTCGTCCCGTACTTCGAGGGCGAGCGCACCCCCAATCTCCCGGATGCGACGGCGAGCCTGCACGGCATGACCATCGCCTCGACCACGCGCCCGAACCTCGCGCGCGCGGCGATCGAGGGCATGCTCTGCGGTCTGGCCGACGGCCTCGACGCGGTGCGCGGCCTCGGAGTCGAGGCGCACCGCATCCTGCTGATCGGCGGAGCGGCGCAGAACCGCGCCGTGCAGCTGGCCGCCTCGCAGGTGTTCGACGTTCCCGTGGTCGTGCCGACCCCCGGCGAGTACGTGGCCGACGGAGCCGCGGTGCAGGCCGCGTGGGCGCTGACCGGCTCGCGGCCGACGTGGCAGGTCACCTCGGTCGCCGAGCCGGCGGCCGACCACCGCCCCGCGATCCGCGCGCAGTACGCGGCGGCCCGCGCCTGACGCCGTCTGCGAGATGCCACTCCGGTACGCCTTCGACGGCGTGTCGCGTACCGGAGTGGCATCTCGCAGGGCAGCCGAGATCAGGACGTCATCGAGTCCACGTACTCGCGGTTCTCGTCCATCCACTCGGCGAGCGCCGCGTCGCGGTCGTCCGACGCGGAGTTGAACAGCGCGTTCTCGAGCGAGTAGAGCGTCTCGGAGTCCATCCGGAAGTCGCGCATCCAGCTGCTCAGCGTCGGGAAGTCGCCGTCGAACGAGCTCGAGCCGAACGAGTGGATGTCCTCCGCCTCGCCGAGCAGCCCCTTCGGGTCCTCGAGGTCCTTCACCGGGAACGCGTCGTAGGCCCAGTGCGGGCGCCAGAGCGTCACGGCGATGTCCTCGCCGTTCGCCGTCGCGGTCTCGAGCTCCTGCAGCATCGCCGGCGTCGACGACGTCAGGTACTCCATCCCCTCGAGGCCGTACCCGGGGATGACCTCCTCGGTCGTCACGGCGTTCAGCCCCGACCCGGGCTCGATGCCGATGAGCCGGTTCCCGACGACGTCCGGATTCGCCGCGAGCTCCTCGAGCGTGTCGATCGGAGCGTCCTCGTTGACCGCGATGGTCAGCTTCGCCTCGTCGTTCCAGGCTCCGAGGTCGACGAGCTGGTCGCCGTACTGCTCCAGGTAGCTGCCGTGGGTGGTCGGCAGCCAGGTGTCCAGCGCCAGGTCGTAGCTCCCGGCGGCGAGCCCCGCGAAACCGGGCGCCACGTCGATGTCCGAGAGCTCGACGTCGTAGCCCTGCTCCTCGAGCACGGCGCCCCAGAGCGCCGACACCGCGATGCCCTCGTCCCAGCCCTGGAACACGGCCAGGCGCACGTCGGTGCGGTCGCCGTTATCGACGGAGGCGGTGCTCGCCGGCCCCGCGACGGCCGACGCGCCGAGGGAGGCGACGACGGCGACCGAGACGGCCGCGACGGCCGAGCGGGTCAGGATCACGGCGCGACGGCTGCCGGCCCGGGCGACGCGGGCGGGCGAGGGCTTCCCCAGCGCCCCCGTCATCCGGTCGAGCACGATCGCGAGGATCACCACCGAGATCCCGGCCTCGAACCCGAGCGACACGTCGATCCGGTTGAGGCTCGCGACGACATCGCCGCCCAGCCCGCCGGCGCCGACGATGCCGGCGATGACCACCATCGAGAGCGACAGCATGATCACCTGGTTGAGCCCCGCCAGGATCGACGGCAGCGCGAGCGGCAGCTGGATCTGGCGCAGGATCCGCCACTTCGACGAGCCGAACGCCTCCCCCGCCTCGACGAGCTCGGGGTCGACCCCGCGGATGCCGAGCTCGGTCAGGCGCACCCCCGGCGCCATCGCGAAGACGATCGTCGCGACGATGCCGGGCACGACTCCGACGCGGAAGAAGATCAGCGCCGGGATCAGGTACACGAACGCCGGCATGGTCTGCATCAGGTCGAGCACCGGGCGGAGGATCGTGGAGGCCGTCCGGTTGCGCGCGGCGAGCACGCCCAGCGGCACGCTCAGCGCGATGGCGATCACGGAGGCGACCAGCACCAGCGCGAGCGAGTCCATCGCGTTCTCCCACTGGTCCACGCTCACGATCACCACGAGCCCCACCGCGGTGCCGATCGCGAGGACCCACCCGCGCGCGGCGTAGGCGAGCACCGCGAGGAACGCGATGATCACCCAGAACGGCGGAGTGGCGAGCACCGCGTCGACTCCCGTGTAGAGAGCGCCGAAGACGGTCCTGATCAGGTCGAAGACGGGCTGGAAGACCGCGGTGAGGGCGTCGATGCCGCTCTCGACGGCGTCGCCCAGGGGCAGGCGGATCATCGCACGCCCCCCTCGCTCGCGAGCACGGAGTCGTCGACGGGTCCGCCCGTCGCGTGCAGCGTGGCCGTGACGAGCTCCGTCGGGATCGTCGCCGGCGGCTCGATCACCGGCTGCTCCCCGGTCTGCGAGCTGATGTTGCCGAGGGCGGCCAGCAGCGTGACGCGCGGGATCGCTCCGAGCAGGCGTCCGCTCCCGTCGACGACCGCGACGGGCAGCTCCGTCTCGACGGCGGGCTCGATGATCTCGCTCAGCGCGGTGTCCGGAGCGACGGCGACGACGTCCGCAGTGACGACGGCCGAGAGATCGACCTCGCTCCGGCGCACCTGCCCCATCACGTCGCGGTCGCGGACGGTCCCGACCAGTCGGCGTCCGGCGCCGACCACGAACGCCGCGGAGGTCTGCAGGTCGCGCATCCCGCGGAGCGCCGCGCGGGGCCCGGCGGCGAGGGTCACGACGGAGCGCGGCGGCTCCATCACGGCGGCGGCGGTCAGCACGCGCGCACGGTCGACGTCCTGCACGAACTGCGCGACGTAGTCGTTCGCCGGGTCGGTGAGGATCTCCTCCGGAGTGCCGATCTGGACGATGCGGCCGTCGCGCATGACGGCGATGCGGTCGCCGAGGAGCATCGCCTCGTTGAGGTCGTGGGTGATGAAGACGATCGTCTTCCCGAGCTCCTGCTGCAGCTCGATCAGCTGCTCCTGCATCTCGCGCCGGATGAGCGGATCGAGTGCCGAGAACGCCTCGTCCATCAGGACGATGCCCGTGTCGGCCGCGAGCGCGCGGGCGAGGCCGACGCGCTGGCGCATGCCTCCGGAGAGCTCGCCGGGCGTCGTGTCGTGCCAGCCGGCGAGTCCGGCGCGCTCGATCGCCAGCAGCGCGCGCTCGCGCCGCTCCTGAACGGGGACGCCCTGGATCTCGAGCGGGTAGGCGACGTTGTCGAGCACGGTGCGGTGCGGCAGCAGCGCGAAGTGCTGGAACACCATCGAGACGGACGAGCGGCGCACCCGCCGCAGCTCCCCCTCGGGCACTCCCGTGATGCTCGACCCGTCGATCACGACCTCGCCCGCCGTCGGCTCCTGCAGGCCGTTGAGCATGCGGATCAGCGTGGACTTGCCGGAGCCCGAGAGCCCCATCACCACGAAGATCTCGCCGCGGCGCACGGCGAACGAGGCGTCGATCACCGCCGCGGTCCCGGAGGAGCCGAGGTCGTCCCGGTCGGCGCCCGCCCGCAGTCGCCTCACCGCCTCGTCGGGACGCCGTCCGAAGACCTTGAAGAGCCCTCTCGCCTCGAGGGCGGGAACGGCGAGGTCCTCGAGGACCCCTCCGCCCGCGGGCTCGCTGATGTCGTTCTGGTTCTGCTGCACGTACGCTCCGTCGGGGCGCAGGACGGATCCCGCGCTCTCTCATCTCGTGGTGCCGGGTCGGGGCGCGTGGGACTCCCCGGGTCGAGCCTCCGCGTGCTGCTCGCCGCGCGACGCAGGCGGGGGATGGAGGCGTCCGGGGTGTGTCCGAGGCGGCCTCGGGGCCGCCTCCGCTCCCGCTGACCGTACGCTCGCGGCTCTCCGTCACGGGGACGGGGCACGGGCGCGGACCGGTTCATCGGGGTCTCGAAGACCGCCGTCCACGGTAGCCGCGGAGCCCCGATCCGGCAAATGTCGGACTAATGGAGGAGGGGTGTCAGCGGCCGCGCGCGTCCGCGTCGTCAGCGAGGAACCCCAGATCAGGGATCATTACGCTTCGTTGCTCGATCGTTACCCGACTCTCCCGGGAGAACCGACCGGCAGTCCGGATCAGGCCGTCGTGTCCCCCGACGGACCGGACGGAGCAGCGGCTCCCACTCCGCTCACCGGCTCGCCCTGCCACGACTCGAGCACCCACTCCGAGCCGCCGCCCACGAGCACGACGACGCCGGTGTTGTCGAGCAGGTGATCGGCGATGAAGCGCGCGTCGAGGTCCTTCGAGCGCAGCCCCGCCCAGCAGCGGATCGCCGCCCCGTGGCTGACCAGCGCGACCGTGCCGTGCCCCGACGACTCCGCCTCCGCGACGACGGAGTCGTACCGCGCCGCGAACTCCTCACCCGTCTCACCCCCGGCGAGCGTCAGCGCGGTCTCGCCGCCGGCCCAGCGGAACACGGTGCCCATGTACTCCTCGACCGCGGCCTCGTCGCCGCGCATCTCGAGACCGGCGGCCGCGATCTCGCGGATCCCGTCGCGCTCGATCGGCTCGAGCCCCAGGGCCGCCGCGAGCGGCGCCGCCGTCTCGTGGGTCCGGCGCATCGTCGAGACGTAGAGCGCGCCGATGCCCTCACCGGCGAGCGTCTCGGGCAGCAGCTCCGCCTGGGTGCGTCCGAGCTCGGTCAGCCCGGGTCCGGGGATGCGGGTGTCGAGGAGCCCGGCGACGTTCGAGGGCGTCTGGCCGTGGCGGATGAGGAGCAGGCGCATCCGTCCACGGTACCCGCCGCGCATCGCGGGAACCCTGGCCTCGGCCCAGGGCCACGGCTCCCGCCCCGCGTGCACCCCCTGTGCCAGAATGACCGGGACCGAAGGGACGCGCCTGTGCCGACACGATCAGGACGCAGCTCCGGAGTGACCCTGCACGACGTCGCGCGAGAGGCCGGCGTCTCGCTCGCCACCGCCTCGCGATCGCTGAACGGCAGTCAGCGCAAGGTCGCCGAGGAGTACCGAGTCCGCGTGCTCGCGGCCGCCCAGCGCCTCGGCTACTCCCCCAACCTCTCGGCCCAGGCCGTCGCCAAGGGCTCGACCAGCACGGTCGCCCTGATCGTCAGCGACATCGCCGACCCCTACTTCTCGACCATCGCCGCGGGCGTCGCCGGAGCGGCGGAGCAGCTCGGCCTCGTCGTCACGATGGCCGTCACCGGCCGCGACTCCGCCCGCGAGCTCGCCATCGTGCGGGCCCTGCGCGGCGCGCGGCCGCGAGTGATGATCCTCGCGGGCAGCCGCTTCGCCGGCGAGGACGAGCGCGACGCGCTCATCGCCGAGCTCACCTCGTTCGAGGCCGCCGGCGGCCGCGTCGTGCTGATCAGCCAGGGCGGACTGCCGTTCCCGACCGTCGTGCTCGACAACCGCGCGGGTGCGCGAGCGCTGGCCGAGGCCCTCGTCGAGCAGGGCTACCGGCGCTTCGGAGTCGTCTCCGGCAGCCCCGCGATCCTCACGTCGCACGATCGCGTGCAGGGCTTCCGCGAAGGGCTCGAGGCGCACGGCATCGCCCTCGACGACGCGCTCGTGGTCGAGGCGCCCTTCTCGCGCGACGGCGGATTCGACGGCGCCACGAGGCTCCTCGCCGAGCACCGCGACGAGATCGACCTCGTCTTCGCCGTGAGCGACGTGATGGCGATGGGAGTCTCCTCGGCCCTGCGCGCGGCCGGGATCGAGCCCGGCGCCGACCTCGGCGTCGCGGGCTTCGACGACATCCCCACGGTGCGCGACGTGCACCCCGCGCTCACGACCGTGGCCGTGCCGTTGCGCGAGCTGGGCGAGCGCTCCCTCGCCGTCGCGCTCGGCGACGACGACGCTCCCGCCGAGCCCGTCGCGACCTCGGTGGTCCTGCGCGCGAGCACTCCGGGGCCCCGAGCGACGTAAGGTGTGCTCACACGCGCCCGCGGACGGGCGGGTCCCGCGCTGACGCGGGCTCGGACGGTCCCTGCGACAGGGCGCCGCCGATCACAGAGAGCCACGGTGCCCCGATGCCGGAAGACAAGCCCGCGCCCCGGGCTCCCAGCATCTACGACGTCGCGCGCGCCGCCGGGGTCTCGCACCAGACCGTCTCCCGCGTCCTGAACGACCACCCGAGCCTGCGCGCCGAGACCAAGCGCCGCGTCCTCGCCGTGATGGCCGACCTCGACTACCGGCCCAACCTCGCCGCCCGCGCGCTGGTCACCAGCCGCACGCGCACCGTCGGCGTGCTGTCCTCGCAGAGCCTCCAGTACGGCCCGGCCTCGAGCATCCAGGCGATCGAGGTCGCTGCGCGCGACGCCGGCTACCTCGTCGTCACCGCCAACGTCGACGGCACCGACGGCGAGTCGATCCAGGCCGGGATCCGCCACCTGCTGAACCAGGCGGTCGAGGGTCTCGTGGTCATCGCGCCGCAGATCCGCGTGTTCGACATCCTCTCGGGAGCCGCGCTGCGGATCCCGCACGTGACCCTGCAGACCTCGGACGACTCCCGCGACGACGCGCTCTACGTCGACCAGATGGCGGGGGCCCGCCTGGCCACCGCGCACCTGATCGACCTCGGGCACACCGAGATCGTGCACCTCGCGGGCCCCCAGGACTGGATCGAGGCGGAGGCGCGGATGCGCGGCTTCCTAGCCGAGCTCGACGACCGCGACATCGCGATGCGACCGCCGCTCCTGGGCGACTGGAGCGCCGAGCGCGGCCACCGCGTGGGCCTGGAGCTCGCGCGGTTCCTCGACTTCACGGCCGTCTTCGCCGCGAACGACCAGATGGCGCTGGGCCTGCTGAGCGCCTTCCACGAGCGCGGGATCCGGGTACCCGAGGACGTCAGCGTGATCGGCTACGACGACATCCCCGAGGCCGCGTTCTACTGGCCGCCGCTGACGAGCGTGCGCCAGGACTTCGCCGAGCTCGGCCGCCGCTGCATGGCGACGCTGCTCAGCCTGATCGAGGGCGAGCGGCCGGAGCCGGCGCCGCCGATCGAGCCGCAGCTCGTCGTCCGCGGGTCCACCGCGGCGCCCCGCACACTGCGCCCGGTAGGCGTCGCGGAGCGTCCGTCACCGCGCGCCGTTACCGAGTCGCAACTTTCCCGGTGGCACGAAAGCGATCCGCGGGTCTAGCATCACTCCATGTGATCGCTCACATGAGCGCTCACATCCCCGCCCCGCAACCGGGAGCGGCCCCTCCCACTGCATTCAATGACGAAGGAATCACAGTGACCACTATGAAGCGCTCCCTCCTCGCCGGCCTCGCCGGCGGAGCGATGATCCTCTCCCTCGCAGCCTGCTCCAGCGGCGGCGACTCGGGCAGCGGCGACGGCGGCGGCGAAGGCGGACTGGTCGGCGTCGCGATGCCGACGAAGTCCTCCGAGCGCTGGATCGCCGACGGCGACAACGTCAAGTCGCAGCTCGAGGAGGCCGGCTACGAGGTCGACCTGCAGTACGCCGAGGACGACATCCCCACCCAGGTCTCGCAGCTCGAGAACATGATCACCAAGGGCGCCAAGGCCCTGATCATCGCCTCGATCGACGGCACCACCCTCACGAGCGTGCTCGAGGAGGCGGCCGCGAACGACATCCCGGTCATCGCCTACGACCGCCTCATCCGCGACTCGGCCAACGTCGACTACTACGCGACCTTCGACAACTACAAGGTCGGCGTGCAGCAGGCCACCTCGCTCCTCGCGGGCCTGGGCCTGACCGACCTGACCGGAGCCCCCGCCGCCGACGCGCCGGCCGGCCCGTTCAACATCGAGCTGTTCGCCGGAAGCCCCGACGACAACAACGCCACGTTCTTCTTCAACGGCGCGATGGACACCCTCAAGCCCTTCATGGACGACGGAACCCTCGTCGTCAAGAGCGACGAGACCGAGTTCACCACCGTCGCCACGCTGCGCTGGGACCCCGAAGTCGCCCAGAGCCGCATGGAGGACATCCTGACCAAGTCGTACTCCGACGGATCCCAGGTCCAGGGCGTCCTCTCGCCCTACGACGGCCTCAGCCGCGGCATCATCTCGGCCCTGACCGACGCCGGCTACACCGTCGGAACCGACTTCCCGATCATCACCGGCCAGGACGCCGAGCTCGACTCGGTCAAGGCGATCATCTCCGGTGAGCAGTACGCGACCATCTACAAGGACACCCGCGAGCTCGCGGCCGAGGCCGTCACCATGGCGCAGGCCGTCCTCGAGGGCACCGAGCCCGAGGTCAACGACACCGAGACCTACGACAACGGCGAGAAGGTCGTCCCGTCGTACCTCCTCGAGCCCGTCATCGTGACCAAGGACGACATCGAGTCGGTCCTGGTCGACGGCGGCTACTACACCGACGCCGAGATCAACGGTTAAGCGCGAACCTCGGTGGGGTGATCTGCGGCGTTGTCGTCGGGCGCGATGGTTCCACCATCGCTTCCTCCTCCGCCTTGCAGCTCACCCCACCGAGAACCGCGACCGCCCTCCAGGAGGAGGAGCTCCGCGACAGCCCTCCCGAGGAGGAGCCGCCGCGGATGCCCTCCTGAGGAGGAGCTGTTGCGTCACTCCACTTAACAAAGAGGAGCGGAAGCGAGCGAGGCCTCCCCGAGGGGCCGTGACCGGATCGGCGCCCGAGAGGGTGCGGGTCGCGAGTCGGTACTGAACGATCCGAGCCGGGTCCCCGAGAGGGGGCCCGGCTCCCTGAAGGAGTGAGGCGTAGTGAGCACCAACATTCTCGAGATGCGCGGGATCACCAAGACGTTCCCGGGTGTCAAAGCGCTGCAGGACGTGACCCTGAACGCCGCGCGCGGCGAGGTGCACGCGATCTGCGGCGAGAACGGCGCCGGCAAGTCGACGCTGATGAAGGTCCTGTCCGGGGTCTACCCGCACGGCACCTACGAGGGCGACATCGTCTTCGAGGGCGACGTGATGCAGTTCGGCAGCATCCGCGACTCGGAGGCCAAGGGCATCGTCATCATCCACCAGGAGCTGGCCCTCAGCCCCTACCTCTCGATCGCCGAGAACATCTTCCTCGGCAACGAGGTCCGCGGATTCGCGGGGCTGATCGACTGGAACAAGACCAATCAGGAGGCGGCCGCGCTGCTCGCCCGGGTGGGTCTGAAGGAGAACCCCACGACGAAGATCCAGGAGATCGGAGTCGGCAAGCAGCAGCTCGTCGAGATCGCCAAGGCGCTCTCCAAGCGGGTCAAGCTGCTCATCCTCGACGAGCCCACCGCGGCGCTCAACGACGAGGACTCGGACCACCTGCTCGACCTGATCCTGCACCTGAAGGAGCAGGGCATCACGTCGCTGATCATCAGCCACAAGCTGAACGAGATCAAGAAGATCGCGGACACCGTGACGGTCATCCGCGACGGCAAGACGATCGAGACGATCGCTCACGACGACGTGACCGAGGACCGGATCATCAAGGACATGGTCGGCCGCGACCTCGACCACCGCTATCCGGACCACACCCCGCACATCGGCGAGGAGATCCTCCGCGTCGTGGACTGGACGGCCCACCACCCGCAGGACCCGACTCGCGTCATGGTCGACAAGGTGAACCTCACGGTGCACCGCGGCGAGATCGTCGGCATCGCCGGCCTCATGGGCGCGGGTCGCACCGAGTTCGCGATGAGCCTCTTCGGCCGCTCCTACGGCAGCCGCATCTCGGGCCAGGTCTTCAAGGCCGGCAAGGAGATCAAGATGCGCAACGTGTCGGAGGCGATCGCCCACGGGCTCGCCTACGCCACGGAGGACCGCAAGCACTACGGCCTCAACCTCATCGACGACATCAAGCGGAACATCTCGCTCGCCTCGCTCGAGAAGGTGTCGAAGGGCGGACTCGTCGACGACAACCGCGAGTTCGAGGTCGCGAACGAGTACCGCGGCAGCATGAACATCAAGTCGCCGACCGTGCTCGCCAAGACCGGCAAGCTCTCGGGCGGCAACCAGCAGAAGGTCGTCCTGTCGAAGTGGATCTACTCCGACCCCGACGTCCTGATCCTCGACGAGCCCACCCGCGGCATCGACGTGGGAGCGAAGTACGAGATCTACACCATCATCAACAAGCTCGCGGCGGCGGGTAAGGGGATCATCGTCATCTCCTCCGAGCTCCCCGAGCTGCTCGGCATCTGCGACCGCGTGTACGCGCTGTCGGAGGGCCGGATCACGGGCGAGCTGCCCATCGCCGAGGCGACCCCCGAGGCGGTCCTCACCCTCATGACCCAGGAGAAGCAACGATGACCGATCTGCAGAACACCCCGCCCACGGCGGCGGGTGCGCAGGTGAACCCCACCGAGAACGCCTTCACGAAGCGCCTCAGCCACGTGCTGGGCGACCTCGGCAAGAACGGCATCTTCATCGCCCTCATCGTGGTGGTGCTGCTGTTCCAGATCATGACCGAGGGGATCCTGCTGCGCCCGCAGAACATCTCCAACCTGATCGTCCAGAACGGCTACATCCTGATCCTCGCCATCGGCATGGTGATGGTCATCGTGGCCGGGCACATCGACCTCTCGGTCGGCTCGGTCGCCGCGTTCGTCGGAGCCGTCTCGGGTGTCTTCGCGGTCACCATGGGTCTCCCGTGGTGGCTGTCGATCATCCTGTCGCTCGGCATCGGCGCCCTCGTCGGCGCCTGGCAGGGCTTCTGGATCGCCTACGTCGGCATACCCGCGTTCATCGTGACGTTGGCGGGCATGCTGATCTTCCGCGGCCTCGCGCTCGTCGTCCTCGGCAACGCGAACATCGGCTCCTTCCCGATCGAGTACCGCGCGCTGGGCAACGGCTTCCTCACCGACCTGTTCGGCGAGACCGCGCTCGACCCGCTGTCGCTCGGAGTCGGCGCGCTCGCGATCATCGCGTTCACCGTGCAGTCGCTGCGCACCCGCCGCGGCCGCCAGAAGTACAACCAGAGCGTCGAGCCGGGCGTCTGGTTCGTCACCAAGCTCGTCCTCGTCGCGCTCGTGATCGGCGCCTTCGCCTTCGCGCTCTCCACCTTCAAGGGCATCCCGGTGACCCTGATCGTGCTGGCCGTGCTCGTGCTGGTCTACGGCGTCGTGATGAACCGCTCGGTCTTCGGCCGCCACGTCTACGCGATCGGCGGCAACCTGCACGCCGCGGAGCTGTCGGGCATCAAGACCCGCAACGTGACCTTCTGGCTGTTCGTCAACATGGGCGTCCTCGCCGCCCTGGCCGGACTCGTCTTCACCGCCCGCCTGAACCTCGCCGGCCCCAAGGCCGGAGACGGCTTCGAGCTCGAGGCCATCTCGGCCGCCTTCATCGGCGGCGCGGCGGTCCAGGGCGGCGTCGGCACCATCGGCGGCGCGATCCTCGGTGGTCTGATCATCGGCGTCCTGAACAACGGCATGTCGATCATGGGCATCGGCATCGAGTGGCAGCAGGCGGTCAAGGGCCTCGTGCTCCTGCTCGCGGTCGCGTTCGACGTCTACAACAAGCGCCGCGCAGGCGGACGCTGATCGGAGTCCCGTGCCCGACTGGTCGCGGTTCCTCCCGCTGAGCGCTCGGCCCGACGTCGACGAGTCGGGGGTCAGCAACGACTGGCGCCCGCTCGTCGCCGATCGACTCGATCGCCTCGCGGTACTGGCCGCCTCCCCCTCCTTCCTGGAGGAGGAGGCGGCCGGTGCCGTCTCCGCCCCCTCCACCCCTCCTCCCTCCGCCGCCGCCGTGCTCGGCGAGCTCGTGGTGCGGCTCTCGAGCAGCACCGGCCAGCGCCTCGCCACCCGCGTCGGCGCCAGGGAGGCGGGCTCCCCTCCCCCGGCCGAGCAGATCCCCGGCGCTCTCACGGCGCTCGCCTCGGCCCGGCGCTCCGGCTCCGGGTCCCGCGGCGTGGCCGACCTGGTCGACGTCGTCCGGGTCGAGCTGAGCCTCGTCACCGGAGTCGACCTGCCGCCGCGCGTCTCGGGTGCGATCGCGATGGAGCGGATGCAGCGCGCGCCGCTCCCGATCCGCGCCGCGCTCCGCGGCCGCTCCCTCGTCGCGACGGACGCCGGCTGGGAGCTGGGCCTGGGCCCGGCCGTCCGGGCGCCGGCCGAGGTGCTGCTGCGCTTCCTCCTCGGGCTCGGGCCGTTCCCGGACGCACCGCCCGCCGACGCGTAGGGCGGAGCCGTCCGCCCCCGCCGCGAGCTCCCCCGTACGATCTGCAGGCCTCTGCACGATCTGCAGGCCCGCGCACGATCTGCAGGGGAATGTGCGATCTGCAGGGGACTGTGCGATCTGCAGGGGATGTGCACCCGGCGCGGCGGCAGCAGGCGGAGGAATGCGTTTGCCAGCCCGGATCCCCTGCGAATCGTGCACCGATCGCTCCGAGCCCGCACACCGCCGACCTCCGGCCCGGAGACAAGGACGTCGGACCGCGCCCGTAGCATCGGGGCATGGACCGCTCGCTGCCGAGAAGCTCACCGTCCGCCCGCGGAGTGGACGCCGCCGGCGTCCTCGCCCTCGTCGACTCCCTCGAGGAGGCGCCCGGCATCGAGCTGCACGGGCTCGTGCTGGTGCGCGGCGGGAGCGTCGTCGCCGAGGGCTGGTGGGCGCCCTACTCGGCCGAGCGGCTGCACCTGCTCTACTCCTACTCCAAGAGCTTCACGGCGACGGCGGTCGGCCTCGCCGTCGCCGAGGGGCTCGTCGATCTCGACGCCACCGTGCTGTCCTACTTCCCCGAGCTCGACGCCGAGGTGACGGACGAGCGCTCGCGCGCGATCCGCGTCCGGCACGTGCTCGCGATGGCCAGCGGGCACCGCGAGGAGACGATCGACCGCGCGCGGGCGATCGATCCGGTCGACATGGTCCGGGGCTTCCTCCTGGTGCCGCCCGACGAGGAGCCGGGCGGGCTCTTCGCGTACAACCAGCCGTGCACCTTCGCGGCCGCCGCGATCGTGCAGCGGGTGAGCGGGGAGTCGCTGGTCGACTACCTCCGGCCGCGGCTGCTCGATCCGCTGGGGATCGGCGAGGTCGCGTGGCTGCGCGACGCCTCCGGTCGCGAGATCGGCTACAGCGGACTGCACGCCACGACCGAGGCAGCGGCGGCGCTCGCGCTGCTCTACCAGCAGGAGGGCCGCTGGGACTCGGAGCAGCTGCTGAGCGCCGAGTGGGTCGCGGAGGCATCGACCGCCCACGTCCCCACGCCGACCGGGACCGGCGACGACTGGACCGGCGGCTACGGCTTCCAGTTCTGGCGCTCGCAGCACGGCTACCGGGCCGACGGCGCCTACGGGCAGTTCGGCCTCGTGCTGCCCGAGCACGACGCGGTGCTCGCGATCACCGGCCAGACGACCGACACCGAGGGTCTGCTCGCGCGGGTCTGGGAGCACCTGCTGCCGGCGCTCCAGCCGGAGGGCGCCGTCGCCCCGACCGGGGCGGAGGAGGCGCTCGCGACGCGCCTCGGCGCCCTCGGCCTCCCTCCGCTCGCCCCTGCCGCCGTCGACGTGGCGCCCGGTCGCTACCGGCCGTCGCACTCGGAGATCCTCTCGCTGACCGGTCTCGAGCTCTCGGTCGAGCCCGCGGGCTGGACGCTCGCGCTGATCGAGGGCGAGGACCGGCTGCTCGTCGCGCCGGGATCCGGGGAGTGGACGACGACGGACGTCCTGGCCGCGAGCGCCGGCCGCGGCCCCGCCGGCGAGCTGCTCGTCGACGTGCTGTTCCTCGAGACGCCGCATCGACTGCACCTCGCGCTCGACGCCGCCGCCGCGACGTTCACCGCGCGCTGGGCGACGGAGCCGCTGCACGCCGGCCCGCTGCGCGAGCTCCGCGCGCCGCGCTGAGGTCGAGAGGGCCCGCCGCCCCCTCGTGCATGTCGGCGTCGGCCTGTACGGTGGATCGCAGGAATGTTTACGTGAACACCCGTGAAGTCCCCGTGCAAAGGAGCACAGCATGACGTCTCGACTCAGACCGTTCGGATGGGCGGTGACGGCACTCGTCGTCACCGGCCTCCTGGGAGCAGGAGCGCCCGCCGTCGCGGCGCCGCTCGCGAGCGCGGTGGTGACCGATCCCGCCGACGGAGTGCCGCGCGCGGATCCGCCGCCCGTGTACGACTCCTTCCCCGCGATCCAGGATCCGGGCCGGAGTGCGGCCGGCTACTTCCAGCCGAGCTGGTACGACACCGACGGGCGCCACATCCAGGCGCACGGCGGGCAGATCGTCACGGTGCAGGAGGACGGCGCCGACGTGCACTACTGGTACGGCGAGGACCGCACGAAGGGCTACTACAACAGCCCCGGAGTCGCCGTGTACCGCTCGACCGACGGGATGAACTGGGAGAACCGCGGCACGGCGCTGCGCAGCGTCCAGACCCCCGAGGAGCTCGAGCAGCCCTATTTCGACGCCCTCTACGACACCGTCGACGACGCCGGAGTGCCGCGCGCCGACCGGATCGCCGAGATCGACTACCACCTCGACACGAACCAGACCTCGCCCAACACCGCGATCTTCGAGCGCCCGAAGGTGCTCTACAACGAGAAGAACGACCAGTGGGTGATGTGGTGGCACTCCGACGGCCGCATCACGCCGGGCGGCAGCACGTATGCGCGGTCGTTCGCCGCGGTCGCGGTCTCGGACAGCCCGACCGGTCCGTTCACGATGACCGGCGCCTACCGCCTCTACAACCGCACCGACTACAAGGCGTGCATCTCGGCGGCCGTGCCGGGCCAGGCCCGCGACATGACCGTCTTCCAGGACGAGGACGGCACCGCGTACATCTCCTACTCCTCCGAGGAGAACCGGAGCCTCTACATCGCGAAGCTCGACGCCGACTACACCAACGTCGAGCGCACGACGACCACGGACACCCTGGACGCGAACCAGTACTCGGCCGACGGCACCTACCCGTACGTCTTCGCCGACGGGACGCCCGGCGCTCCCGTGCGCGGGACCGACTTCCAGATCGTGAAGGAGTGCGGCGTCCTGGAGGCGCCCGCGATCTTCGCCGAGGGCGGGAAGTACTACACGCTCGCCTCGGGCGCGACCGGATGGGCGCCGAACCCGCAGACCTACTACACGGCCGACAGCGTGCTCGGACCGTGGATCCGCGGCGTCCAGGCCGGCGACCCGTACGAGAACGTGGCGTACAACCAGATCCCGGAGGGCGGCGACGGACTCCTCTCGGTCGGCGACGGCCGCAAGACGACCTTCGGCTCGCAGTCGACGAACGTCCTGACCCTCGGCGCCGGCAGGCACGTCTACATGGGCGACCGGTGGAACGACGGCGCGGCCGACTCGAACTACGTCTGGCTGCCGATGACCATCGGCGAGAACGGGCGCCTCGAGATGCGCAATCCCGCCGTCGAGGACCCGGCGCGCTGGGCCGACGGCTGGGACGCGTCGTACTGGGACGACAAGGGCGTCGGAGCCGGCCTCTGGTCGGTCGTCGACGACCGCCTCCCCGACACCGTCACCCGCGCGGCCGACATCGGCGCGAAGCTGCCCGCGACCGTCTCGGTCCGCTCCCCCGGCGGGACGCGCGACGTGGCCGTCGAGTGGGAGCCGACCGGTCCGAACGTCCTGGGCACGCTCAGCGTCACGGGCGTGCTGGCCGGCGACGCCGAGTACTCGGACGGACGCCGCTTCACCCGCACCATCGAGGTCGCCGAGCCCGGGATCGCGAACCTCGCGCGCCTGGCGACGGTGACGACGACGAGCCGCTCGGACCTCGCTCCGAAGCTCGTCGACGGCGACCTGAAGGGCAAGGGCTGGGACGACTGGACCTCCACCGGGTACCCGCGCGACAGCCGCCTGACCTTCACCTGGGGCTCGCCGCAGGACCTCGACTCGCTCACCGTGCACACCTACAAGGACGGAGCCGCGAGCTGGCCCTCGAGGATCGAGGTCGAGTACCAGGTCGACGGCGCCTGGCGCACGTCGACCGTCGCGGCGACCCTGACCCAGGTCGCGACCGACGCGGCGCCGACCGTGGCACTGGATCTCTCCTCCCTCCCCGACACCGCGGCCGTGCGCCTGCACCTCACCAGTGCGGCGAACACCTGGCAGTCGATCTCGGAGGTCGAGATCTGGGGCGAGGCGCCTCCGGTCAACCTGTGCCGGATCGCCGGCTCGAGCGTGAGCGCGTCCTTCAGCCAGACGGAGTGGGCGACCCTGCCCGCGGCGAACGCGTGCGACGGGAACGCGGCGACCACGTGGTCGACGTGGTCGAGCGCGCCGCTGCGGAGCAGCGCGGACTTCACGCTGACCACCGCGGCGTCCCACCGCGTCGACCGGGTGACGTTCACCAACATCGAGGGCACGATCGCGTCGGCGAGCGTGGCGTACCGCGGCACCGACGGCGTGTGGCGCCCGACCACTGCGCAGACCGCTCCGGTCGCGGCGAACGGCGCGGCCACCACGCTGACGTTCGGTGCCGTCACGGCGACGGGCCTGCGGATCACCTTCGCGACTCCGGACTCGTTCGTGAAGATCACCGAGATCGTGGTGCCGGAGGCCGCCGCCCCGGCGGTCGTGGCCCCCGTCAGCGTCACGAGCCGCTGCATCGCCAAGAAGGCCGTCCTGACGGTCACTACGGCGAACGGCTCGGCGATGCCGATCGACGTGACCGTGCGCTCGGCCTACGGGCAGAAGGCGTTCTCGCAGGTCGCTCCGGGAGCGAACGCGACGCACGCGTTCACGACGCGCCTGGCCACCGCACCGGCGGGCCAGGTGACGGTGACCGCGGTCGGCGGCGGGGAGACGCTCGAGCAGACCGTCGCCTACCCGGCGCGGGGCTGCTGACCCGGAGCACTGAAGGGAGCCCCGGTCGGGTGGACATCGTCCCCCGACCGGGGCTCCTCCGCGTGACCGCGCGAGTCGACGTGCACCGGAAGAGGGGTCTCGGTGCGGAGTGCGGCACTGGTACGAAGGACTCGCCGCTCGCAGTGCCGCTCGGCAGAACCAGGATCCACGCGTGACCCGCTCCGCCCGCACGGCCGCCCTCGCCGCCGCCGCCCCGACCGCCGGCCTCGTGCTGGCGCTCCTCTTCGCCACCGCCGCAGCCGCCCCCGAGGCCGTGCCGCAGACTCCCGGGACGGCGGTCGCGGAGCCGTCCGCGACTCCGACCGCGACTCCGACGACGACGCCGAGCCCCGTGGACTCGATCAGGAGCCCGCGCTCGGGTGCCGCCGGTGCCGTCGACGGCGTCGCGGAGGAGCGCCCCGAGGGCACCGACCTCGACGGGACCCCGGAGCCGCAGGTGTCCGCGCCGGTTCCGCCCGCCGCACCGGCTCCCGCGCCCTCGATCGCACCGAGCGTGCCGGAGGAGCAGTCGACGGACGGTGTCGACGTCGGCGTCTCGATCGATCCCCCGGTCGACGGCGGTGCTCTGACCATGACCGTCGCGGGCGACGCGGCCGCGCTGACCGAGTCCGGGTCCACCGCCACGGCCCGCCGCTTCCTCGGCGTCCTGCCGACCGTCACGGTGCGCGACACCCGCGATCCGGACGCGGTGCCGGAGGGCGCGGACTGGTCCGTTCTCGGCACCGCCGCCGACCTCACGGGCGACGACGGGCAGCCGGCGCTCGGAGTCGAGCACCTGGGCTGGGCGCCCCGGCTGCTCGAGGGAGAGGGCCCCGTCGTCGCGGGACCGGCCGTCCGGACCGTGCTCGACGGCGGCACGGAGGGACCGCGCCCCGGACTCGTCTCGGCCGAGCTGCTCGCCCTGGCCGACGGGGCGGCGGCCCGGCCCGGACGGTGGAC
Organism: Rathayibacter sp. Leaf248; assembly: GCF_920939495.1. Lineage (NCBI taxonomy): Bacteria > Bacillati > Actinomycetota > Actinomycetes > Micrococcales > Microbacteriaceae > Rathayibacter > Rathayibacter sp. Leaf248. Next base: position 639,839 of record NZ_CAKLAV010000002.1, on the reverse strand, counting down.
CGCGGACGCCGAGCTGGTGCTGCGCACCGCGCCGTCCGTCCGCGCGGGCGGCTACTCCTCCGTCGTCACCCTCTCGCTCTTCGAGTGAGCGCGGCTCGCGGCCGCCCGTGATCGAGTCGTAGGCTGATCCGACCGCTGCAGGCGGATCGGACAGGATCGATCCGCTTCGATCACACTCGAGCACACGGGACGAGACATGTCGACGACGACCGCCCAGCCCTTCACCGGCCCCCTCCGCCGCCGCTTCGGCGCCGCCCTCGACGCGGAGGCGCTGGTCCCTCTCCTGGCCGCCGCCCGGCTCCCCCTCGGGGCATTCGAGCACGCGCCGACCCTCGAGGCGCTTCGGCGCCGTGCGGAGGAGGACCTCGGCACGCCGTGGCCGCAGCCGCTGCTCTCGAACTACGCCCGCTACGCCCGCGACGGCAACCGGACCGACTACGAGGGCCGCATCGGCGAGCGCCAGCGCCGCCTCACCCGCGCCGCCGTGCTCGCGACGGCCACCGGCGAGCAGCGCTGGCTCGACGAGACGGCCGACGGCGTGCAGCTGCTGTGCGAGCAGAGCAGCTGGAGCTGGGCCGCGCACGACGACGCACTGCCTCTGCTCGGCCGGGTCGTCCCTCCGATCGACCGCCCCTACCTGGATCTCGGGGCGGGTGAGGTGGTCGGGCAGCTGGCGTGGATCGACGCCCTGCTCGGCGAGCCGCTCGCCCGACGGGCCCCGGGCCTGCGCGAGCGGATGCGCGCCGAGACGCGGACGCGCGTGATCCGGCCGTTCCTCGACCGGCGCGACTGGCACTGGCTCGGGCTCGACGGCGACGTGCACAACTGGAACCCGTGGATCCACGGCAACGTCCTGCTCGCCGCCGTCGCGCTGGTCGACGACCCGGAGGAGCGGGCCGACGTCGTCGCGCTGCTGCTCGAGGGGCTCGACCGGTTCCTGGATTCGCTGCCGGCGGACGGCGCGATCGACGAGGGCTTCGCCTACTGGTGGAACGGCGCCGGCCGGGCGCTCGAGACCCTGGAGCTGCTGGCGGAGGCGACCGACGGCGCGCTCGACGCCTCCGAGCTGCCCGTCGTGCGGCAGGCCGTGCGGTTCCCCCACCGGATGCACCTGGGCGGGCCGTGGTACGCGAACGTCGCCGACGGGCCGGCGCGCGCCTCCGACACTCTGCCCTGGCACGTGCTGCACCGCTGGGGGCGGCGGATCGGGGACCGGGACGTGATCGCGCACGCCGCCGCCCAGCGCCGGCCGGCCGAGCCGCTCGCCGATCCGGCGGCCGGGCTCGGGCGCCTCGTCCGCGCCCTCTCGGACCGGCAGTGGATCGCCGCCGAGCCCGGGCCGGCGCCCCTCGTCTCCCCCACCTGGCTGCCGTCGGTGCAGCTCCTCGTGACGCGCGAGCACCCGGGCGTCGCGGAGGGTCTGGGCCTCGTCGTCAAGGGCGGGCACAACGGCGAGCACCACAACCACCTCGACGTCGGCAGTGTGATCGTGGCGCTGGACGGCGTGCCCGTGCTGGTCGACGCCGGACAGCCGACGTACACGTCGCAGACCTTCGGCCCCGAGCGGTACGGCATCCGCGCGATGCAGAGCCGCTGGCACTCCGCTCCGGCACCGTGGGGTCTCGAGCAGGGGGTCGGCCGCGGCTTCGGCGCGTCGGACGTCTCGTCGGGGCCGGCCGGGCTGCTGCTCGAGCTCGCCACCGCGTACCCCCTGCGCGCCGGATCGAGTCTGAGGCGCCGCGCCCGGCGCGAGGGGGCGCAGGTCGTCGTCGAGGACGAGTGGCGCCTGCCCCGCCCCGCGACCGTCGTGGTGGACGGCGTCGAGGTGCACCTGCTGATCGCGGGAGACGTGGAGCTGCAGGACGGCGCCGCGGTCGTGACTCCGATCGAGGGGGCGCGGCGGCTGAGGCTCGAGTGGACCGGCGCCGAGGCGACGACGGAGGAGTGGCTGCTCGAGGATCCGCTGCTCGAGGCGAGCTGGGGGGTGCGGCTGACCCGGCTGACGCTGACGGTCGGCGCGGAGGGCGCCGAGGTCTTCGAGGGCGCGCTGCGCGTCACGGCGTCGGTGTCCTGAGGGCTCGGCCCTGCGCAGACCGGCCGTTCGGCGACGCTCGGTGGGAATGCGCTTGCCCCCGGTCGATCCGCGGTCCTACACTCTGGTAAACGCTTTCCGCCCGGCCCGTCGGCCGATCGGGGCACCGCACAGCAGAAGGGCCTCCCGTGTCAGAGTCGACCACCCCCGCCACCACCTCCGCCGAACCGCGGACCCTCGGCATCATCATGAACGGCGTCTCGGGCCGCATGGGATACCGCCAGCACCTCGTCCGCTCGATCCTCGCGATCCGCGAGCAGGGCGGAGTCCTGCTCTCGGACGGCACCCGCGTGCAGCTCGAGCCGCTGCTCGTCGGGCGCAGCGAGGCCAAGCTCGCCGAGCTCGCCGCGAAGCACGGTCTGCAGCACTGGACCACCGACCTCGACGCCGCGCTCGCCGACCCGAAGTGGCAGATCTACGCCGACTTCCTGGTCACCAAGGCCCGCGTCCCCGCGTTGAAGAAGGCCATCGCCGCCGGCAAGGACATCTACACCGAGAAGCCCACCGCCGAGAGCTACGCCGAGGCGCTCGAGATCGCCGAGCTGGCCAAGGAGGCCGGCATCAAGAACGGCGTCGTGCACGACAAGCTCTACCTGCCCGGCCTGCAGAAGCTCAAGCGCCTGATCGACTCCGGATTCTTCGGCCGCATCCTCTCGGTGCGCGGCGAGTTCGGCTACTGGGTCTTCGAGGGCGACTGGCAGGACGCTCAGCGCCCCAGCTGGAACTACCGCAAGGAGGACGGCGGCGGCATCATCGTCGACATGTTCCCGCACTGGAACTACGTGCTCGAGAACCTGTTCGGCGCCGTCGAGGGCGTCTACGCCAAGGCCGCGACCCACATCCCGGTGCGCGTGGACGAGAACGGCGAGGAGTACACCGCCACCGCCGACGACGCGGCCTACGCGATCTTCGACGTCGCGGGCGGCGCGACCGTGCAGCTGAACTCCTCCTGGGCCGTGCGCGTGAACCGCCCGGAGCTCGTGGAGTTCCAGGTCGACGGCACCCTCGGCAGCGCGGTCGTCGGACTCTTCGGCGCCAAGGTGCAGCCGCGCGTCGCGACCCCCAAGCCGACCTGGAACCCCGACCTGCCCGAGCAGCACGTCTACGCCGAGGACTGGCAGGAGCTGCCCGTCAACGACGTCTTCGAGAACGGCTTCAAGACGCAGTGGGAGGAGTTCATCCGCCACGTGGTCGAGAACGGCCCGCACCCCTACGACTTCTTCGCCGGCGCCCGCGGCGTCCGCCTCGCCGAGCTGGGCCTCGAGTCGGCTCGCGAGGGCCGCCGGATCGACGTCGCCGCGCTCGACGCCGAGGCCGACGAGCAGGCCCTCGCCGCCACCTCCGCCGAGGTCGCTCCGTGACCGACGTCACCCTGCTCGCCGCGGACGGATCGCTCCGCACGCACACCGTCTCTCGCGCGCCGGACCTCGTGCGCCCCCGCCGTCCGCTGGGCGCGCGGGTGGCCTACGCGGCCGCGCACGTCGTCCCGGTCACCTGGGCCGAGAACACCCCCGGCAGCCCCGCGGCCGTCGACTGGGACGCGACGCTCGCGTTCCGGCACCACGTCTGGTCGTGGGGCCTCGGAGTCGCCGACGCGATGGACACCGCCCAGCGCAACATGGGCATGGACTGGGCCGCGACCACCGAGCTCATCCGCCGCAGCGGTGCCGAGGCGGCCTCGGTCGGCGGCGACGTCGTGGTCGGCGTGAACACGGACCAGCTGGCCGACGAGGTCGTGCCGCTCGAGCGCGTCATCGACGCGTACCTCGCGCAGCTCGAGGTCGCGGAGGACGCCGGAGTCGGCGTGGTGCTGATGGCCAGCCGCCACCTCGCCCGCGCGGCGCAGTCCGGCGCGGACTACGAGCGCGTCTACCGCGCCGTGCTCGAGCGGGCCTCGCGCCCGGTCGTGCTGCACTGGCTCGGACCGGCGTTCGACTCCGTGCTCACCGGCTACTTCGGCAGCGAGGACGTCGCCACCGCGTCGGACACCGTGATCCGCATCATCGAGGACAACCTCGCGAAGGTGCGCGGCATCAAGATGTCGCTGCTCGACGCGGACGCCGAGATCGCGGTGCGAGCGCGCCTCCCGTTCGGCGCGACGCTCTTCACCGGCGACGACTTCAACTACGTCGGCCTGATCGAGGGCGGGCAGGACGCCGACGGCGAGGTGCGCCACTCCGACGCCCTCCTCGGGGCGTTCGCCGCGTTCGCACCGAACGCCTCCGCCGCGATCCAGGCGCTCGACGCCGACGACATCGAGGCCTACCGCCGCGTCCTGGGGCCCACCGAGGCGCTCGCTCGCCAGGTCTTCGCGGCGCCCACCCAGTACTACAAGACCGGCGTGGCGTTCCTCTCGTGGCTGAACGGCCACCAGACCGCGTTCGCGATGGTCGGCGGACTGCACTCGGCGCGCTCGCTGCCGCACCTCTCCGAGATCGTGCGGCTGGCCGACGAGGCCGGAGCGCTCGAGCGCCCGGAGCTCGCCGCCGCCCGCTGGACGGGCCTGCTCGCCGTGAACGGCGTCGACGCGCTCCGGACGGTGCTCGCATGACCGCGCTCGATCCGGTGGTGCGGGCCGATGCGACCACCGTGCATCCGCGGCTCTCGCTGAACCAGGCGACCATCAAGTACGCGGACCTGCGCGAGGCACTCGACGTCACCGCGCGGGCCGGCTACTCCTCGATCGGCCTGTGGCGCGAGCCCGTCGCCGAGGTGGGGGTCGCGGAGGCGATGCGCCTGGTCGCCGAGAGCGGCCTGCGCGTCTCGAGCCTGTGCCGGGGCGGCTTCTTCACCGTGCCCGAGGGGCCGGACCGCCGCGCGGCCCTCGAGGAGAACCGCCGGGCCATCGACGAGGCGTCCGCGCTGGGCGCACCGGCGCTGGTGCTCGTCGCGGGCGGCCTGCCGACCGGCTCGCGCGACCTCGTCGGCGCGCGCGCCCGGGTCTCGGAGGCGCTGGCCGAGCTGGCCGACTACGCACGCGGCTCCGGAGTGCAGCTGGCGATCGAGCCGCTGCACCCGATGTACGCGTCCGACCGCGCCGTCGTCTCGACGCTCGGCCAGGCCCTCGACCTCGCCGCGCCGTTCGAGGCGGCCGCGGTCGGCGTCGTGGTCGACACGTTCCACGTCTGGTGGGACCCGCAGGTGCTGCCGCAGATCCTGCGCGCCGGGGCGGAAGGGCGCATCGCCTCGTACCAGGTGTGCGACTGGGCCACTCCGCTCGCCGCCGACGTGCTGCTCTCGCGCCACTACGTGGGCGAGGGGGTCATCGACTTCGCGCTGCTCACGCAGACCGTCGTCGAGGCGGGCTACACGGGCGACATCGAGGTCGAGATCTTCCATCAGGAGGTCTGGGACACGGCGTACGCGGACGTCGCGGCCAAGGTCGCGGCGGGCTTTGCGGAGCACGTGGCTCCGCATCTCTGACCCGCCGCTCAGGCCTCGGCGAGCGCCAGCGTGACGACGAGCGCCGAGTGGACCGTCGGCTCCGAGACCGCGAAGTAGCGCTCGGAGCCGTCGATCCAGGCCTCGGTCGCGCCCTCGCGGGTGCGGAAGCGCACCGCCTCGTCGATGTCCGTGCCGCGACCGTCGGCCTTGGCGACGGCCTGCGCGCGGAGCCCCTCGAGCACCTGCTCGGCGCTCTCCTGCCCGGAGGCGATGCGCTCGCGCACGACGCGGGTGCGGGCCGCGTCGATCCCGACGTCGCGACCGGTGGCCAGCGCCGCGACGACGGCGCCCTCGCAGTGGGCGATGCTGATGCGCATCCGCTCGAGGGCGGGGTGCTCCCCCGCGAGGACGGGGCGGCCGTGCGGTCCGCCGCAGCGGGCGCAGCGGGCCTCCACCGCGATCTCGAGCGGGTCGATGCCGAGCGTCTCGGCGGCGAGCTCGCGCACGAGCACCCGGCCCAGGAGGAAGCTGTCGCGCGCCTCGCGGCGGCCGGTGGCTTCGAAGCGCAGGCGCTCGGCGAGGGTGAGGAGGCGGAGCATCCGGTGCCGCGAGGAGTCGAGCACCTCGGGGCGCGCCCAGCGCAGCTGGACGTCGTCGGTGGCGAGGAGGGGGAGTCCGGTCATGGACCGCACGGTACGGGCCGCAGGCGTCCTCGACGTGACGACCGGGTGGCCGGGGGACGACGCGGCGAAGGGGCGACGGGGCTCGTCCCGCACGCGCGCCCTCGTGTTGACTGGAGGGGATGCAGACGTTCCTCCCGTTCCCCGACTTCCACGCGAGCGCGAGCTCCCTCGACGACCGGCGCCTGGGCAAGCAGCGCGTCGAGACGCTGCAGGTGATGAAGGCGCTCACCGTCGCCGGCTACGGCTGGCAGCACCACCCGGTCACCGCGATGTGGCGCGGCTACCGGCCCGCGCTGATGGAGTACCAGCGCGAGACCTGCGCCGTCTGGACGGAGCGGGGCTTCGCCGACACCTGCCTCGTCAAGACGATGGCCGTGCTCGAGACGGTGCCGGAGGACGCCGAGGCGTACCTGCTCGGCGGCTTCCCGGTGCCGCCGTGGCTGGGCCGGGAGGAGCTGCACCGCTCGCACCGCTCCAAGCTGCTCGCGAAGGCGCCGGAGTTCTATGCACCGCGCTTCCCCGGCACCCCGGACGACCTCGACTACGTCTGGCCCGTCGCGACGTCCTGAGCGGTCAGTGCGCGGTGCGGCGGCGGAGGAACGGGATCGCGAGCGGGTTGCGGAACACGTGCCCGCGGTTCGCCGAGACGAGGCCGCAGATGATGACCACGAGGTGGGCCACGGCCAGCACCGCGAAGACCGTGATCGGGACGCCGATCGGGTAGAAGCTCGTCGACGGCGCGTCGGCGGTCAGCGCGAAGAGCAGCACGAAGTGGCCGACGAGGCAGAGGACGGTGATCAGGACCGTCGTGAGACCCCAGTTCGCCGCCCGCCGGCCGTTCTCGGCGACCGCTCCCCCGCGCCGCCGGGCCGACGGGTACACGGCCGCCATCACGACGCCCGCGACGATCAACGAGAGGAACGGGATCCCGGTCAGGGCGAGGAAGCCGAGGGCGTAGGGCATCGCCCCGGTCGGCGGTGCGGGCTGCGCGGGCGGCAGCGCTTCCGGACGGGGGTCGGGAGGGGTGCTCGACATACCAGCACCCTAGAAGACCGGCCGCGCTCATCCCGCCCTCAGGGCGAGCGCCGGCTCGATCCGCGCGGCACGGAGCGCCGGTCCGACCGCGGACAGCGCCCCCGCCCCCACGCCCGCGACGAGGCCGACGGCGGCGCTGGTCGCGTCGAGCACGGGCGACCAGCCCTGCAGACCGCTGAGCACCGAGGTCGCGAGGACGCCGAGAGCGAGCCCCGAGACGCCACCCGCGAGTCCGATGACCGTCCCCTCGATGAGGAACAGCAGGCGGATGTCGCGTCGGGTCGCTCCGACGGCCCGCCGCAGCGCGATCTCGCGGGTGCGGGCCGACACGGCGAGGAACATCGACGTGGCGCTGCTGAAGCAGACCAGCAGGAGCAGCACGGCCGAGACCACGAGCAGGTTGGCCGCGAGGTCGCTGCTCACCCCGCGGGCGAGCAACCGCAGGTCGGCGACGGTCTCGACGACGACCCTCTCGGGATGCCCCGGGTCGACGGCGAGCGGGATCGATCCGGCCACCGCGGCCGGACGACCCGGGCTCGTCCGGGCGACGACCTGGCGCTCGGACCGCGGAGGAACGGACAGGTCGGTGAGCGAGACGAGGATCGACTCCGTCAGCGCGGGATCCCGCTCCGAGGACGTGAGGAACCCCGCGACGACGACGGACTGCCCTGCGATGCGGATCGTGTCCCCCGTGCGCCCGATGGGGATCCCGAGGTCCTCCGCCGCTCCGATCCCGAGCAGTGCGACGGGCACGCCGTCGACGACGTCGAGCCAGGCCGGCGCCGTCGTGGGGGCGACCGCGACCAGCTCGACGGCGAGGAACGACTCGTCGACCGCCAGGACGGTCGCCTCCGTCGACAGTCCGTCCGGCCCGAGGAGACGCCCCGGTCGTCCCTCCGATCCCGTGAGCAGGACCCTCGGGCCCGCCGCGGAGACTCCGCCGAGACCGGCGATCGCCGCGGCCGCGTGCCGCAGGTCCTCGTCCGAGGAGGACTCGGGCATCCGGACGGTCACCTGGTCGAGCGCTGCGGCGTCGAGCCGCTCGGTCACCTGCTGCGCGGCGGTGGCGCTGATCCCGACCGAGGACACGAGTCCGGCGATCGCGAGGACGAAGGCGGCAAGGACCCCCAGGGTGCGGGCGGGCGAGAGCAGCAGCGCGGACACCGCGTCGGCCAGCACCCAGGCCGGACCACGTCGCCCCCGCTCCCGCGGCACCGCGGTCGCCACTCCTCCGAGCACCCCGAGCCGATCGTCGAGGCCGTCGCCGCTGTCGGCGACGATCGCGCCGTCCTCGAGTCGGATCCGCCGTCCCGCGACCGCGGCGACCTCCGCCGAGTGCGTGATGAGCACGACCGTGACCCCGCTGCGGTGCAGCTCGACGAGCAGGTCCATCACGACCGCGGTCGTCGCCGAGTCGAGGTTCCCCGTGGGCTCGTCGGCGAGGACGACCGCGGGCCGCCCGACCACGGCGCGGGCCAGGGCGACCCGCTGGCGCTCCCCGCCCGACAGCGTGCCGGCGGGCTGCTCCGCCAGTCGGAGCAGGCCGAAGCGGTCGAGCACCGCGGCGACGGCGGTGGTCTGCGACTCGTGGGACTCCCTCCGCATCCGCAGGGGCAGCGCCGCGTTGCGGGCGACGCTCTCGCCCGGCAGCACGAACGAGTCCTGGAACACGAAGCCGAAGGTGCGCGCCCGCAGGGCGTCCCGGTCGCCCTCCGGCAGCTGCGAGACGTCGAGCCCGCCGATGCGGTACTCCCCCGCGTCGGACGAGTCGAGGAGCCCGAGCACGTTGAGGAGCGTCGACTTGCCCGCTCCGGAACGGCCGACGACGGCGACGAACTCGCCCTCGTGCACGTCGAGGTCGATGCCCTGGAGCGCGAGGGCGCCGGTCGCGCCGGCGTAGCGCCGCGAGACGCCGCGGAGGGACAGGAGCGGCACGGTCACGGGCCCACCTCGATCCGATCGCCCTCGAGGAGCCCCGACTCCTCGTCGATGCGCACCCAGCCGTCGCCGGAACCGAGCACCTGGACCGGCACCCGCTCTCCCTCGTCGAAGCCCGCCGTCTCGGAGGAGACGACGTAGGGGTCCGTGGACGCGTCGTGGACCGCCGTGAGCGGCACCGCCAGCACCGGCTCGCCCGCCTCGACGGTCGTGAGCGTGACCGTCGACTTGTCGGCGAGATCGGCCCAGTCGGCCGGGAGGTCGACGCGCACGTCGCGTCCCGACACGCTCTGCGCGGTCCCGTCGGCGGCGACGAACCCGCCGACCGTTGCGACGGTGCCTCTCTGCTCGGGCCGTCCGCTCGCCCGCAGGGTCACCGCGGTCCCGACGACGAACTCGTCCGCATCGAGGACGCTCGCGCGGGCGACCACCCGGCGCGGGCTCGTCTGCAGCGTCGCGAGCGGGGCGCCGACCTCGGCGATCGCGCCGACGTCGAGCACGGTCAGCACGCCGACCGCGTCGGCGTGCAGCTGCACGATCTGCGCCACGTCGATGTACGCCTCCGGAGCCGCAGCGATCGCCGGAGTCGTGGCCGTCGCGGGAGGTGTCGTCGCCGTCGTGACGGCAGCACCGGTGGCCACCGGACCCGGTGCCGACGGGGACGGCGCCGGAGCGACCACCTCGCCGGGACGGGTCGGCAGGTCGTACCCGAGCCGCTGCCAGAGCTGCTCCGCCGCCGCGAGGGTGCGGCCGGTGAAATCCTCGTCGACGTCGAAGTCGCCGGGGACCACGGCCTTCAGCGCGGTCTCGAACGCCCGCACGTCCTCCCCCTCGTCGCCCACGCGGAGGTCGCGGTACAGGGGCGAGGCGACGTGCAGCGCGATCCGGGGCCGGTCGGCGACGGCGAGCAGGAGCCCTCCGTTGACGAGCGCCGCTCCCGCAGCGGTGCCGACCTCGGTCACGTAGGGCAGCACGTCCTCACCGCCCGCGTCGCGGAAGGCGACCGTCGTCGTGTCCCCCGCGTCGACGGCCCCCTGCAGCATCCGGGCCGGATCGATGGAGCGCCTCTCGACCGCCGCGTCGACCGGCGGAGGAGCCAGGAGCGCCTCGTCGTCGACGTCCGACGTCGAGCGCATCGAGGCCCCGAGCGCGACTCCCGCGGCACCGACCAGCAGCACCGCGACCGCGAACACCGCCAGAGCGCGCGGACGCACGACGGCGGGCAGGCGGACACGGGAGGGCGGCTCGTCGCTCACCGGCCGCTCCCCGCGATGATCCGGTCGGCCCGCTCGACGATCTCCCGCTCCTTCTCGGCGACCTCGTCCAGAGCCGCTCGCTGCCGATCGATGAGGGCCGCCTGGTACTGCGCCTCGAGCGAGCTCAGCGTCTCGACCAGCTCGGTCCTCGCCTTGCACTCGACGTCGAGGACGGCCGTCCTGATGGCCGCCTCGGGATCCTCGGGCACCTCGGGAGCCCAGGGCGACGTCTCGCCCTCGCGCAGGCGGAGTCCCTCCGCGACGAGGCAGTCGGTCCACCTGGCCCTCGCCTCGTCCCAGCGCGGGTCCGTCATCGCGAGCATCTTCGCGTCGTCGGCGACCTGCTTGGCCGGACCGGAGATCGCCAGCTCCTCGTCTCCGCTGTAACCGCGCCCGGGCTCCGGGAGCCGGGGTGTCGACTCGAGGCAGACGTCGAACGCGGGATCCCATCCGGGATCCGCCGCCGCGGCCGTCATCAAGGCCTCGTTCGCCGCCTCCATCACCGCGTCGTTCGCGGGGTCGAGCCCGTACCCCCACTGCTGGGCGTTCTCCGGGCTCCAGATCCCGTACAGCGTGTCGGGCAGCATGCCCGACGTCGTCAGGTCGAAAGCGGCCGGAGGGTAGGTCCGCCCGCCCTCCCGCATGCACGCGTCCCAGAGCAGCGCGTTCGCCTGGCCGACCCGGCCGAGCGCGGCGGGAGACAGGAAGAACGCGTCGATCGGGAACGTCATCGTCTCGTTCGCCGCGTCCAGGCCGGCCCTGACGTCCGCGTATTCGCTGATGTCGACGCGCTCCGGCATCGTGGCGCCGGTCGGTTCGGGGCCCGGCCCGGTGCACGCGCAGAGCGCGAGCACCGGGACCAGGACGAGCGGCGGGAGCAGGCGGACCCCCGCCATCAGTCGACGCTCGAGATGAAGTCGTTCCAGTCGGAGTGGTACCAGACCCCGGGCGAGCGGTCCTGGAGGTTCGAGATCTTCTCGTACGCCTTCACCTTCAGGTACTGGCCTCCGCGGTCGATGTGCTCGAACCAGGTCTTCTGACCCGGGTACCGGTTCTTGATGCTCGAGATGGAGTCGTTGAAGATGCGGCCGCCGACGGCGTAGTACTCGTGGTAGTTGGCGTTGCCGCGGCCGGAGTAGCTGCTCGAGTAGTCCTTGTCGGTCCAGACGCAGCTGAAGCCGGTGGGGCACTGACTCTCCGCCGCGGTGGCGGCGGGAGCAGCGAAGGTCGCTGCGGCGACCGCTACGAGGGCGAAAGCGCTTACGCGCCGGGTGAGGGACATGAGATCTCCTTCTGATCGGTGAGGTTTCCTCGGAGAGTAGGGACAACACCGGTATGCCGCAACGGCGCGGCCCTGTGGAGGAAGCCCTCGGGCCATCGGCGCGCGGCAGCGAGGAGAGCGGACGGGCCACGTCACCGCACCGAGGCCGCGCTCTCCCGAGCGGCCCCTGCATCGGATCCGCTCGCCGTCATCCTGTGTTTCTTCTCAGGCGATCACCAGCCCTTGGCGCCCGAGCATCCCCGACCCGCCGAGCCCGGCGCGCACGCGCCGATCGCCCGGCTGCCTCCGCCCCGCGTCCCAGCCCCCTTTCAGGCCTCGGACCGGGCCTTCGTCTTCGGGAGGTCTCGGGTTAGTCTGTCGAGGTTGACCTGTCGCAGAGCGCGTCAGGGCGTCGGTCGCGACCGTCGCGAGACCGGGGGTACCCGAAGGAGACGGATTGGCGACGGACAGACGGACCACCGGCGGCGTGATCAAGGCGATCGTCGGCTTCCTGGGCATGAGCGTCGTGGCCGGAGTCCTCGTGACCGCCACGGTGACGCCCGCCGTGGCGATCGCCGGCGTCGCCGCGAACCAGTCCATCGGCGTCTTCGACGGCCTCCCCGAGTACCTCGAGGTCGACAAGCTCTCCGAGAAGAGCAACATCTTCGCCACGCGCGCCGACGGCACGCCCCAGCTGCTCGCCTCCTTCTACGTCGAGAACCGCGTCGAGGTCCCGCTCGACCAGATCTCGCAGTTCGCCAAGGACGCCGCGGTCTCGGGCGAGGACCCGCGCTTCTACGAGCACGGCGGGGTCGACCTCCCCGGCACCCTGCGCGCGGTCGCTCAGACCTACGTGCTCGGCAACGACGTGCAGGGCGGCTCCTCCATCACGCAGCAGTACGTGAAGAACGTGCTCATCGAGAAGGCCGTCCGCAACATCACCGACGAGGCCGAGCGCGCCGCGGCGATCGAGAGCGCGACGAAGACCACGCCCGAGCGCAAGCTCCGCGAGATGAAGCTCGCGATCGGTCTCGAGAAGGAGTACACGAAGGACCAGATCCTCCAGGGCTACCTGAACATCGCGTTCTTCGGCGGCACCACCTACGGCCTCGAGACGGCCGCCAACTACTACTTCAACACCACCGCCGCGAACCTCACGATCGCCCAGGCCGCGAGCCTCATCGCCATCGTGAACAACCCGGCGAACCTGCGCCTGGACCAGCCCGACGACCCCGACAACGGCGCCGCGAACGGCTACGCCCGCAACAAGGACCGGCGCGACTACATCATCGGCAAGATGCTGGAGGAGGGGAAGATCACGCAGGCCGATCACGACGCGGCCCTCGCCACGCCGGTCCAGCCCGCGATCACCGAGCCCAGCACCGGCTGCTCGACCGCCGGCAACGCGGGCTTCTTCTGCGACTACGTCACGAACGTCCTCAAGAACTCCCCCACCTTCGGCGACAACGAGGACGCGCGGTGGACGAACTTCCGCCGCGGCGGCCTCGACGTCTACACGACGCTCGACGTCTCCCTCCAGGACACGGCGGTGAACGCCGTGAACGCGCAGGTCCCCGAGACGTGGAACTTCGACGTCGGAGCCGTCTCCGTCAGCGTCGAGGTCGGCACCGGCCGAGTGCTCGCGATGACGCAGAACAAGAAGTACTCGCAGGACCCCGACGTCCTGAACGCCGACGCCTCCTACAGCGCGATCAACTTCAGCACCGACAAGGCCTACGGCGGCTCCTCCGGCATCCAGCCCGGATCGACCTACAAGCTCTTCACCCTGATCGAGTGGCTGAAGGAGGGGCACAGCATCAACGAGCGCGTCGACGGCACGCGCAAGTCGACCTGGGGCACCTTCACCGACTCGTGCGTGGACGGCGGAACCGACACGAGCAACGAGACGAGCGCCAAGAACGACGAGGGCGGCACCGGAGAGGTGGGTACGCCCGTCTCCTTCACGAAGACGTCGCTGAACACCGGCTTCGTCGGCATGGCGCGCAAGCTCGACCTCTGCGGCATCCGCGACACCGCGCTCGACATGGGCGTGAAGCAGGGCAGCGGCGCCGAGCTCGAGCACAACCCGTCCTCGGTCCTCGGCACCAACTACGTCTCGCCGCTCTCGATGGCGGGCGCGTACGCGACCGTCGCCTCAGGCGGCATCACCTGCGACCCGATCGCGATCGACCGCATCACCGACACCGCCGGGGTGGAGCAGCCGGTGCCGCCGGCCAACTGCCGCCAGTCGATCGACGCGAACGTCGCGGCCACCGCCGCCGTCGCCCTGCAGTCGACCTTCACCGCGGGCGGCACGGCGACCGCGTCGCGCACCCGCGACAGCATCCCGCTGATCGGCAAGACCGGCACGACCGACAGCGCCGCCGCCACCTGGATGAGCGGAGCGAGCACCCGGGTCGCGACCGTCGTCGGCGTCTTCAACGTGAAGGGCACCGCGAACCTGCGCCTCCGCCAGTTCAACTTCGACTCCGGGTCCGCGGCGACCGCCCGTCACCGCATCTGGCCGGTCGTGATGGCGGCCGCGAACGCCGAGTACGGCGGAGCGGCCTTCCCGAAGGCGAACGGCTCGCTCCAGGTCGTGCCGCGGGTCGAGATCCCCGATGTGACGGGGCTCGCCCTCGCGGATGCGAAGGCCAAGCTGTCCGCGGCGGGCTTCCCCCTCATCGAGGGCGGCACCGAGGCGTCCGACGCCCCGGTCGGCACCGTGACGCGCCAGGACCCGTCGGGCTCGGCTCAGGCGGGCACCGGCATCACGGTGTTCACCAGCAGCGGGAACCAGAAGACGGTGCCGGACGTGACAGGTCAGGACCTGGAGGCGGCGAAGGCCGCTTTCGGGGCCGCCGGATTCACGCAGATCACGCTGTCCTGCACCGAGGCCGGCGATGCGCCGGACACCGGGAAGGTGACCGGTCAGGAGCCGGCGGGCGGCTCCTCCGTCGCCCCGGACGCAGCCCTGAAAGTCTCGATCACCGCGAAGAAGTGCCCCTGACGGGTATCGCCGGCTGAGTCCGGCTCGTCAGACCACGTTCGGCTCGCGGAATCCTCGGATTCCTGCGAGCCGAACGTGTTCCTGCGAGCCGGACCTACTGCCCGCGCCCCCGGATCGCCCCGACGATCGCGACCACCGCGAAGTGCACGATGAGCGCCGCGATGCCGAAGCGCGCGAGCGCCCCGCTCGCCTCGGCGTAGGGCCGTGCCGCGTCGGTCATCGACCCCGGAGTGACCACGTCGAGTGCGAAGAAGCCGACGGCCAGCCCGAAGCAGACGAGGGAGATCCAGAGCAGGGCGCGGATCGCGCGACCGACCGGGTCGTAGTAGCGCGGGTTCGACATCGGGCCTCCGGTTCTCGTGCTCTCCCGTGTCTATCCGCCGGAGCGGGCCCGCGCAAGCGGTCGCGCGAGCGGCCCGGCGCACACCACGACGCCCCGGCTCCCGAGGTGAGGGAGCCGGGGCGTCGGCGGGCGGCGGGCTACGCCGCCAGCGGCATCCGCGACGAGGACGTCACGACCAGCTCGCCGCCGACCGCGTCCACGTGCACCGCGCCTCCGTCGGTGACGTCACCGCTCACGAACAGGTCGGCGATGCGGTCGTCGACCGAGCGCTGCACGAGGCGGCGGAGCGGACGGGCACCGTACTGCGGCTCGTAGCCGTGCTCCGCGAGCCAGTCGATCGCCGACTCCGTGACCTCGAGCGACACCTCGCGCGGCGCGAGACGGGCCCGGGTCGCGTCGAGCACGATGCCCACGATCTCGCGGAGCTGCTCGCGACCGAGCTTGCGGAACAGCACGATCTCGTCGATGCGGTTGAGGAACTCGGGCCGCATCGCCTCGCGGAGCCGGCCCATGACGCGGTCGCGCAGGTCCTTCTCCGAGGCGAAGCCCTCGGCCGACGCGTCGCTCTGCGCGACGAAGCCGAGCGCGCCGGAACGCGAGGCCAGGAACTCCGACCCCAGGTTCGAGGTCATGATGATCACCGTGTTGCGGAAGTCGACCGTGCGGCCCTGACCGTCGGTCAGACGCCCGTCGTCGAGCACCTGCAGGAGCAGGTTGAACACGTCGGGGTGCGCCTTCTCGATCTCGTCGAACAGCACGACGGAGTAGGGGTTCCGCCGCACGCGCTCGGTGAGCTGGCCGGCCTCGTCGTAGCCGACGTACCCGGGAGGGGCGCCGACCAGCCGCGAGACGGTGTGCCGCTCGCCGAACTCGCTCATGTCGAAGCGGATCACGGACTGCTCGTCGGCGAAGAGCGACCCGGCCAGCGTGCGCGCCAGCTCGGTCTTGCCGACGCCCGTCGGACCGAGGAACAGGAACGAGCCGACGGGACGCGAGGCGTCTCCGAGGCCGGTCCGGCTGCGGCGGACGGCGCGCGCGACCGCGGTCACCGCGTCGTCCTGGCCGATGACGCGCCGGTGCAGCTCGTCCTCGAGGTGCGCGAGGCGCTCGCGCTCCCCCTCCGTCAGGCGCGACACGGGGATGCCCGTGGCGCGGGCCACGACGGCCGCGATCTCCGTCTCGCCCACTTCGGCCCCGGTCGACGCGCGTCCGGTCGAGGTCGCGGCGTCGAGCTGTGCCTGCACCGAGGAGATCTCGTCGCGCAGTCGCGACGCCTCCTCGTAGTGCTCGGCCGAGACGGCCGCGTTCTTGTCGCCCTCGAGCACCGCGAGGCGCTCGAGCAGGGCCGCGGTGTCGACTCCGGCGCCCAGCGAGAGGCGGAGGCGCGCACCGGCCTGGTCGATCAGGTCGATCGCCTTGTCGGGCAGCACGCGGTCGGGGAGGTAGCGGTCCGAGAGCTCCACGGCGGCGCGGAGGGCGTCGTCGGTGAAGGTCACGCGGTGGTGCTCCTCGTAGGCCTGACGCAGTCCGTGCAGGATCGCGACGGCGTCCTCGACGGACGGCTCGCCCACGCGGACGGGCTGGAAGCGGCGCTCCAGCGCCGGGTCCTTCTCGATCGTGCGGTACTCCTTGAGCGTGGTCGCACCCACCAGGTGCAGCTCGCCGCGGGCGAGCCGGGGCTTGAGGATGTTCCCCGCGTCCATGCCGCCCTCGCCGGCACCACCGGCGCCGACGACGGTGTGCACCTCGTCGATGAAGACGATCAGCTCGCCCGAGCGGGCCGCGATCTCGTCCATCGTCTTCGTGAGGCGCTCCTCGAAGTCGCCGCGGTAGCGGGTGCCGGCGAGCATGCCGGGGAGGTCGAGGGAGACGACGCGCTTGTCGCGCAGCTGCTCCGGGACCTCGCCCGCGACGATCGCGCGGGCCAGGCCCTCGACGATCGCGGTCTTGCCGACGCCGGCCTCCCCGACGAGCACCGGGTTGTTCTTGGTGCGCCGGCTGAGGATCTCGATGGTCTGCTCGATCTCGTCGGCGCGGCCGATCACCGGGTCGAGCTTCCCGTCGCGGGCGAGCTGCGTGAGGTCGGTGCCGTACGTGTCGAGCATCGGCGTCTCGGAGGCGGGCGTGCCGGTCTCCTGCTGCTGCTCCGGACCGGTGGTGACGGTCTCGCGCAGTCCCTGGGTGAGCGCCTCCGCCGTCACACCGGCGCGCGCCAGGACCTGCCCGGCGGGCGCGTCCTGACCGAGCACGAGCGCGAAGAAGAGGTGCTCGGGATCGATGTAGGTCGATCCGCTCGAGCGGGCGACCTGGTAGCTGTGGAACAGCGCCCGCTGGGCGCTGGGCGTGATGGTGGCGGCGTTCGGCGACGCCTGCCCTTCGGCGGCCTGCGGCAGGCGCGCCTCCGTCGCGGTCGCGATCGCGCCGGGGTCGACGCCGATGCGCCGGACGGCCTGCGCGACGGCCTCGTCATCGACGAGGACGCGCAGCACGTGCAGCGCGTCGAGCTCGGTCTGGCCGCGCTCGAGGGCGAAGCGTCCTGCGGACTGCAGGATGCTCTGAGTACGGGCGGTGAGGAATCGGCTGAGGTCGATGGACCGCGCCGCGCGGGCGCGCTCACCGTCGAGGTAGCGGGCGAGGAAGTCGTCGAACGAGCTCGCTCCGGCCTCGTTGAAGTTGTCGGGCACCAGTCCTCCTGAAGAGTTGAGTCACTTGCACTCAAGTTCAACGCGGAGAGCCGGATCCTATTCCTGGGTCTTCGCTGTACAGCTCCCCCCGCCCTCGGTACCGTCGAGTCATGAGCAGTGACGGAGGAGAGGTGCGTGCGCAGGAGCGCGCGAGACCGACGGCTCCGTCGCTGCAGGAGCTGCGAGCGCACCGCGAGGAACTGCTCGACCTGGCGTCTCGCTCCGGGATCACCTCGGTCGCCGTCTTCGGTTCGGTCGCACGCGGCACATCGACGAACGGCAGCGACATCGACCTGATCGTCGACGCCGAGCCCGGCACGAGCTACTTCTCCCTCGCGGCCTTCGCTCTCGGCGCGGAAGCGCTTCTCGGTCGCTCCGTCGACGCCGTCTTCCGGTCAGGTCTGCGTCGAGGACGAGACGACGCCGTGCTCCGCGATGCGGTGCCTCTGTGACGGACCGATCGGCACGCTGGCTCGACCTGATCGTCGAGGACTGCGCGAAAGCGCAGGCCGCAAGAGCCACATCGGTGACTGACAGCCACAAGTGCTGAGCACATGGAGATCGAGTTCGACGCCGTCGTCGTCTTCTGGCGCGGGCCGGCGCCCTGGCACTTCGTGCGGGTGCCGGAGGAGCACGTCCCGGCGATCGCGGACGCCGCGGCCCACGTGTCGTACGGCTGGGGCATGATCCCCGCGACGGTCGTGCTCGGCGCGAGCACTTGGAGCACGTCGCTCTGGCCGAAGGACGGCGGCTACCTGGTGCCACTCAAGACCGCAGCGCGCCGGGCGGAAGGCGTCGAGGTCGACTCCGCCGTCACCGTGCGCCTGCGCATCTGACGCCTGCCGGACGTGCGAGAGGGCACGGCCGGAGCCGCGCCCTCTCTGTGCGCCGACGCGCCTTTCCTCCGGGGTGGGAGCTCTAGGGGACCGTGTAGCCGGCGGCGCGGAACATCTCGTACCACTCGGCCCGGGTCAGGGGGATGTCGGAGCCGAGTGCCGCGTCGTGCACGCGCTGCTCGTTGGTGGTGCCGAGCACGACCTGCATGTTCGCGGGGTGGCGCGTGATCCACGCGGTCGCGATGGCGATCGCGGGCACGTCGTACTGCGCGGCGAGGCGGTCGATCACGGCGTTGAGCTCCGTGTACGCGGGGTTGTCGAGGAAGACCCCGGTGAAGAAGCCCGCCTGGAACGGCGACCACGCCTGCACGGTGATGTCGTTGAGGCGGCAGTAGTCGACGATGCCGCCGTCGCGCATGATCGACTGGTCGAGCGCCGCCATGTTCGACGCGACTCCCTGCGCGATCAGCGGAGCGTGCGTGACCGAGAGCTGCAGTTGGTTCGCCACGATCGGCTGGTTCAGCGACTTCTTCAGCAGCTCGATCTGGAACGGCGTGTGGTTCGAGACGCCGAAGTGCGTCACCTTGCCGGCGGCGTGCAGCTCGTCGAAGGCGCGGGCGACCTCGTCCGGCTCGACGAGCGCGTCGGGGCGGTGCAGGAGCAGCACGTCGATGCGGTCGGTCCGAAGAGCCTTCAGCGACCCCTCGACGGACT
This sequence comes from Rathayibacter sp. Leaf248, assembly GCF_920939495.1. Taxonomy (NCBI): domain Bacteria; kingdom Bacillati; phylum Actinomycetota; class Actinomycetes; order Micrococcales; family Microbacteriaceae; genus Rathayibacter; species Rathayibacter sp. Leaf248. The sequence goes on along the minus strand of NZ_CAKLAV010000002.1, from coordinate 620,603 downwards.
CGACGATGTGCTCGTAGGAGAAGTCGAAGTAGGGGCCGTCGCCGACGATGCCGCACTTGGTCTGCAGCACGATCTCGTCGCGCTGGGACGGGGTGAGCTGCATCGCCTCGGCGAAGCGCTCCTCGCAGTGGTGCACGGCATTGCCGTAGACGTCGGCGTGGTCGAAGAAGTCGATGCCGGAGTCGCGCGCGGTGCGCACGAGATCGCGGATGGCGTCGTCGGTCATGTCGGGGATGCGCATGAGGCCGAGGACGACGTTCGGGGATTCGATGCCGGAGGCACCGAGGGGGACGTGCTTCAAGAGGGACTCCTTCGTCGGGTACTCCCCCACGGTAGGGGGGCCGGCTGAGTGGCGTCCAACAGCGGGTGCTGGTGCGATTCATGCGACGGAGTGGTGAATCAGCACGCTTGCCCGCGCCCCTCCCCCGGTGCCAGGGTGCCCTCATGACGATCGAGGTGCGCCCGGCGTCCGTCTTCGACGACGTCGCGATCATGAACGGGCCGAAGCGAGCGGATGCGAGCGTGTGCTGGTGCCTGAGCTACCGGCTGCTCTCCTCCACCGAGAACACCTCCCTCCGCGGTCCTGCGCGGGGCGAGCGGATGCGCGAACTGGTGGCGCAGGATCCCCCGCCCGGCGTGCTCGCCTACGACGGCGACGAGGTGACGGGCTGGGCCGCCGTGCACCGCCGCGCCGACACGAGCTACGCGAAGAACCGCAGGATCCCGCACGTCGACGACCTCGACGTGTGGACCGTCTGGTGCATCCGCGTCCGCCCGGGCTTCCGCCGCCGCGGCATCTCGCACGCCCTACTCGCGGGAGCCGTCGACTTCGCTCGGTCTCACGGCGCTCCGGCGATCGAGGGCTACCCGGTCGACAACCGCGGTGCGAAGGTCGAGCAGACGATGGCGTACGTCGGCACCCGCGCTCTGTTCGAGCGCGCCGGCTTCTCGTGGGCGGCCGACACCACCTCGGTATTGAACGGCTTCCCGCGGGTGCTGATGCGCCTGCCGCTCTGAGTGCCCGGCGCCCGGGAACGAGGAACGGCCCCTCACCCGTGTCGGGGAGGGGCCGTTCGCCGTGGAGGACCGGACGTGGTGTCGACGCCTAGAAGTCCCAGTCCTCGTCCTCGGTGTTCACGGCCTTGCCGATCACGTAGGAGGAGCCGGAGCCCGAGAAGAAGTCGTGGTTCTCGTCCGCGTTGGGCGAGAGGGCCGACAGGATCGCGGGGTTCACATCGGTGACCTGCTTGGGGAACATCGGCTCGTAGCCGAGGTTCATCAGGGCCTTGTTGGCGTTGTAGTGCAGGAACTTCTTGACGTCCTCGGTCAGGCCGAGCTGGTCGTAGAGGTCCTGCGTGTACTGCGCCTCGTTGTCGTAGAGCTCGTAGAGCAGCGAGAACGTATAGTCCTTGATCTCGTCGCGCTTGGCCTGGTCGACGCGCTCGAGGCCCTTCTGGAACTTGTAGCCGATGTAGTAGCCGTGCACGGCCTCGTCGCGGATGATGAGGCGCACGAGGTCGGCCGTGTTGGTGAGCTTGGCCCGCGAGGACCAGTACATCGGCAGGTAGAAGCCGGAGTAGAAGAGGAACGACTCGAGCAGCGTCGAGGCGACCTTGCGCTTCAGCGGGTCGTCGCCGCGGTAGTAGTCCATGACGATCTCGGCCTTCTTCTGAAGGTTCGGGTTCTCCACGGACCAGCGGAACGCCTCGTCGATGTCCTGGGTGTTGGACAGCGTCGAGAAGACCGACGAGTAGCTCTTCGCGTGCACCGACTCCATGAACGCGATGTTCGTGTAGACGGCCTCCTCGTGCGGGGTGATCGCATCGGGTATGAGCGAGACCGCGCCGACCGTGCCCTGGATGGTGTCGAGCAGGGTCAGGCCCGTGAACACGCGCATCGTGAGCTGCTGCTCCTCGTGGGTCAGCGTGTTCCACGACTGGATGTCGTTGGACAGCGGGACCTTCTCGGGCAGCCAGAAGTTGCTCGTGAGGCGGTTCCAGACCTCCACGTCCTTGTCGTCCTGGATGCGGTTCCAGTTGATGGCGTTGACGTGGCTGACCAGCTTGAGCTTCTCAGGGGGAGTCATGATCTCTTCTTCGTGCGGATAGGTCGTGCAGAGGTGTCGAAAGGGGCAGCGGCGGGCGCTACAGCATGCAGCTGACGCAGCCGTCGACCTCCGTGCCCTCCAGCGCGAGCTGGCGGAGACGGATGTAGTAGATGGTCTTGATGCCCTTGCGCCAGGCGTAGATCTGCGCGCGGTTGATGTCGCGGGTGGTCGCGGTGTCCTTGAAGAACAGCGTCAGCGAGAGGCCCTGGTCGACGTGCTGCGTCGCCGCGGCGTAGGTGTCGATGATCTTCTCGTAGCCGATCTCGTACGCGTCCTGGTAGTACTCCAGGTTGTCGTTCGTCATGAACGGCGCCGGGTAGTAGACGCGGCCGAGCTTGCCCTCCTTGCGGATCTCGATCTTCGACGCGATCGGGTGGATCGAGGACGTCGAGTTGTTGATGTACGAGATCGAGCCTGTCGGCGGGACGGCCTGCAGGTTCTGGTTGTAGATGCCGTGCTCCATGACCGAGGCCTTGAGCGAGCGCCAGTCGTCCTGGGTGGGGACGGCGATGCCGGCCTCGGCGAAGAGGCGGGCGACGCGCTCGGTGGCGGGAGCCCACTCCTTCTCGGTGTAGGTGTCGAAGAACTCGCCCGAGGCGTACTTCGAGTCGGCGAAGCCCTCGAAGGTGGTGCCGCGCTCGATCGAGATGTTGTTGGAGGCGCGCAGGGCGTGGAACAGCACCGAGTAGAAGTAGATGTTGGTGAAGTCGATGCCCTCCTCGGATCCGTAGTGGATGCGCTCGCGGGCGAGGTAGCCGTGCAGGTTCATCTGGCCCAGGCCGATGGCGTGCGACTTGTCGTTGCCGTCCTCGATCGAGCGGACCGAGGTGATGTGCGACTGGTCCGACACCGAGGTGAGGCCGCGGATCGCGGTCTCGATGGTGCGGCCGAAGTCGGGCGAGTCCATGGTCAGCGCGATGTTCATCGAGCCGAGGTTGCAGGAGATGTCCTTGCCGATGGTGGCGTAGGAGAGGTCCTCGTTGTAGGTCGTCGGCGTGTTGACCTGCAGGATCTCGGAGCACAGGTTCGACATGTTGATGCGGCCCTTGATCGGGTTCGCCTTGTTCACCGTGTCCTCGAACACGATGTAGGGGTAGCCCGACTCGAACTGGATCTCGGCGATGGTCTGGAAGAACTCGCGCGCCGAGATCTTGGTCTTCTTGATGCGCGGGTCGTCGACCATCTCGCGGTACTTCTCGGAGATCGAGATGTCACCGAAGGGCAGGCCGTAGACGCGCTCGACGTCGTACGGCGAGAAGAGGTACATGTCCTCGTTGTTCTTCGCGAGCTCGAACGTGATGTCGGGCACGACGACGCCGAGGGACAGCGTCTTGATGCGGATCTTCTCGTCGGCGTTCTCACGCTTGGTGTCGAGGAAGCGCAGGATGTCGGGGTGGTGCGCCGAGAGGTACACGGCTCCCGCACCCTGGCGGGCGCCGAGCTGGTTGGCGTAGCTGAAGCTGTCCTCCAGGAGCTTCATCACGGGGATGATGCCCGAGGACTGGTTCTCGATCTGCTTGATCGGGGCGCCGGCCTCGCGGATGTTGGAGAGCGAGAGCGCCACTCCGCCGCCGCGCTTGGACAGCTGCAGCGCGGAGTTGATGCCGCGGGCGATCGACTCCATGTTGTCCTCGATGCGCAGCAGGAAGCACGAGACGAGCTCGCCGCGCTGGGCCTTGCCCGTGTTGAGGAACGTGGGGGTCGCGGGCTGGAAGCGGCCGGCGACGATCTCCTCGACGAGGGCGACGGCGAGCTTCTCGTCGCCCTGGGCGAGTCCGAGGGCGGTCATCACGACGCGGTCCTCGAAGCGCTCGAGGTAGCGCTTCCCGTCGAACGTCTTGAGCGTGTACGACGTGTAGTACTTGAAGGCGCCGAGGAACGTCGCGAAGCGGAACTTCTTGGAGTAGGCGAGGTCGTTCAGCTGCTGGATGAACTCGAACGAGTACTGATCGAGCACGGCCTGCTCGTAGTACTCCTTCTCGACCAGGTAGTCCAGGCGCTCCTTGAGGGAGTGGAAGAACACGGTGTTCTGGTTGACGTGCTGCAGGAAGTACTCGCGAGCGGCCTCGCGGTCCTTGTCGAACTGGATCTCTCCGTTCGGGCCGTACAGGTTCAGCATCGCGTTGAGCGAGTGGTAGTCCATCTGCGCGGCGTCCCGGGGGGCGTCGATCACTGCTGCGTCCAAAACGTGTCCAATCCTTCGTCGACGGCGCGGACGTCGTCGGGGGTTCCGAATACTTCGAAGCGGTAGAGGTGCGGCACGGCGCACTTCCTCGCGATGATGTCGCCGGCGAGGCAGTAGGCCTCGCCGAAGTTCGTGTTGCCGGCGCCGATGACGCCGCGGAGCAGGGAGCGGTTGCGGGGCTGGTTCAGGAACCGGATGACCTGCTTGGGCACCGCTCCCCCGTCGATCCCGCCGCCGTAGGTCGGCAGGACGAGCACGTAGGGCTCGTCGACGTGGAGCGTGTCGGCCTTCGCCCCGTCGCGGTGCGAGTGCAGCGGGATGCGCTGCGCGGGCCGCCCCAGCTTCTCGATGAAGCGGTGCGTGTTGCCCGAGCTGCTGGAGAAGTAGACGAGCTCACTCATCGTGTGCTCCTCCTCCGGGTGCCCTGCGGGGCGTCGTGGCGGTCGTTCCGGTGAGGACCCGAGCCTCGCGACTCGGATCCTCCGCCGGTCCGGGGCAGAACCTGCCCACCCGGACCGGCGGAGCGTGGGGCCGCCGCGTCGGGGAGGGACGCGGGCGGCGAGGGGTGTCAGGCCCCGAGGGTCGCGATCTTGTCGGGGCGGAAGCCGCTCCAGTGGTCGTCGTCGGTGATGACGACGGGCGCCTGCAGGTAGCCGAGCGCCTTGACGGCCTCGAGGGCCTTCTCGTCGACGGAGAGGTCGAACACCTCGTAGTCGATGCCCTTGCTGTCGAGGGCGCGGTAGGTCGCCGTGCACTGAACGCAGGAGGGCTTGGTGTAGACCGTCACGGCCATGCGTGTCGTCCTTTCCGGGAGGGTGTCCTGGGCCGGCTCCGAGGCGTTCCGTCGGCGTGCCGATCGGGGTGGGAGACGGTCGTGAATGGTACGTCTGGGGTGGTGCTGGGCGCCGGAGGGGCGCTCGCCCCGACCTGCTCAGCAATACTACATATAGGGGGGCGCCCGGCGGGAGCCCACTAGGGCTAGTAGTTACATTCGTGTAGTTATGCACCGGTTCGTCCCCCGTTCATCCACAGGCCGAGGCCCGCGGATCCGCGCGAGGACGCGGATCGCCCGGAGTTATCCACCGCTGTGGAGAGGCTCCCGGTGTTCCCTGTGTACAACGCTCGTCGGCGTGTCGCTGTTCCCGACATCCGGGGTCGGAGGCAGGGTCGGACCACCACATGTAGGGGTCGTCGTGCGTCCGGGATCATGCTCGAACGGTAGGCCGCACCACCGACACCGGGGGCGCGGCCGAGAGTTCTCAGGCCAGGCGCGCCAGGTCCCGCGCCACTGCCCTCAGGTACGGCAGCGGGTCCGCGATCGCCGCGGCGGCCGACCCCGCGGCCTCGACCAGCGAGCCCGACGCGGCGAAGCCCGTGGTGGGCGCCTGGATCGCTCCGGCGACCAGCATCGCCCGCGCACCGGCCTCCTCCGCCAGCCCCAGGAGGTAGGACGGCACCTTCCCCGCCCTCGACTGGGCGTCGAAGCGCCCCTCCCCCGTGAGCACGACGTCCGCACCGTTGATCAGCGCGGGGAGGCCGAGCGCCTCGCCCACGGCGGCCGAGCCGGGGGCGAGGCGGGCGCCCCATGCGAGCAGGCCGAACCCGGTGCCGCCGGCCGCGCCCGTGCCCGCCTCCTCCGGATCGGCGTCGAGGTACGCGGCCAGGTGCCGCAGCCCGTCGTCGAGCCGCAGCACGTCGTCGCGTGAGGCGCCCTTCTGCGGTCCGAACACGTGCGCTGCTCCGGAGTCGCCCAGCAGCGGGTTCGTCACGTCGCTGAGGATCAGCGCGCCGCCGACCGGAACCCGCCGCAGCGCGTGCAGGTCGACGGCCGCGAGGTCGTGCAGGGCGCCTCCGCCGTCTGCGATCTCGTGCCCGGACACGGTGAGGAAGCGCGCGCCCAGCTCGCGGAGGGCCCCGACTCCGCCGTCGGTGGAGGAGCTGCCGCCGATCGCCAGCAGGAGCGAGTGCGCCCCGGCGTCGAGAGCGGCCGCGATCGCCTGCCCGAACCCCCGGGTGTGCGCGGTCAGGGGGCGGAGCGGATCGAGCAGGGTGATGCCGCTGCCGGAGGCGAGCTCGACGACCGCCGCGCCGTCCGGCAGCAGCAGCCACGAGGTCTCGACGGGCCCGTCGTCGGGCCCGGTCACGGTGAGCGTGTGCCGCGCCGCCTCGGGGACGGCGACCTCGAACGCGTCGACCGTCCCCTCCCCGCCGTCGGCCATCGGAGCGAGCACGACCTCGTCTCCGGGACGCTCCTCGCTCCAGCCCTCGGCGAGCGCCTCCGCGACCTCGACGGCCGTCGCGGACCCCTTGAAGGAGTCGGGGGCGATCACGACACGGAGGGCTGCGCTGCTCATGCGCCCCATTCTGGCAGCCGTGCTCGGCCCGCCGACCTGTGGAGAACGGGAGCGGGGATCCACCGATCCGGGGCATTCTTCCCGGATGCGACAGCCCTCCCCACTCCCCGACGGCTTGCCCGGACGTGCGTTCTCGGTCGCCGAGGCCGCCGCGACCGGCGTCACCGCCGCACGCCTGCGCGCATCAGATCTCGACAGGCCCCACTCGGGGGTGCGGACCCCGCGAGGATCACCGACGACCGTCGCCGCTCGCGCCCGCGCCCTCTCCACCGTGCTCGGCGACGGAGCCGTCTTCAGTCACCTCACCGCAGCTCGACTGTGGCCACTCGATCTGCCGCGTGAGGCTGAGGACGAGCCGCTGCACGTCGCGGTCCGGCATCCCGGCCGAGCTCCGCGGCGGCGAGGTGTGGTCGGGCACTCGATCCGCGACCCGGACGTGCGCGCCGTCCTCCGACACGGACTGCGCCTCGTCGACGGCGCGAGCCTCTTCTGCCACCTTGCGACCGTGCTCGCTGTCGAGGACCTCGTGGCGGTCGGGGACGCGCTGGTGCGCGCACCGGTGCGACAGGTCGTCGGGGATCGGCGCCCCTGGATCACCCGCGACGAGCTCCAGCGCCGCGTCGCCGGCTTCACCGGCCCAGGAGCCCGAGCCGCCAGGCGCGCTCTCGCTCTCGTGCGCTCAGGGGCCGAGTCGCGACGCGAGACCCACTTCAGGCTCGCGCTCCTGGATGCGGGACTTCCCGAGCCGGAGCTCCAGATCGAGCTGTTCGACGCGGAGGGCTCGTTCCTCGGACGGGTGGACGTCTTCTACCCGGACTGGGGAGTCGGCGGAGAGTACGAGGGCGATCACCACCGCACCGACCGCGCGCAGTGGGACCGCGACCTGATCCGCTACGAGAGGATGGCCGCGGCCGGATACTCGATCGTGCGGATCGCGGGGACCTCCTTCACCCGCGACCCGGCGGGGTGCGCCGCCCGCGTCCGCGCGCGACTCCTGGCAGCCGGCTGGCGAACCGGGCACTGATGCCGTTGGACACTTTCTGCGGCTACAGAGCCGTCACAGCAGCAGAAAGTGTCCAACGGCGACCCGCAGACCACAGGGGGCACGCTTAGAGCGGGGTCGCGAGGCGGTAGCCGCGCTTGATGACCGTCGCGACGAGGCGCGGCTCCGGGAGCGACTGGCGCAGGCGGCTGATCGCGACGTCGACCGCGTGGTCGTCGAGCGCCTCGGGGGCGGAGGCGGCGAGCACGCCGCGCGCGACGGTCGCGCCCTCGGCGGCGACCAGGGTGCGGAACAGCGCCAGCGCCACCGGGGTCAGCGGCACCCGCTCCCCCGCGAGCACGGCGTGGCGGCCGCGGAGCTCGAGGGGTCCGTACGCGGTCTCGATGCGCGGGGCGCTCTGCTCGAGGTGCTCGCAGAGCAGGCGGATGAGGGCGCCCATCCGGAACCGGTCGGGGACGATCGGCAGGATCTGCGCCTCGACGAGCGGTGCCGCAGTGACGGGGCCGACCGCCGCGGCGACGACCGTCTCGCGGAACGCGGCCTGCAGGGCGTCGAGCCGGCCCGCGGCCTCGGCGACCGTGAAGAGGGCCTCGACCGCGGGGGCGCTGGTGAAGGTGACGGCGTCGATCCCGCCGCAGCAGATCGCCTCGATCAGGCGGAGGACCCGCGCCGAGTCCTCGTGCACGCTCCAGCGGTAGGGGGCGGCGGTGAGGACCGTCGCGCCCGCGTCGGTCAGGCGCTCGAGCTGGTGCGGGTCGGTGAAGCCGTGCAGCTGCACCGCGATCGTGCGGCCGTCCACTCCCTCGCGCAGGGCCAGGTCGACGAGGGAGGTGGTGGTCTCGCGCTCGCTCATGCCGTGGTCGTCGAGGCCGGCGGCGCGGACGGCTCCGCGGGCCTTCGGACCCCGGACGAGGATCCGCGCGGCCGAGAGCGCGTCGGTGAGCTCGTCGCCCAGGCCCGCGGCGTCGGCCGCCTCGAGCCAGCGGCGCATCCCGTAGGAGGTCGTCGCGAGCAGCACGTCGGGGCGCCCGGCGACGATCGCGCGGGTCTCGTCCTCGAGGACGCCCTCGGTGTCGATGCCGCGCATCCGGATGGTGGGCGCGTGGGTGACGTCGGCGCCGCGGCGCTCGAAGGCGGCGATGAGGTCCTCGGAGCGGCGGTCGGAGGTCACGCCGATGCGGAAGCCGACGAGCTGGTCGGGCCGGAATCCCGGTGAGGAGGCGTCGGAGTCGGGTGCGTCGGTGGTGCTCATCGGCGGCCCCCTCGGGCTCTCACGTCGTCAGCGCATCGACCGCGCGGGCGATGCTCTCGGGATCCTGAGAATCATCGCACGAGGCCTGGCGCACGACCTCGCCGATGACGATGACCGCGGGAGAGCGCGGGGCGAGGTCGGCCAGCAGCCCCATCACCTCGCCGACGGAGGTGATCGTGGTGCGCTGGGCGTGCGACCAGCCGCGCTCGACGATCGCGAGCGGCATCTGGGCGGTCATGCCCGCGCGCTGCAGCCCGGCGACCAGGTGCGGGAGGGTGTTCACGCCCATGAGGACGACGAGCGTGCCGCCCAGCCCGGCCAGGTGCCCGAGCTCCTCCTCGCTGAAGGGGGCGTGGCCCGAGACCACCGTGAACGCGCGGCTGACCTCGCGGTGCGTGACCGGGATGCCCGCGGCTGCCGGCACCGAGATCGCGCTCGTCACTCCTGGCACGACCGTGACGGGCACGCCGGCGACGCGGCAGGCGCGCACCTCCTCGGAGCCGCGGCCGAAGACGAACGGGTCGCCGCCCTTCAGCCGCACCACGTCCAGGCCGTCGAGCGCGCGGGCGACCATCAGCCGCTCGATCTCGTGCTGCGGCACCGCGTGGTGGCCGGGCGTCTTGCCCACGTCGATGAGCTCGGCTCCGGGCGCCCGGTCGGCGAGGCCGTCGTGCGGGCCGAGGCGGTCGTAGAGCACGACGTCCGCCTCGCGCAGCGCGCGATGCGCGGCGAGCGTCATCAGATCGGAGTCGCCGGGGCCGCCCCCGACGATGCTCACGTGCCCGAGGGGCCGGTGGGGAGCGCCGGCCTCGTCGACGGTCCAGATCCCGTGCCGGGCGGCCTCGGCGGAGGCGGCGGCGCGCAGCTCGGCGGCTCCCTCGACCCAGACGAGGAGCGCCGGGCATCCGGCGGCCAGGAGCGACGCGGAGGCGAGCCGCACGGGCAGCGCGTCGTCGGCCTCGCGCCGCTCGACAACCGCCCCTGCGGCGCGGTAGCGGGCGAGCACGCGGCGGGTCCCGGAGGCGGTGCCCACGACGAGCACGCGCCGGCCGGTCAGATCGAGCGAGAGCTGCATCAGGACTCCTTCACCGAAGCGGAAGCGGACGCCGCCAGCGACGCCGGCGGCCCCACGACGCTCACCGGCCCGACCGGGATCGTCGTCCCCGCCACCAGCACCGGCCCGTCGGAGCGCTCGTCGCTCCCCGCCGGCCGGATCTGCCCGCGCTCGCGCACCGTCGAGACCCGCGGATCCGCGGTGTCGGGCGCGTTCACGAACGAGCGGAAGCGGCGCAGCCGATCGGGGTCGGCCAGGGTCGCCGCCCACTCGTCGACGTAGGTGTCCACGTGGGTCGCCATGGCGGCCTCCAGTTCGGCGGCGATCCCGAGCGAGTCCTCGCAGACCACCTCGCGCACGTGGTCGAGGCCGCCGGGCAGGTCCTCCTGCCAGCGGGCCGTGCGCTGGAGGCGCTCGGCCGTGCGGACGTAGTACATCACGTAGCGGTCGATGTACTGCACGAGCGTGGCGTCGTCGAGGTCCTGCGCGAGCAGCTGCGCGTGGGCGGGCTGGTAGCCGCCGTTGCCGCCGACGTAGAGGTTCCAGCCGGTGTCGGTCGCGATCACGCCGATGTCCTTGCCGCGCGCCTCCGCGCACTCGCGCGCGCATCCGCTGACGCCCAGCTTGAACTTGTGCGGGGAGCGCAGGCCGCGGTAGCGCTCTTCGAGGAAGATGGCCATGCCGACCGCGTCCTGCACGCCGTAGCGGCACCACGTCGATCCGACGCACGACTTCACCGTGCGCAGCGACTTGCCGTAGGCCTGGCCCGACTCGAAGCCGGCGTCGACCAGCAGGGTCCAGATCTCGGGCAGCTGCTCGAGGCGGGCGCCGAACATGTCGATCCGCTGGCCGCCGGTGATCTTCGTGTAGAGGCCGTACTGCTCGGCCACCTCGGCGATGACCTTGAGCTTGGCGGGCGTGATCTCGCCGCCCGGGATGCGCGGGACGACCGAGTACGTGCCGTCCTTCTGCATGTTGGCCAGCGCCCGGTCGTTGGTGTCCTGCAGGGGCGCCTGGCCCTTGTCGAGGATGTAGGCGTTGGTCTGCGTCGCGAGGACGGAGGCGATCACGGGCTTGCAGACATCGCAGCCGAGGCCCGAGCCGAACCGCTCCATGACCTGCTCGGCCGAGTGGAGGCCCAGGATCCGCACCGACTCGAACAGCTCGCTGCGGCTGAGCGAGACGTGCTCGCAGAGCGCGCGCGACACCTCCACGCCGGCGCGGGTGAGCTCGGTGTCGAGCAGCTTCTTGACCAGGGGGACGCAGGAGCCGCACTGCGTGCCGGCGCGGGTGCAGGCCTTCAGCGGCCCGAGCTCGGTGCAGCCCTCGCCGATGGCGTGGCGCACCTCGCCCACCGAGACGTTGTTGCACGAGCAGAGCTGGACGTCGTCGGGCAGGTCGCCGCTCGGAGCCTCGGCGCCGGCCGCCGCGAGGTACGCGCTGGGCTCGGCGGGCAGCTCGCGGCCGAGCAGGGGGCGGAGGGAGGAGTAGGGGCCGGCGTCGCCGACGAACATGCCGCCCAGCAGGGTCTTCGCATCGTCCGAGACGACGATCTTCTGGTACAGCCCGCGGGCCGGGTCGGCGTAGACGACCTCGAGGGCGCCCTCGCCCGCCCCGAGCGCGTCACCGAAGCTGGCCACCTCGACGCCCGAGAGCTTGAGCTTGGTGGCGTCGTCCACTCCGGGGAACGTCGCGTCGCCGCCGAGCAGCCGGTCGGCGACGACCTCGGCCATCGCGTTGGCCGGTGCGACCAGGCCGACCGTGCGCCCCTGGATCGCGGCGACCTCGCCGATGGCCCAGACGTGCTCGCGGCTGGTGCGGCAGGCGTCATCGACCACCACTCCCCCGCGCGGAGCGACGTCGATGCCGACCGCGCGCGCCAGCTCGTCGCGAGCGGTGATCCCGATCGAGAAGACGACGAGGTCGGCGCCGATGCTCGAGCCGTCGGTCAGGGTGACGCCGAGCACGGTGCCGGTGGGCGAGGTGAGGATCTCGGTGGGCCGGTTGCCGAGGTGCAGCGCGATGCCCTGCGCCGAGATGATGCGGCCCAGCGCCTGGCCCGCACCCTCGTCGAGCTGCGCGCTCATCAGCCAGCGGCCGGAGTGGATGAGCGCGGTGCGCGCGCCGAGCCGGTGCGCGCCGCCCGCGGCCTCGAGGCCGAGCAGCCCTCCTCCGACCACGACCACGTTCGCCGGGCGGCCCTTGCGCTCCTGGAAGGCGGCGAGGTCCGCCACGAGCGAGTCGACGTCCTCGAGCGTGCGGTAGACGCGGCCGTGCTCGGCACCGGCGATCGGGGGCACCGTGGCGGAGGAGCCGGTCGCCAGCACGATCTCGTCGCCCTCGAACCAGCGGCCGTCGGCCAGCTCGACGCGGGGGTGCTCGGGGTCGATCGCGACGACGCGGGAGGAGGTGATCAGCCGCGCCGACTCCCACAGGGCGCCGTCGCCGAGGGTCAGGTCCACGCGCCCCTCGAGCCGCTTCGAGAGCGCGACGCGGTCGTAGGGGTGGTGCACCTCCTCGCCGAAGACGGTGATGTCGAGAGCGGAGTCGGCCCGCGCGACGAGCGCGTCGACCAGGCGGTGCGCGGCGGGGCCGGCGCCGACGACGAGCACGCGTCGGGGGGCGTCGGCGGCGGGGTTCGCTCCTGCGGTTGTCATGGGGTCCACCGTAGGCAGGCGCCGTTTCCCCGCCGTTGCCCGGACGTAACGCTCTGTGACGGGCGTCTCACGGTGCCGCGGAGCGGTCGTGAGAGCTTCGTTACGCCCGGGACACCGCAGACGTCATCGGCTGAAACGCGGGGTCCCTACCGTGTCCTTCACCGCCTCCGATCGGCTGCGGGATCCTCGATCGAGAAGGCGGGACCATGACACTCCTCGACCTGACCCGCTCCCCCTCGTCGACCACGACCTGGGTCCCCGTCTGCAACCGCCTCGAGCTCGAGCCGCTCTGGGGCGAGGCCGCGCTCGTCGGCGGCGTCCAGCTCGCGCTCTTCCTCCTCCCGGACGGACGCGTCTTCGCCGTCTCGAACCTCGACCCCGCGACGGGGGCCGCCGTGCTCTCGCGCGGCATCGTCGGCTCGCGGAACGTCGACGGCGTGCAGCGCGCCACGATCGCCTCGCCGCTGCACAAGGACGTCTTCGACCTCGAGACCGGCCGGTGCTACACCTCCGAGTCGCTGCACCTCGCGACGTGGAGTGTGCGGGAGTCGGACGGCGTGATCGAGGTGGCCCAGCGGACCGCCCTCGTCGCCGCCTCGCACGGCACCTCGGACGACGACGGCCGCCGCGCCGTCGCCGCGCTGGTCGACGCGGTGCGGACTGCGAACCCCGCGCTCGACGTGCTCGACTCCTTCGTGGACGTGCAGCAGCCGGACGTGCCCGAGACCCTCGGCACGCTCGAGCCCGGTCGCCCCGCGGTCGTCGTCCCGCTGCTGCTCAGCGCCGGCTACCACGTGCACGTCGACCTCGCCGAGGCCGCGGCCGAGGCGGAGCGACCCGTGCGGGTCACCGGCGCGCTCGGGCCGGATCCGCGGCTCGCGACGGTCCTCGCCCGCCGCCTGCACGAGGCGGGCCTTCGCGAGGGCGACCGGATCGTGCTCGCCGCCGCCGGCTCCAGCGACGCCGGGGCGGTCGCCGACTGCTGGACCACCGGGCGCCTGCTCGCCGCCCAGCTCGGCCGCGAGGTGAGCGTCTCGTTCATCTCGGCCGCCGAGCCGCGCGTCGCCGATGCGGTCACCGCCGAGCGCGCGGCCCACCCCAGCGCGCGCGTCGTCGTCTCGACCTACCTCCTGGCCCCCGGCTACTTCGCCGGTCTGGCCGCCTCCGCAGGCGCGGACGTCGCGTCCGCTCCTCTTCTCACGGCCGTCGATCCGCCCGCGCGCGAGCTCGTCGACATCGTCTCGGAGCTGTTCGGGCGCCACGCCTGAGCACTCCGCTCCCCCCGCACCACCACCGCTCCACCTCCCCTTCCCGAGCGCGCCCCCGCGCGCGCCGACCCTTCCCCGGAGGACCACGATGACTGCTGCACCACCGACCACCGCCCCCGCCACCGCTGCTCCCGGCTCCGGCATCACCCGCCGACCCGGCCGCTGGATCGACGGCTGGAACCCCGAGGACCCCGCGCAGTGGCAGGCGGAGGGGCGCTCCGTCGCCGGCCGCAACCTGCGCTGGTCGATCTTCGCCGAGTTCCTCGGCTTCGTCGTCTGGCAGCTCTGGTCGGTCGTCGTGGTGCAGCTTCCGGCGGCGGGCTTCGACTTCACCACGGGCGAGATCTTCTGGCTGATCTCGATGCCGAGCCTGGTCGGGGCGACGCTCCGGATCCCCTACACCTTCATGGTCCCCCGCTTCGGCGGGCGCAACTGGACCATCGTCTCGGCCGGCCTCCTCCTCATCCCGAGCATCGGGCTGGCGCTCGCGGTCGGGAACCCCGAGACGCCCTTCGGAGTGATGCTGCTCATCGCGGCGCTCGCCGGCTTCGGCGGCGGCAACTTCGCCAGCTCCATGGCGAACATCACCTTCTTCTACCCCCACGCGCAGAAGGGCTACGCACTCGGGCTCAACGCCGCGGGCGGCAACCTGGGTGCGGCCGTCGCACAGCTGATCGTGCCGATCGCCATCACGATCGGAGCCGCGGCGACCGTGAACCTGCCGCTCGCCGGCTGGATCTGGGTGCCCCTGATCGTCGTCGCCATGATCGGGGCGTACAAGCGGATGGACAACCTCTCCACCGCCAAGGCCGACGTCGCCGCCTCCCTCGCCGCTCTGCGCGAGCCGCACCTGTGGATCCTGGCCGTGCTCTACATCGGCACCTTCGGCTCCTTCATCGGCTTCGCCGGGGTGTTCCCCAAGCTCATCGCCGACACGTTCCCCGAGTACTCGACCTTCGCCGTCGGCTCCGCGACCCTCACGCTCGCGTTCCTCGGCGCCCTCGTCGGCTCGCTCTCCCGTCCCTACGGCGGCCGCCTCGCCGACCGCTTCGGCGGGGCGCCGGTCACGATCGTCGCGTTCATCGCGATGGGCGCCGGCATCGTCGGAGTCATCGCGACGCTCCCGCTGGGCAGCTTCTGGCTGTTCCTCCTCGGCTTCCTCGTGCTGTTCGCCGCGGCGGGCATCGGCAACGGGGCGACCTACCGGATGATCCCCACCGTCTTCGCCCTGCGCGCCCGCCAATCGGGCAGCGACGGCGTCGGCGCCCAGCGCAAGGCGGCCGCCGCCCTCGGCCTCATCTCGGCCATCGGCGCCTACGGCGGCTTCGTCATCCCGCAGCTCCTGGGCTTCTCGAAGACCGAGTTCGGCGACTACACGACGGCCCTGGGCTGGTTCGTGGGCGCCTACGCGGTGATGCTCGCGATCACGGCGGGCGTCTACCTCCGCCTCGCCGCGACGACGGGGACCAGGATCTAGGCATGGAGACCGCCGCCGCACCGTCCGCCCCCGCGGGAGTCGACTCCCACTGCCCCTACTGCGCGCTGCAGTGCGCGATGACGCTGACGCCGGTCGACGCACCGACGCCGATCGCCGTCGCCGGGCGGGAGTTCCCGACGAACCGGGGCGGGCTGTGCGCCAAGGGCTGGACGTCGGCCGAGCTGCTCGCGAGCGGGCAGCGGCTCCGCGCACCGCTCCTGCGCGGCGCGGACGGCTCCTTCGCCGAGGTGACGTGGGAGCGGGCGCTGGACGCGGTGGCGGAGGCGGTCGTGTCGACCCGTCTCCGCCGCGGCGCCGACGCGGTCGCGGTCTTCGGCGGCGGCGGTCTCACCAACGAGAAGGCGTACCAGCTGGGCAAGTTCGCCCGGATCGCCCTCGGCACCTCGCGGATCGACTACAACGGCCGGTTCTGCATGTCCTCGGCCGCGGCGGCCGGCAACCGGGCGTTCGGAGTCGATCGCGGGCTCCCGTTCCCGGTGGCCGATCTCGACGAGGCCGACACGATCCTCCTGCTCGGCTCGAACGTCGCGGCGACCATGCCGCCGTTCCTGGCGCACCTGGCCGGGGCGCGCTCGCGCGGCGGTCTCGTGGTCGTCGATCCGCGCCGCTCCGCCACCGCCCGCCTCACCGAGGACGGCGCGGGAACGCACCTGCAGCCGGCTCCCGGCACCGACCTCGCCCTGCTGCTCGGGCTCACGCACCTCGTGCTCGCGGAGGGGCTCGCCGACGCGGAGTACCTCGAGGCGCGGACGACCGGCTTCGACGCGGTCCGCCGCAGCGTCGCGTCGTGGTGGCCCGAGCGCACCTCCTCCGTCACCGGCGTGCCGGTCGAGCTGCTGCGCCGCACAGCGCGGCGGCTCGCCGAGGGCCGCTCCTACGTGCTCACCGGCCGCGGGGTCGAGCAGCACGTCGACGGCACCGACACCGCCACCGCGGCGATCAACCTGTCCCTCATCCTGGGCCTCGTCGGCCGCCCCGGCTCGGGCTACGGCACCCTCACCGGTCAGGGCAACGGGCAGGGCGGGCGCGAGCACGGCCAGAAGGCCGACCAGCTGCCCGGCTACCGCTCGATCCGCGATCCGGAGGCGCGTCGCCACGTCGCCGGGGTCTGGGGAGTCGACGAGGCGTCGATCCCGGGGCCCGGACTGCCGGCCGTCGCGCTGCTCGGCGAACTCGGCCGCTCCGTCCAGTGCCTCCTCGTGCACGGCTCGAACGTGGTCGTCTCGGCGCCCGACGTCGACGCGGTGCGGGCGGGGCTCGAGGCGCTCGACACCCTCGTGGTCTGCGACTTCTTCCTCTCCGAGACGGCGGCGCTCGCCGACATCGTCCTGCCTGTGCCGCAGTGGGCGGAGGAGGAGGGCACCATGACCTCGCTCGAGGGCCGGGTGCTGCGCCGCCGTCGCGCCCTCGAGCCGCCGTCGGGCGTCCGCAGCGAGCTCTGGATCCTGAGCGAGCTCGCCCGCCGGCTCGAGGCACCCTCGACCTGGTCGACCGTTCCGTCCGAGGTGTTCGACGAGCTGGCGCGCGCCTCCGCCGGGGGCCCGGCCGACTACTCCGGACTCTCGCACGCCCTGCTCGACACGGGAGCGGAGGCCTACTGGCCCTACCCCGTCGGCAGCACCGGCACCCCGCGCCCCTTCGGCGAGCGCTTCGGCCACCCCGACGGCCGCGCGCGGCTGGTCGCGGTCTCGGCCGCCGACCGCTCGGTCGTCGACCGCGGCGACGAGCTGACGCTGATCACCGGGCGCTACCTGCAGCAGTACCAGTCGGGCACGCAGACCCGCCGGGTCGCCGAGCTCGACGCCGCGCGGCCGGAGGCGCGGCTCGAGATCCACCCGGCCACCGCCTCGCGACTCGGCGTGCGCGACGGCGCCCTCGTCTCGATCGGCAACGCGCGCGGAGTCGTCACCGCCCGCGCGAGCGTCACCGCCGACATCCGCCACGACACCGTCTTCCTGCCCTTCCACTACGCGGGACGCCAGTGCGCCAATCTGCTGACGGAGGCGGTCGTCGATCCGATCTCGTCCATGCCGGAGTTCAAGCGCACCCGCGTCTGGGTCCGCGCGGAAGGAGTGCCCGATGCCGTCTGAGACCCCCGAGCGCGTGGTGCTCCTGGGCTACGGTCCCGTCGGCGCGCGTTTCGTCGAGGAGCTGCTGCCCGCCGTCCGCGCCGGGTCCGTCGCCCTCACGGTCGTCGGCGCCGAGCCCGAGGACGCCTACAACCGGGTGCTGCTCGCCGAGTACGCCGTCGGCCGGGCCGCACGCGACCGCCTCGACCTCGGCGACCGGGCGACGGCGGAGGAGGCGGGAGTCGTCTTCCGCCTCGGCGCGGCCGCCGTCGGCCTCGACCGCGCGCGGAACGTCGTGCGCCTGCACGACGACGAGCGCCTCGCCTACGACCGCCTCGTCTTCGCCACCGGTGCCCGGGCGAACGTGCCCACGCTCGCCGGGATGGAGCGCTCGCGCCGCGACCGCCGGGTGCGCTCGGCCTCCCCCGAGACCCTCGATCAGGGCGCAAGTCCGCTGCCCGACCGTGTCGTCGCTCTCCGCGACCTCGCCGACGCGCACGTCGTCCGCGAGGCCGTCCGCACCGGCTCGCGCATCGTCGTGCTGGGCGCGGGAGTGCTCGGAGTCGAGTTCGCGCTCGCCGCCGCGGAGCAGGGCGCCGAGGTCGTCGTGGTCTACCACGGCGACATCCCCATGGGTCGCAATCTCGATCACGGCGGCGGGCGGATGCTCGCCTCGGCGGCCCGCGCAGCCGGCGTCGACATGGTCTCGCACGCCCGCTCCGAGAGCATCCTGCTGGCCCACGACGACCTCGGCCGCGCGCACTTCCAGGCGCTCGTCTGCGCCGACGGCAAGCAGATCGAGGGCGACCTGCTCGTGCTGTCCTGCGGAGTCGGCGCGCGCACCGAGCTCGCGGCGAGCGCCGACCTCGCGGTCTCGACCGGGATCCTCGTCGACGAGCACCAGCGCAGCTGGAGCGACCCGGACGTCTACGCGATCGGCGACTGCGCGCACGTCGCCCCGCGCGGCTCCGCTCTGCCCGACGGCCGGGTCGAGGGCGGGCCCAGCGGACTGATCGGACCCGGCTGGCAGCAGGCCGACCGCCTCGCCGCCCGCATCACCGCCGAGGCGTCCGGGCGCGCGGCCGACGAGCGCGTGCCCGAGGCCCGCCAGGCCGTGGTCATGCTGAAGGCCGAGGGCGTCGACCTCGTCGCGGGCGGCGACCCGACCCCCGAGCCGTGGGACGTGACACCCCACTCCGCCTCGTGCGCCGACCACGCCGAGGTGACCGTCTGGGCCGACCCCGCCCGCGGCGGCTACGCGAAGCTCGTGACGGTCGGCGGCGTGCTCCGCGGTTTCGTCTCGGTCGGCCTGCCGCGTGTGGGCGCTGAGCTGACGCTGCTGTTCGAGCGCGGCTCCGAGCTGCCCGCCGACCGCTCGAGCCTGCTGCGGCTCGACGCCCCGGATGCGGGAGCCGCCCCGACCGGCGACCCGTTCGCTCCGGACGCCACCGTCTGCTGGTGCAACGGCGTCTCGGCCGGCACCATCACGGAGGCGGCTGCCGCCGGCCACGACACGGTCGCGTGCATCGGCACGGCGACGAGGGCCGGCACCGGCTGCGGCGGCTGCACCGGCCGCATCGCCGAGCTGCTCGCGCGCACGGCCGTCCCGGCCTGAGGGCTCAGAGCCCCGCGTCGACCGCGTCGGCCAGACGGCGGGTCACCGCGCGCAGCTCGAGCTCCGCACCGCGGAGCCGCTCCTCGATCTCGGCCGCGCCACGCTCGCTCGCATCGTGGCGTCGAGCCTGCTCCTCGGCCGCCTCGTCCGCCGAGCTCCGCGCCTCGGCGAGAGCACTGCCGAGATCGTCGGAGGAGGCCCGCAGCGCCGCGAGCTCGTCGCGGAGCCCGCCGAGCTCGCTCCGGACCGCCACAAGCTCGTCCCGCAGCGCGGCCGTCTCGGCGCGGACCTCCTCGGTGCGCAGGCGCGCCTGCTCGAAGTACGGCGCCACGAGGCGGTGCACGGCCTCGCGCAGGGCGAGTCCGCCCCGGCCGAGCTTCGTCGGCACGGAGCCGGGGGCCTCCCGGTACTGGTCGTCACTGGTCATCGTCGTCGTCCCGTCCGGAGAGCCGGCGGTGGAGCAGATCCATCGCCCGGCGGTCCTTGTCCATGATGGCGGCCTCGAGGCCGGTGTCGGCGGTGCGCTCCGCGAGGTCGCCCGGCCTGGTGCGGCGCACGAGCGAGCGCTCGATCAGCTCGACCGACCGCTCGAACGAGAGCGGACCGCGCGCCGTCGCCCGCCCGCGCCGGCCGAGGGCCTCCAGATCGACCGCTCCCGTGACCACGTCGCGCATCGCGGCGAGCAGGGAGTCGGCCGAGCGGGTGATCTTGAGGCAGTCCACTCCGTCGATCAGGAACTCGGCCACTCCGCTCGTCCCGGTGACGATCGGCACGCAGCCCGCGGCCGCCGCCTCGACGGGAGCGACGCCGAACGCCTCGCCCGACCAGGTCGGGAACAGGAACGCGTCGGCCCGCCCGTGCGCGGCGAGCACCTCCTCGCGCGGGCGGGCGCCGTGGAACTCGACGACGCCGTCGAGTCCCGCCTCGGCGGCCCGGGCGCGGTAGCCCTCGACGTCGCCGTCGCCGTACAGGTCGACCCGGAAGTCGCGCGTCTCAGCGGCCAGCGCCGCGGCCGCCTCGAGCACCAGGTCGACGCCCTTGTGCTCGCCGAGCGACGCGGCGAAGGTGAAGCGCGTGATCCCGCCGTCGCGGTAGGTGCGCTCGGCGCCGGTGTCCGGCGGCACACTCACTCCGCGGCCGATCACCTCCACGTCGCCGAGCGGCCGCCCGCCGGCCTCGATCGCCTCGACCAGGGCCGAGCTGACCGCCACGATCTCGCCGCGCGCGAAGTGCAGCGGATCGTCCGCTCCGTAGACGGCGAGCACCCGCTCGGGCAGTCCGTCGACGAGCTGGTTCGGCACCCGGTCGCCCAGGTTCCACATCCAGCTCGCGTCGACCGCGCGCAGCAGATCGATCAGCGCGAGGCCGCCCAGCCCGTTCAGGTTGAAGGCGACGACGTGCGTCGGAGCGAAGTCGCGCAGCTCCTCGAGCAGGATCCGCGTGTTCTCGAAGCGCGACACGGCGCTCTCGTGGTGCATCAGCTGGGCGATCTCGCCGCCCGTGCGCGGCAGCGGGAAGTACGTGCGCAGGCTCAGCGTGCGGTGCACCTCGACACCGGAGGGCTCGGGCGGGAGGTAGGTGGGCGTGGTCAGGACCCGCACCGTGTGGCCGCGCGCCGCCATCGCCTCGGCGACCCGCGCACAGGTCATCTCGTAGCCGCCGAGCACCTGCGGCGGGTAGAGGTTGCTGAGGAAGAGGAGCCGCAGCGGCGGAGTCTCGGTGGTCATGCGGGGGGCACCTGCCGATCGGGAGTCGCGTCCTCGCGGATCCGGGCGGTGACCGCCTCCGTGTAGCTCGCACGGGCCTGACGGTCGTTGCCGCCGTCCCAGTAGTTCACGAGGTAGAGGCCGGTCTGCTGGGTGCGCGGGACGAAGGGGAACAGCTGAGCACGGGGCTCGATCTGGGCGATGCGGTAGCCGGCGTCGACGGCGCGCACGTGCAGCCAGATGTCGTCGGCGTCGGGAGCGATCTCGCGGAACGCGTCGCCGTGCCGCGCGACCTCCTCCATCAGCGCGCGGGGGAACAGCTGCCCCGAGACGGAGGTGCCGAACACGTCGAAGGACGCGCGGGTGTCGTCGACCGGGCGCCAGCTCGTGTACGGGGCGACCGCTCCGTCGACGAGGCCGACGCGGTGCGCGCGGTAGCAGAGCACCGTCTCGCGCGGGTAGCGGGAGCGGGCGTCGAGCAGGCCCCGCAGCCACGTGCGCGGGTAGACGATGTCGTCGTCCGAGGTGACCAGGTCGCGCTCGCCCGCACGGCCCGAGAGCAGGTGCGGGTAGTACTTGGTGTGCACTCGGTAGCCGTCCACCAGCCGCACCTCGAGGCCCCGACGGCGCAGCCGCTGGAGCGCCGGCGGCAGGTCGGCGGCGAGCGCCGGGTCGTCGAGCCACAGCACCAGCCGAGCGGGTCGGGCGTCGCCGCGGGCGATGGACTCGAGGGCCACGTGCACGCGTCGGATGCGCTCACCGTGCGTGGTCATGGTGACCACGACCTCGCCGTCGGGATCGACGACGGATCGCCGCGAGAAGCGGTTCGCGAGGTCCAGCGCCAGCAGCTCGACCCGGAACGCGAGCGAGGCGGGGTGGTCGATCGGACGCGCGGCGACGACCGCCGCTCGGCGCTCGCGGAGCCCGCGCGGCACGGCCCGGACCCGGCGGGAGAGCGCCAGGAGGCGGGTCCTCGGGCGCACCCTCCGACCCAGCGCGGCGAGCCGGGTGCGAGGTCGTACTCGGCGGCCGAGCGCGGCGAGGGCGGGATGCATCGCTCCAGGATAACGGGAGCCGTCGGCAGGCCCCGGGGCGCTCAGGCCCCGTCGACCACGGCGAACGCGCGCACCGGGAAGGTGCCGAATCCGCTCACCTTCGGCGGCACCGCGGTGAAGCGCGCTCCGGAGGCGGGCAGCTCGCCGAGGCCCGTGAGGTGCTCGACGACGTGCACGCCGGCCCCCAGGAGGAGGGAGTGGGCCGGGCGCGTCCCCGCGCCCTGGGTGTCGTCGATGTTCAGCGAGTCGATGCCGACGAGCACCGCGCCGCCGTCCACGATCGCCCGCGCACCGTCCTCGGTGAGGAACGGAGCGTCGCGCGCGTACTCCGCGGTGGCGAAGTGCGCGTCCCAGCCGGTCGAGAGCAGCACGGCCGCACCGCGCACGTCGAGTCCGGCGAACGCCTCCGGCCCGACGGCCCGATCGCCGCGCGCGGTCACCACGAGCGCCGGGAGGTCGACGAGGGTGGCGAGGTCGAGGCCCGCGAGGTCCGTGCCCCCGTCGTAGCGGTGGAAGGGGCTGTCGAGGTAGGTGCCGGTGTTGCCGATCATCTCGATGACGTCCAGCGCGAACTCCGTGCCCGGGGCGTAGGAGGCGCGCGAGGCCTCGCGGGTCAGGTGCGGCCGGATGCGCGGCACGGGCAGCCCCGGGTAGGTGACGAGGCCGTCCGAGACGGTGTGGCTGAGGTCGACGAAGCGGCGCGGAGAGGAGGTCATGCGCCGATCCTCGCAGTGGCCGGATATCGACGTCGCACTACTTCCTGCCACTCCCCCGCGCCTTCGGGCCACAGGCCGGGCCCCCGGGGTCAGCGCTTGGGCAGCGCCGCCGACAGGTCCGCGATCAGGTCGTCGGCGTCCTCGATGCCCACCGAGAGCCGCACCAGCGACTCCGACACCTCGAGCGGCGTGCCCTTGACCGACGCGTGCGTCATCTCGCTCGGGTAGCCGATCAGCGACTCCACGCCTCCCAGCGACTCGGCGAGCTGGAACAGCTCGGTCGACTCGGCGAACTTCCGCGCGGCGCGGGGCGTCGCGAGCTCGACCGAGAGCATGCCGCCGAACCCCGACATCTGGCGCTTCGCCAGCTCGTGGCCCGGGTGCGTCGGCAGCCCCGGGTAGTGCACGGCCGTGACCGCCGGGTGCTCCGCGAGGAACTCCGCGACCTTCTGCGCGTTGGCCGAGTGCCGCTCCATCCGGATCGCGAGCGTCTTGATGCCGCGCACGGTCAGCCACGCGTCCATCGGGCTCGAGATCGCTCCGACCGCGAACTGCAGGAACCCGATCTTCTCGGCGAGCGGCCCGGAGCGCAGGGCGAGCGCGCCGCCCACGACGTCCGAGTGGCCGCCGAGGTACTTCGTGGTCGAGTGCACGACCACGTCGGCGCCCAGCGCCAGCGGCTGCTGCAGAGCGGAGGAGGCGAAGGTGTTGTCGACGACGACGATCAGGTCGTGCGCGTGGGCCAGGTCGGCCAGCTCCGCGATGTCGCTGATGGTCATCAGCGGGTTCGACGGGGTCTCGACCCACAGCATCTTCGTCTCGCCGGGGACGATCGCGCGCTGCACCTCGCGCAGGTTCGACATGTCGACGGCGGTGTTGCGGATGCCCCACCCGGCGTGCACGCGGTCGATCAGCCGGTGGCTCCCGCCGTACGCGTCGTTGCCGAGTACGATGTGGTCGCCCGGGGCGAGCGCGGCGCGGATCAGGGTGTCCTCGGCCGCGAGGCCCGACGCGAAGGAGTAGGCGACGTCGGCGCCCTCGATCGAGGCGATGAGCTCCTGCAGGGAGTCGCGCGTCGGGTTCGCCGAGCGGGCGTACTCGTAGCCGCCGCGGAACCCTCCGATGCCGTCCTGGACGAAGGTCGACGTCATGTAGACGGGCGGCACGACGGCGCCGGTGGTGGGGTCGAACTCCTGTCCGGCGTGGATGGCGCGGGTGTCGAAGTGCTGCTTCTTGGGCATGAGCGTGCTTTCCGGGTCGAGAGGAGTCGGGGAGGGGGGTGCGCCGGTCACGCGCTGGCGAACGACAGGAGGTCCTGCCGCGTGATGACCGCGACGGGCTTGCCCTCGTCGGTGACGAGGAGGGCGCTGCGATCGGTGAGCGCGGCCCGGGCGGCCGAGACGCTCTCGCCGAGGCCGATCAGGGTCAGCGGGTCGCCGGCGGAGGGGCCGAGCGGGTCGGTCATCGAGGCGGCGCCGCTGAAGACGCGGTCGAGCAGCTCGCGCTCGTCGACCGCTCCGACGACCTCGCCCATCACGACGGGCGGCTCGGCCGAGAGCACCGGCAGCTGCGAGACGCCGTACGTCGTCATGATCTCGATCGCATCGCGCACGGTGTCGCTCGGATGCGCGTGCACGAGGTCGGGCAGCTCGCCGGTCTGCGGATTCGCGGCGCGGGCGCGCAGGACGTCGCGGACGGTGCTCTCCTCGCGGTGCTCGAGGAACCCGTAGGAGCGCATCCACCGGTCGTTGAAGATCTTGCCGAGGTAGCCGCGGCCGCCGTCGGGCAGCAGCACGACGACCACGTCGTCGGGGCCGAGGTCGGCGGCCGCCTTGAGCGCGACCGACACGGCCAGTCCGCTCGAGCCGCCCACGAGCAGCCCCTCCTCGCGGGCGAGCCGGCGGGTCATCGCGAACGACTCGGCGTCGCTGGAGGCGATGATGCCGTCGACCACGCTCGGGTCGTAAGCACTGGGCCAGAAGTCCTCGCCGACGCCCTCGGTGAGGTAGGGACGCCCGCCGCCGCCCGAATAGACCGAGCCCTCGGGGTCGGCGCCGATGATCTGCACGCGGCCGTCCGACACCTCCTTGAGGTACCGGCCGGTGCCGCTGATGGTGCCGCCCGTGCCCACTCCGGCGACGAAGTGGGTGATGCGACCGGCGGTGTCGCGCCAGATCTCGGGGCCGGTGGTCTCGTAGTGGCTGAGCGGCCCGTTGAGGTTCGCGTACTGGTTGGGCTTGAAGGCGCCGGGGATCTCGCGGGCGAGGCGGTCCGAGACGGAGTAGTAGGAGTCGGGGTCGTCCGGCTCGACGGCCGTCGGAGTGACGACGATCTCGGCCCCGTAGGCCGTGAGCACGTTGCGCTTGTCCTCCCCGACCTTGTCGGGCAGCACGAAGACGCAGCGGTACCCGCGCTGCTGGGCGACGAGCGCCAGGCCGACACCGGTGTTGCCGCTCGTGGGCTCGACGATCGTGCCGCCGGGCTTCAGCAGGCCGTCGCGCTCGGCCGCGTCGATGATGCGGGTGGCGATGCGGTCCTTCGAGGACCCGCCGGGGTTGAGGTACTCCACCTTCACGAGCACGGTGGCCCGCACTCCGGACGCGACCGGTCCGAGCTTCACGAGGGGGGTGTCCCCGATGAGGTCCAGCACCGAGTCGGCGTAGGCCATCCCGGTCTCCGGGCGTGCTGGCAGGGCTCGATCGAGGGTCATGGGAAAAGCGTAGCAACCGCTGTTCGGCATGTGACGGGAGCCCCTGAACCGCCGCCGGGAACCCGCGCGAGCCCCGTGACGCGGGTGCTCGTGCTGCCCTATCGTGGGGGTCCGCGGCCGTCTCGACGCCCGCTCGAGACGCCCCCCGAGACGCGCGGAACGGACCAGCATGACCACTCCGATCGCCGCCGTTCCGCGGCACGGCACCGACGGCCGGCTCCTGCGCCTGCTCGGACCCGCCATGGTCGCCGGAGTCGCCTACCTCGATCCCGGCAACGTCGCCAGCAACATGACGGCCGGCGCCCGCTTCGGCTATCTGCTCGTCTGGGTGGTGGTCCTGGGCAACCTGATGGCGTGGCTGATCCAGTACCTCTCGGCCAAGCTCGGCCTGATGACCGGCCGCAGCCTCCCCGAGCTGCTCGGCGACCGGCTCCGCGGCCGCTGGGGCCGCCGGGCCTACTGGGTGCAGGCCGAGGTCGTCGCGATGGCGACCGACCTGGCCGAGGTGATCGGCGGCGCGATCGCGCTGAACCTGCTGTTCGGGCTGCCGCTGCTCGCCGGCGGCCTGGTGACCGGCGCGGTGTCGCTCGCGCTCCTGCTCATCCAGACCCGCGGAGGCGCGCGGCCGTTCGAGCGCGTCATCACGGCGCTCATGGTCGTCATCGCCGTCGGCTTCACGATCGGGGTCGTCGTCGATCCGCCCGACGCCGGCTCGGCCGTCGTGGGGCTCGTGCCGCGCTTCGAGGGCTCGGAGTCGGTGCTGCTCGCCGCGTCGATCCTCGGCGCGACCGTCATGCCGCACGCCATCTACGCCCACTCGGCCCTCGCCCGCGATCGCTTCGGCCGGGTCGACGGTGTCGGCGCCCGCCGGAGGATCCTCACCGCCACCCGGATCGACGTCACCGTCGCGCTCGCGATCGCCGGCACCGTGAACCTCGCGATCCTCCTCCTCGCCGCCCACTCGCTCGCGGGCGTCGCCGGCACCGACAGCCTCGAGGGCGCGCACGCGGCCATCGGATCGGCGCTGGGCCCCGTCATCGCGACCCTGTTCGCGGTCGGCCTCCTCGCCTCCGGGCTCGCCTCGACGTCGGTCGGCGCCTACGCCGGAGCCGAGATCATGCACGGACTGCTGCACGTGCGGGTGCCGCTCGTCACCCGGCGGCTCGTGACGCTGATCCCGGCGCTCGTCGTGCTCGCCGTGGGCTTCGACCCGACCCGCGCGCTCGTGCTCAGCCAGGTGGTGCTGTCGTTCGGCATCCCGTTCGCCCTGGTGCCGCTGGTGATCCTCACCCGCGACCGCCGCCTGATGGGCGATCAGGCCAACCGCTGGTTCACGACGCTCGGGGCGGTGCTCGCAGCGGTGTTCCTCATCGTGCTCAACGCACTGCTGCTCTGGCTCACCTTCGCGGGCTGACCCTCCCGGCCGAACCCGGTGGCGATCGCGTTGATCCGATCCGGAGCCTCTCTCGTTATCCTCTGAGAGCGCCTCTCAGGGCGCCTGCGCCGCGCGACGGCGCGACCGCCCCCCGATGGAACGAGAGAACGCCGCCGTGCCCAAAGACACGATGTCCGCCAAGAACCGCGCCCGCCAGGAGAAGGTCGAGGCCTACAAGCGCGAGCAGGCCCGCAAGAAGAAGAGCGGCCGCATCTGGATCGTCTCGCTCTCGGCCCTCGCGATCCTCGCCATCGGCGGCATCGTGGCCGTCACCGTGATCGGCAACCAGCAGATCGTCGAGGCGCGCAACATCGACGGCCTGCAGACCTTCGAGAACGACGCCGACCACGTCACCGGCGCCGTCGAGTACCCGCAGACTCCCCCGGCGGGAGGCCCGCACAACGCCGTCTGGATGAACTGCGGCGTCTACGACCAGCCCGTCCCGAACGAGAACGCGGTGCACGACCTCGAGCACGGCGCCGTGTGGGCGACCTACGACCCCTCCCTCCCCCAGAGCGAGGTCGACTCGCTGATCGCGGCGCTGCCCGACACCTACACCGTCGTCTCGCCGTACGAGGGCCTCGAGTCGCCGATCGTGCTCAGCGCCTGGGACGCCCAGGTCGCGATCGACTCGCCCGAGGACCCGCGCATCGACGCCTTCGTCGAGCGCTTCTGGCAGGCGTCGACCGCCCCCGAGCCCGGAGCGCCCTGCACCGGGGGCATCGACGCCCCCGGCAAGCAGTGATGGCGGCGGGCAGCACCCGAGGCCGCGTCCTCGTCGCCGCGGTCGCCGTCGTCGCCCTCCTCCTGGGCGTCGCCGGCGGCTACGTCGTCGGCGCGCTCGCACCGTTCGCGCCGACGGCGACCCCGTCCTCGACGAGCGCCGAGGCCGGATTCGCCCGCGACATGCAGGTGCACCACCTCCAGGGCGCCGAACTGGCGCTGATCGCGCACGAGCGCAGCACCGACGGCGAGGTCCTGACGATCTCGACCGACATCCTGCTCACGCAGCAGCAGCAGGCCGGCCAGCTCTTCGGCTGGCTCGTCTCGTGGGACCTGCCCCAGGCCTCCCCCGAGCCGTCGATGACCTGGATGGGCCGGCCGACCCTCGAGGGTGCCGCCGACGAGCACTCGTCGATGGGCATGGGCACCGAGGAGGGCGTCGTGCCCTCGAGCATGCCCGGCCTCGCGACCCCCGATCAGATCCGCGCGCTCACCGCGTCGTCCGGCCCCGACCTCGACCGCATGTTCCTCGAGCTGATGATTGCGCACCACCGCGGAGCGATCGACATGGCCGAGGCGCTGCTCGCGCGCAGCCGCGACCGCGTCGCGACCGACTTCGCCACCTCCGTCGTGAAGGCGCAGGAGGCCGAGATCTCGCTGATGGAGCAGATGCTCGAGGCCCGCCCGGCCGCCTGACGCCGGCTCCCGGCCTCAGGCGGTGACCGACGACTCGGCCTGCTGGGCGTAGAGGGAGGCGTAGAGCCCGTCGAGCGCGAGCAGCTCCCGGTGCGTCCCCGACTCGACGATGCGGCCCGCGGCGACCACGTGGATGACGTCGGCCGAGACGACCGTCGAGAGGCGGTGGGCGATCGCGATGGTCGTCCGGCCGCGCGACGCGTCGTCGAGGGCGGCCTGCACGATCCGCTCCGAGACGGTGTCGAGGGCGCTCGTCGCCTCGTCGAGGATGAGGACGGCCGGGTCCTTCAGCAGGACGCGCGCGATGGCGAGCCGCTGCTTCTCGCCGCCCGAGAGGCGGTAGCCGCGCTCGCCCACGAGGGTGTCGTAGCCGCCGGGGAACGAGACGATCGTGTCGTGGATGTTGGCGGCGCGAGCAGCCGACTCGAGCTCCTCCTGCGTCGCGTCGGGGCGGGCGTAGCGCAGATTGTCGCCGATCGTCGCGTGGAAGAGGTACGTCTCCTGGCTGACGATGCCGATGTGCGAGACGAGCGACTCCTGGCGCAGCTCGCGCACGTCGGTGCCGGCGAAGCGCACCGCGCCGCCGGTCACGTCGTACAGGCGGGGCACGAGGTACGAGATCGTCGTCTTGCCCGCTCCGGAGGGGCCGACGAACGCGACGAACTGGCCCGGGGCGATCGAGACGGAGACGTGGTCGAGGGTCGGCCGCACCTCCTCGCTCTGATCGGGGTAGCGGAACACGACGTCGTCGAGCTCGACGCGACCGAGCTCCCCATCGACGACGCGGGCGTCCGCGCGGTCGGTGATCGCGGGCCGCAGGTCGAGGTACTCGAAGATGCGGGCGAAGAGCGCACCGGCCGTCTGCAGGTCGAGGGCGACCCGCATGAGTCCCAGGAGCGGCCACATGAGCCGGGCCTGCACGGTCGTGAACGCGACGACCGTGCCCGCGGTGACCGTGGTGCCGCCGAGGATCAGCCACGCGGCGGCGAGGTAGACGACCACGGGGATCACCGAGAGGAAGATCTGCACCGTCGCGAAGAACCACTGGCCGGACATCTGCTGGCGCACCTGCAGATCGATCTGCCGGCCGTTCTCGTCGGCGTAGCGCGACACCTCCGACTCCTGCCGCCCGAAGCTCTTCGCCAGCAGGATGCCGGAGACGCTCAGCGTCTCCTGGGTGATCGCGGTCATCTCGGACAGCGATTCCTGCGTCTTCGTCGCGATGCGCGCGCGCACCTGGCCGACGCGGCGCTGAGCGACGACGAGGACGGGCATGAGCACGAGCGCGACGATCGTCATCTGCCACGACAGCAGCAGCATCGCCACGACGGCCGCGATCACGGTGACCGTGTTGCCGAGCACGCTCGACACCGTGTTGGTCAGCACGGAGGCGACCCCGCCGACGTCGTTCGCGAGACGCGACTGGATCACTCCGGTGCGCGTGCGTGTGAAGAAGCCGAGCTCCATCGCCTGCAGGTGGCGGAAGAGGCGGATGCGCAGCTCGCCCATCACGGAGTTGCCCACCGTGGCGGTCAGCAGCGTCTGCCAGACGCCGAGGACCGCCGACAGCACCCAGACCAGCACCATGATGCCGACGAGCTCGAGCAGGACCGGGAGGTCCGGAGTGCCGTCGGGCGGGAACAGGCCGCGATCGAAGGCGAGCTGGGTGAGCAGCGGCGGCACGACCGTGAGGGCGGCGCCGACGAGGACGAGCACGACCGTGAGCGTCAGCTTGGCGCGGTGCGCGCGGAACAGATCCGCGATGCGCCGCAGCAGGTGCTCGACCCGCGGGGCCTCCTCGTTCTGCCGCCGCTGGCTGTCGGGATCGCTGCTCGAGATCCTCCCGCGCACCGCTCCCGGGCGCATGCCGCCGCTCGCCGCCACGTCGCCCATCCTGCTCATCGCTCGACCATAACCCCGGCCGCCGACACCTTCTCCCGCTTCCGCCCAGGGCGGATCCGTGCTTGCGGCTGCGCCTGAACTGCGCGGAACGCCGAACGGCCCGGGGCCCCTGCTGAGCAGGAGTCCCGGGCCGTTCGAGGGTGAGGGGATCAGCCCTTCGTCGCGCCGGCGAGCAGGCCGCGGACGAAGAACCGCTGGAGGGCGAAGAACACGATCAGCGGCACGATGATCGAGATGAACGCGCCCGCCGTGAGCAGCTCCCACGACTGCCCGTAGGAGCCCGAGAGGTCCTGCAGCGCCTTCGTGATCGGCAGCCCCTGCCCGGAGGTGAAGACGGTCGCGACCAGCAGGTCGTTCCACACCCACAGGAACTGGAAGATGCCGAAGGAGGCGATCGCCGGCACCGAGAGCGGCAGGACGATGCGGAAGAAGATCTGGCCGTGGCCGGCTCCGTCCACGCGCGCCGCCTCGATGACCTCGCCGGGGATCTCCGAGATGAAGTTGTGCAGCATGAAGATCGCGAGCGGCAACGCGAAGATCGTGTGCGCGATCCACACCTTCGCGTACGAGCCGTCCAACCCGTTCACCCCGAGCCCGGGGAGGATGTAGAGGTTGCCGATGCGCAGTCCGTCCGAGAACAGCTGCAGCAGCGGCACGAGCGCCATCTGGATCGGCACGATCTGGAGCGAGAACACGAGCACGAAGAGCGTGTTGCGGCCCTTGAAGTCGATCCAGGCGAACGCGTAGGCCGCGAGGCTCGCGATCGTGATCGGGATCAGCGCCGCGGGCAGCGTGATGACGAGCGAGTTCACGAACGCCTTGCCCAGCGTCAGGCTGTCGCCCGAGTTGATGGCGTTCGCGTAGTTGTCGAGCGTGAAGCCGGGGTTGGCGAAGATCGTCCACCAGCCGGTCGTCTTGATGTCGTTCGCGGGGCGGAACGACGAGATGAACAGCCCCAGGGTCGGGATCGTCCAGATCGCCGCGATGATCGCGGCCGCGAGGGTCGCTCCGCGCGAGGTGGTCGCCTTGCGGACCTTGCCGCTGGCCGTCTCGATCTTCGACTCCCCGCGGGCGAGGCGCCGTTCGGTGGTGCGGTCGACCGGGACCTGGATCGGAGTGGGCGTGACGCTCATCGGATCTCCCTCTGCTTGGCGAGCTGGCGGGCGTTGTAGACGACGATCGGCAGCACGAGCAGGAACAGGATGACCGCGAGGGCCGCGCTGTAGCCGCTGCGGGCTCCGAGCTGGAACTGGCGCACCATCTCGAAGGCCAGGACCGTCGTGTCGGAGCGGCCGCCGGTCATCGCCGAGACGATGTCGAAGACCTTGAGGGACGCGATCGAGATGGTCGTCAGGACCACGACGATCGAGGAGCGGATGCCCGGCACCGTGACGTTCCAGAACGACTGCCAGGCATTGGTGCCATCGAGCGACGCCGCTTCGAGCTGCTCGGACGGCACGCCCTTGATGGCGGCGGAGAGCACCGTCATCGCGAAGCCGGCCTGCGTCCAGATGAGCACGACGACCAGGAAGAGCGTGTTCCACGGCTCCAGGCCCAGCCAGTCGACCGGAGTGGCGCCGAACGCGGTCAGGATGCCGTTGAGCACACCGATCTGCTCGCCCTGGCGCACGTCGTAGAAGAACTTGAAGATGATCGAGGCGCCGACGAACGAGATCGCCATCGGCATGAAGACCAGCAGCTTGAAGAACTTCTCGCCGCGGCTCTTGTCGATGAACACGGCGTAGGCGAGGCCGATGGCCGTCGCGGTGATCGGGGCGAGGAGCACCCAGACCACGGTGTTCAAGAACGCCGTCACGCCGTCGGGGCTGGTGAAGACCCAGATGAAGTTGTCGAGCCCGGCGAAGCCGGATCCGTCGTTCTTCATGAACGCGTTCAGCGCCGTCGTGATCGTCGGGTAGATCAGGCCGATCAGGATGAAGAACGCGGCCGGAGCCATGAACGCGACCAGCTGGAGCCCGTAGCCCGCGCCTTTGCGGGACCGGAAGTCGAGCAGGAACAGGATCCCGCCCAGCACCGCGGCGACGACCGCGACCCACATGACCGAGTTGTAGAGGCCGAACGCGAGGAGCAGCACGACCGGCAGGAGCACGGTGACCGCGAGACGCAGGACCGTGTAGCCGGTGCCGCGCCGGGGCGCGATCTCGACGAAGAACAGGATGATCGCGACGACTGCCGCGAACGCGAGGAGGATGATCGGGATCTGCGCGAGCGGGGGGATGCTCGCCAGCCACTGGAAGAATGCGGACATGGACGCCCTTTCGAGTGCGACTCTGAACTCAGGTGAAGCCTAGCGACGACGAGGGCCGCCGCCCAGGGAGCGGCGGCCCTCGTCGTCGTTGCCGCTAGGAGGTGTATCCGGCCTGGATCTCCTCGAGGACCTGATCGGTGCTCGAGCCGTCGATCCAGTCGACCATGCCCTTCCAGAAGCTGTCGGCACCCACGGACTTCGGCATGAGGTCCGAGCCGTCGAAGCGGAACGTGGTGTCCTCGCTCTGCAGGATGGCGATCGAGTCCTTCAGGATCTCGCTGCCCGCGTTCTCGGCGTCGAGTCCCTTGTTGGCCGAGATGACTCCGCCGAGCGCGACGCGGCTGTTGGCCCAGTCGGCGCTGGCCAGGTACTCCTGGACCTTCGCGGTGTCCTCGTCGTTCGAGAACGCGGCGACCATCTCGCCACCACCGGTGACGGCCTGCGGGTCGTCGGCCGAGGTCGGCGGGGTGAGGAAGGCCCAGACGTCGCCGTCCTCGGACACGTCGGCGCCGGCCGAGATCAGGAAGCCCTCGAAGAAGGAGGCCTGGTGGGTCAGCGCGCAGGTGCCGTTGGCGATGTTCTGCGCGACGTCGCCGAACGCGGTCGAGTTGATCGACGAGACGTCGCCGTAGCCCGCGTTGACGAGCGTCGGATCGAGCAGGATCGAGCCGACCGAGTCGAACGCCGCCTTGATCTCGGGGTCGGTGAACGGGGTGTCGCCCGCGACCCAGGAGTCGTACACGTCGGGGCCGGCCTCGCGGAGGACGGCGTCCTCGATCCAGTCGGTGCCGGGCCAGCCCGACGCCTCACCGGAGTTGAAGCCCGCGCACCAGGACGGTCCGCCGGTCTTCTCGGCGATCGTCTTGCCGAGCGCCTCCATCTCGTCCCACGTGGTGGGAACGGAGACGCCCCACTCGGCGAACTTGGCCGGCGAGTACCAGATGTAGCCCTTGACGCTCGCCATGAGCGGCGCGCCGTACTGGGTGCCGTCGACCTGGCCGTACTTCTGCCAGTCCTCGGACCAGTTGTTCTGCACCTCGGTCAGGGCGCCCTCGGGCAGCTCCTGGACCTTGCCGGAGGCGACGGTGTCGGCGAGCAGTCCCGGCTGGGGGAAGATCGCGAGGTCGGGGGTGTCGCCACCCTGGACCTTGATGCCGATCTGCTTCTCGAACTCCTTGTCGCCGGTGTACTTGATGTCGATGCCCGACTCCTCCTCCCAGTCCGCCCAGGACTGCTCGAGGAGGGTGGCCTCGTCACCGTTGATGGTGCCGTAGACGTTGACGACGCCGTCGGCCGTGCCGACGGAGTTGCCGGTGCCGCCACCGGCGTTCGGGTCGTTGGGGTCGCTGGCGCCGGAACAGCCGGCGAGCGCGATTCCGGCGGCCGCGAGAACGGCGACCGGAAGGGTGATACGGCGGTGCAGGGATGACCGCATGGTTCCTCCTCATTGAGTGGTGGTTCAGCCGAGGGCGAGGCCCGTCAGACTCGAGTGCCGCAGGGAGGTCCTCCGTGCGGATCACCGGTTTCACGTGGGCAGGGCTCCCACGGAGGGAAACCTTTCCACAACTTCGATGAAACCACAACGCCCACGATAGAGCGCTCTCTCAGATAACGATTCTGCGTCGAACCGCGGATCGCGCCGCGGAACGACGGCGTACGGCGCTGGCGCGGAATGGTGACGACCCCGCGGAAGGGGTATAACTTCCTGGAACCGTTTCCAGCATCGACGCCGGACGGGACGGGAGGTACGCCGTGACGGGCATCGAAGAGGTCGCCGAGCTCGCCGGGGTCTCGAAGGCGACGGTCTCGCGTGCCCTGAGCGGTCGCGGCTACGTCTCGGCGGGGACGAAGCAGCGCGTCGAGAAGGCCGCCGCGAGCCTGGGCTACGTGGTCTCGGCGAACGCCTCGAGCCTGGTCACCGGGCGCAGCAACAACGTCGCGGTGATCATCCCGGTGATCAACCAGTGGTTCTTCGGCGGCATCATCGACGGCATCGAGCACGCCCTCCTCGCGGCCGGCTACGACCTGCTGCTCTACAACATCGACAAGCACCGCGACGCCCGGCGCAGCGTCTTCGAGTACTACCTCGTGCGCAAGCGCGTCGACGCGATCGTCGCCGTGACCCTCGAGATCTCGCCCGGCGAGACGGAGGCGCTCCTCGCGCTCGGGAAGCCCGTGGTCGGCATCGGCGGCGAGCTCCCCGGCATCCCCACCTTCAGCATCGACGACGTCGCGGCCGCGCGGCTCGCGACCGAGCACCTGCTCTCGCTCGGGCACGAGCGCATCGTGCACATCGGCGGCCTGGCGGAGGAGGAGATGGACTTCCGCGTGCACACCAAGCGCCTCGTGGGCTTCCGCCAGGCCCTCGAGGCGGCGTCGCTCGAGTTCGACGAGAGCACCTTCGCCCCCACCACCTTCGACATCCCCGGCGGCCACCGCGCCGGGCGCCAGGTGCTGGGCGACCCGCGCACACGCCCCACCGCGATCTTCGCCGCCTCCGACGAGATCGCCATCGGCATCGTGCTGGCCGCGCGGGAGCTCGGGCTGTCGATCCCGGAGGACGTCTCGATCATCGGCATCGACGACCATCCGCTCGCCGACCTCTTCGGGTTGACCTCGATCCGCCAGGACCCGCGGCAGCAGGGCGAGCTGGCCGTCGAGCTGATCCTCGAGGCCCTGGCCGCGCTGGGCCGAGGAGAGTCCCCTCCCCCGGCCCGCCACACCACGATCCCGGCGTCGCTCGTGATCCGCACCAGCACCTCGGCGCCGCGAGGGGCCCGGATCGGAGCGTGAGGGCCCGGATCGGAGCGTGAGGGGCAGAATCGGAGCATGAGCGACTCCGACTCCCCCGCAGTCCGCGACGTCCCCGAGCGATCGCGCTTCGAGATCTCGGTCGGAGGCGAGACGGCGGGCTACGCCGCGTACTCCCTCCGCGGCGACCGCGTCGTCTTCACCCACACCGTCGTCGAGGACGCCTGGGAGGGCCACGGCCTCGGCAGCGCCCTCGCCCGCGCAGCGGTTGCCGCCGTGACGGAGGCGGGTGGCACGGTCGTCCCCCGCTGCCCGTTCATCGCCGCGTGGCTCCGCAAGCACTCCGAGGTGCAGGCCTGCGTGGAGTGGCCCGAGGACTGAGTCCCGGTCAGGCCGGCGGGCGGGCGTCGGCGCCGATCTGCTGCAGCGCCCACGAGTTGCCGTCCGGATCGGCGAAGTACGCGTAGAGCACGCCACCCATGTCGTGCACCTCACTGACGTCGAGCCCTCGGGACACCAGCTCGGCGCGGACCTGGGCGAGGTCGTCCACGACGAGGTGGAGGTTGCGGACCACGCCGTCCGCCGGGTCCAGGCCCATGCCGGTGCCGAGGACGACCGAGCAGGCCGAGCCGGGCGGAGTCAGCTGCACGATGCGCATCCCCTCGGTCGGGCGGACGTCGTGGTCGACCTCGAACCCGACGACGCCGCTGTAGAACGCCACCGCCCGATCGACATCGGCGACGGGCAGGGGGACGAGCTCGAGTCGCATGCGCACGCCCCCAGTGTGGCGCGCGTCCGCGCGTCAGAACAGGGCGAGCGGAGCACTTCCCCGAGGCGCGAGGCCGGTGAGCGTGACGGCGGCTCCGCTGAGCGGGGGCGGCACCGCTCCGGCGAGCAGCTCCTGCACCGTCGCACCCCACTCCTCCTCGTCGGCCGAGGCGTCGGCGCGGGCCCGCCGCAGCACGATCGCGGCTCCGCCCGACGCAGGGCGGAGGGCGAGGGACAGTCCGGTCGCGACGAGCCCTGCGCGCCGTGCTCGACGGCACACGCGCGCGAGGCAGGCCTCGACCAGCTCGGACGGCGAGTGGTCAGCTCGGTCGTACCCGGTGGTGGTCCCCTCCGAGCTCAACGTGCGGCGCTCCTCGACCGGGCGGACGACCGCGTCGTCGGTGCCCGTCCGGTAGCCGCGGAGGCGCCGCGCCATCGCCAGCCCGCAGACGCTCGTCAGCTCGCCGTCCGAGACGGCGTCGAGGTCTGCGAGGCGCTCGACCCCGATGACTCGGAGGCGCTCACGGCTCACGGGGCCGACGCCCCAGGCGTCCACGAGCGGCAGCCGTTCGCGGAGGTCCGCCTCCTCGGAGGAGCCGATGAGGACCAGCCCGTCCGGCTTCGCGGCGCGGGACGCGAGCTTCGCGATCAGCTTCGTCGACCCGATGCCGACGCTCACGGGCAGGCCGAGCTCGTCGGCGGCCCTCCGGCGCAGCTCGCGAGCCGCCGCGAGGGCGCTGGACTCGTCCGAGGCGCCGACGTCGAGGAACGCCTCCTCCATCGAGCCGGGTTCGACGGCGCGCGCCGAGGAGGCGAAGAGGTCGAACAGCGCGTCGCTCGCCTCCTCGATCTCGTCGCGCGGCAGATCGACCAGGACGAGCGACGGGCACAGCGCGCGCGCCTCCTGCACCGGCATGCCGCCGCGCACCCCGAGCGCGCGGGCGGGGTAGTTGGCGCTGGCGACGAACACATGCGCGACGGCCGCCATCGGGACCCGCCGCAGATCGGGGCGCCGCCGCATCACGACGGAGGCGAAGAACGCGTCGGCGTCGGCGTGGAGCAGGAAGCGGGTCACGGGGGGACGGTAGCGGGCACGACCGACACCGCCGATCAGGGGCGGGGGCCGACCACCAGGCGCTCGTGCATGATCTCGACGGCGCGCTCGAGGACGCGGCGGTCCTCGGGGGCGAGGTCGGCGAAGATCGGCGTGAGGGCGTCGCCCAGCTGGGAGCGCCAGGCCGCGAGGGCAGCGGCTCCGACGTCGGTGAGCTGGATCTGCCAGGCGCGGGCGTCGGCGGGATCGGCGATGCGGGCGAGCCAGCCGCTGTCGACGAGGTTCTTGACGATCTTGGTCATCGTCGGCTGCGAGACGCGGCTCTGCGAGGCGAGCTCCCCCAGGCGCATCGGGCCCATCGACAGGAGCACCGAGAGCGTGCGCCAGACGGCCTGCGACTCCTGGTTGTCGGTGGCCTGCGCGGCCAAACGGGTGATGCGGTGGGTCACGGAGACGAAGTCGCTCAGCAGTTCGCTGAGCGAGACCTCGCTCGGCGGCACGTCGCGAGCGGGCAGGCCTGCGAGCGGATCAGGAGCGGACACGCACCGATTCTAGAGCCCGGGCGATTCCGGAGCCCGCGAGAACACGGCCACAGGAGCACGGCGCGGGAACGGCGAAGGGCGCCGCCTCCGAGGAGACGGCGCCCTGCGCGCATGCCGACCGGGGTCGGCGCAGTACTACTTGACGGTGACGGTCGCGCCGGCGGCCTCGAGCTGGGCCTTGGCCTTCTCGGCGGTCTCCTTGTTGACGGCCTCGAGGACGGCCTTGGGGGCGCCATCGACAACGGCCTTCGCCTCGCCGAGGCCGAGGCTGGTGAGCGCGCGGACCTCCTTGATGACCTGGATCTTCTTCTCGCCGGCGGCCTCGAGCACGACGTCGAACTCGGTCTGCTCCTCGACCTCTTCGGCGGGAGCGGCCGGGCCGGCGACTCCGGCAGCCGCGACGGGCGCGGCGGCGGTGACCTCGAAGACCTCTTCGAACTTCTTGACGAACTCCGAGAGCTCGATGAGCGTGAGCTCCTTGAAGGCCTCGATGAGCTCGTCCTGCGTGAGCTTTGCCATGATTTTTCTCCTAGTTTTTCTTGTCTACGAACCGCGTGCGCTGTCTCCCGGAGGAAGACGTCAGCTCGCGGACTCCTGCTTCTCGCGCAGCGCCTCGACCGTGCGAACGGCCTTGGACAGCGGGGCGTTGAACAGATATGCGGCACCGAACAGCGAGGCCTTGAAGGCGCCGGCGAGCTTGCCGAGCAGAACTTCGCGGGACTCGAGGTCGGCGAGCTTGCCCACCTCTTCTGCGGTCAGGGGGTTACCGTCGAAGTAACCGCCCTTCACCACGAGCAGAGGGTTTGCCTTGGCGAAGGCACGCAGCGACTTCGCGACGGCGACGGGGTCGCCGTGCACGAACGCGATGGCCGAGGGGCCAGCGAGCTCGTCGTCGAAGGACGAGATACCGGCGTTGTTCGCCGCGATCTTGGTCAGCGTGTTCTTCACCACGGCGTAGGTTGCGTGCTCACTGATGTCCTTGCGCAGCGTCTTCAGCTGCGCAACGGTGAGACCGCGGTACTCGGTCAGCAGAACGGCCGTCGAGCTCTGGAACTTCTCCGTGAGTTCGGCAACCGAGGCTTCCTTGTTCGCCATGGCTACTCCTGTGAATTCTCGTGCCGGTAGCCCGAAGGCACGCAAAGAAAAAAGCTCCGGCGCAAGCGCTCGGAGCTTCGGGAGACGCGATCTCTCGCGTGTCATGATCTCGTTCACACCTGCGCGGGCCATTCGCTTCGCGAATCCTTCGTCCGAGTGGCGATCTCGCGGGGCCGGGGCCCTGCTCGTGCGCACACCGGAAACCGGCGGTCTTTGGCTTCGGAGAGCGTACGACATCCGGACCCAGCGGCGCAAGTCGACGAGGGGGCACCATGGAGGCATGACCGGCCAGAGCCCGACCCCCGCCCGCGACGTCGACGCGGCCATCGCCTCCGTCGAGGCGGAGCTGAGCACGCTCTTCCGCCGGGTGAGGGCGATGACCCGCTCCTACGCCGAGCGGGTGCATCCGGAGCTGACGGCCGCGGGCTACACGACGCTGTCGGCTCTCGAGCGACGCGGGCCGATCTCCTCAGGAGCCCTGGCGGAGCTGCTCGAGACCGACAAGTCGACGCTCAGCCGGCAGATCACCGCCCTCGACCGCCTGGGGCTGCTCTCGCGGGCGCCCGATCCGGCGGACGGGCGCTCGACGATCCTGTCGGTGACGCCCGCGACCGCTGAGCGGCTGCGCGAGCTCCGCGGCTCGGACCAGGCGCAGCTGCACGAGGAGCTGCGCGGCTGGCCCGCCGGCGAGGTGGACCAGCTCGCCCGGCTGCTGCACCGCATCACCGCACTCGAGCTCTGACGCGCGGCGGTTAGCACCGAGCGCGCCTCCGGGCAATGCGCGCGGCGAGGGGCGCGTACTGCGTAGCGTCGGCGGCGATGGACCCTCTCACCTCCTCCCTCCCCCTGCACGCGCCCCTGCCGACGGACGTCGAGGGCGCGCTCGCCTTCGCCCGTGCGCTGGGCTCCGACGCCCCGCAGCCCGGATCCGGCCGCACGGCCGAGCTGCTGGCGCTGCTGACGCGCCTGGCGCGGCACGATCTCGGGGTCGCCCGCACGGTCGAACCCCACCTCGACGCCCTGGCGATCCTGGCCGAGGCGGGCCTCGCTCCGGCCGACGTCGGCGTCGCCGCGACCGCCGCCTGGGGGGTCTTCGCGGCGGAGGGAGGAGAGGAGCCGCTCGTCGCGCGGCCCGACGGCGACGGTTGGCGGCTGGACGGCGTGAAGCCGTGGTGCTCACTGGCCGACCGGCTCGACGCAGCGCTGGTCACGGCGCACGTGGGCGAGGGCTCCGGCGAGCGCCGCCTCTTCGCCGTCGGGCTCCGCGACGGGTCGGCGGTTCCGCTCGAGGGCGCCTGGCACGCACGCGGTCTCGCCGAGATCCCGAGCGGCCCCGTGCGCTTCTCCAGTGCCGTGGCCGTGCCCGTCGGCGAGGCGGGCTGGTACCTCTCGCGTCCCGGGTTCGCCTGGGGCGGCATCGCCGTCGCGGCCTGCTGGTACGGCGGAGCGCGCGGCATCGGCGCCGTCGTCGCGGCGGCCGCCGCACGCCGCGACGACCCGCACCTGCTCGCGCATCTCGGCGCGGTGGACACGGCCCTCGAGGCCGCCCGACGGGCGCTCGCGGAGGCGGCCGCGCTCGTCGACGGCGGAGCGGCGACCGGGTCCGCCGGCGCGCTCCTGGCGAAGCGGACGCGGGCGAGCACGGCGGCGGCCTGCGAGGAGGTCCTCTCGCGCGCGGGCCGCGCGCTCGGACCCGCACCGCTGGCGCTGGACGAGGAGCACTCGAAGCGGGTCGCG
The DNA here is from genome assembly GCF_920939495.1 of Rathayibacter sp. Leaf248. Lineage (NCBI taxonomy): Bacteria > Bacillati > Actinomycetota > Actinomycetes > Micrococcales > Microbacteriaceae > Rathayibacter > Rathayibacter sp. Leaf248. The sequence goes on along the minus strand of NZ_CAKLAV010000002.1, from coordinate 580,382 downwards.
GATCTCGCGCTCTACGTGCGGCAGCACCACGCCGAGCGCGACGACGCGGCGCTCGGGCGGGCGGTGCTCGCCTCGGGCGGTTCGACAGCGTGGTGAGCTTCGACGGCCACCTCGAGGGGACGCCGCTCGAGGTGTGGCAGGAGGACGGACGCCGCGACCGGCTCCCCTCCGCCGACGTGCTCGCGGGCGTGCAGCGGGTGCTGGTGGTCGCCGCGCACGCCGACGACGAGACGCTGGGCTGCGCGGCCACGATCGCCCTGGCGCGCCGGCGGCGGCTCGCGGTCGACGTGGTGGTCGTGACCGACGGAGCCGCGTCGCACGGCGAGCCCTCCCCCTCGATCGCGGCCGAGCGCCGGAGCGAGGCGCGGGCCGCGCTCGACCGGCTCGGCGACGGCATCCAACTGGCCTTCCTCGAGGTGCCCGACTCCGCGACCCCCGAGCACCGTGACCGCATCGCGGACGAGGTGCGGCGACGCGCATCCGGACCCGCGGGCACGGTGCTCGTGCTCTCGACGTGGGAGGGCGACGGGCACCGCGACCACCGCGTGGTCGGCGAGGTGTGCGCCGAGGCGGGAGCCGCGTGCGGCCAGCCGGTGCTCGCCGCGCCGATCTGGCTGTGGCACTGGGCGCGGCCGGACGACGCGACGGTGCCGTGGTCGTCCCTCCTGCGCGTCGAGGCCGACGGGGACGCGCGGGCGCGGCGTCGAGCCGCTCTGGGCGAGTACGGGAGCCAGACGCGGCGGGGCGCGGACGGGGCGGCGGCAGTGCTGCATCCGCTCTTCCTCCGCCACTTCCTCGGCGACGACCACCTGCTCCGGGTGGCCGGATAGCGCACCGCGGCCCCGCGGACAAGTGGCCGCCCGCCGCCGTCCGCGTGCCTAGGGTCGAGGGGATGGACGGCCGGACGACCTACTTCGACGAGCTCTACGCGCGGCACGAGGACCCCTGGGGCTACACGAGCCGCTGGTACGAGGAGCGCAAGCGCGCCCTCACGCTCGCGTGCCTGCCCGAGCGGCGCTACGACTCCGCCCTCGAGATCGGCGCATCGATCGGCGTGCTCGCCGAAGCGCTGGCCGAGCGCTGCGACCGCCTGCTCGCGGTGGACGTGTCGGAGGCCGCCGTGGATCGGGCGGCGCGCCGGCTCGCTCCGCTGCCGCACGTGCGCGTCGAGCACCACGACATCGCCGGCGGGGTCCCGGAGGGACCGTTCGACCTGATCGTGCTCTCGGAGGTCGGCTACTACCTCGGGGCGACGACGCTCGAGCGGGTGCTGCGGGGCGTGCGCGACGCGCTCTCCCCCTCCGGTGAGCTCGTGACGGTGCACTGGCGGCACCCCATCGCCGGGCTCGAGCTCGACGGGGACGCCGTGCAGGCCGCCGTCGGACGGCTCGGGCTGCACCGGATCGTGCGGCACGAGGAGGAGGACGTGCTGCTCGAGGTGCACACCCGCGACCCCCGCTCCGTGGCGCGCCGCACGGGCCTGCTGTGAGGGGCGTCGCACACGTGCTCGTCGTCGTGCCCGCGCACGACGAGGAGGAGCGGATCGGCGGACTGATCGCCTCGGTGCAGGCCAGCGCGACGCGGCTGCTCCGCTCGCACCCCGGGCTCGCCGTGCGGCTGCTGATCGCGGCGGACGGCTGCACCGACGCCACGGCCGAGCGGGCGAGGGCAGCCGGCGCCGAGGTGCTCGAGCTCGAGCGCTGCGGAGTCGGCGCGGCGCGCTCGGCGGGAATCGCGCACGCGCTCTCCTCCGCTCCCGCTCCCGTCGAGCGGATCTGGATCGCGAACACGGACGCGGACACGCGGGTGCCGATCGACTGGCTCCTCGCCCACGTGGAGCACGCGCACCGGCACGACGTCCTGGTCGGCACGGTCCGGCCGGATCCGGACGACCTCGAGCCCGCGATGTACGCCCGCTGGCGGCGCACCCGCGAGCGGGAGCAGTCGATCGGGAGCATCCACGGGGCGAACCTCGGGGTGCGCGCGGGCTGCTACCTCCTCGCCGGCGGCTTCGGCGTGGAGCCGCTGCACGAGGACGTGCGCCTGGTCGAGCGGCTGCACGCGATCGGTGCGCGGGTCGGAGCGACCGACCGCGGCGAGGTCGTGACCTCGGGCCGTCGGGACAACCGGGTCGACGGCGGCTACGGCGGCTACCTGCACGAGCGCTTCGCCGGATCCTGCGCCTGAGCGGAACGCGCCGACGCGCTGCGAGCGGGAACGGCCCGGGTACGCCACTGCGCGCACGCGAACCAGGCCGGAGGGGTCGCTGTCAATGGTCGGGCCCTGAATTGTCACGCACTGCGCAGGAGAGTCAAATGGGTGTCGAGCACGTCCCTGTGCTCTCCGATGGAAGGGTCACCGCATGAATCCCCGCCTCGTCCTGCTGACGCTCGTCGCTCTCGCGGCGTACGTCTTCGGCGCTCGCGCTGGACGCGCCCGCTACGAAGAGCTGCGTCACCTCGCGCTCGGCGTGTGGAACGACCCGGCCACGAAGAAGACGCGCAAGAAGCTCAAGAAGACCTCCAAGCGCGAGGCCAAGCACTTCGCCTCCATCGCGGACAAGGCCCGCGCGAAGGTGCAGCGCTCACTCCGCTGACCGGAAGAGAACTTCACAGGACGCCCTCACGACAGGCGTCCACGCTCGCATCGGAACGGCCGGTCGAGCACGAACACGAAGGAGAAACATCATGGGCATCATCGGATTCCTCATCCTCGGACTCATCGCCGGAGCCATCGCCAAGGCGATCCTCCCGGGCCGTCAGGGTGGCGGCTGGGTCATCACCCTGGTCCTCGGCGTCGTCGGCGCGTTCCTCGGAGGCTTCATCGGCAGCGCGATCTTCGGTCGCGGTCTCGAGGAGTTCTTCGACCTGGGCACCTGGGCCCTCGCCATCGTCGGCGCCCTGATCGTCCTGCTGGTCTACGGCGCGATCACCGGCCGCAAGTCCCGCGCGTAGTCACGCGCCCCGCACCCCCGGGTGCAGGATCGAAGGCCCCCGGCATCCGTGCCGGGGGCCTTCGTCGTTCCCGCGGGCGGCGCGACGGCGCCCGTACACTGGAAGCCCTCTACCGACGGGAGACCCTGCCGTGGTCCGCGCCTCCCTCGTCACGACCGTGGCGGACGCCCTGCTCGACGACATCGTCGCCGGCGTCCTCGCGATCGGCTCCGAGCTGCCCAGCGAGGCGGAGCTGGCCGAGCAGCACGACGTCAGCCGCGTCACGATGCGCGAGGCGCTGAAGCGCCTCCAGGGGCTGGGCGTGCTCGACGTGCGGCGCGGGAAGCGGGGCACGGTCGCTCCCCTCTCGCTCTGGACGGATCTGGGCGCGATCCTGCGGGTGACCGCGCACGGCACCGACCCCGGCACGACCGAGCTCGAACTGATCGAGGTGCGCGAGATGATCGAGAGCGGAGCGGCCGCGCTCGCGGCGACCCGTCGCTCCGATTCCGACCTCGAGGATCTGGAGCGGCTGCTGGGCCTCATGCGCGCGGCGCACGACGACGAGGACGTCGCCGCGTTCGTCGAGGCCGACATCGCGTTCCACGACGTGATCCTGCGCTCGACCGGCAACGTCTTCGTCGGCACGGTGTTCGCCCCGCTCTCCCGGGTCATGCGCGAGAAGCGCGCGCAGACGTCGGCCGTCGAGCGGATCCAGCGCAACGCGATCGCGAAGCACGCGGCGGTCCTCGAGGCTCTGCGGGGCGGCGTCGCCGAGGAGGCGCGCCTCGCGATGGCGGACCACATGAAGCAGACCGCGGACGACTTCCGCGAGCACGTCCTGCCGACGCTGCGCTGAGCGGTCCCTGCAGAACCGCTCTTGACGCGGCTCCATCAACTTGTATGATATCTGCTATCAGCTACAAAGGAGTGATGATGGAAGAGTCGAGCGCCCTCGCGGGCCACCCCGAGCACGTCCCCGTCGATGCGGCCGACGTCGCGGCGGCCGTCGGACGCGGCACCCGGGTCCTGATCGTCCTGGACGACGACCCCACGGGCACGCAGTCGGTCGCCGACCTGCCCGTCCTCACGTCGTGGGAGACGGCGGACTTCGACTGGGCGCTGGCGCAGGGCGCCCCCGCCGTCTACGTCCTCACGAACACGCGCAGCCTGGACCCCGAGTCGGCCGCCCGGCGCAACCGCGAGATCGTCGCCCACGCGACGAGCGCGGCCGCCGATGCCGGCACTCCGATCGCCTTCGTCAGCCGGGGCGACTCGACGCTGCGCGGGCACTACCCGCTCGAGACCGACGTCATCGAGGAGACGGTGCGGGAGTCGACCGGCCACGGCTTCGACGCGGTGCTGCTGGTGCCCGCGTTCCCCGATGCCGGCCGCGTCACGATCGGCGGCGTCCACTTCATGCGCTCGCCGGACGGCCTCACTCCGATCGCCGAGACCGAGTTCGCCCGCGACGCGACGTTCGGCTACGCCTCCTCCGACCTCGCCGACTACGTCGCCGAGAAGACGCAGGGCCGGTGGAGCGCCGAGCAGGTCGTGCGCCTGGACCTGAGCGTCCTGCGCGGCGGAGTCGACGGCATCGTCCGCGCGCTCCTCCCCCTGACCGGCTCCGTCCCGGTCGTCGTCGACGCCGTGACCGAGGACGACATGCGCCTGCTGGCCCTCGGACTCGCGGCGGCGGAGGAGCAGGGCAAGCGGTTCCTGTTCCGCGTCGGCCCGCCGTTCGTCCGCGCCCGCATCGGGCAGGAGGTGCACCCTCCGCTCACGGCGCCGGACGTCTTCGGCACCGACGGGAGCGACGCCGTCGGCGGTCTGATCGTGGTCGGCTCGCACGTCGGGCTCACCTCGCGCCAGCTCGCTGTGCTCACCGCTCAGGGCGCCCTCGAGCGGACCCTCGAGATCGACGTGGAGGCCGTGCTGGCCGAGGACGCCGCGCACCTCGACGGGATCGTGCACGCGGCGGTCGACGCGCTCGGCCGCGGAGACGTCGCCGTGCACACCAGCCGGCTCCTCCGCCGCACGGACGACAAGGACGAGAGCCTCGACATCTCGCGCCGGGTCTCGACCGCGGTCGTGGAGGTCGTGCAGCGGGTGCTGGCCCGTCGGCACCCCCGCTTCGTCATCGCCAAGGGCGGCATCACGTCCAGCGACGTGGCCACCCACGGGCTCGGCATCCGGCGCGCGATCGTGCGCGGCCCGATGCTGCCCGGGATCGTCTCGCTCTGGGAGCCGGTCGACGGCCCCGCGCGCGGCATCCCCTACATCGTGTTCGCGGGGAACGTCGGCGACGACGATTCGCTCGCCGCCGTCGTCAGCACGCTGACCCGTCCCACCCCCGCAGTCGCGTGACCCGCGAGCACCCCCTCCCCCACTCCCCAGGAAGAAGGACCACCGTGACCACCCCCTCCTACCGCGTCGCCGTGCTCGGGCTCGGCGCCATGGGCCTGCCCATGGCCACCCGCCTCGCCACCGAGCTCACCGTGCACGGCTTCGACATCGCCGAGCCGCGGCTGGCGCTGGCCGCCGACGCCGGCATCACCCCCTTCGACTCCGCGCGCGGCGCCGTGGCGGGCGTCGACGCCGTGCTGCTGGCCGTGCGCAACGGCGCCCAGCTGCGCGACGTGCTGTTCGGCGCGAACGGGGTCGCCTCGACCCTCGAGCCCGGCGCCGTCGTCATCATGACCAGCACGGTCGGGATCGACGACGTCGTCGCCGTGGCCGCCGAGCTCGACGCGCTCGGCGTGCACCTGGTCGACGCCCCGCTCAGCGGCGGGCCCGTCCGCGCCGGAGCGGGCGACCTGCTGATCGTCGTCGGAGCGGCTCCCGAGGCCCGCGCGAAGGCGCAGCCCGTGCTCGAGCTGCTCGCCTCGACGCTGAGCGTCATCGGCGACCGCGCCGGCGACGGCCAGGCCTTCAAGACCGTCAACCAGCTGCTGTGCGGCGTGCACATCGCCGCCGGAGCCGAGGCGCTCGCCCTGGCCGAGGCGCTCGGACTCGACGTCGCCGCCACCCTCGAGACGCTCTCGGCCGGCGCGGCGGGCTCGTTCATGCTCGGCAACCGCGGACCGCGGATGCTGCAGGCCTACGACGAGGACGGCGCCGAGGTGCTGAGCCGCCTCGACATCTTCGTGAAGGACATGGGCATCGTGACCTCCGCCGCCCGGGGCTCCGGCCTCGCCACTCCGATCGCCGCGGCCGCCGAGCAGCTCTACCTGCTCGGAGCCGCGCAGGGCCTCGCCGCCGCCGACGACTCCGCCGTCATCAAGGTCCTCGCCCCGCAGCATCTCACCCCGAAGGACGCCCGATGAACCTCGCCACCGCGATCCGCAGCGCCGCGGACGCACCGATCGCCCCGGCGGTCACCCTCGACACCCCGGTCCTGCTGGGGATCGCCGCGGCGGGCATCGCCCTGCTGCTCGTGCTCATCATCCGTTTCAAGATCCACGCCTTCGTGGCCCTGCTGCTGGTCAGCGTGCTCGTCGCCGTCTCGGCGCGGATCCCGCTCGAGGACATCTTCGTGCTCGTCGCCAACGGCGTGGGCAGCACGATGGGCAAGGTCGCCCTCATCATCGCGCTCGGCGCGATCCTCGGCCGCCTGATCGAGGTATCGGGCGGCGTGCAGAGCCTCGCCGACCACTTCACCCGCGTGCTCGGCCCCAAGCGGGTAGCGGTGGCACTGACGATCGTGGCGTTCCTCGTCGCGATCCCCGTCTTCTTCGAGGTCGGCGTCATCGTCCTCGTGCCGATCATCTACGCGTTCAGCAAGGTCGCCGGGCTCAGCCCGGTGAAGTTCGGCCTGCCGATGGTGGGCCTGATGCTCGCCGTGCACGTCGCCGTGCCGCCGCACCCGGGCATCGTCGCCGGAGCGGGCGTCTTCGGCGCCGACGTCGGGCTCATCGCCCTCATCGCGCTGCCCATCTGCGCGGTACTCGGCGTCCTCTCCTACGCGGTCTCGGCGATCATGAACCGCCGCGACTACGAGCTCGCCCCGGCCGTGGCAGCCCAGCTCGCCGAGGTCGGCGGAGTCACCTCCGCGATCCGCACGGTCGGCCGCGACGGCACCGAGCTGGCCCCGCCGCGCGCCGGGCTGATCATCCTGCTCGTCGCGATCCCCATCGTGCAGATCCTCGTCGGCACCGTCGGCGCCCTGATCCTGCCCGAGGGCAGCTTCGCGCACGGCCTCAGCGTCTTCGTCGGCACTCCGGTGCTCGCGCTGCTCGTCGCCGTCGGGATCGCATTCTTCGCCCTGCCCGTCAAGCGCGGCTGGTCGCTCACGCAGACGAACGAGATCTTCGAGAGCGCGCTGCCGCCGATCGCGTCGATCCTGCTCGTCGTCGCCGGCGGCGGGGTGTTCGGAGCGGTCCTGCAGGCCAGCGGCATCGGCGGGGCGCTCGCGAGCACGCTCGACACCCTCGGCGTGCCGCTGATCGTGCTCGGCTTCGTGGTGTCGCTCGTGCTGCGCGCCGCCCAGGGCTCGGCCACCGTCGCCATCGTGACGACCGGCGGACTGCTCGCCACGGGTGTCGCCGAGGGTGGTTACACCGCGCTGCAGATCGCGATCATCACCGTCGCGGTCGGCTTCGGCTCGCTCGGACTCTCGCACGTCACCGACGCCGGCTTCTGGGTCGTCACCCGCTACCTCGGCCTCAGCGTCGCCGACGGACTGCGCACCTGGACCGTGCTCACCACGATCCTCGGCGTGGTCGGGTTCGCGCTGACCTACGTCGTCTGGATCGTCGCGGGCGGTCTCGCGTGAGGGTCCGGATGGACGACCTGATCCGCGAGCGGCAGGCGGCGGGCGGGGCGGTCGGCGCCCTCACCTGCTACGACTTCTCGACAGCTCTCGCGGTCGTGGACGCGGCGGAGGAGCTGGGCCGCGGGGTGATCCTGCTGGTCACGCCGAAGACCGCGGCCGACCGGCACGGACCGCGGTTCCTCACCGCGCTGCGCGCCCTGGCGGACGGTTCCGCGGTGCCCGTCTCGGTGCAGCTCGATCACGCGACCGACCTCGCCCTGATCCTCCGCTCCGTCGAGGCCGGTGCGGACGCAGTGCTGGCCGACGGCAGCGCTCTGCCGTTCGAGGAGAACGCGGCGTTCACGGCTGAGGCGGTGCGCCGCTCCGGAGTGGTCGTCGAGGCCGAGCTGGGCGCTCTCGCGGGCGACGAGGACCGCGCGCTCGCCTCGCTGCCGTCGGGCCGCACCGACGCGGCCCTGGTCGCCCCGTTCCTCTCCGCGGCGGGTGCGCACGTGCTGGCGACGTCGGTCGGGAACGTGCACGGGACCTACGCCGCGGAGCCCGAGCTCGACTGGCCGCTGATCGACGCGATCCACGCGGCGAGCGGGGTGCCGCTGAGCCTGCACGGCGCGTCCGGGATCCCCGAGGCCGACCTGCGCCGCGCGGTCGGCGCGGGGCTGGGCAAGATCAACATCAACACCGAGCTGCGGGCCGCAGTGCTCGACGCCGCCGCCCAGCAGCTCCCTGACTCGCGCGCGGCGGGCGACGACGTGCTGTCGCTGGAGCGCACGTGGCGCTCGGCGGCGTCGGCCTTCGCCCGCGAGGCGATGCTGCGGCTGGACAGCGCGGCCTGACGCCCGACCGGGGGTCGGCCGCATCGGGGCGGCGTTCCCGCCGTCGCTGGGACGGCCATCGCCGGCGGTCCGCCGGCTCCGAGCATCAGCTGCTGACGGCGCTCCGGCACCCGCCCCGACGTCCTCCAGCGGACACGTCCGCAATCGGAGCTTGCGCCGACACGGCCGGTGTCCCGAGAATCGGAGGTCGGCGACCGCTCCCGCGCCGAGCGGCCCGGGTGCCCCCGACCCGAAGGACGCCATGCGGCCCCGCCCCGACCGATCCCCGTCCGCACCTCGTACGTCGCCGTCGTCGTGGCTGCTCGTGGCCGCCGCGATGTCGGCCCTGGGCTGGGGCGGCAACCAGTTCATCCCCCTGATGGTCATGTACCGGCAGGTGGCCGGCTTCGAGCAGACCGAGGTCACGCTGCTGCTCGCCGTCTACGTGATCGGCATCGTGCCGGGCTTCGCGCTCGCCGGGGCGTGGTCCGACCGCTTCGGCCGACGGAGGATCATGCTGGCCGGAGTGGCGCTCGGCGCCCTCGCGGGCGTCGTGTTCGCACTAGCGGGGACGAACCTCGCGGGGCTCTGCGTCGCCCGTCTGCTCGCCGGGGTCAGCGTCGCCGTCGCGGCCGTGGTCGGCAGCAGCTGGGTGAAGGAGCTGTCGGCGGCGGCGGGCACCGGAGCGCGTCGGAGCGGCATCTCGCTCTCGATCGGGTTCGGCGGCGGGGCCGCGATCAGCGGGGTGCTCGCCCAGTGGGCGCCGAATCCGACCGTGCTGCCCTACCTCGTGCACGCCGGCGTCACGGCGCTCTCGCTGCTCGCGGTGCTCCGCGCGCCCGAGACGCGCACGTCGAGCCCGCACCGGCGCTCGCTCCTGGGCGACCTGCGCGTCCCGGCGGTCTACCGCGGCCGGTTCCGCGGCACGGTCGCTCCGATCGCCCCGTTCGTCTTCGGCAGCTGCGGCCTCTCGTTCGCCGTCGGCCCGAGCCTCGTGACCGGCGGACTCGGCACGCTCGGGATCGCGTTCGCGACCCTCGTCATGCTGATCACCCTCGGAGTCGGGACCTCGGTGCAGCTGCTCTCGGCACGCATCGACCACGCTCTGCGGGGGCGCAACGGCCCGGTCGGCACGATCTGCTTCGCGGCCGGGGCGCTCGTGCTCGCGCCGGCCGCCCTCACGGGCTCGCCGTGGCTCGTGCTCCTCGCCGCCCCGTTCCTCGGCGCCGGCTACGGCATCTGCCTGCTCTCGGGACTCAAGGCCGTGCAGACGATGGCGGCACCCGACGATCTCGCGAGGCTCACGGCGACCTTCTACACGCTCACCTACCTGGGCTTCTTCTTCCCGCTGATCATCGCGGCGCTGGTCCCGGTGACCGGGCACGTCCCGCTCCTGGTCGCCCTCGCGATCGCCGCGCTGCTTGGCGGGTCGGCTGCCGACCGCTCCGCGCGGCGACTCGTCGCGGCCGCAGCCCCGGTTCCCTCGACGCGGGCGTGACGGGGGGCGACCCCTCGACGTTCCCTGAGTGTTCAAGGGGTTGCAGCCGACAGGCCCCCGGGCGTGGACTGGACTCCTGGCCGCGGGCGTCGAGCGCGCGGCCTCCCCGATGAAAGGACGAGACTCAGTATGAGCACGGACGCCACGACGGTCCCCACGATCACCCTCAACAACGGAGTGGAGATCCCCCAGCTGGGCTTCGGCGTGTTCCAGATCGATCCCGCCGAGACGAAGGACGCGACGCTCGCCGCCCTCGAGGCCGGCTACCGCCACATCGACACGGCCGAGATGTACGGCAACGAGGCGGGCGTCGGCGAGGCCGTGCGCGCCTCCGGCCTCGACCGCTCCGAGGTCTTCGTCACCTCGAAGCTCAACAACGGCTTCCACGCCCGCGAGGACGCCCTCGCCGCCATCGACGTGACCCTCGGCGAGCTGCAGTTCGACTACGTCGACCTCTTCCTGATCCACTGGCCGCTGCCGAACGTGGGCGACTACCTCGAGACCTGGAAGGCGATGGAGGAGATCTACCGCAGCGGCAAGGCGAAGGCGATCGGCGTCTCCAACTTCCAGACCAACCACCTCAACCGCCTGCGCGCCGAGGCCACGATCGTGCCGGCCGTGAACCAGATCGAGGTGCACCCCTACCTCGTGCAGGACGAGCTGCGCGCGTACGGCGTCGAGCACGGCATCGCCACCGAGGCGTGGTCGCCCATCGCCCAGGGCCTGGTCCTCGAGGACGACACGATCACCCGCATCGCCCGCAACGTCGACCGCTCCCCCGCGCAGGTCGTGCTCCGCTGGCACATCCAGCGCGGCGACATCGTGTTCCCGAAGTCGGTCACGCGCGCGCGTGTCGAGGAGAACTTCGCGCTCTTCGACTTCGAGCTCGACGACGAGTCGATGACCGACATCACGGCGCTGGACCGCGGCCACCGCACCGGCCCGGACCCCGACACCTTCAACTACATCCCCAGCTGATGCTGCAGTAGTCGGCAGGAACGCGACCGGCCCGCCGGATCCTCGGATCCCGGCGGGCCGGTCGCGTTTCGGTCAGCCCTGCTGCGAGTCGCGCCAGGAGTGCTCGGGCGCGTAGCCCAGCACCTCCCGGGCGTGGTCGATCGAGAGCAGGGTCTCGTTCGCTCCGACCTCGCCGCGCACCTCCACACCGGGGAACACCTCGGCGATCAGCTCGTCGTTGGGGCGCGACATGACCGTGTCGGCCGCCGCGATGATGAAGCGGTCGAAGCCGGTCGCATCGTGCGCGAGCGCCTTCTCGACGGCCTGCGCGCCGTCGCGGCCGTCGATGTAGCCCCAGAGGTTCCACTTGCGCTGCAGGGCGTCGGAGTCGAACGACGGGAACTCGGCGTAGTCCGCCTCGTCCATCACGTTCGAGAAGCGCAGGCCGATGATCTTCAGGTCCGGGTGCCAGCGGCACAGCTCGATCGCGAGCTGCTCCTCGAGGTGCTTGGTGAGCGAGTAGACCGACTCCGGACGGGCGGGGTACTTCTCGTCGACCGGGATGTAGGGCGGCGGCACGTCGAAGGGCAGGCCGAGCACCGTCTCGCTGGAGGCGTAGACGACGTTGCGGATGCCCGAGCGGATCGCCGCGTGGAACACGTTGAACGTGGACAGCATGTTGTTCTGGAAGGTGGCGATGTCGGGCACGATGCCCGGCGCGGGGATCGCGGCGAGATGCACGACCGCGTCGATGCCCTCGTACTGGTCGCCCACGGCCTGGATGGCGTCGACGACCTGGCCGTAGTCGGCGACGTCGATGCGCACGAAGCCCGGGCCCCGCTCCCCCGCCCGGTCGAGGTTGTAGACGTCGTGGCCGGATGCGCGGAGGCGAGCGACGACGCTGCGGCCGAGTTTGCCGGATCCACCGGTGACTGCGATTCTCATGCCTCGAACGCTAGCGGGCCGGGCTTCACGCGAACGAGGGGTGGCGGATCAGGAGCGGGTGTACAGCGAGATCCCGTCGCCCGCCTCGGGGGTCGTCTCGTCGTCGACGAGCTCGGTCCAGCGGCGCAGCACCGCGGCTCCGGCCGCGTCGTTGACGAGGTCGTCGACCACCAGGATCGGGTACCGCTTCTCGGGGACGCCCTCGGCCGGGCGGACGTCGACGTGGGCGACCTCGTAGGCGTGCTCGTACAGCCAGTCGGCCATGGCGTAGTCGCTGCGGGAGTCGCCGACGGTGCGCCAGCGCTGCGGGATCGGCCCGGTCGCGCCGAGCAGCTCGACGGCGCGCTGGGCGCCGAGGTCCTTGCCGAGGCGGTTCGACTCGATGTCGGTCGAGATGACGGTGGGGTCGATGCGGTAGTCGACCGCTCCGGAGTCGTTCGGGTAGCGGATGCCGCGGCGCTCGACTCCGAGGCCGGCCGCAGTCATGATCTGCAGGGCGTCGGCGTCGAAGACGAGCTGGCGCGAGAGGTACTCGTCGCTGGGCAGGTCGACCAGCTGCTCCGCCGAGACCATCGCGCGCTTGGTCTCGTCGAAGAAGACGAGGTCGTCGTAGTCGGAGCGGATCATGCGCTCGAGATCACGGGCGACCGGCTCGGGGATCGCGAGCGACTCGTCGACGATCGGCTCGGACGTGCCGCGGTAGTCGACCGTGAACCACACGGCGCCCTTCTCGCAGACGCAGACGATGCGGGCCTCGGGCGAGACCCCGCGCTCCAGGAGCGAGGGCAGCACGCGCTCGCGCAGGAACGCGTCCGAGCGTCCGGTGTTGAAGACGATCGGGATGCCGGCGTTGGCGAGGCGCACGAGGTCGTCGGCGATGGCGGGGATCGCGATGGTGCGGCTGATCGGGCTGGCGATGGGGCCGTCGACGTCGAGGAGGAGGCCGAGCGGAGGCGGTGTGGAGGTCATCGGGATCCATTCTGCCTCCCCGCAACACGCCCGACACGAGCGCACCGTACGCTCGCCGCGTGATCCCTCTCCTCATCGACACCGACACCGCCGCCGACGACTGCTTCGCCCTGCTGATCGGCCTCCTGGATCCGCGCGCCGATCTGCGGGCGGTGACGATGGTCGCGGGGAACGTCGGCTTCGATCAGCAGCTCCACAACGCGTTCCTCACCATCGCGCTGGCCGGGCGCGCGGGAGAGGTGCCCGTCCACCTCGGCGCGCGCACTCCGCTCCTGCGCCCGTGGGTGAGCGCCACCGAGGTGCACGGCGACGGCGTCGGCGGCATCCGCCGACCCGAGGACTCGCAGCGTCCCGAGGAGGAGCACGCCGTCGACGCCCTGATCCGACTGGCCGCGGAGCACGCGGGCCGACTGCGCATCGTGGCGATCGGCCCGCTGACCAACATCGCGCTCGCGGCGCGGAAGGACCCGTCCTTCGTGCGGAACGTGGAGCGGCTGACCGTGATGGCCGGGTCCCTCAACGGCCGCGGCAACATCACGCCCGCGGCCGAGTTCAACGTCTACGTCGATCCGGAGGCGGCCGCGATCGTCACCGGGGCGGGCTTCGCGGATCTGCGCTTCGTGACCTGGGACCCGCTGACCCTCCGCGACGCCGTCTTCGACGAGGGCCGGATCGCCGAGATCGCCGCGGCCGCGACTCCGCTGTCGGACTTCTTCGTGCGCGCCAACCGCGCCACCTTCGACTTCGACGTGCGCGTCGGGATCGACGGCTCGACGCACCCGGACTCGCTCTCGGTGCTGCTGAGCCTGGACGAGGACCTCGTGCTCGAGGAGCGCGCGTACGCGGTGGCGGTCGAGACCGACGGGCAGCTGACGCTCGGCGCGACCGTCTTCGACTGGACGTGCACGCCCGAGACGGCGAACGCGACGGCCGTCGAGCGGATCGACGGCGAGCGCTTCTTCGCCTACGTGCGGGACCTGATGGCCACCACTCCGCCGACCCCTCCCGAGGTGCGGGCGGCGATCAGCGCCTGAGGCCGAGCGGCCCTGCACCGGCCGCCCGCACGCCCGCGACGATCGCCTCCGAGACGGCGTCGACGTCGAGGTCGACGACGAGCCGGACGGTGCCCTCGGGATCGGGGGTGAAGACGCTGAGGCCGTCCTCGACGGGGTCGCCGCCGGGAACGACGGTCACCGTGCCCGGCTCCGAGAGCGTCACGAGCTCGGGCCGCAGCATCGCCAGGACCGCGACGGGGTCGTGCGGAACGTTCCAGGTCTCGCTCCAGAAGTCCCACCACTGGCGGATGTCGCGGTGCAGCGCGGCGCCGAGGGCACCGGAGGCGGCGATCGCCTCGACCTGCTCGCTGCGCATCGCGAGGCGCTGCGTGACCTCGAGTCCGGCGACGGTCGTCGGCAGGCCGGCGCCGAAGACCACCCGCGCCGCGTCGGCGTCGCTGCGGACGTTGTGCTCGGTCGCGCCCGTGCCGAACGCTCCCGCCATCAGCCAGAGGTGGCGGACCGCACCGGCGAAGCGCGGCTCGCGCCGGATCGCCTCCGCGATGTCGGTCAGCGGCCCCACGGCGATCACGTCGACCTCGCCCGGCCGCGCGAGCACGTGGCGGAGGAGGGCGTCGACGGCCGGCTCGGCCTGCACGTCCTCGGCGTCGAGCCCGTCGTGCAGGGTGCCCTCGTGGCCCGCCCACCACACCTCGCGGCCCGAGAGGGTGTCGCGCTCCCCCGCGTGGACGTCCAGGCGCACACCGGCGAGCCCCGCGTAGCGCTGCGCGAGGCGGGCGCGCAGGAGGGTGTCGCCGTAGACGGTCGTCGTGGCGAGCAGCTCGACCTCCTCCCGCGCACCGAGGAGGACGGCGAGAGCGAGGGCGTCGTCGACGTCCGTGCCGATGTCGGTGTCGAAGACGACGAGGTGCCGGGGAGCAGTCATGGCGACAGCGTGCCACGGATCGTCATACGGACGATACAAAACGTTTTGTACGCTGGGATCCGGCGGATCGGAGACCCATGGACCTCACCTCGCGACGCGAACGCGCGACCACCTGGGTCGACCACTCCGATCCGCTCGCCCGCCTCGCCAAGGTCTCGCTGCACGACCACCTCGACGGCTCCGTGCGGCCCGAGACCCTCCTCGCCCTCGCGGCCGAGAGCGGGGCGCCGGTGCCGCGCCGCGACCCGGAGGCTCTGCAGCACTGGTTCGGGAACTTCGCGGCGCTCGAACCGGGCGCCGACTGGGAGCTGCTGTTCGGGCTGACGACCTCGGTCATGCAGACCGCTCCCCAGCTGCGCCGGGTCGCGCGGGAGTACGTCGCCGCGCTCGCCGCCGACGGCGTGGTCTACGCCGAGACCCGCTGGGCGCCCGAGAAGCACCTCGCCCGCGGCCTCTCGATGGACGAGGCGCTGGCGGCCGTGCAGGACGGGCTCGAAGCCGGGATGCGCGACGCCGCGCGGGAGGGCCGCCCGGTGCTCGTGCGGCAGATCCTCTCGATCATGCGCACGGCGCAGCACGGGCGCGAGGTCGTCGTGACCGCCCTGCGCAACCGCGACGCGGTCGTGGGACTCGACCTCGCCGGGCACGAGGAGGGGCATCCGCCCGCCGAGCACGCGGAGTGGTTCCGCCTCGCCGCCGAGCACGGGCTCTCGCGGACGGTGCACGCGGGCGAGGCCGCCGGCGTCGAGAGCATCCTCGGTGCGCTGGAGGACTGCTCCGCCCAGCGCATCGGGCACGGCGCCCGGCTCGCGGAGGACCTCGCGATCGGCGGTGCGCGGCACCCGGTGGGCGAGGTGGTCGCCGCGTGGCGCCGGGCGGGAGGCGGGGTCGCAGCGCTCGAGCTCGGCCCGGTCGCCCAGCGGATCGTCGACGAGCGCATCCCGCTGGAGCTGTGCCCGAGCTCGAACTCCCAGCCCGGCGGCGTGGTGGACACGCTCGCGCAGCATCCGATCGGACTGCTCGCCGGGATCGGAGCCGCCGTCACGGTGCATCCGGACAACCGGCTGATCTCGGCGACGAGCGTCACGGGCGAGCTGCGGCTGCTCGTCGACCGCTTCGGCTGGGGCCTCGCGGACGTCGAGCGGGCGCAGCGGACCGCGCTGGCGGGCGGGTTCGCGGACCCCGAGCTGCGCGAGCGGATCCTCGAGGAGCGGCTCGCTCCCTCCTTCGACGCGGCCCGCTGACGGCGTCTCAGGCCGCGCGCACCCGCTCCATCAGGGTGTCGTGGTCGCGCTGCCGCTGCTCCACCGCCGCCGCGAGGTCGACCGTCGTCACGGCGCCATCGCGCTTGAGCCAGCGCCCGGCGGTCATGACGTCGGAGGTGTCGAAGCCGGACGCCCCGTAGACGAGCGCGGAGTGGAGCGACTGCGCCGCGACGGGCCCGCGGTGCAGGGCCTCCACGGGGAGCGCGATCAGGTCGGCGACGGCTCCCGGGACGAGCGAGCCGTCCTCCGCGGCGCCGCCCAGGGCACGGTGCCCCCGCCAGGTCGCGAGGCCGAGCAGCTCGCGGGAGGTGATCGCGTTCGGCCGGCGCTCGGCGAAGGCCGCCAGCTTGCCGAGCGTGCGCAGCTCCTCGAACAGGTCGGCGTTGTTGTTGCCGCAGAGGTTGTCGGTGCCGATCGCGACGTTGACGCCCGCGTCCAGAGCCTGCCGCACCGGAGGGGCCGCTGCTCCGCTGATCATGGCGACGGAGGCGGCGGCCACGAGGCTCGCGCGCGACCCGGCGAGCAGCGCCAGATCCTCGACCACGATCTCGTTCGAGTGGGCGAGCAGGAGGGGGACGTCGAAGAGGCCGAGCCCGCCCATCGTCTCGAGGGCGCCGCGGCCGTAGCGCTCGCGGCAGGCGTTCTCCTCCTCCCCCGACGTGGCGAAGTGCGTGTGCAGCCCGACGCCGAAGCGGTGCGCGAGGGCGACCTCGGCCTCGATCGCCTCGACCTGGTTGTCGACGAAGAACGCGTGCGGTCCGACCCAGCCGCGCACCAACGGGTGCTCCTGCGAGGCCGCGACGAACGACTCCGCCGCGGCGAGCTCGCGGGCGCGGACGGCGTCGTCGCCGAGCTCGACGATGCCGTACGCGACCCGGGCGCGCAGACCCGAGTCCTCGATCGCGGCGAGGTACGACTCGGCGAACAGGTACTGGTCGGCGAACGACGTCGTACCGCTGCCGATCATCTCGGCGCAGGCGACCGACGCCGACGCCGAGAGGAGCTCGGGCGAGAGGTGCGCCTCGAGCGAGCGGATCGCTCCGAGCCAGCCCTCGAGGTTCAGCAGGGAGTGCCCCTCCGAGACGCCGCGGAACAGCATCATCGGCGCATGGGCGTGCGCGTTCACCAGTCCGGGCAGCACGACGGAGCGGCCGAGGTCGACGACGTCCGCGCCGCGGGGGCGAGCACCGCGCAGCGGATCGACCGAGAGGACGATGCCGTCCTCGACCGCGACGACCGCCGGGCCGAGCTCGTCGGCCTCGACATCGGGCAGCACGTGGTCGGCGACGATCAGCGTGCGCGTCACGGGGTGCTCGTCTCGAGGTCGGAGCCGGCCATGAGCGCGCCGATCTCGGCGGTGTCGAGCTCGCCGCGGGCGAACGGCCCGGCGAGGCGGCCGTCGTACATCACGACGATCCGGTCCGAGAGCGTGAGGATCTCCTCGAGCTCGGCCGAGAGGAGCAGGACGCCCGCGCCCCGGCTGCGCGCGGCGAGCAGGGCCCGGTGCACGAACTCGATGCTGCCGACGTCCAGTCCGCGCGTGGGCTGGTTGGCGATGATCACCGCGGGGTCGCCGTCGAGCTCGCGGCCGATCACGATCTTCTGCAGGTTGCCGCCCGAGAGCGAGCCGATCAGACGGCGGGCGGAGGCGCCGCGGACGATGTAGTCGTCGATGAGCTGCACCGCGAACCGGTGGATGGCGCCGCGGCGGAGCAGCCCGGCCCGATGGAAGCGCGGTGAGCGGTAGGCGACCGAGACGGCGTTCTCCTCCAGCGTCGCGCCGCGGTTGAGGCCCACGTGCATGCGGTCCTCGGCGATGTGGGCGAGCCCGGCATCACGGGCGGCGCGCGGGCCGCGACCGGTGGTGTCGGTCCCGGCGATCTCGACCGTGCCCTCGCGCACCCGGCGGAGCCCGGCGATCGCGTCGACCAGCGCGCCCTGGCCGTTGCCGCTCACGCCCGCGACTCCGAGGATCTCCCCCGACGCGATGGTGAGCGAGACGTCGTCGAGTCCCGAGTCGCCCGCGCTCACCTGCGGCGCCGAGACGCCGGACACCCGCAGGACGTCCGCCCCGGGGCTGCCCGGCGGGATGTCGGCGCTGAGCAGCACGTCGCGGCCGACCATCATCCGGGCGATCGCCGGAGCGGTCGCCTCGGCGGCGGTCATCCCGCCGACCACGTGCCCGCGGCGCATCACGACGATGCGGTCCGCGACGGCCATGACCTCGGGCAGCTTGTGGCTGATGAACACGACCGAGGTCCCGAGGGAGGCGAGTCGGCGGACGGCGCGCAGCAGGTCCTCCGCCTCGGACGGGGTGAGCACCGCGGTCGGCTCGTCGAGGATCAGCAGCCTCGTGTCGCCCGCGAGCGCCTTGAGGATCTCGACGCGCTGCTGCAGGCCGATCGGCAGGGCCGCGACCAGCTTCGCCGGGTCCACCGGGAATCCGAGGCGATCGGCGAGGGCGCCGACCTCGCGCTCCGCCGCGGCGTCGTCGATCCGGCCGTCGCGGCGTCGGGGCTCGCGGCCCAGCAGCACGTTCTGCGCGACGGTGAAGGAGGGGACGAGCGCGAAGTGCTGCTGCACCATGCCGATACCGTGGTCGATCGCGTCCTGCGGCCCCCGGATCGCGACCTCTTCGCCGTCGATCTCGATCCGACCGGCGTCGAGCGGGAACGCGCCGAACAGCAGGTTCATCAGAGTGGTCTTGCCCGTGCCGTTCTCGCCCACCAGGGCGACCACCTCGCCGGCGCCGACGTCGAGCGAGACGTCGGCGACCGCCAGGACGCCGGAGGAGGCGAAGTACTTCCGCAGGCCGTCGAGCCGGAGGAACGGAGTGGTCATGGAGGGGCCTTCCTGGTGCGGGTGCCGCGGCGGGGCGCGAGAGGGGGAGCGCAGGAGCCGCCGACCGGGGGGGGAGATCGGCGACTCCTGCGGTCGGGGAGGATCAGCCGGCGAAGGGCGAGCAGGCGTCCGAGTCGGGGTCGTTCAGGGCGTCGCAGACCTCGAACGAGCCGTCGAGGATCCGCGTCTCGTAGTCGGCGACGGTGCTCTTGGCGGCGGCCACGGGCTCGGCGAGCTCGGGGTGGGCGTCCTCGAAGACCGTGGAGCCCTCGTCCCACGAGAGCCCGGTCGCGCCCTCGGCGAGTCCCACGTTGGTGGCGCCCGAGGTGAACTCCCCCTCCTGCGCCGAGGAGATCATCGTGAGGACGTTGGCGTCGACGTGCTTCATCATCGAGGTGATGACCGTGCCGGGCGCGACGGAGTCCTGGTCGCTGTCGACGCCGATGGCGTAGAAGCCCTCCTCCTCCGCGGCCTCGATGACGCCGGTGCCCGAGCCGCCCGCGACCTGGAAGATCACGTCGACCCCGTCGCTGTGCATGTCGAGGGCGGTCGACTTGCCCAGCGCCGGGTCGTTGAAGGTGAAGTTGAGGTAGGTGCGCTGCACGGTGCAGTCGCCGCACGCCTCCTTGACGCCCTGCTCGTACGCCCAGGCGAACTGGTTGAGCCCCGGAGCGTCGCCGCCGACGACCGCGCCGACCTTCTTGGTGGTGGTCATCGTGCCCGCGACCAGGCCCGCCAGGAAGCTGCCCTCGTGGGTGTTGATCGTGTAGAGCTCGAGGTTGTCGGGCACCTCGGAGTCCTCGAGGCTCTGGTCCGGCATGCCGATCTTCTGGTCCGGGTACTGCTCGGCGATCGCGATGACGGTGTCCAGCGGCAGGGTGATGCTCAGCACGAGGTCCGGCGAGGTCTGGATGGCCGAGCGGAGGAGGGTCTCGCCCTGCGCCACGTCGGGCGCCTCGATGTGCGAGGTCGCGACCCCGAGGGTGTCCTTCGCCTCGGTGAGGCCGGCCAGGGCGGAGTCGGTGTAGGAGAGGTCGCCCGCGACGCCGCCGACCAGCGCGACGGTGTAGGCGTCGGAGTCGGGGGCCGCGGTCGAGGCGGAGCCTCCGCCGCTGCAGGCCGAGAGGGCGAGGGCCGTGACGGCCAAGGCGGAGAGTGCGGACGCCTGCCGGACGCGGCGGCGGGAGGGTGCGGGGAGGGTCATGGCTGTGTCCTTCGTTCTCGTCGGGTGCGGGGTGGGAGGGAGGGGCGAGAGGGCGGCGCGAGCGTCAGCGCAGAGCGCCGGCCAGCTGACGGCGGGCGCGGCGGGGCAGGCCGAGGGTCTCCTTGGCGCGGAGTCCCCGGTAGCCGACGAAGCCCAGCACGAGGAGCGTCGCGGCCATCGGGATGAGCTGCACGAGGACCTGGGGCAGGTCGGTGGTGCTCTGCAGGCGGATCGCGAAGGCGTCGGAGAAGCCGAAGAGGAGGGACGCCGGCACGAGGAACACGGGGCGGTTCACCGCGAGCAGCGCCGCGGTGATCGCGATCCAGCCGGCGCCGTCGGTCATGTTGCGGGCGAAGAGCCCGAGCTCGCCGACCGTCAGGAACGCGCCTCCGAGAGCGGCGAGGGCGCCGGAGCCGACCAGCGAGAGCGTCTGCACCCGCTCGACCGAGATGCCCGCGGCGGCCGCGGCTCCCGGAGCCTCGCCCACCGCCAGGAGGTGGCGGCCGGGCCGGTAGCGGAAGAGCAGGCCGAACGCGGCCGCGAGCGCGAACGCGAGGTAGACCAGCGCGTTGTAGCCGCTGAGCAGCGGGCCGAGCACGGGCACGCCCTCGAGGAACGGCAGGGGGATCGACGGCAGCGTCGCGACGTCGGGGGTCCAGACGCCCACGCCGCCGAAGAACTGCCGCATGAGGTAGATCGACAGCTGCAGCAGCAGCATGTTGAGCCCGATCGCGAAGACGATCAGGTCGACCCCGACGCGGTGCGCGAGGGCCATCAGCCCGCCGGTGAGCGCTCCGGCCAGCGCGGCGATCACGACGGCGAGCAGCTGCGACCCGGTGCCGTCGAGAGCGACGAGTCCGACGAACGCTCCGACCAGCATCTTCGCCTCGATCGCGAGGTTCAGGACTCCGGCGCGCGAGCTGAGCGCGGCGGCGAGGGCGCCGAAGAGGATCGGGGTGGTGAGCTGGATCCCGTTGTGGATGAGCTCGGGAGTCAGGAGGGCGAGGAGGAAGTCCATGCTCACTCCTCGTTCCGGGCGGCCGCGTGGGCGCGGACCTCGTCGGGGTCCGGCGGAGTGTCGACCAGTTCCAGGGGCGGCGGAGCGGCGGCCGCCCGCGCGGCGATCTCGCGGGCGCCCCGGCGCTTGCTGAGCCAGAGCTCCAGACGTCCGGCGAGCGGCGTCTGGATCGCGACGAGGAGGATCATCAGCGCGAGGATCACGGCGCCGATCTCGCGCGGCACGCCCATCAGGATCTGCAGCCCGTTGATCGCGCCGACAGTGATCGCCGAGAACAGGATCGCGGCGAGGGACCCGCCGATCACGGTGGTGCCTCCGAGAATCGCCGCCGTCAGCCCGTTGAAGCCGGTGCCGTCGAGGAACCCGTCGATCACGCGGTAGTTCATGCCGAGGACCTGGATGCCGCCGCCGATGCCGGCGAGCGCTCCGCCGAGGGCGGCCGCTCGGAGCACGGCCGTGCGGGTGCGCATCCCGGAGTAGCGGGCGAAGACGGGCGCCTCGCCCGCCATCCGCTGCTCGTAGCCCCAGGTGGTGCGGGACATGTACACCGCGACGATCATCACGAAGGCGAGGGCCACGACGAGGTTCGCGCCGAGCTTGGTCGCGGTGTCGAAGATCGGGAGCCGCGCCGTCTCGTCGATCTGCGGCGTGTAGGAGGCCGTCCCGCCCGTGTCCCGCAGCGGGTAGTTGATGAGGAAGCTCAGCAGCAGGGCGACCATCGAGTTGAGGATGATGCTGACGATCAGCTCGTTCGCTCCGAGGAAGACGCGGAAGACCGCGGGGACGAGTCCGACCAGCGCTCCGGCGACGCCCGCGGCGAGCAGCGCGACGATCGGGTGCAGCCCTCCGGGGAGCTGGACCTGGTAGCCCACGACGACCGCCGCGACGGCTCCGAGCCCGTACTGCCCCTCCTGGCCGATGCTGAACAGGCCCGCCCGCAGAACCATGACGGCGCCGAGCGTGGTCATGATCAGCGGGGTGGCCGTCGTGAGCACGGTGCCGAAGTTGCAGTACCCGGGATCGCAGGTGAAGGCGGCGCGGCCGATCGCCGCCATCGCGTCGACGGGCGAGCGCCCGGACACCGTGATCAGGATCGCTCCGATGACCAGCGCCAGCAGAACGGCGACGACGGGGACGGAGACGCGCTGGGCGGCGCGGGCGAGATCGAGGTCTTTCACGGTCACCTGGTCTTCCGGTCGGGTGTGCAAAAGGTTTTGCATTCGGGGCATCGCACCTGAGGAGGATTTCCCGAGCCTAGGGTCGGCGCGGTGCCCGGCAGTCCCCGAGTGACGCTTCGTAATGGGGTCTTCTTCCCGCGGAAACGGGTCGGAAACGCGGGGTGACACCTCCCCCGATCCGGGGGGCGACGGTGAGCGCCCTCTGCGGTCGGGCGCAGGGAGGCGCTTCTGTGATGTGATGGAATGCGGTGCAAAGCGTTTTGCAGGGCGAGGGAGTCGAGGCGACGATGCGAGCGGGCAGACCGACCATGCAGCAGATCGCGCAGTCGGCCGGGGTCAGCGTGACGACGGTCTCGCACGTGCTCTCGGGCAAGCGCCCGGTGAATCCGCGCACGGCCGAGCGGATCCTCGCGATCATCCGGCAGGCGGGCTACGTCCCCGATTCGGCGGCCCGCACCCTCCAGTCCGGGCGGAGCCGACTGCTCGCCGTCGCGGTGCCGGACATCACCGCCTCCTACTTCAGCCGCATCGCGAAGGGCGTCGAGCTGGTCGCGGGTCCGCTCGACTACGGCGTGCTGATCTGCAGCACGTCCTTCGGTGGCCATCGCCATCGGCGCTACCTCGATCTGCTGCGGAACCGCACGGTCGACGGGCTCGTCTACGTCGCGAGCGACTCCCCCGTCGATGCGGAGGAGCTGCGGCCGTTCGCCGCCGAGTACCCGCTCGTGCTCGCCGACGAGGAGATCCCGTCGCTCGAGAACGTGACCGTCGTCACCTCGGACAACCGGCGAGGAGGGCGCCTGGCCGGAGAGCATCTGGCCGCGCTCGGGCACGAACGGGTGCTGATCATCGCCGGGCCGCGCGGCCTGGTCTCGACACGGGACCGCACCGCGGGCGTCCGGGAGTCGTTCCCCGACGCGCTGATGCTCACCGGCGACTACTCCGCGCCGTCGGGGGCCGCTCTGGTGGACGAAGCGCTGCGCAGCGGGACGCCGTTCACGGCGATCGCCGCCGGCAACGACGAGATCGCGATCGGAGCCGTCGACCGGCTGCGGACCGCGGGCCTCCGGGTTCCGCAGGACGTCTCGGTGATCGGCTTCGACGACATCGAGTCGGCGGCGCTCGTCGGGCTGACCACGATCCGGCAGCCCGCCGTCGCGATGGGATCCCGGGCGGCTCGACTGCTGCTGGACGCCCTGGCGGATCCGGCGGAGGCCCGGGTGCGGGAGAAGCTGCCGGTCGAGCTCGTGGAGCGGACCTCGACGGCCGCGGTGGCGGGGTCCCGGTGACCCGTCGTCACTGAGGAGGCGCGGCTCCGCTCACCGGAGAGCCGTGCGCACCGCCTCGACCGACGCCTCGACCACCGCCTCCAGGATCGCCTCGCCCTTCTCGGCGGACGCCGAGGTCGGATCGCCGAAGACGGCCGACTCCGAGAAGGGGTCCAGTGGCATCTCGACGGTGCCGAACTCCGGCGGGAAGTCCGGGTAGCAGACGACGTAGCGCTCGCGCAGCACCAGCTCGGGAGCGAGGGCCAGGACCAGCGAGGTCTCGAGCTCCTCCGCGTGCGCGAGTCCGGGTGCGGCGGGGCGGGATTCGCGGACCCTCGCGGCCGCCTCCTCGAAGCCGGGGTAGTCGAGCAGCAGCACCTCGATCCCGTCGGCGGTGAGCGCGTCGACCGCTGCGCGCAGCGGGGCGCGGTTGCCGTAGTCGCCGTTGACGATCACGAGGAGGCCCACGCCCGAGGCCGCGAGCGCCCGCGCGATGTCGACGGCGACCACCGTCACGGTCGGCGCCGACAGCGAGACGGTGCCCGGATAGCCGGCGGTGCCGGCCGTCGCCCCGTAGGGGATCGCCGGGAGGAGCAGCGCGTCGAGACGGTGCGCCATCCGCTCGGCGACCGCTTCGGCGACGAGCGTGTCGGTCGAGAGCGGCAGGTGCAGCCCGTGCGCCTCGAGCGCGCCGAACGGCAGCAGCGCGAGCGCCGGGCGGCGGTCCCGGATGAGGTCCCAGGGCATGTCGGTCGCTCGCAGCATGCGGACCATCCTGGCGCACGGCGGGGCACGGCGCGGCAGGCAAGCAGGTACGGCAGAACGCAGCACTGCGCTGCTTCGAACGGCGAAGCGGAGGGTCCGGTCGGGTAGCTGGTCGACGGCGCCCCGGGTTCAGAACGGAGGCGGCTCCGTGAACCGCGGTTCGGGCTGGAGGCGCGCGGGGTCAGCGAGGAGGGTCTCCGGTCGCGTGGTGATGCGGCGCCCGGTGGGAGTGGTCCAGTGGGCGGTGCCGTCGGGGTGGAGGACGTAGGTCCAGCGGTCGCCGTGGCGGACGTGGTGGTGGGCGGTGCAGAGGGAGGCGAGATTGTCGAGGCTCGTCTGCCCGCCGTGACGCCATTCGAGGGTGTGGTCGGCCTCGGTGCGAGCTGCGGGGCGGGTGCAGCCGGGGAAGCGGCAGGTCCGGTCGCGCAGGTGGAGGGCGAGCCGCATCCGGGGTGGCGGGACGCGGTGGGTGCGGCCCACCGAGAGGACCGTGCCGGTGTCGGGGTCGGTGAGGACGCGGGTGATCGTCGTGGCGGCTCCGGCGAGTTCGCGGGCGACGTGGGCGGGGATGAGTCCGTAGCCGTCGAGGTCGGCGGGGGCGTCGTCGCGGCCGGTGGCGGTGCTCGCGGCGAGGGTCAACCGGACCTCGGCGCGCACTCCGGAGACGAACGTCGGAGTCGCCGCATCGCCGGGTGCAGCGCCGGCGACGTCGGGAGCGGTGCCCGTGACGTCGCCGTCGCAGAGCAGGTCGGCGAGCGCGTCGGCGCGCAGCTGCGCGAGGGTGCGGGCGTCGTCCGGCCGGTCGACGTCCCCTCCTCCGCTGTCGGTCCCGTCGCGGAGGCAGCGGGCGATGCGGTCCAGCCGCGCGTACGCGCCGACGGCGACCGGGGCGGGCAGCAGTGCGCACAGCAGCGCCATGCCGTCCGCGTCCGGGACCACCCAGACCGCGCGATCCTCACGCGCCCGCGCATGCCGCGCAGCGAGCGGCTCGACGTGCAGCTCATCGCGCAACCGCGCCACCCGGCGCCGCAGCTGCGTGGGCGTCAGCACGAGCGCCAGCTCGCACGCCCGCTCGTCGAACACCGCCCGCGACTCCGGCGGCAGGCTGCCGGCGGTCGCGCAGATGATCCGGCCCGCCTCCCACCGCAGCCTCGCGCCAGCGAGCGCCTCCCGCGTGCGCGGGAGATCCTCGATCAGCAGCCGCGCGTCCTCCAGATCGCGGGACACCACCCGCTCCGACACCCCGCACCCCACCGCGAGCTCCGCCCGGACCGAGCGCTCCACCAGATCCGCCGACCCGCCCCGCGGCAGACCCCGCGCGAACGCCTCCGGACACGACACCGCCGCTCGGTACGCCGCATGCAGCTCGACCGCCGCCGCCAGCAGCACCGGCGATGCCGACCGCGCCAACTCACCCGCCCGATCCCCGCGCTCCCGCACGACCTCGAGCACCTCCGCCATGTCTGATCCCGTCATACGAGTACGAAACCAGTGACTACTGACATCCGCTCATGTTCTCGCGGTGTCGCGAGCGGTTCACGCCAGGGACGCGCCACACCGCTGCCGCACCGGCCGCCGACCTCTCGAGCGACCGCGATCGCCGACGAAGCCCTGCGACCGGAAGCCGCCCCGGTCACTCCGTCCGCGACTCCGACCGCACGCCCGGGCCGCCCCCTCGCCGCACAGGAACTCCCTCAGACAGGACCACACCCCCTACAGGAACAGCGACAGCACCAGCGTCATCCCGAGCGCCAGCACCGACGCCAGCGACACCCCCACCGTCACCGTCTTGAGCGCCCCGCTCACCGACTGGTCGAGGAAGGACTGCAGCAGCCAGAACGTGTTCGACGTGACGTGGATGCAGAACAGCGCGCCGGAGCCCGCGGCGAGCGCGATCAGCAGCGGGTCCAGTCCCAGCGACGCGGCGACGGGCGCGATGACTCCGGCGGCCGTGATCGCCGAGAGGGTGACCGACCCGACGGCGATGTGCAGCACGGCGGCCATGAGCCAGACGAGCAGCAGCGGGGCGAACGAGGACGCCGAGAAGTAGCCCTTCAGCACGTCGCCGAGGTCGCCCTGCGCGATCACGGCGGCGAGCGAGCCGCCGATGCCGGTGAGGAGGAAGATCTGACCGCCGTCCTGGAAGCCCTTCACGACGGCCTTCTCGATGCGCTTGGTGCCGACGGCGAGGCGGCCGATCACTCCGGTCGCGATGACGGCGAGCAGCAGGGCGATGATCGGGTTGCCGAGGAACTGCATCACGGGCACCTCCGCGCCGGCCACGCTCAGCACGGCCTGCGAGGCGATGAGCAGGAGCGCCACGAGCATCGGCGCGAAGAGCAGCAGGAGGGGGCGCCGGCGCTCCTCGACGGCACCGGGCCGGAGGGCGGCCGGTCCGCGGGGCACTCCTCCGACGGCGGTGCGGACGGTGCCGGTGGCCGGGGCGGCGGCGGAAGCCGAGGCGCCGGACGAACCGGAGGACGCCGACGCGCCGGCGAGCACGGCCTCCTCGTCGTCGTCGTCGTCGCGCACGACGACCTGCTGGTCGCGCGCCGGATCCCAGAAGCCGAGCCGGAAGGCCAGCGACATCAGCAGGATCGTGAGCACGACGGTGGGCGCGACGACGGCGAAGCCGCCGAGCATCATGACCCCGAGGGGCACGCCGAGCAGGCCGGCCAGGGCGACCGCCGCGAAGCCGGGCACCATCATCACGATGCCCATCTCGAGGCCGACCGCGAAGGTGACGCCGATGATGCCGGTGCCGGCCGGGCCCAGGCGCGGGGCGATCCTCCGAGCCAGCGGCGCGGCGATCACGATCAGCACGTCGACGAAGATCGTCTGCAGGTACGTGGCGAGCGACAGGCCGAGCGCGTAGGGGATCCCGCGGCGCCCGAAGACGCGCATCAGACCCTCGACGAGGCGGACGATCGCGCCCATCTCGTTGAGCATGGCGCCGATCAGCACGCCCCAGCCGATCAGGATGCCCGCCTCGGCCATCACCTCGCCGAAGCCGGTCGACATGGTCGAGACGGTGTCGACGGGTCCGAGTCCGGTCAGGAGGCCGATCGCGGCGGCTCCCAGCGCGAGCGCGATGACCGGGTTGATGCGGAACCGGACGATCACGACGACGACCACGACGATCACCAGCGCGACGACTCCGAGGGTGTACCACTCGGGCATGACGAGCCTCCTCTTGCCCGCGGCGGCGCGTGCGAACACACCCTAGGGCCTGGTGGATCCGCCGCGCGGGACACGATGTCGCTCCGATCGCAGGAGGCGGGCGCTCCCCGGCCGCCCGACTCCATACTGGGCGTCGCCTCCCCCGGGAGCGCCGATCGAGAGGATCCGCCCATGGGTGTCCGCCGGCTCGGCAGCTGCGCGCTGCTGCTCGCCTCGACCGCCGTGCTGGCCGGGTGCGCGACCCTGCTGCTCCCTCCCCGTCCCGCCGCTCCGACCACGGTCGAGTCGCCCGCCTCGGCAGCGCCCGCCCCGCTCCCCTCCGCCCCGGCCGCGGCACCGCCCGCCGCCCCGGCCCCGGCGCCGGAACCGGTCGAGCCACCCGCTCCGGCCGCAGCACCCTCCTCCTTCCCGTCGCCCCTGCCCCCGTGCGCCGACCTGTGGAGCCCCGAGACGACGGCCTGGATCGTGGACTTCGGCTTCACGCTCCGCGAGACGACGGCGCGCGAATTCGATCCGGGCGCCGAACCCGAGGAGATCCTCGCCGACCGGGGCGACGACCGGATCTGCCTCTGGGAGTCGTCGAGTATCCACTACGGCATCGTGACGCGCTTCACGCGGCTCGACCCGGCCGAGGCCGAGACGGTGCGCGGCATGCTCGGATCCTCCGGCGACGACACGGAGGAGCTGCTCGGCGGGACGCGCTACTTCCAGACGACCGTGACCCCCGCGGCGGACTCCGTCGACGGTGTGGACACCGAGAGCGGACGCAGCGACTACCTCCGCGGCGAGCTCTGGATCTCCACGAGGTGGATCGGCGGCGCTCCCTCCGGCTACACCCGCGACATCCTCGAGCATCTCGACTGAAAGGGTTCATCGGCCCTGTTCCCCGCGATGCCGGGCGTGTTAACGTGAACACACCCCCGCTCTCCCCGATGGAGGGGAGTGTGGACCGGGCCGAGCGTCCGCGCCGACCCCGGGAGCCCCACCCCACGATCGGAAAGGTCTCGATGATGAGACGACGCTCTTCGGAGCACCCCGCGCCCCGGCGCCGGACCCGCACCCTCCTCCTCTCCACGCTCGCGTGCACGAGCGTCGCCCTGACCGGCGTCCTCGTGCCGATGTCCGCCTCCGCGGTCGACGTCCCCGCTCCGACCGCCCATTACGACATGTCGCACGCGGGCTCGGCCCTCCTCGACATCTCGGGCAACGGCCGGAACGCGACGCTCACCGGGCTGACCGACGCGTCCTTCGCGGACGCGGGCGGCGACCAGGTCGCCCGCTTCCGCGCCAACGGCTACGCGGCCCTGCCGAAGAACCTCGTCACGGGCACCGACAACTCCTTCGCGGTCGAGTACACGGTGAAGACGCAGACCTCGGCGAACCAGTTCGGCTGGGTGATCGGCGACGGCGTCGGCCCCTGGAACACGACGACGCTGGGCAACCACGTGTTCGTGAACCCGCGCAGCTCGGAGGGCGGGTACAGCAACCAGGTCCTGTCCGGCATCCGGGTCAAGGACAGCGGGAACGGCGAGCAGCGGCTCCCGGCCGGCGGCGGCCTCAACCCCGGCTTCACGACCCTCACCGTGGTCGGATCGGGCACCGGCTCGAGCACCACGCTCACCCTCTACCGCGACGGCGCGCAGATCTCGACGGTCACCGCGGCCAAGTCGATGGCGAGCATCATCCCCTCCGGCAGCACGCTCGGCTACCTCGGCCGCTCGCTCTACCAGGGCGACGCCCTCTTCACCGGCGACGTCACCGACGTGAAGTTCTGGGACACCTCGCTCACCGCCGAGCAGGTCGGAGCGAGCATGCCCACCGCCGACGCCAAGCGGGCCTCGACGGCGGCGCTCCTGCGCTCCGACCTCCTCCCGGTCGTGCTCAACGGCAACCCGTCGCTCACCGCCGTCTCAGGGAACCTGAACCTCCCCACGACCAGCAACGGCATCGCGCTCACCTGGGCGTCGTCGAACCCCGCGGTCGTCTCGACCACCGGAGCCGTGTCGCGCTCGATCACGACCGACACCCCGGTCACCCTGACGGCCACCCCGAGCTCCGGCGGCCCGATCACCTTCGAGCTCGTCGTCCTCGCTCCGAGGATCAACGACGACCTCGACGCGATCGTGCTCGCGCCGCGCACCACCGAGAACCTGCCCCTCGTCGTCAAGGGCGTGAAGAACGGCACCGCGATCACGTGGACCTCCTCGAATCCGGCGCTCGTCACTCCGACGACCGCCGGCTACGTCGCCCCGGCCGTGGGCGCCGCCGACCCGTACCAGGGCGGCGGAGTCGTCGCGCGACCCGCGTACGGCAGCGGTGACGCGACCGTGACCCTGACCGCGAACGCGACGCTCAACGGAGTGTCGGAGTCGCGCAGCTTCACCCTGACGGTGGCCGAGCTCGGCCGCACCGCTCCCGACGCGGGCTACGCCTCGGCGTACTTCAAGTCGGACGGCGACGAGAAGATCTACCAGGCGGCGACGTCCGGCAACGACTTCTTCACCTTCTCGCCGGTCAACGACGGCAAGGCGGTCATCACCTCGACGACCGACACCCGCGGACTCCGCGACCCGTTCATCCTCCGCTCGCACAACGGCGACAAGTACTACATGGTCGCCACCGACCTCTGCATCTCGTGCGGCACGAGCTGGGGCGACGCGCAGTCCAAGGGCAGCCTCAAGATCGAGGTCTGGGAGTCGACCGACCTCGTGACGTGGACCCGCACCAACGGCGCTGATACCGGCATCACGGTCAACCAGCCGGCCGCGGGCATGACCTGGGCGCCGGAGGCGTACTGGGACGACGCTCTGCAGTCGTACGTCGTCTTCTTCTCGTCGCGCCTCTACTCCGACGCCACGAAGTCGAACGGCGACAAGCTCTACTCGCGGGTCTTCTCGGTGATCACCCGCGACTTCCGCACCTTCACGCAGCCGCCGGCCACCTGGCAGGACACCGGCTACGCGCGGATCGACTCGACGATCACCAAGATCGGCGACTACTACTACCGCTTCACCAAGAACGAGGAGGGCGGCGCCGCCGGCATCCTCGAGGCGGGCAAGGACATCTTCCTCGAGAAGTCGACGGTGCTCACCGCCCCGACGACCTCGTCGAACTGGAGCGCCGACCCGACGACGACGTGGCAGCTCACCGACACCAACATGACGCGTCTCGAGACCGGCCAGGAGGGCGAGGGCCCCGAGATCGTGAAGCTCAACGCCGGCGACCCGAACGACACCACGGGCACCGGTGACGGCTACGCGTTCCTCGTCGACAACTACGGCAGCGGCGGCTACAAGGCCTTCGTGACCTCGGGCGCGGCCATCGCCGGCAGCTCGCAGGCCTCGCGCCTGTCGAAGTCGGCCGACTGGAACGTCTCGACGAAGGGCGGCCTGCCGGCCAGCCCGCGCCACGGCGCGTTCGTCAGCGTCCCGCAGACGGTGCTCACCGCCATGAAGGAGTGGGCGCCGGTCAAGGCCGTCGGCTCGACCACGACGCTCGCCGTCGACGGCCGGACCGCGACCGCGACCGTGAAGGCCGCCGATTCCGGCGACGTGGCGGGCACCGTCACGTTCCGCGGCGGCAGCTGGAGCCAGACCGTGCGCCTGACCGGCGGCGCTGCCACGGCGACGGTGCCGGCCGGAGTGACGGGCGTCACCGCCTCGTACGACGGCTACTCCGACGCCCTCGTGCTCGCCTCGACCTCCGCTGCGGTGAGCCTCGACACCCTCGAGCTCGCTCCCACGGTGACGACGCGCTGCGTCGCCGGCAAGGTCGTGCTCACGGTGACGGTCCGCAACGGCGACACGGTTCCGGCCGCCGTCACGATCGACTCCGCGTACGGCACGAAGTCGTTCGCCTCGGTCGCTCCGGGCGCTGCGGCCTCTGCCGCCTTCACCACCCGCCTGCGCACGATGCCGGAGGGAGCGGTGTCCGTCTCGGGCACCGCGGTCGACCAGCCGGCCTTCTCGGCCTCGGTGCGGTACGCGGCGGCCACCTGCTGACACACCCTCGGCACGACGGCGCCCCTTCCTCCCGCGTGGAGGGAGGGGCGCCGTCGTCTGCGCGACCCCTGGGAGCGGACTCGGGAGGGTCGCGTAGGGTGCCCGGGACGCAGTGCGCTCCCGGACCCGAGCCGCGCTGCTCGCGCTCTTCCCGCGCGGGCGGCCGCTCCGATCCGATCGAGAGCCCCTCCCCCGCGGCGAGTTGCCGTCGGCCGCCTCGTGCACCGCGGTGACGGCGGACCGGTACCCGGCGGTCCGTCGAGGGGCGGGCGGTCCTGGTCCCGCCCGTCCCCGTCCCCCACCGCGGTCGTCCCCGTCGTTCCCGCCCGGCGTCATGTCAGCCGACGCTGTATGGTCAGTGCATGCTGACCATCGCCTCGCGTCTGGACGTCATGAACCGGCTGGGTCGGGCGATGGCCGATCACACCCGGTCGCGGATCCTGCTGTCGCTGATCGGGAGGCCCGGGCATCCGGGCGAGCTGGCGCAGGAGCTGGGCCTCACGCGCTCGAACGTCTCGAACCACCTGACCTGCCTGCGGGGGTGCGGCATCGTCGCCGCGATCCCGGAGGGACGCAGCACCCGGTACGAGATCGCGGATCCGCACCTCTCGAAGGCGCTGCTCGCGATGGTCGACGTCGTGCTCGCGATCGACGACGGCGCGGACTGCACGGACGAGGACTGCGACGTGCCGCTGTGCTGCGAGGTGCCGGAGTGAGTGCGGAGTGCTGCGGCGGGGACGAGCCGGCCGCCCTGACGCTCGGCGCGCGGCCGACCGGGCAGGCCGGGCCGCACGAGCACGCGGCGTCCGAGCACGAGCACGACGAGCACGACCACGGCGCAGAGCCGGAGGACGCGGTGCCGTGGTGGCGGGACAGGACCGTCCTCGTCCCGATCGCGGCCGGTGCGCTGCTGCTCCTCGGCTCCGTCCTGGAGTGGACCGGCCGGGGGCCCGCCGGCACGATCGTGCTCGGCGCGAGCCTGGTCGCGGGCGCGTCGACGTTCGCGCCGGGCGCCGTGCGGCGGCTGCTGCGCGGCGGGCTCGGCGTCGGCCTGCTGATGACGATCGCGGCCGTCGGCGCCGTCCTGCTCGGGCACGTCGCAGAAGCGGCCGCGCTGGCGTTCCTGTTCTCGATCGCGGAGGCGCTCGAGGACCGGGCGATGGACCGGGCCCGCGGGAGCCTGCGCGCCCTGCTGGATCTGCTCCCCGACACCGCGATCGTCTCGCGACTGCACGGCGACGTCACGATCCCGGCGCGGCAGCTGCGCGAGCTCGACGTGCTCGTGGTGCGCCCCGGCGACCGGATCGCCACCGACGGCGTCGTCGTCTCGGGCCGCAGCAGCCTCGACACCTCCGCGATCACGGGCGAGTCGATCCCCGTCGAGGTCGGCCCGGGCGATGCGGTGAGCGCCGGATCGATCAACGGCGGCGGCGCGCTGCAGGTCGAGGCGACCGCGGCGGGCACCGACAATTCGCTGACGACGATCGTGCGGCTGGTCGAGCAGGCCCACGCCCGCAAGGGCGAGCGGGCCCGGCTCGCGGACCGCATCGCGAAGCCCCTCGTCCCGGCCGTGCTCCTGCTCGCCGCAGGGATCGCCCTGGTCGGGGTGCTGATCGGGGACACCACCATCTGGACCGAGCGCGCGCTGGTCGTGCTCGTCGCCGCCTCGCCGTGCGCGCTGGCGATCGCCGTGCCGGTGACGGTGATCTCGGCGATCGGCGCCGGCAGCGGCTTCGGGCTCGTCATCACCTCCGGCGAGGCGTTCGAGCGCCTCGGCACGGTGCAGGTCGTCGCGTTCGACAAGACCGGCACCCTCACCGCCGGCCACCCGAGCGTCGCCGACGTCGCCACCGCCCCCGGCGCGACCCGCGAGGACGTGCTGGCGGTCGCCGCGGCGCTCGAGGCGCGCAGCACCCATCCGCTCGCCGCCGCGATCCTCGCCGCCGGCTCGACGCCGGCCGCGGTCGAGGACGTCACGGAGCATCCCGGCGACGGCATCACCGGCAGCCTCTCGGGGGTCCCGGTCCGCATCGGCAGCCCCCGCTGGGTCACGGCCGGAGCGCTGGCGGCGCAGTGCGAGGCGATGGAGAGCGACGGCATGACGGCCGTGGTCGTGGAGCGCGGCGGCGCGGTCCTCGGCGTGATCGGCGTCCGCGACGAGCTCGCGCCCGAGGCGGCCGCGACGATCGCGGAGCTCGCCCGCCTCCGCATCGACTCCGTCATGATCACCGGCGACAACGCCCGCACCGCGCACGCCCTCGCCGACCGGGCGGGGATCGCGGAGGTGCACGCGGAGCAGACGCCCGCCGGCAAGGCGGCCGCGATCGAGCGGATCGCCCGGCACCGACGCGTGGCGATGATCGGCGACGGCATCAACGACGCCCCGGCTCTCGCCGCAGCGGACGTCGGCATCGCGATGGGCGCGACCGGCTCGGCGGCCGCGATCGAGTCCGCCGACGTGGCCTTCACCGGCAGCGACCTGCGCCTGATCCCCGCCGCGCTCCGGCACGCGCGCCGGGGCCGGCGGATCATGACCGCGAACCTGATCCTCGCGCTCGGCGTGATCGCCGTCCTCCTGCCCCTCGCGCTCCTCGGCGTCCTGGGCCTCGCCGGGGTCGTGCTCGTGCACGAGCTCGCGGAGGTCGTGATCATCGCGAACGGCGCGCGCGCCGCCCGACGAGGCGGAGGACGGACGGTCGGATCCGCTCAGCTCTCAGGGAGCTCGGCGTAGGCGCGCTTGACGCCGTTGTACCAGTCGAGCGCCTTCTTCGGCCGCATCCAGCGGCCCTTCATCGCCTCGCGCGCCTCGCGGTGCGACTCGTCGCCCGCCTTCACCGCGTCCTTCAGGTGGCGGTCCTGGGCGTTGATGATCTCGTCGGCGGTGGCCCCGCGGTGCTCGAGGGCGCACTGCCCGCCGAGGTCGCGGCACGTCATGGTCTTCACGGTGTCCTCCTCCTGCCGTCGCGCTGCACGACGGCTCCTGCTCCTACGACGGGCCAGGGCCCTCGGATGTGACCGCCGGCGTGTCGCGGGGCCGTCGCACGACGCCGGCCAGGGCCTCGGGAGCGGCGCGGAACACGATCGACTCGACCCGGCCGTCCCGGACGGCGAAGTCGAACAGCACCCTGGCCTCGCCGAGGTGGAACCAGGCGAACGCCGGTCGCCCGGCGGTGAGCACCGGGAGCGCGGCGTGCGCGCTGCCGTCGAAGAACGCGGCGACGGCCGCGCGTCCGTCGATCCGCTCGGGAGTGCCCGCCGTGATGGCGTCGGCGTCGGCGCGGACGGTCGCCCCCGGAGCGAGCAGCGCGAGGAGGCCGGCCAGGTCCCCTCCGCGGGCCGCCGCCATGAACGCGTCCAGGACGCTCCGGTCGGACGCCGGCCCGTCCTGCTCGGCGCTCGCGACCTTCTCGCGCGCCCGAGAGGCGAGCTTGCGCGCGGCCGCCGGCGAGCGGTCGAGGATCCCGCCGATCGCGTCGAAGGAGTAGCCGAACGACTCGTGCAGCACGAGCGCGACCCGCTCGTTCGGGCTGAGCCGGTCGACCACGACGTGCAGCGCCCGGCCCACCTCGTCGCGCCGTTCCGCGGACTCGGCGGGGTCGGCACCGGAGGCGGGTGCATCCTCGACGGCTTCGACGGGCTCGGGGATGCGGGCGCGCAGCCGGTCGAGGCAGAGCCGCGTGGTCACCGTGGTCAGCCAGGCGGCGGGGTTCTCGAGCACGGCGTCGCTGCCGTGCAGTCGCAGCCAGGCCAGCTGGACGGTGTCCTCCGCCTCGTGCCGGTCGTCGAGCAGCCGGGTCGCGAGCCCGGTCAGCCGGCCGCGCTCCGCCTCGAACACCGCCGTCCACTCCACGGGGACACCCTACGGCGGGCAGTGCGCTCCCGCCCCTTGCCTGCACGCCCCACCCGTGGGACCGTCTCCTCGTCCGCCGGGATGCGGCGGCCCTGAGCGGAGGAGCAGCCCGTGGGCACCGTGCGCATCGATCTCTTCACGTCCCTCGACGGTGTCGCCCAGTCGCCGGGCGGACCCGACGAGGATCCGCAGGGCGGTTTCGCCTTCGGCGGCTGGCAGGCCCCGCTGCTGGACGAGGTCGCCGGTGGCTGGGTGCAGTCCGGCATGGAGGGGATGGACGCGCTGCTGCTCGGCCGGAGGACCTCCGAGATCTTCGCCGACTACTGGCCGCGGCACGACGACTCCGGCATCGGACGGCTGCTGAACTCGATCCCGAAATACGTGGCGTCCCGTCGGGACGTCCCCCTGCCGTGGGAGCGCTCGACCCTGCTCGGCCCGGACCTCGCGGCGGCGGTGCGCGAGCTGCGGACGCGCCACGAGCGGATCCACGTGATCGGCAGCCTCGACCTCGTGCAGTCCCTGCTCGCCGAGCGCCTCGCCGACGAGCTGACGCTCTGGATCCATCCGATCGTGCTCGGCGCGGGCAAGCGGGTCTTCGAGGGCGGTGCCGCCCCCGCGATGCTCGAGCTGCTCGAACCGGCCGCCACCTCGCCCCGCGGAGTCGTGCAGCTGCGCTACCGGATCCTGGGATCCGAGCCGCCGGTGGGCGACATGACGGTCTGAGCTCCGCAGGCTCAGGTCAGGGTCGTGTAGACCTTCGCGATGCGCCCGTCGACGACGAGGCAGATGTCGAGACCCGACACGACCGGAGGCGCTCCCTCGGGACCGAAGTTCCAGGCGAGGTGGCCGAGGTCGTGGTTCTCGTAGGCGGGGCCGGCGGCCGAGAAGACGAAGCCGGGGGCGTCGTCGAGCAGGCGCTGCGCCTTCGCGTGCAGGGCGTCGTGCCCGACGACCACCTCCTCAGGGTCGAGGAACTCGACGTCGGGCGTGTAGAGGCGGGCGATCGCGGCGCGGCGCTTCTCGGGGTCGCGCTCGCCGAAGACCTCGACGAGGTTGGCGTGCAGCAGGGCGTCCAGGGGCATGGTTCTCCTTCGGCGGTGGTGGCGGTGGTGGCGGTGGTGGCGGTGGTGGGGGGGCGCGTCAGGGCGCCGAGGCCGAGCGGTCGGTCCAGTCGATGACGAGGCGGCGCTGCGCGATCCTCCATCGGCCGTCGATCCGCTCGAAGCGGTCGAGGTAGCGGATCGACATCGTCAGGAGGTACCGCTGCCCGGCGTCGCGCAGCAGGTGCAGCGCCGTGCAGTACGTCTCACCCTCGGCCGCGTCGGCGGTGACGAAGCGGACCGACGACTGCCCGTTCAGGTAGGTCGTCGCGTCGTACTGCGCGATCAGGCCCTCGAAGGTCCGCACGAGCGCGTCGCGTCCGCGGATCGTGTCGACAGGCTCCGTCGTCTCCGGGTCGCCGGAGAAGAGGAGGACCTCGCCGTCGTCGGCGAACACCGACGCCTCCAGCACCGCGTCCCGGCGGTCGGCGCCGCGCGCGTAGGTGTCGACGAGCTCGCGGATCGCGACGCGGTCGATCAGGGTCTCGAGAGTCTCGTCCACAGCGCTCCTCGGGTCGGTG
This sequence comes from Rathayibacter sp. Leaf248, assembly GCF_920939495.1. Lineage (NCBI taxonomy): Bacteria > Bacillati > Actinomycetota > Actinomycetes > Micrococcales > Microbacteriaceae > Rathayibacter > Rathayibacter sp. Leaf248. Next base: position 543,362 of record NZ_CAKLAV010000002.1, on the reverse strand, counting down.
CGCTCAGAATAGGTGACGTTTCACGCAGAAGGGAAGAGGCGCCTACGGGTGGTCCGCAGGCCGCGGCAGAGTTCCGTGCTCGATCAGCCGGTCGTAGACGGCGTCGAGCGACTCGCGCATCGCCGCCATCCGCTCCGGGTCGAGCGCGTCGAGGAACGCGCGGCGCACGAAGTCGATGTGGCCGGGCCCGGCGTCCCGCAGCGCCGTGCGCCCGATGTCGGTGAGCACGACCTCGGTGCTCCGCAGATCGCGGGGTGCGGGCCGCGTCTCGATCAGCTCGCGCTCGCGCAGACCCCGGAGCCGGTGCGAGACGCGGCTGCGCTCCCAGCCGATCCGCGCGGCGAGGTCCGCGACGCTCATCCGCCCGTCGGGTTCGCTCGTCAGCGCCACGAGCACGTCGTAGTCGGCCAACGACAGCCCGGTCGCCGTGCGGAGCTGGTGGTTCAGCTCGTAGCGGAGCCGCAGGTGCACCTTCATGTAGGAGTACCAGACGGCCGCCTCCTCGTCGCCCAGGAGGGCGAACGGCGACTCCGGCGGGACCTCGCGGGGCTCGCTCACGGCTCCTCCTCCTGCAGCCCCTCACCGACAGGGCGCTCCGACGCTACCGCGCCGTGTCAGCGGATGGTGTGGGCGGTGATCACCGCGGCGGCGAGGGCGAGCTCCTCCACCACGTCCGCCTCGCCCAGGCGCGGCGAGGCGCGCAGCACCTCGGCGCTGACGGCGCCGTAGCGCTCCTCGACGCGTGCAGGCAGGGCCGCGCCGGCCTCCGTCAGGCGGAGCAGCACGCTGCGGCGGTCCTTGGGGTTGGGCAGGCGGTCGACGAGACCGGAGGAGGCGAGGCGGTCGAGCAGAGCGGTCACGGCTCCTGTCGTCAGGTTCAGCTCGAGGGCGAGCATCTTGGGGGTGAGGCCCGGGAGGTCGTCGATCGTCTCGAGGGCGGTCAGCTCCGAGAGGCCGACGCCGAGCTCGGCGGCGATGCTGCTGCGCAGCTGGCGCTGAGCGCTCTCGAGCAGGCGGAGCGCGTGGCGCAGTGCGGCGACGGGTGCGTCGGCCGCCGCGCCCTCGGGCGGTGGAGTGGGAGTCATGGGTTCCTTTCTGCAAGGGGGAGCACCTCGGCGCGGTGCCCCTCTGACAGGGGTGTTTCTGAGAATTGCAAAGTATCTTGATCGCGGAGTAGCTTAATCATCAAGCAATCGCACCAGCGAGACGAACTGCCCGGCAGTTCACCTTCTACCCGATCAGGAGTCCTGTCATGTCGAACCACACCGCTACCGTCAAGACCAAGCGCGTCCGATTCGCCCCGCTGGTCATCGCGACCAGCATCGCGGCCGCCGCCCTGCTGTCGGTCTCGATGTCCGGAACCCTGTCGGGCTTCGTCGCCAGCATCACCAACTCCAACAACACCGCGGCCTCCGGCACGCTCGTCATGGAGGAGAAGTCGACCGGCACCACGCCCGTCACCTGCCTCAGCACCGACGGCGGCACCGTCAGCACCAACACCGCGACCTGCTCCACCATCAACAAGTTCGGCGGCTCGACCAACATGACCCCGGGTCAGACGGTCACCACCGGGATCACCATCAAGAACGCGGGCACCGTCGCCGCGAACACCTTCACGCTGACCCCGGGCGCCACCTGCGCCCAGACCACCAACGGCACCCTCAGCGGCACGGCGACCGACTTCTGCGCCAAGGTCAAGGTCGTCATCACCTCCGGCACCACCGAGATCTTCAACGGCACCGCCGCCACCCTCGCCGGTTCCGCCGCCAAGTCCCTCGGCGCCGTCGCCGCCGGTGTCAGCACCCCGTTCAGCATCGCGGTCACCCTCGACTCCACCGCCAACAACACCTACCAGGGCCTCTCCGCCTCGCTCCCCCTGACCTGGTCCTTCGCCAGCTGATCCACGGCCCTCGGCTTCCCCTCCCCCACAGCACCACCCCGCCGCCCCCACGGCACCCGCACCACCCCCGAGAAGCACCCACCCGAGGAGCGGGGCCGCCACCCTGAGGCGGCCCCGCTCCGAACACCGTCGAGGAGGCGGAGGACATGACGCTCACGGACACCCCCACCGCCCCCGTCGCCTCCGCCCCCTCCGACACCCCCGCCCCGTCGCGCCGCCCGAGTGCCCTGCGCACCGCCGCGATCTGGACCGCCTCCGCCGTCCTCGTCGGCCTGGTCGCCGTCGCCCTCCTCTTCCACTCCGCCGGCGGACGCTGGTTCATCGTGCAGACACCGTCGATGGGCACCTTCGCCCCGGTCGGCACCCTCGTCCTCACCACTCCCACCGCGATCGAGGACGTCCGCGTCGGCGACGTCGTCAGCTTCCACCCCTCCACGACCCCGGACGAGACCTACACCCACCGCGTGGTCGACCTGGCCGCCGACGGCACGCTGGTCACCCAGGGCGACATCAACGGAGCGGTCGACCCGTGGGCCACCGGCCCCGACCAGCTGATCGGAGTCGTCACCACGTCGCTCCCCGGTCTCGGCTGGCTCGCCAAGGGGCTCCCGCTCCTGCTCGCCGGCGCCGTCCTGGTGCAGCTGCTCACCCGCCTGCTGCCCTCGCCCACGCACCGCGCGGCGATGCGGATGCTCGGACTGTCGCTCGTCGCCTCGATCACCGTGTTCCTCCTCCGCCCGTTCGTCGGCCTGGTGGTCCTCGAGGCCACCGTCGAGAACGGGTACACCGACGCCACCCTGGTCTCGACCGGCCTCCTCCCGATCCGCGTCAGCGCCGAGGGAGCCGCTCCGCTCGATCTCGTCTCGGGCGAGGTCGGCCGCCTCCGCGTCCCGGCGAACGAGCAGGACTGGTACAGCGTCTCCTCCGCTCTGCACCTGCCGTTCTGGGGCTGGGTCGTGTTCGCGCTGCTGTGCGCGCTGCCCCTGATCTACACGCTCGTGATCGGTCTGCCCGCGGCGACCGAGCGCACCGGAGAGCACGGTCGCCGTGCCGCGGGGAAGGACGCGGCCCGATGAGCCGCCACCGCGTCACCCGGATCCCGCTGCTCGCCCGCCTCCGTGCCGCCCTTGCACAGCCGCGGAAGGCCACCGCGGCCGTCGCCGTCGCCGCCCTCGCCGGGGCGCTCCTGCTCACGCCCGCCACCTCGGGCGCCTACACGGCGTCGATCCGCAACTCGACCAACACCGTCGGCAGCGCCGCCGCGTTCTTCACCTGCGACTCGGCCTTCGCGGCCGACAGGAGCAGCGCCCTCTTCGCCTACACCCTCGGGCAGGCCTCCAACTCGGCGACCGCCCCCGACGTCGTCACCGGCACCGCCAACCGCGCCGGCACCTACCGCAACGGCATGGTCAGCTCACCCACGACGCCCAAGGCGTGCCCGCGCGACCCCGGCGGCTCGTGGCAGCTCGCCGCCTCGAGCAGCCAGCACATGACCACGCCGCTGCAGATCACGAACCCCACCACCTTCAGCACCGAGATCTGGTTCAAGACCACCGTCGCCGGCGGGAAGCTGTTCTCCTTCGGCGCCTCGCAGACGGCCGGCGGCAGCCAGTACGACCGGCACACCTACATCGGCGCCAACGGCAAGCTGATGTTCGGCATCTACAACAACGGCGTCGAAGCGATCACGAGTCCCGGCGTCGTCAACGACGGTGCCTGGCACCACGTGGTCTCGACCCTGTCCCCCACGACCGGGCTGAGCCTCTGGCTCGACGGGCAGCGCGTGGCGTCCAACACCGCGTTCCGGAGCCCGGAGAACACCACCGGCTACTGGAAGATCGGCGGCGACACCCTCGGCGGCTCCTGGACGAACGTCGGTGCCGCGTACTTCACCGGCACTCTCCGCTACGCCGCCGTCTACTCGACGGTCCTCACGCAGGCCCAGATCCAGAACCACTACGACGCCGGGCGCTGAGCCCGGGCGCGAGTCGTCAGGAGAGGCCGACGCCGATCAGCGGAGGCAGGATCAGCGCCGACAGCTGCACGATCACTCCGTTGGCCCCGGCCCCGAGGGCGATCGCGGCCAGCACCTTCGGGAGTCCGCGGCGCGAGACGCCGACGACGCCCAGGATCGCGGTGAGCGCCGCGAGGATCAGCTGGCCAATCCCGATGACCACGAACACCGCTCCGATGTCGGTGGCGCCGAGCCCGTTGCGGTAGGCGAGCACCGGCACGATCGTCGTCAGGCACACCTGGACGATCTGCGTGACGGTCAGCAGCACGGCGAGGACGAAGGCGATCACGCCGGGGACGTTGCGGCGGCGGGGTGCAGGAGCGGTGGAGGTCACGGGCCGAGCCTAGAGGGGCCCCGGAGGGCGCCGTGTACCCTTGTCCGTTTCGACGAGAGGGTTCCACCATGTCCGAGTCACCGGTCACGACCGGCTCCGCCCGGCCCACGGAGCGCCTGGCGCCCTGGGTCTTCTGGCCCGCCGTCGCACTGATCCTCGCGATCGTCGCCTTCGCTCTGCTCGCACCCGGCACCGCGACGGCGGTGTTCTCCTCCCTCCAGACGACGGTGGTCGACACCTTCAGCTGGTACTACGTGCTCCTCGCCGCCGCGTTCGTGGCCTTCGCGATCTGGATGGGCGTCAGCCGCTTCGGCGACATCAAGCTCGGCAAGGACGACGACGAGCCCGAATTCTCGATGCTCGCGTGGATCTCCCTCCTCTTCGCCGCCGGCATGGGCATCGGCCTCGTCTTCTACGGCGTCGCCGAGCCGCTGAACCACTTCTCGAACCCGCGGCCCGGAGTGACGGGCACCGAGCAGCAGCTCGCGCAGAGCGCCCTGTCGCAGACCTACCTGCACTGGGGCGTGCACGCCTGGTCGATCTACGTCGTGGTCGGCCTCGCCCTCGCCTACGCGATCCACCGCCGAGGGCGCCCCGTCTCGATCCGCTGGGCGCTCGAGCCGCTGCTCGGCCGGCGCGTGCGCGGCGGCTGGGGCAACGCGATCGACGTGGTCGCGCTGATCGGCACGGTCTTCGGAGTCGCGACCTCGCTCGGCCTCGGCGTCACGCAGATCTCGGCCGGGCTCGAGGCCTCCGGCATCGTCGAGTCCTCCCTCACGGTCCAGCTCGTCGTCATCGCCGTGGTCGTCGGCATCACGATCCTCTCCCTGGTCTCCGGCGTCGGCCGGGGCATGAAGTGGCTGTCGTCCGGCAACCTGATCCTCGCCGGGGCTCTGCTCCTGTTCGTCCTCTTCACCGGGCCGACCCAGTTCCTCCTGCGCGAGTTCGTGCAGTCGCTCGGCAACTACCTGCAGAACTTCCTCGGCCTCTCCTTCACCGTCAGCGCCTTCGCGGGGGCGGACGGCGAGGCGTGGCAGGGGAGCTGGACCACGTTCTACTGGGGCTGGTGGATGTCGTGGGCGCCGTTCGTGGGCATCTTCATCGCCCGCGTCTCGAAGGGCCGCACGGTGCGCGAGTTCGTCGCCGGGGTCCTCCTGGTGCCGACGATCATGACGTTCCTCTGGTTCAGCGTGCTCGGCGGTGCGGCCCTGTACCGCGAGCTGTACGGCTCGGGCGGACTGGTCGGAGCGGACGGCTCCGTCGACTCGAACCTCGCGCTCTTCCAGATGCTGGCGGACCTGCCGGGAGGCGTCGTCGTGACGTTCGGCGCGATCCTCCTGATCGGCGTCTTCTTCGTCACCTCGGCCGACTCCGGCGCCCTGGTGATGGCGATGATCGCGACCGGCGGCTCCGTCGAGCCGAAGAACCCGATCCGCGTGTTCTTCGCCCTGGCGACGGCACTGCTCGCGATCGCCCTGCTGATCGCCGGCGGTCTCGACGCCCTGCAGACGGCGGCGATCCTGTCGGCGCTGCCGTTCAGCGTGGTGATGATCCTGATGTGCGTCGCGACGGTGATCGCGTTCCGCCGCGAGCTGCGCGCCTACGACAAGGCCCGGCGTGCGGCGTTCGTCGGCGACATCGGCCGCTTCTACGGACTCGAGGTGGAGGAGCCGACGGAGCGGGAGCCGGTGCCGCTGCTGCAGCGGGTGCTGCGTCGCGGGCGCTGACCACTCCGTCGTCGACCCCTCGCGCGCGCCCGCACCCGGGCCCTAGCGTGGAGGGATGGCACTGACGCTTCCGGAACCCCGTCTCCCCTCCCTCCTCGACTCCCCCGTTCTGAAGTGGGGGATCCTGGCCCCGGGCGGCATCGCCACGAGCTTCGTCACCGCGCTGCGCACGCACACGCGCCAGGAGGTCGTGGCCGTCGGCTCGCGCTCGCTCGAGCGCGCGCAGGAGTTCGCGAACCGCTTCGGCATCGCCCGGGCCTCCGCGGGCTACGAGGCGGTCGTGAACGACCCCGAGGTCGACGTCGTCTACATCGCGTCCCCGCACTCCGAGCACGCCCGGCAGGCGCTGCTCGCCATCGCCGCGGGCAAGCACATCCTGGTCGAGAAGCCGTTCGCGCCGACTCCGGGCGAGGCCGAGATGATCGTGCACGCCGCGCGCGACGCCGGCGTCTTCGCCATGGAGGCGATGTGGATGCGCTACCTCCCGCACATGGACGTCGTGCGCCGCCTGATGGAGGACGGCGCGGTCGGCGCGCCCGCCCTGGTCTCGGCCGACTTCGGGGCGGCGTTCCCGTTCGACCCGACCAGCCGCATCTTCGACCCCGCGCTGGCGGGCGGCGGGCTGCTCGACGTCGGCGTCTACGCGTCCTCGTTCGTGTCGATGGTCGCCGGCACCCCGCAGAGCACCGTCGTGTCGGGCGGGCTGACCGAGACCGGAGTCGACGCGACCGCCACGATCGTCGGCCGCCACGCGGGCGGCGTGCAGTCGCTCGCCACCTCGACCGTGCTGGCCGACACCCTGCAGGCCGCGAGCGTCGCGGGCAGCGAGGGCCGGATCGACGTGCACCCGGCCTTCTGGCGACCGGGCGGAGTGACGCTCACACGCGGGGACGACTCCGGGACCTGGCTCGACGAGTCACCGCTGCGCGACGGCGAGGGGCTGGCCTGGGAGGCCGTGCACCTGGCGACCTACCTGGCCGAGGGGCGCACGGAGTCGCCGCTGCATCCGCTCGACGAGGTCGTGCAGGTCGTGCGGACGCTCGACGACGCCCGGCGCCGCATCGGGGTGTCGGTCTAGACGAGCGTCAGCCGGCCGGCAGCTCGACGCGGAACGCGGTGCGGCCGGGCTCCGAGTCCACCAGGACGCGTCCGCCGTGGGCCTCGACGACCGCGGCCACGATCGCGAGGCCGAGGCCGGTCGAGCCGGTCGTCCGGGCGCGGGACGAGTCGCCGCGGGCGAAGCGCTCGAACAGCACGGGCACGAGCTCCGGAGCGATGCCCGGGCCGGAGTCGGTGACCGTCACGACCGCGATCGGCCGGCCGGCGGGGTCGCGCTCCTCCGCGAGCGCCGCCACCACCCGGGTGCCGGCGGGCGTGTGCACCGACGCGTTCCGCAGCAGGTTCGCGACGACCTGGTGCAGTCGGAAGCCGTCGCCGCGGATCTCGACCGGCTCCTCCGGCAGGTCGAGGTCCCAGTCGTGGTCGGGGCCGGCGACGTGCGCGTCCGAGACCGCCTCGATCAGCAGCATCGTCAGGTCCACCGGTTCCTTCTCGAGATCGCGGCCCTCGTCGAGCCGCGCGAGGAGCAGGAGGTCCTCGACGAGCGAGGTCATGCGGGTGGCGGCCGACTCGATGCGCTCGAGGGAGTGGGCGGCCGTCTCCGGCAGCTCCGATCCGGAGCGGCGGGGCAGCTCGGCGTAGCCGCGGATCGCAGCGAGGGGCGTGCGCAGCTCGTGCGAGGCGTCGGCGACGAACTGCCGCACCTTGTTCTCGCTCGCCTCGCGGGACTGCAGCGCCCCGGTGACGTGGTCGAGCATCCGGTTGAAGGCGGCGCCCACCCGACCGACCTCGGTGCGGGTGTCGGCGTCCTCCTCCGGGACCCGCTCGACCAGCTCGACCTGGCCGCGCTCGAGCGGCAGCTCGGCGACGCGCGTGGCCGTCGCCTCCACCCGGTCCAGCGGCCGCAGGGCGACCCGGATGATCGCGGTCGCGATCAGCGCGACGAGCAGCATCGCGAGCAGCGTGATCGCGATCACCACTCCGGTCAGCGAGCTCAGCACCTGCGTCGTCTCGCCCAGCGGCACGCCGACGACGACCACGGAGCCGTCCACGACGGCCGCCCGCGTGCGGTACTCCCCGAGGACGCCGCCCAGATCGACCGTCGTCTCGGCCCCGCCGGCGGCGATCGACTGCGCGAGCACCGAGTCCGGCTGCTCCGCGAACTCGCGGCAGTCTCCGTCCGCATCGATGTAGGCGCCGACGAACGAGCCGTCGGCGTTCTGCACGGCCGTGATCGTGCTGAGGTTCTGGTTCGGGCCGCCGAACGAACCGGTCGGGCAGGTCGTGGCGCGTTCGATGGCCGAGGGACCGGCGAACTGCCCGGGGCCGTCGAACTCCTGCAGCCGCGTCAGGGACTGGGAGAGCTGCGCGTCGGTGCTCTCGTAGAGGATCCCCCGGAGCGAGAGCACGCTGACCGCGCCGACGACGCCCGCGGTGATCGCGACCATCAGGACGACGGCGAGGACCATCCGGCGCCGGAGAGTCCACGGCGCGCGCCCGCCGGAGCGGCGCGATCGGGAGCCGCGCAGCGCCGAGGGGGTCGCGAAGTCGCCGAAGCCGGGCCGCGCCACTAGTCGGCGGGCTTCAGCAGGTAGCCGGCGCCGCGCACCGTGTGGATCATCGGCGCGCGTCCGGCGTCGATCTTCTTGCGCAGGTAGGAGATGTAGATCTCGACCACGCTCGACTTGCCGCCGAAGTCGTAGGACCAGACCCGGTCGAGGATCTGCGCCTTGCTCAGCACCCGGCGGGGGTTCCGCATCAGGAAGCGCAGCAGCTCGAACTCGGTCGCGGTGAGCTCGATCTCGGTGTCGCCGCGGCGCACCTCGTGGCTGTCCTCGTCGAGCACCAGGTCGCCGACGATCACGCGCGGGTCGTCGACGTCGTTCGCGAGCAGGGTGCTGCGGCGGATGAGGCCGCGCATCCGTGCCACGAGTTCCTCGAGCGAGAAGGGCTTGGTGACGTAGTCGTCGCCGCCCGCGGTGAGACCCGCGATGCGGTCGTCGAGCGCGTCCTTCGCGGTGAGGAAGAGTACGGGGGTCTGGCTGCCGTCGGCGCGCACCCGCTGCAGCACCTGCAGTCCGTCGATGTCCGGCAGCATCACGTCGAGCACGATCACGTCGGGGCGGAACTCGCGCGTGATCGTGATCGCCGAGCGGCCCTCGGCCGCGGTGCGCACCTCCCAGCCCTCGTAGCGCAGCGCCATCTGGAGCAGGTCGGTGAGGGTGCTCTCGTCGTCGACGACGAGGACGCGGATCGGGGATCCGTCGGCGCGCGTGAGGCGGGTGCGCTGCGCGGGGGCGAGGTGCTTCGAGGGGGCGGGCATGACTCCCAGTATCGGGAGAAGCCTATGAGGACGCTATGGGCGGTCGATGCGGTCGCTGTGCGCGTCCGCCGGCTGCTCGGGCTCCTCCACCGCCGCCGAGCGCGCATAGCCGCGGACCCGCCGATCGACGAAGGTCGCGAACCAGAGCAGCACGCCGATCACGAGGAGCACCGCCGCGATCTCGTACTGCGCGATGTCGCGCCCGGAGGTGATCGGCAGCACCAGGTAGACGCACGCGATCGCGCCCAGCACCGGCAGCACCGTGGGCGTCCGGAAGTGCTGGTGGTCCACCGGCTGCCGCCGCAGCACGAGGACCGAGACGTTCACCACGGCGAAGACCGCGAGGAGCAGGAGCGACGTGGTGCCGCCGAGCAGGACCGCGATGGGGTTCTGCGGGTCGCGCGACACGTACGCGGTGAGCAGCAGCGCGATGACGGTGGTGAACAGGATCGCCGCCCACGGCGTCCGGCGCCCCGGCAGCACGTTCTTCAGGAACGGCGGCAGCACGCCCTGCTTGCTCATGCCGTAGAGCAGGCGGCTCGCCATCATCATGTTGATCAGCGCGCTGTTGGCGACCGCGAACAGCGAGATGAACGGCAGCAGCGTCGAGATCGGGAAGTCGGGCGCGGCGGTCTCGACGACCGTGACGAGCGGAGTGTCGTTGCCGGCCAGCTCGCCGACCGGCACGATCGCGACCGCGAGGGTCGAGACGAGGATGTAGACCACCGCGGTGATGCCGAGCCCCGTGAGCATCACCTTCGGGAAGATGCGGCTGGGCTCCTTGGTCTCCTCCGCCATGTTCACCGAGTCCTCGAAGCCGACCATCGCGAAGAACGCGAGCGACGTCGCCGCGCTGACCGCCAGCAGCAGCGACTTGTCGCCCGACGTCTCGAACGCGACGACCCGCGAGAAGTCGGCCTGCCCGCCGAACACGGCGAAGAAGCAGACGAAGATCACGAGCAGCAGGCCCGAGAGCTCGATCAGGGTGAGGACCACGTTCAGGCCCACGCTCTCGGCGACCCCGCGCAGGTTCACGAGGGCGATCAGCACCATGAAGACGAGCGCGATCGTGATCTTGACGCCGGCCCCCTCGCCCAGGCCGAAGCCGATGGCGAAGTTGCTCGCGAACGCTCCGGAGGCGGCGGACGCCGAGGTGATGCCGCTCGCCATCACCGTGAAGCAGACCAGGAACGTGACGAAGTGGATCCCGAACGCCTTGTGGGCGTAGAGCGCCGCTCCGGCCGCCTGCGGGAACTTGGTCACGAGCTCGAGGTACGAGCAGGCGGTGAGGGTGGCGACGACGAAGGCGATCAGGAACGGCAGCCAGGCCGCTCCGCCCACCTCGGCGGCCACCTGCCCGGTCAGCGCGTAGATGCCGGTGCCGAGGATGTCCCCGACGACGAACAGGAGGAGGAGCTTGGGTCCGAGGACCCGCTTCAGCTCCGGCGGTGCGGTCGTGCTCTCGCGTGTCGCAGTCATGATCGGCGCCTCCGTCGGCTCGTTCCGGTTGAGCGCGAGCCTAGGACCGGGCGAGCGGTGACGGGAAGTCCTCGGCGGTGGACGGACCACTCCGGGAACGACGAAGCGCCAGGACCCCGAGGAGGTCCTGGCGCTTCCGCGGTCGTGGGGTCAGAGGACGCCAGCGCCGACGGGCACGGTGATGGTGCTCGTCGCCGACAGGGTCCTGCCCGCGACGACGACGGAGAGGGTCACCGGGAAGGTCGCGACAGCGCTGATGGCGAGCAGGTCGCTGAAGCCGGCCAGACCGAACACGACGGGCACAGTCAGAGTGCCGTTCGACGCGATGGTGATCGGCTGCGTCGTCGTGAACGAGGTGAGCGGGAATCCGTACGCGAGGTTGGTGATGGCCGCCCTCTGATAAACGGCGGTGCGCGCCCCCGATGTGGTCGCGACGCCGTTGTACTGGCTGACTCCGAAGCCGCGAGCCCTTCCAACGGGGATGTTGATGCCGGCCGGTCGTTGAACGATGATCGTCACCGTTCCGGTCTCGCCCGAGATGGCACCGTCGCCGTTCGTGAGGGTGAACTGAGTCGGACGGGTGATCAGCGCCGTGGCGGTCACCGTGCCGCCGGTATCGAGAAGGTTCAGCGTCGCCAGGTTCGAGGCGTTGCCGCTCCACGCGAGCGTCGCGTTGGCGACGGAGGCGGCGGCCATCGGGGCGGCGACGGCCGCCGCGACGACGGGGACGCTCCAGACGGCGGACGTGGTGAGACTGCGGCGGGAGAGTGAGTTCTCGGGCACGTGTTCCCTTTCGAGGAGGTGGGAGTGAGGTCGGAGGGCGGCTGTGCGGTGATCCACCTCACGCCTGTACGGGAAAGGTAGGGACGGGACCGCGGCGCGATCCACGCCTCCGTCCCGTGCGACGAATCCTCGACTCCACTTCGGCTGAGAGTTGCCTGGGACCCTCCTGCCCGTCGTGAGCGGAGGAATCCGCGCAGTTCCGGGCCGCCGCGCCCGTCATCGACACCCACCGCGTTGTCGACTGCACCGTCACCCTCGACCGGGTGGCCCCTGACCGGGCCGACCGACCTGGCGCAGAAGCGCGCCCCTCTGTCGGAGGCGTGCGGAGCGGGACACGACGGGGCCGCGCCTCATGGACTGCCCACAGCTCCTCGATGCGCCACGCAGAAGTGCCGTCCCTACGGTCGGGCATCGCGCGGACGACTCCGCCGAGCGCCCCGTGCCGGGGCCTCCCCACCTCGACCGGAAGGACACGATGTTCACCACCTACCTCCGCAGGGAGCTCATCAACCGGCGACGGCAGACGGTCGTCGTCGCCGCGGGTCTCGCGCTCGCGATCGCCCTCGTGATCCTCGTCACCTCGTTCGCCGCGGGGGTCCGGAACGCGCAGGCGTCCGTCCTCGGCTCCGTCTACGGGGTCGGCACCGACATCACCGTGACGCAGGCCGCGGCCGCGCCGACCGAGGGCGGGGCGGGCGGCCAGCGGTTCGACTTCGGCGGGGACGACGGCACCACCGACGGCGGCACCACCTCGGTCAGCCAGTCGCGCTTGGAGGTCGATCGCGGGACCACCGCGTTCGACGCCTCGGCGGTCGACACGGCCCTCGGGGTCGACGGCGTGCAGACGGCGATCGGCGTGCTCTCGCTGACCAGCACCACCTTCAGCGGCGAGATGCCGGACCGGTCGCAGGCCGCGGCGCCCGGAGCGGCTCCGAGCCCAGGGGCCCCGGCCGGCGGCTCCTCCTTCGGCGTCGACTCGTTCTCGGTGCTCGGCCTCGACCCGGCGGGCAGCGCGATCGGCCCGCTCGCCGACGTCGTCCTCACCGACGGGCGCACCTTCACCGCGGCGGACGCCGGGCAGGACGTCGTCGTGCTCGACTCCTCCTACGCCACCACGGCCGCCCTGTCCGTCGGCTCGACCGTCGAGATCGGCGGCACCGCGTTCACCGTGATCGGCGTCGTCACGACCGACTCCCCCGACGCGAGCACCGCCTCCGACACCTACATCCCGCTCGACGTCGCGCAGACGCTCTCGGGCGAGACCGGGATGATCTCCTCCGTCTACGTCCAGGCCGCGTCCTCCGAGGACATCGCGGGGATCCAGGCGGACCTCGAGACCGCCCTGCCCGACAGCACGGTCGCGACACAGGCCGACCTCGCCTCCTCCGTCTCGGGGTCGCTCTCGACGGCCGGCGACCTCGTCGCGGACCTCGGCACCTGGCTCTCGCTGCTGGTCCTGGCCGCGGCGTTCCTGATCGCCACGCTCTTCACGATCTCGGGCGTCACCCGCCGCACCCGCGAGTTCGGCACCCTGAAGGCGATCGGCTGGTCGAACGGCCGCGTCGTGCGGCAGGTCGCGGGCGAGTCGGTCGTGCAGGGCCTGATCGGAGGCGCCGCCGGCATCGCGATCGGCCTCCTCGGCATCGCGATCGTGAACGCCGTCGCGCCCACCCTGTCGGGCGCCTCCGCCTCGACGTCCGCGGGCGGCCCCGGAGGAGGGTTCGGGCCGGGTGCGCCGGTGGCGGCCACGGCGACGGAGGTCGCGCTCTCGCTCCCGGTCACGATCCCGGTGATCCTCCTCGCCGTCGGCCTCGCGGTCCTCGGCGGACTGCTCGCCGGCACGATCGGCGGCTGGCGGGCCGCGCGCCTGCGCCCCGCCGCGGCGCTCCGCTCGGTCGGCTGACCCGACCACCTCCACACCCCTCTCCTACTCGAAGGACGACATGTACACCCTCACGAACGTCACCAAGAGCTACTCCGGCGCGCAGACCGCGGTCACCGCGCTCAAGGACGTCACCCTCACCATCCCCGACAGCCAGATGGTCGCGATCCAGGGGCCGACGGGCGGCGGCAAGTCGACGCTGCTGCAGATGCTCGGCGCGCTCGACCGGCCCACCTCGGGCACGGTCGTCCTCGGCGAGCACGAGATCTCGTCCGTCGGCGATCGCCGGCTCGCCGCGGTGCGGGCGACGGAGGTGGGGATCGTGTTCCAGAGCTTCAACCTGATCCCGACGCTGACCGCCCTCGAGAACGTCGAGACGGCTCTCGCGCCGCAGCGGATGCCCGCCGCCGAGCGGACGCAGCGCTCCCGCGAGGCCCTCGCCTCCGTCGGACTCGCCGACCGCGGCGAGCACCTCCCGGCCCAGCTGTCGGGCGGGCAGCAGCAGCGGGTCGCGATCGCCCGCGCCCTGGTCAAGAGGCCCCGGGTACTGCTCGCCGACGAGCCGACCGGCGCCCTCGACGAGGACACCCGCGACGACATCATGACCCTGCTCGAGACGCTCTGGACCGAGCGCGGACTGACGCTCGTGATCGTGACGCACGACTCCGCCGTGGCACGCCGCGCTCAGCGTCGGCTGCACCTGAAGGGGGGCCGGGTGACCGAGGCGGCGTGAGCGGAACGCGCGGCAGGACGCTGCCGTGTCCGGATCCTGCCGCGACCCTCGGCACCCTCGGAACTCCCGCTCTGCGGGGCGTAGGGGATACCGGTCGTGTCAGCATGCTGCCGCGCCCAGTGCCTGATCTGGCGGCACCGGTGCGGGTGCCGGAGTCTCGGAGTACCGCCGGCCGCGAGGTCCGGTGGACCACCCGCCGAGAGGACCGCACCATGACCGTGACCGTCACCGGAACCCGCTCCCCCGCCGCGCACGTGCGCCCGACCGCCGTGGTCGGCTCCGTCGCGTGGGCCGCCCTCGCCGTGCTGCTCGTCGTCCCGGGCACGTCTCCCGTGGCTCTGCTCGCCGTGGTGATCGCCGCCGCCGCCGCCCTGTGCCTCGCGGTCGTGCCCTTCGTCCGCTCCCGCCCGGCGGCCCGACGGGCTGGCGTGCTGATCGGGCTGCTGTCTCCGTTCCTCGCGCTGGCGGCCCTCACTCCGTTGATCGCGGTCGTCGGCCCCGTCGCGATCGCGGTCGTCGCAGCCGCGGTCGCCCTCGAGCTGGCCGTCCTCGCGGCGGTCGCCCGGCGGTGACGCGGCCGAGCGCCCTCCTAGACTCGTCGAGGCGGGAGAACGGGGGCCGACCGGTGCTGAGCGAGAACGCGATCGCCCTCTACCTGCACGCCTGCGTCCGCAGCGACTGGACCCTCGAGGGCGCGTCCGACGAGCTCGGGCTCGCGATCCGCGACCTGGAGTCGGCGCGCGAGGAGCTGCTCGGCAGCCGCCTGCTCCGCCCGCTGCACGAGGGCGGATCGGCCTTCGGGACCGCGTCGCCCGACACCGCGCTGGCCGAGCTGGTCGACGACGACGAGCGCCGCGTGCTCGAGCTCCAGGCCGCGATCTCGCGCCGCCGCAACGAGCTGATGGCCCTCGTGCCCGCCTACCGCAGTGCGCAGCGCGACGTCGCGGGCACCGAGCACATCGAGGTGGTCGAGGACCCCGCGACGGTCCTGCGACTCCTGCTGGATCTCGGGCGCACCGCCACCCGCGAGATCCTCATCGCCGCGCCGGGCACGAGCAGCGTCGAGCGGCACGACGCGAGCGACGGGACCGACCGCGAGATCCTCGCCCGCGGAGTCTTCCGCCGCACCCTGTACCACGAGCGCCGGCGCGACCACGCGGCCACCAGGCGCTCCGTCGAGCAGCTCGAGCCGCTGGGAGCCGAGTTCCGCACCCTGCCACTCGTGCCGTTCCGCCTCGTCGTCTTCGACCGCTCGCTCGCCGTCGTCTCGCGGGGCCGCGACGACGACGACCGCGCCGCCCTCGTCGTCCGCTCGCCGGATCTGGCATCGGCCCTCGCCCGCGTCTTCGACGCCGCGTGGGAGTTCGCCGTCCCGTTCAGCGCGAGCCCCGTCGATCCGGACGTGCCTCTCAGCGCCGTGCAGCGCTCGGTGCTGGCCGGCCTCGCCTCGGGTCTGACGGACGACGCGCTCGCTGCGCGGCTCGGGATGAGCGTGCGGACCTGCCGCCGCCACATCGCCGTGCTGTTCGAGCTGCTCGGCGCCGAGAGCCGGTTCCAGGCGGGAGTCCTCGCGGCGCAGCGGGGTCTGCTGCCGACGCGGTCGCGCCGCTGAGGACCGGTGTGCCCACCGGCCCCTAGGGGCTGTTGAACACGAGATCGCCGTCGCGAGCACGGCCTGATCGTGCGAGCTGCATGGAGGGAAGCGAAGGCCACTGCGGGCAGTGGTCGAGTTTCCCGACGCCGCAGATCGTGCGATCAGGACGAGCGGAGCACGCGAGATCGTGTTCACCAGGCCCTAGATCGCGCGGGCCCGGAGGAACGCGAGCGCCCGCGTCCACGAGTCGGCCGCCGCCTCCGGGACGTAGGTGCCCTCGTTCGAGTCGTTGAAGAAGGCGTGGCCCGCGCCCGGGTAGACGACCACCTCGACGTCCTCCCCGGCCGTCGCCTCGCGGATCCGGGGCACCTGCTCGACGAGCGGCGCGTCCTGATCGCCGACGAAGGCCAGCACGCCGACCTCGAGGGCCGCGAGCTCCTCGTCGGACGCCGTGACGTGCCCGTAGAAGGGGACGGCCGCCGCGAGTCGCCGCTCGGCGAGCGCCAGCGCCCAGCTGAACGTGCCGCCGTAGCAGAAGCCGGTGACCGAGACGCTCGTCACGCCGTCCTCGCTCAGCAGGCGGGTGACGAGCGCGCGGAGGATCGCGACGCTCCGTGCCGCGTGCTCGGGAGTGAACACGGGCGCGAAGAAGGTGCGCAGCTCGACCTGCCGCGGCAGCCGCCGCACGGGGTGGTCGTAGTCGGCCCGCTGCTCGGTGTCGAGCTGCTCGAGCAGGCCGCTGTCGGCGAGCAGCTCGGGGGCGACGACGCGGAACCCCTCGGCCGCGTACCGGTCGGCGACCGAGCGGATGTGCCCGTCCACTCCCCACACCTCGTGGATCAGGATGAGGGCGCGCTCGCCCTCTCCGCTGCGGTACAGCGGGACGTCGTGGTCGGCCAGGGTCCAGGTCTCATCGCTCGTGGGCATCCCCGCACGATAGCCGTGCGCCCCGGGAGGGGGACGCGTGCTTCCTGAGCGGTGTGCGGTTGACTGAGCGGATGAGCGCGGAGGATCGACGGGGCGTGCGGGTGATCGCGACGGTCGCGGTGGTGGTCACGGTGATCGTGGTGGGGCACCTGGTGGTGCTCCTGCTGCTGGATCTGTGAGCCGTCAGCGACCGAGGGTGCTGCTCGGCGCGCCGGTTCGCCCCCTCTCCGTCCGTGAGGGCGGAGGGCGGACGGGACCGGACGGGCGTGAGGCCGTTCGGTTCGCTTCCGGTGAGGGTGCGGCCCATCTGGGGGAGGGCTAACCCGATTAATGCTCCGATCGGAGAGAGGACGATAAAGGCTACGTAGATTCGAGGCAATCCCCTTTCCTCGAGACCCTGCGGAGTTCTCTTGCCTTTCTCGTCCTCTGCGCGCGCAGCCCCCACTGCCGCGTCTTCTCGCCGATTCCGATTCGGCGCTCTCACCGTCGCACTGGTCTCTCTTCTGACCGTCGGCGGAGTAGCGCAGCCGGCTTCCGCGGCGATTCTCCAACCCACGCCGACCACCCCGATAAGGGTGCAGGAAAGCAGTGCCGACCTCACCTATTCGGGTTCCTGGCGCGACATGTCGGGCGGTGACAGCGGCGGCGGTATCAAGTACCTCAACAGCGAGGGATGGGTGCAGTTCAAGTTCACCGGAACCGCCTTCCGATGGATCAGCCGCACGGGCGTGACCTCGGGGATCGCGAACGTCTACCTCGACGGCAAGCTCCTGACCGAGGTCGACCGGTACTCGTCGTCGACCCAGTACCAGGTGCCGGTCCTCACCAGGATCGGGCTCCCGGACCAGGTGCACACCGTGAAGATCGCCTACACGGGCGAGAAGAACCCCGCGGCGACCGATGCGAATCTGATCATCGACGCGTTCGAGCTCGGCAGGGAGGCCTCGCCGACGGAGCCGAGCCCCTCCCCCACGCCGACCGCGACGGCCACTCCGACCGCGACACCGACGGCGACTCCGACCGCCACCCCGCGCCCGACCTCGACTCCGACGGCGCCGCCCACTCCGACTCCCACGGCCGACTTCACCCCCAGCGGCACCGACCCGCTCCGCGTCGAGGGCAGCCACTGGAAGCTCGACTACTCCGGCGACTGGCGCACCATGACCGGCGGTGACAGCGGAGGGACCATCGAGTACCTGAACGGCGCCGGCAGCGTGCAGTTCACCTTCGCCGGCACCTCCTTCCGCTGGCTCAGCCGCACCACCCCCACCTCCGGGATCGCGGACGTGTCCATCGACGGCAAGGTCGTCGCCTCCGTCGACCGCTACAGCTCCACCACGAAGTACCAGGTGCCGGTGTTCGAGCGCTCGGACTTGGCCGACACGGTCCACACGGTCAAGATCGCGTACACCGGGCGGAAGAACTGGGCGTCCAGCGACAAGAACCTGATCATCGACGCGTTCGAGCTGGCGGGCGACGGCCTGGCCGTCGGCGGAGTGCAGGCGTTCCCCCTCGTGGACGGCTACGTCCTCGGCTGGAACGCGCCGTTCTCCTCCGACGTCGTCTCCTACGACGTGCACCGCTCCTCCGGCTCGGGCTCCGGCGACGAGACGATCGCGACGGTCGCCGATCCGGTCCGCCAGTACCGCGACGAGGGCGCGGCGCTCGGAGTGGCCTACTCCTACTGGATCACCGCGCGAGACAGCGACGGCCGCAGGTCCACCGTGACCGCGCCGACCACCGTCACCGGCGAGCAGATGAGCACGCGGGCCGCGCTGCAGGCCGCCTCGGACTGCCCGACTCCGACGAAGACCGTGCGCACCGCCTCGGAGCTGAGCAGCGCCCTCGTCGGCGCCCGCCCCGGGCAGGTCATCCGCATGGCGGACGGTCTGTACACCGGCGCCTTCGATCTGCGCTCGATCCCGGACAGCGCCGCGGGTGTCTGGCTGTGCGGCTCCCCGAACGCCGTGCTCTCCACCGGCAGCACGCGCTCCGGCATCGCCCTGACCCTCAGGGACGTGCACAACGTGCACCTCGTCGGCTTCTCGGTGAGGAACGCGTTCCAGGGCGTGCACGTCCTCGCGAGCTCGCAGGTCCGGATCGCGGACCTGACGGTCTCCGAGATCGGCTACGAGGGCGTGCACCTGCGCAACCAGACCGTGGACTCGCTCATCGTGGGCTCCACGATCAGCCGGACGGGACTCGTCACCGCGAAGTACGGCGAGGGCGTCTACGTCGGCACCTCCGACCGCAACTGGTGCGAGTACAACGGCTGCGCCCCGGACAAGTCGAACCGCAACCTGGTGATCGACAACGTCATCCGCGACACGGGCGCCGAGCCCATCGAGGCGAAGGAGGGGACGTGGGACGGGATGATCATCGGCAACGTCGTCGCCCGCGGCTCGCGCATCTCGACCGACGTGCTGTCGCTGACGATGGTCTCCGGTAACGGATGGACGACCGCCGGGAACACCTTGTCCAATCCGCGGATGTACGGAGTGCAGGTGATCACGCGCGCGGACGGATCGGGCAACAAGAACCTCGTCACGGCGAATCACGTCGCGAATTCCCCCGCCTCTCCGATCTATCTGCACAATCCGTCGGACTGGTCGACCTGGGGCAATATCGCGACCTGCTCCAATTCCGGGAAGAATCCGATCAGCAATTCCGACTGCACGAGATAGTCGGGCTTCTCGATCGAGGCCGGCGGAATCACTCCAATATCTGATTGCACCGGTCTCCCGTGACAGAGGGAAAGGAGGGCGCACGGTGGATGCGCTCTCCTTTCCCTCTGCGCCGCCATCGAAGTAGGAGCACTCCTCACCGGCATGGCCCGAACCGTCCAGCAGTTCGCCGGCACGGTCCTCGACCACGGCGACGCCACGCTCGGTGCCGTCGATCAGGAGCTGCTGACCTCAGCCCTCGAACTCGCCCTGTTCGGGGGCCATTCTGTTGCTCGCGTCGACTTCTACGATGGGAGCGGGAATTCGCTCCGACCTTCCTGGCCCTGGTGCGTCCACATCACGGTGACGCGACAGATCCCTCGAAGGTGAGAACTCCCTTGCAGCTGCCCTTTTCCTCCTGGCGGTACCCCCGGCTCGCTCGGGTCCTCACGGGCGCTGCGGTGATCGCGCTGGCAGCTGGCAGCGTTCTGGCGGTGCAGGAGCCGGCCGAGGCGAGTCAGGTCGGCTGCTACAGCTCCGCGACCGGCGGACTGCGCGCCGTCGAGGCACCCTCGAGCTGCGAGCAGACCTCCGAGATCGCGCTCGGCTGGACCGTCGGAGCCGACCACGGCTCCTCGGTGAACGCCGTGTCCGCACTCTCGAGCAGCAGCACGACGGGTGCCGCTGCGACCGCGGCCACCGGCGTGCCCGGCCCCCGCGGAGCCACCGGTCCGCGAGGGTACACGGGGCCGCGAGGGTTCAAGGGGGCCACCGGAGCGAAGGGAGCCACCGGGGCGAAGGGAGCCGCGGGGGCGAAGGGAGCCACCGGAGCCACGGGCGCCGCGGGGGCGAAGGGAGCCACCGGAGCCACGGGCGCGACCGGGCCGCAGGGAGCCACCGGCGCGCAGGGCGAAGCGGGACCCCAGGGTGACACCGGGCCTCAGGGAGCCACGGGCGTGCAGGGCGAGACGGGACGCCAGGGGGCCACCGGACCCCGGGGCGAGGCAGGACCCCGGGGTGCGACCGGAGCAGACGGTGCGACCGGCCCCACCGGTGCACAGGGTGCGGCGGGAACGGACGGCGCCGCTGCGTGGTCGACCATCACGCCGTGGAGCGGATCCAGGCTGTACGAGGTGGGACCCCCGTCCAGCGTCGTCGCCTATGCGGGTGGAGCCTTCGTCGCGATCGCGGACAGCACCGGTGTCGCTCCGGGATCCGGACAGGACGCCTGGGTGCAGATCGCCGCTCCTGGCGAGCAGGGCATCGAGGGTCTCGTCGGCCCCCAGGGGCTGCAGGGCCTGCAGGGTGTCCAGGGCGAGACCGGACCGCAGGGCGAGAAGGGCGACAAGGGCGAGCAGGGAGACACCGGCCCGGCTGGTCCCGCAGGCCCTTCCGGTGGTGCCGAGACGACGGCGGACGCCACGAGGAACTTCCCGGAGGGATGCACGGTCGAGACCGCCCCCCTCGTCGCCGTCACCTTCGATCCGGGCGCAGCACCGGTCTACCTGGACGGGCAGGCGTTCTGCCTGCAGTCGACCCGTGAGACTGCGGTCTCCACCTCCGGCGTCCAGTCCGGTCCGACGAGTTGGTCCTCCCTGTTCATGGCCCTCGAGGCGGGCCCGATCGCCACCCGATTGCAGCAGGACATGCTCGAGAACCGAGCGATGGCGAGTGTCCGCGTTCAGCTCGGGGCGCAGTCGGCCGGATCACCCGCGTGCCGTGCCTCGACAGCCCCCTGCGACCGACCGGCCGGTACGGCGATCTACACGTTCGGCGACCTGACTACGGTGGCGATGAACATCAGCACCGCCGGTGACGGCAGCACGTACATCGAGCTCGCCTGGACGCGCATGACCCTGACGGCACAGGGATCCACGACCGAACTGGTCAAGGTCGATCCGGGCGGCCCCGACACATCGGCACCCGTCACGACGAGAGACACGGACGGTGTGTGCTCCCCCAGCACCGGTCAGGCGCGAACGATCACGGTCACCAGGCCCGGTGCCCTGGGATCGCCCCGACCGTATCCGCTGACAGCCGGAGGCGACTGTTTCGCGTTGAGTCTCAGCGCCGGTCGTCTGGACATGAGAAACGTTCCGCTGACGATCGATGCGCCCAGTGCGCGGATTCCGCAGATCCTCGAGGACGGTGCGCTCACGTTCGAGATGACGACGACGGACACGGCATCCGGGAAGGTGATCAGCGTCGTGAAATTGGATGCCTACGTCGTCAGTCGCACGCTCGGGCAGGGGGAACTCGGGGGCACGATCCCCGTCGAGGTGCTGCCCTTCCGCGTGACGCAGAGGCTCACCCCGGTCGAGGGTGCCCCGTCCACCTTCAACTGGGATCGCGTGAAGGGCGTCTCCTTCTGAGGACGGCGCGGCGGGATCGGCCACCTCGGAACGGCGGACCGCCGCGGCACGAGCGGACCTCGCGCGTCCCGGAGAACGGAATGCCGAGGCCCCTTCCCCGGGTCCGAGTCGCCTCAGGCACGGTGGCGACTCGGACCGCGGGCCGGAGCGGATGGAGTCGTTCACGTGCTCTGTCGCCGCTCATCGATCCGCGCAGGCGGACGCGGGGCGGGATCGGCCACCGATGCTGCGGCCGCCCGCGAATGGCCCGCTGTCGCAGCGCCAGGTCGACGACGTCGTCCCGCCTCGCAGGCGAGCTCGGAGATCGTCGATCCCGGAGTCAGGGGTCGAGGGGCGGAACGGCTGGACCGGATCGCTCGGCTGCACGGATCCAGGGTGACGGAGGGCGTTGCCGACGGTGTCGGGTCGGGGTCGGAGGTGCGTTCCGCAGAGGGGTGTCGTCTGCAACCGAGGTCAGGAGGCGGCGCTGATCCGGAGGAGGCCCGCGCGGCCCGTCTCAACCTCGGGTGCGAACGGTCCGGCCCGAAGAAGTAAGGCTGAACGCGTCGATTCCGACGAGGTCCGGCGATCCACCGCGTCCGGCCTTACTCCTGCAGCCGAAGCTGCGGACAGGACCGGCCGAGACACCGCCGATGCGGGAGGAGCGCCGCGTCGAGACCCGACCGCCCCCTAGCCCGTGCGCCCGTACCCCCCTAGGTTGGGGGAACCCGCCACGCACCACCGAGTTCCACCGGAGGAACGCCATGGACACGACACCCCGTCTCCGCCGGATCGCGCTCGCGCTGGTCGCGGTCGTCTCACTCGGAGCGGCGGGTGCCGCACCGGCGTCCGCTCTCGACAGGCCGGTCTTCCCACGGGACGGGCTGCCGTCGCTCGGGGACGTCCGCGACGCCCTCGGCGGGCCGGTCGTCTCGCCCTCGACCTCGGTCGGCTACGGCGGCGCGGTCTCGTCCGTCGACGCCCGCGCGAGCCGCGCAGGGCTCGAGGTGCTCAAGCGCGGCGGCAACGCCGCCGACGCCGCGGTCGCGACCGCCTCCGCCCTCGGCGTGACCGAGCCCTACAGCGCCGGGATCGGCGGCGGCGGCTACTTCGTCTACTTCGACGCCGCCTCGGGCGAGGTGAGCACGATCGACGGACGCGAGACCGCGCCGGCGGGCATCACGCCCGATGCCTTCCTCGACCCGGCGACGGGCGCGCCGTACACCTTCACACCCGACCTCGTCTCGTCCGGTGTCGCGGTCGGAGTCCCGGGCACTGTCGCGACGTGGGACACCGCGGTCGACCGGTTCGGCACCCTGCCGCTCCCGGTCGTGCTCGCGCCGTCCATCGCGCTGGCCGCCAAGGGCTTCCCGGTCGACGAGACCTTCCGCAACCAGACGCTCGACAACCTCGAGCGGTTCCAGGCGTTCCCCGACACCGCGGAGCTGTTCCTCCCCGGCGGCGACGCCCCGAAGGTCGGCAGCACCTTCCGCAACCTCGACCTCGCGAAGACGCTGACCCGCATCGCGGCGCAGGGTCCGAGCGCGTTCTACGAGGGACCGCTGGCCGCCGAGATCGCCGACACGGTCCAGAACCCCCGCGTCGCCCCCGACTCCGCACTGCCCGCTCCGGCCGGCTCGCTCACCGCCGCCGACCTCGCCGACTACTCCGTCCTCGAGCAGGCGCCCACCCGCGTCTCCTACCGCGGACTCGACGTCTACGGCATGGCGCCCTCCTCCTCCGGCGGCATCGCGGTCGGCGAGGCGCTGAACATCCTCGAGAACCACGACCTCGGAGCCGAGAGCACGGGCGGTGCCCTGCACCTCTACCTCGAAGCGTCGGCCCGCGCGTTCGCTGATCGCGGCGCCTACGTCGGCGACCCCGCCTTCACCGACGTGCCCACCGACACGCTGCTCAGCCAGGAGTTCGCGGACGCCCGGGACTGCACGATCGACCCGACGACCGCCTCCGTCCGCCCGGTCGCTCCCGGCGCGATCGACGGCTCCGGATGCGCGACCGCCCTCTCCGAGGAGCAGGCCGACACCGAGAACATCTCCACCACCCACCTCTCCGTCGTCGACAAGTGGGGCAACGCCGCCTCCTACACGCTGACGATCGAGCAGACCGGCGGCTCGGCCATGACGGTCCCCGGACGCGGCTTCCTCCTCAACAACGAGCTCACCGACTTCTCCCCCGTCTTCGTCGACGGCGATCCGAACCGGATCGAGCCGGGCAAGCGCCCGCGCTCGTCGATGTCGCCGACCATCGTGCTCGACGACGGCGAGGTGAAGTTCGTCGTCGGCTCGCCGGGCGGATCGACGATCATCACGACGGTGCTCCAGACGCTGGTCAACCGCATCGACCTCGGTATGACCCTCCCGGAGGCGGTGGCCGCTCCCCGGGCCTCGCAGCGCAACACGGCGGCGACCACCGCCGAGCCCGGCTTCATCGAGGCGTACGCCGACGACCTGGCGCCCTTCGGTCAGCAGCTGACGCCCTCGGGCGACTCGTTCACCTCGGCCGCCGAGATCGGAGCCGTCGCCGCGATCGAGGTCGACTCCTCGGGGCGGATGACCGCGGTCGCCGAACCCGAGCGTCGCGGTGGCGGCACCGCGCTCGTGGTCGATCCGGAGGAGTGACGCGGGCCGGGCGCCCGGCCCGCGTGCTCCGCTCAGCTCGAGCGGTCGGGCTTCCCGCGACGCCCTCGGCGGCGCCAGAGGGCGCGCAGCCGCTCCAGCTGCCGATCGGTGAAGTCGTTCGAGAGGGCGAAGGCCTCGGCACCCGGGTCGGCTCCGTCGTCCACGTTCCGGATGGCGCGCAGCGCGCGCTCCGCCTGAGCGCGCGACTCGTCCGGGGGTGGCGGGGTCGTGTCCATGGCGTCCACCCTAGGTTCGCCACGGACTCCCCACCCCTCGGCTTTCGAGAACGGGCCGTTCCGGCACCGAGGGCGTCGACACCTCACTCCCCGTGAGCCTGAAGGCGAAGGAGCGGCACATGCAGCGAACGGTCGGCGGGGTCGTCATCACCGTCACTCACACGAAGACCGATCACGCGAGGCGCACGACCTCGGGGCCGATCCAGCTGCGGTCCCTCACCCTCTCGGGTCCGGGCATCGACTGCTCCGCGACGATCGGAGTCGCCGGCCGCTCCACCGAGGCTGATGACGACGTGTTCGCGACCCTCGTCGACGTCGCCCTGCTGCAGTACGTCTCGGCCGGCGCGGACGGCGACCCGCTCGCGGCTCCGGAGGTCTCGGAGTGGAAGCGGATACACGACTCGGAGCTGCGCCTCCTCGTGAGCAGGCTCCGGGGGGAGGGTCGTCAGCGAGAATGACGCCCGGCAGGAGCGTCGGCAGGGCCAGTGGAGCGCGCACCGCTCGCCCTCCGCGCCTCGCCGTCCGCTCGGCGGTCACGACCGGCCTCCTGCCGCGGCGGGCTGCGGCGCGGCGGCCCGCTCGGCCGACTGCTGCGCGGGCCAGGCTCGGCGAGCCACGACGGCGCCGAGGAGCGCGAGGGCGAGCAGCGCGATCGCCGCGGCGGTGAGGCTCTCCGCGCCGATCCAGCCGGCGAGCGGATAGGTGAGCAGGAAGCAGGCGTGGGAGAGGGAGAACTGCGCGGTGTAGATCGCGCTGCGGTTCTCCTCCGTCGCCGCCCGCATCAGCAGCCGCGACGACGGGGTGCCCATCAGCGAGTTCCCGGCGCCGAGGATCGCCCAGGTCCCGAGCAGCAGCCACCAGGCGCCCGGCCGGCTCGCGGACGCGATCGTCACGGCGACGGCGAGCGCGAGGCCGGAGATCGCGAGGACGCTGCCGGCGAGCATGACCCGCCGGTCGTCCCATCGCTCGATCAGCCGCGGAATCGTGAGAGCGACGAGGAGGGAGCCGCCGCCGTAGCAGGCGAGCGCGAGGGCGAGGCTGGAGTCCTCGAGCGCGAACACGTCGCGGGCGTAGACGACGGTGTTGACGAGCACGAGTGCGGTAGCGGCGCCGACCGTGAGGTTCAGGCCCATCAGGAACCGCAGCGACGGGGTGCGGAGGAACACGCGCACCCCCGCGGTGGTGCGCTGCCACAGGGTGCCGGGGGCAGCGACCTCGCGCCGGCCCCCCAGCGGGGTCGTCACGACGAGGATCGCGGAGCAGAGGAACCCGATCACGGTTCCGAGGAAGAGGGAGTGGTAGCTGATCACCGTCAGGAGGATCGCGGCCAGGATCGGGCTGACCAGCGCCTCGAGGTCGTAGGCGAGACGCGACAGCGACAGCGCCTTCGTGTACTCGCGCTCGTCCGGCAGCACCACCGGGATGAGCGACTGGAAGGCGGGCGTGAATGTCGCCGACGCGGCCTGCAGGAGGAACACGAGGACGTAGATCTGCCAGATCTCCGTCAGGAACGGCAGCGACAGAGCGACTCCCGCCCGCACCAGGTCGGCGCCGACGAGGACGGCCTTCTTCGGCAGGCGGTGCACGAGCGCCGCGATCACCGGAGCGACGCCGACGTACGCGAGCATCTTGATCGTCAGCGCGGTGCCGAGGACGGCGCCCGCCCGCGCGCCCGCGACGTCGTAGGCGAGCAGGCCCAGCGCGACGGTGAGCAGGCCGGTGCCGATCAGCGCGATCACCTGCGCGGCGAACAGCGAGCGGTAGGCGCGGGAGCGCAGGACGGACAGCACGGGACGACTCCTGACGTCGGGAGTCGCCACTCTATACCTGCATACTCACGCAGGTTCGATGATGTGCAGGAGTCGGGTGAGTGCGGGAGGGTCCCCTCCTCCCACGGAAGGACCGCCGCTCGGGCGCATGGCAGGATCGGCGCATGGACGAAGACCGCGCCCCGGCCGACCACGACATCCAGTACGTCGAACTCGCCGTCGAGGTGTTCGCGATGCTCGCCGACGCCACCCGCGTCCGCATCATCCTCGCGCTGCGCGACGGCGAGCGCTCCGTCACCGAGCTCGCCGGACTCGTCGACAAGGCGCCCACCGCCGTGTCGCAGCATCTCGCGAAGCTGCGCCTGGCGCGCATGGTCACCACCCGGCACGACGGCACCCGCGTCTTCTACCGGCTCGTCGACGAGCACGCCCGCCGCCTCGTCTCGGACGCGATCTTCCAAGCTGAGCACTCGGTCGACTCCTCACCCCGGCACCACCGGCTGTCTCACGGGGTGGACGGCGGGGACGGCGCGGACGCCGCCGGCCCGGATCAGCGCGGCGTCGACGCCAGGTAGGCCTCCAACGACTGCGGGGCGACTCCGGTCACGGTCTCAACGGCGTCGCTGACCGCGGCCATGCCGCCGCTCGCGACGGCGGTGCAGGTGCTCACCCAGGCGTCGACCTGCCAGTCGGGGGCGCCGTAGACGGCGCGCGAGGCGTAGGCCTCCTCGAGGCTCTCGTCGCGGAACGAGACCTCGCGGCCGCGGACCCGGGCGATCGTCGCGGCGATCTCCGCGAAGCTCAGCGCCTCGGGGCCGGTGAGGTCGTAGGTGCGTCCGGCGTGCGCGGAGGGGTCGCGCAGCACGGCCACCGCGGTGCGGGCCACATCGGCGCGCGACACGATCGCGACGCGGCCGTCGCCTCCGGGGCCGCGGATCACTCCGTCCTCGCCCACCAGCGCCTCCATGAAGTCGATGGAGAAGCTGTCCCTCAGGAACGTCCACGCCACGCCGGACGCCCGGATGTGCTCCTCCGTCGCTCCGTGATCGCGCGCGAGGGTGAAGACCGCGCCGGGGGCGGCGGCGATGAACGATGTGTGGACGATGTGCCGGACACCGGCGGCGGCTGCGGCGTCGACGAAGGTGCGGTGCTGGTCGAGGCGGTCGGCGCTCTCGGACGCGGACACCATGAGCCGGATCTCCACGCCGGTGAGCGCCTCGATCGAGGCGGGCCGGTCGCTGTAGCTGAAGGGGTGGACGATGCTGCCCGGCAGCCGCGGGGCCTTCGCGGGGATGCGGGCGAACAGCCGCTGGGCGACGCCGTCGGCAGCGAGCGCGCGGGCGACGGAGCCGCCGAGGACGCCGGTGACGCCCGTCACTGCCAGGGTGGGGAGGGTGGTCGTGAAGGGTCCCCTCCCTCGCCCCCCACGGGGCGCAGCGGCCCGGCCTCCCGAGCGCGCATCCCGTCGAAGGTGAGCTGCAGGTACCGCCGCCAGGCCGACGGGTCGGAGTCCAGCAGGGGCGCCGCCGTGTAGTACACACCGCAGATCAGCAGCATGACGTCCTCGCCGTTCAGGTCGGGGCGGAGCGACCCCTCGCGCTGCGCTCGACGCGTGAGCACCTCCGCCGCTCCGATCAGCTGTTCCCACCGGACTCGGGTCTCCGGGTGCTGACGATCGGGCATGGTCCCGAGAGCCTGCACGAAGGCTCGGGACCTGGTCGCGTAGAGGTCCACGCCGGCGCTCATGAACTGCAGCAGGGCAGCATCGGGATCGGCGTGCTCCGCCTGCCCGCGACCGACCTCCGCCAGCTCCTCCATCTCCTCGCCGATGATCGCGGCGAGCAGGTCCTCCTTCGTCGGGAAGTGGCGGAAGACGGTGCCCTTCCCGATGCCCGCCCGCGCCGCGATCTCGGCGATGGAGCCGTCCGCGCCGCGATCGGCGAACACGTCGGCGGCGGCCTTCAGCAGAGCCGCGCGGGTCCGCACAGCATCGGCTCGCATCGGACGGGGTGACGCGGTCGCGGAGGGTCCACTGCTCATGGGATCAGTCTACGCAAAATGACCGAGCGGTCACCTTGCTGCTACGGTATGCAAAATGACCGTGCGGTCCGTTTACGACATCTCGTCGCGATCGGTCCGCTTCCCCAGCAGACACGAGGAGACCCCATGACCACGACACTCGGCTTCATCGGCAGCGGCACCATCGGCGGGATCCTGGCCCGCCACGCCGTCGCAGCAGGCATCGACGTCGTCCTGAGCAATTCCCGCGGCCCCGGATCGCTCGCCGACCTCGTCGCGGAGCTCGGGCCTCGCGCCCGAGCAGCGACTCCCGTCGAAGCCGCCGAGGCCGGGGACCTCGTGGTGGTGAGCATCCCGTTCGGTGCGTACGAGACCCTCCCGGCGGCGCAGCTGGCCGGCAAGACCGTGATCGACACGCTGAACTACTACCCCGAACGCGACGGCCGCATCGCGGAGCTCGACGGCAACGAGGTGACCTCCAGCGAACTGCTGCAGCGCCACCTCGCCGGCTCGAGGGTCGTGAAGGCGGCCGGCAACATCGTCTCGAGCCAGCTCGCCGCCCTGGCCCGCCCGTCGGGAGCGCCGGACCGCAGCGGCATGCCGATCGCGGGCGACGACGCCTCCGCCAAGGCCGAGGTCGTCGCACTGCTCGACGACCTCGGCTACGACGCCGTGGACATCGGCGGGCTCGCCGACAGCTGGCGCAGCGAACCGGGCACCCCCGTCTACGGCAAGGCCTACTACGGAGAGGTGCCCGCGGGCCTGAGCGACGACGAGACGATGGGATGGATCTTCTCGACTCCCGGCTTCCCGGTACCCGCCGATCGGGTGAGGGAGTCGACCGCCGCAGCGGTCCGCGGCCGAGCCGGCGGGAGCCTCTCGATCGACGCCTGGACCTGATCGGGGGACGGCGCCGCGGTCACCTGCGCGCGGGGAGGGGCGACTGCGGCTTGGTCACTCCGTAGGCGAAGGACGTCTCGATCGAGGCGAGCGCGGGGATCATCCGGATCCGGGTGCGGACCAGCGTCTCGTAGCTCTCGAGGTCCTCGACGGCGACCTTGAGGAGGAAGTCGCTGTCGCCGGCCATGAGGTACGCCTCGGTCACATGCGGGATCTCGCGGATGGCCGCCTCGACCCGCGCCACGATCTCGGGGCTGTGGCTCTCGAGCC
Source organism: Rathayibacter sp. Leaf248 (assembly GCF_920939495.1). Taxonomy (NCBI): domain Bacteria; kingdom Bacillati; phylum Actinomycetota; class Actinomycetes; order Micrococcales; family Microbacteriaceae; genus Rathayibacter; species Rathayibacter sp. Leaf248. The sequence continues at coordinate 513,760 of NZ_CAKLAV010000002.1, read as the reverse complement.
GGAGGCGCACGAAGGCGGTGATCGCGAGACCCACGGCGCGGGGGTCGACGACGGCGCGGTACCCGGTGAGGACGCCGACCTCCTCGAGTCGGCGCACCCGTCGGAGGCAGGGTGAGGGAGAGAGCCCCACCCGGTCGGCGAGGTCCTGGTTGCTGAGCCGGCCGTCCCGCTGCAGCTCGTCGAGAATGCGCGCATCGATGTCGTCCATACGGCCGACTGTGGCAGATCCTGCGAGGAAAGGCGACTACCGCGCAGGAATCGGCAATCGTGCGCCTCGGCCTCCGCCCTAGCCTCGGAGGAGCCGCCTCGACCGGCGCCGAGAGGACCACGATGACCAGATCCGCGCTCACCGGACCGATCGCGATGATCGCGACCGTCGCCACCTGGGCCGGGTTCGCCCTGAGCATCCGCGGCATCGGCGGGTCCGGACTGACCTCGAACGACGTGGCGCTCCTGCGCTTCGGCCTCCCGCTGCTGGTGCTGGCACCGGCGATCCCGCGCGCTCTGCGGTCGATCCGCCGCGAGTCGCCCCTCACCCTCGCATGCCTGGCTCTCGGGGCGGGGCTGCCCTACTTCCTCACGGCGGCCCTGGGCGGGAGGCTGACCAGTGCCGCCCTCGTCGGCCTGGTGATCCCCGGCTCCGTCCCGGTCTTCGTCGCGCTGCTCGCCCTGGGGCTGATGCGGGAGCGCCCGGGCGCCGCGCGCCTGGTGGGCCTCGGCTCGATCGTGGTCGGCGTCGCCGTGATCGTCGCGCTGACGGCAGCGACCTCCATCGCGCTGGGGATCGCGATCCTGCTCGCGGCCGGCCTCCTCTGGGCCGTCTACACGCTCGGACTGCGGCGCACTCGCCTGACCCCCGTCTCGGTGGTCGTCACGGTCTGCGCCCCGTCGTTCCTCCTCAGCCTCCTCGCGGCGCTGACCGGGGCGCTGCCCACCACGCTGCTCACGGGGTCCGCGGAGCCGAGCGCGGTCGCGTCCTTCGCCCTCGTCCAGGGGGTCGGCGTCGGAGTCGTCGCCGCGCTCGCCTACACGGTCGCGGTCCAGCACCTCGGGTCGGGTCGCGCGGCGGCCTTCGGCTCGCTGAGCCCCGTCGTCACGGCCCTGGTAGCGCTCCCGCTGTTCGGAGAGTCGCTGCCGCCGGGCGACATCGTCGGGCTCGCTCTCGTCGTCCTCGGCGTCGTCGTCGCGAACGCTCCGCCACGCGGCCGCCCGCTCCGCCCCGTCCCCGATCTCCTCTCCGCCCGCCCCCTCCGCCCGTCACCGACCAGGAGTCACCGATGATCGTCACCGCGAACAGCCTCGCTCCCGACCCCGTCTGGGAGCTGACCCGGCGCTACGCCGCCGACCCCCGCCCGTCGCGCCTGGACCTCACCCTCGGCGTGTATCGCGACGACAGTCTCCGCGCCCCGGTCATGGACGCCGTCCACGCCGCCGAGCGGATCCTGCTCGCCCGGCGCGAGTCGAAGCAGTACCGGGGCCCGAGCGGCCACCCCGACTTCACCGCGCGGATGAGCACCCTCCTGCTCGGCGAGGAGCTGGCCGAGCGGGCCATCGGCGTGCAGACCGTCGCCGGGACCGGTGCGCTGCGGCTGCTGGCCGAGTTCCTGGCGCACTTCGAGCCGGGGCGCCGGGTGATCCTGGGCGCGCCCTCCTACGTCAACCACGCCCCCGTGCTCCGCGCCGCGGGTCTGGAGATCCACTCGGTGCCCTTCGTGGACGAGTCCGGACTGCCGTGGCTGGAGCCGACGATCGACGCGCTGCGCTCCGCCCGCCCGGGCGACGCGGTGCTCCTGCAGGGCAACTGCCACAACCCGACCGGAGCCTCGCTGACGAGCGCGATGTGGGACAGGCTGACGGACGAGATCGTCCGCGCCGGCGTCGTCCCGTTCCTCGACCAGGCGTACTACGGGCTCGGCGACGGCCTCGAGGAGGATCTCGCCGGCATGCGCCGCCTGCTCGCGCGGGTGCCCGAGGCCGTGATCTCGGTCAGCTGCTCCAAGGCGTTCAGCCTGTACAGCGAGCGGGTGGGCTGCGCCCTCCTCCTCCTCGACCCCTCCGGCGCCGCCGGCGCGATGCACACTCTCGAGGGCATCGCACGGACCGCCTACTCGCAGCCCCCGCACCACGGAGCGGCGATCGTCGCGACGATCCTCCAGGACGAGGAGCTCGAGCACTCGTGGCGGGGCGAGCTCGATCGGATGCGGAACAGGGTCACCCTGCTCCGGGACCGCCTCGTCACCGGCGCGCTCTCGGCCGGTGCTCCGGCGGAGTTCGCCGCCCTCCGCGATCAGAGGGGCCTGTTCCTCTCGCTCCCGCTGTCGCCGGCGGCCATGCACCGGCTCCAGCGCGAGTTCGGCGTCTACGGTCTCCCCTCGGGGCGGATCAACCTCGCCGGGGTCCCGGGGGTCGCGGTCGACGCTCTCTCCGCGGCCCTCGCCGAAGTCGCTGCGGAGGACGCCGCGCGGGGCGCCCTCGTGCGAGCGGTGGCGTAGCGGGTCGCACGCGCCGGCCCTCCCGGTTCGTCGGGCTCAGGACCGTCGCCGCCGACCCTTCGCTCGCGCGAGACCTGCAGCGCGGCGCCGAGGTGCCGCGGCGACGAGCGCCGTCGCGCCTCGACGGGGCGCCCGCTCCCGCCCTCGTGAACGACTGCATCGACCCCGCCAGGAGCGTCCTGCCACTGACGCCGTCGCTCCACGTACTGCTCGACCCGCGCGTCCCCGGGTCGGACGAGTGGACGCGGGCAGACGCGGTCGAGGCGGAAGCGCTCCGAGTCGGCGAACGGCCCGTCGATGCTCTGCCGAGATCCGGGAACTCCGACCTCCGGGCGCGGTACGACCGCGCTCCTCGTCGACAGGGTCTCCCCTGGGTGCTGTCGTACCGCCCCCACTGCCGGCGGCGGGGCCCCTCCGCCACGCGGACCAGCAACGGACGCGAAACGTGACCGTAACGGGATCCCGTCTCTTCCGACGATCGTCGAAAAGCGGGCGCGCGCTCCTCGCTCGATTCCTCTATCCCTCGAGAGAGAGGGACAGCTTGGATGACAGGCATGAGTGATGCTCCCGCCCTGATCGAACTCCACGGAGTCTGCATCGACTACAACGCCCATCGGGTCGTGCACGACATCGACCTGAGCGTCCAGGAGGGGCAGGTCGTCGCTCTCATCGGGCCCTCGGGAGCGGGCAAGAGCAGTCTCATCCGGGCCGTCAACTACCTCGAGCGCCCGTCGGCCGGCACCATCCGCGTCGCCGACCACGAGGTCGACGCGGCGATCGCCGTCTCGGCGGAGGCGCTCGTGGAGCTCCGCCGCGACGTGGGCATGGTCTTCCAGAACTTCAACCTGTTCCCCCACCTCAGCGCCGCCGAGAACGTCGTCCTCGCTCAGACCCACGCGCTCAAGCGCCCGATCGCCCAGGCGCGTGCCCGCGCTCTCGAGGAGCTCGCCCACGTGGGACTCGCCGAGTTCGCGGACCGCAAGCCGGCCAAGCTCAGCGGAGGCCAGCAGCAGCGGGTGGCGATCGCGCGGGCGCTGGCCATGGACCCGAAGGTGATGCTGTTCGACGAGCCCACCTCGGCCCTGGATCCGGAGCGCGGCATGGAGGTGCTCGCGACGATGCGGCGGCTCGCCGAGGAGGGGATGACCATGCTCGTGGTGACGCACGAGATGCACTTCGCCGAGACCGTCGCCGATCGCGTCGTCTTCATGGCCGACGGGCGCATCGTCGAGGAGGGCCCCGCGCAGCAGGTCATCCGCGACCCGCGCGCTCCCCGGACCCGGCAGTTCCTGCACGCGGTCATCGGCCGATGACCGGCATCCTGACCGCCCTGCTGGGCGGCGTGCTGACGACCCTCCAGATCACCGTCGGAGCGTTCGCCCTCGGCGCCGTGCTCGGGGTCCCGCTCGCCCTCCTCCGCCGCTCCGAGCACCGGCCGCTCCGCCTGATCGGCGCGGCCGTCATCGAGGTCGTGCGCTCGGTGCCCCCCGTGGTCTGGCTGTTCCTCACCTACTACGGCATCAGCATCGGGATGATCCGGTTCGACACCCTCTCGGCCGCGATCGTCGGGCTCGGCGTCGTCTCCGCCGCCTACCTCGCCGAGATCTACCGAGCGGCCCTGGCAGCGGTACCGCCGGGCCAGACGGAGGGGGCCGACGCCCTCGGACTGCGCCGCACGACGACCCTCGTCAGAGTGCTGGCGCCTCAAGCACTCACGCTGACCGTGCCCCCTGCCGCCACCTACGCCATCGGACTGCTGAAGGACAGCGCCCTGGCCTCGATCATCGGCGCCACCGACATCACCTTCTTCGCCTACCAGCAGTCCCGGGTCTCGAACGACGGACTCCTCATCTTCCTGCTCGCGGCCGCCCTCTACCTCGTCCTCAGCCTCCCGATCGCGGTCGCCGCGCGGGCCGGCGGGTCCTGGCTCGAACGGAGACTCCTCGCATGACCGACTTCTTCGCTCCGTGGCCGGACTACTTCCCCCAGTTCCTCCCGGGTCTGCTCGTCACGATCGAGCTCACCGTCCTCTCCCTCCTCGTCGGCTTGGCCCTCGCCGTGGTCTTCGCCGTCTGGGCCTCGTCGCCGCGCCGGATCGTGCGGTGGACCGCGATCGCGGTGATCGAGATCGGCCGCGGAGTCCCCGGTCTGATCACGCTCTACATCGTCTACTTCGGCCTGCCCCAGGTGAACGTGACCCTGCCGGCCTTCGCGGCGTGCGTCGTCGCGTTCGGCTACACGAGCGCCGCGTACATGAGCGAGATCCTGCGGGCCGGGATCAGGTCGGTCGACCGTGGCCAGGTGGAGGCGGGCGAGGCGCTCTCCCTCACCCACGCTCAGCGGATGCGGCTCATCGTCCTGCCGCAGGCGGTCCGCCGCGTGGTCCCTCCGCTGATCGGCTACGCGATCCTGCTCTACCAGGGCACGTCGCTGGCCTACGCCGTCAGCGTCCCCGAGCTCCTCAGCCGCGCCTACACCGCCGCCTCGCTCAGCTACCAGTTCGCCTCGTCGCTGGTCCTCGCCGGCGTGATGTACGCGAGCATCTCCCTCACGGTGCTCGTGCTGCTCCGGATCGGATCGGCGCACCGCGACCGCCCGGTCCGCCGGCTCTCCCCCACCCTCCTCGTCGGGAGGCGGGTCCGCGCCTGAGCCGCGTCGCACCGCACCGCTCCGTTCCGTCGCGCCGGCATGGGCCGCGCGGGCGAGGAGCATCTCCTCTCGAACCCGGGACGGGTGCGGGCTTAACATGACCGTATGGTCACTTTCGGTGTAGGGTAGCTAACATGACCGGTCGGTCCGCCTAGCAGGCGCCTCCGTCCCGGCCGTGCCTCCCCTCATCCCTTTGGAGAACAGAGCCCCATGAACAAGACACTCGGCATCATCGGCAGCGGCGCCATCGGCAGCATCCTGGCCCGCCAGGCGGTCGCCGCCGGCCTGGACGTCGTCCTGAGCAACTCCCGCGGACCCGAGTCGCTGGCCGACCTCGTCGCCGAACTCGGGCCGCGCGCCCGGGCCGCCACGCCGGTCGAAGCGGCCGAGGCCGGCGACCTGGTGGTCGTGTCCATCCCGATGAACGCCTACGAGACGCTCCCGGTCGCGCCGCTGGTGGGCAAGATCGTGATCGACACCCTGAACTACTACCCGGCGCGCGACGGCCACATCGCCGTGCTCGACGCGAGCGAGCTGACCTCCAGCGAGCTGCTGCAGCGACACCTGACCGGTGCGCGCGTGGTCAAGGCTGCCAGCAACATCGTCGCGACCCAGCTCGCCGCCCTCGTGCGCCCCTCGGGCGCGGCCGACCGCAGCGCCATGCCGATCGCCGGCGACGACGCCGCCGCCAAGGCGGAGGTCGTGGAGCTGCTCGACCTCCTCGGCTACGACGCGGTCGACATCGGCACGCTCGCCGACAGCTGGCGGAGCGAACCCGGCACCCCCGTCTACTGCAAGCCGTACTTCGGAGAGGTGCCCGCGGACGTGAGTGCGGACAAGGCGATGGACTGGATCTACCAGGCCCCCGGCGTCCCGACGTCCGCGGACCGCGTGAGGGAGCTGACCCGCACGGCCGATCGGCCCGCGGGCGGCAGCTTCTCGATCGCGTCCTGGATGTGACCCGGGAGTAGAGCGGACGGTCCCACGGCCGCAGGCACGCGGGAGCGGGCCTGCGGCTAGGACTCCGCCGATCCGATCAGCCCCAGGTCGGCGGCCAGCAGCCAGAGCTGGACGAGCAGCCGCGTCCTCCCGTCGTCGAGGTCCAGCCCCGTCCGGTCCCGGAACCGGTCGAGCCGGTAGTAGATCGTCGTGCGGTGCACTCCCAGCTCGAGATGGACCTGCGAGACGTTGCCGCCGTGGTCGAGGAACGACCGGAGGACGTCGAGGGACTTCGGCGACTCCTTCGACAGCACGTCATCGAGCGCTCCCGGGAACAGGTGCCGAGGGATCGGGGCCGCCGCGATCCCCACCAGGAGATCCTCGGAGGATCCGTCGTCCCAGAGAGGAGAGCGTCCGGCGCGACGCCGCCGCACGGTCCGCACGATCAGTGACTGCTCGTACGAGCGGTGCACGAGACCGAGGTCGGCGACGGACCCGCCGAAGGCCACCTCCAGGGTCGCCGACGACTCCCGCGCGACCGTCTCGGCGATCGCCGTCTGCCGATCCGCCGTCAGCGGCGCGAGCGAGCCGACGATGCCGACGACCAGTCCGTCGACCTGCGTCGTCAGCCAGGAGTGCCGGCTCAGGAAGTGCAGCGCACTCCGGAGGGCGCGCTCGACCGCGGCGTGCTCTCCCGTGTCGAGTCTCTCCCGCGCCGTCGGCGAGACGAGCAGCACGCGGAAGTGGGCCGAGCCCGCGAAGTACCCGGCTGCGGCGAGCTCCGCCGCGATCTCGTCGCCCTCGAGCGGGCGGTCCGAGAGCAGCTCCAGCGCGAGAGCGCGGACCTCCGCCCACTCCTCCTCCCGCGCTCGGGCGCGTCGGTCGAGGACGAGGCGGATCCGGCCGGCCGCGACCGTCACCGCCGCGAGCTCGTCCGCCGCGATCCGACCGTCGTCGATGATCCACAGGAGCGCGACGAGCTCGCGGTCGACCCGGACCGGGACGACGAGCCTGGGCTTGATGCCGAGCTCGAGGCTGCCGAGCAGGCGCATCGGCTCGATCGCCCGGAAGACGCCCTGCTCCCGTGCCCACCTCGCTCGCTCAGGGCTGACCACGCGCCCGATGAGCGCTTCGATCCGCGCCGGGTCCGCGTCGTCGTAGTGACTGCTGGCCGCGAGCAGGTTCAGGTCCTGGTCGTCCACGGCGACCGACCGCGAGATCGTCCGCGCCAGGTCGTCCACGATCTCCTGGATGGAGTCCATCTGATCGACCTTCTCTGTCGAAGACAGGACACTCGGGCAGCGCCCTGATTTCGAAGATCGTAGCAATCCGCACCGCGATATTGCGTGCGCTGACGGTGGAGGCGCTCCCGCGCGTGCCCTTGACTGAGCCGCAACGCAGACGGAGGAGTGTCATGGGTAGGAATCAGCATCAGACGATCGTCATCGGAGCGGGCGCCATCGGCACCGCCACGGCGTACTGGCTCGCGGAGAAGGGCGAGACCGACGTCCTCGTGCTCGAGCAGTTCACGCTGGGACACACGTTCGGCGCCTCCGAGGACCACTCGCGCATCATCCGGCACTCGTACCACAACACCGCCTACGGCGACCTCACCCAGCCGGCCTACGACAACTGGGCTCGACTCGAGGAGGCGAGCGGGCAGCGTCTCGTCGTCAAGACCGGCGGGCTCGACCTCGGCGTCGAAGGCACGGCCGGCATGGAGGAGATCAGGAACTTCCGCTCGACCCTCGAGGCGACCGGGCACGAGTACGAGTACTGGAACGCCGCCGAGATCCGGGCGCACTACCCGCAGTGGAACATCGACGACTCCGTCGTCGCCGTGTACCAGGAGGACGGCGGCATCCTCGACATCCGGCACGCCAACGCCACCCACGTCGCGCTGGCCCGTGGACGCGGCGTCCACTTCGAGGAGAACACCCGGGTCCTGGAGATCCTGCCGAACGCGGACGGCGTGGTCGTCCGCACCTCGAACGGTGAGATCACCGCGGACAAGATCGTGATCTGCACGGCGTCCTGGACCGAGGAGCTCCTCCCCACGCTCGGGCTCGACTTCCCGTGGACGCTGACGCAGGAGCAGGTCACCTACTTCGGCACTCCGAACCTCAAGGACTTCTCGGTCGACGCGTTCCCGATCTGGATCTGGCACGACTACCCGCTGTTCTACGGTTTCCCGGTCTACGGCGAGGTCGGGACGAAGGCGGCGCGCGACAACAGCGAGCGCTACATCACCCAGGCGACCCGCAGCCACGAGCCGCTGGCCGAGGAGACGGCACTGATCCGTGCGTTCCTCGAGCAGCACCTGCCCGGCTCGGTCGGGCCGGAGATCCTCAGCAAGACCTGCGTGTACGACATGACCCCCGACCGCAACTTCATCCTCGACCGCGTGCCCTCCCACCCCCGGGTCTCCCTCGGGATCGGTGCCGGCCACGCGGCGAAGTTCGCCGGTCTCATCGGGGACATCATGGCCGACGTCTCGATGACCGGGACCTCCGCGCACGACATCGACTTCTTCCGCGCCTCCCGCCCCGCACTCGTCGACCCCTCCTACCAGACCAACTTGCGCCTCGTGAGCTGACCCGAACCCCAGGAAACGGATACTCGCATGAACCGGAACCGCCTTCTCCTCGCCACCACGCTCAGCGCGGCACTCCTCGCGCTCTCCGGATGCGCGGCGACGCCCGCCGCCGTCTCGGCCTCCTCCGACTGCGACCCCGTCCACGACGGCATCACCACCCTGACCCCCGGAACGCTCTCGCTGTCCGTCTACACGACCGAGCCCTACACGACGCTGTCCGCGGACGGCGAGCTCGGCGGAGTCGACGGGAAGATCATCCAGGCGATCGCCGACATGGAGTGCCTCACCATCGCTCCGACGAACGTGGCCTCGGCGGCCGCGGTCTCCAGCGTCCAATCGAATCGGGCCGACGCGCTCATCTCGGGCCTCTACTACACGGCGGAGCGAGCGGAGGCCATCGGCCTGAGCGACCCGATGTACCGCGACGGCATGTCGATCGTGTCGAACGACGGGTACTCCTCGCTCGAGGACCTCTCGGGCAAGGGCGTCGGAGTGATCCAGGGGTACCTCTGGAACGACGCGCTCGCGAGCGCCCTCGGAACCGACTCCGTGACCCAGTACCAGGACTCGTCGAGCATGATGAGCGACCTGGACGCCGGACGGATCGACGCGGTCGTCCTGACCTCGGCCGAAGCCGCCTTCCGCGTGTCGAGTGACGACGGCCTCACGGCGGAGGCGTTCGCTTCCTCCCCCGAGATCCCGACGTCACAGGAGCTCTCGAACGTCGTGATCGGCGTCGCCCAGGACGACACCGGTCTCGTCGAGGCGATCAACGCCGACCTCGAGACCCTCACCGCCGACGGCACCATCGGGGAGATCCTCGAGTCGGAGGGGATGGATCCCGAGCTGGCCGGTCCCGGCAGCTGACGGGCGGAGGGACGGGGAGCGGCGACGCGCCGCCCCCGTCCCGCCCCGTCGGCGCCGACGGTCCTCGCGCCCCGCGGGCCTCGTCCACGACCCGGTCCCCGTGATCCCGGGACCACCGATCCAGGGACAGGAGGACTCTGCCTGGCGCTCCGGCAGGCGCCTACCGTCGCAGCAGCGGCCCGCACCGGGACCGCGATCGACGAAGGAGCACGACCCCATGAAGATCTCCGGCAACACGATCCTCCTCACCGGCAGCACCTCGGGTATCGGCCTGGGCCTGGCCCTCCGCCTCCAGGAAGCCGGCAACACCGTCATCATCGCCGGACGCCGCAGGGTGCTCCTGGACTCGATCACGGCCGAGCACCCCGACCTCGCCTCGGTCGAGCTCGACGTCGCCGACCCCGACTCGATCGCCCGGGCTGCGGCGAGCCTGGCGGTCAGCCACCCGGACCTCAACGTCCTGGTCGCCAACGCCGGCATCCAGCTGCTCGAGAACGTCCTCCACCCCGAGGACGTCCGCATCGCCGAGGAGCAGGTGGCCACGAACCTGCTCGGCACGATCCGGACGATCTACGCGTTCCTCCCCCAGCTGGTGACGCAGCAGGACGCCGCGATCCTCAGCACGAGCTCGGCGCTCGCCTTCGTGCCGTTCCCGGCGACGCCGACGTACAGCGCGACCAAGGCCGCCGTGCACTCGTTCCTCGAGGGCCTGCGCGTGCAGCTCGCCGACTCCGGAGTGCAGGTCGTCGAGATCGTCCCGCCGGCCGTCGCCACCACACTCCTGGGCAACCAGGACAACCCGATGGCCATGCCCGTGGACGCCTTCCTCGACGAGCTGGTCACCCTGCTGCGCGAGAACCCCGTCGCGCAGGAGCTCGTCGTCGAGAACGCGAAGCCGATCCGCGACGCGGTCGCCACCGGCGCCTACTCGCAGTTCCTGACGATGTTCAGCGGCCTCTGAGCGTCCGCACCGCCGCGGAGCGGACGACCGCCCGAGAGGTGGTGCACCGGGAGACGGCTCTCGTCCGCCACCCCGTCTACCGGGTGACCCGCGGGTCGACCCCGTACTGCGGTCGGGCGCCCAAGTGCTCGCGCAGCGTGGCCCCCTCGTAGTCGCGGTGGAAGAGCCCGCGCTCCTGGAGGATCGGCACGACCCCGTCGACGAACGCGTCGACTCCGCCTTCGTAGACGTCCGGCGAGACCCAGAAGCCGTCGACCGCCTCGGCCTCGAACCACTCCTGCATGTGGTCGGCGGCGGCGACGGGCGGTCCGACGACGACCGGGTGGTAGTCGATGACACCGTGGGCGAGGATGTCGCGCAGCGTCCAGCCCTCGCGGGCGACCTCGAGCGCACGGGTCGAGCGCGGATCGCCGGGCGAGGGCCGCGCCTGCAGGAGCTGGTCGCGCGTGAGCGGCCGGTCCAGCTGCGACGCGTCGAGGTGAAGGCCGAGCATGCGGCCGAGGTAGGACGCGCGCTGCGGGAAGGTCCGGCCGCTCAGGGCGATCCGGCGGTCCAGCCCTTCGCGCTCGTTGCTCGCGAGGGACGTCATCAGGCCGGCGAAGAACCGGATCTCGTCCGGATCCCTCCCCGCGCGCTCCGCCGCCTCGCGGAACGCCGTGCGCTGCGCCCGCGCGTCCTCGGTCGTGAAGGCGACCCCGATGACGGCGCTCGCCCAGCGCCCGGCGAACTCGTGCGCGTTCGCGCTGCCACCGGCGTGGAACACGACGGGCTGCCCCTGCTCCGACGGCGGGATGTACAGCGGTCCACGGGACGCGACGTACTGGCCGCCGAGGTTGATGGGAGCGATCTGCTCGGGGTGGGCGTAGAGGCCCGTCTCCGGGTCGTGGACCCAGGCGTCCGCACCCCAGCTCCCCCACAGCGCCTGGATCAGCTGCACACTCTCGTGAGCCCGTCCGTAGCGCTCCGGACCGGAGGGGATCCGGGCGCCGTAGTTCGCCGCGACGTCCTCGCCGCTGGACGTGACGGCGTTCCAGCCGATCCGCCCGTGGCTCAGGATGTCGAGCGCCTTGAACTGCCGGGCGAGGTTGAAGGGCTCGGTGAACGTGGTCGAGCCGGTCGCGACCAGGCCGATCCTGCTCGTCTCCCGCGCCACCGCCGCCAGGGTCACCGAGACGTCGAGAGTGAAGTTCGGCGGCTCGTTCGCGATGTCGCCGACGTGGGTCGGCCCGTCGGGCAGGAAGAGGAACTGCAGCTTGCCGCGCTCCGCCGCCTGAGCGTGCCGCACCTTCGCGTCGAAGCTCGTGTAGCTCCGAGGGTCGGTGGCGGGGTCGCGCCAGGCGCCCGGGAGGTTGCCGTAGCCGTTGCCGAGATGCAGTCCGATGAGCATCCGTCTGTCCATGCCGATGTCCTCTCTCCGCCGCGGTCCGGGCGGTGGACCTCGGCGCTAAGTGGAGATAGTCTCCTCTTACAAGGACGATACGGAGAGCATCTCCGCTCTGTCAAGCGACTCGACGCACCGGACCGAGGGCCCGCCGGACCCGCGGCCATCGCCCCTCGTTCAGGAAGGACGCACGACATGGCACGTCTCACAGGCAAGGTCGCCCTCATCACCGGAGCCGCCAGCGGCATCGGACTCAGCACCGCGCAGCTCTTCGCGGCGGAAGGAGCGCGGGTCGTCCTCACCGACGTCTCGGAACCCGCACTCGCCGAGGCCCTCGAGTCGATCGCCGGCGACGGGGTCGAGGCGATCGCCCACCCGCTCGACGTGAGCTCGCCCGAGGACTGGACGCGGGTGGTCGACGACGCCGTCGCCGCCTTCGGCACGATCGACGTCCTGGTGAACAACGCGGGGATCGCGTTCGCCCGGGGCATCCTCGAGACCAGGCTCGACGAGTGGAACAGGGTCCTCGCGATCAACGCGACGGGCACCTGGCTAGGGATGAAGACGGTGATCCCCGTCCTGCAGTCGGCCGGCGGAGGCTCGATCGTGAACGTCTCGTCCCTCGCGGCCATCATCTCGGGCCCGGCGGACGGCGGCGGTGCCGCCTACTCCGCCTCGAAGGGCGCCGTGCGGTCCCTCACCAAGCACGCCGCCAACTACTTCGCCGCCGACGGCATCCGCGTGAACTCGGTCCACCCCGGGCCGATCTACACCAACCTCGTGAAGAACTACGGCATCACCCGCGAGCAGGCGGCCGACCCGGTCAACTCGATCCTGCCGCCGCACATCGGGGAGGCCTCCGACATCGCGTACGGCATCCTCTACCTGGCCTCCGAGGAGTCGCGCTTCGTCACGGGCGAGGAGCTCGTGATCGACGGAGGGTACGCGGTCCACTAGGGCACGACACGATCGGGCGGCCGGCAGCACCGGCCGCCCGGCGGGGCTCGGCGCGCACGAGGCGCGCACGGAGCCGCTCACGCACCACCGACGGGAGAGGACCCTCGATGAGGATCAGGATCATCGGCGCCGGCACGATCGGCGCGACGCTCGGACGACGACTGGCGGCCGCCGGACACGAGGTGGCCATCGCCAACTCCCGCGGCCCGCAGACCGTCGACCTCGAGGCCCTGAGCACCGGAGCGCGTGCCGTCGACGTCGCAGCCGCTCCGGAGGGTGCGGAGGTGCTGATCGTCTCGGTGCCCTTCGGCCGGCTCCCCGACGTGGTCCCGGTCGTGCGGACCGCGCCGGACTCCGCCGTGCTCATCGACACGTCGAACTACTTCCCGCACCGCGACGGAGTCATCGCCGGACTGGACGGCGAGGTGCCGGAGAGCGTCCGCGTGTCCGAGATCCTGGATCGCCGCGTCGTGAAGGCGTGGAACGCCATCACCTCGCAGTCGTTCCGCGACCGGGCCACCGGAGCAGGCGATCCGCAGCGCCTCGCGATCCCCGTCGCCGCGGACGACGCGACGGAGGGCGCGATCGGGCGGCGCCTCGTCGAGGAGACCGGGTTCACGGGGCTCGACGCCGGCCCGCTGCGGGAGTCGTGGCGCCAGCAGCCGGGCTCCCCCGCCTACTGCACCGATCTGGATCCCGCCGAGCTGTCGCGCGCCCTCGCCGCCGCCGATGCCGACTCGGCGCCGCGCCGGCGGGACCTGATGATCGCCGTCCTCGACGAGCGTCGCGCCTCCGGGGACGCCGTCGACGGCGAGTACCTCGTCCGGCTCGGCCGCGCCCTCTTCTGAGCGACGGCGCCCGCCCGCGCCGGGGGTGACTCCCCGCGTGCCGTCACCCCTTCAGCGCCCCCGCGTTGCCTGCTAGGGATCGATCCGCGGACACTCCCCACGGGTCCCGGCAGCGTCGCAGCGGATCTCGGGATCACTCCGGCCCTGGCGGTCGATCTGCACGACCTCGCGGCCGGATGAGGAGTCCGGCCGCGAGCGGCTCGGGGCTCAGCCCTGGACGTGCTCGTACTGCTCGAAGAACCAGTCCGGACGGGTGACGGTGATGTAGGTGAGCCCCTCGGTCTCGATGGAGTGGGGAACCATCGGCTCCACGACGACGATGTCCTTCTCGCCCACCTCGAACCGGTCCTCGCCCACCGTGAAGACAGCGGTCCCCGCGATGACGAAGTAGATCTCGTGGACCTCCTTGTTGAGGTGGCTCCCGGAGGCCGGGCTGCTCGTCGTGATGGTCTGGTGCGCGAGGCCCGCCTCGGGGAGGACCCGGTACTTCCGGATGGTCCCCTCGGGGGTCGTGATCTCTCTGGCGCTGCTGGCGGGGATGTGCATGGTCTCGTCCTTCTCGTGGGGTGGGGGTGTCAGTCCGCCGCGACGCGGGGACCGAGGCTCTGGCGGCCGATGACCTTCAGCAGGTCGAGCTTGCTGCGGCTCTCACCGCTGCCGCCCGGGTTGAGCAGGAGGAGCGTCTGCGAGCGGTCCTCGGTGAAGAGCATCTGCGCGTCGATCTCGATCGGCCCCAGCTCGGGGTGCAGGAGGATCCTGCAGTCGTCGTAGCTGCGCGCGACCTCGTGCAGCTGCCAGAGGCGGGCGAACTCGGCACTGCGCTTCGAGAGCTCGGCCGCGAGCGTCACGGCCCGGGCGGTGTCGCTGCCCGACGTCGTGGCCATCCGCAGGCGGGCGACGAGGAACCTGCCGTGCTCCTCCTGCGCGTCGACGGGGTAGAGGCGGCGCTCGTCGGGGTCCGTGAACCAGCGGTGGAAGCCGCTGCGGTCGGCGCCGGTGAACCTCGTCTCGTCGCCGATCAGCGCGATGGCGAGCGGATTCATCGCGAGGGTGTCGTGGAGGTCGTTCTGCACGAGGCAGGGCACGTCGGTCAGCCCGTCGAGCACGCTCATCAGTGCCGGGCTCACGTGGTCGGAGTGGACCGACCTGCCCGGCGCGTTGTGCCCGATGAGGGCGAACAGGTGGTCGCGCTCGTCGAGGGTCAGTCGGAGCGCCCGGGCGAGCGCCGCGGCGATCTGCGTCGACGGGACGGGAGCGCGCTGCTGCTCGAGACGGGCGTAGTAGTCGGTGGACATGCCGGCCAGCTGCGCGACCTCCTCGCGGCGCAGTCCCGGGGCGCGCCGCCGCGGCCCCTCCGACAGCCCGACGTCGCGCGGGCGCAGCAGTTCGCGGCGCGAGCGGAGGAATTCGGCGAGCAGTCGTCTGTCCATCCGCTCATGATGGGCCCGGAGCCGGAGCGGAGCCAGGGACCGGTGATCCCCCGCTCCCCGGCTCAGGCCCGGTCAGAGGCTGCTGAGCGAGCTCACGAGGCCGGCGTAGGTGCCGTTCGCCGCGGCGTCGCGCGCCCAGCGGGCGTTCTCGACGACCAGCTCGCGGGCGTCCGGGTTCTCGCGCAGCAGCGCGAGCACTTCGGACACGTACTCGTCGAGCGGCATGGCCTGCTGGCTGTCCTCCTGACCGAGCAGGGCCGTCCGGACCGCGGGCGGCACGATCTCGACGACCTGCACACCCGCTCCTGCGAGCGAGATGCGGGCGCTCTCGGTGAACGAGTGGAGCGCGGCCTTCGTGGCGCTGTAGGTCGGGGTCGCCGCCCACGGCACGAAGGCGAGCGCAGAGGAGACGGTGAGGATCGCGGCACCGTCCCTGCCTGCCAGGACCGGGGCGAACGCGTAGACCATCCGGATCGTGCCGAGCAGGTTGGTCTGCACGTGCTGCTCGGCGATGCCGACGTCGGACGGATCGAGCAGGTCCTCCCTCAGCATGATCCCGGCGTTGTTGACGAGGACGTTCAGGTCGGGGTGAGTGAGTTCCAGGCTCGCGCGGGCCCGGGCGATCGACTCCGGATCGGCGATGTCGAGCTCGATCGCGTGGAGTCCGTGGTGCTCGGTCGTGATGGCGTCCAGGAGCGCCCGGCGCCGACCCGCGACGATCACGGTGTTACCGGCGTCGTGCAGGCGGAGGGCGAGCGCGAGGCCGATGCCCGAGGTGCCGCCGGTGATGAGGATGGTGTTCCCGGTGAGGTTCATGTGGTCGAGCTCCTTCGTCGTACCGCCCCTGGTCGGGCGGCCCGAGCGACCCTAGGCCCGTTCGGCGAGGCGAGGCAGAGACCGGTCGTCCGGGGATGGACCGTCCCCGGATCGGGTCGGCGGGCGTATGCTCGTGGTGATACGGAGACAGTCTCCGATAAGAACGGAGCGGCCGTGCCTCCCACCGAGACGACGCGCAGCCGGGCGCCCAGGGCGGACGCCCAGCGCAATCGGGACCTGATCCTCGACGCCGCCGAGCAGCACTTCGCCGAGCACGGCGTCCGCGGCTCGCTCGACGCGATCGCGAAGAGGGCCGGCATCGGTGCCGGAACCCTCTACCGGCACTTCCCGACCCGCGAGGCGCTCCTCGCGGCGCTGCTCGCCGACCGCGACGACGCACTCGTCGCTCAGCGCGAGTCGCTCCGCGACGGCTCGGTCGACCCGGCGGAGGCGCTCGACGGCTGGCTCCGGGCGGTCGTCGACTGGGCGGGAGCCTACGAGGGCCTCCCCGATCCGCTCCGCGCCGCGACCAACGCCGACTCGTCCCCCCTCGCCACCACCTGCGAGGGGTTCGTGACCACGACGGCCGAGTTCCTCGACGCCGCGCAGCGCGACGGCCGAGCGCGCAGCGACGTCCGGGCCCGCGACCTCTTCCTCGCCGCGCTGGCCCAGAGCTGGGTGCGCGGCGCCGCACTGGCGGACCCCGCATCCGGCGCGGCTCTCGCCGCGCTCACCCGCAGCGGCTGGGAGACGTCCCGCGAACCCGTCCCCGGCCGGGGCTGACCCCCACCACGACCACCCCTACGACCACCCCCTCACGAAGGAGACAGGCATGACGAGCATCGGGATCATCGGCAGCGGAGACATCGGGAGCGGCATCGCCCGCCTGGCGATCGCCGCAGGCCACGAGGTGCTCCTCGCGAACTCGCGCGGTCCGGAGTCGCTCCGCGACCTGATCGAGGAGCTCGGCCCGCAGGCGCGGGCCGGCGACGCGCGCGAGGCCGCGGAGTCCGGGGACATCACGGTCCTCGCCGTGCCGCTGGGCGCCTATCCGGGCCTGCCCGAGGGCGCCCTCGACGGCCGCACCGTGCTCTCGACCGGCAACTACTACCCCCACCGCGACGGACGGATCGCCCGACTCGACGCTCTCGAGCTGACCACCGCCGAGCTCGAGCAGGAGCTCCTCCCCGGCGCGGTCATCGTGAAGGCGTTCAACAACATCCTCTGGCACCACATCCCGAACCTCGCCCACTCGACCCCGCGCACCGCGCTCGCGGTCTCCGGCGACGACGAGCAGGCCAAGGCCGCCGTCTCTGCGCTGGTCGACGACCTCGGCTTCGAGCCGGTCGACGCGGGCACGCTCGCCGAGTCGTGGCGCACGGAGCCCGAGTCGGGCGCGTACACGCCGGTCTACGCCGCCGACCTCGAGGGCCTCGCGAAGGACTACCTCGCCGACCCGGGGGCCCCCGTGTCCGCGGATCGACTCCGCGAGGTCATCGCCGCCTCGCACCGGGCGGACGTCGCCGCGCGCCAGTTCTGAGGACGCGGTAGAGGAGGGGGGCAGCGGTCCGCAATCCCCTCCCGACCAGCGCGCGGCTCCGGCACCGTGGTCGTCATGAGGAAGCTGCACTACTCCAGCGGGACCATGCTCGTCGCCGACGTCACCTGCAAGGCGGTCCTCCGCTACGCGCGCGCCCTCGCCGACGTCGGCAAGTCCGACGTGATCTCCGTCCCCGTCATCACCGAGGGCGGGAGCAGCGCCACCGCGCACCTGCTCATCGGACCCGCCAGCCAGCTGTGGTCGACGCCGGTCGAGAACAGCCACGGCGAGGAGCCGGTCGACGCGGAGGCCATCGCCCACATCGAGCAGGAGACCCGGCGGATGCAGCCGTCGCGGCCCTCCTGGAACGAGGAGATGACGGACCTGCCGGATCTGGACTTCCTCACGTACCCCGATCCCGCCTGATCGCGGCGCCTCCGCGGATCTCGTCCGTCGAACGGGACCTCGGCCGGGAGTGGTGCTCAGCCACGATGACGGCTGTGCACCGCTCCCGACCGAGGTTCTGCGCGCTGCCCCGCGGGAACGATCCCGCCGCGGCGTCGCCTCGTCCGCCGTCCGGTCTCCGTCCCTTGACACCGTCTGGAGCGGCTCATCATCATTCAGGGACGATCGGCGGCGGCGAGCCGCCGGCCCCCGAGAGGAACGGCGCACCGATGCCCACCATGATCTTCGTCAACCTGGCTGTGGACGATCTCGCCCGCTCCCGCTCGTTCTTCGAATCGCTCGGCTACTCGATCAACGAGGGCTTCAGCGACGAGAACGCCGTCAGCGTCATGATCAGCGACACGATCGTCGCCATGCTGCTCACGCGGGAGTTCTTCGCCGAGTTCACCAGCAAGTCGATCATCGACGCCACCACCTCGACCGAGGTGCAGCTCGCCCTCAGCGCCGAGAGCAAGGAGGAGGTCGACGCGATCCACGCGAAGGCCCTCGCCGCGGGCGCGACGCCCGCCGGCGAGCAGGACCACGGGTTCATGTACTCGAAGAGTTTCGACGACCCGGACGGCCACCACTGGGACTTCGTCTGGATGGACCCGGAGGCGGCGGCCGGCGGCGCACCGGAGCTGACCCTCGAGGAGATGCGGGAGAACACCACGCACAGCTGAGCCGCGCCGGCCCCGGATCAGCCGACGGGCGCGGGAGGCGTCGTGCAGCGCTCCGACAGGTCGGAGTAGACGAGCCCGTCCGGCAGGTCGGCGCGGAACGCCCTCCGCGTCTCGTCGTCGTCGAGGACGGACCAGTGGACCTCGCCCTGCACCTCGGGCTCGAACTTGTCCCACTCGAACCAGTTGACCATCCTGATGTTCGGGAACCGCGTCGCGACGTCCTCCGAGAGGACCTGCCGCCACCACGCCTGCTTGATCGCGAGCTCCCCCTCCGGGTCGCCCCGCGGCACGACGAGCGCCGCCGTCTCGGGGATCGCGACGGGCTTCCCGTGCTCGACTCCGTACGTCCGGTAGAAGTCGGGGGCCGCCGTCTCGTCGCCCGCCGCCCCGCTGTAGGTGCCGGTCAGCTGCGCGGCGAACTTACCGGGCTCGGGCAGCTCGTTCTCGCCCCACGGATGCGCGGAGCCCCAGTGGTAGAGCGACATGCCCACCCAGTCGACGGCGTCGTCGCCCGGGTAGTACGGCGCGTAGGGGTCGTCGTCGAGGGTGAGGACCCCGTCGCCGGTCGTGTCGAGCACGGCGAAGTCCGCGGTCCCCGGCTGCGCGGCGGAGGCACCTCCTGAGAAGGGGTACCCCTCGGCACTGTTGGGCGCCCACATCATCGCCGTCCCGGGAGCGTCCGCGTGCACGGCCGCCGCCACCCGCCGGAACGTCTCGACGTACGCCGTCGGCTGCTGCCCCCACGCGTACCAGGAGCCGTTCATCTCGTGCGCGAACCGCACGATGACGGGCACCCCCCGCTCGTTCACCGCGGCGGCCAGGTCGGCGATGTCGGCAGCGACGTCGTCGGTCACCGCGGCGAGACCGCCGATCGACTCCAGGGTGAGCAGGAGCGTCCCGCCGTTCACCCGCAGCTGCTCGGCGGCCGCGTGCACCTCGTCGCGCTCCCCCGCGGTCAGCGGGAGGTCGGCGAAGGCCACCGCGACGGACGGGCGCTCGCCCAGAGCCGTGCTGTACTCCTTCAGCGTCTCGGCTCCCCAGTCCAGGTTCACTCCGAAGAGCGTGCCCTCCGCGGGCACGATCTCGGCGGCAGGGCGGACGATGCACGACGCGATAGCCCCGGCGGACGGGCCCGAGCATCCGACGAGCCCGGACACCACTGCCGCGAGGGCGAGCGCGGAGAGGCGTCGAAAGCGGGGCACGTTTCACGGTAACCGCCTACCCGATGGCTGCCCGGTGCTGCGGATCCCCTCTGCGGCCCCCCCATCAGCGGGTCACGGCAGGCCGGAAAGACTCCTCGCGCGGTCGCCCCGGCGGCGGGAACGCAGAGCGGCGCACCCCGTCCGGGCGCCGCGTGCCGGACCGCGACAGGATGGGTCCTGCCTCCGCAGCACCGCGGCCGCTCGAGAGAGGAACCGACATGGGACTGTTCTCCCGACGTCCGGCCGACCCGGATCCCGTGCCCGTGGTCGTCGATCCGGTGGCGGGGACCGCGCGCATCGGCGCCGACGCCGTGCCGCTGTACCCGCTGGTGATGGACGATCGCGCCGCCGCATCCCTGCGCTCTCGGTCCGACGGCCCGCTGCTCAGAGTGCACGACTCGGGGCTGACCGTGGCGTACGTCCTCGAGCGCGAGGCGGCGTGGGAGTACGTCACCGCCGCGACGGCCGCGCGGCTCAGCCTCACCGAGGCGGCGGTCGCGGAGGAGTCGCTCGCCTGGCTCGCGCGCATCGCCCCCGTCGCGTCGGGCGGCGACGGGCGGTTCCGCCTCGAGATGCCGGAGGGCAGCGAGGACCTCGCGGCGTCCCTGATCCTGCGCGCGGACGTCGTGCACGCGCTCGTGGACGAGTTCGTGGCCGGCGACCCGGTGGTCGCGATCGGGCAGCGCGTCGCGATGCACCTCTGCGGGACGGACGACGCCGAGGCTGTCGAGGGCCTGCGCGAGCTCGCCCGCGGCCTCTACGAGTCCGGCGACGCCGCTCCAGTCAGCACCGCTCTCTACCGGCTCGGCGCCGACGGATCCGCCCGCCCCTGGTGACGCGGTCGTGTCGCCTCCACGGGCGACCGTGCCGCCGCAATCCCCTGCGCCGGCGGTCCGACGCGAGTACAACGAGAGGATGCAGCGCATCTTCTACGCCGGCGACTCCGTCCTCACCGGGACCGACATCGCCCAGGCCGTCCTCGCCTACGCCCAGGCACTCGCAGGGAAGCAGTCGTCGGCGACGGTGGACATCCCGGTGCTGCTGTCGACCGGCGAGCGCGGCGTGGCCTCGATCCTGATCGGCCCCTCCAGCCAGCTCTTCTCCGAGACCCCCGAGGAGGACTCGGCGACCGAGCTCACCGACGACGCCCTCGTGCAGCACCTCACCGAACTCGCCGGCGCCCTCGGAGTCGCGCGGCCCGTGGTCGAGTCGGCCGCCGACATCGCCGCGCAGCACCGCGACGACGTCGATCTCGACCTCGACTTCGACCCGCCGACCCACGCACGGGAGTGAGTGCCAGGCCGCTCGGGCGTTGAGACGGGTCCCCGGACCACCGCCCGCGGATCGGACGCCGACCCGCTCCCGCGCTCGGCGAATCAGACGGGATCCTCCGTCACGCGGAGCCCGCCCGGGGAGTAGGAGTCGGCGACCCATCGCCTGACCCTGTCCCCGTCGATCACGACCGCCGGCCCGCTGCCGTAGCGGAAGCAGAGCGCGATCCTGGGATCCAGCCAGATCGAGGAGCGGCCGTTGCCCACGTTCGGCAGGTCCTTCCAGGAGAGGTAGAACGATTCACCTCGGCGCAGCCGGATCCCGATCACGGCTTGCAGATGAGCGAGGACGCGGTCGTCGAAGTGCACGTCGAGCCGCGAGTCGTAGACGAGTCGTCCCATGAGGATCCTGCCGTCGGGTGCATCCGGGGTGGATGCCGTTGCCACGCGAAGGGGGTCCGGATGGGGTCGGGGTGGAGGCTACGCCCAACGACCCGGCGCGCGTGTGCTTTCTCCGACAATCGACGCGCATCTGCGCCGTCGACGCGAAGACCGGACCCGGCACCCCACCGCTCGCGGGACTTCGAGTCGTTCCGGGCGAGCAGTATCGGGCGGTCTGGTCCGCACCCCCGGCCGAGGCGTAGGGTCCGAGCATGACCGCACTCCTCAGCACCGCGACGGGTGTCTCCACCCCGCCCCCACGCCCCTCCGCATCGCTGGCCGCCGTCGACGCCGGGTCGCACCGACTCGGCGCAGACGCCGACGGTCTCCTCGAGGAGGCCGCTCGACACGCGCGCTTCTGGGCGTCCTACGACGCCGACCCCCGCTCCTCCACCGCCTGGGCCGACGCGGCGACCTCGACCTGGCGGCGCCCCGACCGCAGGGCGATCACTCCGGTCCGCGAGGGCCTGGACCAGTGGGACGGCGAGGGCGGCTACGACCCCGAATGATCACCACCCCTGCTCGATGAGGTACTCGGCGTCAGTTCTCCAGGGCGACGGATGGCCGCCACGGGCGGCGGTGCCGGGACGGGACCCGTCCGCGGTCACCGCGGCGGGCGGATCCGTCACGGCGCCTGCGACGAGGCGGGGGATCGGTGCCGTCCGACCGCCGGATCCCCCTCGGCTCGTCTGTGACGACCATGTCCCGGCCGAGCCCCGGCCTCAGGAGCTCACGCAGCCACAGCCGGTTGAGGACGACCAGTCGAGAATCGTCGAAACGGTACTCGAGCAGCGCGGCGGGCTGGACGAGGATCGCGTGCGAGCGGTACTCCGCCTCGTGAAGCGTCCCCCAGGTCAGCCGGAACGGAACTCCTCGAGACATCCGCATGCCGACGGCCGTCCGCACGTGCGAGAGCGTCCGGTCGTCGAACTCGATCCGGCGGCGCCATGCGCCGAAGATCAGTGCACCCATGGTCACGTCCTCTTTCCTCGGTCGAGCGGCCCGCGGAAGCGCGGTGCAGCCGGCGCGGAGATCCGCGGGATCGAATCCGCGACAGGAGCGGACCGGTCATGAGAACCGAAGTAGGGAGGTGGCCGACGCTACTCCCCCTGAAGGCGGAGGACGTCCGGATGCCCGAGTCCCGTCGGTCCGGCTGCCCCTGCGCCGCGTAGTGGTCCTTCCGCGCCTGTGATGCGTGCCGACGCGTTGCCCCGAGACAGGAACGGCATACCCTCTGTCCGCCTAGCCTCGCAAGCCCGTGCACGGACCCGTCGTCCGTACTGACACTGAGGGAGTGCAGCAGCCGACCGACGCCTCGACGGGCATCCCGACCACCGACGGAGGCACCCGCTTCCGGATGCGCAGCGTTCGCCGCCCCGACTCGAAGCTCGACGCGTTCTGATGCCGACATCCGGCTCCTGTCCCGGAGACAGCGACGGCCCGATCCCGCCGGACGAGCCGTCGATCGTCTCGTCCGCGCTGTCGCGGCACGCGGCCGTCGTGCACCAGGCCGCCGGCTTCGTGGGCGCCGGCCTGCGGGTCTCCCCCGACGACGCGCTCGCGATCCTCGAGCGCGAGGCGCAGCGGCTCCGGATCGACCTCGCCGTCCTGTCCGCCGACATCGTCGAGCGTCGCCGCCCTCTCCCCGCTGCGGACTGATCGCTTTCTCCTTGCTGGTCGAGCAGCCCCGAACCGCTCGCTGGTCGAACAGCCCCGAACTGCTTGCTGGTCGAGTAGCCCCGAAGGGGCGTATCGAGACCCACGTCCCCCCGAACATCTGCCTCCTCCCCTCCCCGCCCCGCGCTTCAGCCGACCGCGCCCCCTCCGCTGGCTACGCTCGGACGCGAGCACCGCACCGCCGCGCTACGAGGAGCCCCCGATGAGCACCAGCCCCGGTCCCCTGGACGTCGCCTTCACCGCGCCGATCGGCGTCACCGTGAAGGGCGAGCTCTGGTCGTGCGTGGAGGTGCCCGGCTCGGTGGAGCTGTTCGGCACCGGCAAGGCGGTGAAGATCCGCGCGACCGTCGACGGCGAGCCGGTGGCGGCCGGTCTGCTGCCCACCGGCGCCGGCGGGCACATGCTCTCGATCAGCGCGAAGCTGCGGAAGGCGCTCGGCAAGGACCTGGGCGACGAGGTCGTCGTGCACCTGCTGGAGCGGCGGACCTGACGCGGCCGGGCCGCTCACGGGGTCTCCTCCCGGCGGGCGAGGCCGGATCTCGACCCACCTGGCACGATCGGTGCATGCCGACGAGCACCGCACGCACCCGATCCACGACCGGACTCCGTCGCTCCGGAGGCGCCGCGGCACTGGTCCTCCTCGCCGCAGCGCTCGGCGGCTGCGCGGTCCTGGGCAACGAGTACTCCCGCCAGCAGATCGACGTCGAGGAGTTCGCCGACGACCGCTGGACGGAGTGGGAGCCGCTGAGCGGCCTCGAGGTCGTGAGCGACGAGGTCTGCGCAGGCCTGGTCGGCTGCCTCCAGGCGGTCGCTTCCGAGGATCTCGTGGTCCTGAAGTTCGACTCCGCATCCTCCGCCGGTGACTACGTGGACGGAGCGGGCGGGTCCGTCCATCAGATCGATCCCCTCGTCGTCGACTTCCGCGGCACCGGCCTCTCCACAGCCGACCAGGACGCTGTCCTGAGCACCCTGTCGAACATCAACGCGGACAGCCCCGACTGATCACCGTCGGTGATGGCGGGTCGGCGAGCACGGCGGCCGAGGGATCGCGGGGAGGACGATCGTGCCGCCCCGACCGGCGCGGCGCGCTGCGGGGACGGTCATAGTGGCTCCATGGACGACGCGGTGGACACCCTCCTGAGCGGCCCGCGGGGCCGACGGCTCTGCCTGGAGGTGGCGATGAGAGCGGACCCGGCCGTGAGGACGGCCGCGTTCCTCGCCTGTCTCGCCTTCGACCAGGGGACCAGTGTCCGGTTCACCGCCTCCGACGGCGACTCGGGTGAATCCGAGGCCCCCGATCCGGGGCCGGAGGAGGTCGCCGCCGCGATCGACGCTCTTCCGGGTGACGCCGTCCCCGACGACGTCCTCCGCGAGGGGCTCTGCGCGAGTGTCGACTCCGCGTGGTACTGGCAGGAGCCGGACGGGCAGGACGTGCTCGCGTCGCTGCCGGCGGTCCGCTCGGCACTCGTCCGGGTCGCCGAGGACGTGCTCGCCTCACCGGTCGCCGCGGAGTGGACGCGGCCCCGCGGGTCGGAGCAGTGGGCGGTCGACTGGCGCCCCGACTCCGGGCGGCCCCTGCCCGTCGGCGCCGCGGCACTCCTGGAGGAGTGGGCGACGGACCTACGTGCCGACGAGGAACGGGAGCGGCCGACCGACCCGCAGGCCCGCTTCTCGGGCACCTGGTGGTCCCTCCCCCTCCGTCTGCTGCAGACGCAGTCGCGGATCGAGGATCTGCTCGAGCTGGTCGAGGACTCCGCGGGGCTCGACGCGGCCACCGTGATCCCGGTGGTCGGCGGCGGACGCACCCTCGAGATCGGCTCGGCGGCCGACTGGGCCGACCTCTGCCGCACCCACCCCGCGGAGGTCACCGCCTCCCGCCGGCACGACTGGTACCGCGTCACCGGATGGGAGGGACGCTGGCTGATCCCCGACTGGCAGCGCGTTGCGGCCGACTGGGACGCCGTGCACCTCACGACCTTCGGCTACCTCTCCGCGGCGACGCGACTGATCCCCGTCGGCGACGACTACGGCTCGGTCATCGCCGGCTGGGCGCCCGACAGCACGCTCCGGCTGACCGACAGCGCGCGCGAAGCGGACGCCCCGCGCCAGCAGTGGGTGCGCCCGATGGGCGACGACCGCTGGCGGAGGGTGTGAGGGCGGCTTCGGAGAGACCGCCGCGCCTCTTGCCCTCGCGCTTGCATTTTGCAAGCATGGCTCGCATGAGCCTCTTCATCACCTGCCCGGTCGACAGCGTCGAGCGCGCGACCGCCTTCTACACGGCCCTCGGCTGGACCCTGAACACGGACATGTCCGACCACAACGTGTCGTGCTTCGCGATCGCGCCCGAGCAGTACGTGATGCTCGGCAGCCGCGAGATGTACGCGGGCATCGGCGGCACCGAGGACCTGATCGGCGGGCCCGGAACGCCGTCGAAGGTCACGGTGTCGTTCGACCTCCCCAGCCGCGAGGCGGTCGACGAGCTGGTCGAGCGGGCCGCCGCCGCGGGCGGGCGGGTCGGCGACACCGACGACTACCCCTTCATGTACCAGCGCCAGTTCGACGACGTCGACGGCTACCACTACTCGCCGTTCTGGATGAAGCCGGACGCCGATCCGGCGGAGTGAGCGATCTCTCCGCGGCTCTCGAGGTC
The DNA here is from genome assembly GCF_920939495.1 of Rathayibacter sp. Leaf248. Lineage (NCBI taxonomy): Bacteria > Bacillati > Actinomycetota > Actinomycetes > Micrococcales > Microbacteriaceae > Rathayibacter > Rathayibacter sp. Leaf248. The sequence continues at coordinate 487,916 of NZ_CAKLAV010000002.1, read as the reverse complement.
GTCGGCGCCCGGTGGGCCCTGCTCATCGTGGAGCGGCTGCTCGACGGGCCGCAGCGCTACGGCGACCTGCAGCGCGACCTCGGCGTGCCGACGAACATCTTGGCGACCCGACTGCGCGAGCTGGAGGCGGCGGGCGTGCTGACCCGGCTGCCCCTCCGCCACAACACCCGCGCCTACGCGCTGACCGACCGCGGGCTCGCCCTGCGCGAGCCGATCGCCGCGCTCGGACGGTGGGGCGCCGACGAGAACGGAGCCGCGACATGACCGCGCTTCCCGCGATCGGCGCCCCCGCGACCCGAGCGCTCGCGGCCGTCGGAGTCCGCACGCTCGAGGACCTCCGCGGCCGCGAGCTTGCGCAACTGGCGACGCTGCACGGAGTCGGGCCGAAGGCGATCCGCCTGCTCACCGAGGCGTGCGCGTCGTCGAGCGCCGACGTCGTCGCGTCCTACTCCGCTCGAGCCGACGAGTACGCCGAGCTCTTCGGCTCGATGTCCTCGGTGCACCCCTCGGACGAACGCCTCGTCTCGTCGTGGGCGCGGAGCGTGGAGGGACGCCTGCTCGACGCCGGATGCGGCCCCGGGCAGTGGACGGCTCACCTCGCTGGGCTGGGCCTGGACGCCAGCGGGGTCGACCGCGTGCCGGCCTTCGTCGAGCTCGCTCGACGGGCGCACCCGGAGGTGTCCTTCGCCGTCGGCGACCTCGACGCTCTGGAGGAGGGGGACGGCAGCCTGGGCGGAGTGCTCGCCTGGTACTCGCTGATCCACCACCAGCCGAGCGCCCTGCCGCGCGCGCTGGCTGAATTCGCGCGCGTCCTCCGGCCGGGCGGGACGCTCCTCGTGGGGTTCTTCACCGGCTCCGAGGTGGAGGCGTTCGAACACGCGATCACCACGGCGTACCGATGGCCGCCGGAGGCACTCGCGGACAAGCTGCGCGCAGCCGGCTTCAACATCCTCGAGACGCACACCCGCACGGGGCAGACGCCGGGGCCCCGTCCCCACGGGGCGATCCTCGCGCGGAGGAGCTCCGGCGCGAGTGCCCGGCACCCGGAGACGACCTCGTCCGCATCCTCCGAACCTGGCTGAATGTGCGTGGCGGGTGACCGCGAGGGCGTCTCTCGGTGGAGCCACCCGCGTTAGCGTCGGCTCATGATCGTGAGAGTGTCCGAAGCAGAGGTCCGCGAGGGCCGCGAGGTGGAGTTCATGGCGCTGCTCAGCGCCTTGGTCGCCGATTTCCCCGCCCGTTTCGAGGGCCTCGTCCGCCACGAGATCCTCGTCGATCAGCGGGACGAGCGGCGCGTGCAGTACACGAGCACCTGGGCTGATGAGGACGCGCTGGTGGACTATGCCGGCGCCGACTGGCGGACGAGTCCGGTCACGTTCCCGGGCGAGGACGAGCTGCTCGTCCGCCCGCTGACCCTGAGGCACTTCGACGTTCATCCGCTGCTCTGAGCGGCCGGCGCTGCGCGCGTGGAGTCGACGGGACTCGACGGCGACGGTCCTCCGACGTGACGCGGCCGCGGAACCCGATGATCCTCAGAGGTTCGCGCGGACCTGGTTGATCGGAAGCTGGCTGAGGGCGACCGAGTCCGGAGTCCGCTTCGTCCCGACGGGTCCGCCGGGCTCGCCGAACGGGTCCGGTGGCAGCGGAGGGCGCCTGCGACTCAGCAGCCTGCTCAGGATCTCTCTGATGCGCTTCATCCGGATCACTCCCCCGTCTCGGCCCTGCGGGCCGACGCCTCCGGCCAGCATGGCACGGGCACGGCACCGCCCCCGGCCCCCGCGGCGAGCGGGGAACGGGGGCGGCGCCGGCGAGGCGGATCAGTGCTTGCCCGGCACCTTCCTCGTGACGATCACGTCGAAGCTGCTCGTCCGGGTGTTGCCGGCCGCGTCCTTCGCCGTGCAGGTCACGGTCGTGGTGCCGATCGAGAAGCGGCTGCCGCTGGGCGGGCTGCAGACCAGGCGGACCGCTCCGTCGCGGGTGTCGATCGCCGAGGGCGGCGTGTACGACAGCTTCACTCCGGACGCCCCGTTCGACACGGCGTGCACGTCCGGCACGTCGGCGATGCGCGGAGCGAGCACGTCGGCCGGGCGGGCGGGCAGCTTCGTCGGGTCGACGATCCCCCAGTAGGCCGGCGCGACCTGCAGGTCGTCGTCGAACGGCAGCGGCTGCTCCCACGGGCGGGCCATCGGCCACGTCCGCAGCCAGGTGCGGGCGTTGCTGATGCCCCAGAAGGTGACCGACTCGATCGAGGAGTCGTGCTCGCGGAGCATCGCGAACAGGTCGCGGTAGTAGTAGCCCACCTCGGCCGCCGCGTCCTCGTCGTTCTCGAACGCCGGGCTGTACGGGTCGACCGGGGCGCCGCTGACGTCGGCGCCCTGGTTCTCGGTCGACGCGTTCACGTCGAGCTCGGTGATCGCCTGGAGCAGCGTGGGATCGAGCTTCTCGACCGCCTCGATCGAGTCCTCGAGCCACTGCACCGGCCGGGCGACGTCCACGTGGGCCTGGTGGCCCACTCCGTCGATCGGCACCCCGCGGGCCTGCAGGGCCGCGATGAGCTCCACGTAGTCCGCGCGCTTCTCGGGCATCTCGGTGTTGTAGTCGTTGATGAACAGCTCGGCGTCCGGGAAGTACTGGTCGGCGAGACGGAACGCCTCGTCGACGAAGCCCTCGCCCAGCACCTGGAACCAGCGGCTGTCGCGCATGTCGTGCGGATTCGCGGTGTCGCCGTCCGCGATGACCTCGTTCACGACGTCCCACGCCCAGATCGGGCTGTCGCCGTCGGGGTAGCGGGCGTCGATGTGCGCGGCGATGCCGGCGATGTGCGCCCGCATCCGGGACTTCAGCAGCGCCTGGTCGGCGGGGCTGCTCGTCAGCGGCCGGTCTCCGTCGAGGAAGAACCACGCCGGGGTCTGCGAGTGCCAGGCCAGCACGTGCCCGTACACCTCGATGCCCTCGGCGTCGGCGAAGTCGAGCAGCTGGTCGAGCTGCGTGAAGGCGAACTGCCCTTCCACGGGCTGCACGCTCTCGGGCTTGCCGGCGTTCTCGGGCGTGAACGCGTTGTAGTGCTTGCGGAGGAGGTCCGCGGCGGTGCCGACCGTCTCGCGGGCGTCGATGGCGACTCCCACGTGCTCGATCCCGGCGGCGCCCAGCACGTCCTTCAGCGCGGGCACGTCGGTCTGGATGGGCTTCTCGACGATCGGCTCGAGGACGAAGTCGTCGAGCAGGAAGTCGACACCCACCGGGCCCTCGACGTAGATCTGCACCCGGTCGGCCGCCGCCGCGAGGGTGTAGGTGCCGCTCATGCGGACCCAGCCGTCGGCCGTGATCTGCGCGCCGGCTCCGGCGACGCCCTCGTAGGCGCTGCCGCCGCCGTTGTCGCGCTGCACCGAGATCTTCAGCCCCGCGGGCGACTCGCCCGGAGCGAGCTTCGCCCAGACCGAGACGCCGACGGCCGTGCCCACGGGCAGGCCCTCGGTGACGTCGAGCGTCGCGCCGTGCCACGGCTGCGTGCGGTTCGTGACGAGCATCGCACCGGATCCGGTCCGCGCGTCGGTGCTCGCCGCGACCTGCACGCCGTCGCCGCGGGCCGCCCAGCCGTCGAGGTCGCCCTCGAAGTCGGAGGAGACGCCCGGCTGCACCGCAGCCGTCGCACCGCCCTGGGGCAGCACGAACTCCCAGCCCTCGGCGGCCTTCTCGGTGACCACGGTCGTGACCGCCTTCACCGTGCTGCTGCGGTCGCCTCCGCCGTCGTGGGCGAGGACGATCGCACCCGGAGTGAAGGCGGCGCGGAGGTTCGCGGTCAGCGTCGCCTCGCTGAGGTCGTTGCCGTCCCAGTCCGAGATGGTCGAGCCCAGCCCGAGCGGCTGCATCCCGAGCGCCGCGGCCACCGCGCCGGTGGCGCCCCAGCTGCCGTTGGAAGCGCGGAAGTACGGCACGGCGAGCGCCGGGTCGCCCACGGCCTCGCGGATGATGCGGAGGTTGGCCTTGAGGTCGGTCTCGACCTGCGCCTGCGTCCACGAGCCCATGTCGGCGTAGGAGGTGCCGTGGTTGCAGAGGGTGTGGCCCTCGGCGACGATCCGCCGCAGCAGCTCCGCTCCGCCTGCCTGCTGGACGTTCTGCCCGATGATGCAGAAGGTGGCGCGGATGCCCTGCGCCTTCAGGAGGTCGAGGATCGCGGTGGTCTCGCCCGGGTTGGGGCCGTCGTCGAAGGTGAGCGCCACCCGGTTCCCGGTGCCGCGCGCGGCGGTGACCGGCGTCGTGGTGGCGGCGGTCGCTCCTCCCGGCACGAACGAGGCGTCGGGGGTGGGCTGCCAGGTGACGGGCGCGGGAGCCGCGGTGCCGGTGATCACGATGTCGTCCAGGAGGTAGTCGTAGGGGCCTGCGAGCGCGCTCGTGCCGAGGTAGGCGCGGAGCGTCGCGGGGTCGGCGCCGGCCGGAGCCGAGAAGGTGCCGCTCACGGTGGTCCACGCGTCGGCGGTCACGGTCGTGTTCCCCACCCAGGAGTAGCTCGGCTCGACGACGAAGCGCGCGGAGGCCGTGGTGCCGGCGGGAGCGGCGAGCCGCACCTGGGCCGACATCGTGTAGGAGCCGCCGGGCTGCAGCAGGTTCGCCGGCGTCTTCACTCCGTCGTAGTCGTTCGCGCGGCCCTGCACGAGCAGCGCGCGGTCGCCGCCCTCGGCGACCACCGACAGCGTCGGTCCGCCGTTCTGCACGAGCGGGTCGTAGGCGCCGTCCTCGAAGTCCTCCTGCAGGAGGACCGCGGGCGCGGTCTCGGCCGCCTGGGCCGACGGCAGGACGAGGGCGCCGGTGAGCAGGCCGAACGCGGTGGCGCCGGCGAGCAGGCCGCGGCGGTGCCGGGTGGAGGGGGCCGCCGTGAGGCGGCAGGGGGTGGCCGGAGTGATCCGGTCGTCGTCCCGGATGGGATCGTTCTTCATCGAACAGCACCTCTCGAAAGTTTCGACCTCAGTGTCGAAATCTGTTGGTGACTGGACGGTAACCGACCCCCTTCGGAGGGGTCAATTGTTTTCGAAACAGTTTGTTGCTCGTCACAACGAACGGCAGTGGTCGCCGAGGAGTCGCGGATCAGATCCGCGCGGTGGAGCCGCGCACGACGAGCGTCGTCGCCAGGTCCATCCGCAGCTGCGCCGCATCTCCGTCGCGCAGGCGCACGACGAGTCGGGTCGCCTCCTCGCCCATCAGGCGCAGCGGCTGGTGCACCGTCGTGAGCGGAGGCGACGTCCACTCCGCGATCGGCAGGTCGTCGTACCCGACGAGGGAGAGGTCCTCCGGCACGCGGAGCCCCCGCATCCGGGCCGCCTCGAGAACACCCAGGGCCTGCAGATCGGAGCCGGCGAACAGGGCCGTGGGCGGGGTCGGGCCCGACAGGAGCTCGAGCGCGTGGTCGCGCCCCCCGGGCACGTGGAAATCGCCGAAGCGGAGGAGCGACTCGTCGACCTCGACCCCCGCGGAGCCCATCGCGGACCGGAACCCGTCGAGCCGCGCGCGGGAGCACATCATGTCCGGCGGACCGGTGATCACTCCGATCCGCGTGTGCCCGAGGTCGAGCAGGTGCCGCGTCGCGAGCACCCCGCCCATCCAGTTCGCCGACCCGACCGACGGCACGTCGGGGGCGGGGTCGCCGGAGGGGTCGATGATCGCGAAGGGGACGCCGGCGGCGCGCAGACGCCGCTTCTGCTCCTCCGGCAGCCCCGACAGGACGAGCACAACGCCCGCCGGCCGCCGCGCGAGGACGCCGGTCACCCACTCCGGACCCGGCGAGCGGTGGTCGCCGCTCAGCGTCAGCACCACGCTCATGCCGTGCTCGCGGGCGACCGCCTCGACCCCCTGGATGATCTGCGTCGACCACGCGCTCTCGATCTCGTGGAAGACGAGCTCGAGGTACGTCGACCGCGAGCCCTCGCCGCGGCGGCGGTAGTCGTGCGCATCCAGGAGCGCCTCGACTCTGCTGCGGGTGCCGGGCGCGACGTCGGACCGGCCGTTCAGCACCTTCGAGACCGTCGAGATCGAGACTCCCGCCTCGTCGGCGACCCGGGCGAGCCCGGCGCGCGACGGGGCGACGGGTGTCTCCTCCACGGTGCACCTCTCGTCCGAGGGCCGCTGGTCGAGGGACGACGTGCGGCCGGAGGGACGTGCGGCGCGCGCGTCCTCCCCGATCCTACGAGCGGGACCGCGGTCAGCCGACCGCCGCTGCGCCGGGCTCGCCGGCGACCCTCGCCGTGCGGCGGAGGGTGAGAACGCTGATCGTCGCGGCTGCGGCGAGGCACACCACGTGGAGCAGGAGCACGACCGGATCGGGATTGGCCGCGTCGACGGCCTGCAGCGCGGTCGCCCCGAGCCACGGCAGCGTCCCGGACGCCGTGACCACTGCAGGCACCGGACGCCCAGCCGCGAGCAGTGCGACGGCGACGAGCAGCGCGAGTGCTGCGGCGGGCGGTACGGAATAGGGGCTCGCGACCGCGGTCCACAGCTCGCGCTCCCCGATGCCGAGCAGCCGGTCGTTCACCGCCAGTCCCCCGACCAGGACGACGAGCCACGCGGCGCCGACGAGCGGCACGGTCCGGATCCTCCGCGGTGCCCCGAGGAGGCTCAGGCCCGCGAGGAGACCGAGGACGAGCATGTTCGTCGCGGCAGCCGACGCTGGATCCGGAGTCACGCGTCCGATTGCGAGGGTCCCGACCGCCGCGAGCACCGTCAGCACTCCGGCGATCCGCGCCGACCGCCGGTGCCCGGCGCAGGCGAGGACGACGAGGGCCGCGAACGCGACCGCGGTGACGGCTCCGGTGCTCAGGAAGGGCCCGGAGCCGGCCTCGGCGAGGTGCACGGCCCTGTCCGGGAGGAACGGTGCCCAGACGATGAAGACGAAGTAGACGAGCGCGAAGGCCCCGCCGGTCCCGAGGGAGGAGGCGGCGATCGCGTCGCGGACCCGCGCCGGGACGACGGCATCGAGGCGGGCGGCGACTCCGGCGCGAGCGAGGTCCCACCGTTCGGCGGGAGTCGGCTCGGTCCGACCTTCGGCCTCGGCGATGTCGAGCATCGTGCCGATCAGGACGTCCTCGTTCGCTGCGCGCCACGACCTCGGGTACCACCCGGCGAGGCGGCGGTAGCGCGCCTCGAGATCGCCGGTCACGCCACGCCTCCGACCGTCGTGGGCGCGAGTCGCCGCGCCAGCCGCGTCCGGGCGATCGCCGCGTTCCGCTCGAGCCGGTCGGCCTCGGCGGCCAGGATCGCCGCTCCGTCGTCGGTCAGTGCGTAGTGCCGCCGCGTGCGGCCGTCGACGACCGTCTCACCGGCGGGAGCGATCGCTCCGGAGTCGACGAGCCGCTCGAGTGCCGCGTAGAGCGTCCCTGCCCGCAGCCGCACCGAGCCGCGCGAGAGGACGCCCACCTCCTCGATGAGCGCATAGCCGTGCCGCGGTCCGCCTGCGAGGGCGGAGAGGATCAGGAACGTGGGCTCCTGCATCTGGGTGCCTGCCATGCTCGGAGCATACATCGATGATCGGTATATGTGCGCGGTCCGGCCGGCTCCCTCGGTGATCGGACTCGTTCCGGGTCGCGCGCTCTGCTCCGAGCCCGTTTCGCGCCCAATCGCCGCGGACCGCAGCGCCGAGACGACACGAAGCGGGGTCACGCAGCTCCTCGAAGCCCGATTCGAGACCACTCGCCGCGCATGCCAGCACCGAGACGACACGAAGCGGCCCTTCACGGCTCCGCAGACCCCGGTCGGCGCCCACTGCCGAAGGACGAGACACGGGTCGGCCGGCTCTCCCCTCCGCTGACCGGTCCTCCGCGGCGGGGGCGCGCCGTCGGCGGGAGCCGTTGCGCCGCGTCCGGCGCGCGAACAGGCTGGACGCATGTTCGTCGACACGACTGCGACTCCTGACGACCTGCCCGTTCCGCCGTCGCTCGACGACGTCACCTCCCGGTTCCCCGGCGCGCTCTTCACGCTCGAGCCGCAGCCCGGCGCCGAGGAGATCGCCGTCAGCACGGTCACCGCCGGAGCGGGGCGGCACCCGGTCTTCCTCTCGGCTGCGATCTCCTACGGGTTGTGGAGGCGACCGGACGACCGCGACGATCCCGTCAACCTGGCAGAGATCAGCGACGAGCTCCGGGCGCAGCTCGACGAGCCTCCGCGGTTCCCCCTCCCCGACGGGCTGATGGCGATCCGGGAGCGGATGCGGTACCCGATGCTGTGGGAGGCGGTGCAGACCACCCTCCTCGGCCTCGGCGACGAGGAGCGGACGATCGGCACGACGCTCGTCGAGCACGTGAACCACATCCTGATGAACCGCTTCCGCGACACCCGCGTGCGCGGGGAGATGCCGGGCGAGCTGCTCGGCGCGGCGACCGAGGCGGCCGTCGAGCGGGGCATCCCGGTGCGCATCGACGGCGGCGTCGTGGACGGCGTCCGCCTCGATACCGACGCACACGTCCTCGGACTCGGCGACCGGCACCTCACCGCCGTGCTGGCGCGCGACGATCTGCCGTTCCTCGACCTCGCCTTCGTCACCCGCGCGGTGCCGTAGCGAGGGACGCGTCAGCGCTCGCCTCCCCGCGCGAACGCCTCGAGCGCGTCGCCGGCGAGCCGGTACCCGAGCCACTCCGTCTTGGGCGTCGCGCCGATGCCGTCGTAGACGCGGATCGCGGGGGTGTTCCACCGCAGCACGCTCCACTCGAACCGGCCGCAGTCGTTCTCGAGGGCGAGGTTGGCGAGGCGCCGGAGGATCGCCGTTCCGGCGCCGGCGCCCCGGTGCTCGGGAGAGACGTAGAGGTCCTCCAGGTAGAGGCCGTTGCGGCCCTGCCAGGTGGAGTAGTTGAAGAAGTAGACGGCGAAGCCGATCGGGACGTCGTCGGCGAGGCAGATGAGGGCGTGCGCGGTCGACGAGTCGCCGAAGAGGGTCGCCTCGATCGACTGCTCGGTCGCGACGACCTCGCGCTCGGACTCCTCGAACACGGCGAGCTCGCGGACGAACCGGAGGATCGTGGCGGCGTCGGATGTCTGCGCGGGTCGGATCTCGAGGTCGGGCACGTCGGGGCTCCTCTCGTGCGAGGCGCTGGGGCGCTCGCGGTCCTCGGACCCTAGCGGACGGCCGCGGGGGTCGACGTGCTGCAGCCCCAGCTCACTCCCCGAACCGCGTCTCCTTGTACGGCGCCCCCGAGCGGTCGTACGTCGTCCACACTCCGACCTGCCTCCCCCGGTCGAGCGTGCCGCTGCGCAGGAGCGTGCCGTCGAGCCGGAACCACTCCCAGTACCCGTGCATCTCCCCGTCGAGCATGCCGCCGCGGCCGCGGAGGCTGCCGTCGCGGTGCAGGATCTCCGTCGTCTCGCTCACGCGCTCGCCTCCGATCCCGATCGCGCCACCGGAGGGAGGACCACCAGCGGATCGGGCCGGTGCACCCCGCGCATGCGGTAGCCGAGCGCGTCCGACGCCTGCAGCAGGTCGGCCAGCAGCCAGACGATCCCGAGCCACATCTCGGTCCCCTGCAGCCCGGGCACGCCGTCCGCGCCGTCGGACCGCGGCGCGAACGCGATCCCCTCGCCGGGGACCCACTGGCCGAGCGCCTGCTCGAGCGCCCCTCGCGCCCACTCCGCGATCTCGGCGCGGCGGTGCGGGGTCTGCTGCGCGGCGAGCCGGAGCGGATGCGCGATGTCGAGCACGTTGCACGCCGTCCAGCCCGCGGGGGTCGAGAGGTACAGGTCGGCGGCGTGCAGCAGCACGGTGTCGATCGTCGCGACCGGATACGGCAGCGGCACTCCGAACTGCGCGAACAGCCCGCGGGTCAGCCGGTAGAAGCCGTTCACCGCCTGCAGCCGCGGCGACTCGGGGTCGGGCAGCACCGTCCCCCACAGACCCGTCGCGGGGTCCGCGCGGGCGACCGCCCAGCCGAGCAGCGTGGCGAGGGGCCCGGCTCCCCCGTCGTCGAAGGCGTCGGAGTGGTCCAGCACGTTCACGGCGCACGCCGTCGCGAGCGCGTCGACCGCGGCACCGGATCCCCAGGCGCCGGCGGCCCAGTCACGGGCGTCGAGGGCCGCGGTCAGGTCGGCCCCCGCGAGTTCGTGGACGGCGCGGATCGGGTGGGGCGTCCGCCCGCCGAGCAGCCGCACCGCGTAGCCGACGCTGAGGACGTGGTAGCTCGCCGGCCCGACGAACGCCGAGAGCGGCACGTCCGAGAGCGGCTCCGACGACGTCCGCATCCGCTCGAGACCGGCATCCGAGAGGTCGCCGTCGGCGACCAGCCCCGTCGCCGGATCCTGCCTCGCCGTCAGCCGTCGGATCAGGTCCGCGGCGTCGAACCCGGGCGGCGGGGCGTCGAGCAGCAGATCGGCGAGCTCGACGGCGTCGGCCCAGGGGCGGACGGCCGGCGCCGCCGTGCCAGGCCGGTCGACGAAGCGGCCGCCCTCGAAGCAGCGCGCCAGCACGGCCGGGATCTCGGCCCGAGCCGTGTCCCCGAAGCGCCGGAGCGCCTCCCGCAGCTCGGCGTCGCGAGCCGGCGCCCGCCGGTCGCGGAGGACACGCGCCGGATTCCCCGCCACCACCGCGTGATCCGGGACGCTCTTCGTCACCACCGAGCCGGCGCCGATCACGACGTGGTCGCCGACGACCACTCCGTCGAGGATCGTCGCCTGCGAGCCGATCCAGACGTCGTCGCCGAGCACGATCCCCCTGCTCGAGAGGCCCTGGGTGAAGACCGGGGCGTCCGGCTCCATGAGGTGGTTGAAGCCCAGGATCGAGGTGTGCGCACCGATCCGGACGCCGGCGCCCATCCGCACGTCACCGCGGACCACGGCGAACGGATTGACGGAGCAGTCGGCTCCGATCGTCACGTCGCCGGTGACGTACGCGTGCGCTGCGATGTAGCTGCGGTCGCCGATCGACAGCCGGTCGCAGAAGACGGCGGCACTCGCGGCGACGAACACCCGGTCGCCGATCGCGGCTCCCCCCGCGGCCAGCTCGCCCATCCGTTCGGCCTGCGCGGCCCCGTCGGCGGAGTCGGGGTCGTACTCCCACGGGAGGAAGTCGACGCGGCGGACACCCTCGGCGGTCATGCGCCCACCCTTCCACGGAACCCGACGGGGCACGAGGGAACCCCGAACCGTCGAGACAGCCCGTTGCAGCGGGACGTCTCGACGGTCCGGGGTTCCCTCACCGGCCGACGACGGAGGGGGTGCCGGTGCCGGTCGCCCGGCAGCAGCACCCCCTCTCGCGCCCTACTTCATGGTGCGCTTCACGATGTTGTTCCCCGGAGTCGGGTCCGACACCACGGACCACGCCCTGGCCTCGACGGTGGTCGACGCCGGGCGGTTCGCGAGCGCGACCGTGTAGACGAGGCTCTTCCCGGTCGTCACGCTCGGCGTCCTCCAGGTGAGCACCGTGGTGCCCGCCACCGATCCGGCTGTCTTGACGGCGCCCGGAGCGGACGCCACGGTCCCGGTGACGACGACGCGGGTGGTGGTCGCCGCAGCGTCACGCGTGCCGACGTTCTTCACCGTGACCTTCACCGACAGCGGAGCCGTCGCCGACAGCCCCGTTGCCGGAGCGACCGCCACCGTCAGATCCGCTCGCGTGAACAGCTTCATCTGCAGCGTCTGCTTCACCGCAGGCGCTGCCGACCAGACGGAGTCGCCGGCCTGCGCGGCCGTGACCGTGCAGGAGGAGGTCCCCGTCAGCGTCACCGTCGCGGTGCCCGGCCCGGTCGGCGCCAGCGTGCAGCTGCCCGAGGCCGTGAGCGCCACCGGCAGACCGGAGGAGGCGGTCGCCGCCACCAGGTACGCGATGCCCCGATCGGGTGAGGTCGGCATCGTCGTCGTGAACGCGATCGTCTGCGCCTTCTTCACGACCTTCACCGGCGCGGCCACCGCGACCGACTGCGTCACTCGCGGCGCGGCCTCGTAGGACGCGTCCCCGGCCTGAGACGCCGTGATCTTGCAGGTACCGGCCTTGAGGAACTTCACCGTCCCGCCCGTCACGGAGCAGACCGTCGACGTCGTCGTCCCCAGCACCACCGGGGCGGAGGACCCGCCCGCGGACACCGTCGGCACGTACACGGCGCCTCCGGCCGTCGCCGCCGGGGCGGCCGAGGTGAACGCCACGGTCTGCGCAAGCTTCCCCGCGATCTCGAACGTGCGCACCGCCTGCGCGGCACCGTGACGGGCATCGCCCGCCTGGTCCACCGTCAGCGTGCAGGTGCCCGCGGAGTCGTAGGACACGACTCCGGACGCCGTCGAGCACGCGCCCGACGCGGTGAGCACGGGATCCGCGCTCGAGGGTCCCCGGACGATCACGGGAGTGGACGAGCCGCCCACCCGCGCGTCCGTGGGAGCCGTGCCTCCGAAGGACACGGTGCCCGCCGTCAGACCGACCGCGATGGTCTGCGACACCCGAGGAGCGGCCTCGCGGGTGTCGTCACCGGCCTGATCGGCGGTCACCGTGCAGGTGCCGGACCCGGAGAACGTCACGACACCGTCCTCGATCGAGCAGGAGCCCTCGGTGCCGAACACCACGGGCTCGCTCGAGGGTCCACCGGTCGCCGTCGGCGTGTACGTGCCGCCCGCGACCGCCGCGGCCGGAGCCTCGGACGTGAAGGCCACCGTCTGAACGGCCTTCCCGACCTCGAACGCCCGCACGACCTGATCCGCCGGACCGTGCTCCGCGTCACCCGGCTGATCGAGGGTCAGCGTACAGGTGCCCACGGCGTCGTAGGACACGACGCCCGACTCGACCGAGCAGGCTCCCGACGCGGCGAGGACCGGCGCAGCGCTGGAGGGTCCGCGCACGATCACCGGAGTGAACGACCCGCCGAAGCGGGCATCCGCCGGAGCGACGCCGCCGAAGGCGACCGTCCCCTCCGAGACGCCGATCTCGACGGTCTGCGAGACCTGCGCAGCGGCCGCGTAGCGCGCGTCGCCCGCCTGGTCCGCGGTGATCGTGCAGCTGCCCGACCCGGTGAAGGTGACGACTCCGTCGGCGATCGCGCACGACCCGGTCACTCCGAGCACCACGGGCGCGCTCGACGCGCCACCCGCGACGGTCGGCCGATACGTGCCGCCCACGAGGGGCGACTCCGGAGCGTCGGACGTGAACGTCAGCGTCTGCGCGAGCGCGGCGATCTCGAACGTGCGGGTCGCTTCAGGGGCGGCACCGTGCAGGGCGTCGCCCGCCTGGTTCAGCGTCAGCGCACAGGTGCCCGCGGTGTCGTAGGAGACGACTCCCGCCGACACCGAGCACGCGCCCGACGCCGTGAGTACCGGACGGGCACTCGACGGCCCGGCCACGATCCTCGGAGTGCTGGAGCCGCCGACCTTGGCGCCCACGGGAGCGGTGCCGCCGAACGCGACCGTGCCCGCCGTGAGTCCCACCGCGATCGTCTGCGACACCTGAGGCGCCGCCGAGTATCCGACTCCACCCGCCTGGTCCGCCGTCACGGTGCAGGTGCCGGACCCGGTGAAGGTCACGACTCCGCTCGCGATCGAGCAGGACCCGGTCGCACCGAGCTGCACCGGCCGCCCGGAGGCGCCACCCGTCGCCGTGGGGCGGTAGGTGGTGCCCGCGAGCGCCGAAGTCGGCGCATCCGAGGTGAACGCCACGACCTGGGCGGTCGTCGTGATCTCGAACGACCGGACGACCTCCGGAGCCGCGCCGTGGCGCGCGTCGCCCGCCTGGTTCAGCGTGAGCGTGCAGGTGCCCGCCGCGTCGTAGGACACGAGTCGGAAGGGTCCGACCGAGCACGCACCGGACGCCGTCAGCACCGGAGGGGCACTGGACGGACCGGCGACGACCGCGACGGTCGACGATCCGCCGACCCGGGCGTCCGCCGGAGCGTCGCCGCCGAACGCGACGGTCCCCGCCACGAGACCGACCGCGACGCGCTGCGACACCTGCGGAGCCGCCGAGTACCGGTCGTCCCCCGCCTGGTCCGCCGTGATCGTGCAGGTCCCCGCGCCGGTGAAGGTCACGAGCCCGTCCGCGATCGCGCACGACCCGGTCGCTCCGATCACGACGGCACTGCCGGAGGCGCGGCCGTCAGCGGTCGGCCGGTAGGTCGCGTCGACGAGCGCCGTGGCCGGAGCGGTCGACGTGAAGACGACGATCTGCGGGAGCTTCGCGATCTCGAAGGTCTGCACGGCCCGCGCGGTTCCGTAGGTGTCGTCGCGGTAGTGGGTGGCGACGACGGTGCAGGTGCCCGCGGAGTCGTACGACACGACGCCGTTCTCGCCCAGCGAGCAGGCGCCCGATGCCGCGAGCAGCGCCGGCCCGGTGGACGGGCCCCGGACGAGCACCGGCGTGACGGATCCTCCGACCGCCGCCCCTGTGGGGACGGGACTCGAGATCCCGACCGAGCCCGGCGCGTAGCCGACCTCGATCGACTGGGTGTCGGGTCGGGCGTTCTCGTACTGCTCGGTGCCGTTCTGGTAGGCGGCGACCAGGCAGATCCCCTTCTTCGAGAACGTGACGACGCCGTCCTTCACCGAGCACTCGACGCTGGTGATGATCCACGGGGTCGTGCCGGAGGCGCCCGCAGTGATGGCGGGCGTGTAGGTGCCTCCGACCGCCGCGTTCACCGGCGGCGTCGTGGTGATCCGCACGGTCTGCTCGAGCTTCACGACGGAGATGTCCGCCTCGGCACGGCGCGCGGGCCAGTACCCGTCACCGGGCTGGTCGAGTGCCATCCGGCAGAGCCCCGCCTTGTCGTTGCGGACGGTCGTCCCGTCGGCCATCAGCGAGCACGCACCGCTCGCGGACAGCACGGGCACTCCCGACGACGGACCGGGAACGATCACCGGGGTGTAGGTCTCGAGCACCTTCGCGATGCGCGGCGGCTCGCCGCCGAACCGGAGGTTGCCCTCCGGCGTCCCGACGGTGATGACCTGACGCGCCTGCGGAGCAGCGCTGTGCTGCTCGTCGCCGCGCTGATCCACCTTCACCGTGCAGTACCCGTCGCCGAAGAACGTCACTGTCGAGTACTCGATCGTGCAGTTGCCGTTCTCGATGATCGAGATCTCCAGCGGGTTGCCCGATCCTCCGCCGGTCGCCTGCACGGTGTAGGTGTCGTCGGTGAAGACGCGTGCCGGAGGGGTCGAGGTGAACGTGATCGCCTGCGGGATCCGGTCGAGCAGGATGAAGCGCACCAGAGAGTCCGGGGCCTCGTGGACGTCGTCGCCCGCGACATCGAACTGCACCGCGCAGGTGTTGCCCTCGGTGTAGGTCAGGATCTGCCGGCCCTGCCCATCGGGTGCGACCGTGCAGCCGAAGAAGGTGCTGATCACCACCGGCAGTCCCGAGCTCGCCGTTGCGGACACGACGTCCGTGCTGCCGAGCACTCCCCGGGCGGGGAGGACGGGGGTGATGGTCTGCGTCGCCTTGGCGACGGTGAGGTCGAACGATTCAGCGTCGGAGGCGTAGTGCGCGTCCCCCGCCTGCTCCGCCGTCACCGTGCACATGCCGGACCGGGTGAAGGTCACGACACCGTCCGCCACCGAGCAGGCGCCGGTCGCTCCGATCACGACGGGGAGACCGGAGGCGCCGCCCGTCGTGGACGGCGTGAAGCTGCCGAGCGCGACCGGCCTCGCGGGGCGCGGCGAGGTGAACGCGACGGTCTGCTCGATCTTCTTCACCGAGACGGTGAAGGCGGCCCTTCCGGTGTTGCCGACGGCATCGACGGCGGAGCAGGTCACCGTGGTGTCGCCGATGGGGAACACGGTTCCGGAGGCGGGAGCACAGGTGCCGTCGACGGGGCCGTCGACCGCGTCGCGCGCCGGGGCGGCGTAGGTGACGACGGCGCCGGACACGCTCGTCGGCTCGGCGACGACAGTCGCCGGCACGGCGACCACCGGGCCGCTCCGGTCCTCGAGGAGGAAGGTGCCGGGCACCGACGTGATGCTGTAGTTCGAGCCCGCATCGCCTCCGGCGCACGTGATGGCGTAGCTGCCGACGGGCGTCGTGGCGTCGATCACGACCACGCCGTCCTCGTTCGAGAAGCGGCCTCTCGGCTCGGTGAGGAAGCGGTCGGAGCCGAGGAAGCCGGTGGTGGTGCAGGTGATCGTCGGAGCCGTCGCGACGCCGTGCGCGCCGGTCTCGGGGCTCGACGCGGTCACCGTCAGCACCGCCGGAGTCACGGTGAGGGTGCCGTCGACGTAGGCGATGGGGCCGGTCGGGTTCGTGAGACCGGAGCAGTGCGTCGTGTAGCGCCCGGCCGGAGTCGTGCTCGAGAGGGCGAGGGGCGAGGCGAAGGCCGTGTCGGTCGTCGCGTACGCGCTGCACGAGAGAGTGCCGACGAGGCCGGCGCCGACGGCGGCCGTGATCTCGGGAGCAGCGGAGCCGTACGAGACGGTCGGCGACGCCGCGGTGACCTTCACCGGGACGGGCAGCGGGGCGACGATGCGCAACGCGCCGTCCTTGTACCCGGCGATCGTGTAGTTGGCGTCGACGGTCCCTCCGTAGCACCGGGTGGTGAAGTACGAGTAGGTGCCCGTCAGGCTCGCCCAATTCGACGTCGGGCGGTAGATGATGTCCGTCGGAGTGACGATCTGGCGGAAGACGCCGTGCGTGGGCGGAGTGACCCAGGTGTCGGACCCGACGAAGGGCGCCGTGCAGCCGAAGGCCGGTGCCGGCGAATTGCGCGGATGGTCGAAGGACTTCGCGGTCACGGTGAGGGCCTTGGGCTTCGCGGTGAAGCTCTGCAGCGCTTCGGCGGGGTACCCGTTGGGCGTCATCGGATCGACCTTCGCCCCGATCGTGCAGAGCCCCACCTTGATCACGGTGACGGTCGAGCCGCTCACCGCGCAGGTGTCCGCCGTCTTGCTGCTGAAGACGATCGACCGTGCGGGCTGGGTGACCGCCTGCGCGTAGCCGCTGATGTCGAACGTGTCGCCGTACGTCTTCGGCGGCAGCGTCGACAGATCGAAGCGGGCTCCCATCACCGTCACCGTCACCTGGTTGCTGATCGTCTGACCGCCGCAGGTGGTGGCCTTCACGCGGTACAGGACCGTCTCGGGCCGGGTGTGCGGCGGGACGACCAGCTGGGTAGAGGCGCTCCCGACAGTCGCCTCACCCTCGGCGACCTGCCAGGTCGCTCCGCCGTCGCGGGAGGACTCCCACGACATCACGGGGATGCTGCCGTAGACCGACGACGTGACCCACCAGGCGTCGAGGGTGTGCTGCCGGCCGGTCACGATCACGTCGTCGATGGGCTGCTGCCGGAAGACCGGTGCCGGGGCGCACGCGCGGACCTCGTGCCGCAGGACGGGCTCTCCCGAGGTGCTCCCGCGCGTCGCCATCTCCCAGCTGAAGGCGTCGGGATAGACCGCCCGGACGTCGTTCCAGCCCTGCGGCAGGTCGCGGGTACGCAGCACGGCCTCGCCGTTCGCGTCGACCGGCACCTGCGTGGCGCCGGCACCCGTCCGGAACTCGACGATCCCGCCGGCCGGCACCGGTCGGCCCAGACTCGGCACCGTCACCCGCGCGGTGATCGTGACCTCCTGACCCGCGGTCGACCACGTCGGCGTCGTCGTCACGGTCGTCGCGGTGTCGTACACCGGAGCGATCACCGGGTCGGGGTACGTCGGGCCGACTCGCTGCGAGACCTTGGTGACACTCGGGTGCACGTAGCTCGACCCGCCGCCGCCGGCTCCCGGATGGTTCGCCGGCCTCAGCCCGTCGCCCCCCGTGTAGGTCGAGCCTCCGCCGCCGCCGTACCACCAGCCGGCACCTCCGCCGCCGCCGCTGAGATTGGAGGCGCCGCAGTTGTACGCGCCGGTGGTGATGACCTTGCCGACGTCGCCGCCCTTGCCGTCGTTCAGGAAGACGCCCCACTGACCGGCGTTGCCCTTGCTGCAGGTGTTGATCGTGGCGTAGCCGGCAGCGCCGGGATTGCCGCCCGAGCTCGCGCCGCCGCCGCCACCGCCACCGCCGTCGACCTCGCGATTGGTGCCGCCGTTCGCGCCGGGCTTGGCACCGCTGCCGGCGTCGGCGTCGCCGCCCCGCGCGGTCGATCCGCCGCCACCGCCGCCGGCGCCCGCGACGGCGAGACCGTGCTGGCAGCCGTCGGACCCGATGGTCGAGAGGTACTGCGCGTCGCCGCCGACGCCGCCGCGGCCCTGCCAGTCGGTGGCCGACCATCCGGCCGCCCCCGCAGGGGCTCCCTTCAGGCGCCCGATCTGCAGGACCTGTCCCGGCGTGACGGCCACGTCCACGACGAGCGTCGAGCCGCTCCCGCCCTTCGACCCGTCCCCCACGAAACCGATGCCGCTGACCGAGTACGGAGCGGAGCCGCCGCCGTTCTGACCGCTCAGGATCGCGCGCACCGTGGTCACGCCGGCCGGCACCGTGTAGTCGAGAGCTCTCTCGACCTTCGGCGAGGTGAAGCACGCCGTGGTGAAGACCGGAGCGGCCGACGCGGTCGGCGCGACCACGACGCTCAGCCCGATGCCGGCGACGAGGACCGCCCCGGCGACGAGGGACGAGAGGAAGGACTGACGACGCATGCGCTGCTACTCCTGGCGGCTGCTGCCGGGAGCCGATGCCCGCGGTCGCCTCACAGTAGGAGTGCAGCCGCGTCACGGGAACGCGAAAGGTACACGCTCGCCCTTGTCGGGGGGTACGGATTCCCGTTCTCCGAGCCTCCTCCCAGAGAGTTCTCCTCCGCCGGAGCGCCTCTCGGCACAGGGCCGGAGTCGTGCTGATCGTCGCCCTCCCTCCCGTCCCGGCGGCCACGGCGGTGCCCCGGTAGATTGGCCGCGAGATGACAGCCGATCCCGATTCGCGCCAGTGGCGGAGGCCGTCGGTGACGGCCGATCAGCGCCGGGCCGACGCCGCGACCGCCGCCGCCCTGTTCGGCGCCTCGATCCTCTCGCTGGTCCTCGGCCGCGCGATCGGGATGTACCCGGACGGCGCCGAGCCGGCGCTGAGCATCGGCCTCCTCGCCCTGGTGATCCTGCCGCTCGCCTTCCGCCGCAGTGCCCCGGTGCCCGTCCTCGCCGTCACCTCGGTGGCGTTCCTGCTGGTCGGCGAGCTGCGCGTGCCCGAGCTGACCATCAGCAACATCGCCCTCTTCATGGCGATGTACAGCGTCGGGGCCTGGGAGCCGAGGCGGGCGCGGGCCGAATGGACGCGCGGCGTGCTGGTGATCGTCATGGCCGTGTGGCTGCTCGTGACGTTCTTCCGCGCGAGCACGCAGGACCTCGAGTTCGAGGGCGCGGGCATCGGCGCGCTCACCCCGGTCGCCGCGTACCTGCTCCAGCAGATCCTGATCAACATCCTCTACTTCGCCGGGGCCTGGTGGTTCGGGAACCACGCCTGGGCCTCGGCGCGCCAGCGGGCCCTGACCGACCTCCGCACCCGCCAGCTCGAGGACGAGCAGGCGAAGGTCGCGCGGCAGGCCATCACGATCGAGCGTCTCCGCATCGCCCGGGAGCTGCACGACGCCGTCGCCCACCACGTCTCGCTGATGGGCGTCCAGGCGGCGGCGGCGCGGACCCTGCTCGACTCGGATCCCGGTCGGGCCCGCGGCCAGCTCGAGGCTCTCGAGGGCACGTCGCGCGCGGCGGTCGGCGAGCTGTACCAGCTGCTCGGCACGCTCCGCGACGAGGAGTCGGTGCTCGACCCGGTGACCGCGTCGCTCGGCCTCGACTCCCTCCCCGCGCTGATCGCCGACGCCGAGGCCGCCGGGCTGCGGGTGACGCTCGAGCAGGTCGGCGAGCGGTTCGACGTGCCGCCGCTGGTCGGGCTGAACCTCTACCGCATCGCCCAGGAGTCGCTCACGAACGTGCTCAAGCACGCCGGACCGGGCACGCGGGCGCGGGTGCACGTCCGGTACGACGACGCCGCTGTCGAGCTCGAGGTCGCCGACGACGGGCTCGGCCGCCCCGGCCCCCGGCAGCGCAACGGAGGTCTGGGCCTCGTCGGCATGCGCGAGCGCGCGGCCACGCTGGACGGCACCCTCGAGGCGGGGCCGCGCGCCGGCTCCGGCTGGGTCGTCCGCGTCGCCGTCCCCCTGGGGGTCGCGGCATGAGCGACGTCCGCGTCGTCCTCGTCGACGATCACGCCCTGATGCGCCAGGGCATCAGCACCATCCTCTCGGTGCAGCCCGGCATCGACGTCGTCGGCGAGGCCTCCAGCGGCGAGGAGGCCCTGGAGCTCGTCGCGAGAACCCGCCCCGACGTGGTCTGCATGGACGTCGAGATGCCGGGCATCGGCGGGATCGAGGCGACCAGGCGGTTGCTCGCCGATCCGGAGTCCCCGGTGCGCGTGCTCATGCTCACCACCTTCGACCGCGAGGACTACCTGCTCGAGGCCCTCGACGCCGGCGCGAGCGGATTCCTGCTGAAGAACTCCCCTCCGGAGCACCTGGTCTACGGGGTGCGGGCGATCGCGGCCGGGGAGGCGCTGCTCGCGCCCGAGCTGACCCGCGCGGTCATCGAGCGCGCGGTGGCCGCCGACCGGGTGCGGACTCCTGCGCCGAGCGGCACAGAGCCCGACCAGCTGACCCCGCGCGAGGTCGAGGTGCTGCGGCTGATGGCGCAGGGGCTCTCGAACGACGAGATCGCCGACCTGCTCGGAGTCGGCCGCGCCACCGTGAAGACCCACGTGTCGAACGTGCTGATGAAGCTGGCGCTGCGCGACCGGGTGCAGGCCGTCGTCTACGCCTACCGGTCCGGCCTCGTCGGCTGACCCCTTCCTCCGTCTCGAGGCGGAGATACCGGTTCACCCCCGGGCCGGAAGCGCTCGACGCGGCCCGCTCCTAGCGTGGAGGTGTCAACGGATCCCGGGGAGGTCGCATGCTCAGCGTGCAGAACATCAGTCGCAGTTTCGGCGAGCGCCGCGTCGTCGACGACGTCAGCTTCGACGTCGCCCGAGGGCGCCTCACCGGCTTCGTCGGCGGCAACGGCGCCGGCAAGACCACCACCATGCGGATGATCCTCGGGGTCCTCCGCCCCGACTCCGGCACCGTGACGCTCGACGGCTCGCCCGTGGGCCAGGCCGCCCTGCACGGCTTCGGCTACATGCCGGAGGAGCGCGGCCTCTATCCCAAGATGGAGATCGGCGAGCAGCTGGCCTACCTCGCGCGGCTGCACGGCATCGACAAGGCGACCGCGGTGCAGCGCGGCGACGACCTGCTCGAGCGGCTCGGACTCATCGAGCGCCGGCGGGACAAGCTCGAGGCGCTGTCGCTCGGCAACCAGCAGCGCGTCCAGGTCGCCGCGGCGCTCGTGCACGACCCGGACGTGCTCATCATGGACGAGCCGTTCTCGGGGCTCGATCCGCTGGCCGTCGACGAGGTCGTCGCCGTGATCGCCGAGCACGCGGCGCGCGGAGTGCCGGTGCTGTTCTCGTCCCACCAGCTCGACGTGGTCGAGCGCCTCTGCGACGACCTGGTCATCATCGCGGGCGGCAGGGTGCAGGCGGCCGGCGAGCGCGAGGCCCTGCGCGACCAGCACTCCGGTGACCGCTGGTCGCTCGAGATGAGCGGCGACGTCGGCTGGATCCGCGGCCTGCCCGGCGTCGAGGTGGCCGAGCTCGCCGGGACGTCGGCGCTCTTCCACGCGGGCGCGGCGGCCGCCGACGCGGTCCTGCGCGCCGCGGTCGAGCGGGGCACCGTGTCGTCCTTCCGGCCCGTGAGGCCGACCCTCGGAGAGATCTTCCGGGACATCGTGGTCAGCACACCCTCGGGTGCCGACGAGAGAGCAGCAGCCTGATGAGCACCAGCACGAGCACCACCACCCCCGCGACCGGCAGCGCCCCTCGCCCGGACGCCCCCCGCGATGCACGGCTCGGCACCTGGGGCGCGACGCTCCTCGTCGCCGAGCGCGAGATCCTCTCGCAGGTGCGCTCGAAGGCGTTCCTCGTCTCGACCGTGATCACCCTCGTCCTGGTGATCGGCGGCATCGTCCTCTCGAGCGTGCTGGGGAACCGCACCGCCGAGGCGACCCCGGTCGCGGTCGTCGGATCCGTGCCCTCCGCCGTCACCGACTCCAGCACCCTCGAGATCACCGAGGTCCAGGCGCGGGCCGACGCGGAGGACCTGGTGCGCGACGGGACCGTCGACGCGGCCCTCGTCCCCGACGACTCCGCGCTCGGCTTCTCGATCGTCGCCCTCGACGAGGCCCCCGAGGGCCTGGTCTCGGCCCTGTCCGTCAGCCCCGAGGTCGCCCTCCTCGAGCCCTCCGAGACCCCGTCCGGTCTCCGTACGCTCATCGGGCTCGCCTTCGGCCTGGTCTTCATGCTCGCCGTCCTCGGCTCGGGAGCGACGATCATGCAGAACACGGTCCAGGAGAAGCAGTCGCGCATCGTCGAGATCCTGCTCGCCGCCGTCCCCGCCCGAGCGCTGCTCGCCGGCAAGATCCTCGGCAACTCGGTGATCGGAGTCGGCACGGCGGCCGCCATCGCCGCCGCGTCCGCACTCGGGCTGGCGATCACCGGCCAGACCGAGCTGCTCGATCTGCTCTCGGCTCCGCTGATCTGGTTCGTCGTCTTCTTCGTCTTCGGATTCGTCCTGGTCGCGAGCGTCTTCGCCGCCGGAGCCGCCCTGGTCTCGCGCCAGGAGGACACCGGCTCGGTCATGACTCCGGCGATGATGCTCGTGATGGTCCCGTACTTCGGCGTCGTGCTCTTCGGCGACAACGCGCTCGTCATGACGATCCTGTCGTACGTCCCGTTCAGCGCTCCCGTGGCGATGCCCGTGCGCCTGTTCTTCGGCGAGGCCGACTGGTGGGAGCCGCTCGTCTCGCTCGCCCTCCTCATCGTCGCGACGACCGCCGTGATGGCCGTGGCGAGCACCATCTACACGAACTCGCTGCTGCGGATGGGCTCGCGGGTGAAGCTCCGCGAGGCGCTGAAGTCGAGCTGACCCCGGCCCTGTCGGCTCATCGCCCTCCGCAGAGGCGGCGCCGTCAGGCGGGGGCCCTGTCCGTCGACACGTTCTCGACGGAGTCGCCGCCCGCGCGCTCCGCTGCCGGATCGCGCGCCGCCCGCGGCCGCAGCTCGCTCACGATCGTCCCCGCCACGATCAGCGCGGCGCCGACCAGCGCGAGACCGGGCAGCCGCTCGCCGGCGAGGCGGCCGACGACCCCGCCCCAGACCGGCTCCGCGGCGTAGATGATCGTCGCGCGGCTGGGCGAGACGGAGCGCTGGGCCCAGTTCATCGTGAGCTGGATGAGGCAGCTGCTCGCTCCCAGGGCGAGGGCGGCGACGAGCCACACCCAGGAGAACGCGGGGATCGCCTCCCCCGCGACGGGCATGGCCGCGAACGCGAGCCCGCCCGCGACGAGCAGCTGCACCACGGTCACGCGCCCGAGGTCGACGCGGCCGGCGAAGACGCTGATCAGGATGATCTCGGCGGCGATCGGGACGGTGCTGACGAGCGTCGCGATCTCGCCCGCCCCCAGCGCGACTCTTGGCTGCGGCCCGGCGACGAAGAGGAGCCCGACGAAGGCCAGCGCGACCCCGACCAGGGTCAGGACCCGCGGTCGCCGGCGGAACACGACCCACTGCAGCAGCGGCACCAGGGGCACGTACAGGGCGGTGAGGAACGCGGAGGTGCTGCTCGGGATCGTCTGGAGGCCGTAGGTCTGGAGCCCGTAGCCGAGCGCGATCATCACCCCGATCGCCGCGCCCGCGCCGAGGTCGATCCGCCGCATCCCGCGCAGCGTCCGACGGAAGACGAGGGCGCTGATCAGGCCCGCGACGACGAAGCGGAGCCCGACGAAGAACAGCGGACCGCTGTGCTCCATCGCCACGTGCACGGCGAGGAAGGTCCCGCCCCAGACCGCGGTGATGCCGATGAGCGCCCACTCGGGCTTCGAGAACCGGAGGGAGCGGAGGAGCGGGAAGTGCAGCATTCTGCACACTGTAGGGTGCAGAATAGTGCGCATGCAACCGTCCTCGGTCCTCGCCCACGTCGGCGGCAACCTCCGTGCGGCGCGGCTGCTCGCGGGGCTCAGCCAGGCCGCGCTCGCGGAGCGCTCGGGCATCAGCCGGCGCACGATCGTCAACGTCGAGGCCGGGGAGGCGAACATCGGCTTGACCGGTGTCGACCGCCTCGCCGAGGCGCTCGGCACCAGCTTCACCGCGCTCGTCTCGGCACCCGGCGGCTCCCCGACGTCGATCGGCGAGGTGGCCTGGCGCGGCGCGGATCCGGCGAGCGTCGCGGTCCTGCTCGCCTCGGTCCCCTCCCGCGAGGAGTCGCAGCTCTGGACCTGGACGCTCGGACCGGGCGAGCGCTACGACGCGCAGCCCGACCCCGACGGCTGGCACGAGATGCTGCTCGTCACCGACGGAACCCTCCTCCTGGCCCGCGACGGGGAGGAGGACCTGACGCTGACCGCCGGGCAGCACGTCGCCTTCTCGACGGCCCGGCCCTACTCCTACGTGAACGCCGGAGCGGAGCACTCCGTCGCCTTCGTCCGCGTCGTCGTGCGGTGAGACCGACCGCCGCCGCGCGGGTGGTTCACTGGAGGGATGACCGATCGTGACGCCCGCATCGCCGATTTCGCCGACTTCCTGACGGCCTCCCCCTCCTCCTTCCACGCCGCGGCCGAGACCGCGCGCCGCCTCGCCGATGCCGGGTCCGTCGCTCTCGACGAGACCGAGGCGTGGCCCACCGCGCCCGGCCGGTACCACGTGGTCCGCGACGGCGCGATCATCGCGTGGCACGTCCCTGCCACCGCCGACGCGGTGACCCCCTTCCGCATCCTCGGCGCGCACACCGACTCCCCCGGCTTCACGCTCAAGCCGAACCCCACGATCGGCTCCGAGGGCTGGCTGCAGGCCGGCGTCGAGGTCTACGGCGGACCGCTCCTCAACTCCTGGCTCGACCGCGAGCTCGAGCTGGCCGGTCGCGTCGTGACCCGCGACGGGAGGGAGCTGCTGGTCCGCACGGGGCCGTTCCTCCGGATCCCGCAGCTCGCGATCCACCTCGACCGCGAGCAGAACGACGGCCTCACCCTCGACCGGCAGAAGCACACCGTGCCGGTGTTCGGCCTCGGCGACGCCTCCGAGGTCGACCTGCTCGACCTGCTCGCCGCGGAGGCGGGGCTCGCCGACGCGTCCGACATCGCCGGCTACGACCTCGTGACCTGCGACACCCAGCCGCCCCGCCGCTTCGGCCTCGACGACGCGCTCTTCGCCGCCGGCCGGATGGACGACCTGAGCTCGGTCCACGCCGGTCTCGTCGCCCTGCTCGCGGCGAGCGCCGCCCCCGTGGAGCCGCGGCACATCAGCGTGCTCGCCGCCTTCGACCACGAGGAGCTCGGGTCCGCGAGCCGCTCCGGAGCCAGCGGCCCGTTCCTCGAGGACGTGCTGACCCGCATCGGAGCCGCCCTCGGCGCCGGCGTCGACGAGCGCGCCCGGGCGATCGCGGCGTCCTGGTGCCTGTCGGCCGACGCGGGCCACTCCGTGCACCCGAACCGCGCCGACAAGCACGACCCCGTGAACCGCCCCGTCGCGGGCTCCGGTCCGCTGCTCAAGATCAACGCCTCGCAGCGCTACGCGACGGATGCGCGCGGCACCGCGCTCTGGTCCCGCCTCTGCGCGGAGGCCGGCGTCGAGTACCAGGAGTTCGTCTCGAACAACTCCGTCCCCTGCGGCTCGACCATCGGCCCCCTCACCGCGACCCGCCTCGGCATCTCGACCCTCGACGTGGGCGTGCCGCTGCTCTCGATGCACTCCGCCCGCGAGCTCGCGCACGTCGACGACCTCGTCGCGCTCGCCCGCGCCGTCGAGGCGTTCTTCACCTCGGAGGAGTGACCGCCGCGTCACCGGGAATCCCGCTGCGCGCCGCGCGGTTGTCCCCCGCATGTCCTCGCACCTGCTCATCGTCCACGGCTACCGCGCCTCGGTCCGGGCCCACTGGTTCCCGTGGCTCGAGCGCGAGGCCGAGTCGCTCGGCGCGACGGTGACGCGCGTCGTCCTGCCCGACGCGATGGCTCCGGATGCGGCCGCCTGGCGCTCGAGCGTCGCGGAGGCCCTGGGCGCCGCCCGGGGCTCGGGCCGCCTCGTCGTGGTCGCGCACAGCCTCGGCTGCGTGACCGCCCTGCGCGCCATCGCCGCCACCGGGACTCGCGTCGACGCCGCCGTGCTGGTGTCGGGCTTCGTCGAGCCTCTGCCCGCCCTGCCGGCGCTGAATGCGTTCCTCGGCGAGGACCCGGGATCCGTGGTCGCCCAGGCGGGCCCGCATCTCGGCGCCGTGCACGTCGTCCGCTCCGACGACGACCCGTTCGTCCCGCCCACCGCGACGGACGCCCTGGCGTCGGCACTCGGTGCCCCGGTCGACGTCGTCCCCGGCGGCCGCCACTTCCTCGCGTCCGAGGGCTTCACCGAGCTGCCGGTCGTCGGCCGCCTCGTGCGCTCCCTCCTCTGACGCCCCCTCACCCCTTGCTGGTCGAGTAGCCCCGCAGGGGCGTACCGAGACCCACCAACTCCAGACATCGCGGATCTCGATACGCGCGCTCCGCGCGCTACTCGATCAGCAAGCACAGCGCACCCGCCTCACCTGCTGCTGGTCGAGTAGCCCCGCAGGGGCGTATCGAGACCACCGTCACCAGCAGCCCCGACAGCGCGCGCCCCCTCAGAACCGCGCCGCCACCTCGTACAGCACCTCGTCGTCGCCCGCGTACAACCCGTCGACCCGGGGCCAGTGCGAGATCACGTCCGTGAATCCGAGCTCCCCCGCCCGCCCGGCCATGTCTTCGAAGAGGTCGACGCTCGACAGCGAGTAGTGCGGCCCGGAGTCGAGCGACAGGTGCCGCTCGATCGAGCGCGGATCGCGCCCCGCCGCCTCCAGCGCGTCGTCGAGCCGCCCGCTCAGCGCGGCCACCGCCGACCACCACTCCTCGCTCGTCGTGCCCTCGGGCCCGGTGGTCACCCAGCCCTGCCCGCGCTCCGCGACGAGCGCGAGACCCTTCGGGCCGTTGGCCGCGAGCACGAACGGCACGCGCGGGCGCTGCGCCGGCTCACCGACCATCCGGGCCCCGCGGGCCGTGAACCAGTCGCCGTCGATGTCGATCCCGCCCGATCCCGGCTCCTCGTGCCGCAGCAGCACGTCCAGCGCCGACACGAACTCCGCGTAGCGCTCGTGCCGCTGCCGGGCCGTGTAGGCGGGCTGCCCGAGCACCGACGCGTCGAAGCCCGTGCCTCCCGAGCCGACGCCCAGCACGAAGCGCCCGCCGGCGATATCGTCGACCGTCGCGACGTCCTTCGCGAACGGCACCGGATGCCGGAAGTTCGGCGACGCGACGAAGGTGCCGAGCCGGATCGTCTCGGTGACGAGCGCCGCCGCGGTGAGCGTGGGGATCGTCGCGTGCCACACCTGGTCGGCGAGCGAGCGCCACGACAGGTGGTCGTAGGTCCAGGCGTGGTCGAAGCCGAGTCCCTCCGCCGACTGCCACTTCCGGCGGGCGGTGGTCCAGGTCTCCTGCGGGAGGATGACGATGCCGTGGCGCATCGTCCCAGAGTAGGGTCAGGCCCATGCCGGCGTCGCCAGGATGTCGTCCCACTCCTCCGCGCGCTCCCAGCGGAAGCCGTGGCGCTCGTAGAGCCGGCGGGCGGGGCTGAGCTTCAGCACGTCGATCCGGAACGGCAGCCTCGCCCGGGCCTCCTCGGCCATCACGTGCTGCAGCACAGCGGAGCCGGTGCCCCGGCCCTGCGCGGACGTCGCGAGGTAGAAGTGCTCGATCCAGACCGCGTCGTCCTCGACGCGCGAGGCGATGCAGCCGACGTCGATGCCGTCGACCACGATCACCCGGGTGCGCTCGGGCACGAATCGGTCGAGGAATCGGTGCCGCACGCGGTGCTCGTCGTAGCGGTCGAGCCGCTCGAGGTCGGGCCGCATCACGACGGCACGGAGCTCCGCGATCCACTCCGCGTCGTCGGCGGTCGCCGCCCGCAGACTCCAGTCAGCGGCCACGGGGCTTCCGCGTGCGCCGCACGACGGCCTTCGCCGGGCCCGGACGTGCGGGCTTCTTCTTCCCGCCGCCCGCCTTCTCGGCCTTCTCCCGCGCCTCGCGGGCCTTCGCCTTCGCCGCCTTCGCGCGCGACTCGACCTTGGGCGTCGCGGCGGTGCCGCGCGTCGTGTTCGAGCTGCGGCCGCGGACCACGCCGATGAAGTCCTCGACGTCGTCCGTCTTCTCCTCCGTGACCCAGGCCAGGCGCACCGCGGTCGGCGCGACTCCCGAGACCGGCACGGCCCGCACGTCCTTGCGGCTGTGCACGCGGGCGACCGCCTGCGGCACGATCAGCACACCCACGCCCGCGGCCACCTGCTCGACGGCGTCGTCGAGTCCGGACATCCTCGGCAGCGGTCGCCGCGAGCCGTCGGCGATCTCCACCGCGACGGTCGCCCACTCCGGCACCGTCGAGGGCTCCTGCAGGAGGTGCTCGTCGGCCAGGTCGGCGACGTCGACCGACTCCGCGTCGGCGAAGGCGTGCTCGTGGCCGAGCACCACGACCGGCTGCTCGTCGTAGAGGTGGATGGCGCTGAGGAGGGAGGAGTCGACGTCGCCGCGGACGAACGCCACCTGCGCGCGGCCGTCGAGCAGCGCGCGCGTCGTCTCGTCCTCGGCGAGCGCCAGCACGCGCAGTGGCAGGTCCGCGCGGCGGTCGCCCCAGATGCGCGTCCACTTCGTCGGGGTGACCCCGGGCGCGAGGGCGACCGAGAAGACCGGGCCGGCCGGCTCGTCCACCTCCTCAGCGTCCGTCTCAGCAGCGTCCGCCTCGTCCCCGTCGACCGCACCCTCGTCCAGGCGCTCCGTCCCGACGACGTAGGCGTCCTGCTGCACGGTGTCCGGCTCGTCGCTCATCCGTCCAGGGTAGGCGCTGTGCGCGCGACGGTAGGGTTGCCGCATGGCCAAGGCGACACAGACGATGAAGGCTGCGACCGCGGCGAAGAAGCTCCAGATCTTCCTGCCCGCGACCCCGGAGGAGTTCCAGGAGTCGGCGATCACGCGCGAGCAGTACGACGAGCTCGTCGCCAACCCGCCCGCGTGGCTCGTGGAGCTGCGCGAGAACGGCCCGCACCCCCGCCCCGTCATCGCCTCGCGGCTGAACGTCTCGATCTCGGGGCTCGCCCGCGGCGGCCTCACCGAGGCGCTCACGACCGACGAGATCCAGGCCCTCCTCGACGAGGTCCCCGAGTGGCTGCGCGTCGAGCAGAACCGCTACGCCGAGGTGCGCCGCGAGCAGGCCCGCCTGAAGTCCGAGCGCGCCGCCAAGGCCGCCGAGTAGCCTCCCCGACCCCGGTCCGTCCCTCTACTGGTTCGAGAACGCCGCGTCGAACGATGCCGTCGGCGTCTTCCAGAGCAGCGAGCGGATGAACCCCACGGCCTCCGCCGCCCCGTGCAGTCGGTCCATCCCCGCGTCCTCCCACTCGATCGAGATCGGGCCGGAGTAGCCGATCGCCTCGAGCGCGCGGAACGCGTCCTCCCACGGCACGTCCCCGTGCCCGGTCGAGACGAAGTCCCAGCCGCGCCGCGGGTCGCCCCACGGCAGGTGCGAGCCGAGCACGCCGGCGCGGCCGTTCTGCGGACGCATGCGCGTGTCCTTGCAGTCGACGTGGTGGATCCGGTCCTTGAAGTCCCAGAGGAAGCCGACCGGGTCGATGTTCTGCCACATCATGTGCGACGGGTCCCAGTTGAACCCGAACGCCGTCCGGTGGTCGATCGCCTCGAGCGTCCGCACGCTCGACCAGTAGTCGTAGGCGATCTCGGACGGGTGCACCTCGTGCGCGAACACGACGCCCTGCGCGTCGAACTCGTCCAGGATCGGGTTCCACCGGGTCGCGAAGTCCTGGTACCCCTCCTCGATGACCGAGGCCGGCACCGGCGGGAACTGGGCCACGTACGGCCAGATCTTCGACCCCGTGAAGCCGACGACCACGTCCACGCCGAGCTTGCGGGCGACGCGGGCCGAGCGCTTCATGTCCTCCGCGGCCCGCTGCCGCACGCCCTCGGCGTCGCCGTCGCCCCACGTGTAGTCCCGCACGAGCGCCTTGTGGCGGAAGTCGATCGGGTCGTCGCAGACGGCCTGTCCGGTGAGGTGGTTCGAGATCGCGAAGACCTCGAGTCCGTAGCGGTCCAGGATCTCGAGCCGCGACGCGACGTACGAGTCGTCCTCGTCGGCGCGCTGGAGGTCGAGGTGGTCGCCCGACGCCGCGATCTCGAGGCCGTCGTAGCCCCACTCGGAGGCCAGGCGCGCCACCTCCTCGAAGGGCAGATCCGCCCACTGGCCCGTGAACAGGGTCACCGGACGGGTGGCGGCGTAGGTCTTCTCGCTCATGGCGCTGTCTCCTTCGACAGGGGTGTCAGACGACAGGGGTGTCAGAGCGCGCCGGGCACGGTGACCCAGGCGCCGGAGTCGGCCGCGTCGAGCACGGCCTGGGTGATGCGGGCGGCGCGGAGTCCGTCGTCGAAGGTCGGTAGACCCTCGACCTGGGCTCCGGCGATCGCGGCGTAGGTGTCGCGGGCGAACGCGGTGAACGCGTCCTGATAGCCCATCGGATGCCCGCTGGGCACGATCGAGAGGCGGGCCGCGTCGGGAGCGAGGATCGCGCCGTCGCGCGGCACGAGCACCGCGCTGTCGCGGCGCCCGACCCAGAGCGTCTCGGGCAGCTCCTGCTCGAAGCGCAGCGACTCCTCGAGTCCCGACACCTCCAGCACGAGCTCGTTGCGGTGCCCGGCGGTGACCTGCGAGACGAGGAGGGTGCCGACGGCGCCCCCGGCCAGGCGGACGATCGCCCCGGCCACGTCCTCGGTCTCGACCGCGCGGCCGCCCCGCTCGGCGTGGATCGTGCTCGTGATCGCCGCGAGAGCCTCGATCCGCTCGCCCGTCACGAACTCGAGCAGGTCGACCAGGTGCGAGCCGATGTCGCCGAAGGCGCGCGAGCGCCCCCCGGCGGCCGGATCCACGCGCCAATTGTCCTCGGACGCGCCCAGCAGCCAGTCCTGCAGATAGCTGCCGCGCACCGTGACCAGGCGACCGGTCTCTCCTGCGGCGACCCGGGCGCGCGCCTCGCGCACCATCGGGTGGAACCGGTAGGCGAACGGCACCGTCGCGACGATCCCCGCGGCGGACGCGGCGCTGGCGAGCGACTCCGCCTCGGCCACCGTCGCGGCCAGCGGCTTCTCGCAGACCACGTGCTTCCCCGCTGCGATCGCAGCCAGGGCGAGCTCGGCGTGCGACGCGTTGGGCGTGCAGACGTGGATCACGTCGATGTCGTCGTCCTCGATCAGCGCCCGCGCGTCGGCGTAGGCGCGCTCGAAGCCGAGCTCGCCCGCCGCCCTCTCGCCCTTCTCGGGGCTGGAGGAGGCGACGCCGGCCAGGACCGCGCCGGCGCTCCGGGCCGCCCGGCTGTGCACGGCGGCCATGAACCCGCCGCCGAGCACGCCGACGCGCAGGGCTCCGCCCATCAGACCAGGGTCGCTTCGCTCGGGTCCCAGTCCTCGGGGACCGCCGGGCGCGGCGCGACGGTGCTCTCGACGAGCACCTTCTCGCCCGTCTCGGCCGCCTCGAGGAGCGACAGCATCACGTCGGTCACGTGGTACGCGAGGTCGCCGGACGCCGCCTCGGGCCGATCGGCGCGGATCGCCCGGGCGAGCTCGAGCACTCCGGTGCCGCGCGAGAACGTCGAGCCGGTGGCCGTGATGACCTCCGGCTCCTTCTCGCCGCGGCGGTACAGGGTGACCTCGCCGTCGTGCATGTTGGGGTCCGGCAGCACGAGCGTGCCCTCGGAGCCGTTGATCTCGACGAAGCCCATGCGCTGCATGCTCGACTCGAAGCTCCAGACGCCCTGCGCCGAGGCGCCGGACTCGAAGCGGAGCAGTCCGCCGATGTGCGTGGGGATCGTGACCGGGAACTCGGTCCCCTCGCGCGGGCCGGAGCCGACGACGCGGGTGGTGCGCGCCTGCGAGGACACCGCGGTGACGCTCTCGACCGGGCCGAGGTTCTGCACGAGGGTCGTGATGTAGTACGGCCCCATGTCCAGCAGCGGGCCGCCGCCGGGCGCGAAGAAGAACTCGGGGTTCGGGTGCCAGCCCTCGGGGCCGGGGCCCTGGAACAACGTGATGGCCGAGAGGGGCGTGCCGATGGCTCCGCTCTCGATGACCCGCTGCGCGGTCTGCAGGCCCGCGCCGAGGAAGGTGTCCGGTGCCGTCGCGACGCGCAGTCCCTTCTCCTTCGCCAGCGCCAGCAGCTCGACGCCGCTGTCGCGGTCGAGCGAGAAGGGCTTCTCGGTCCAGACGTGCTTGCCGGCCTCGAGGGCCCGGCGGGCGACCTCGACGTGCGCGGCCGGGATCGTCAGGTTGACGACGATCTCGATGCCGGGGTGCGCGAGCAGCTCCTCGACGGTGCCCGATCCCGGGACGCCGAACGCCTCGGCCTGGGCCTTCGCGCGCTCGAGGTCGATGTCGGCCACGAAGAGCACCTCGAGGTCGGGGAAGACCGTGAGGTTGGTGAGGTACTGCGTGCTGATGTTCCCGGCGCCGATGACGCCGACGCCGACGCGTCCCGCGCCGCTCATGCGGAGAGCTCCGAGACGTAGGAGAAGCCGGTGGTCAGGCCCTCGAAGATGTCGCCCGCGTAGGCGTCGAACTCGAGCACGGGGAGCGCCTGCGGGGCGGCGGCGAGGATCGACGGGATGTCCATCGCGCCCTTCCCGGCCGGAAGCTGCTCCTGCGTGTCGCTCGAGACCGGGCCGTCCTTGATGTGGAGGAAGCGGACCTTGTCGCCGAGTCGGCCGAGCACCGCGGCGGGGTCGTCGCCGCCGACCGCGGCCCAGTAGGTGTCGAGCTCGAGGACGATCCGGTCGTCGAGCAGGCTCGCGAGGTGCTCGAAGGCGCTGAGGCCGTCGACGCGGTTCTCGAACTCGAACGCGTGGTTGTGGTAGCCGAGGGCGAGTCCGCGCGAGGCGGCGGAGTCGACGAGCGCGTTGAGCTCGTCGGCGATCGTCTTCACGTCGTCGGCGGTGGTCCAGCGGGTCGGGTCCACGTGCGGATCGATCACGGTCTGCACGCCGAGCGACGCGGCGATGTCGAGGATCTCGTCGACCGAGGTGCCCTCCTGCGGTCCGAGGAGGCGCGCGTGGGCGCTGGGCGCCGTCAGGCCGCTGGCGGGCAGCGCCGAGCGGTAGCCCTCCGCGAGGTCGACGAACGAGAAGAGCTCGACCTTCGTGAAGCCGATGCCGGCGAGGCGGTCGAGGGTGGCGGGCAGGTCGGCGGCGAGCGGCTCGCGGACCGAGTAGAGCTGGACGGAGAGGTCTGTGGATGTGGCCACCGGGGGTGCTCCTGATCGACGTCGAACGTGGGTGCTCCGAACCCTACGCGGACTTTTGACCGGCAACAAGCAGAACTTCGCGACTCCGCAGGAGAAGTCGTTCGTGTCGCCAGCAGAAGGCCCGGTGCTGTGGTTGACTTCCGCCATGCCGACCCGCCGCCGCTCCGCCACGAGCGCGCAGGGCGAGCTGCTCCTCCTCCTCTCCGACGGAGACGCCCGCACCCGCGCCGACGTGGTCGCCGAGACCGGGCTCCCCCGCGCGGCGGTCTCGGCCCAGCTCGACCTGCTGGCCGCCACCGGCCTCGTCGTCCGGCGCGACGACGCCCCCTCCTCCGGCGGCCGCCCCGCCGCCCGCATCGCCTTCGACCCGAGCGCCCGCAGCCTGCTGGCGATCGACCTCGGGGCCGCGCACGCGACCATCGCCCTCACCGACCTCGACGGCGTCGTCCTGGCCGAGAGACGCGAGGCGATCGCGATCGCCGACGGCCCGCTCGCCGTCCTGGGCCACGCACTCGACACCGCCGCCGCCCTGCTCGCCGGGGCCCCCGCCGCGGGCCCGCTCGCCGGCGTCGGCGTCGGCGTCCCCGGGCCGGTCGAGCACGCCACCGGCCGCCCGGTGAAGCCGCCGATCATGCCCGGCTGGGACCGCTTCGACATCCCCGCCTTCGTCGCGCGCACCCTGCCCGTGCCCGTGCTCGTCGACAACGACGTGAACCTCCTGGCCCTGGGCGAGCACGCCGACCACTACGCCGGCGTCGACGACCTCCTCTACGTGAAGGTGTCCACCGGCATCGGCGCCGGCATCGTCAGCGGAGGCGCGCTGCAGCGCGGCGCCCTGGGCGCGGCCGGCGATCTCGGGCACGTGCAGGTGCCGGGCGATCACGGCGACGCCGACCTCGAGGCGATCGCGAGCGGCTCCGCGATCGCCCGCCGGCTGGGCGGCGACGTGAGCAGCACCTCCGACGTCGTGCGGCTGCTGAACGCGGGCGACCCGACGGCCGTCGAGCTGACCCGGGCCGCCGGCCGCGACATCGGCGAGGTGCTCGCCACCTGCGTGAACCTGCTCAACCCCTCGGTCATCGTCATCGGCGGCAGCATCGCGGAGGCGAGCCACGAGGTCCTCGCGGGCGTCCGGGAGGTCGTCTACCGCCGCTCCCTCCCCCTGGCCACCCGCTCCCTCGACATCGTGCAGGCCTCCGGCGACCGCGGCGGCGGCGTCCGCGGAGCCGCCCTGATGGTGCGCCGCCACCTCCTCTCCCCCGCGGTCGTCGACTCCTTCCTCGCGGCCTCCTGACCTGCACCCGCAGTCCTCCGGATCCTGCGAGATCTCGCGCTCGGCGAACGCCGGAGCCCCGCGTGCCGATTCGGCAGCGCCTGGGAACGGGCGCAGAATGGATCGGTGCCCGATCTGCAGCTCACGTTCCCCTGGGAGACGCAGCCCGTCTTCCGGGAGGCCGAGCCGCCGCACCTGAAGCGCGTCGTCGCCCACTCCGGTGATCGCGTCGCCTGGCTGCGCGCCCGCTCCCGGGGCATCACGGCGACGGATGTGGCCCGCCTCTCCTCGGCCGCCGCGATCGACCGCGTCGCGCTCGACAAGCTCTACGGCAGCGGCTTCGGCGGCAACGCGTTCACCGACCACGGCCGGGCCCGCGAGCCCGAGATCGCCGCGTGGGTGCTCCGCGAGCACGAGATCGAGCCCAGCAGCACCCTCTTCCACGCGAGCCAGGAGCGACGCCACCTCGCCACCCCCGACGGCATCGGCCTGCGCGAGGACGGCCGGCTGGAGCTCTGCGAGATCAAGACCACGACCAAGCCCTGGCGCAGCATCCCGCGCCACTACCTCCGGCAGGTCTTCTGGCAGCAGTACGTGCTCGGCGCCGAGCGCACGCTGGTCGTCTGGGAGCAGCACCGCGACTTCGTCCCGATCGACGCCGAGCCCGAGTTCCGCTGGGTCGACCGCGACGAGGACGAGATCCACGTCCTGGTCCGTCTCGCGGGCATGCTGATGGCCGAGCTGCACGAGAGAACCCGCGCGGGCGCGCGGTGACCGTCCTCCTCCTCCACGGCCTGGGCGGCGACCGCTCCCAGCCGCTGGGGCTGCTCCGTCCGGCGCTGCCCGCCGGAAGCGAGGTGATCGCGCCCGACGTCCGCGCGCACGGCGCCTCCGAGCTCCTGGGCTCGAGCGCCGACTTCTCGCTCGACTCCCTCGCCGACGAGGTCACCGAGCAGGTCGTCCGGGCCGGAGCCGCGCACAAGCCGCTCACGGTGCTCGGCATCTCGATGGGCGCGGCGATCGCCCTGCGCCTCGCCGCCCGGCGGTTCCTGCCGATCGACCGCGCCGTCTTCGTCCGTCCCGCGTTCACCTCGGAGCCCCTTCCCGAGAACCTCGCGGTGTTCCCCGTCCTCGCCCAGCTGCTGCACGACCACGGCGCCAAACGCGGCGAGCGGGTGTTGCGCGCGTCCGGGCTCTTCCACCGCGCTCAGGAGGAGTCGCCCGCGGGCGCCGAGGCGCTCGCGCAGCAGTTCCGCGCGCCGAAGGCGGAGGAGCGCGCCGTCCGCCTCGCCGAGATCCCGCGGAACGCGGCTTACCGCGACTCCACCGAGCTGGCGCAGGTCATCGCGCGGACGCTCGTGATCGCCGCCGAGCGCGATCCGGTGCACCCGGTCGCCGTCGCGGAGCAGTGGGCGAGAGGTCTTCCGGAGGCACGGCTCGTGCGGGTCCCGCCGCGGGACGACGGTCAGCAGCGGCAGACGGAGCTGCTGCGGGGACACGTCCGCGACTGGCTCGCGCAGAGCTGAGCTCCTCGCGCGCGAGCACCGCGCCCACGATCGCCAGCCACAGCAGGGCGATCCCGGTGGCGACGAACTCGAGCGTTCCGCCCAGGCGCATCCACACGCGGAGGAGCGAGAGGATCGCGCCCGCGCCCGCGACCACCGCGACCGCGATCCCGGCGATCAGCGAGAGGCGGGCGACCGCCGCCCGCTCCCGCGCCGTGGCGAGCTGCAGCATCGCGACGCACGCCGAGGCGAAGCCGAGCACCGCGGCGCTCGTGTGGATCAGGTCCTGCCAGCTGAAGCTCGGCCCGACCGGCAGCGGGCAGCCGGCCGTGCAGGTCACCTGCGAGGCGAGGGCGAAGCACGCCGACGCCAGCAGGAGGGCCAGCGCGGGCGGGAGAGCCGGCAGCAGCCGCGTGCGCACCGCGCGGGCGCCGATCGCGACGGCGGTGCCTCCTGCGGCGACCAGGAGCAGCGCTGCCTGCACGACCCCCGCGGTGGGCATGTCGGGGGCGCCCATCTCGCTGACGTAGACCCAGCGGGTGAGGCTCAGGCGCGCGCCCAGCAGCAGCGCCAGGCCGGCCAGGACGAGCACGGAACCGGCGATCAGCAGGGGGCCCTCGACTCGTCCACGCTGCATTCCCCCATGGTGCCAGACCGCGCCTCCGAGCCCGCCTCACCTCCCGTACGGGGGACCGAGAGCCAATCTTCTCGGGCGGGTGACACCGCCGTAACAGCCCGGACTCATTACCTCGATTGACTGAGCGCGGCGCTCGGAGACGGGGTCGGGGGACGCACGCCAGCGCGTCGCCCACCCCTGGAACCACCACCGGGGCCGGGACACAGGAAGGGCGATGATGCACAGCAGTGCGCTCGGACACGGCCTCACGATCGGCGACATCCCGGAGGAGGTGGTCCTGCCCGACACCATGACGGCGGCGGTCATCGACGCGCCGGGCGACGCCTCGGTGCTGCACCTCGAGACGGTGCCGACCCCCACGGCCATCAACGCCGAGTTCACGGTCAAGGTGATCGCGGCCGGAGTGAATCCCCTCGACGTGAAGACTCGCGCGGGCCGCGGAGTCGCGTCGCAGATCACCTCCTACCCCGCGGTCCTCGGCCACGACTTCTCGGGCGTCGTCGTCTCGAGCCCGTACCCGGCGCACCCGCTGCGCCCCGGTGACGAGGTCTACGGCTTCGTGATGGTGCCCCGCTACTCGGGCTCCTACGCCCAGTACGTCAGCGTGCCCAGCGTCTCCGTCTCGCGGAAGCCCTCGACGCTGTCGCACGTCGAGGCGGCCGGGGTGCCGCTCGCCGCGCTCACCGCGTGGGGCATGGTCGTCGAGCTCGCCAAGGCGCACGAGGGCCAGCGGATCCTCATCCACGCCGGATCCGGCGGAGTCGGCCACTTCGCCGTGCAGTTCGCCGCCTACTTCGGCGCCTCCGTCATCGCGACCGGATCCACGCGCAACCTGCAGTGGCTGCGCGAGCTCGGCGCCTCCCAGGTCGTCGACCACACCGCCGAGCGCT
This sequence comes from Rathayibacter sp. Leaf248, assembly GCF_920939495.1. Taxonomy (NCBI): domain Bacteria; kingdom Bacillati; phylum Actinomycetota; class Actinomycetes; order Micrococcales; family Microbacteriaceae; genus Rathayibacter; species Rathayibacter sp. Leaf248. The sequence goes on along the minus strand of NZ_CAKLAV010000002.1, from coordinate 450,340 downwards.
TCGACGAGGTGCTCGCCGACGTCGACGTCGTGATCGACCTCGTCGGCAACGTGCACGACGACACCGGCTCCCGCTCGCTGCGCGTGCTGCGACCCGGCGGACTGATCGTGAACGCGCCGACCGGCAGCTGGCCCGGGTTCTTCGAGGAGGCGGCCGCCGCGGGCGTGCGCGCCTCGACGTTCAAGGTCGCGCCCGACGGAGCGACGCTGGCCGTCGTCTCGCGCCTGCTCGAGTCGGGCGACGTGCGCGTCTTCATCGACGGCGTCTTCCCGCTCGAGAAGGCGTCGGAGGCCCACGAGCAGCTCGAGACCGGCCACACGCGCGGCAAGATCGTCCTCACCGTCTGCGAGGGCTGACCCGCCAGGATCCTCCGCGAGCATCAGGGCAGCGGGCGCTCCAGCACGAAGTCGTCCTCATATCGGTCGCCGACGAGGAAGCGCTTCTCCCCCACCACTGCGAAGCCGTGCCGCGCGTAGAACCGCTGCGCGCGCTCGTTGAGCCGGTTCACCCCGAGCCACACCCCGGCGGACCCGCTCCCCCGGCCGTCCTCGAGCGACTCCTCCATCAGCGCGGAGGCGACTCCGCTCCCGTGGCTGCCGGGCATTACGTAGCACTTGCTGAGCTCGACGGTCGGCCGCAGGCGCACCGCGGCGGCCGCATCGGCGTCGCCCGGCTCGCCCCGTACGAGCATCGTGTAGCCGGTCGCGGCCCCGGAGGCGTCCTCCGCGACGAACAGCGACCGGTCCGGATCCGCGAGGTAGCCCGCGAAGCGCTCCTCCGACAGCACCGTGCGGACGAACTCGGCCTTCGCCTCGTCCGTGGTGTGCGGCGGGCAGGCGAGCGGGAACGTGATCGCGGCGACGCGGGCGAGCTCGGGAGCGTCGGACGCCACCGCCCGGCGGACCACGGAGCCGCCCGTTCCTCCTGTCGAGTGCGGGTCCACTCAGCCCCCGAAGATCTGCTTGCCGAAGACGATCACGACGATGCCGGCCGCGACCGCCGCGGCGGCGAGGCCGAAGCACAGCACCGCGACGGCCCGCCCCTGAGCGGGCCGCCCGTCGACGGAGCCGTCGGCGACGGCCGACGCGCGCACCCCCAGGGCGAACAGGGCGGGCAGCCCGGCGCCGAACAGCAGCCCGACGACGAGGACCTGCAGGACGGATCCGCCGATGGCGGCGAGGTCGATGCTCATCGCGAGCCCTCCACGGTGACGGGGCGGACGGGTTCGGGAACCGGCACGGCGGCCTCCCAGTCCTCGGTGACGTTGTCCGCGGTGATCGGAGAGCGGCGCGAGTGCAGCCACATCGCGGTCGCGGCGGCGACGAGAAGCACGAAGACGACCAGCACGCCGCCGAGTCCGCCCACCGCGTTCGCGAGCAGCCAGCAGAGCGCCCCCACGACGGCGGCGGCCGGGAGCGTGATGAACCAGGCGAGGACCATCCGGCCCGCCACCCGCCAGCGGACCGAGCCGCCGGGAAGCCCGAGGCCCGACCCCAGGATCGAGCCGGTCGCCACGTGCGTGGTCGACAGCGGCAGGCCGAGGTGGCTCGACGTCAGGATGATGGCGGCCGAGGAGGTGTCGGCGGCGAGGCCCTGCGGGGCTGTGATGTCGACGAGACCCTTGCCGAGCGTCCGGATGATGCGCCAGCCGCCGAGGTAGGTGCCGAGCGCGATCGCGACGGCGCACGACGCCTTGACCCAGAACGGCACGTCGCTCTCGGGAGTCGCCGCTCCGTAGGCGATCAGGGCGAGGAAGATGACGCCCATCGTCTTCTGCGCGTCGTTGGTGCCGTGCGCCAGTGAGATGAGCGAGGCGGAGCCGATCTGTCCGTAGCGGAACCGGCGCTCGGACGACTCGCGCGGCAGTGAGCGGGTGATCCGGGTGATGAGGCGCGTCCCCGTCGCCGCGACGAGTGAGGCGATCACCGGAGCGAGGAGCGCCGGCACGACGACCTTCGCCAGCACTCCGTCCCACTTCACGCCGTTCAGCCCTGCGACGAGACCCCAGACGAGCGCGGCGCCGATGAGGCCGCCGAAGAGGGCGTGCGAGGAGCTGGAGGGCAGGCCGAACAGCCACGTCGCGAGGTTCCATATGATGCCGCCCACGAGTCCCGCGAAGACGATGAGCATCAGCTGCTCGCCCTGGGCGGCGCTGAGGTCGACCACGTCGCCGCCGACGGTCTTCGCGACCTCGATCGAGAGGAACGCGCCCACCAGGTTGAGGACCGCCGAGAGGGCGACCGCGCGCTTGGGCTTCAGTGCCCCCGTCGCGATCGACGACGCCATCGCGTTGCCGGTGTCGTGGAACCCGTTCGTGAAGTCGAAGGCGAGTGCGGTGGTGATCACCAGGATCAGGACGAGCAGTTCGGGCACGACGAACAGTGTGCGTCGCGCCCCGCGGCACGCCAAACGTCCGGGAGCCGCCGCGCCGTTCGTTCACCCGACGTTCACCTTCGCGCGGTTGTCCCGGACACCGAGAACGAAGGAGGGGGCCCGCCGAAGCGGACCCCCTCCTGTCGGTGCTGCAGTGCAGCGACTCCGACTTACGCGAGGACGTTGACGTCCAGCGGGATGCCGGGGCCGAAGGTCGTCGAGACGGCGGCCTTCTGGATGTAGCGGCCCTTCGAGGAGGAGGGCTTGAGGCGGTTGATCTCGTCGAGAGCCGTCTTGAAGTTCTCCTGGAGCTGCTCCTCGGTGAACGCGGCCTTGCCGACGACGAGGTGCACGTTGGCGTGCTTGTCGACGCGGAACTCGATCTTTCCGCCCTTGATCTCGTTCACGGCCTTGGCCACGTCCGGGGTCACGGTGCCGGTCTTCGGGTTGGGCATGAGGCCGCGGGGGCCGAGCACCTTTCCGAGACGTCCGACCTGGCCCATGAGCTCCGGCGTCGAGACGGCGGAGTCGAACGCGACGTAACCGCCGGCGACCTTCTCGATGAGCTCGGCGCCGCCGACCTCGTCGGCGCCCGCGGCGATCGCGGCCTCAGCGGCCGGACCCGTCGCGAACACGATGACGCGGGCGGTCTTGCCCGTGCCGTGCGGCAGGATGACCGTGCCGCGGACCATCTGGTCGGCCTTGCGCGGGTCGACGCCCAGCTTCAGCGCGACCTCGACGGTGCTGTTGAACTTCGCGGAGCCGGTCTCGCGAGCGAGCGCGACGGCCTCCTCGGCGGTGTAGTACTTGCCCTCTTCGAGCTTGGCCGCGGCGGCCCGGTAGGCCTTCGACTTCTGTGCCATGTTGTTTCTCCTTGAAACGAGAATGTGGTTCTAGAGCCTGGCGGGCTCTCCCACGGATGTTGAGTTCTGGAAGGGCGAGGACTAGCCCTCGACCGTGATGCCCATCGAGCGAGCGGTGCCGGCGATGATCTTCGCGGCGGCGTCGATGTCGTTGGCGTTCAGGTCGACCTGCTTCGCCTCGGCGATCTCGCGGACCTGCGCCTGGGTGAGCTTCGCGACCTTCACGGTGTGCGGGGTCGAGGAGCCCTTGGCGACGCCGGCGGCCTTCTTGATGAGCTCCGCGGCGGGCGGGGTCTTCAGGATGAAGGTGAACGAGCGGTCCTCGTAGACAGTGATCTCGACGGGGATGACGTTGCCGCGCTGCGACTCGGTCTGCGCGTTGTACGCCTTGCAGAACTCCATGATGTTGACGCCGTGCTGACCGAGCGCCGGACCGATCGGGGGCGCGGGGTTCGCCGCGCCGGCCTTGATCTGGAGCTTGATCAGGCCGGTGACCTTCTTCTTGGGGGCCATTCTGATTCCTTTTCTCAGGGTTCGAGTGGTCGGGGGTTCCCGGCCGCTCTCCCGCGCACCCGACGGAGTCGGATCGCGGTGGAGGAGGGTCGGCCGGCGCGCACGCGAACGGGCGCCGACACGAAAACCCGTACGAGCTTACACGGCTCTCGCCACTCCCGACAGGGCGGATCCGCGGGCCCCGCATCTTCTGCAGGCATGCGCACCATCTGCAGGCACGCGCACCATCTGCAGGCATCCGCACCGTCTGCAGGGGAATCGGGCCGGCCCGCGCCTGCGAGGCGGAGGAAAGCGCTTCTTCGCCGGGATCCCCTGCAGATCGCACCGGCACCCGCGCCGAGGAGCACCCCCGGAACGGCGAACGCCCCCTCCGCAGCAGCGGAGAGGGCGTCGTCGCGACGTCGGGACGTCGGGACGTCGGGACGTCGGGACGTCAGAGCTTGGTGACCTGGTCGAACGACAGCTCGACGGGGGTCTCGCGCTCGAACAGCGACACGAGCACCGTGAGCTTGCCGCTCTCGGGCTTGATCTCGCTGATGGAGCCGGGGAGCCCGGCGAACGAGCCCTCCTTGATGGTGATGGTCTCGCCGATCTCGAAGTCGACCTCGGCGGGCAGCACGCGCTGCGCCTGCTTCTGGCCCTTCGCGCCGGGCGCCTTCGAGGGGGCGACGTCCTTGATCTCGACGAGGCTCTTCAGCATCGTGAAGGCCTCCTCGAAGCGCAGCGGAGTCGGGTTGTGGGCGTTGCCCACGAAGCCGGTGACACCCGGGGTGTGGCGGACGACCGACCACGAGTCCTCGTTGAGGTCCATGCGCACCAGCACGTAGCCGGGGATGCGCACGCGCGTGACCATCTTGCGCTGGCCGTTCTTGATCTCGACCACGTCCTCCATCGGGACCTGGACCTCGAAGATGTAGTCCTCGGCCTCGAGCGAGACCTTGCGGTTCTCGATGTTCGACTTCACGCGCTTCTCGAAGCCGGCGTAGGAGTGGATGACGTACCACTTGCCGGGCTTGCCGCGGAGCTCCGTGCGGAACGCCTCGTAGGGGTCGATGTCGGCGAGGTCCTCGCCGGCGGCCTCCGCGTCCTCGGCGGCGACCTCGGCCTCGTCCTCGACGGCCTCGAGGGCCGCTTCGGCCTCCTCGACGGTGTCGATGTGCGCGGCCTCGTCGACGGCGCGGTCGGCATCGGGGTCGTCGACCGACCCGATGGCGTCGAGCGCGGCCTCGAGGTCGGACGCGAGGTCCTCCTCGGACTCGTTCTCGTCGATGACGCTCAGGGCGCCCTCCTCGGCGGGCTCGACGGAGTCCTCCGCCTGCGTGAGGGTGCCGCCCTCCTGCGTCTCCTCGACCTCCGACGACTGCTCGGCAGCCGTCGACCAGTCGACGTCGTCGCGGTTTCTGTCAGACACTCGTCACAACTCTCTCTCGATCGATGCGGTCGGCGCCCCGAGGGCGCGTCCCGCTGTGGCCGGCGTCCCCCGCTGAGCGGATCGGGACGCCGCCGGGTCAGGCGCCCGGTGTGCCGAAGACGTACGTGACGGCCAGCGCGAACACCCAGTCGAGGAACGACACCAGCGCCATCATGATGACGACGAAGATCAGGACCACCACGACGTAGTTGCCGAGTTCTTTCCTGGTCGGCGTCACGACCTTCTTCAGCTCGGCGATGACCTGCCGGATGAAGAGGGCGATCCGCGCGAACGGATTGCGCCGCGCCGCACGCTGCTGATTCGCGATCGCGACGACGTCCTCGCTCGGCTCGTCGACTGCTTTCCCGGCCACCTGCACGCACCTTTCCCGCACCGGAACCTCCGGTGTGGCCGGCCGCCCATCGGGCGACCCTGGACCGATGTCCGCTGCATCGCGGGGACCGCGTGCGACGGGCATCGATGTGCAGGGCGGACAGGGCTCGAACCTGCAACCTGCGGTTTTGGAGACCGCTGCTCTACCAATTGAGCCACCGCCCTATGGATGCCGTTGCGGGCATCCGAGGAGGAACCGAACCCTCCAACACCCGTCGCAGCCCTGTCGGGCGCGGTGAAGAGTGGCAGAGTTCGACTACCTCGGAAGAGTGTACGTGGACCCGCCAGGAGTGTCCAGCCGGGCCCCGGCGCTCGGATGCGGCCTCGCGCGCGCAGAGGATACGCTGGCGCTCGTGTCTGCTCCCACGCGCGTCTCCGCCCGAATCTCCGCCATCGCCGAGTCCGCGACCCTCAAGGTCGACGCGAAGGCCAAGGCCCTCCAGGCGCAGGGGCGCCCCGTCATCTCCTACGCGGCGGGAGAGCCGGACTTCCTCACTCCCGAGCACATCGTCGAGGCCGCGTCGGCCGCCGTGCTCGACCCGAAGAACTACCGCTACACCCCGGCGGCGGGCCTGCCGGATCTCCGCGCCGCGATCGCCGAGAAGACGGCGCGCGACTCCGGATGGGCCGTCGAGGCGTCGCAGGTCGTCGTGACCAACGGCGGCAAGCAGGCCGTCTACCAGGCGTTCCAGACCCTCCTCGACGACGGCGACGAGGTCCTCGTGCCGACCCCCTACTGGACCACCTACCCCGAGGCGATCAAGCTCGCCGGCGGCGTGCAGGTCGACGTCTTCGCCGGAGCCGACCAGGGCTACCTCGTCACGGTCGAGCAGCTCGAGGAGGCGCGCACCGAGCGCACCAAGGTCCTCCTGTTCGTCTCGCCGTCGAACCCCACCGGAGCGGTCTACTCGGCCGAGCAGACCCGCGCCATCGGCGAGTGGGCGCAGGAGCACGGCCTCTGGGTCATCGCGGACGAGATCTACCAGAACCTCGTCTACGCCGTCGACGGCCAGGACGACGCCGGTCCCCTCGAGCGGGCGACCTCCATCGTCGAGGCCGTTCCGGAGCTGCGCGACCGCACGATCCTCGTCAACGGAGTCGCGAAGACCTACGCGATGACCGGCTGGCGTGTGGGATGGATGGTCGGCCCCGCCGACGCGATCTCGGGCGCCTCGAACCTGCAGTCGCACCTCTCGAGCAACGTCTCCAACATCTCGCAGCGCGCCGCCATCGCCGCCCTGACGGGTCCGCAGGAGCCGGCCGAGGAGATGCGTCTCGCGTTCGACCGCCGCCGCCGCACCATCGTCGCCGAGCTGAACGCGATCGACGGCGTCGACTGCCCCACCCCGGGCGGCGCGTTCTACGTCTACCCCGACGTCCGGGGCCTGCTGAACCGCGAGTGGGACGGCGTCACGCCGACCACCTCCCTCGAGCTGGCCGACCTGATCCTCGAGAAGGCCGAGGTCGCCACCGTCCCCGGAGAGGCCTTCGGCCCGAGCGGATACCTGCGCCTCTCCTACGCACTCGGCGACGACGCACTGCTCGAGGGCGTGCGGCGGTTGCAGAAGCTGTTCGGCTGAGCTTCCTGCCTCTCTCCTCCTCCGTCGTCGATCGGCCGCGGTCGGCTCGCGAGGTGGTCGCGATCTGCAGGGCGTCCAGCGTCCGCCTACGGCGATCCGCTCGCACGCGGATCGCCGGTTCGGCTCGGCCGTGCCGGCGAGCCGGTGGCCGCTTCTCCTGACGTCGGAGGAGGTTCGGCTCGGCCGTGCCGGCGAGCCGGTGGCCGCTTCTTCTGTCGTTCGGGGAAGGTCGACGGGGCTGTGCCGGCGCCATTGCGGGGACTGCACTCGGTGGAGGGAGCGTCGGTCGAGGCGACGCGGTCGATGGCGAGCATCCTGTCGCTGGCGGGTGCGGTCGTGGGGGACGAGGGGGGAAATCGCAAGAGGGGGTGGCGAAAAGGGTGCAGAGCTGTCAATGGGGGCCGGGACAGGGCACGCTGGTGCGATGAGCCCTGACGCAGCAGTCCGAGTCCGAGATCTGCGGAAGGACTACGGTGGCGCGCCCGCACTGACCGGCATCTCGTTCGACATCCACCGCGGAGAGACGTTCGCCCTCCTGGGGCCCAACGGCGCAGGCAAGTCGACGACGATCGAGATCCTCGAGGGCTACCGCGACCGCTCCGGCGGCGAGGCCTCGGTGCTCGGAGTCGACCCGCGCCACGGCGACCTCGCCTGGAAGTCCCGGCTCGGCATCGTGCTGCAGTCCAGCGGAGAGTCAGGCAACGCGACGGTCCGCGAGCAGATCGCGCACTTCGCCGGCCTCTACCCGCGTCCGCGCGACGTCGACGAGACCATCGAGGCCGTCGGACTCACCTCGAAGGCGCGCTCGCGCATCGGCAAGCTCTCGGGCGGTCAGCGCCGCAGGGTCGACGTCGCCCTGGGCATCATCGGGCGTCCCGAACTGGTGTTCCTCGACGAGCCCACCACGGGCTTCGACCCGGAGGCGCGGCACTCGTTCTGGGAGCTCGTCGCGCTCCTGAAGAGCGAGGGCACCACGATCCTCCTCACCACCCACTACCTCGACGAGGCCGCCCGTCTCGGCGACCGGGCCGCGGTCATCGCGGGCGGACGGCTCCTGGCCATCGGCCCGATCGGCGAAATCGGCGGCGACGAAGCGCGAGTGCCCATCGTGCAGTGGGAGGAGGCCGGCGTGCTCCACCGGGTCCGCACGAGCGAGCCGACCCGCTTCGTCGCCGAGCTCTCGGCGCGTCTCGGCGAGCCGCCGGCGCTCGAGGTCCAGCGGCCCAGCCTCGAGGACATCTACCTCGACCTCATCCGGGACGACCGGGCGAGCGACGGCGGCATCGCCCTCGACATGATCGGAGAGCCGGCATGAGCGCGATCACCCAGGCCCGGCCCCGCACCCGCCTGCGCACCGGACCGGGCCGCACCCTGCGCCTCGGCGCCGCCCGCGCCCGCTACGAGGTCCGCTCCTACTTCCGGGCGCCCGACCAGGTGTTCTTCACCTTCCTCTTCCCGGTGCTGCTGCTCACGATCTTCTCGGTCGCGTTCGGCGAGAACGCGATCATGCAGGCGGACCCGCAGGATCCGGGCATCACCATGGCCGAGTACTACGTGCCCGGGCTGGTCGCCGCGGGCATCCTGCTCTCGGGCGTGCAGAACCTCGGCGTCGACATCGCGGTGGAGCGGAGCGACGGCACCCTGAAGCGCCTCGCCGGCGCTCCGCTGCCCGTGCTGAGCTACTTCCTCGGCAAGTTCGGCCAGGTGCTGGTCACGAGCGTCGCGCAGACGGCGCTCCTGCTGGTGGTCGCCGCCACGGCCTTCTCGGTCGAGCTCCCGACCGACGGCGGGCGCTGGGCGACCTTCACGTGGATCTACCTCGCCGGAGTCGCGACCTCCGCGATCCTCGGCATCGCGGTCTCGGCGCTCCCCCGGTCCGGCAAGAGCGCGACCGCGGTGATCGTGCCGCCGCTGCTGGTCCTGCAGTTCATCTCGGGCTCGTACCTGTCGTTCACCACGCTGCCCGACTGGCTGCAGAACATCGCGAGCGTGTTCCCGCTGAAGTGGATCGCGCAGGGCATGCGCGCCGTGTTCCTCCCCGCCGACTTCGAGCAGCTCGAGGTCGACGGCGCCTGGGATCTCGGCGGCGTGGCGATCGTGCTCGGCGTCTGGCTCGTCCTCGGGCTCCTCGCGAGCCGCCTGACGTTCCGCTGGATCCGCCGCGACGCCTGACCGGCCTCGCTGATCGAGTAGCGGCCGCAGGCCGCGTCTCGAGATCCACCCCCGCCGGACATCGCGGGTCTCGATGCGCCGCTCCGCGGCTGCTCGACCAGCAGGGGACGGCCGCGCCGCCTCAGACCGTGGTGCCGACGACCACGGGCTCGGGGTGCAGCAGCACGCCGAACTCCGAGAGCACGCGGCCCTGGACGTAGCGGGCGAGCTCCGCGACCTCCTCGGCGCGCGCGCCGCCGCGGTTGGTCAGCGCGAGGGTGTGCTTGCTCGACACAGCCGCTCGCGAGCCGGGCAGGGCGAACCCGCGCGAGACTCCGGAGTGCTCGATGAGCCACGCTGCGCTGAGCTTGACGAGGGCGTCGGGCGCCGAGGGCGCGGGCAGACCGATCGGCGCGCCCGCGGCGACGGCGTCGAGCGGAGTGACGACGTCGGCCTCGGCGGCCGGCTCGACCGGCCAGCGCGGTGCGGTGGGCGGCAGCCCGGCGGCGGCGGCGCTCGTGACGATCGGGTTCGTGAAGAAGGACCCCGCGCTGGCGGTGTCGGGGTCGTCGGCGTCGAGCACCATGCCCTTGGAGGAGCGCAGCCGGAGCACGGTCTCGCGCACGCGGTCGACGGGGACCCGGTCGCCGAGCTCGACGCCGAGCGCCGAGGCGAGCTGCGCGTACGCGATCGGGGCGCCGACCCCCTCCGTCTCCTCGAGGGCGAACTCGACGGCGAGGACCGCGCCGCGGCGGCCCTGCTTGAGCACCGACGTGCGGTAGCCGAGCTCGAGCTCGGCCGCAGTGAGGCGCACGGGCTCGCGCGCGCCCTCGTCGAGGAAGTCGACAGCGACGAGCGTGTCGCTGAGCTCCTGGCCGTAGGCGCCGATGTTCTGCACGGGCGAGGCTCCGACGGTTCCGGGGATCCCGCTGAGGGCCTCCAGTCCGGTCCAGCCGTTCCGGACGGTGGTCGCGACCAGTCCGTCCCACGACTCGCCCGCCTGCACGCGCAGGTGCACGGAGCCGGGCCGATCCGAGTGCAGCCGCTCGACTCCCGTCGTGCGGACGCGGACGACCGCGCCCTCGACTCCGTCGTCGCCGATGAGGAGGTTCGACCCGCCTCCCAGCAGCAGCCACGGCTCGTCGTCGGCCCACAGCTCCTGCAGCACCGAGACCAGCTCGGTCGCGGTGGCGGGCTCGAAGTAGCGCTCGGGAGCGCCGCCGACGCGCAGCGTGGTCAGCGTGGAGAGGGACGGCGGCGTCATCGGCACCGGGTCAGACGAGCCGGACGCGCGCCTGGGCCTTGCCCAGCACGGCCTGACCGGCGACCGAGACCACCAGATCGACCCGGACCCAGCCGGCCTCGGCGTCGATCGCTCCGACCTTGGCGACCACGTCGACGTCGGCGCCCTCGCGGGGGTCGACGACGACGGGGCGGGTGAAGCGGACCTGGTAGTCGAGGATGCGGCCGGCATCGCCGACCCAGTCGACGACGACCTGGACCGCGGTGCCCATGGTGAGCATCCCGTGCGCGAGGACGCCGGGGAGCCCGACCTCGGCGGCGACGTCGTCGCGGTAGTGGATCGGGTTGAAGTCGCCCGACGCACCCGCGTAGCGCACGAGGGTGTCGCGTTCGAAGTGCAGACGGCGCTCGGCGAGGACCTGGCCCTGCTGGAGCTCGGCGAGGACGGGGAGCGGCGCGAGCGGCTCCCCGGTGGGCACGGCGGCGGACTCGGTGCTCATTCGTCTCCCCTGACGACGAGGGTGGACACAGCGGTGACGACGTGCGCGCCGTCGCTGTCGGTGACGGCGGACTCCATCGTCACCATGGAGTGCGGACCGAGCTGCTTGACGCTCGAGACGCTCAGCACGGCCACGAGCTCGTCGCCGGCGACGATGGGGCGGGAGTGCACGAAGCGCTGGTCGCCGTGGACGACCCGGCTGAAGTCGATACCGGAGTCGGGCTCGGCCAGCACCTGCGAGACGGTGAGCTCCTGCAGCACGACGGCGAAGGTCGGCGGCGCGATCACGTCGGCGTACCCGGCGCGGCGCGCGGCCTCGGGGTCGTGGTGGAGCGGAGAGGTGGCGAGCACGGCGCGCGCGAATTCGCGGACCTTCTCTCGACCCACCTGGTAGACGGCGGTGGGCGCGAAGGCGCGGCCGGTCAGTTCGGGGTTCACGGGCACCCGGACAGTGTACGCGGTGCCCTTCTCGCGGTGGCGGTCTCCCCTCGCCCGGGTGGCACGCGCGTATGACCATCCGCAATTTCCCATGCGCGTATGGGTGACCCGCGCGCGTTCTTCTCGGAAGCTGGCCAGCATGTCGACACCCCTCCCCGAGCGCGACTGGGCCGAGTACGCCCGCGAGCTCGGCACCAACCTCCACCGCGCGCGCATGGCCAAGAACGAGAGCCAGGAGCGCATCGCCCACGCCGCCGGACTCGCGGGCTACACCTACCAGAAGTTCGAGAAGGGGGAGTCGAAGCCCGGCTCCCCCGCGAACCCGCAGCTGAAGACCCTCTTCGCGCTCTGCGAGGCGCTGGACGTCGAGCTGGCGGACCTGCTCCCGCCGAATCCTCCCCGCGTCTCATCCCGCGACTCCTCGTAGCAGGAGCGCCCGCTCGACCGCCCGGACGAGGCGGGCCGCTCCGCTGAGATCGAGATCGAGCGCTCCGAGCGCGTCGGACTCGATCCGGAGCCGCTCCTCGCCGTCGTCCCCCGGGCGGCAGACCGAGACGTGCACGACGAGCGCCTCGGGCTCGTCGGCGGAGACCTCGGGCCGCCAGCGCACGACCGGCACGCTGCGCGCCTCGGAGCGGTGCAGCCGCCGCGCCCGCCCTCCCACCTCGTCGTGCTCGCCCGCGCACCACATCGGGCACCCGTGGTCGCGCCCGCCGTTCTGTCGTCCGTCCATGTTCCGCACCAATCGCTCGAGGCGCACAGCACACCAGTCGGCACCGACATCGAGGAGGGCCCTCGACCGCGTCCCGTCGCGGGTGTGGACAGCCTCCGACCCCTCCCCCTCTGTGGAGGAGCGACGCCACTCTCCCATACCCAGGTGGTTCCGCGCACGACGGCGCCGGGCGGGTCAGCGGTGCACGATCAGCCAGGTCGCGACGGCCGTCGACGCCCCGCGGTTCACCATGCGGTGCGGACGCTCGCAGGGGAACGTGATCGCATCGCCGGCCGCCAGCACGACGGTCTCGTCCTCGAACTCCACCGTGAGCTCGCCGAGCGTCACCGTGCCGACCTCGAAGCCGTCGTGCCGCAGGAACTGGCGATGCGCGGTCGAGGTCGACCCCGGCGGGTAGGTCGACTCGAAGAAGTCGACCGCCTCGACCGGGCGGGGCGCGAGCCGACGGAACAGCACGCCGCCGTCGAGAGTCACCGGAGCGACGTCGCCCGCGCGCACGACCGCCGTGGCGACCGACGGGGGCGCCGGCTCGTCGAAGACCGCCGACAGCGGCACCCCGAGCGCGCCGACCACGGCGATCAGGCGGCCGACCGAGGGCTGCATCGAGCCGCGCTCGATCTGCGAGACCGCGCTCGCCGAGATCCCGAGCTCCCGGGCGAGGGCGCGCAGCGACATGCCGGAGGCGAGCCGCAGCTCGCGCAGGCGCGCACCGAGGCGCTCGCGGTCGACGCCTGCGGCGAGCGCCCCCGCGGCGATCTCGACCGGGCTCTCGGGGGCACCGGCATCGGGAGTCGAGTCCTCGGTGAGCATCGGGCGGCCCTCCTTCGGCGATCGTCACACACCCGTAACGGACCCGAAACGAGCCGGGGCGTGTCAAGCAATAGGTTCACATGCTGTGAAGCCACTGCTTCACAGAACCGGACTCCACGAACAGCGCCTCACGCACTCCGCGGGGACGGCCGACCGCCTCGGTCCGCCACCACGACCACCCTGACACATCCGATCCGAGCCGGGCCCGCGCCCGGCCGCCCGAGAGGTGGATCCTCCATGACCGACCGCGCCACAGCACCCCGCACCGACCTGCCCGCCGTCCCACCCGCCGCCCCCGAGCTCCCGGCCGGCGCCGCGCTGATCAAGCCCGGCTACGACGACCGCTTGGCGAACGAGGACCTCGCTCCGCTGGTGAAGCAGCGCTGGTCGAGCTACAACATCTTCGCGTTCTGGATGTCGGACGTGCACAGCGTCGGCGGCTACGTCACCGCCGGATCCCTCTTCGCGCTCGGCCTCGCAGGCTGGCAGGTCCTCGTCGCACTCGTCGTCGGCATCGTCATCGTGCAGATCTTCTGCAACCTCGTCGCCAAGCCGAGCCAGATCACCGGCGTGCCCTACCCCGTCATCAACCGGGCGATCTTCGGCATCCGCGGGGCGAACATCCCCGCGATCATCCGCGGCCTCATCGCGATCGCCTGGTACGGCGTCCAGACCTACCTCGCGGCGCAGTCGCTGAACATCGTGTTCCTCAAGTTCTTCCCCGACCTCGCCGCCTGGAACACTCCGGAGGCGTCCTTCCTCGGGCTGTCCGCGCTGGGCTACCTCTCGTACGCGATCCTCTGGGTCGCCCAGGCCGCGCTGTTCTGGCGGGGCATGGAGTCGATCCGCCGCTTCATCGACTGGGCCGGACCCGCCGTCTACGTGGTGATGCTGGTCCTGGCCGTCTACCTCGTGTCGCAGGCGGGCTGGGAGAACATCTCGCTGAACCTCGGCTCGGGCGAGGTCCTCGACTTCGCCGCCTCGCTGCCCGTCATGATCTCGGCCGTCGCGCTCGTCGTCTCCTACTTCTCGGGGCCGATGCTCAACTTCGGCGACTTCTCGCGCTACGCCCGCAGCTACGGCGCGGTGAAGAAGGGGAACCTGCTCGGGCTGCCGATCAACTTCCTCTTCTTCTCCCTCCTCACCGTCATCACCGCGTCCGCGACGGTGCCGGTCTTCGGCGAGCTCATCACCGACCCGATCGAGACGGTCGAGCGGATCGACACCTGGTTCGCGGTGCTGCTCGGCGGGCTGACCTTCGTCATCGCGACGATCGGCATCAACATCGTCGCCAACTTCATCTCGCCCGCGTTCGACTTCTCGAACGTCAACCCGAAGAAGATCAGCTGGCGGATGGGCGGCATGATCGCCGCCGTCGGCTCGGTGCTGCTGACCCCGTGGAACTGGTACTCGAACGACACCGCCATCCACTACACGCTCGGGATCCTGGGCGCCCTCATCGGTCCGCTGTTCGGCGTGCTCATCGCCGGCTACTACCTGATCAGCCGCCAGCGAGTGTGGGTCGACGACCTCTACACGATGAGCGAGACGGGACGGTACTGGTTCTCGAAGGGGTTCAACCCCAACGCGGTGTGGGCCACCGTCATCGGCGGAGTGCCGTCGGTCGCCTCGGTGCTCGTGCCCCGCTGGATCGCGGAGGCGGGCGGCCCCTCCTTCACCTGGCTCGGCGACTACAGCTGGTTCCTGGGCTGCGGACTCGGCTTCGTCGCCATGGCCCTGCTCGAGCGCCGCGCACCGCGGATCGGCCGACTCGAGGAGGACCTCGAGAACGTCAGCGACGGCAGCGCCGCCTGATCCGCGCGGGTGGCCGCTCGCTCCGGGCGGCCGCCCTCCCCGCACCCGCCACGTCCCCGAGGAACGCCATGCGCATCACCGTCGTCAACCCGAACACCAGCGAGCGGATGACGGAGGCGATCGGCCGGGCCGCCCGCTCCGTCGCCTCGATCGGCACCGAGATCACGGCGGTGACGCCTCCGATGGGGCCCGCCTCGATCGAGAGCCACTACGACGAGGCGCTGGCGGTGCCCGGGCTGCTGCACGAGATCGTCCGGGCTGACGCGGCGGGCAGCGACGGCTTCGTGGTGGCGTGCTTCGGGGATCCCGGAGTGGACGCCGCCCGCGAGATCGCGCGCGGCCCGGTCGTCGGCATCGCCGAGGCCGCGATGCACACGGCCACCCTGGTGGGCCGCCGCTTCAGCGTGGTGACCACGCTGTCGCGGACCAGCGGTCGCGCGTGGGACATCGCCCGACGAGCGGGCTTCGGGGAGGCGTGCGCCGGCGTGCACGCCTGCGACATCCCGGTGCTCGAGCTCGACGACCCGGGCTCGGACGCCCGCCGGGTGGTCCTCGAGGAGTGCGCCGCCGCCCTGGCCGCCGACGGCTCGGACGTGATCGTGCTGGGCTGCGCCGGCATGGCCGACTTCTGCCGCGAACTCTCGAGCGAGCTGGGGGTACCGGTGATCGACGGAGTCGCGGCAGCCGTCCGCCTCGTCGAAGGCCTCGTGGCGATGGGCGTCACGACCTCGCGGCGCGACGAGTTCGCCGCACCGCGCCCGAAAGCGATGTCGGGCCTGCTCGCTCCGTTCGCGCGGGTCTGACAGCGGTCGCATCGGGCTGCGAGGATCGGGGCATGACGGTCCTGCGCGAACTCGCCCTCGGCGCCCGCCTCTTCCTCCGCGGCTTCGGCACGTGGGTGCGCTCGCCCCGCGCGATGCTGCTGGGGGCGATCCCTCCGCTGATCGTGGGCCTCGTGTTCCTCGGCCTGCTCGTGCTCGTCGTGACCCGCGTGGGCGACGTCGTCGCCGCGCTGACCCCGTTCGCCGACGACTGGAGCGACACCTGGGCGTCGAACGCCCGACTGGCGATCTCGATCGCGGCGGTCGGCGCCCTCGTCGCCCTCGGGGTCGTCGTGTTCGCGGCGGTCACCCTGCTGGTGGGCGATCCGTTCTACGAGCGGATCTGGCGCGGTGTCGAGGACGAGCTCGGCGGCGTGCCGGACGAGCGGGAATCCGGGTTCTGGGCCGGGCTGGCCCGCTCGCTCCGAGACTCCGCCGTGCTCATCGCGACGTCGCTGGGCATCGGGATCGTGCTGGTGCTGCTGGGCGTGATCCCGATCGTCGGCCAGGTGATCGGCCTCGTGGCGGGAGCCCTCGTCGGCGGTCGCGCGCTCGCCCTCGAGCTGACGGGCTTCGCGGGCGACGCACGCGGCATGGCTCTCGGCGAACGGCGACGGCTCCTCGGCGAGCGCCGGGCCGTGTCGCTCGGCTTCGGGATCGCCGTCTATCTCGCGTTCCTCGTCCCGGGCGGCGCGGTCATCGCCACCCCCGCTGCGACCGCGGGGGCGACGCTCCTCCTGCGCACGCTCCGGGGCGAGACGACCGAGCGCGTCGCCGCGTCCGGGACCCCCTGATCCGCTTGGCCGCCCGGGCGGGCGTCCCCTAGACTCCCCCCGTGCGCACGTCGACCCGAAGCCCCTGGTGGCCCGCCTCCTAGGCGGACCGACGCGCGAACCCCTCGCACACGACCGCCTCATCCGGGCGGTCGTTCTGCATGTCAGGGCCCGGGTGAGGGACACCCCGAACCAAGGACCACGATGACCTCGCTCCTCTCCCGCATCCTCTCCTCCGACGGATCGCTGCCGTTCGCCGTCGTGCTCCGGCAGGGCCGGTCCGAGGTGGACGTCTTCACCGGCGACGTCGTCGACGTCGAGGGGCTCGCCGACATCCCGCTGAACGGCGAGGACGTCCTCACCCTCGTCCCCTACCGACAGGTGCGCGAGCGCGGGTTCGCCGCGAAGGACGACGGAGCGCCGCTGCGCAACCTGATCGTCCGCGAGCGCGAGAGCGTGCCCCTGGACGACGTGCTCCGCCTGCTGCCCGAGCGCGAGATCCCCGTCGAGGAGCGCGGGTTCGACGTGCCCGACGAGGAGTACGCCGACATCGTGCGCCGCGTGATCGAGAACGAGATCGGCCGTGGGGAGGGCGCGAACTTCGTCATCAACCGCGCGTTCGTCGCCCACACCGACGCTCCCCCGGTCGAGGCGGTGCTGGCCTGGTTCCGCCGGCTGCTGACCGACGAGTCGGGCGCCTACTGGACCTTCGCGATCCACACGCCCGGCGTCGACGGCGCCCAGACCGTGACCGCGGTCGGAGCGACCCCCGAGCGGCACGTCTCGGTGCGCGACGGCGTCGCGATGATGAACCCCATCAGCGGCACGTTCCGCCACCCGGCCGCCGGGCCCACGGGCGAGGAGGTGCTCGCGTTCCTCGCCGACGTGAAGGAGAGCGAGGAGCTCTTCATGGTCGTGGACGAGGAGATGAAGATGATGAGCGCGGTCTGCCCGAACGGCGGCCGCATCCTGGGTCCCTTCCTCAAGCAGATGTCGCGGCTCAGCCACACCGAGTACCTCCTCGAGGGGCGCACCGACCTCGACGTCCGCGAGGTGCTGCGCCTGACGATGTTCGCGCCCACCGTCACCGGCTCTCCGATGGAGAACGCCTGCGCCGTCATCGCCGAGTACGAGAAGGAGCCGCGCGGCTACTACTCCGGGGTCCTCGCCCTCTTCGAGCCCGAGGAGCACGGCTACACCGTCGACGCCCCGATCCTGATCCGCACCGCCTACCTCCGCCCCGACGGGCGCCTCACCGTGCCCGCGGGCGCGACCCTCGTGCGCCACTCGACCCCGGAGGGGGAGGTCGCCGAGACGCGCGCCAAGGCGTCGGGCGTGCTGTCGGCGCTCGGGCTCCTGCCGGGCCGGGCGGTCCCGCCGGCCGTCGACCTCAACGCGCAGCCCGGAGTCGCCGAGGCGCTCGAGGCGCGCAACGAGCGCCTAGCGTCGTTCTGGCTCCGGCCCCAGGCGCCCGAGCACATCGCCGGGCTCGACGGCCACACCGCACTGATCGTGGACAACGAGGACCAGTTCACGACGATGCTCGCGCACCAGCTGCGGCACCTCGGCATGGATGCCCGGGTCGAGCGCTGGTCGAGCGTGGAGGACGTGCTCACGGACGACCTCGTGGTGTTCGGGCCCGGCCCCGGCGATCCGCGCGACGGGTCCGAGCCGCGCATCGCGCGACTCCGGGAGCTGATGACCGAGCGGCTCGAGTCGGAGCGGCCGATGCTCGCCGTCTGCCTCAGCCACCAGATGCTCTCGCTGCTCGCCGGACTGCCGGTCGAGCCTCTGCCTGCTCCGCGGCAGGGCGTGCGCCTCGCCGTCGACGTCTTCGGCGAGGAGGCGGCGATCGGCTTCTACAACACCTTCTCGTCGGTGGCGGGATCGGGTGTCGAGCGCACCCCGCTGCTCGATCTCGAGGTGTCGGGCGACCCGGTCAGCGGAGTGGTCGACGCGCTCCGCGGCGAGCACGTCGCGTCGGTGCAGGGCCACCTGGAGTCGGTGCTGTCCTCGGACGGGCTGCGCACGCTCGAGCGCCTCGTGCGCACCGCGACGGCGCAGCCGGCTCGCGCATGAGCGACGTGCGGCTGATCGCGTCGGACGCCTACTCCCTGGAGCTGCGCTACGCGATCGCCGACAGTGTGCGGGCGGCGGCGGAAGCGGCCAGGGCCTGGCACGGACGCGGTGACAAGGAGGCGGCCGACGCCGCCGCCGTCGCGGCGATGCGCGAGGTGCTGGCCGACGCTCCGTTCGACGGAGTCGTGGTGATCGGTGAGGGCGAGAAGGACGAGGCGCCGATGCTCGCGAACGGCGAGCGCCTCGGCCGCGCGACCTCCCCCTCGTGCGACGTGGCCGTCGATCCGCTCGACGGCACACGACTGACCGCCGAGGGGCTGCCCGGGTCGGTCTGCGTGATCGCGCTGGCGCCGCGGGGCGCGCTCTTCGATCCGCGCGACGTCTTCTACATGGACAAGCTCGTCTGCTCGGCGGCCGGCGCCGGAGTCGTCTCGCTCGACCGCTCCCCCGGCGACAACGCGCGGGCGCTGGCGGAGGCACTGGGCAGGCCGGTGGAGGAGCTCGTGGTCGCGGTGCTCGACAAGCCGCGGCACGTCGCCCTGATCGCCGAGCTGCGCGGCGTCGGAGTCGCGCTGTCGCTGCGCGGCGAAGGCGACGTGTCTGTCGCGATCGAGGCGGCCGACCCCGACGGCGCGGTCGATCTGGTTCTCGGCATCGGGGGGACGCCGGAGGGCGTCGTCGCGGCGTGCGCCGTGCGCGCGCTGGGCGGTGTCATGGAGGGGCGGCTCGCGCCGCAGACGGACCTCGAGCAGGCGAACGCGCTGGCGGCCGGTCACGACCTGGAGCGGCTGCTGCGGCTGGAGGACCTGGTCGCCTCGGACGACGTGCTCTTCGCGGGCTGCGCGGTCTGACGGCGCGGCCTGGAAGCAGAAGAACCCCGGCTCTCGAGGAGCCGGGGTTCTTCCGGAACGTAGCGGGAGCGGGACTTGAACCCGCGACACCACGATTATGAGCCGTGTGCTCTAACCACCTGAGCTACCCCGCCGCGCGTTCTTCGCAGGCTCGACCTGCGGGGAACGGAGCCCCCTGTGGGAATCGGACCCACTACCTCTTCCTTACCAAGGAAGTGCTCTACCAATGAGCTAAGGGGGCGCACCTGCGGGCTCCGGCCCCGGGGGGCCTGCCCCTCTCGGGGCGTGCCCGCGATTTGGCACCGTTAGACAATAGCACCTCGCTGGAGGGGCGGTGACCGCGGGTGGGGTGGTCGAGCTCGCTGGTCGAGGAGCGCCGCAGGCGCGTCTCGAGACCCGCCCGCCTAGGAGCGGCTCGCCGCGTCGAGGGAGGCGAGCTCGGCCTCGCCGAGGACGAGGCTCGCGGAGGCGACCAGGGCGGGGAGCTGCTCCATCACGCGGGCGCTGGCGATCGGCGCGACGACTCCGGGCTGCGAGCGGAGCCAGGCCAGCGCGACCGTCGCGACCTCGACTCCGTGCCCCTCCGCCACCGCGTCCAGCGCGCCGAGCACCCGGCGACCGCGGTCGTCGAGGTACTGCGCGGCTCCGGAGGCACGGGGCGAGTCGGACGTCGTGCCGTCGCGGTACTTGCCGGTCAGGAACCCGGAGGCGAGGGCGTAGTAGGGGACGGCCGCCAGGCCGTGCTCGCGGGCGAGCGGCAGCAGGTCGGCCTCGATGCCGCGCTCGACGAGGTTGTAGTGCGGCTGCAGGGCGACAGGCGCGTGCAGTCCCTCCGCCGCAGCGATGCGGAGCCACTCCGCGATGCGCTCGGCGCTGAAGTTCGAGACGCCGATCGCGCGCACCAGGCCCTCGTCGACGAGCTCCGAGAAGACGCGGGCGATGTCCTCCATCTCGACCGCGTCGTCGTCGAAGTGGGCGTAGTAGAGGTCGATGCGGTCGGTGCGCAGGCGCTCGAGCGAGGCGCGGGCGGCGGCGCGCACGGTGTCGGGGGCGAGGCCCGGGAACTCGGGGTGGCGGCTGACCTTCGTCGCGACGACCACGTCGTCGCGGTCCGAGCGGCGG
Source organism: Rathayibacter sp. Leaf248 (assembly GCF_920939495.1). Classification (NCBI taxonomy): domain Bacteria; kingdom Bacillati; phylum Actinomycetota; class Actinomycetes; order Micrococcales; family Microbacteriaceae; genus Rathayibacter; species Rathayibacter sp. Leaf248. Next base: position 429,873 of record NZ_CAKLAV010000002.1, on the reverse strand, counting down.
CTCAGCCACTCGCCGACGATCGTCTCGGACTCGCCGCCCTTGTTGCCGGGGACCCACGCCGAGTAGGAGTCGGCGGTGTCGATGAAGTTCCCGCCCGCGGCCACGTAGCCGTCGAGGACGTCGAAGGAGGTCTGGCGTCCCGCGGTCCAGCCGAAGACGTTGCCGCCGAGCGAGAGCGGGAAGACCTCGATGCCGGAGTCGCCGAGCGGTGCGCGGGTGGAGGAGTCGTGGGCGGTGGGGGCGCTGTCGATCGTCATGATCCGATTCAACCCGCTGGGTGCGGGGCGCTCACTCCCCCTCCGGCGCATGTGGAGCAAGCACTCAGGCGCCGAGCCCGCTCCGCTCTCAGAGGTGCTCGGGCAGCGGGTAGTCGGCGTAGGCGAAGCGGGACGAGTCGGGAGCCCAGCCGGCGACGTTGATCGTGCCCTGCCCGCCGAAGAGCCGCTCCACCACGCGGCCGGGCTCGACGGATCCGGCGGGCCGGCCCGCGAGGTCCAGCAGGCGCAGCTCCACCGGGAGGTTCTCCGGGTGGCCTGCAGTGCCGTCCGGGTACGCGAGCGAGAGCAGGAGCGCTCCGTCGGGAGAGACGTGCGGGAACCAGTCGACGGTGGCGGACTCGACGACGCGCTCGAGCTCGGAGCCGTCGAGGCGCATCCGGAACAGCTGGGCCCGACCTCCGCCACCGCGCTCGGAGTTGAAGTAGAGGACGTCGCCGGTCTCGTCGAAGTCGACCCCGTCGTCGGGGTGCTCGTCGGCGGTCAGCGCGGTGAGCGGGCCTCCCTCGGCGGGCATCGTGTACACGTTCGTGACCCAGCGGCCGGAGGCGTCCTCGCCACCGCCGATGAGGGCGAGCAGCGTGCCGTCGGGCGAGACTCCGTGGAGGTAGTGCTTGAAGCGCGCTCCGGGCGCCTCCTCCGTCAGCCGCCGCGCCGGCGCCGAGCCGTCGAGCGCCACCGCGTAGAGGTGGCCGTCGCGCGCCGACACGTACGAGAGTCCGCCACCAGGGGCGAGCACATGGTCGTTGTTGAGCTCCTCCGGCACGCCGTCGAGCGGGACCGGCTGGAGCGTGCCCGCGTCGGCACCCTCGAGCGGCAGCCGGAACAGCAGGCCGTCGCCGTTGATGACGAGGAACGAGCCGTCGGGCGACCAGTTGGGCGCTTCGACGAGCAGAGTGCGCGACTCGAAGACGGTCGTCGACGTGCCGGAGGCGACGTCGTGCACACGGATCCGGCAGAGCTGATCGGGGAGGAGGGAGCGGGCCATGGCCCCACGCTACGGTGCGGCGGCGCACCGCGGCAGGAGCCCGGCGCTTCTCCGAGACCCCGTGACCCGTCAAGCCTCGCCGCACTCAGGTTCTGCGCCACACCCCTCGGATACCCTGGAGGTACGACTGTGCTGGGTACGCCTTGGGAGGAACATGTGATGCTCCTCATCCTCGCGATCTCGTTCGCCCTGGCCGTCGTGACCCCCTGGATCGTCGACCGGTTCGGCCCGAAGACCTTCTACGCCCTGGCGCTCGTGCCCGCCGGCACCTTCGTCGCCACCGCAACCGCGCTCCCCACGATCCTCGACGGCGGCGAGATCCGCGAGACCGTGCCGTGGATCCCCGCGCTCGACATCGCGCTGTCGTTCCGCCTCGACGCCCTCTCGGTCGTGCTGGCGCTCGTGGTCAGCGGAGTCGGCGCCCTCGTCCTGGCGTACTGCGCGTCCTACTTCTCGCGCGACGAGCCGTCGCTGGGCCGCTTCGCCGCCCTGCTCTCCGCCTTCGCCGGAGTGATGTACGGGCTGGTCACCGCCGACGACGTGATCATCCTCTTCGTCTTCTGGGAGGCCACGAGCGTCCTCTCCTACCTCCTGATCGGCCACTACAGCGGTCGCAAGGAGAGCCGCGGAGCCGGTCTCCAGGCCCTGCTCGTGACCACGCTCGGCGGTCTCGCGATGCTCGTCGGCGTCGTGATCCTCATCGTCGAGTCGAACACCACGAGCCTCGCGGGCATCGTCGCCGCGGCGCCGTCCGGCCCGATCGTCTCGACCGCCCTGGTGCTGGTGCTGCTCGGCGCCTTCTCGAAGTCGGCACTCGTCCCCTTCCACTTCTGGCTGCCGGCCGCCATGGCCGCGCCGACCCCCGTCAGCGCCTACCTGCACGCCGCCGCGATGGTGAAGGCGGGCATCTACCTCGTCGCCCGCCTCGCGCCCGGGTTCGCCGACGACTCCGTCTGGCTGCCCGTGGTGGTGAGCGTCGGCGTCTGGACCATGCTCGTCGGCGGCTGGCGATCGCTCCGCCAGTACGACCTCAAGCTCGTGCTCGCCTACGGCACCGTCAGCCAGCTCGGCTTCCTGACCGTGGCGGTCGGCTTCGGCTCACGCGACGCCGCGCTGGCCGGGCTCACCCTGCTCGTCGGTCACGCCCTCTTCAAGGCGCTCCTCTTCCTCGTGGTCGGCATCGTCGACCACCGCGCGGGCACCCGCGATCTGCGCAAGCTCAGCGGCCTCGGCCGCCGGGCGCCGGTGCTCGCGGGGGCCGCGCTGCTGGGCGTGCTCTCGATGGCGGGAGTGCCCCCGCTGCTCGGATTCGTCGCCAAGGAGGCCGTCTTCACGAGCCTGATCTCGGCGATCGAGCAGGGCTCGGCCTGGGCCTGGGTGGCGCTGATCGGACTCGTCCTGGGCTCGATCCTCACCGTGGCGTACTCGGCGCGCTTCTTCTGGGGCGCCTTCGCGCGCAAGAAGGGGCTGGAGGACACTCACCTGCACGCCGAGCCGTGGACCTTCACCGCTCCGCCGGTGCTCCTGGCCGCCGCGAGCGTCGTGTTCGGCATCGCCGCGTCGGTGCTCGACCCGCTGATCGCGGTCTACGCCGACACCCTCCCGTTCGGCGCTCCCGACGGGGACGCGGAGCTGGTCGCGGCGGCCGAGGAGTCGGACCACGGCGGCTACCACCTGGCGCTCTGGCACGGCTTCGAGCCGGCGCTCGCGCTGAGCGCCCTCGTGATCGCGATCGGCCTCCTGCTCTTCGCGAAGCGCGTCGCGGTCGCCCGCCTGCAGTCGAAGGTGCCCAACCGCATCGACTCGGCCGAGGGCTACTGGGCCACGGTGCGCTGGCTCGACCGCGTCGCCAGCACGGTGACCGAGTTCGTCCAGCGCGGATCGCTCCCCCGCTACCTCACCGTGATCTTCGCGGTCTTCGTCGTCGGAGCCGGCGGTGCCGCGGCGTTCAACCGCACCTGGCCCGATGAGCTGGTCTTCTGGGACACCCCGGGCCAGCTGGCGGTCGCCGCCGTGATGATCCTCGCCGCGGTCCTCTGCGCGCTCGCCCGCAACCGCGTCGCGGCCGTGCTGCTGGCGGGAGCCACGGGCTACGGCATGGTCGCGCTCTTCGCGCTCCAGGGCGCCCCCGACCTCGCCCTGACCCAGGCGCTCATCGAGACGGTGACGCTGGTCGTCTTCGTGCTCGTGCTGCGCCGCCTGCCCACCCGGATCGCCGCGAAGCACCAGCCGATGCGCAAGCGCCTGCGCGCCGTGATCGGCATCTCGGTCGGAGCCGTCATGGCGGTCGTCGCGACCATCGCCCTCGGGGCCCGCACCGCGACTCCGATCTCGGTCGACCTGCCCCGCCTCGCCTACGAGGAGGGGAAGGGCCGCAACATCGTCAACGTCCTGCTCGTCGACATCCGCGCCTGGGACACTATGGGCGAGATCTCGGTCCTCGTCGTCGTGGCCACCGGAGTCGCGAGCCTGATCTTCCTCTCGAGCCGGGCGGGAGGCGCCCCGCGCCTGGAGCAGCCGGGCGCCGACGACCGCCGCGAGCGCGCCAGCGACCTCACGGCCCCCGCGCCGCAGTCCGAGCAGTCCGCGGGCGAGGGCGATCGCGGCTCCTGGCTCGTCGCCGGGCGGACGCTCCGCCCCGAGAACCGCTCGATCGTGCTCGAGGTGCTCGTGCGCCTCCTGTTCCACCCCGCGATGATCGTGTCGGTCTACCTGCTCTTCACCGGCCACAACACCCCGGGCGGAGGCTTCGCGGGCGGCCTGCTCGCCGGCCTCGCCCTGGTCGCGCGGTACCTCGCGGGTGGTCGCTTCGAGCTCGGCGAGGCCGCTCCGATCGACGCGGGCAAGGTGCTCGGACTCGGGCTCCTCTTCGCCGTCGGCACCGCGGTGTCCTCCCTCTTCTTCGGACTCGAGGTGCTCGAGTCGAGCTGGCTCGACCTGTACGTGCCGATCCTCGGCGAGCTGCACCTGGGCACCTCCACCCTCTTCGACATCGGGGTCTACCTCATCGTGATCGGCCTGGCGCTCGACATCCTCCGCAGCCTCGGCGGCGAGGTCGACCGCCACGGCGAGGAGGCCGAGCAGGGCTCGCCCTCGGGCGACGGCGTCACCCACTCGACCGACAGCACCCCCGGCCCCGGCGCCGGCACGGTCGACGGGCTCGAGACGAAGCTCCCCACCGGATCCACGGTCGTCGGCGGCCCGGGACGGGGGGACGGCGCATGAGCACCACCCTCGTCCTCGTGGTCGTGATGGCCGTGATGTACGCCGCCGGCGTCTACCAGATGCTCGAGCGCAGCCTCACCCGGATCCTGATCGGCTTCGTCCTGATCGGCAACGCGACCAACATCCTGATCCTGCTGATGGCGGGCCGGTCGGGGTTCGCTCCGTTCGTGAACGACGGCCGCAGCTACGAGGAGACCGCGGAGGGGATGGCCGACCCGCTCCCCCAGGCGCTGATCCTGACCGCGATCGTGATCACGTTCGGCATCACCGCGTTCCTGCTCGCCATGATCTACCGGCGGTGGCGCCTCGCGAACGCCGACCAGGTGGAGGACGACGAGACCGACGCGTCGGTGCGCGCCGACGCCGCCGGCATCTCGGCGCAGACCACGGCCGACGACAAGGCCCTCGACGACCTGCTCGAGGCGAGCGACGAGGGCACGGCGGCCAGGCACGGAGAGAGCTCGATGAGCGACGACAGGAAGGAGGACCGATGAACGTGCTGATCCCCCTCGTCGTCACCCTCCCCCTGCTGGGAGCCGCGGTCGCGCTCGTCCTCGGCCGCCACCGCCGCGCCCAGATCCTCGTCAACATCGTGACGCTGTCGGCGGTCCTCGTGATCTCCTCCGTGCTGCTCGTGCTCGTGCTGACGAACGACGACGGCGGCAGCGCCGTCTACGTGGGCGGCTGGGAGCCGCCGTGGGGCATCGTGCTGGTCGTCGATCCGCTCGCCGCGCTGATGCTCGTGATCACCTCGATCACGCTGCTGGGCGTCCTGCTGTTCTCGGTGGGCCAGGGCCTGGTCGACGGCAACCGCGAGACACCGGTCACGATCTTCCACCCGACCTACCTGATCCTCTCGGCGGGCATCCTCAACGCCTTCGTGGCGGGCGACCTCTTCAACCTCTACGTCGGCTTCGAGATCCTGCTGGCCGCGAGCTACGTGCTGATCACGCTGGGCGGCACCGCGCCGCGCATCCGGGCGGGCACGACCTACGTGGTCGTGAGCCTGGTCTCGAGCGTGTTCTTCCTCTCGGCCATCGGCCTGCTCTACGGAGCGACCGGCACGGTCAACATGGCGCAGCTCTCGATCCGCATCGCCGAGCTCCCCGCCGACGTGCAGCTCGTTCTGCACGTGGTGCTGCTGCTGGGCTTCGGCATCAAGGCGGCGGTGTTCCCGCTGTCGTTCTGGCTGCCCGACTCGTACCCGACCGCCCCCGCGCCGGTCACCGCGGTGTTCGCGGGCCTGCTCACCAAGGTCGGCGTCTACGCGCTGATCCGCACCGAGACGCTGCTGTTCCCCGGCGGCGATCTCAGCGCGGTCCTGCTCGTGGTCTCCCTGTTGACGCTCGTCGTCGGGATCCTCGGCGCGGTCGCCCAGGCCGACATCAAGCGCATGCTGTCGTTCACGCTGGTCTCGCACATCGGCTACATGGTCTTCGGCATCGCGATCGGGTCGCAGGCGGGATACGCGGCGACGATCTTCTACGTCATCCACCACATCACGGTGCAGACCACCCTGTTCCTCGCGACGGGGCTCATCGAGCGCGTGGGAGGGACGACGTCGATCCTGCGGCTGGGCGGGCTGCTGAAGGCCTCGCCGCTGCTGGCGCTCCTCTACTTCATCCCCGCCATGAACCTCGGCGGCATCCCTCCGTTCACCGGCTTCCTCGGCAAGGTCGGCCTGTTCGTCGCCGGCACGGAGTCGGCGACGGACCAGCCCTCGTGGCTGATCTGGGCGGTCATCGCCGCCGGCGCCGTCACCTCGCTGCTCACCCTCTACGCCGTCGCTCGCGTCTGGAACATGGCGTTCTGGCGCCGCCAGGAGGAGGTGCCCGGCTACGAGTCGCCGCTGATCGACCAGCTGCAGGAGGATCCGCACGACACGGGAACCGTCCGCACCCGGCATTCGCCGCCCATGATGGTGCTCGCGACCGCCGGCATGGTGCTCGTGAGCATCGCGCTCACCGTCGGCGCCGGTCCGCTCTACGACGCGAGCGAGCACGCCGCGGCCGAGATCGCCGACCCGTCGACCTACATCGCCACCGTGTACCGCGACTCGTCCTTCGGAGAGGAGGGCCCCCGATGAGCCCCCGCCGCCGCGTGGACATCTGGAACCGCGTCGCGATGTTCGTCACCCTCGTCGGCATCTGGGTGCTGCTCTGGGACGACGTCTCTGTGCTCTCGATCGTCTCGGGCTTCCTGATCGCCCTGCTGATCACCCGGGTCTTCTACCTCCCGCCCGTCGAGTTCTCGAACCGCATCAACCCGTGGTTCGTGCTGCTCTTCCTCCTGCGCCTGCTGCTCGACATCGCCAGCGCGTCGGTGCGCGTGTCGTGGCAGATCCTCACCCTTCCGGTCCCGGTGCACAACGCGATCGTGGCGGTGCACCTGCGCAGCCGCTCCGAGGGCATGCTCGTCTGGACCACCGAGGCGGTGTCGCTCGTCCCGGGCTCGCTCGTGATCGACGTCGACCCGCAGCAGAACGTGCTCTACCTGCACGTCCTCGGCGTCACCCACGACGAGGGCGAGCGGATCGAGGAGGTGCGCCGCACGGTGCTCCGGACCGAGGCGCGCATCGTCCGCGCGATCGGCTCGAAGGAGGACGTCGCACGCGTGAACCAGCCGCTCGGCGAGGGTGCGGGGGTGCTCCGATGATCGACTGGCTCGTCTGGATCCTCGTGCCCGTGTTCGGCATCGCGTGCCTGCTCGCGCTGGTGCGCATCCTCCTCGGCCCCTCGGTGCTCGACCGCGTGGTCGCGGCGGACGTGCTGGTCGCCACGATCATCTGCGGGATCGGAGCCGAGATGGCGGTCAACCGGCACGCCACCACCCTCCCCGTCGCCCTCGGCCTCGCGCTCTTCGCCGTCTTCGGCTCGATCAGCGTCGCCAAGTTCATGGCCAACCGCGAGGAGGACTGACATGGACCTCGTGCTCGACGTCCTCACCGCCGTGCTGCTCCTCGCCGGCGGGCTGCTCTCGCTGGTCGCGGCGATCGGATTGATGCGCTTCGACGACCTGCTCTCGCGGATGCACGCGGGGACCAAGCCGCAGGTGCTCGGCCTGATCTGCGTGATGCTGGCCGTGGCGATCCGGAACCCGGGCTTCGCCGCCGCCGGCACGATCATCCTCGTGATCGGGTTCCAGCTGCTGACCGTGCCGGTCTCGGCGCACATGGTCGGCCGCGCCGCGTACCGCGCCGAGGCGGTCTCGACCGGGTACCTCGTGGCCGACGAGCTCGCCGAGGCCGTGTCGCGGGCGGATGAGCAGGCACGCACGACCACGGGGCCGGAGTCGGGTCACACGTCGGAGGAGGCGGCGCGGACCTCGCGCGCGCCGCAGCCCGAGGACGAGGACGGGCCGGCGGCGACGGCGTAGGCCGGGTCTGCGACGATTCGAGCCCGGAGCGGGGCCTCGAGCAGGCGCCGAGGCGTTCAGCGCAGGAGCGCCGCTCCGGCGGTCGGTGCTCCCGCAGCGCCCGTCATCGAGCGTGCCGCGAAGCCGCCGATCGCGAGGGTCGCGGCGAGCAGGCCGCCGAGCAGGAGCACCAGCAGCGGCACCACCCAGAGCAGGGCGCGGCGGCGGCGGGCTCTGGCCTCGTCGGGAGTCTCGTCGGTCACCCGTCGACCCTACGACGTCGTGCACCGCCTGCCCGCGAGGGGTGCTCTATCCTGGCCGCATGCCCCTCGAATCCCCTGTTTCCGGCGCGCCCGCGAACGAGCCGGTCGTGTTCCCCGCCGACTCGCCGAGCACTTCGGGCTCCGAGTGGTGGCGCTCCGCCATCATCTACCAGATCTACCCGCGGTCCTTCGCGGACGCGGACGGCGACGGCATCGGCGACCTCCCCGGTATCACCGGCCGCCTCGACAGCCTGGCCGAGCTGGGCGTCGACGCGATCTGGCTCTCGCCCTTCATGACCTCCCCGCAGAACGACGCGGGCTACGACGTCGCCGACTACTGCGACGTCGATCCGCTCTTCGGCACCCTCGCCGACTTCGACGCGATGCTCGCCCGCGCGCACGCGCTGGGCATCCGCATCATCGTCGACCTCGTGCCCAACCACTCGTCCAGCGCGCACCGCTGGTTCCAGGAGGCGCTGACGGCGCCCGCGGGCAGCGCCGAGCGCGCGCGCTACCTGTTCCGGGACGGCCGGGGCGAGACCGGCGAACTGCCGCCGAACAACTGGGAGTCCGTCTTCGGCGGTCCGGCGTGGACGCGGATCACGGAGCCCGACGGCGCGGCCGGCCAGTGGTACCTGCACCTCTTCGACACGTCGCAGCCCGACTTCGACTGGACGAACGAGTGGGTGCGCGAGCGCTTCCGCGAGGTGCTGCGCTTCTGGCTCGACCGCGGAGTCGACGGCTTCCGGGTCGATGTGGCGCACGGCATGATCAAGGCCGACGGCCTGCCCGACTACACGCCCCCCGCCGACAGCGGCTCCATGGGCGGAGTGGCACCGGCCGACGACCCCGACCCCGAGACGGCCCCCTACTGGGCCCAGGACGGCGTGCACGAGATCTACCGCGACTGGCACGCGCTGCTCGCCGAGTACCCGGCCGACCGCGTGCTCTGCGCCGAGGCGTGGGTGCAGCCTCTGCCGAAGCTCGCCCGCTGGGTCCGGCCCGACGAGATGCACCAGGCGTTCAACTTCGCGTACCTCGAGACGCCGTGGGCCGGTCCCGCCCTGCGCGACATCATCGACTCCTCGCTCACGGCGTTCGCCGCGGTGGGCGCCCCGTCGACCTGGGTGCTCTCGAACCACGACGTCGTGCGCCACGCGAGCCGCCTCGCGCTCACGGCCGACAACCCGCAGGGCTACGGCATCGGCCCGAAGTCCGCCGGACTCCCCGACCCGGTGCTGGGTCTGCGCCGCGCCCGCGCCGCCACGGCGCTGATGCTCGCGCTGCCCGGCTCCGCCTACGTGTACCAGGGCGAGGAGCTCGGCCTGCCGGAGGCGATCGATCTGCCGGACGAGTCGCGGCAGGATCCGACCTGGTTCCGCACGAAGGGCGAGCGCTACGGCCGCGACGGCTGCCGCGTCCCCCTGCCCTGGGAGGCCCACGCTCCCGCCTACGGCTTCAGCGCGTCGGGCGACTCCTGGCTGCCGCAGCCCGGCGACTGGGCGCCCTTCGCCCGCGACGCGCAGCGCGGAGTCGAGGGGTCGACCCTCGAGCTCTACCGGGCGCTGCTCGCCGAGCGCCGCGCGTCGCGGCTGGGCGAGGGGTCGATCGAGTGGCTCGACGGGTACCCGGAGGAGGTCGTGGCGTTCCGGAACGGAGGCGTCACGGTCGTCGCGAACACCGGCTCCGAGCCGGTGGAGCTGCCGGTCGGCACGGTCGTGCTCTCCTCCGAGGAGCTGCACGAGCCGGCGCTGCCGGGCGACACGACGGTCTGGCTGCGCACGAGCTGACGGGTCGGGCAGGTCCGGCGCCTGCACGCTCTGCAGGCGTCCGTGCGATCTGCAGGCATCGGTGCGATGTGCAGGGCTTCCGCGGTCGAGCGGAGGAGTCTTCGCGGTTGAGCGCGCTCTCACGCCGCGAAGGCCTGCAGATCGTACGAATACCTGCAGATCGCACGCGCGTCCGGTCACGGTACCGGCCCAGCAGCCGGGCCCGACTGCGCCGGCGGTCAGCGTCCGGCGTTGGCCTTCAGCCAGAGGTACGAGTCGACCTTCGTGACCCCGTCGATCCGGATCTCGAAGTGCAGGTGCGGTCCGGTCGACATGCCCGTGCTGCCGACGAGTCCGAGGAGCTGACCGACCTTCACCGGGTCGCCCTCCTTCACCGCGGCGGTGCCGTGCTGCATGTGGGCGTAGACGCTCGAGACCAGCTCGCCGTCGATCTCGTGGTCGACGATCACGTGCACGCCCAGGGAGCCCTCGCCATCGATCACGGTGCGCACGACTCCGTCGGCGATCGCCTGGATCGGCGAGCCGTTGCCGGGGTTGAAGTCCGTGCCGCCGTGGTTCACCGAGCAGCCCGCGCAGTTGCGGTAGCCGAAGCGGTCTCCCACCGGCACTCCGACGGCGAAGGGCCACTGGATCGACGCGTTCTGGTCGTTCGTGAAGCCGGCGTCGGAGGTGCGGACGATGGCCGCGACGTCGGTCTGCGTCTTGCGCTCCTGGACCCCGAAGCCGTCGCGCGCGACGGTCTCGGCGCCGACGGCCCCGGCGACGAAGGACTGCGAGCCCTCGCGCCGGTCGACCCCCGGAGCGAGCACACCGGTCAGGTTCTGCGCCTGGACGTCCTCGGCGGTGAGGAGGGAGGTCGCCGGCAGCGAGGTCGCGGCGACGATGGCGGCGACGAAGGACAGGGCGACGAGCCCGCCGACGCGGGTGCGCGGCGCGGGTCGGAGGGGGGTCACCCGGGGAGCCGGTACAGGAGCGGGAGCGCGGGTCGCAGCGGCACGCGCCCGGGCGACCCGGCGCTCGGCGTCGAGCAGGTCGGTGGCGACCGGAGCGGCGGTGTCGGACTCGGCGGCCACCTCGGCCGCGAGGGCCTGAGCCCGCTCGCGCTCGCGCAGCTCGCGTCGGGAGAGCGGTGGGGTCGATTCGCCGGGGGTCGATGCGGACGCAGCGGGGGAGGGCGAATCGGGGCTCACGAAATCGGGATCTTCCGTCGGGGACAGGCGGGCGAGGCGCACTCCGTCAGGGGCCGGGCGGCGTCTCGGGTCTTCGCGACGACATCCTGTGCGAATGTCACGAATTCATAAAGGATACCCACGGAAGGCGGAATCCAACCAGAGCGGTCGGTGCAGAGGCACGATCCGAGCGTCGAACGCCGCTGCGAGCACTGCTCCGTTGCGTGCCCATTCGCACGCATGCATCGACTCCGCGCTCGGATCGCACTCGGAGAGCGCTCACACCTCGTCGGCGCGCAAGCGGCGGAGCAGAGGCTCGAGCTCGCCGAACAACGGGTCCGGCGCCGCGATCAGCAGATCGGAACTCGCCGGACGGCCCTCGAAGCCCTCCACGCGCACCCCCGCCTCCTGGGCGATCAGCACGCCCGCCGCCTGGTCCCACGGGTTCAGCCCCCGCTCGAAGTAGGCGTTCAGCTGACCCGACGCGACGGCGCACAGATCCAGCGCCGCCGAGCCGATCCGGCGGATGTCGCGCACCGAGCCCAGCAGCTCCTGCACCACCGCGCCCTGGCGCATCCTCCGCGCGGAGTCGTAGCCGAAGCCCGTGCCGACCAGCGCCAGCGAGAGCGAGGCCGGCGCGACGGCGCGCAGCACGGCTCCGTCCCGCGAGGCGCCGCCGCCCAGGGAGGCCGCGTACACCTCCCCGGTCGACCCGTTCACCACGGCGCCGGCGAGCGCCGTCCAGGTCCGCGGATCCGGCTCACCCTCGACGACCGCGATGCTGACCGCGTAGGACGGGATGCCGTAGAGGTAGTTGACGGTGCCGTCGATCGGATCGACGACCCAGGTGAGCCCGCTGGTGCCGCCTCCGCTCCCCGACTCCTCCCCCAGGAAGCCGTCGTCGGGACGCGCCTCCTCGAGACGTCGCCGGATCAGCTGCTCGACCTCGCGGTCGGCTGCCGTGACCACGTCCTCGGGCGACGACTTGGACGCCGCGATCTCGACGCCGTCCTCCCGCCGCTGTCGGGCGAGGTGCGCCGCCTCGACGGCGATCGAGCGGGCGATGGCGAGGAGGGAGGCGTGGGCACTCATGGTCCCAGCCTAGGGACCGCGCCATCATGGAGGCATGAGCATCCCGATCGCGATCACTGGAGCCACCGGAGCCGTGGGCGGGCGCGTCGCACGCGAGCTCGCCGCGGCCGGCCTCCCCCTCCGCCTGCTGGTCCGCGATCCCTCCCGCGCCCCCGAGCTGCCGGGCGCCGAGGTGGTGCGCGCGACCTTCGCCGAGCCCGGCGCCTCGCTCGAGGGCGTGAGCCTGCTGCTGATGGTCTCGGCGTCCGAGAACGAGCACCGCCTGGCGGAGCACCGCTCGCTCGTCGCTGCGGCCGCGGAAGCGGGCGTCGAGCACGTGGTCTACACCTCGTTCGCCGGAGCGGCGCACGACGCCGCGTTCACCCTCGCGCGGGATCACGCCGCGACGGAGGACGCGCTCCGCGACTCCGGCACGGGATGGACCTTCCTGCGCGACAACCTGTACCTCGACTTCCTGCCGGACATGCTCGGCGCGGACGGCGTGATCCGCGGGCCGGCCGGCACGGGACGTGCGGCGGTGGTCGCCCGCGAGGACGTGGCTCGCACGGCCGCGGCGATCCTCCGCTCCCCCGACGAGCACCGAGGTGCGGTCTACGAGCTCACGGGGCCCGAGGCGCTGACCCTCGACGAGGTGGCCTCGACGCTCAGCGCCGCCGGGCGTCCGGCCGTGTTCGTCGACGAGACGCTCGAGGAGGCCTACGCCTCCCGGCGGCGCTGGAACGCCCCCGACTGGCAGGTCGACGCCTGGGTGAGCACCTACACCGCGATCGCCGCGGGGCAGCTCGAGCACGTCTCGGACGATGTGGAGCGCCTCACCGGGCGCCCGCCGCTGTCGCTGGCCGGGTTCCTGGCCCGCGAGCAGCGATGAAGCGGGGCACCAACCTCCCGGCGCTCGGCGGCTACAACCAGGCGCTGGTGCTCGAGCTCATCCGCCGGGCGCCCGCCGGGATCAGCCGGATCGAGCTCGCCGCGCAGACCGGCCTCTCGGCGCAGACGCTCTCGAACGTCGCCCGCCGACTCCTCCAGGACGGGCTGGTGCGCGAGGCGGGCAAGTCCGGCTCCGGCCCCGGCAAGCCGCGCACGATCCTGCAGCTGGAGCCCGACGCGCGTTTCGCGATCGGGCTGCACATCGACCCCACCGTCACCACCTGCGTGGTGCTGGACCTCGAGGGCCGCACCGTCGCCCACGCCCGCACGCGCACGCCGCGCGGCATCCGCCCCGAGGAGACGATCGCTCGCCTCAGCGCCTCCGTCGCCGCGATCATCGAGACCTCGGGCGTCGATCGCGAGAGGGTCCTCGGAGTCGGCATCGCCTTCCCGGGACCGCTCGACGCCGAGCAGGGCCGGATCTTCGACCCGCCGCTGCTCGAGGAGTGGCACGACGTGCCGCTGGGCGAGTCGCTGTCGGCCTCGACCGGCCTCCCCGTGCACGTCGAGAAGGACGTGACGGCGGCCATGGTCGCCGAGACCTGGATCTCGACGCACGACGTGGGCGCGAACGGCCTGCTCTTCTACTACGGCACCGGAGTCGGTGCCGGCCTGGTCGTCGAGGGCGCCGTGGTCCGCGGGGCGAGCAGCAACGCGGGCGACATCGGGCACCTCATCGTCGATCCGGACGGGCCGCTGTGCCGCTGCGGGCGGCGCGGCTGCCTCGGCGACTCCATCGCCCCGAGCGCGCTCGTCGCCGAGGCGGTCGAGCGCGGGATCCTGCCCCCGCTCCGTGACGGTCTCGATCCGAGCTCCGTCGACGCCGGCTTCAGCCGCCTGCTCGAGCAGGCGGACGCCGGAGACGCGGACGCGGCGTCGATCGTCGGTGTCGCGGCGCAGCGGATCGCCCGCGGGGTACTCGGGATCACCGGCCTGCTCGACCTCGACCACGTGATCTTCGGCGGACCCTTCTGGGAGCGGGCGGCCGGCGCGATCCTCCCCGTCGTCGCCACGGCGCTCGCCGAGGACCCCGCCTCGATGCTGACTCACCGCGTCCAGTTGCGCAGCTCGCGGCTGGGCGAGGACATCGCGGCGATCGGCGCCGCCTGCGTGGTGCTGGACCGCGCGATGACGCCCGCGACGGCGTCGCTCCTCATCGAGACCTGATCGTCATCATCGCCCGGCTCTCCACCGGGCCGTCGCTCTTGACAGAGTTATTCAATACGTTTTATAAATAGCCCGGAGGCCGGTGGGACACCCTGCCCGGTCCCTGGAGCAGACCCGCACGCGCGGGCGCTCCGACCCTCGCCCCTCCCCCGGGGGCGGGGGTCGTCCGGTCGCAGCCGCGACCCTGAAGCAAAGGAGCTTTCATGTCCCGTCGAGTCGCGGTCGCCGCCGCTGCACTCACCGTCGTGATGGGCCTCACGGCCTGCTCGGCGTCGACCCCTTCCGCCGGAGGCGAGGAGCCGAAGTCCATCAAGGTGGCGTACCAGACCACCGCCACCTTCGCCCAGATGCAGACGCTGATGGAGGATGCGAAGGAGCAGTACGAGGCCGCCCACGAGGGAGTCACGATCGAGCTGGTCCCGATCCAGGGCGAGGGCCCGGACTACTACACGAAGCTCGCACTGATGAACAAGTCGGCGGCCACCGCCCCCGACGTGCAGTACGAGGACACCTTCAAGATCCAGTCCGACGCCGCCGCCGGCTACCTCCTCCCGCTGGACGACCGCCTCGCCGAGTGGGAGGACTGGTCGCAGTTCGCCGACGGAGCGAAGCAGGCCGGCCTGGGCCCGGACGGCAAGACCTACGGCGTCTCGCTCGGCACCGACACCCGCGGCCTCTGGTACAACACCGAGCTCTTCGAGCAGGCCGGCATCGCGACCCCCTGGGCGCCCGCTACCTGGCAGGACGTGCTCGACGCGGCCGAGACCATCAAGAGCGAGCTGCCCGACGTGATCCCGCTGAACGTCTACTCCGGCAAGGCCGCCGGCGAGGCCGCCTCGATGCAGGGCCTCGAGATGCTGCTCTACGGCACCGAGGACACCCTCTACGACACCGACTCGAAGAAGTGGATCGTGGGCAGCCAGGGCTTCCGCGACTCCCTCTCCTTCATCGGCGACGTGTACCAGGACGGCCTCGGCCCGACCCCGCAGCAGGCGCTCGACCCCAACATCTTCACCAACGTGACGGCGGAGTGGCTGCCCTCCAGCACCCTCGCGATCGCGCTCGACGGCTCCTGGCAGTCCGGCGCCTGGATCGAGGGCGGCTCGAGCCCCTGGCCCGAGTGGGACTCGACCCTCGCCCTCGCACCCATGCCGACGCAGTTCGGCGACGCCCCGGGCTCCACCAGCATGTCCGGCGGCTGGACCCTGGCCATCGGAGCGAACACGAAGGCGCCCGACCTGGCCTTCGACTTCCTCACCACGGCCCTGAACAAGGACAACTCGCAGTCGTACGCGATCTCGAACTCGCAGATCGCGGTCCGCGCCGACGTCGCCGAGGACCCCGAGTACACCGCCGCGAACCCGTCGTTCGAGTTCTTCTCGAGCCTGGTGCCGAACACGCACTTCCGCCCGGCCACCGAGGACTACGGCCAGATCTCGAACGCGATCACCGTGGCGATGGAGTCCGTGATGACCGGGCAGCAGAGCGTCGAGGAGGCCGCGGCCGCCTACGACGAGGCCGTCGAGGGCGTCGTCGGAGCCGACGGCGTGACGGAAGCCGAGTAGCGTGACCCCCTCCCTCCGCGCGCCCGTGCGGCCGGTCGACGTCCAGGAGCTCCCGGGCTCCCGGCCGCCGGCCGGCGAGGGAGCGAGGACGGCGGCGCTGCACCGCCGCCGCTCGCTCCTGCGCACCCTGCCCCTGGGTCCCGCCACGCTGATCCTCGCGATCTTCCTGCTCGGGCCGATCCTCGTCTCGTTCTGGGGATCCTTCACCGACTCCTCCCTCTCGGGCAGCACCGCCGCGGCGAACTCGTTCGTCGGCTTCGACAACTACGTCGCCCTCTTCCAGGACCCGGACTTCCCCAACGCCGTGATCCTCACGGTCGTGTTCGTGCTCGGCTCGGCCGTGATCGGGCAGAACGTGCTCGGCCTGGGTCTCGCCCTGCTGATGCGGGCCTCCGGGCCGATCGTCCGCAGCATCGTCGGCACGATCGTCGTGACCGCGTGGGTCCTGCCCGAGATCGTGGCGGCGTTCGCCTCCTACGCGTTCTTCCGCGACGAGGGCACCGCCAACTCGATCCTCGCCCTGCTCGGGATCAGCGGCCCGAGCTGGCTCTACGTGTTCCCGATGGTCACGGTGATCGTGGCGAACATCTGGCGCGGCACCGCGTTCTCGATGCTCGTCTACTCCGCCGCCCTGGCCGACGTGCCGCCGGAGATCACCGAGGCGGCCGAGATGGACGGAGCGAGCGGAGCGAAGCGCCTGTTCTTCGTCACCGTCCCGATGATCCGCCGCACCATCGCCACCAACGCCATGATCACGACGCTGCAGACCCTCTCGGTCTTCACTCTCGTCTACGTCATGACCGGCGGCGGACCCGGCACCTCGGCGACGACCCTGCCGCTGCTCGCCTACCAGGAGGCGTTCAAGTTCGGCCAGATCGGGTTCGGCACCGCGATCGCCACCATCATGCTGCTCGTCGGCGGCATCTTCTCCGTGTTCTACGTGCGCGCGCTGCGCTCGGAAGTGGACTGACCATGTCGATCTCGATGTCCGCCCCCTCGCACCGCGTGATGCGCACGCTCTCGAACAGCGTGCTGCTGATCATCGGCGCATGCTTCGCCCTGCCGCTGCTGTGGCTGGTGCTCGCCTCCGTCGACGCGAATCCGACCCTCTCGGTCCGGCTGCCCACGGTCTTCACCCTCGAGAACTTCCGCAGCGTCCTCACCCCCGAGCTGACCTTCGGACCGCTGGGCAACAGCGTGCTGCTCTCGGGCGGCGCGGCGCTGCTCACCGTCGTGCTGGGCCTGCTCGCCGCCTACCCGCTCTCGCGGTACCGGATGCGGATCACGAAGCCGTTCCTCTACGGGATCCTCTTCGGCACCTGCCTCCCGATCACCGCGATGATGGTGCCCGTCTACAGCCTGTTCGTGCAGCTCAACCTGATCGACTCGCTGATGGGGACCGTGTTCTTCCTCACCGCCTCGTCGCTGCCGATCGCTATCTGGATGCTGAAGAACTTCATGGACTCGGTGCCGATCAGCCTCGAGGAGGCCGCGTGGATGGACGGGGCGTCATCCATGACGACGCTCGTCCGCATCGTCATCCCGCTGATGCGCCCCGGGATCGCGGTGGTCTTCATCTTCACCTTCGTCCAGGCCTGGGGGAACTTCTTCGTCCCCTTCGTGCTGCTGCTCAGCCCCGACAAGCAGCCCGCCGCGGTCAGCATCTTCAACTTCTTCGGCGCGAACGGAGCGGTCGCCTACGGCCAGCTCGCCGCCTACTCCCTCGTCTACTCGCTGCCGGTCCTGGCGCTCTACGTGCTCGTCCAGCGCGGTCTCGGCGGCGCCTCGGCGCTGGCCGGCGCCGTCAAGGGCTGAGCCCGAGCCCGGCCGACCGCACCCTCCGGAAGGAATCCTCCTCATGCACGACCGCCGCCTGCTCGTCGAAGAGCGCGTCGACCGCTTCGTCCGCGAGCGCCTGTTGCCCGCCGTCCACCGCGCCACCGCTCCGCTGGACCTCCTCGCCTGGCAGGTGCCCGGCGAACCGGTGCCCTTCGCCGAGGCCGCCTCGGCCGAGTACGCTCCGTTCTCGGCCGGAACCGCCTGGGGCCGACCCTGGTCGACGCTCTGGCTCAAGGTATCGGGCTCCGTGCCCGCCGAGTGGCTCGTCGACGGAGCGCTGCCCGAGGGCGTGCGACCCGAGCTGGTCGTGGACCTCGGCTTCGACGGCGGCCAGTCGGGCTTCCAATCCGAAGCGCTCGTCTGGCGCCCGGACGGCGTGATCGTGAAGGCGATCTCGCCCTACAACAGCGCCGCGGCCGGAGCGGTCGACGCGGACGGCCGCGTCGACGTGCTGATCGAGGCCGCGGCGAACCCGGACGTCGGCAGCGACTGGAGCTTCCGCCCCACTGCAGTGGGCGACCTCGCGACGGCGGGCGACGCTCCGCAGTACGTTCTGCGCCGCGTCGACGTCGCGCTGCTCGACGTGACCGTCTGGGAGCTGCTGCAGGACGTGCGCGTGCTGCGCGGCCTCGTGGGCGAGCTGTCGGTCGGCTCGCCCCGCCGCGCCGAGGTGCTCGCCGCGCTCGAGCGGATGACCGACGCCGTCGACCCGTCGGACGTCGCCGGCAGCGCCGCAGCCGGCCGCCGCGCCCTCGAGGACGTGCTCGCGAGCCCCGCCGTCCCCAGCGCCCACCACCTGCACGCCGTCGGCCACGCGCACATCGACTCCGCCTGGCTCTGGCCCGTGCGCGAGACGATCCGCAAGTGCGCGCGCACCTTCTCGAACGTGATCGCCCTGATGGACGAGCACCCCGACTTCGTCTTCGCCTGCTCGTCGGCGCAGCAGTTCGCCTGGATGAAGCAGCACTACCCGGAGCTGTTCGCGCGGATCCGCGAGAAGGTCGCCGCCGGTCAGTTCGTGCCGGTGGGCGGGATGTGGGTCGAGTCCGACACGAACCTGCCGGGCGGCGAGGCGATGGCCCGGCAGTTCGTCGCGGGCAAGCAGTTCTTCCTCGAGGAGTTCGGCGTGGAGTGCGAGGAGGTCTGGCTGCCGGACTCGTTCGGCTACTCCGGCGCCCTCCCCCAGATCGCGCGCGCCGCAGGAGCCCGCTGGTTCCTCACGCAGAAGATCTCGTGGAACGAGACCAACACGATGCCGCACCACACCTTCGACTGGGAGGGCATCGACGGCACGCGGATCTTCACCCACTTCCCGCCGGTCGACAAGTACAACTCCGACCTCGTGGCGTCCGACCTCGCCCACGCCGAGCGGAACTTCGCCGACCACGGCCGCAGCACCGCCTCCCTCCTCCCCTACGGCTACGGCGACGGCGGGGGCGGGCCGACCCGCGAGATGGTCGCGACGGTCGCGCGCACGACCTCTCTCGAGGGCTCGCCGCGCGTCGAGCACTCCTCGCCCCGGGCCTTCTTCGAGGCCGCCGAGGCCGAGTACCCGCAGCCCGAGGTCTGGAGCGGCGAGCTCTACCTGGAGTCGCACCGCGGCGTCTACACGAGTCAGCTGCGCACCAAGCAGGGCAACCGCCGCAGCGAGCACCTCCTCCGCGAGGCCGAGCTGTGGGCGAGCACCGCGACTGTGCGCACGGGAGCCGAGTACCCCGCCGCCGAGCTGCGCGAACTCTGGCAGCTCGTGCTGCTGCAGCAGTTCCACGACATCCTCCCGGGCTCGTCCATCGCGTGGGTGCACCAGGACGCCGAACGCAACTACGCGGCGATCGCGATGCGGCTGGAGGGCGTGATCGCCGAGGCGCTCCGGGCACTGGCGGGGACGGGTGAGCACCTGCTCCGCGTCAACGCCGCTCCGCATGCGCGTGCCGGCGTCGAGGCGCTCGGTGCGTCGTCCTCCGCCATGGCGCCCTCGTGCCTCCGGGTGCAGGAGCTGGACGGAGGGTTCGTGCTCGAGAACGAGCGGATCCGCGTCCGCGTCGACTCCGACGGCCTGCTGGCCGAGCTGGTCGACCTCGCGTCGGGCCGTGACGCGGTGCCCCCGGGCGAGCGCGCCGGCGTCTTCCAGCTGCACCGCGACACCCCGAACAAGTGGGACGCCTGGGACATCGACCACCACTACCGCCACCACGTCACCGACCTGATCGCCGCCGACAGCGTGCGCCTGGGCGACGACGGGGTCTCGGTGATCGTCGAGCGCTCCTTCTCGTCCTCCCGCCTTGTCGAGACGATCACCCTCGAGGCCGGCTCGGCCGAGCTCGGGCTCACGGTCGACATCGACTGGCAGGAGAGCCAGAAGCTCCTCAAGCTCGCGTTCCCGGTCGACGTGCACGCGGACCGGTTCGCCTCCGAGATCCAGTTCGGGCACATCGAGCGGCCGACGCACGCCAACACCTCGTGGGACGCGGCCCGCTACGAGACCAGCGCGCACCGCTGGATCCGCGTGGGCGAGGGCGCGTACGGCGTCGCGATCACGAACGACTCGACGTACGGCTACGACGTCACCCGGCAGCCCCGCCACGGTGGCGGCAGCACCACCGTCGCGCGGCTCTCGCTGCTGCGCTCGGCGGTGTTCCCGGACCCGCAGCAGGACCGCGGGCAGCACCGCCTCCGCGTCGGCGTCGTCGTCGGGGCCACGACCCAGGACGCGGTGACCGCCGGCTACCGGATCAACCTGCCCGAGCGCCGCGTCGAAGGCGCGGCGGAGTCGGAACTGGCGCCGCTCGTCGCGCTCTCGTCCCCTGCTGCGGTCGTCGAGGCGGTCAAACTCGCCGAGGACGGCAGCGGTGACGTGATCGTGCGGCTCTACGAGGCGCTGGGCCTGCGGTCGACGACCGAGCTGACCGCCGACTTCGCTGTGTCGGCGGTGGTGGCGACCGACCTGCTCGAGCGCCCGCTCGAGGACGACGCGACGATCTCCTCCGTCACCGAATCCGGCGCGACCCTGTCGCTCCGCCCGTTCCAGCTGGTGACGCTGCGCCTGCGGCGCTGAACGAGCGGGCTCCGGAGAAGGGGCCCGCGACGCGGGAACGCCCCGGTCACCTGCTGGTGACCGGGGCGTTCTGCGGAGTGCGTGGCGAGTGAGGGATTCGAACCCCCGAAGGCTACGCCGTCTGATTTACAGTCAGATCCCTTTGGCCGCTAGGGTAACTCGCCGTGGCGCACCCGACCGGGAATCGTGCTCTCGACCGAAGGCGCTGGACAAATATACCCGCGGGGCCCGACGATCGGAAATCGGCGCCTCACTCCGCCGCCGCGGCGTAGCGGGACGCCGCCTCGGCCACCTTGCCCGCGTAGCTCGTCGCCGGGTTGTAGGCCGCGATCGCCGCGCGCCAGCCCGACTCCGTCGACAGGTCCCCGCCGGCCTCGCAGAGGTAGCGGGCCGCGGTCACGGCCTGCTGGTCGACGTTCTGCGGATCCCAGCCGCTGGAGGCCCACCGCATCCACGTCGCCGGGATGATCTGGAGCGGACCCATCGCGCGGTCCACCTCCGGATCGCCGTCCAGCGCCCCTCCGTCGTTGTCCTCGACCCGGTCGAACTCGGTGCCGTCGAGGCGCGGGCCGTAGATCGGCTCCGCGGCACGGCCGTCCTCGCCGAGCGCGCTGCCGAAGATGGTGCCGTGCCGGCTCTCGACGTAGCCGATGCCGGCGAGCGTCGCCCAGTCGAGGCGGCAGTCCGGATCGACGGAGGAGGTGAGGAGCGCGGCTCCCGCATACGCGGTCAGCGCCCGCTCCGGGATCCCGCTCCCCTCGGCGGTGCCGGACAGCCACTCCGGGCTGGTCAGGAAGCGCACGGGAGTCGCGGCCGTCGCGTCCGAGTCCTCGAGCAGAGCGGGATCGAGTGCCGCGGGAGTCGGCGCGGTGGGCGGGACCGTCACCACTCCCCCCTCGTACTCGATCGTCGACGTGGTGGCGGCGCTGCATCCCGCGAGCAGCGCGCCGACGAGCGGCAGCAGGAGCAGGGCGGGGAGACGGCGCATCCTCCAGTGGTACCAGGACAGCCTCCGCGGACGCCCCGCACCGCCCGGGAGTCCGCGACGCCCGGAAGCTAAACTCGGAGCCATGGCAGATTCAACGTTCGACGTCGTCAGCAAGGTCGACAAGATGGAGGCGGACAACGCCCTGAACCAGGCCCACAAGGAGGTCGAGCAGCGCTACGACTTCAAGAACATCGGCGCCTCGATCGCGTGGAGCGGCGAGAAGATCCTGATCAAGGCCAACACGGAGGAGCGCGCGAACGCGATCCTCGACGTCTTCCAGTCGAAGCTGATCAAGCGCGGCATCAGCCTCAAGAGCCTCGACGCCGGCGAGCCCTTCGCCTCGGGCAAGGAGTACCGGATCGAGGCCACCCTGAAGGACGGCATCGACCAGGAGCACGCGAAGAAGATCAACAAGCTGATCCGCGACGAGGCCCCCAAGTCGGTGAAGTCGCAGATCCAGGGCGACGAGCTGCGCGTCTCGTCCAAGAGCCGCGACGACCTGCAGGCGACGATGTCGCTGCTCCGGGGCGCCGACCTCGATCTCGATCTCCAGTTCGTCAACTTCCGCTGAGGCGTGCTGAGCACAGGAGCACGCGCATGAGTGTCGGCATCGACGAGCCCGACCGTCGGGGCCGCATCGGCCTCGACCAGGAGGGCTACGACCTCACCGGCAACCCGGACGTGGTGGTGAAGCGGGTCACCCTGCTCTCGAGCCACTGGTACGTGCTGCGCACGACCGAGTTCGAGTACCGCCACCGCGACGGCCGGGTGACCACCGAGCACCGCGAGACGTACGACCGCGGCAACGGGGCGGCCGTGCTGCTCTACGACCTCGAGGCGCGGACGGTCGTGCTCGTGCGGCAGTTCCGCTACCCCACCTACGTCAACGGCAACCTCGACGGCATGCTGCTCGAGGTGCCCGCCGGGCTGCTCGACGAGGACGGACCCGAGGAGGGCGCGCGCCGCGAGGCCTCGGAGGAGACCGGACTCGAGGTCGGCCGCCTCGAGCACGTCTTCGACTCCTACATGAGCCCCGGCTCGATCACCGAGATGCTGCACTTCTACGCGGGGCGGTACCGCGCAGGCTCCCGCGAGGGCGCCTTCGCGGGCCTCGCCGACGAGGGCGAGGACACCGAGGTCGTCGAGCTGTCGTTCGACGAGGCCCTGACGCAGATCGGCGTGCAGATCGTCGACGCGAAGACGATCATGCTGCTCCAGTGGGCGGCGCTGCGCGGCCCGTTCGCCCGCTGATCGGGCGGTCGGCCGGGAGGTAGCCTCGCGCCCACCGCTCGATCTCGGCGTACGCCCGGGCTCGGATGCGCGGGGCCGACAGCACGACGTCGTGCACCGCGCCGTCGATCCGGGCGATCGTGATCGTCGTTCCGAGCGTGGCGGCCCGCTCGCCGATCGAGCGCACGTCGAGCGCCACGTCGGCCGAGCGCATCTCGTCGCTCCACCACGGCAGCAGCACGCTGCGGGAGGAGAGCAGGGTGAGCACCGGCATCCGCAGGTTCAGGCCCCGCTCGACGCGGCGGTGCCCCGCGAGCACGGCCGTCAACCAGGCCGGGCTGACGGGGAAGCCGCGCTCCGGACGCCAGGCCGGGTCGTACTCCCACTCGCCCTCGAGCGTCGCCGACACTGTGCGCGAGTAGAAGCCCTGGTCGATCACCGGCAGCGTGCCGTGCGGAGCGACGCGGGCGCGCAGCATCATCCACGGCGCGAGCATCTGCCTCCCGACCGCCCGCGCCTGGAACTCGAGCCAGGGGCTGTTGAGCACGAGCGCGGTGAGCTCCTCGGGGTGCCGCGCGGCCCAGAGGCTGAGGGTGAGGCCGCCGGTCGAGTGGCCCATCAGCACGAGTCGCCGGCCGCGGTGACCGTGCTCCCCCATCGCCGACCGCGCTGCCGCGATGTCCTCGTCGTAGACGGCGAGATCGGAGGCGAACCCGGGGGTCTGGTGCGGGCGCAGGCTGCGGCCGTACTTGCGCAGATCGAGCGCGAAGAAGCGGGCCCCGAGCCCGTGCCAGAACTCGGCCAGCCCCGTCTGGAAGAAGTAGTCGCTCCAGCCGTGGACGTAGAGCACGTCGATGCCGGACGCCGGCCCCCGCCAGCGCGGCGCGACCGGACGATGGCGAACGAGCGTGGCGACGACCTCTCCCTCGTCGTCCTCCCCCAGCGGGAGCGTCCGCTGCTCGAAGCCGGCGCCGAGGACGTCCGGCCGCCACTCGCCGCTCAGGACGCGTACGCCTTCAGCGCGCGGGCGGTCAGGGTGGAGCCGTCGGCGACGAGGGCGCTCGGTGGGCCCTCGAAGACGATCGATCCGCCCTCGTGGCCGGCTCCCGGGCCGACGTCGATGATCCAGTCGGCGTGGGCCATCACCGCCTGGTGGTGCTCGATCACGATCACCGAGCTCCCGGAGTCGACCAGCCGGTCGAGCAGTCCCAGCAGGTTGTCGACGTCGGCGAGGTGGAGCCCTGTGGTCGGCTCGTCGAGGAGGTAGACCGCGCCCTTCGACGCCATGTTGATCGCGAGCTTCAGCCGCTGCCGCTCCCCGCCCGACAGGGTGTTGAGCGGCTGGCCGAGCGTGAGGTAGCCCAGACCCACGTCGACGAGTCGAGCGAGGATCGTGTGCGCCGGACCGGAGCCGAAGAACTCTGCCGCCTCGACGATCGGCAGCGACAGCACCTCGTGGATGTTCAGGCCCCGGAGCCGGTACTCGAGCACCTCCGCGGTGAATCGCTTGCCCTCGCACTCCTCGCAGACCGACGAGACCGTGGCGGCCGGGCCCAGCTCGGTGAAGATCAGGCCGGCCCCCTTGCAGACGGGACAGGCTCCGGCGGAGTTGGCGCTGAACAGCGCGGGCTTCACGCCGTTCTCCTTCGCGAACGCGGTGCGGATGGCGTCGAGCACGCCGGTGTAGGTGGCCGGGTTGCTCCTGCGGGAGCCGCGGATCGGCGACTGGTCGGCCACGACCACTCCGGGGCGCTTCGCGAGACTGCCGTGCAGGAGGGACGACTTGCCCGAGCCCGCGACTCCGGTCACGACGGTGAGCACCCCGAGCGGCACGTCGACATCGACCCCGCGGAGGTTGTGGGTCGCGGCACCGCGGATCTCGGCGAACGCCGTCGGGCGGCGCACCGACTCCTTGAGCGGGACGCGGTGGTCGAGGTGCTCGCCGGTGAGGGTGTCGGAGGCGCGCAGCCCCTCGACGGAGCCCTCGTAGCGGATCTCACCGCCGTGCGCGCCCGCCCGCGGCCCGAGATCGACGACGTGGTCGGCGATCAGGATGATCTCGGGCTTGTGCTCGACGACCAGAACGGTGTTGCCCTTGTCGCGGAGGCGCCGGAGCAGCTCGATCATGCGCGAGACGTCGTGCGGGTGCAGGCCCGCGGTCGGCTCGTCGAAGACGTAGGTGATGTCGGTGAGGCTCGAGCCCAGGTGCCGGACCATCTTGACGCGCTGCGCCTCGCCGCCCGAGAGGGTGCCCGACTCGCGGTCGAGCGAGAGGTACCCGAGCCCGACCTGGACGAGCGAGTCGAGCGTGCCGAGCAGGGTCTCGACGATCGGAGCGACCGAGGGGTCGTCGACCCCGCGCAGCCACTCGGCCAGGTCGGTCGCCTGCATCGACGAGCACTCGGCGATGTTCCGGCCGCCGATGCGGGAGGAGAGGGCGGCTCCGGTGAGCCGCGCTCCCCCGCACTCGGGGCAGGCGGCGAAGGTCGCCACCCGCTCGGCGAACGCGCGGATGTGCGCCTGCGGCGACTCCTTCGCGAGGTAGAGCCGGGTGACCTTGACCACGAGGCCCTCGTAGGTCATGTTCATGCCCGCGATCGCCATCTTGGTGGCGGGGCGGTAGAGGAACGCGTCGAGCTGCTCCGGAGTGAAGTCGGCGATCGGGACGTCGGCCGGGTACAGGCCGGATTCGGCGAGCCCCTTCCAGTACCAGCCGCCGACGACGAAGTTGGGGATCGCATCGAGCGCGCCGCCCTCGAGGGACTTCGAGCGGTCGAAGAGGGCGTCGAGGTCGATGTCGGAGGCGCGGCCCGTGCCCTCGCAGCGCGGGCACATGCCCTCGGGCAGGTTGAAGGAGAACGCGCCGCTCGTGCCGACGTGCGGGTCGCCGATCCGGCTGAAGAGGATCCGCAGCATCGTGTAGGCGTCGGTCGCGGTGCCGACGGTGGAGCGGCCGTTGGCCCCCATCCGCTCCTGGTCGACCACGATCGTGGCCGAGAGCCCGTCGAGCGACTCGACGTCGGGCCGGGCGGGCGAGCCCATGAACTGCTGCAGGAAGGCGGAGTACGTCTCGTTGATCAGCCGCTGCGACTCCGCGGCGATCGTGCCGAAGACGAGCGAGGACTTGCCCGAGCCGGAGACGCCCGTGAAGACCGTGATGCGGCGCTTGGGGATGTCGACGTCGACGCCGCGCAGGTTGTTCTGCCGGGCGCCCCGCACCCGGATCACGTCGTGGGGCCCCGGCTGCGTCGTGCTCGTCATCGTGTCCCCGTCCGTCCCGCCCTCGTGGCTGCCCGCAGTGTACGGGAGCCCTCCGACATGCACGAGGACCCCCCGGCGTGCACCGGAGGGTCCTCGTCGGAGCGGGCGGGTCGGCCCGCGACGGGCTCAGTCCGAGACGAGCTCGGCCCGCGAGATCGCGATCATGTCCTCGCGGGGGACGACCTTGACGCGGGCGCGTCCCTCCGGAGCCCCGAGCGCCTGCTCGTGCTCGTCGAGGCGGTGCCAGCCCTCGAGGTCCGTGTACGCGATGCCGCGCTCGTCGAGCAGCCCGACGATGGCCGACTCCTCGGGGTGCGCGGGGGTCCACCACGACGCCTGGTCGCGCAGCACGTGGCCCACGGTCTCCATCGCGTCGGACTTGGTGTGGCCGATCAGGCCGACCGGGCCGCGCTTGATCCAGCCGGTCGCGTAGACGCCGTGGACCTGCTGGTCCTCGTCGTCCAGGACCTGGCCCTCGCGGTTCGGGATCACTCCGCGCATCTCGTCGAACGGCAGGCCGTCGAGCGGGGAGCCGAAGTAGCCGACCGCGCGGTAGACGGCCTGCACCGCGACCTCGCGGATCTCGCCGGTGCCGCGCACGCCGCCCTCGCCGTCGGGCTCCGTGCGCTCGTAGCGGATCGCGGCGACGCGGCCCTGCCCGTCGTCGACGAACTCGAGCGGCTTCGCCCAGAAGTGCAGGTGGAGGCGACGGGAGGCGCTGCCGGTCTCGCGGGTGCGCCACTGGTTCAGGACACGGTTGATGACCATGACCTGCTTGTTGGTCTCGATCGCGGCCTGCGAGGCGGGGTCGAGCACGAAGTCCTCGTCGTGGACGATCATGTCGACGTCGCGCAGCTCGCCGAGCTCGCGCAGCTCGAGCGGAGTGAACTTGACCTGCGCGGGTCCGCGGCGGCCGAAGACGTGCACGTCGGTGACGGGAGAGGCCTTCAGACCCTCGTAGACGTTCGGCGGGACCTCGGTGGGCAGCAGGTCGTCGGCGTGCTTCGCGAGCATCCGCGAGACGTCGAGCGCCACGTTGCCGTTGCCGATCACCGCGACGGAGGAGGCCTCGAGCGGCCAGGTGCGCGGCACGTCGGGGTGCCCGTCGAACCAGCTGACGAAGTCGGCCGCTCCGTACGAGCCCTCGAGGTCGACGCCGGGGACGTCGAGCGGGGCGTCGCGGATCGCTCCCGTCGAGAAGATCACGGCGTGGTAGTGACGCTTGAGGTCCTCGAGGGTGAGGTCGGTGCCGAAGTGCACGTTGCCGAAGATCCGGATGTCGCCGCGGTCGAGGACCTCGCGCAGGGCCGTGATGATGCCCTTGATGCGCGGGTGATCGGGCGCGACTCCGTAGCGGACGAGACCGTAGGGAGCCGGCAGCTGCTCGAACAGGTCGATCGAGACGTCGTACTTCTTCTCGGCCTTGATCATGAGGTCGGCGGCGTAGATGCCCGCGGGCCCCGCACCGACGATGGCCAGCCTGAGCTTGGTCATTGCGTTCCTCCTGCCGGGGCGCCGTGGCGCACGTCCGGTCTCATTTCCTGCGGCGCAGGGCGCGCCGCGACGATCGGGGTCAGCCGTTGCGGTCGACGACCGTGTCCGCGAAGCGCGAGAGCGCCTTGCGGACCGAGCCGTCGGGCAGCGGGGCGAGAGCGGCGACGGCCTCGTCGGCCCAGCGGTGGGCCTCGGCGAGGGTCTGCGCCGTCACATCGTGGTCGCGCAGCTGCGCGATGGCGTCGGAGATGTCGGCGTGCTGCTCGTCGGTGTGCGCGATCTCGTCGTTCGAGCGGCTGACGTAGCTCTCGATCCGGGCGAGGAGCTCGGCGGCACCGCGGTCGGAGGCGGCGCGCTCGCGCAGGCGGAGGATCGGCAGGGTCGAGACGCCGGCGCGGATGTCGGTGCCCGGGTTCTTGCCGGTCTCCTCGGGCTGCGGGGAGAGGTCGATCACGTCGTCGACGATCTGGAACGCGACTCCGATCTTCTCGCCGAAGACGCGCATCGCCTCCTCGTACTCGGCGGGACCCTCGGCGAAGACGACTCCGGTGCGCCCGGCCGCGGCGATCAGCGAGCCGGTCTTGTCGGCGAGCACCGAGAGGTAGTGCTCGACCGGGTCCTCCCCCTCGGTCGGCCCGACGGTCTCGTGCAGCTGACCGAGGACGAGGCGCTCGAACGTGTCGGCCTGGAGGCGGATCGCGCGGTCGCCGAGCTCGATCATGAGCTGGTTGGCGCGGGCGAAGAGCAGATCGCCGGTGAGGATCGCGACGTTGTTGCCCCAGACGGTCTGAGCGGAGGGGACGCCGCGGCGCTTCTCCGCCTCGTCCATGACGTCGTCGTGGTACAGCGACGCGAGATGCGTGATCTCGATGGCCTGGGCGCCCAGCAGCACCTGCGGGGTGTTGCCGCGGCCCAGTTGCGCGGCGAGGAGCGTGAGCATGGGGCGCACGCGCTTGCCCCCGGCCTCGAGGAGGTAGCGCGTCGACACGTCGGCGACCTGGTCGGCGAAGGACAGCTGGTGGACCAGCCCCGTCTCGACCTGCTCGAGCCCCTCGTCGATCGCACGCGCGAGCGAGCGGTCGGATGCGGTCGAGAAGATGCGCTCGGAGAGGCCGAGCTGCGCCGTCAGGGACGGGCTGCGGCGGGCGACGGGCGCAGTGGCGTTCACACTGAAACCCTAACGTCTCGGCCTTCGAGGCCCCCGGGTGTCATGAGGTGGCGACGATCGGCTTGATCCCGCGGTGCAGCGCGACGATGCCGAAGGTGAGGTCCTTGTAGGCGACCCGCTCGAAGCCGGCGGCGCGGAGCCAGGACGCCACGACCTTCTGCTCGGGCCACGCACGGATGGAGTCGCCGAGGTAGTCGTAGGCCGGGTCGTTCGAGGACGCGAGTCCGACGATCGCGGGCATGACCTTCGCGAGGTAGAGGTCGTACGCCGCGGCGAGAGGCTTCAGCGGAGGAGTCGAGAACTCGCAGATCACGACGCGGCCGCCCGGCTTCACGACACGGAAGAACTCGGCGAGCGCGGTGCGCGGCTCGGCGACGTTGCGGAGGCCGAAGGAGATCGTGACGGCGTCGAACGACTCGTCCTCGAAGGGCAGGTCCATGGCGTCGGCCTGCACGAACTCGATCCGGTCGTCGCCCGCCTGACGGGTGCGGCCGACCGCGATCATCCCCGGCGAGAAGTCGGCGGCGACGACGTGCGCGCCCGAGCGGGCGAGCGAGGCGGAGGAGGTGCCGGTACCCGCCGCGACATCGAGGATCCGCTCGCCCGGCGCCGGATTCACGGCGCGGGTCGTGGCGATGCGCCACAGGTGGTCGTTGCCCGCCGAGAGGACCGTGTTGGTCAGGTCGTAGGCGGGTGCCACCGTGTCGAACATGGCGGCGACCTCGTCGGGGCGCTTGGTGAGGTCTGCCTTAGTCACGATCATCGAGTCTAGAGCGGGCGGCGGGGCGGCGGCTGTGCATCCGCCCCCGCCGGAGCGTTCCGGGAGGACGTGCGGGACACCGGAACCGCCCAGCTCCGCCTAGCGGGCGGCTCCGGCGCGGATCACAGTACCGGCGCGGATCCGGCGGGCGAGGGCGAGGCGTGGGACGTCCGCTCCTCTGGCGCTCCTCGCGCTGCCTGCACACCCTCCCGCTCCGAGCGGCCCCGTCCTGCCGCGGGCGTACCCTGGGGGCGTGACGCTCATCGGCGCCGGGGCTCCCCCTCTCCATGTGGAGACGACCCCGCTGGACTCCCCCGCAGCGCTCCCCTCTCTCGCGGACCCGCGGCGTCCCCTCCTCTGGCAGCGCAACGGTGCCGGGCTGGTGGGACTCGGTGAAGCGCTGCGCCTCGAGTTCTCCGGGCCGGACCGTCTGCGCGAGGCGGCCGACGCGTGGAGGGTGCTGTCCGCCTCCGCCGAGGTGGACGACCCGATCGGGCTGCCGGGGACGGGGCTCGTCGCCTTCGGGGCGTTCGCGTTCTCGGGGCGGTCGTCGGCCACCAGCGTGCTGATCGTGCCGCGGACGGTCGTCGGGTCGCGCGGGGGACGCTCCTGGGTCACGACGATCTCCTCGGAGGGCGCTATCGGCTCAGAGCCGACTGCCGCGCGGCCGTTCGGGGACGAGTACCGCGTCTCGCTCGTGCCGGGCGCGATGACACCCGACGGCTACCGCTCGGCGGTGGCATCGGCGGTCGGCAGCATCCGCGCGGGGGCGCTCGAGAAGGTCGTGCTCGCCCGGGACCTCCACGGGCGCCTGCCCCGCGGGGCCGACCTGCGACGGATCCTGGTGGACTTCGCGAGCACCTACCCCGACTGCTGGACCTTCGCCGTCGACGGCTTCGTCGGCGCGAGCCCGGAGACCCTCGTCGGGGTCGATCACGGAGCGATCACTGCGCGGGTCCTCGCCGGGACGAGTGCGCGCGGAACGGATGCGGCAACTGACGCGGCGATCGCGCAGGCGCTCCTGGAGAGCACGAAGGACCGCTCCGAGCACGCCTTCGCGATCGCGAGCCTGCTCAGGGAGCTGCGGCCGCACACGACGTCGCTCAGCACGAGTGGCGAGCCGTTCACGCTAGAACTGCCGAACCTGTGGCACCTGGCCACCGACGTGCGCGGCACGCTCGGCGACGCCTCCACCGCGCTCGACCTGGTCGACGCCCTGCACCCGACGGCCGCCGTCGCCGGCACCCCCACCGGCACCGCGCTCGAGCTGATCGACGCGCTCGAGCCGTTCGACCGTGGCCGCTACGCCGGCCCCGTGGGCTGGATCGACGGTCGCGGCGACGGGGAGTGGGCCGTGGGTCTCCGCAGCGCCCAGATCACCACGGACGGCGAGGTCACAGCGTGGGCCGGCGCCGGCATCGTCGCCGACAGCGACCCCGACGCCGAACTCGCGGAGACGCGGATCAAGTTCCGTCCGGTGCAGGACGCTCTGAGCTGAGCGTCACCGGGTCTCCTCGTCCCGGCACGCGCAGCGGTCACTACTCGCGGAGTGGTGACGGCGGATGGTCCGATCCGAGTCGTGGAACGAGTGCCGCAGCTGTCGCCGACGGCCGCGTCGTGATGCGACGGCCTGTCGGCGTCGTCCAGTCCGCGACCCCGTCGGGATGCAGGACGTACGTCCAGCGGTCCCCGTGTCGGACGTGGTGGTGCGCGACGCAGAGCGAGGCGAGGTTCGAGGGTGTCGTCTCGCCGCCGTTCCGCCACTCAATGGTGTGATCGGCTTCCGCGGCGGTCACCGACCGGGTGCAGCCCGGGAATCGGCAGGTCCGGTCCCGCAGTCGGACGAGCAGGCGCATCGGCGGAGGCGGCGTGCGGTGCGCTCGCCCGACCGAGACGATCACGCCCGTCCTCGGGTCGGTCCGAACCGGCGTGAATGTCGCGTCCGCTCCGACGAGATCGCGCGCGGCGTCGGCGGGGACGAGCCCGTAGCCGTCCAGATCGACCGCGGCGTCGTCGGTTCCGGAAGCGGTGGCGTCCGACATCATCAGCCTCACCTCGGCGCGGATGCCGGGCGCGAAGGTCGTGGAGAGCTCGTCGGACGGAACCGTACCGGCCACCTCGCCGTGGCACAGCAGGTCGCCGAGAGCATCGGCTCGCAGCTGCGCGAGAGTGCGCAGGTCCTCGTCGCAGCGGAGCTCGCGGGCGATCCTGTCGAGGCGTGTCAGGGCGCCGACCGCGATCGGCGCCGGTAGGCGGGCGCAGACCGTCGCCATCCCGTCATCGTCGGTCGTGATCCACACCGACCTGTCCGCTCGAGCGCGTGCGTGCCGCTCGGCGAGAGGCTGTTCGTGCAGCTCCTCCCGCAGCAGCGCGAGCGCGCGCCTCAGCTGCGTCGGGGTCATCGCGACGGCGAGCTCGGCCGCCCGGACGTCGAACTCGGCCCGCGAGGAAACCGGGAGGGTCGCCGCGACGGAGCAGACGATCCCGCCCGCTTCCCATCGCATCCGCGCCTCGGCCAGAGCAGCACGGGTCCGCGGAAGCTCTTCGACCAGCAGCCGCGCGTGCTCGATCTCTCGAGCGGCGACCCTCTCGGACACCTGCAGCACCACGGCGAACTCGGCTCGGATGGATCGCTCCACCAGGCCGTGCGACTCGCTCCGCCCGCGTGCGAACCATTCCGGGCAGGCGAGAGCCGCCACGTAGCCGGCGTGCAGCGCTTCGGCGGCCGCGAGCAGGACCGGCGCGGCACTGAGCGCCAGCTCGGCCGCACGGTCGCCGTGCGCCCGAACCTCCCGCAGCGCCGCCTCCGCTGCTCCTGTTCCTGCCATGCGCCGAGTCAAGCCGGGTCCGCCGCGACCCGTTCCGCCCGGTCACGGATCAGTGGAAGCACGCCGTACCGTCCCCTTGGGGAGGAGCGACGCCATCGTCCCGATCGACCGCGCTCTCAGCGCCCCAGTGGGATCTCCACGATCCCCGGCCCGTCGCCCGGCGCGGTCAGCGCCTGCTCCAGCTCACCGCGCGTCGAGACCCGCGAGTACGCCCATCCGTACGCCCGCGCCAGCGCTTCGAGATCGACGGACTGCGGAGTGAACTGCACCCGGTCGAAGGCATCCGGGGCCGAGCTCGACGCGACCTCCAGGCCGTCGAAGATCGTGCCTCCCCCGTCGTTCACCACGACGACCTGCACTCGCGGCCGCCGCTCGCCGGGGGCGAGCATCAGCCCGCCGGCCTCGTGCAGCAGCGTGAGATCGCCGAGGACGACGCGAGTCACTCCGGCGGCTCCCCGCTCGCCCGCCTGCGAGGCCACGGCGATGCCGAGCGCGGTCGAGACGGTCCCGTCGATCCCCGCGAGGCCGCGGTTCGAGTGCACGGTGATCTTCTTCCCCGGCAGCGACCCGTCGGCCACGCGGATGAGGCGCGAAGCCCCGAAGAGCAGGCGGTCGTGCGGCCAGGTCACGCGCCAGACGGACGACACCACGAACTCGCGGGTCAGCGGCGCACGCACGGCGGCGAGGGCGTTGCGGGCGAAGCCGCGGCGGTCCTCCAGCGACATGGTGCCGCCGTCGGCGACCTCGGGCAGGGCGTCAGGGTCGACGACGAGCGCGCGGCTGCGGAACACCCACGACCCGGCCCAGGCGCGCTCGGCGCGGTCGGGGCGCGGCGAGTCGGAGGGGCGCACCACCTCGATCCCCGCGACCCGGCGCGCACGGCGGCCCGGGTTGTAGAACTGCGGGCGGCCGCGGTCGACGACGATCACCTCGACGTCGTCCCGGCGCAGGAGCTCCGGCACCTCGCGCGAGAGCGTCGGGTGGCCGAACACGATCGCGCGGCGGACGCGTCCGCCGAAGTCGGCCTCGCCCAGCAGCCGGCGCCAGGCGACGACGAGCTGCGGTCCGAAACGGGCGCCGGAGGAGACCTCGGCGAGCAGCGGCCAGTCGCCCGCGCGCGCGACGGCCTCCGCGACGTCGCCCGCCTTGTCTCCGGCGATGACGACCGTCAGCGGCTCGTCGGGACCGGCGGCGACCCGCTCGACCTCCTCCGAGGGCCCTGCGGCGAGCGGCTCGGCCGCCGGCGGGATCTCGAACTCCGGCAGGCGCGAGGACAGCGGATCGCGGAACGCGAGATTCAGGTGCACGGGCCCGCCCGGATGCAACGCCGCCGAGAAGGCACGGTCGGCGAGCGCCGCGGTCTCCTCCGGAGCCGAGTCGGGCCCGGGCGCGGCGACGTCCTCGAACAGCCGCACGGCGCGGCCGTACAGCTCGCGCTGCTCCGTCGTCTGATTCGAGCGGATGCCGCGCAGTTCGTCCGGCCGGTCGGCGGTGAGCACGATCAGCGGCACGTCCGAGGCGTCGGCCTCGAGCACGGCGGGGTGCAGGTTCGCGGGCGCGGTCCCGGAGGTGGTGATCACCACGGCGGGCAGCCCCGTCTCGAGCGCGAGCCCCAGGGCGAGGAATCCGGCCGAGCGCTCGTCGACGCGCACGTGCAGGCGGATCGCTCCGCGACTCTCGAGCTCGGCCGCGACGAGTGCCAGGGCCTGCGACCGCGATCCGGGAGCGACGACGACGTCGCGGACGCCGAGCGCGACGAAGCGGGTGAGGAGGTCGACCGCGGAACGGGTGGAGGGCGCGACCGGGGGGTGCTCAGGCATCCCGTCGGCCGGGGCCGTCGGACTTGTCGGGGTCGTCGAGGTCGGCCAGGTCGCGCTCGAGCTGGGCGATGCGCTCGGCCTGCTCGCGCTCCTTCTCGGGATCGCGCTCCTGGCGGATCGTGCCGAGGAAGTCGGGGTCGTCGTCGGGAGCCGTGAAGCGCCGGCCCGCCGCGCGGTCCTTGCGCGGTCGGCCGATCCAGAACCACAGGCCCGCGCCGATCAGCGGCAGCAGGAGGACGACCAGGACCCAGGACCACTTCGGGATCGCGCGCACCGCGTGCCGGTTGCTCATCGCGACGTCGATCACGGTGTAGACCGTGAAGACGGCGAGGGCCACGAGCAGGCCGATGAAGAGGCGGATCACGGAATTCAGTCTACGTCCGCACGCTGTTCGCCGACCGGGCGCTCGGAGGCTGGACAGGAGCCTCCCGGGGTGCTCACGGACGGGTGTGCAGCGGTCCTCGCGCAGGGGCCCGACGTACACTGTCCCGGTGAAACTCAGCCGCGCCGTCGTCGTCTACTCGCTCCTGCGTCTGGCGATGTTCGCCGGTGTCTTCGTGCTGGTGTACCTGCCGGCGCGCACGTTCCTCGACTCCGATCTCACCGCCGCGGTGACCGCGGGAGTGATCGCCGCCGTCGCGAGCATGTCGCTGTCGTACATCGTGCTGCGCAAGCCCCGCGAGACCATCGCGCAGGCGATCTACGAGCGCCGCAAGGACGTGCCGCGCGCCCCGACCGACGACGACATCGAGGACGCCGCCGTCGACCGCTCGCGCGAGGAGCGCTAGAAGCGACGAACGCCGGCGCAGCGCCTCAGAACGCGAGCGCCGCCGCCAGGATCGCCGCGTACGCGAGCCCGCCCAGGCTCGTCAGCTGCAGCGCCAGGATCAGCTCCTTCGCCGTGCGCGCCGTCAGGGTGATGAGGATCGCCGGCAGGATCGCGAGCAGCACGAACAGCGTGAGCCACGCGAGCGGGTAGAACAGCGCCAGGATCACCGAGATGCCGAACGGCACCAGCACGAACGCGCTGTAGAGCGCACGGGCGACGGTTGGCCCCACGATCACGGCGAGCGTGCGCTTGCCCGACGCGCGGTCGGTCGGGATGTCGCGGATGTTGTTGACCATCAGGACCGCGCAGGCGAAGAGG
Organism: Rathayibacter sp. Leaf248; assembly: GCF_920939495.1. Classification (NCBI taxonomy): domain Bacteria; kingdom Bacillati; phylum Actinomycetota; class Actinomycetes; order Micrococcales; family Microbacteriaceae; genus Rathayibacter; species Rathayibacter sp. Leaf248. Next base: position 394,468 of record NZ_CAKLAV010000002.1, on the reverse strand, counting down.
CCCGCGGCGACCGCGCCGAGCCACGACTCCTGGTTGGTGCGGCCGATCTGCACGAAGGTCGTGCCGACGGTGGCGACGAGGCCGAAGAAGACGAAGACGAAGACGTCGCCGAGTCCGAGATAGCCGTAGGGGCGGCGTCCGCCGGTGTAGAACCAGCCGGCGGCGATCGCGGCGGCGCCGACGAGCAGGAACCACCAGTGGCCCGAGAGCACGGTCAGCACGAGGCCCGCGAGGGCGGCGAGGCCGAAGAAGACGAGTGCGACCGTCAGCACGTGCTTCGGCTTCGCGGCTCCGGACCCGGTGAGGCGCGAGGGGCCGACGCGGTTCGCATCGGTGCCGCGCACGCCGTCGGAGTAGTCGTTCGCGTAGTTCACGCCGATCTGCAGGGCGAGCGAGACGGCGAGGCAGAGCAGGGCGCGCACCCAGTGCCAGCCCTCGTCGGTGACCTGCGTCGCTCCGGTGCCGATGAGCACGGGAGCGATCGCGAGCGGCAGGGTGCGCAGGCGCGCTCCGGCGATCCACTCGCGCGCGCCGGCCGGCGCCACCTGGACCTTCTGCGGGTTGCCGCCCGGACGGCCGCTCCGGGGCTTCGCCTGCGGCTTCTTCTTGCGACTCGTACTCGACACGGAGGGAATCCTACCGAGACGCCTCAGTCCGCGGTCGCGGCGAGGCCCTCCAGCGCACGGCGGTCCGGCTTGCCGGAGGCGAGCAGCGGCACGGTCTCCACGCGGACGATCGCGACGGGCTGAGCGGCCCGGCCGAGAGCCTCCCGCACGACCGCCCTGACCTCGGCGAGCACGGGGACGGGAGCCGCGGCGGTCACGACGACCGGCACCTCGCCCCACTCGGCGTCGGCCCGGCGCACGACGACCGCGTCGGGGACGGGGCCGTCGCGCAGCACCTTCTCGACCGCGTCGAGCGAGACCTTCTCCCCGCCCGAGACGATCACGCGGTCGAGGCGGCCGGTGACGCGGAGTCGACCGTCGACCAGCTCGCCCGCGTCGCCCGTCCGGTACCAGCGCTCCCCCGCGACGCTGCTGAAGGCGGAGGCGGTGCGGTCGAGGTCGAACCCGCCGTCGGCGTCGAGGTAGCCCTCGGCGAGGGTCGGGCCGCCGAGCAGCACCTGGCCGTCGTCGATCCGGACGCGCACGTCGCGCAGCGGCGACCCGTCGTAGACGCAGCCGCCCGCGGTCTCGCTCGATCCGTAGGTCAGGCGGACCTTCACGCCCAGCGCGGCGGCACGCTCGCGCAGAGGTCGCGGCGCCGCCTGTCCGCCGATCAGCAGCGCGTCGAAGGAGCGGAGGGTCGCAGCCTCGGCCGAATCCGCCTCCGCCGCGTCGAGCAGCCGCGCGAGCTGCACGGGCACGAGGGAGGAGTACCGGCGCTCACCCGCCGGCATCGTCCGGGCGAGCGCCAGGAACGCGAGCGGATCGAAGTGCCCGTCCGGCAGCACGACGGGATCGGCGTCGGCGGTGATCGAGCGCACGAGCACCTGCACGCCGGCGATGTAGTGCGTGGGCAGGCACAGCAGCCAGCGGCCCGGGCCGCCGAGCTCGGCGAGGGTGGCGGCGGCGCTGGTCAGCAGCGCCCCGGTCGCGAGAGCGACGCGCTTGGGCGGACCGGAGGAGCCGGAGGTCTCGACCACGACGGCCACGCGCTGCGGGACCACCGCGGCGAGGGCTCCGGACGCTCCGGGCGCGGCGACGCGGATCGCCGGGCCGCTGCCGTCGAGGGCGGCGCGCAGGGCGATCAGCACCCACTCCGGAGCGGAGTCGACCGCGATCAGCTCCCGGGTCATGCGCTCAGAACTGCCACGGGAACGGCGACCAGTCGGGATCGCGCTTCTCGAGGAAGGAGTCGCGGCCCTCGACGGCCTCGTCGGTGCCGTAGGCGAGACGCGTCGTCTCGCCGGCGAACAGCTGCTGGCCGACGAGTCCGTCGTCGACCGCGTTGAAGGCGTACTTGAGCATGCGGATGGCGGTGGGCGACTTTGTCAGGATCGTCTCGGCCCACTCCAGCGCCGTCGTCTCGAGCTCGGCGTGCGGCACGACCGCGTTCACCGCGCCCATCTCGTAGGCGCGCTGCGCCGAGTACTCGCGGGCGAGGAAGAACACCTCGCGGGCGGCCTTCTGCCCGATCTGGCGGGCGAAGTACGCCGAGCCGTAGCCGGCGTCGAACGACCCGACGTCGGCGTCCGTCTGCTTGAAGCGGCCGTGCTCGGCCGACGCGATCGTGAGGTCGCAGACCACGTGCAAGGAGTGGCCGCCGCCCGCCGCCCAGCCGGGGACCGCCGCGAGGACGACCTTGGGCATGAAACGGATGAGGCGCTGCACCTCGAGGATGTGCAGGCGGCCCGAGCGCGCCGCGTCGATCCCCTCGGCCGTCTCGCCGTCGGAGTAGCGGTAGCCGTCGCGCCCCCGGATGCGCTGGTCGCCGCCGGAGCAGAACGCCCAGCCGCCGTCCTTCGGGCTCGGGCCGTTGCCGGTGAGGATCACGACGCCGATGCGCGGGTTGATCCGCGCGTCCTCGAGGGCGTTGTAGAGCTCGTCGACCGTGCGCGGCCGGAACGCGTTGCGCACCTCCGGGCGGTCGAAGGCGACGCGGGCGATGCGCCCGGTGCGGTCGTGGTGGTAGGTGATGTCCTCGAGAGCGTCGAAGCCGCGCACCGGCTCCCACCGGCTCGCGTCGAACAGCTCGGAAACCTGCGTGCTCATGCCCTCGACCCTACTGTCGCGGGCCGAGCGGACGCCGGGGCCAGCAAGACGTGGATCTCGAGACGCGCGCTCCTCGATCAGCACCCTTGCTGGTCGAGTAGCCGCCGCAGGCGGCGTATCGAGACCAGAGCCCGGCCGCACGCGAAGAGGGACCCCGCGATGCGCGGGGTCCCTCTGTCGTCAGTGCTGCGGAGTGCTACTTCGCGGTGGAGGTGCGGCGGTTCTCGGCCGACACCATCCAGGCGAACTGCTCCAGGCTCTGGATGATCGCGTGCAGGAGGTCCGCGCTGGTCGGGTCCTCCTCGTCCACCTGGTCGTGCACCTCGCGCATGGTGGCGGCGGTGTTCTCGAGGCGGATGGTGACGAGGTCGACCGTCTCGGCGGTGTCGATCTCGCCGTGCGGGTACTCGGGCAGCGTGGTGGTCGCCGCGACGGTGTCGCTGCGGCCGTCCGGGATCCCGTGCAACGCGCGCATGCGCTCGGCGATGTCGTCGCTGAACTCGCGCGCGGCCTCGATGATCTCGTCGAGCTGCAGGTGCAGGTCGCGGAAGTTCTTGCCGACGACGTTCCAGTGCGCCTGCTTGCCCTGCACGTGGAGCTCGATCAGGTCGACGAGGACGATCTGGAGGCTGTCGAGCAGCTCCTTCGAGGCCTTGAAGCCCTTCTCGGCGTTCTGACGACGGCTGGTCTTGGCTCCGGAGCCGGCGGGGGCTTCGACGTGGCGTTCGAGGGTGGTGGTCATGGACCATTCCTTTCTCTTGACGGTGTCGGGGTGATCCCCTCCATCGAGTGTGACTGCTGTGGCTGGACGGTGCCCGGACGGGGGCCGGGAGCGAAGGGGGGTTGACTCCGGGCGCGCAGGACGGCCCAGATCGTGGCGACGGATCCGGAGTCGACCCGGTAGTTCGACCCGTTCACGAACGAGGCGCGGTCGGAGCAGAGGAACGCGATCACGGCGGCGACCTCGTCGGTCTCGCCGCGGCGCTTGAGCTCCATGTACGGCCGCTCCTCGTCGAGGAACGACGAGATCGCCTCGTCGGTCGACGTGCCGCGCTGCTCCGCGCGCTTCTGCATCATGGCGTCGGTCATGGGGCTCCGGATGAACGCGGGCGAGACCGCGTTCACGAGCAGGCCCTCGAGGGCGTACGAGCGCGAGAGGCCCTTGGCGAGGGCGAGCACGCCGGCCTTCGCGGCGCAGTACGGCAGCTCGTCGTCGTAGGGCTGCACCGCGTCCTCGGAGGCGACGAGCACGAGGCGCCCCCATCCTCCGTGACGCAGGTCAGGGAGGAACTCGCGCACCAGCCGGACCGGCCCGAGCAGGTCGGTCTCGAGGGTGCTGGTCCAGCCCTCGTCGTCGATCTCGTGGAAGAGACCCTGGGCGCCGGTCACTCCGGCGCTCTGCACGAGGATGTCGATCTCTCCGACGGCCTCGGCGACCTTCGCGTGGAGAGCGGCGTGCTCCTCGATGCTCGTGACGTCGGCGGCGAAGGCGTACAGGCGTCCCTCCGGTGCGTCGAGCCCTGCGGCTGCGGCGTCGAGCTTCTCCTGGTCGCGGTCCGAGATCACGACGGTCGCCCCCTCCGCGAGGAGGAGCGTCGCGGTGGCGAGTCCGATGCCGGAGTCCGCTCCGGTGACGAGGGCGGTGCGTCCGGTGATTCCTAAGTCCATGCCTCCGGTCTACGCTCCCCCGCCCGAGCCGCTCAACGACTTGCGCCGAACACCTCCACAGGTCTACCGCGCGTGGGGGTGTCGATCGCGAAGACGCCGCCCGAGAGCGGGGAGTCGACGAGCTGCTGCTCCTCGAGCTTCTCGCGCGCGGTGCCGACGAACAGCGTCGAGAGGTCTGCGCCGCCGAAGCCCAGCCCGGTCACGTTCGGCGCGGGGATCGCGATCTCGTCGAGGAGCTCCCCCTCGGGGCTCCAGCGCAGCACGGCGCTCTCGCCGTTCGCGCCGGTCCAGAAGCAGCCGTCGACGTCGAGGGCGAGTCCGTCGAACGAGCGGCCGACGAGGAACGGCTCGGGTTCGCCGAGCTCGTCGCCGTAGGAGCAGCGGAAGACGGTCGAGACGCTCGTGTCGGTGAAGTAGAAGGTCGCGCCGTCGTCGGACCAGTCGAATCCGTTCGCCACTCCGAAGCCGCCGAGCAGCGTCTCGAGGCGCCCGGAGGCGTCGATGCGGTAGAGCGCGCCGTCCTGCTCCTCCGTGGTGAGGTTCATCGAGCCCGCGACGAAGCGCCCGGAGGGGTCGCACTTGCCCTCGTTCATCCGGAGGCCGGCGTGCAGGTGCTCGATCGGAGCGAGCTCGCGCTCGATCGCGAAGGCGTCGTCGAGCAGCACGATCCGGTCGCCCAGGGCCGCGACGAAGCCGCCCCCGCGCGCCGGCTGGAAGGATCCCAGCGGTGCCTCCACGGCCACGACCAGGTCGTCGGAGCCGTCGACCGCACCGTCGATCGCGCTCGCGTGGATCGTGCCGGTCGAGATGTCGCACCACAGCAGGCGGCCGTCGAGCCAGAACAGGCTCTCGACCAGGATCGCCCTCGTGTCGCGGAACAGCCGCGCAGTCAGCTCGCTCATGAACTCCTCCTCTTGCCGCTCCCGGGCTTCCTGGCCCCGGGCTTCCTCGACCCGACCTTCTCGGGTGCGAGCTCCTCGATCGTGATCGCCGCGTTGACGAGCGCCAGGTGGCTGAGTCCCTGCGGGAGGTTGCCCCAGAAGGCCAGATCGTCGGTCGCGACCATCTCGGACATGATGCCGACGTCGTTGGGCATGGTGGCGACCAGCTCGTCCATCAGCGCGATCGCCTCGTCGTGCCGCCCGACGCAGGCGAGCGCCGACGCCAGCCAGAACGAGCAGGCGACGAACGGATGCTCCTCGCCCTCCATCCCGGAGTAGCGGAACATCAGCGCGCCGCGGCCGAGCTCGCCCACCAGGGCGTCGATCGTCGAGATCATCCGCTCGCCGCGCTCGTACCCGCTCGGAGCGTGCAGCAGCACCGAGGCGTCGAGCTCCGAGGAGCCCGGGTACATCACGTACGAGCCGAGCTCGTCGGACCAGCAGCGCTCCTCGATCCACTCGCGCAGGCGGTCGCGCTCGAAGCGCCAGCGGTCGGGGCTGCCCGGGATCTGGCCGAGCTCGGCGAGGTGGACGGCGGCGTCGAGCGCCTGCCAGCAGCCCATCTTGGAGGACGTGTAGTGCTGCTCCTCCTTGAGCTCCCACATGCCCGCGTCGCGGTTGCGCCAGAGGTCGCAGGTGGTGTCGGCGACGCGCGAGAGCAGGCGGCCGGTCTGGATGTCGAGCACGTTGCCCGAGTCGACGTAGATGCGGCAGATGTCGAAGAGGTCGCCGAAGACGCCGAGCTGCAGCTGGTCCTGCGCGCCGTTGCCCGAGACGACCGGTCCGATGCCGGCCCAACCGGGCACGTCGTACTCCGTCACTCCGGAGGGAAGGGACCCGTCGAGGCCGTAGAAGATGTGCAGGTCCGGCCCGTGCTCCTTGATCGTGCGCAGGAGCCACGACAGCGCCGCGTGCGTCTCCTCCCGCAGTCCGAAGCGGACGAGCGCGTGCGCGGTGTAGGCGGCGTCGCGCACCCAGGCGAAGCGGTAGTCCCAGTTCTTGCCGCCGTTGGGCGACTCCGGGAGCGAGGTCGTCGCCGCGGCCGCGATGGCACCGGTGGGCGAGTAGATCAGCAGCTTCAGCGCGAGGGCGCTGCGCTGCACGGCGTCGGCCCACGGGCCGTCGTAGGAGAACTCCTCCGACCAGGCGCGCCAGCTGCGGATCGTCCGGTCGATGCCCCGGTCGACGTTGTGCGCGTCGGGGAAGTGCAGCGGCTCGTCATGGGTGGCCGAGACCACGAGGACGTGGCGGCTGGGCTTCTTCCCGCCCGAGACGGTGAAGGACCCGGTGAGCTCGTCGCCCGCTCCGGAGGGGGCGTCGTCGCCGTCCGGTCCGTGCTCCTGACCGGTGACGCCGATCGTGATGTCGCCCGCGCGGATCAGGGAGCGGCCGTCGGCGTTCTGGATCCACGGCGAGACCGTGCCGAGGCCGGTGCCGGGACGGACGGCCCAGTGCATCCGCACCTCCCCCGTCACGCCGTCGACCCGGCGGGCGAGCTCGGCCCACGGGAGGCGGCCCGCGATGCCGGTCACGAGGGCGTCGGTGACCGTGACCGAGCCCTTCTCGGTCGTGAAGGTGGTCTCGAGGACGTTCGTGTCCTGCAGGTAGCGGCGGGTGACCTCCGCGGGATCCTCGGGCCGCAGCTCGACGCAGCCGCCGGACTCCGGGTCGATCAGCGCGGCGAACGCGGGGGTCGAGCCGAGGTCGGGCACCGGCATCCAGTCGACGCTGCCGTCCCGCGCGATCAGGGCGACCGTCCTCCCGTCACCGATCGCCGCGTAGTCGCGCAGGGGCCTGGTCGCTCGGGGTTCCGCCATGCCCTCACGCTAGGCGGCACGCCTGCGGCGGACCTGGGCTTGCGGGGGCGGGCGGATGCGGATACCGGCGCCTCGGATCAGGCCGTCGCCACCCCGCCGAACTCCTCCATGCGGGCGGTGAACTCGTCGCGGTCGCCCTCCTCGAGGAGGCTGTTCGCATAGCCGGCGAGGAACGCCCCCTGCGTCGGCGGCTCGAGGCCGACGTCGTCCAGCATCCGCTCCACGGCGCCGGAGGGGTCGGAGTCGAGGTCGACGAGGCCGAGTTCGACGGCCGGCACGTCGCGCTGCGTCGAGGACGCCGTGACGATCCAGAGGCTCGCCCTCGCCTCCGCGTCGTCGACGGCGTCGTCGAGCTCGTAGCCGACGCGGGCCCACTCCGACGGCGAGTCGGCGACGTCGACGGTGTCGAAGCCGAGCGGCGCGAGCGTCGCGGTGAAGCGGTCGACGACGGCCTGCTTGTCGGTGTCCGTCGAGAGGTCGGCGGCGGCGTAGCCGGTGGCCGAGAGGTAGTCGTAGAGGAGGGAGGGACCGCCGTAGAGGTTCTCGGACCGCTCGTAGTACTCGTCGTCGGCCGAGTCCCACTCGCCGATCAGGGCGGCCTCGACCGCGGCGACGGCCTCCTCCGAGAGGGCGAGCGCCTCCTCGGCGGAGGGCTGGTCGAGCACGTCGGCGGCGTCGCCGTCCTCGTAGCCGGGGTAGCCGTAGAGGGGATCGGACGCGTCGCCCGGGTCCTCGCCGAGAGGGTCCTCGCCGAAGGGGTCCTCGAAGGGGTCCTCCCCGAACGGGCCCTCGGCGCCGCCCGGGGCGGGAGCGCTCGTGGTCGCCGACTCCGCGGTGTCGAGGGCCGCGCCGATGCCGAGCGCGAGCAGCGTTCCGAGCACGCCGGTGTAGACCAAACCGACCACCGCGCTGACCGCCAGCGCGGTCCAGGCGCCGGCGCCCAGCGGCGCGCGCTGGGGCGGTGCGGCGGGAGGGAACGGCGGCGGGTTCGTCGGGACCGGGCTCATCGGGACCTGGCTCATCGCGTTCCTCCGGGTGTCGAGCGGCAGACCCCGCCAGTTTTGCACGCCCTGAAGATCGCACGGGAGCCGCGCGATCCGGGCGTCCGCGCGGCCGGCCCGGAGGATGATGGCGGCATGGACGACGTCGTGCCCCCCTCCGCTCACCCCTCCCTCGACGAGGTCGACGCGGGCCTGCGCGTCGTCGCGCTGCCCCTGCTGACGCGGTTCCGCGGAGTCGACCACCGCGAGATCGCGCTGGTGCGCGGCCCGGAGGGCTGGACGGAGTTCTCGCCGTTCCTCGAGTACGGACCGGAGGAGTCGGCCGCCTGGCTCCGCGCAGCACTCGACTACGGCTGGAACCCGCTGCCGACGCCGCTGCGCGACCGCATCCCGGTGAACGCGACCGTGCCCGCCGTCCGGGTGGACGAGGTCGCGGCGATCCTCGCGAGCTACCACGGCTGCCGGACGGCCAAGGTGAAGGTCGCCGAGCGCGGGCAGACGCTCGCCGACGACGTCGCGCGCGTCGCCGAGGTGCGCCGGGTCCTCGGGCCGGAGGGGCGGATCCGCGTGGACGCGAACGGCGGCTGGAACGTGGACGAGGCCGAGCACGCGGTGCACGCACTCGCCGAGTACGACCTCGAGTACGTCGAGCAGCCGTGCGCGAGCGTCGACGAGCTCGCGCAGCTGCGGAAGCGGGTGAAGTACATGGGCATCCCGATCGCGGCCGACGAGAGCGTGCGCAAGGCAGCCGATCCGCTCGCCGTCGCCCGGGCGGGAGCCGCGGACCTGCTCGTGGTGAAGGCGCAGCCGCTCGGCGGCGTGCACCGGGCCCTGGCGATCACGGCCGAGGCTGGGCTGCCGGCCGTCGTCTCGAGCGCCCTCGACAGCTCCGTCGGCCTCGCGATGGGCGCCGCCCTGGCCGCCGCGCTGCCCGAGCTGCCCTACGACTGCGGTCTCGGCACCGCCTCCCTCCTCGCCGCCGACGTCACCGAGCGGCCGCTGCGACCGGTCGACGGGTCGATCCCGGTCGAGCGGGTCGAGGTGTCGGAGGCCCTCCTCGAGCGCCGTGCCGTCGCTCCCGAGCGCCTCGCCTGGTGGCGCGACCGCCTCCGCTCGGCGCACGCCCTGCTCTGAGACCTGGGCCGGGCACCGGCCCGGCGCTACCCTCACCGCATGGGCACGGACAGCGGGATCGAGCGTCGGCGGGCGCTCCTCGAGGACCTGATCGAGGCGAGCGGGATCGACGGCGTCGACATCGCGACCATGTTCGGCGCCCCCGCGATCCGCTTCCAGGGCACGATCGTGTGCTTCCTCGGCCACGACGAGCACCTGATCGTCAAGCTGACCCGGCAGGAGATGCTCGACCTGGTCGAGGCGGGCGCGGCCGAGCCGGTCGTGATGGGGCGGCGGCCGCTGAAGGAGTGGGTCTCCGTCCCTCCGCTCGCCGAGGATCCCGCCTCGCTCCGGCGCTGGTCCGGGCACGTCGTCCGCGCGCTGGCCCTCGCTCGAGAGCGGATCGCGGCGCCCCCGGTGTGAACCGAGTGGTGCACTGCGGCATGATGGACCCCGCCCGGTCGCCGATGCCCGCGGCGCACCCCTCCCCCTCGAGCATCGGAGTCCCGTGACCGCACCGACCGTTCCCGTCTTCCTCGACTGCGACACCGGCATCGACGACTCCCTCGCCCTCGCCTACCTGCTCCGCTCTCCGCGCGCCGACCTCGTCGGCATCAGCACCGTCAGCGGCAACACGGATGCGCGCCAGGCCGCCGTGAACACGCTGGGACTGCTCGCGCTCGCGGGCCGCACCGGTGTTCCGGTCGCCGTCGGCGCGCACGACTTCCTCGAGGAGCCCTACGCCGGCGGCGCCCCGCACGTGCACGGGGACAACGGCATCGGAGGCGTCGAGCTCCCCGACGGCGGCAGCCCGGTCGACGAGGACCCGGCCGACCTCCTCCTCCGGCTCGCCCGCGAGCACGAGGGCGAACTGCGGCTGATCGCTGTCGGACCCCTCACCAACATCGCCCTCGCGCTGCGCAGGCACCCGGAGCTGCCGGGGCTGCTGCACTCCGTCACCGTCATGGGCGGAGCCGCACTCGTGCCCGGCAACATCAGCGCCGTCGCCGAGGCGAACATCTGGCACGACCCGGCCGCGGCGGCCGAGGTGGTCGCCGCCGACTGGGACCTCACCCTCGTGCCGCTCGACGTCACGATGAAGCACCTGATGAGCCAGGAGCACCGCGCGATCCTGCTCGACTCCGGCGACCCGCTCGCCGAGGCGATCGGCGAGGCCCTCGACTACTACTTCGACTTCTATGTGGGCCACTTCGGCGAGCGCACCGCCGCGATGCACGACCCGATGGCCGCCGCCATCGCCCTCGACGCGATCGGCATCGCCTCCGCCCCGACCGTCCCGGTCGAGGTCGACGCCACCTGGGGCCCGGGTCGCGGGCAGACCCTCCCGGACCTCCGCGGCATCTACCGCGACGTGCACCCCGAGGGCTCCCGCATCCGTTTCGTGCTCGCGCTCGACGAGCCATTCGCGCCGCACCTGATCGACGTCATCGTCTCGAACGCCTGACGCCCGCACAGTGAAGGCCGAGAGCTCCGGATCCGCAGACGTGCGGTGATCCGGGGCTCTCGGCCTTCGTTCTGCTGCCCGCCCGTCGGCGGGTGCCGGTGGGGTCGATCGCAAGGCGGAGGAGGGGCGCGTAGCGGCGCTACGAGCCCCGACGACAACGCCGCGAGCGGCCCCGCCGGCGCCCGCCGACTACATTCCGGTGTCGAGGCCGGAGTACGCGTGGAGCCCCTTGAAGAACACGTTCACCACGCCGAAGTTGAACATCACGGCCGCGAAGCCGATGATCGCGAGCCACGCCGACGGGGTGCCGCGCCAGCCTCGGGTCGCGCGGGCGTGGATGTAGCCGGCGTAGATGGTCCAGATGATGAACGTCCAGACCTCCTTGGTGTCCCAGCCCCAGTAGCGGCCCCACGCCTTCTCGGCCCAGACGGCGCCGGCGATCAGGGTGAAGGTCCAGAGGATGAAGCCGATGATCGTGACGCGGTAGGCGAGGTTCTCGAGCGTGAGCGCGCTGGGCAGGGTCTTCAGGAACCGGAGGACGGAGCGCGGGTTCTCCTCCGCCCCCTCGTGGCGGGCCTGCAGCAGCTGGGTGACCGACAGCGCGAAGCCGAGCGCGAAGAACGCGGTGCCGAGGATCGCCACGAGCACGTGGATGACGAGCCAGTACGACTGCAGGGCCGGCGGGAGCGGCACGACGGCCACGTAGTAGTTGACCGTCGCGATGCCCAGCAGCACCAGCACGAGACCGGTGATGAACGCTCCGAGGAAGCGCAGGTCCCAGCGCAGCTGCACCGCGAGGAACACGCCGATGATGATGAGCGTGCCCGTGAGCGAGAACTCGTACATGTTGGCCCACGGCACCCGACCGGCGGCCACTCCGCGCAGGACCGCGGCGGCGGCGTGCAGGACGAAGGCCAGGAGCGTGAGCGAGAGCCCGATGCGCATCGTCTTCGACCGGGCGGGGGCGTTGTAGACCTCGTCCTCGACGCGGCTGCCGAGCCGCGAGAGCGTCGCGGTGGGGCGACCCGTGCCGGCGGCGACGGTGGCCTTGCCGCTGGCGGCCTTGTCCGCGGCGGCGACGGACGCGACCCGCTCGGCCTCCTGCACGACTCCGAGCGCCTCACCGTCGGCCAGCGAGGACCGGCGCGCCAGGTCGATCGCGAAGAAGATGAAGGCGAGGGCGTAGACGCCCATCGCGGAGGACAGGGTCAGCACCGAGTACTGGGAGAGGGTCTCGATCACCGGACAAGGATAGGCGACGCTGCTCGGAACCACCCCTGCACGGATGCACAGGTTCGGCGGATCCGCGGGGTTCAGTCGAGCGGTGCGTGCCGGTCGGCGACGGTGCGGACCGCGCGCACGAGCTGCGGATCCTCACCGCGCGCGAGCCCCGCGTACTCGAGGCGCAGCGAGCCGTCCTCGGCGGGCGTCGCCTTGATCCAGACCCGTCGTCGGGGCACGAACAGGGAGGTCAGCAGCCCGGCGAGCACGAGGATCGCGAACAGGAGGACCCAGCCCTGGGTCGCGTCGTGGTGGATGTCGAACGAGGCGAACCGGCGCACGCTGTCGGTGCCGACGACGTCCGGGTCGGCTCCGACGTTGTCGAAGGTCACGGAGCCCAGGCCGTTCGGCAGCTGCGCGGTCTCGCCCGGCTTGAGCGTCAGCGGGGCGACGCCGGTGTCACCGCCGGTGAGGCGGGTGAGCGAGTCGGTGTTCAGCACGTAGACCGAGGTGGGCACCCCGGCGTCCAGGCCCAGGTCGCCCGAGAAGACGTTGAGCGAGAGCACGGGGTACTGCAGGTCCGGGAAGATCGACGTCGAGGCGCCCGTCTGGAGCTCGTCCTGCGTGGGGTAGAAGAAGCCGGTCATGCCGATCTGCTCGGCGAGGCCGTCCGGGACCTTGACGACGCCGACCGACGTCAGGTTCGCGTCCTGCGGCAGGAACGGCACCGAGTCGGTGAAGATCGCGGTACCGGAGGGATCGCGCACCGTGATCGTCGGCGCGTAGCCGTTGCCGAGCAGGTAGACGTTGGTGCCGCCGACCGCGAGCGGCTCGTTGACCTTCACGGTCCGCTCCTCGGTGCCGCCGCCGCGCTGCGTCGTCGTGACGTTCGCGGTGAAGTCGATCGGCTGACCGAACGCCTCGCCCCGCTCGGTCACGTACTCCACGTCGAGGCCGTCGAGCGTCAGCTGGTACGGGTCGAGCTGCGAGCTGTCGAAGAAGCGCCCCGGGTTGAACGAGTCGTAGGCCGCCAGGTTGTTCGCGAAGCCCTGACCGCCCTCGACGAGCACGCGCTGCCCGCTGTAGCCGAAGCCGCCGCCGATGCCGACGGCGACGAGGATCCCGACGAGCGCGGAGTGGAACACCAGGTTGCCGGTCTCGCGGAGGTAGCCGCGCTCGGCCGACACGCTGCTCCAGCGCCCGCGCGGGTCGTCGTAGCGCTCGACGCGGTAGCCCGCGCGGCGCAGCACGGCGTGCCCGGAGGCGATCGCCTCCTCCGTCGTCGCCCCCTCGACGTCACGCACGGTGTAGCCCGCGAGGCGCTGCAGGCGCACCGGCGTCTTCGGCGGACGCGACCGCATCGCCTCGAAGTGGTGCTTCGTGCGCGGGATGATGCAGCCGATGAGCGAGACGAACAGCAGCAGGTAGATGCTCGAGAACCAGGACGACGTGTAGGTGTCGAAGGCCTGCACGCTGTCGAGCAGCGGCGCCAGATCGGGGTTGTCGATGAAGTACTGGGTGACGCCGTTGGGGTCGGAGGAGCGCTGCGGCACGAGCGAGCCGGGGACCGCCGCGATGGCCAGCAGCAGGAGGAGGAACAGCGCGGTGCGCATGCTCGTCAGCTGGCGCCACATCCAGCGCAGCCAGCCGACCAAGCCGAGCTTGGGCTGCGTGATCGTCTCGGCGTCGGAGTCGAAGTGGTCGGACGGGCGGAAGTTCGCGTCGGCGCGCTTCTGCGCGTCGACGTCGCTGCGATCAGATCGCGGGCTGGAAGCCATAGATCACCTCGCCGAGGGCTCCGTAGACGAGGGCGTTCCAGACGCCGGTGACCATCAGCAGGCCGATGACCACGAGGGCGACCCCGCCGATGATGTTGATCGCGCGGATGTGGCGCTTGACGAACGCGAGGGTCGACGTGACCCAGCTGAAGCCGAACGCGACCAGGAGGAACGGGAGGCCGAGGCCCAGGCAGTACATCAGCGCGAGCAGCGCTCCGCGCCAGGGCGAGCCGGCGCCGAGTCCGAGCGCCAGGATCGAGCTCAGCGTCGGGCCCAGGCACGGCGTCCAGCCGATGCCGAACACGATGCCCAGCAGCGGCGCTCCGATCAGGCCCGTCGCGGGGCGGATGCTCGGGCGGAGGGTCCGCTGGAGGAACGAGAACTGGCCGACGAACACGAGGCCCATCGTGATGACGACCACGCCGAGGACGCGGGTGATGACATCGCTGTAGCGGCTCATCCAGAACCCGATCGACCCGGCGGCCGCTCCGTAGAGCACGAACACGAGCGAGAAGCCCAGCACGAAGAGCAGCACGCCCAGCAGCACCCGGCTGCGTCCGCGAGCGCGGCGCTCGTCGGCGTCCGTGAAGCCGCCGACGTACGCGAGATAGCCCGGCACGAGCGGCAGCACGCACGGCGACGCGAACGACACCAGGCCGGCCAGCAGCGCGATCGGGACCGCGAGGAGCAGCTGACCGCTGATGACGATCTCGCCCACCGAGCTACTCCTCTTCCGCGAGCGTGTCGCCGACGAGGGTCGACAGGATCGACGCCTCCTGCAGCTGACCCAGGATCCGGGAGGCGACGCGGCCCTCGCGGTCGAGCACGAGGGTGGTGGGCACCGCGTTCGGCGGGACCTTGCCGCTGAAGGCGAGCTGCGCGGATCCGTCGACGTCGACGATGGAGGGGTAGGTGATGCCGTAGGTCTTCGCGAAGGCGGCGGCCTGGGGCGCCTGGTCGCGCACGTTCACGCCGACGAACGAGACGTCCTGGCCGTCGAACTCGGCGTTCACCGACTCGAGGTCGGCGGCCTCGGCACGGCACGGAGCGCAGCTGGCGTACCAGAAGTTGACGACGACGACGCGGCCCGCGAGGTCGTCGGAGTCGATCGCCTCGCCGTTCTCGTCGGTGCCTGAGAAGACGATCGGATCGCTTCGGTCTGCTGCCGCGATCTCGGTGACGGTCCCGTCGCCCGAGATGTAGCCCTTGTTGCTGCCGCTGCGGTACTGGTCGGCGAGCGGATCCTGGGTGCAGCCCGTGAGGACGGCTCCGGCCACGAGCGCGAGGGCCGTGGCGGCGACGACGCGACGCCGCATCAGACGGCGCCCACGTCGGTCGCGAGCCCCTGGAGGCCCGCGGCGGGGTCGGAGTAGCCGACCTCGACGAAGCCGTCGCCCCGACGCTCGATCGTGGTGATGCTCGAGAGCGCGCACCGGCGCTTGCGCGGATCGTGGAAGAGCCGCTCCCCCGCGAGGGCGCGGTGCACGGTCCAGATCGGCAGCTGGTGGCTGACGATGACCGCGTCGCCCTCGACGGTGCTCTGCCACGCCGCCTCGATCGCCGCGTACATCCGCGCCGAGATGGAGAGGTAGGGCTCGCCCCAGCTGGGCTCGAACGGATTGCGCAGCCACGGCCAGTGCTTCGGGTTCTTCAGCGCCGAGCTGCGGGCGGCGAGGGACTTGCCCTCGAAGCGGTTGCTCGGCTCGATCACGCGCGGATCGCTCGTGATCTCGAGCTCGAAGGCCTGCGAGATCGGCTGGGCCGACTCCTGCGTGCGCTGGAGCGGAGAGGCGACGAGCGTCGTCACGTGGCGGCGCCGCTCGAGCAGGTCGTCGGCCGCGGCGCGGGCCATGCGGTGGCCCAGCTCCGAGAGCCGGAAGTTCGGGAGTCGCCCGTAGAGGACCCGGTCGGGGTTGAACACCTCGCCGTGCCGCACGAGATGGATCTGATCGGCAACCACGAGCGTCAAGTGTACGGAACGCCGCGTGGGGGAACGCCGGGAACAGCGGGTCTGGGCGGGGGCTGAACGGGTGCTCAGCGCCGTGCTCTCACCGCCTGGCCAGCACTGCCGCCGAGATCCGTCGGACCAGCGCGTCCGGCAGGTGCTTCACCACGGCGACCGGCACTCCGAAGCGCCACGACGGCACCGAGACGACCTGCCCGCGCGCCACGTCGCGGAGGAACTCCTCGACCACCGCATCGGCGTCGAGCCAGAGGAACGAGGGGATGGAGGAGGTGTCCATCGCCGCCCGCTCGTGGAACTCGGTCCGCACCCAGCCGGGGCAGAGGGCCGCCGCCCGCACGCCCGTGCCGCGGAGCTCCACCGCGAGCGACTGCGTGAACGCGGTCGCCCACGCCTTGACCGCGGAGTAGGGGCCCAGGTGCACGAACCCCGCGACGCTCGCGACCGTCAGGATCGCTCCGCGGCCCCGGGCGCGCATGACCTCGGCGGCCGCCCCCGAGAGCACGGCCACCGAGCGGACCATCACCTCGAACGCCGCGTCCTGCGCGGCGACGTCCGGCTCCGAGAAGCCGCCGTCGATCCCGAATCCGGAGTTGTTGACCAGCACGCGCACGGGCCGCTCCGGATCGACGAGCCGGGCCCGCACCCGCTCCACCTGCTCCCGATCGGTCAGGTCGGCCGGCAGCACCTCGACGTGCGGGGCGCCGACCCCGCGGAACGCGGTCGCCGCCTCCTCGAGCCGCGCCTCGTCGCGCGAGACGAGCACGAGGCTCCAGCCGCGGCGCGCGAACGCCCGCGCGAAGGCGGCTCCGATGCCGGTGGACGCTCCGGTGATCAGTGCGGTGCTCACGCTCCGACGCTACCCGGCGCCCTCGGCCCCGCGCCGCCCCGCGGGTAGACTCCCCTACCGTGACCGACGAGACCCGCCTCCCCCGAACCACCGTCAAGAAGCTCGCCGCGCTCGAGGACGGACCCGTCCGCGTGTCCGGCTGGGTCGAGACCGTGCGCGACCAGAAGAAGGTGCAGTTCGTGGTCCTCCGCGACGAGTCCGGCGCCGTGCAGCTGGTGAACCCCGCCGTCCGCGAGGCGGAGGAGGGCGACGAGGTCGCCGCCGCGAAGCTCGCGATCACCGAGGAGATCTCGGGCCTCGCCCAGGGCTCCTTCGTCACGGTGACGGGTCAGCTCAAGCACGACGAGCGCGTGAAGCTCGGCGGCATCGAGGTGAAGCTCGAGTCGCTCGAGATCGTCGCCGCGTCGATCCCCGAGGCGCCCATCGCGCCCGACTCCGGCATCGACAAGCGCATGGACTGGCGCTTCCTCGACCTCCGCCGCCCGGAGCAGAACCTCATCGCCCGCGTGCAGACCACCTTCGAGCACGCGCTGCGCACCTACTGGATCGACAACGACTTCATCGAGATCCACACCCCGAAGCTCATGGCGAGCGCCTCGGAGTCTCGCGCCGAGTTGTTCGAGGTCGAGTACTTCGAGACCAAGGCGTACCTCGCGCAGAGCCCGCAGTTCTTCAAGCAGATGGCGCAGCCCGCGGGCTTCGGCAAGGTGTTCGAGGTCGGGCCGGCCTTCCGCGCCGACCCGAGCTTCACCTCCCGTCACGCGACCGAGTTCACGAGCGTCGACTCCGAGGTCTCGTGGATCGAGTCGCACGAGGACGTCATGGAGCTGCACGAGCAGCTGATGGTCGCCGGCCTCACCGCCGTCGTCGAGAAGCACGGCGCCGAGGTGAAGGCGCTCTTCGACATCGACCTCGAGGTGCCCACCACCCCGTTCCCGCGCATCCCGCTCGCCGAGGCCAAGCGCATCGTCGCCGAGCGCGGCTACGAGGTGCCCCGCGCCGACGACGACATGGACCCCGAGGGCGAGCGCCGCATCGCGGCCTACGTGAAGGAGGAGTTCGGGCACGACTTCGTGTTCCTGACCGACTACGCCTCGAGCATCCGGCCGTTCTACCACATGCGCCGCGAGGGCGACGGGGCCATCACCAACAGCTACGACCTCATCTACAACGGCGTCGAGATCTCGACCGGGGCGCAGCGCGAGCACCGCGTCGACGTGCTGGTCGAGCAGGCCCGCGAGAAGGGCCTCGACCCCGAGGAGCTCGGCTTCTACCTCGACTTCTTCCGCTACGGCGTCCCGCCGCACGGAGGATTCGGCATGGGCCTCTCGCGCGTGATCATGCTGATGCTGCACCAGGCGAACCTGCGCGAGGTCACCTACCTCTTCCGCGGCCCGTCGCGCCTGCTGCCGTAGGCCGGGCCACGCACGAGACGGCCCGGTACCGTCGAGACAGCCCGTTCCATCGGGACGTCTCGACGGCACCGGGCCGTCTCGTCGTCGGGGCTCGAGTGCGGGAGCCGGGGTCAGCGCGGGAGGCGCTCGAACGGCACGCGCCGGCTGAGCCAGGCCAGCAGACCCGCGATCACCGCCGCGAGCGCCGCCGGGACGAGCAGGAGCCACAGGCTTGACGTCGCCGCCAGGATCAGCAGGGCGACGGCCGCGACCCCCGCTCCGATCGCGAAGTTCCAGCGGACGTCCGTGACCACTCCCGGCTCGGGCCTCGCCCAGATCACGACCAGCGCCAGCGCGAGCGGCCCGAGCAGCAGGCCCAGCACGAACCAGCGCCAGCGCGAGCGCCCCTTCTGCTCCGCGAGCCCCGCGGTCACGAGCGCGAAGCCGATCCAGATCCAGCCGGTGTCGTTCCAGGTCGTCCCCATGCCCGGAGCCTAGGGCCTGGTCACCGGGGCGGCAGGACCATCAGGTCGAGGTAGTCCGTCAGGCACGCGACCATGTCGACCGCGTCGCGCTCGAGGAGCCACTGCAGCTGGATGCCGTCCCACAGCGCGATGATCGACGCCGCGACCCGGTCGGGGTCGGCGCCCTCGCGCAGGCGCCCCTCGGCCTGCAGGGCGCGCAGGTCGTCGGCGTAGCCCTGGCGGAGCGACCGGAAGCGGCGGGCGAAGAACTCGCGGCCCGGATGATCGGCCGTCGTCGAGTCGCCGCACAGCACCGCGTAGAGCTCGATCACTCCGGGGGCCGTCTCGTTGTAGCGGGTCTGGCGCAGGATCCCCTCGACCATGCTCTCGTCGGGGTCCGGCGGAGCCGAGCCGTCGCCGGTGATGGCGTCGCGGTGCTCGAGCACCGCGAGCAGCAGGTCGGTCTTGGTCGGGAAGTAGTGCAGGAGGCTGGTCTGGCTGAGGCCCACCCGGTCGGCGACCTCCTGCAGCGAGCCGCGCGCGTAGCCGCGGGAGGCGAAGACCGCGTGGGCCGCCTCGATGATCGCGCGGCGCCGCTGAGCCGACTTCGCGTAGGGCCCACGGCGGGTGCGGACGGGCTCGGTGGTCTCGGACACGACGCCTTCCTCCGCTGGTCACGAGAGCGGGAACCGCTCTCAGGCGGCCAGCGTAGCGCGCGCTCCGGCCGCGTCCCCACCAATTTCGAGCGGCTACTCGAATTTGTGATAGCGTCCGATCCACCGGGCCGGGAGACCTCCACGGCACCCATCCACGACGAAGTGAGGGACAGTGAAGCCGTTCACACGGAGACAGCTCATGGCCGCCGGACTCGGCACGGCCGCACTCGGGACCCTGGCGGCCTGCGCCACCCCGGGGACCACCTCGGTCAACACCGCGCCGGCGATCCCGGCCGCCAGCGGACCGATCCGCCTGCAGTACTGGGCCTGGCTGAAGGACCTGCAGAAGGTCTGCGACGTCTGGAACGCCTCGCACCCGGACGTCCAGGTCGACGCGGTCTGGATCCCCGGCGGCAACGCGGGCGGCTACCAGAAGCTGTACTCGGCCCTCGCGGCCGGCGGCGGACCGGACCTGGGCCAGGTCGAGATGCGCTCGCTGCCCGAGTTCATGCTCGTGAACGGGCTGGTCGACCTCAACCGCTACGGCGCGGCCGACTACGCCGACCTCTACGACCCCACTCTCTGGGGGCAGGTGAGCTACACCGGCGGCGTCTACGGGATCCCCCAGGACAGCGGTCCGATGGCCTTCTTCTACCAGCCCGAGGTGCTCGGGCGCGTGGGAGCCGAGCCGCCGCGCACCTGGGACGACTGGGCGGCGGTCGCGACGGAGCTGCGCGGCGCCGACTCCTACATCGACTGCTTCCCGCTCGCCGACGCCTCCGTCTTCGCGGCCTTCGCCACGCAGGCCGGCGCGCAGTGGCTGACGGCGGAGGAGGACGGCTGGGTCATCGACATGACCGACGAGGCCACGACGCAGGTCGCGTCCTTCTTCGACACCGCGATCGATCAGGACCTCGTCGAGACCGGCTACGGCGCCTACTCCCCCGCGTGGTTCGCGGCGGCGGCGACGGGCGGCATCGCCTCCTGCACGACGGGCAGCTGGGGTGACGCGCTCATTCAGGGCGTGAGCGGCGGCTCAGGCAAGTGGCGGGTGGCGCCCATGCCGGTCTGGGGCGACACGGGCTTCGGCTCGAGCTTCCTCGGCGGATCCACGGCGGCCGTCTTCGCCAGCAGCGCGCACCCGAAGGAGGCGCTCGAGTTCGCGGTGTGGATGACGACCTCGCAGGAGGGCATCGACGCGATGATCGCGAACAGCGGCATCGGCTGGTCGCCCGCCGTCGGCGAGATCGGCACCGCGCGCAAGGGACCGAGCGAGTTCTTCTCGGGCCAGAACTACAACGAGGAGATCCTCGTGCCCGCGGCGAAGGAGCAGAACCCCGACTGGTCCTGGTGGCCGGTCACCCAGCAGTCCTTCAACATCCTCAGCGACGGCTTCCGAAGGAAGGCGTCGGGCACCACTCTCGTCGACGCGGTCGCCGAAGCGGAGCAGCAGATCATCACGGTCTTCCAGAACAAGGGCCTCAGCATCAGGAAGGCCTCGGCATGACCACGACGACCTCCCCCGCCGCCGCCGCCATCGCGGCCACCGGCGGCACCCGGAACCGCAAGCGCGGCGGAGCCCAGGGGCGCGCCCCGTGGATCCTGCTCGCCCCGTTCCTCGTACTGTTCGTCCTCACCTTCATCATCCCGATCGTCGTGGCCATCGGCTCGAGCTTCACGAAGGTGACCCGCTCGGGCCTCTTCGGCGAGGCCGGAGTGACGACCGAGTTCGCCGGGTTCGGGAACTACGCGCAGGCCCTCGCCGACGGCAACTTCCTCGCCTCGATCGGGCGCATGTTCCTCTTCGGCGTCGTCCAGGTGCCGGTGATGATCGCGCTCTGCACCGTGCTCGCGCTGATGCTCGAGTCGGCCTCGGCCCGGTTCCCCGGGTTCTTCCGCGCGGCCTACTTCCTCCCCTACGGGGTGCCCGGAGTGATCGCGACGATCCTCTGGTCGTTCCTCTACGTGCCGGGGCTCAGCCCGATCATCGACGCGGCGAACGTGGTCGGCCTCGAGCCCGACTTCCTCGGCGCGGACTCGGTGCTGTGGTCGATCGCGAACATCTCACTGTGGAGCTACACCGGCTACAACATGCTGATCATCGTCGCCCAGTTGAAGGCGATCCCGGTCGAGCTGTACGAGGCGGCGAAGGTCGACGGAGCGTCCACGTTCCGCGTCGCGCGCAGCATCCAGCTGCCGCTCATCCGCCCGGCGCTCGTGCTGACCACGATCTTCTCGATCATCGGCACCCTGCAGCTCTTCGCCGAGGCGCAGGTCCTCAAGACCGTGGCGCCCGCGATCGACAGCCAGTACACGCCGAACCTCAGCGCGTACACGACCGCCTTCGCCTACAACGACTACAACGTCGCCGCCGCGCAGGCCGTGCTGATCGCCCTCGTCGCGTTCGTCCTCTCCTTCACGTTCCTCTCGATCTCGAACAGGAAGTCCTCATGAGCCAGGCGACGCGTACCGAAGCGCAGCCCACGACGACCGGAGTCGTCACCGCGAACCGGCCCGCCAAGGCGGGTCGTGGCCCCGACCGCTCGGCCGGCCGCAACCGCGCCTCCACGATCATCGTCACGGCGATCCTCGTGATCGTCGCGGTCTACTTCCTCGTCCCCGTCTACTGGGTCGTGGTCGCGGCGACGAAGACCACCGAGGACCTCTTCGCCACCTACGGCTTCTGGTTCGCGCCGACGTTCGCGCTCTGGGACAACCTCGGCCAGGTGCTGTCGTACGACGGCGGCATCTTCGTCCGCTGGTTCTTGAACTCGGTGCTCTACGCCGGAGTCGGCGCCCTGCTCGCGACGTACCTCGCGGCGGCCGGCGGCTACGCGCTCGCGAAGTACGAGTTCCGGGGCAACCGGCTCGTGTTCGGCACGATCCTCGCGGGAGTGCTCGTGCCCGGCACCGCGACAGCCCTGCCGCTGTTCCTCCTCTTCAGCCAGATGGGCATCGCGAACACGTACTGGAGCGTGCTGATCCCCTCGCTGGTCTCGCCGTTCGGGCTCTTCCTCTGCCGCATCTACGCGCAGGCGACGGTCGACACCGCGGTCATCGAGGCGGCGCGGATCGACGGGGCGAGCGAGCTGCGGATCTTCCACACGCTGGGGCTGCGCATCCTGACTCCGGCGCTGGTCACCGTGTTCCTCTTCCAGCTCGTCGGCATCTGGAACAACTACTTCCTGCCGCTCGTGATGCTGTCGGACACGGAGCTGTTCCCGATCACGCTGGGGCTCAACAACTGGCTCAGCCAGGTCGACCGCCTGCCCGAGTTCTACGAGCTGACGACCGGAGGCGTGCTGCTGTCGATCATCCCGCTGGCGATCGCGATGATCGTGCTGCAGCGCTTCTGGCGGGGCGGGCTCACCGAGGGCTCCGTGAAGTAGCTCTGCCGAGCAGGAGGGGCGGAGGTCCCGGGGAGGAAGTGGAGGAGCCCCCCGGGGTCTCACGCCAGGGGGCTCCCGTGTGGCGGTGGAACGGTCTCGCTCTCCCGCTCGCCGACGTGAACGCCGGCGGACCGCGGGGTCTCCCGCACGCGGCCGCCGCGAGTATGCGCCGTCAAGCCGGGAATGCGCCGTGTCCGGCGGCGTGGCGTGCAGGATGGAGCGCATGCCCTCCTCCGCCGCCCTCGTCGTGATCGCGGCCGTCGTCGCCTTCGCCGCGGGCGCCCTGATCGACGCGGCGCTCCGCCGCCTCGCCCGCGTCGAGCGGGGGCTGCCGCCGGGACGCTCGTCGGCGGCCGTGGCGATCGCGACGGGAGTGGTGAGCGCCCTGGGCGCGGCGGCCCTCACCTCCGCGAACCGGCCGAGCGCCGTGCTGGCCGTGCTCGTGCTGCTCACCGTCGTGGGCGTGCACCTCTCGGTGATCGACCTGCGGCACCATCTGCTGCCGAACGTGCTGGTCGTGCCCGCGATCGCCCTCGGAGGGCTGCTCGTCCTGGTCGCGAGCCTCGTCGACGGGCGGCCCGGGGACGGGCTCCGCGCGCTGCTGGGCGGGCTGGCGCTGTTCGCGGTCTACCTCGTGCTCGCCCTCGTCTCACCGGGCGGCCTCGGGATGGGCGACGTCAAGTTCGCGGCGGTCATCGGCACGATGCTCGCGTCGCGCGGCTGGACGGAGCTGCTCCTGGGCGCCGCCGCCGGATTCGTCCTCGCCGCGCTGGCCGCGGCGGTGCTCCTGCTGACCGGCCGAGCACGGCGGGGGACGCCGCTGCCCTTCGGGCCGATGATGCTCGCCGGGGCCGTGCTGGTGCTCGCTCTCCCGGTCTGACGCGGAGGGACGTATCGTCAGTCGGTTTGTCCCCCGGAAGGGTACGAGACGGACCGGGCGTTCTCTCTATCATCAGTGATGTCGCAGAAGTGAATGCAGCCGAATGAATATCGGCGGGCTCTCGATCACCCCCGTGATCCGACTGCTCCTCTTTCTCCGCGACAGCACCACCGGCTATCGCACGATCGGTCTCACACTGGGTCGTCGACTGCCTGCTCCCCTTGTAAACCGGTCTCGCTCACCCCATCTCGGAGGTTCACCATGCTCTCTCTCCTCATCACTCTCCAGACTCTCGTCACCACCGCGAAGGACCGCCTCCGCGAGGAGCAGAAGGGTGCGACCGCCGTCGAGTACGGCCTGCTGGTCGGCCTGATCGCCGTCGTGATCATCGGCGTCGTCGTCTTCCTCGGCCCGCAGCTGGGCAGCATCTTCGCCACCGTCAGCAACGACCTGCCGAAGGCGACCGCCACCCCGACCAACACCCCGTAAGGCGGATCCGGTCCGACGGAGGAAGGGTGCCGCGCCGTCCGCGGCGCCCCTCCTCTTCCGCTTCTGCCCGGAGTGAGGTCATGTCTTCCCGATTGCACGAGGACTCAGGCGCAGTCGCCCTGGAATTCGCTTTACTCCTCCCCATACTCATGGTCATCCTCGTCGGAATAGTGGAGTTCTCCCTCCTTTTCACCGCGCAGACGACCATCACGAATGCGGCCCGAGAAGGCGCCAGAAGCATGGCGCTGCACAACAATCCGGCGACGGCGAGAACTGCCGTCAAGAATGCGGCCTTCAACCTGTCCCCCGGTCTCACGGACGCTCAGATCACCGTCTCGCCGACCGCCTGCACCGTGGGCACCCTCGGGACGACCACCATCCGCTACCAGTACCACTTGATGACCGGCCTCTTCGGCGACGGCATCACCCTGACCGGGAAGGCGGCGATGCGATGCGGCGGCTGACTGCGCGCCTCTCGGACGAGCGCGGAGCGGTCTCGATCATCGTGGCCGTCGCGATGGTCGTCGTGCTCGGCTGCGCCGCCCTCGCGATCGACCTCGCCCGACTCAACCTCGAGCGCGCCGAGCTGCAGAACGGCGCCGACGCCGCCGCCCTCGCCGTGGCTCAGAGCTGCGCGGCGAACCCCTGCACCACCGCCGCTGTGAAGGCCGCGGCCGTCGCCCTCGCCGCGACCTACGCCGACGCCAATGCCGGCGACGGAGCGTCCGGCGCCGTCACGACCTTCCCCACCGCGAACTCGGTGCGCGTCACCACCTCCGCCGAGGACGGCACGACCGGCGCCGGATCCCTGGCGACGGTGTTCGCTCCCGTCTTCGGGATCGACTCCCTCGAGGTCGGGCAGTCGGCCACCTCGTCCTGGGGCAGTCCCGCGGCGGGCGAGGCCGCGCTGGCGCTCGCCTTCGCTCCGTGCGTCTTCCGACTCGACGGAGCCGTGCAGGTCATCAGCATGCACGGCGACTCCGGCGGCACCGCCTGCCAGACCACGAGCCCCTCCGGGCAGCTGCTCCCGGGCGGCTTCGGCTGGCTCAACGATCCCCTCGGCACCTGCCGCGCCAAGGTCGACGTCGCGAAGCCCGCTCCCGTCTCCGGCAGCACCGGAGTCAGCCTGCCTCCGGGCTGCTCCACCCAGTTGGCAAAGCTCGGCGGCACCACGGTGCTGCTCCCCGTCTACTCCGACAAGGGCGGGACCGGATCGAGCGGCTGGTACACGATCAAGGGGTTCGCCGCCTTCCAGGTGCTCGGCTGGAACTTCCCCGGCATGAGCTGGAACAACCAGACCTATGCGGGCGCGGGGTGCAAGGGCACCTGCAAGGGGCTCATCGGCAAGTTCGTCCGCTTCGTCTCCCTCGACGACGCGTTCACCTACGGCGGCGCGGATCTCGGCGCCTCCATCATCACCCTGTCGGACTAGGACCCCCTGCCCCGTGAAGCTCCGCATCCTCTTCGCGATCCTCGGATTCGTGCTCGCCGTCGTCGGCGTGATGGCCGTGACCCTCTACGCACGGGACGCCGATCAGCGCGCCCTCGAGGATCAGCGGCCGATCGACGTCCTCGTGCTCGCCCGTGACGCCCCCGCCGGCACCCCCGCCGACCAGCTCTCGCAGTACGTCGAGGTGAAGGCCCTCCCTCAAGCAGCCGTCGCCGTCGGCGCCGCGACCACCCTCGACGGCCTCGGCGGCCTGGTCACGTCGGTCGACCTGGTGACCGGGGAGCAGCTGCTCGCGACGCGGATGGTCTCGCCGGACGCTCTCGACGTGCCCGGCCGCGTCGACGTCCCCGCCGGACTGCAGGAGGTCACCGTCCCGCTGAGCCCCGAGCGGGTCGTCGGAGGCGCCCTCGCTCCCGGCGACACCGTCGGAGTGGTCATCACAGTCGGCGACAAGACGCACATGCGTCTGCAGAACGTCCTCATCACGACGCTCCAGGGGCTCGGCTCCCCGGTCGAGGGCGACGCGAGCGGAGTCACTCCGCTCCCCGGAGGATCCGTCTTCGTCACCTTCGCCGTGAACGGCCCCGACGCCGAGCTGATCGTCAGCGCGGCCCAGTCCGCCACGATCTGGCTCACCAAGCAGCCCGAGGGTACCGACCCGAACGGCATCCGCGTGATCACTCCCGCCGAGATCCTCCCGTGACCCGCTTCCTCGCGGTGACCGACTCCGCCGCCTTCCTCGACCGCGTCTCGGCGGCCCTCGCCGGCGACGACGGCTCCGGCGTCACCGCGGTCCCCGCCGAGGCGACCGGCCTGCGCCCGGAGGCGATCCTCCCTCCGCCCGGCGAGGAGCCGGTCGACGTGGTCCTGATCGGCCCCGGGATCGAGCGCACCGCCGCGCTGCGCTTCGCGGCCGCGCTCGACTCCTCCTTCCCGCGGATCACGCTCGTCCTCGTCGACGACCCCGATCCCGAGCTCGCCGTCGCCGCGATGCGCGCCGGCGTCCGCGACGTGATCGCCCCCGATGCGGACGCCGCCGCCCTCGGCGAGGTGCTGCGCCGCTCGAGCCGCGCGGCCCAGGCGCGGATCGGCGACCGCCCGGCGGCCCGGAGCGGCCCGCAGCGCAAGGTCGTCGTCGTCCTGTCCCCGAAAGGCGGAGTGGGCAAGACCATGCTCTCGGTCAATCTCGCCGTCGCGCTCGGCCGCGTCGCTCCGCTCTCGACCGTGCTGGTCGACCTCGACGCCCAGTTCGGCGACGTCGCGAGCGCCCTGGGCCTGGATCCGGTGCACACGCTCCGCGACGCAGTCGGAGCCGCGGCCGCCTCCGACCTCCTCGTGCTCAAGGCGTACCTGGCCGTGCACGAGGCCGGCTTCTACTCCCTGAGTGCGCCCAAGGACCCCGCCGACGCCGACCGCATCTCCTCGGACGCCGTCACGCACCTGCTCCGCCAGCTGTCCTCCGACTTCGCCTACGTCGTCGTCGACACGTCCGCCGGCCTCACCGACCACACCCTCGCCGCACTCGAGGTCGCGACCGACGCCCTCTTCGTCACGGCGATGGACGTCCCCGGCGTCCGGGGACTCCGCCGCGAGCTCACCGTGCTCGAGGAGCTGGGCCTCCTGCCCGAGAACCGCCACCTGGTGGTGAACCTCGCCGAGAAGAAGTCGGGCATCACCGTCAAGGACATCGAGGCCACCGTGCGGATGTCCGTCACGGCCGTCGTGCCGCGATCGGCCGACCTCGCGCTCTCGGTCAACATGGGGCAGCCGCTGCTGCTCTCGAAGCGCCGCTCCCGAGCCGCCGTGCTGCTCGGCAGGCTCGCGGGCTCGTTCACCGGCGCGGTCGGCACGGCCCCGCGCAGAAGGGTCAGGATCCAGTGAGCCTCGCCGAACGCCTCGCGTCCAAGCACGCCGAGCGCGACGCGCCCTACGTGCCGGTCGCCGCGCCACTCCCCCCTGCCGCGCCCGAACCGGATCCCGAGCCGCAGGAGGACGAGCGCGCGCGGGAGGACGGACTGCTCGCCCTCAAGAGCCGGGTCGGCGACGAGCTCTTCCGCCGGATGGGGTCGAGGCTCAACGACCCCACGCTCGCCGAGGCCGACCTCCTCGGCCAGGCCCGCGAGATCCTCGGCGAGATCGTCGACGCCGAGTCCGCCCCGCTCACGCCCGAGGAGCGGCAGCGGCTCGTCGCCCAGATCGCCGACGACGTGCTCGGCTTCGGCCCCCTGCAGCCGCTGCTCGACGACCCGACCCTCACCGAGATCATGGTGAACGGGCACGAGCAGATCTTCGTCGAGCGCAGCGGCCGCCTGACGCTGAGCGGTACGCGGTTCCGCTCGGAGGCGCAGCTGCGCGCCGTGATCGAGAAGATCGTCACCCGCGTGGGGCGCCGCATCGACGAGTCGTCGCCGCTGGTCGACGCCCGGCTCGAGGACGGCTCGCGCGTCAACGCCGTCATCCCGCCGCTCGCGGTGAACGGCTCGTCCCTCACCATCCGCAAGTTCTCCCGCGATCCGCTCACCGTGTCCGACCTCGTCGGCTTCGGCTCGGTGACGCCCGAGATGGCCGAGCTGCTCGACGCCTGCGTGCGCGCGCACCTCAACATCATCGTCTCGGGCGGCACCGGCACGGGCAAGACGACCCTGCTCAACGTGCTCTCCTCCTTCATCCCCCACGGCGAGCGCATCATCACCATCGAGGACGCGGTCGAGCTGCAGCTGCAGCAGTCGCACGTGGTGCGGCTCGAGAGCCGCCCGGCGAACATCGAGGGCCGCGGCGAGG
This sequence comes from Rathayibacter sp. Leaf248, assembly GCF_920939495.1. NCBI lineage: Bacteria > Bacillati > Actinomycetota > Actinomycetes > Micrococcales > Microbacteriaceae > Rathayibacter > Rathayibacter sp. Leaf248. Next base: position 366,434 of record NZ_CAKLAV010000002.1, on the reverse strand, counting down.
TCTCGATCCGGGAGCTGCTGCGCAACTCCCTCCGGATGCGCCCCGATCGCATCGTGGTCGGCGAGTGCCGCGGCGGCGAGGCGCTCGACATGCTGCAGGCGATGAACACCGGGCACGACGGCTCGCTCTCGACCGTGCACTCCAACTCTCCGCGCGACGCGATCGCCCGCCTCGAGACGCTCGTGCTGATGGCGGGGATGGATCTGCCGCTGCGGGCGATCCGCGAGCAGATCGCGTCGGCCGTCGACGTGATCGTGCAGCTCACCCGCATGCGCGACGGCAGCCGCCGGGTCACGCACGTGACCGAGGTGCAGGGCATGGAGGGGGACGTGGTCGTGCTGCAGGACGCCTTCGTCTTCGACTACGCGGGAGTCGACGCTTCGGGTCGGATCCAGGGCGGCCCGGTCGCGACCGGCGTCCGGCCCCGGTTCCTCGACCGCTTCGCCGAGCTGGGCATCACGGTCTCGCCGCGGGTGTTCGCCCAGCCCGTGCCGGGTGAGCGCCGATGATGGCGGTCCTGGGCGCCGTGCTCTGCTACGCCGCGGTGCTCGTCGTGGTCTTCGGAGTGCTCGCCTCCTCCCGCCCCCGGCTGCCGATCGAGCGTCGGCGCCCGGATGCGGGAGCCGAGGACTCCGGTCTGACCCAGCTCACCCGCTCGACGAGCGAGGTGATCTCGGCGGCGCTGCTGAAGCAGGGCTGGACGGAGCGGCTGACGGGAGCCCTGCGCGACGCGGGCCTGAAGAAGTCCCCCTCCGAGCTGCTGATCCTCGTGGCGGCCGCCGTCGTCGTGGCGTTCCTGCTCGGTCTGCTCGCGGGATCCGCGATCCTGGGCGTCCTGCTCGTCGTCGTCGTCCTCGGCGGTGCGGTCGTGCTCCTCCGCACGCTCGCGGATCGACGGCGGCGCCGCTTCGCCGACCAGCTCGACGGCACCCTCCAGCTGCTCGCGAGCGGTCTGCGCGCGGGCCACTCCCTGCTGCGCGCGATCGACGCGGCCTCGCGGGAGTCGGAGTCGCCGACCGCCGAGGAGTTCGCGCGCGTCGTCAACGAGACGCGCCTCGGCCGCGACCTGAACGTGTCGCTCGCCCAGATGGCCGAGCGCATGCGGAGCGAGGACCTGAGCTGGGTCGGGCAGGCGATCGGCATCCACCGCGAGGTCGGCGGCGACCTGGCCGAGGTGCTCGACCAGGTCGGCCACACGATCCGCGAGCGCAACCAGATCCGCCGCCAGATCTCGGCGCTGGCCGCCGAGGGCAAGATGTCGGTCTACATCCTGATGGCGATGCCCTTCGCGGTGATCGGCATCCTCTCCCTCACCAGTCCCTCCTACGTGGCGAAGTTCACCGAGCACTGGCTGGGCTTCGTCCTGATGGTGGTCGCCGCGATCATGTTCGTGATCGGCGGTCTCTGGATGCGCCGCGTCATCAGCTTCAAGTTCTGAAGGAGGAGCCCGTGCTGATCGCGTCCCTCTGCCTGCTGGCGGCGCTCCCCCTGCTGTTCGCAGCTCTCGCGCCGGCCGGTGACGAGCGCACCGCGGCCCGCCGCAACCTGACCCAGGGCCTCGTCGAGGAGACGGTCGACGCCCGGTCGACGGCCGAGCGGCTCGAGCGGATCGCCCAGCGGCTCCTGCCGCCCGGGGCCCTCGCACGGCTCGACCGCCTGCATGCGCACGCCGGGCGCCCCGCCGGGTGGCCGCTGGGCCGGGTCGTCCTGGCCAAGCCGCTCCTGCTGCTCGTCGCGGCGGCAGCCGGATCCCTCGTCCTCGTCCGGCAGCCGCCGCCGATCCTCGTCCTGCTGATCCTCGTGGTCGTGGTCGTCGCCTACTTCGTGCCCGATCTCCTCCTGCACAGCCGCGGTCTCGAGCGGCAGGCGGCGATCGGCCTCGAGCTGCCCGACACCCTCGACCAGATGCTGATCGCCGTCGAGGCCGGGCTCGGCTTCGAGGCGGCCATGGCCCGCGCGGGCGAGAACGGCAAGGGGCCGCTCGCCGAGGAGCTGGTGCGCACCCTGCAGGACATGCGCGTGGGCATGACCCGCCGCGACGCGTACCGCGCACTGGAGCTGCGGACGTCGGTCCCGGATCTGCGCACCTTCGTCCGCGCGATCGTGCAGGCCGACGCCTACGGTGTCTCGGTCAGCGCGGTGCTGCGGACGCAGGCGCAGGAGATGCGCCTGAAGCGGCGGATGCGCGCCGAGGAGAAGGCGATGAAGATCCCGGTGAACATCCTCTTCCCGCTCATGCTCTTCATCCTCCCGGTCCTCTTCATCGCGGTGCTGGGGCCGACCATCATCTCGTTCGTGACGATGTGACCCCTCCCCTTGAAATTCGAGTGGCTACTCGAGATTGTGGTAGCGTCCAGAACGGCGCAGCCGCCCGCGGCGGCGCCCCCCACGACGACGTGACGACTCGACTCCGATCGGATGCTCCGAGGCGCGCGATGCCGCGGCGTCCCGGCGCGGCGGCCTGACGGAAGGCTCCGCGCAGTGACCCCCACCCCCGAGCACTACCTCACCGACACGGGTCCCGGACGGGGACTGCGCCGCCGCGCCCGCTCGTGGCTGCACACCGACGCCCCGACGATCCCGCTCGACGGGCAGTGGCGGTTCCGCCTGCTGCCGGCCGCTCCGGGCACCCTCGGCGGGATCGACGCGCTGCCCGAGGGAGAGGGCGTCGACGACGTCGCCACCGAGTCCTTCGACGACTCCGCCTGGGATTCGATCCCCGTGCCCGCGCACTGGGTTCTGCAGGGCGACGGCCGCTACGGCCTCCCCGCCTACACGAACGTCCAGTTCCCATTCGCCACGGAGCCGCCGTTCGTGCCGGATGAGAACCCCACCGGCGACTACCGCCGCACGATCGAGGTCCCGGAGTCGTGGACCGGCGCCGAGGCGGTCGTCCTGCGGTTCGACGGGGTCGAGTCGCGCTACCGCGTCTGGGTCAACGGCGTCGAGATCGGCATCGGATCGGGCAGCCGCCTCGCGCAGGAGTTCGACGTGACCGAGGCGGTGCGCCCGGGCGAGAACCTCGTCGTGGTGCGCGTGCACCAGTGGTCGGCGTCGAGCTACGTCGAGGACCAGGACCAGTGGTGGCTGCCCGGGATCTTCCGCTCCGTGCACCTGATCGCCCGTCCGGTCGGCGGCATCGAGGACGTCTGGGTGCGGACGGCGTTCGCCGACGGCGCGGGCCGGCTCGAGACCGAGCTCGTCGCGTCCCCCGAGGCCTACCCCGTGGTGCTCCGGGTGCCTGAGCTCGACCTCGAGGTCGAGTGGGCGAGCGCCGAGGACGTCGCCCCGATCGCGATCGACGCCGTCGAGCCGTGGTCGGCGGAGTCGCCGCGCCTGTACGACGCCGAGATCGCGTCCTCCGGCGAGACCGTGTCGCTCCGGCTGGGCTTCCGCACCGTCGAGATCCGCGGCGACCGCTTCCTGGTGAACGGCGAGCGCGTCGTGTTCCACGGCGTGAACCGGCACGAGACGCACCCGGACCGCGGGCGCGCCTTCGACGAGGACGCCGCGCGCGAGGACCTCGCCCTGATGAAGCGGTTCAACGTCAACGCGATCCGCACCAGCCACTACCCGCCGCACCCGCGCCTGATCGACCTCGCCGACGAGCTCGGCTTCTGGGTCATCCTCGAGTGCGACCTCGAGACGCACGGCTTCGAGCGCTGGGGCTGGGCCGGCAACCCCAGCGACGACCCCGCCTGGCGCGAGGCGTACCTCGACCGCATCGAGCGCACCGTCGAGCGCGACAAGAACCACCCGAGCATCGTGATCTGGTCGCTCGGCAACGAGGCGGGCACCGGAGCGAATCTCGCCGCGATGTCGGCGTGGGTGCACGGGCGCGACCCCGAGCGCCCGGTGCACTACGAGGGCGACTACACCGGCGCGTACACCGACGTGTACTCGCGGATGTACTCCTCGGTGCCCGAGACCCGGCAGATCGGCGACGACGACTCGCGCACGACGCTCCTGGGCTGCTCCCCCGGCGAGTCCGCGCGCCAGCGCTCCAAGCCGTTCCTGCTCTGCGAGTACGTGCACGCGATGGGCAACGGACCGGGCGCCATCGACCAGTACGAGGACCTCGTCGAGCGCTACCCGCGCCTGCACGGCGGCTTCGTCTGGGAGTGGCGCGACCACGGGCTGCGCGCCCGGACGCCCGACGGCGTCGAGTACTACGCCTACGGCGGCGACTTCGGCGAGGTCGTCCACGACGGCAACTTCGTGATGGACGGCATGGTCCTCTCGGACAGCACGCCGAGCCCGGGCCTCTTCGAGTGGAAGCAGATCGTCGCTCCCGTCCGCGCCCGTATCGGCGAGGACTCCGTGCTGATCGAGAACCGGCGGCACGACGCCTCGACCGCCGACCTCCGCGTGCTCTGGCGCGCCGAGGTCGACGGGCGGAGGATCGCCGACGGCGTCCTCGAGACCGGAGCGATCGCCGCCGGCGACTCCGCGACCGTCGCGCTCCCCGAGGTCGACGTCGCCGCGGAAGGCGAGACCTGGCTGACCGTCGACGTCGTGCTCGCCGCGGCGACCGCCTGGGCCCCGGAGGGTCACCTCGTCTCCACGGCGCAGCGCCGCCTCTCCGCCCCCGCGCCGCAGCCCGCGTGGGCCCGGGCCCGACGCGGCACGCAGGGCGGCGACGCGGTCGGAGCGGCGCGCTTCGCCGGCGGACGGCTCCGGTCGCTCGCGGGGCTGGCGGTCGACGGCCCGCGCGCCGAGCTCTGGCGCGCCCCGACCGACAACGACGAGGGCGCCGGGTTCCCCGCCTACCTCAGCGGCGACCCCAACGCCGGCGACGGACGCGGAGTGCCCGCCCCGTCCTCGGCCGCCCGCTGGCGCGAAGTCGGCCTGGACCGGCTGACATCCCGACTCGAGAGCCTGGACACCTCGGACGGCCTCCGCCGCCGCACCCGCTGGTCCGCCGCCGACCTCGACGCGGCGCTCCTGGTCGACGAGCACTGGACGGCCGACGGCGACGCGGTCGTCCTCCGCGCCGACCTCGCGCCCACCGGCCGCTGGGATCTCGTCTGGCCCCGCCTCGGGCTCACGTTCGAGCTCCCCGGGTCGATCGACGGAGCCGCGTGGTTCGGCACAGGACCGCTCGAGTCGTACCCCGACAGCCTCCGCGCCGCCCGCGTGGGACGCTTCTCGGCGGGGATCGACGCCCTGACGACGCCGTACGCTCGCCCGCAGGAGAGCGGGCACCGCTCCTCGCTGCGCGAGCTCGTGCTGCACGAGAACGGCGCGGCGCGCCTGCGGATCGAGGCCCGCGCCGATCTGCACGGCCGCCTGCCCGGCTTCACCCTCGCCCGGCACACCCCGCAGGAGATCGGGGTCGCGCAGCACCCGCACGAGCTCCCGGAGTCGACGCGCTCGGTGCTGACGATCGACGCGGCCCAGCACGGCCTGGGCTCCCGCGCCTGCGGACCCGACGTCTGGCCCGACTTCCAGCTGCGACCCGAGGCGCGCACGATCCTCCTGCGGTTCAGCCCGATCGACTGAGCACGCAGTCGCCCACGAACCACGGCACGCCCGCGGGACCTCGTCGTCCCGCGGGCGTTCCGCGTCCTGACCGGCGTTCCCGCCGGCGTCGGGTCACTCCTGCGTCTGGTGCGGGAGCGGTCCGCCGATGAAGAGGTCGTCGTACTCGCGGCGGCGGCGGATCACGATGTTCGCGATGACGATCGCCAGGATCACGGCCACCAGCGCGCCCGCGCCGATCGTCAGAGCCACTCCGGCCGTCTGCCCGGAGGCCTCGGCGGAGGGGAGCACCGGCTCGGCGCCGGCGGTCGCGATCGCGATGCCGCAGACCTGCGCCGCGTCGGGCAGATCGGCCGAGACGCCGTCCACGGGGTAGCCGACGGTGACGGCGGCGGTGCGCCCGGAGGCGGTCCCCGTCGCGACGAGGCAGTAGACCGGAGCGGTGGGCGTCGCCACGATCGCGTCGCCCAGCACGAGGTCCGACCAGCCGAGGTCGTCGACCCGGACCGACAGCGCGCCGACCGCGAGGTCCGCCTTCACACCGGTGGGCGTGACGGCGGCGATCGTCACGGCCTCGCCGGAGTCGAAGCCCCAGACCGCGCCGCGGGGAGCGCCGGTCTCGGCGCCGGAGCCGTCGCGAGGCTCGACGAGGACGCCCGGCCCGGTGGAGGCCACGAGCGAGAAGGTGGTCGAGGCGGTGGAGCCGCGGTCGCCGGTGACGGTGATCGAGTACTCGCCCGTCGCCGACAGCGCCGAGGCCGGCACGGTGGCCGAGCCGGTGCTGGTCGTCGCGCCGTCCTGGCGGTCGTCGCCGGTCAGCGGAGTCTCGGTGCCGTCGGGCGCGCGCAGCACGCCCGTCGCGCTCTCGCCGCGCTGGAACCCGGCGTAGGCGGCACCCACACCGTAGAAGCGGGCGAGGTCGACCGTCAGCGCGCCCGGGTCCACTCCCGCGTCGCGGGTGAGGTAGACCGAGACGGCGGGAGCCGCGGACTCGGCGACCGGCTGGCCCTCGGCGACGGGAGCGGGCGCCGCGGCCGGGTCGGCGGCGGAGGTCGAGAGCAGGGTGCGTCCGGGAGCGGACGGCCGCGGAGCCGTCGTGCCGGCCTCGGTGGTGGCGGTGCCGCCGGTGGTCCCCCCGGCCGGCGCCTGCGGCTGCGCGGGCTGATTCGGCTGGGCGGGCTGGTTCGGCTGCGCGGGCTGGGCGGGCTGGTTCGGCTGCGTCGGCTGCGAGGGCTGCTCCGGCGCCGGCTGCTCCGGCTGGGTCGGCGTGCTCGGCTGCGGCTGGGGCTGCGTCGGCGTGGTCGGCTCCGGCTCGGACGGAACGCCCGGCACCTCGGGCGCCGGCTCCTCGGAGGGCACGCTCGGCACGGTCGGCGTCTCCGGCTCCGGCTCGGGCTCCGGCTCGACGACCGGGGGCACCTCCTCGACGGGCGGGACGACCGGCGCGACCACCGGAGCGAGGACCGGCTCCGTGACCGCGGGCGCCGAGACTCCGGGCACCAGCTCGGTCGCCTGAGCGGCGGCGGGCAGCGCGAGGCCGGCGACGAGCGCGGCCAGGACGAGCGCGGAGGCCGCGGTGCGGCGTCGCTGACGTGACATGGATGTTCCTCCCCGTCGGAGTGCTGAGTGCACCCCGGATGCGGGGAGCGGCGGTCCCCGCAAAGAGACTATGCGGATCCATGCCCCACTCGTCGGCCAGTCCGTCCCCCGTGTGTGGGGTTCACCGCAACGATCCGGTCACGGACGCGTGTCGGTTCGGGGCGGGTCGCCGTCAGACCCCGCCGCTCAGACCTCGAAGTCGACGCAGGCCCGCTCGCGCACGAGCGGCCGGATGAAGCCCGCGACGCGGCGGTGCTCCGGGTGCTCGACGTAGATGTTGAGCGCGTCGGCGTCGGCGTAGTCCGCGATCAGCACCATGTCGAAGTTGTCCTTCGGGAACAGGGTGTTCTTCCCGATCGTCATCGACTCGATCTCGGGGATGATCGGCAGCAGCCCGCGCAGCGCCTCCGAGATCTGCTCGGTGTGCTCGGCCCGTTGCGCGGGGTCGACGGCGTTCAGCTTCCAGGCGACGACGTGGCGGACGGTCATGGGTGCTCCAGGAGGGCTCGGCGGAGGCGGACGGGGTCGATGCGCCAGTAGTTGTGGACTCGACCGTTGATCAGGAGGACGGGGATCTCCTCGACGAAGCGCTCGTGCAGCTCGGCGTCGTCCAGGATCGAGACCTCCGACAGCGAGACGGCCGGAGCGGCGGGCCCGAGATCGGCGAGGACCCCCTGCACCACCGCGCGGGCGTCGTCGCAGAGATGGCAGCCGGGCTTCCCCACGAGAGTCAGCGCGATGTCCACCATGCTCCCAGTTTAGACGGGAGGCTCGGGCGGCCCGACCCCGCTGGCGCAGGCCGAACCGCGACAGGACCGCATCGCTCCCGAACGCAGACGAGCGCCCGATCCCGGTGGGGAGCGGACGCTCGAAGGGGAAGAGGCCGGGGCCTACTTCTTGTTGCGACGCTGGTGGCGAGTCTTGCGAAGCAGCTTGCGGTGCTTCTTCTTCGCCATACGCTTGCGACGCTTCTTGATAACAGAACCCACGAAGACCTCACAACGTTCAGGGGGGTCGACCGCCCGACGGACGGCCGCTTACGAGAAAATGCCTCACGCGAGCTTACACGACCGAGCGGGCGCCCGGGTCACGGCCTAGCAGACCCCCGACGCGGCGAGCGCCCCGACACGCGTCACTTCCGGATGCGCAGCGCCTCGGCGACCTTCGTCGCCCCCTCGCTCACCCCGCGCTGGATGTCCTGCACGACCGTGCTGACCTGGTGGGTCCGCTCCGCGATCGCCCGGCCCAGCGACTCCGCCCGGGCCGCGGCCGCCGCGTCGAGCAGCGCGGGCTCGTCCTCGGTCTCGAGGAACGGCATCAGCCAGTCCTCGACCTCCTCCAGGGGCGAGTACTGCAGCGCGTAGAAGCGGTGCTGCCCGCTCTCGCGCACGGTGACGAGTCCCGCGTCGCGCAGCACCTTGAGGTGCTTCGACACGGTGGGCTGGCTGAGCTCGAGGCGGGCGACGAGCTGCGAGACGCTGATGCCCCCGGCGCCCGACGGTCCCGCCTCCCTCTGCGCGCGCAGGAGGGAGAGGATGTCGCGGCGGGTGCCGTCGGCGATCACCGCGAAGATGTCCGGCATGCGCCCAGAGTAGCCAGGCCGCCCTCTGCGGCGCCCGGGAGAGCGGCCGGCCGGCGGGCCCGGGAGCCGCACGGCGACCGGGTAGCATGGCCGCGATCGAGTGGAGGATCCGCCGTGGTGGTTCGCCAGCAGTTCCGCAGCCCCGTCGGGGTCTCGCCCGTCTCCCCGTGGTCGGGCTTCGAGCGGGCTCGCGACCTCATCGACGACTTCGCCGGCCGCTCCCCCTCGCGCTTCGCGATCCTGATCTTCTCGGCGCTGATCCTGGTCTTCACGCTCCTCTTCTCCCTGCCGGTCTCGACGACCGCCGGCGAGGTCACTCCGCTGCACGACGCGTTCTTCACCGCCATGTCCGTCATCTGCGTCACGGGCCTGGCCACGGTCGACATGGCGACGCACTGGTCGGCGTTCGGCCACTCCGTCATCTTCGTCGGCGTCAACATCGGCGCCCTGGGCGTGCTGACCCTCGCGTCGATCATGGGCATGGCCGTCTCGCGCCGCCTCGGCCTCCGCGCCAAGCTCATGGTCGCGAGCGACTCGAACCCGCTGCGGATCCACTCCGGCCCCGTCGCCGAGGGCCAGGCGGTGCGGCTCGGCGAGATCGGCGGACTGCTGACCACCGTCGCTGTGAGCGCGGCCGTCATCGAGATCGTCGTCGCCCTCCTGCTGTTCCCGCGGATGCTGATCGACGGGATCCCGATCGGCGAGGCGGTGTGGCACTCCTTCTACTACTCGGCGATGGCGTTCACCAACACCGGGTTCTCGCCGAACGCCGCCGGGCTCACCCCGTTCCAGGACGACTACTGGTTCCTCGGGATCCTGATGATCGGCGTCTTCCTCGGCTCGATCGGCTTCCCCGTCATCTACGCCTTCTCGCGCGGCTGGCGCCGCCCGCGAAAGTGGTCGGTGCACGTCAAGCTCACGCTCGTCACGTCGCTGATCCTGCTGGTCGCCGGGGCGGCGCTCTACATCGTGCTCGAGTTCGACAATCCGAAGACGTTCGGCGTGCTCGACGCGGGAGACACCGTCTTCCAGTCGTTCTTCCTCTCCACGATGACCCGGTCGGGCGGCTTCTCGACGATCTCCGTCCCCGACCTGAACGGCTCCAGCCTGCTCGTCACCGACATGCTGATGTTCATCGGCGGAGGCTCGGCCTCGACCGCGGGCGGGATCAAGGTCACGACGCTGGCGATCCTGTTCCTCGCCGCGTTCGCGGAGGCCCGCGGCACCAACGACATGGAGGCGTTCGGCCGCCGGATCCCCAACGACGTGCTGCGCCTGGGGGTCTCTGTCGTGCTGTGGGGAGCGACGACCGTCGCCGTCTCGTCGGTGATCATCCTGCACATCACCAAGGCCTCCCTCGACTACGTGCTGTTCGACGTGATCTCGGCCTTCGCGACGTCGGGGCTGTCGACGGGGCTCACGGCCGAGCTCCCGCCGTCCGGCGTCTACGTTCTGGCGCTGACGATGTTCATGGGCCGCGTTGGTACCGTGACTCTCGCCGCCGCGCTCGCCGCGAGTCAGCGGAGGCAGTTGTTCAGACGACCGGAAGAGAGGCCCATCGTTGGTTGACCGCATCAGGTACGACGCCCCGGTGCTGGTGATCGGCCTCGGGCGCTTCGGTGCCGCCACGGCCGGCCAGCTCGACCGACTCGACCGCGAGGTGCTCGCCGTCGACGCCGACGCCGGGCTCGTGCAGAAGTGGTCCGAGCGGGTCACCCACGCGGTCCAGGCGGATGCGCGCTCGCTCGACGCCCTCGCGCAGATCGGCGCGCAGGACTTCCAGGTGGCCGTCGTCGCCGTCGGCTCCTCGATCGAGGCGTCCGTGCTCATCACCGCGAACCTCGTCGACCTCAAGATCCCGCAGATCTGGGCCAAGGCCATCTCGCGCTCGCACGGCAAGATCCTCGAGCGCATCGGCGCGAACCACGTCATCTACCCCGAGGCCGAGGCCGGCGAGCGCGTCGCGCACCTGGTCTCGGGCCGCATGCTCGACTTCATCGAGTTCGACGACGACTTCGTGCTCGCCAAGATGTACCCGCCCAAGCCCATCCGCGGGCTCACGCTCACGGAGTCGGGGGTCCGGCGCAAGCACCGGGTCACGGTGGTGGGCGTCAAGAGCCCCGGCAAGCCGTTCACTTACGCGACCGAGCAGACCGTGGTCTCGAACCACGACCTCATCGTCGTCAGCGGAACACCCAGCGACATCGAGCGCTTCGCGGCTCTGGGCTCCTAGGCCGTGTTGATCAAGAGGTCGCCGTCGCGAGCACGGCCTGATCGTGCGAGCTGCAAGGAGGAAGCCGAAGGTCGATGCGGGCATCGACCGAGGTTTCCGACGCCGCAGATCGTGCGATCAGGACGAGCGGAGCACGCGAGATCTTGATCAACACGGCCTAGGCCCGGGCGTTCAGGACGCGGCGAGCTCCCGTGCGCGGGCGAGCGCCGCGTCCGTCGCCCGGGTGAAGAGCGACGCCAGGTCCGCCTCCTGCAGCACGGCGATCGCCCGCTCGGTCGTGCCGTTCGGGCTCGTGACCCGGCGGCGCAGCTCGGCGGGCTCCTCGCCCGAGTGCACGAGCAGCTCGGCGGCGCCGAGGAACGTGCCGGTCACCATCGTCGACGCCTGCTCGCGCGTGAACCCCTTGGCGATCGCAGCCGTGATCAGCTCCTCGATCAGCAGGAACACGTAGGCGGGTCCCGAGCCCGAGATCGTCGAGAGCGCGTCCAGCTGCGACTCCGGGACCTCGATGACCTCGCCGACGGTCTCGAACAGGCGGCGGACGAGCGCGAGGTCCTCGCCGCTCGAGCGGGTCCCCGCGCTCAGCCCCGTGACGGCGCGGCCGACGACGGCCGGCGTGTTCGGCATCGAGCGCAGCACCGGCACCGAGTCGGGCAGTCGGCTCTCGAACGCGGCGACGGTGACTCCGGCCGCGATGCTCACGACGACGGTCCCCGGAGCGAGCGCGTCGGCGATCTCCTCGAGCAGCGCGGCCACCATGTGCGGCTTCACCGCGACGAGCACGACGGAGGCGCCCGCGACGGCCCGGCGGTTCGCCTCGGCGTCCTCCTCGGTCGCGAACGCGGTGACGACCGGGTGGTCCTTCCACGCGGCGGCCTTGACGGCGTCGCGGTTCGTCACCCGGACACCGCCGTCGATGCGGACGCCGGGGGCGAGCAGTCCGCTGAGGATCGCACCGCCCATCGAGCCCAGGCCGAGCACGGCGATGGAGGGGAGCAGCACGGTGTCGTCGGTCACCCGCTCATCCTACGAACCGCGAGCGACCGCGGACCTGAAGGGGGTCCTCCCCCGATCCGCAGGACCCTAGGATGATCCGACCACCGACCGGCACCACCAGGATCCACGAGGAGACCACGTGAGCGCATCCGGAGGCGGCAGGGCGAGAAGCGCCGACAGCGGGAACCCTCCCGCGGCGGCCGAGAGCGTCGGCTGAGGTGCGGCGCGCACTGGCGATCGTCAACGAGCGCGGAGCGGGCCTGGGCGTCCTCGAGCCGATGCTGCGGGAGCACGGCTGGACGGTGGACGCCGTGGCCGGCACCGATCTCGGCTCCGTCGACCTCGACGAGCCCGAGCTCGTCGTCACGCTCGGCTCCAGCGCCGGCGTCTACGAGACCGCGCGGCACCCGTTCATCTCGCCCGAGATCGCCCTGCTGCAGGAGCGGCTGCACCACCGACGGCCGACCCTCGGCATCTGCTTCGGCGCCCAGCTGATCGCCGCCGCGCTCGGACGCGAGGTGCGTCCCGGTCCGACCCGCGAGGTCGGCTTCCGCCGCGTCGACCCCACGGACGCCGGGATGCGCTCACCGCTGCGCCACCTGGCGGGAGTGCCGGTGATGCAGTGGCACGGCGACACCTTCGACCTCCCCGCGGGCACGACGCTGCTCGCCTCCTCGGACGCCTACGCCGTCGAGGCGTTCGGCATCGACGAGTGGCTGCTGGGCGTGCAGTTCCACCCCGAGCTGAGCGGCGCGATGGCCGCGGGCTGGCTCGAGGGCGACGCCGAGTACGCGGCCGGAGCCGGCTACACGGCCGAGCAGCTCCGCGACGACGTGCAGGAGGGCCGCTTCGACCGGATGCGGGAGGCGACGGAGCTGATGCTGGCCGAGTGGCTCGGCGGCCACTCCCGCGACTGAGGCCGCCCGCTCAGCGCCGCGCGCGGAAGAAGTCGAGCAGCAGCCGCGTGCTCTCCTCGGCGCGGAGCCCCGGGTAGACCTCGGTCGTCCAGGTGTGCCGCCGATCGCGGAGGAGGTCGTGCAGCGAACCCACCGCCCCCGCCTTCTCGTCCCACGCCCCGAACACGACGCGCTCGATGCGAGCGGCCAGGATCGCTCCCGCGCACATCACGCACGGCTCGAGCGTCACGACGAGCGTGCAGCCCGTGAGCTGCCAGTCGCCCAGGGCGGCCGCCGCGTCCCGCAGCGCCACCACCTCGGCGTGCGCGGTCGGATCGGTGCGCAGCTCGCGCTCGTTGCGTCCCCGCCCGACGACGCGGCCGTCGGAGTCGACCACCACGGCACCGACCGGCACATCGCCCCAGCCCGCGGCGCGCCGGGCCTCGTCGAGCGCGAGACCCATCCACTCGTCGGCGGCGGAGGGGAGGCGCAGGTCGCTGTCGCGCATCGCGCCCCCTCGTGCCCGCGTCCGGTCCGGCCGTGCTCGGACCGGGAAGTAGATTGAGCTTATGCGCGTCCACGTAGCCGACCACCCGCTGATCACGCACAAGCTCACCGTGCTGCGCGACAAGCGCACCCCCTCCCCCACCTTCCGGCAGCTCGCCGAGGAGCTGATGACCCTGCTCGCCTACGAGGCGACGCGCGGCGTCCGCACCAGGACCGTGACGATCGAGACCCCCGTCACGCAGACCACCGGTCTCGCGCTCAGCGACCCGCAGCCGCTCGTGGTCCCGATCCTCCGCGCGGGCCTCGGCATGCTCGAGGGCATGGTCAAGCTGATCCCGACCGCCGAGGTCGGCTTCCTCGGCATGGCGCGCAACGAGGAGACGCTCGAGCCCACCACCTACGCCGAGCGCCTGCCCGACGACCTCTCGAACCGCCAGTGCTTCGTCCTGGACCCGATGCTCGCGACCGGAGGGTCGCTCATCGCGGCGATCAGGTTCCTCTTCGACCGCGGAGCCGTCGACGTCACGGCCGTCTGCCTGCTCGCCGCGCCCGAGGGCCTCGCCGCCGTCGAGAAGGCGTTCGAGGGTCGCGAGGTGACCATCGTCCTGGGCGCGCTCGACGACCACCTGAACGAGCTCGGCTACATCGTGCCCGGCCTGGGCGACGCCGGCGACCGCCTCTACGGCCTCGCCGGCTGACCGTCCCCCCTCCGGGTGCCGCGACGCGCCCGGAGGAGCCGATCCCGCGCCGGATCCTGGACGCCGACCCGAAATCTGTTGACTCGGTCCGTCACAGTCCGCTTTACTTTCTCCCATGACTGACAACGCGCTCGCCCTGACCTCCCTTGAGGCCATCGGGGATGCCGGCATGATGATGGCCGGCGGCCTCGTCATGTGTTGTCGAATGTGTGCGTGAGGCACTGACCTCGCCGGGTTCCCGCACAGCCTCCGCCCTCCGATCCTCCTGACCGGGCTCCACGCCCCGTCCGATCGGCTCGGCGTCGCAGGCGCGGTGAACCCCTCGGATGCACTCCATCCGCCCCAGCCGGACCGCACCACGCGGCCGCCGGCACCGCAGCGCACACCCGGATCCGCTCTCCCGGACACTCGTCCCGGATCCGACCAGCCCCAAGGATTCGCCATGTCCCTCCTCCACGCTCGCACCGTCCCCGCTCCCGCCGCCCTCGAGACCCCCCGCCTCCAGGCCGCTCCCGAGAGCACCCCGACCACCCCCCGCCTCCGCGCCGTGCCCCAGGGCACCGAGGCCCGCGGCTTCGCCCTCTACGTCGGCATCGACGAGGCCAAGGCCCGTGCCGCCGGAGTCGACCTCGGCCGCCTCGTCGAGGAGCTCAAGCGCGTCACCGCCCTCCTCGCCCCCGACGCCGAGACCTACGCCTCCGTCGCCCTCGCCCCCCAGGGCGCCGGCGGCCGCGACGTGGACGTCGTCCGCCTCGCCCTCCAGGACCCGGCCGCCGTCGCCAAGCGCCGCGCCGACGCCGAGCCCGACCTCGACCGCGCACCCGGCGGAGTCGTCATCGACATCTCCCGCAAGCGCGTCATCCTCGACGACGAGACCACCGCCCTCACCTACAAGGAGTTCGAGCTGCTGCAGTACCTCGTCCTCCGCGAGGGCCGCACCATCGAGCGCGCCGAGCTCATCGCCTCCCTCTGGGGAGCCGCCGACGACGACGCCCCCAACGAGCGCACCATCGACGTCCACGTCCGCCGCCTCCGCGCCAAGCTCGGCCGCTACGAGGACATCGTCCGAACCGTCCGCGGCGTCGGCTACCGCTTCGACCGCCACGCCGACGTCGCCATCCGGTACGCGTCCACGCCGTCGCCCGACCTTTTCTGAGGGAGGAGCGCGAGCGCTCCTCCCTCACGGGTCGGGCGGTGCTTGTTCGTTGAGGGAGCGCGAGCGCTCCCTCAACCGCGGTCGGCTTCGCGACGGGTCGCGTTCCGCAGAGCGGGGTGCGTTCGGCTCGCTCGAAACGCTCGCACGCGTTTCTCGCCCATCGCCTTCGAGACGGGCGGCTGGTCGAGGCGCGAAGCCTGAGGTGCGGCTTCGCCGGCACGGTCCGGACGAGGTGCGGCTTCGCCGGCACCGTGCGACGGAAGTCCTGTCGCCCCGGCGCCCTGCTCGGACGGGAGGCCGGTGGGCGGCCCGCTCCAGCACGTCGGAAACTCTTTGGTCGTGGGAACTCCAGCGCGCCTCGGTACCGGGAGCGGGCGGGCCGTCGGTAACCCTCATCAGGAACGGGACGCATGGTCGGCGGCTCCGGACGGAGGAGTTCGGGCGCGCGTTCCGGTAGGGGTCGGCGGGCGGATGCGGGGCTCAGGGAAGTGTCAGGAAATGGGCTCTTGCGGCGTTATCGATCCGTTATATAGTTCAAGAGCGTTAGTCGTTTGCTGTGGCGGCGAAGCGCGAATGTGATTGCAGGACACTCTTGGTGCAAGGGAATGAAGGCCGGCCGCTCGCCTCAGCGGCCGGCCTTCTGTCGTTCCGGAGCGGTGCCTCCGAGACGCCGGTACGGGCGCCGTACCGATCGCGCAGTCGCGCTCGCCGTGTACCGGCGACCCCGTATCCTGGGCACGACGGAGGAGGTCCGGTGGGTTCGAGACGCGCTGTCGCCGCCTGGGAGGCGCTGTTCCGCGCTCAGGTGCACGTGATGCGGGCGCTCAGCAGCGAGTTCCCCTCCAAGGAGATCTCGCTCAACGAGTACGACGTGCTCTTCAATCTGACCCGGCAGCCCGAGCGCCGCGCCCGGCTGCGCGACCTCAACAAGCACGTGCTGCTCACCCAGCCCAGCGTCAGCCGCCTGATCGACCGGCTCGTGAGCCGCGGCTACGTCAGCAAGAGCGAGGATCCGACCGACGCCCGGGGAACGGTCATCGCGATCACCGACGAGGGCTACGACCTGTTCCGCGCCGTCGCGCTCCGCCACATGACGACGATCTCGCAGCACGTCGGCGACGCACTCGACGACGACGAGCTCGCGCAGCTGACGGCGCTCTGCGACAAGCTCCGCGCCGGCGTCGCCTCCGCCTGACCCCCGCACCGGGAACAGCGCGCGGGCCGCTCCTCCCCAGGCGCGCTCGCCGCTAGCACTCCACGGTCGGCGCGGCCAGCACTTCGCGGGGCGGTCGGCCTCGCGGATCATGGAGGGACCATGAGCACCTCCTCCCCGACCCTCGTCTGGCTCCGCGACGACCTCCGCCTGGCCGACAACCCCGCGCTGCGTGCGGCGATCGATCGCGGCGCCCCGATCGCGGTCTGCTACGTGCTCGATGACGAGTCGCCGGGCATCCGACCGCTGGGCGGCGCTGCCCGCTGGTGGCTGCACGGCAGCCTCAGCGCGCTGCGCGACGACCTCTCCGCGATCGGCGGAACGCTGATCCTGCGCCGCGGACCCGCAGAGGCCGTGATCCTGCAGCTCGCCGAGGAGCTCGGTGCCGGCGCCGTGCACTGGAACCGGCGGTACGGCGGTGCGGAGCGCGCGGTGGACACCGCGGTGAAGGAGGGGCTCCGCTCGCGCGGCACCGAGGCCGAGAGCCACCAGGGATCGCTCCTGTTCGAGCCGTGGACCGTGCAGACCGGCGGCGGCGGCCCCTACTCCGTCTACACCCCGTTCGCCCGCGCCTGCAAGAAGAAGGAAGCGCCCCGCGCGCCGCTCCCCCGGCCGCGCTCGATCGACGGAGTCTCCTCCGCTGTCGAGTCCGACCGGCTCGACGACTGGGGCCTGCTGCCGACCCGACCCGACTGGGCGGGCGGGCTCCGCGAGCGCTGGGTGCCGAGCGAGAAGGCGGCGGCCGAGCGGTTGCGGGCCTTCATCGCCGAGCAGCTCGACGACTACTCCGACGGCCGCGACCGACCCGCCGACGATGCCACCTCGAACCTCTCGGCGCACCTGCGCTGGGGCGAGATCAGCCCGTTCCAGGTGTGGCAGGCCGTCGTGGAGTCGCGCGGCGAGGGACCGCACCACGAGCAGGGGCGCGAGCGCTTCGCCTCGGAGGTGCTGTGGCGCGAGTTCTGCTACCACCTGCTGTTCCACTGGCCCGATCTCGCGACGGCCAACTTCGACACCCGCTTCGACCGCTTCCCCTGGGCGCACGCGACGCAGCACGACATCGACGCCTGGCATCGGGGCCGCACCGGCTATCCGCTCGTGGACGCCGGCATGCGCGAGCTCTGGCGGACGGGCTACATGCACAACCGCGTCCGGATGGTCACGGCCTCGTTCCTGATCAAGAACATGCTCGTCGACTGGCGCGTGGGCGAGGAGTGGTTCTGGGACACGCTCGTCGACGCGGATCCCGCGAGCAACGCGGCCAACTGGCAGTGGGTCGCCGGGTCCGGCGCCGACGCGTCTCCGTTCTTCCGCGTCTTCAACCCGGTGACGCAGTCGCACAAGTTCGATCCCGCCGGCGACTACCTGCGGAAGAACGTGCCGGAGTTGGCCTCCGTCGAGGGCTCCGCGATCCACGAGCCGTGGACGCTCGCCGAGA
Organism: Rathayibacter sp. Leaf248; assembly: GCF_920939495.1. NCBI lineage: Bacteria > Bacillati > Actinomycetota > Actinomycetes > Micrococcales > Microbacteriaceae > Rathayibacter > Rathayibacter sp. Leaf248. The sequence goes on along the minus strand of NZ_CAKLAV010000002.1, from coordinate 348,635 downwards.
CCCTCACTCCGGAGGGCGAGGACTACCCGGCGCCGATCCTCGACCTCAAGGAGACGCGGGCGCACGCGCTCGACGCCTTCGCCCGGATCAAGAGCTCGCCGCGGAGCATCACGCACCCCTCGGACGACTGAGCGGCGGCCCCGCGACGGGTCAGATGTACATCGCGGGATCGATGAAGAACGCCGGGTCGGCCACCGACTCCTCGGCGCGGCCGAGTGCGCGGAGGTCGCGGGCCGGGATCCCGACCAGCACCGCTCCGTCGCCCGCATCCTTCACGACGACCGCGTTGGCGCCGACGCTCACGTCGGAGCCGAGGACGATCGGCCCGAGCACGACCGATCCCGCGCCCAGCACGACCCGGTCGCCGATCGACGGGTGCCGGCGCTCACGCCGGGTCGAGCGCCCGCCGAGCGTGACCCCGTGGTACAGCAGGCAGTCGTCGCCGATGCGTGCCGTCTCGCCGATCACGACCCCCATGCCGTGATCGATGAAGAGGCGGCGGCCGATCACCGCGCCCGGATGGATCTCGACCCCTGTCATCGCCCGCGCCAGCTGCGACAGCAGTCGCGCCGGCAGGCGGAAGCCGCGCCGCCACCAGCGGTGCGCGACGCGGTGCGCCCAGACGGCGTGGAGACCCGGGTACGAGAGCAGCACCTCGAGCGAGCTGCGCGCGGCGGGATCGCGCACTCGGGCGCTGCGCACGTCCTCCCGGAGCCGGGTCAGCACTCCGGGGCGGGTTGCCGAGGGGCTCAGCTGCGGAGGTCCTCGTACAGAACGGTCGAGATGTACCGCTCGCCGAAGTCGCACACGATGGCGACGATCGTCTTCCCCGCGTTCTCGGGCCGCTTCGCGACCTCCAGCGCCGCCCACATGATCGAGCCCGAGGAGATGCCGCCGAGGACACCCTCCTGCGCCGCCATCTCGCGGGCCACGCGGACCGAGTCGTCGAGGGTGACGTCGATGATCTCGTCGTAGACGTCGCGGTCGAGGTTCGCCGGGACGAAGTTCGCCCCGATGCCCTGGATCTTGTGCGGACCGGCGGTGCCCTGCGTCAGCAGCGGCGAGTCGATCGGCTCGACGCCGATGATCTGCACGCCGGGCTTGCGCCCCTTGAGGACCTGGCCGACGCCGGTGATCGTGCCGCCCGTGCCGATGCCGGCGACGAACACGTCGACCTCGCCGTCGGTGTCGTTCCAGATCTCCTCGGCGGTGGTGCGGCGGTGCACCTCGGGGTTCGCGGCGTTCTCGAACTGGCGCGCGAGGATCGCCCCGGGCGTCTCGGCCACGATCGCCTGAGCGCGCTCGACCGCGCCGCGCATGCCCTCGCCGCCCGGGGTGAGCACGATCTCGGCCCCGTAGGCGCGCAGCAGGACCCGGCGCTCGACCGACATGGTCTCGGGCATCGTCAGGATCACCCTGTAGCCGCGCGCCGCGCCGACGAGCGCCAGGGCGATGCCCGTGTTGCCGCTCGTCCCCTCGACGATGGTGCCGCCCGGCGGCAGCTCGCCCGACGCCTCGGCCGCGTCGACGATCGCGACTCCGATGCGGTCCTTCACGCTGTTCGCCGGGTTGTAGAACTCGAGCTTCGCGAGCACCGTGGCGCTCTCGGCGCCCGAGAGGCGGTTGATGCGGACGAGCGGGGTGTTGCCGACGAGCTGCGTCACGTCGTCGTGGATGCGTGCCATGGTGTGTGCTTCCTGCCGGGAGGGGCCGTCCCGGGGCCCCGGGGCCGGCGCTGGTGCCGAGTGGTGCTGGGTCGAGGTGCTGGTGCGGTGCTCACGAGGGCCCGCACCCCCCACGATACGGATGCATCGGCTCGGAGGAAGCCCTGTGACGCCGCGCCGCTCCACGGCGATCCGCCCCTGCCGCTATCAGCTCGGAGCGTCCGCTGTACATCCCCCGCCAGAGCGGATGTCGTCCTGTCGGAGGACCCCTGCGCGAGGGGACGGTCACGTACCATTCTCACGGGGGACATCGCGCGACGGCCGCGAGGCTCTGCGCCGCCCGTCCCCCTCCGAAGACCGCGGTCCGCCGCGCCGAAAGGACCTCCGCTCCATGGCTCTCCCCACCGCGTCCCGCCGCTCCGACAGGCCGCTCGGGATGTCGTTGAGGGCCGTCATGGGGTTCATCGGCATGAGCGCGGTCGCCGGGGTCCTGATCACGGTCGGGGTGACCCCCGCGCTCGCGCTGACGGGCCTCGCGACGACGAACACGATCGGGTTGTTCCAGAACCTGCCCGGCTACCTCGACGTCGGCCAGACCATGCAGCGCACCAACATCTTCGCGGGCGACGGCACCACGCTCCTCGCCTCCGTCTACGACCAGAACCGCGTCGAGGTCGGTTGGGACGAGGTGGCGCAGACCGCCAAGGACGCCGCCGTCGCCGGTGAGGACCCGCGCTTCTACGAGCACGGCGGGATCGACGTCCAGGGCACCCTGCGCGCCCTTGCCGTGACCCTCTCGGGCGACGACCTCCAGGGCGGCTCCTCGATCACCCAGCAGTACGTCAAGAACGTGCTGGTGCAGAAGGCGGAGTCGATCGCCGACGAGGCCGAGCGCGCCGCGGCGTACAAGGTCGCCACCGCGCCGACGCCGGAGCGCAAGCTCAAGGAGATGCGCCTCGCGATCGGCCTCGAGAAGGAGTACTCGAAGGACGACATCCTCCTCGGCTACCTCAACATCGCCCTCTTCGGCGGCACCGTCTACGGGATCGAGGCCGCTGCGAACTACTACTACGGCATCCCGGCGAGCCAGCTCTCGACCTCCCAGGCGGCGGCGCTGCTCGCGATCGTCAACAATCCCGAGAAGTTCCGGTTCGACGACCCCTCGAGCGAGGTGAACGGCGCCGCCAACGGCTACGCCGTGACCAAGGAGCGCCGCGACTACATCCTCGGCGAGGAGCTGAAGTACGGGAAGATCGACCAGGCGACCTACGACGCCGCGATCGCGGAGCCGATCACCCCGAACATCACGCAGCCCTCGACGGGCTGCGCGACCGCGGGCGACGCCGCGTACTTCTGCGACTACGTGCTCAACGTGCTCCGCAACGACGAGGTCTTCGGAGCCACCGACGACGAGCGCTACCAGCGCATCCGCCAGGGCGGCTTCGATGTCGTGACCACGCTCGACCTCGACATCCAGAGCGCCTCCCAGGAGTCGCTCAGCGCCTACGTCCCCGCGACCGACCCGCGCTTCGCCGTCGGCGCGACCGCCGCCTCGGTGCAGGCCGGCACCGGACGCGTCCTCTCGATGGTGCAGAACACCCGTTACAGCCAGGACCCCGAGGTCATCGCGACGAGCCCCGAGTACTCGGCGATCAACCTCAACGTCGACGCGGACATGGGCGGCGGCACGGGAGTCCAGACCGGGTCGACGTTCAAGGTGTTCACCCTCGCGGAGTGGCTGCGCGCCGGCCACACCGTCAACGAGTCGTTCCCGTCGCCGACCGGCGGCTTCTCCGGCTACTCGCAGAAGTGCAACATCGCGAACGACGGTTTCTACGCCGGCTCCCGCTTCGCACCCCGCAACGACGTCGCCTCCGAGAACGCCTCGTCGATGACCGCGCTGACCGCGACGGCGAACTCGATCAACACGGGCTTCATGGGCATGGCTCACGAGCTCGATCTGTGCGACATCCGCACCACCGCGGAGTCGTTCGGCGTGCACCGCGCCGATGGCACGGAGCTGCGCAACGGACCGGCGTTCGTGCTCGGCACCAACGAGATCGCGCCGCTGACGATGGCGGTCGCGTACGCGGGGATCGCCAACGACGGCGTCGCCTGCTCGGCCGTCGTGATCGACCGGATCACCGACGCGAACGGCGCGGCGGTGGCCGTCCCCTCGGCTGACTGCTCCGCGGCTGTCTCGGCGGATGTGGCGCACGGCATGCAGTACGCGATGCAGCGCGTGATGACCTCGGGCACCGGTCAGGCGTCGAACCCGTACAACGGCATCGAGCACATCGGCAAGACCGGCACCACGGACGACGCCGCGGACGTGTGGACGGCCGGGGCGAGCCGCGCCGTCTCGCTCGCGGTGTGGGTCGGCAGCACCAAGGGTCGTGCGAACGGCTCGAAGGTCAGCCTGCGCCAGCTGAGCCTCACCGGGGCCGAGGGCACGGTCCGCGCCTCGAACGCCCGCCACGTGATCTTCCGGCCGATCATGGCCGCGATCGACGCGAAGTACGGCGGGGACGACTTCAGCGACCCGCCCACGTCGATGCTCGCCTCCTCGCCCCGCCGCGGCACCGTCTCGTCCGTCCCCGACGTGACCGGCCAGACCGTCGAGGCGGCCACCGCGACGCTGAACGCCGCCGGCTTCACCGTCGGCCGCAACGAGGTCGTGCAGTCGTCCTCCGTGCCCGCGGGCTCGGTCGTCTCGACCACCCCCAGCGCCGAGGAGGACGTCCTCACCGGGACCGTGATCCCCCTGCAGGTCAGCTCGGGCGAGCCCCCCGCGAACTCGAGCGACATCTCGGATCTGAACGGCGATCTGATCGGACAGTGACGTGGGACGGTGACGTGGGCCGGTGACCTCGCGACGGCGGCTCCTCCGCACCGCCACCGACGCGCAGCGCGCCTCCGCGATGCGACCGGGAACCTCGCCTACAGTGCTGGTGCAGCGAGAGGATCAATCCTGAAGCGACCGAACGTCCCCGTCTTCCAGCCCCGTCGAACCGTCCACGGAGCCCTCGGCGCGCTGTTCGGATTCGTCATCGTCAGCGTCCTCGCCGGCCTGCTGGCGACCCTCGCGGTCGCCCCTGCCGTCGCCCTGACCGGGGCGGCGACCTCCGGGACGATCTCGGCGTTCCAGTCGCTGCCGAGCTACCTCGAGGTCGGGGCGCTCATGCAGAAGACCGACGTCTACGCCGGCGACCCGGAGGATCCGACACTCCTCGCCTCCTTCTACGACCAGAACCGCATCGAGGTCTCGTCGGACCGCATCGCCGATTCCGTCAAGGACGCGCTCGTCGCCAGCGAGGATCCGCGGTTCTTCGACCACGGCGGCATCGACCTCCAGGGCACCCTGCGCGCGATCGCGAGCACCTACGTCCTGAACAGCGAGACGCAGGGCGGGTCGTCGATCACCCAGCAGTACGTCAAGAACGTGCTGGTGCAGAAGGCCGAGACGATCAGCGATGAGGCGGATCGCGAGAAGGCCTACGCCGACGCCACGGCGACGACACCGGAGCGCAAGCTCCGGGAGATGCGCCTCGCGATCGGACTCGAGAAGGAGTACTCGAAGGACGACATCCTGCTCGGCTATCTCAACATCGCCCTGTTCGGAGGGACGGTCTACGGCATCGAGGCTGCGGCCGAGTACTACTACGGCGTCCCGGCCGCCGACCTCACGGTGGGGCAGTCCGCCGCGCTCTTGGCCATCGTCAACAATCCCGAGAAGTTCCGCTTCGACCGTCCGGACGATGCGGACAACGGCGAGGCGAACGGCTACGCGCTGACCACCGCCCGCCGCAACTACATCCTCGATCGCATGCTCGAGTACGGGAGGATCGACGCCGCTGTGCACGACGCCGCCGTCGAGGAGGCGCTCCAGCCACGTATCACCCCGCCGTCGACCGGCTGCCAGACCGCGGGGGACGCGGCGTACTTCTGCGACTACGTCTCGCACGTGCTGCGGAACGACCGCGCGCTCGGCGACACCGACGACGAGCGGTATGCGGCGGTGAAGCGCGGCGGACTCAAGGTCTACACGACGATCGACCTCGCGATGCAGGAGCGCTCGGCCGATGTCATGTCCGAGCAGGTCCCCGCGACGGATCCCCGCTTCGACGTCGGTGCCGCAGCGGTCGGGGTCGAGACCGGGACCGGGCGCATCCTCTCGATGGTGCAGAACAAGCGCTACAGCCAGGATCCCGAGCAGATCGCGTCGGAGGACGGTGGCGAGTACTCCGCGATCAATCTGAACGTCGATGCGGCCTACGGGGGCGGAAACGGCTTCCAGACGGGGTCGACCTACAAGGTCTTCACCCTCATCGAGTGGCTGGAGAACGACCACACGCTGCTGGAGCAGTTCGACGCGCGGAACCAGAACTGGACCGGCTTCCGCGACAGCTGCGACGGGACGCAGAACTACGCCTCCTTCAATCCGCAGAACAACGGCGGGCAGATCTTCCCCGACTCGCTGAACGCGCTCGAGTCGACGATCCAGTCCATCAACACCGGATTCATCGGGATGGCGCACCTGCTCGATCTCTGCGCGATCCGCGAGACGGCCGAGGCGTTCGGCGTGCACCGGGCCGACGCCACGGCGCTCCTCAAGTCGCCGGCGACCGTGCTCGGCACGAACGAGATCGCCCCGCTCACGATGGCCGTCGCCTACGCCGGCATCGCGAACGACGGAGTCACCTGCTCGGCCGTCGCGATCGACTCGATCGTGGGCCCCGACGGACAGGACATCGCCGCACCCGAATCCAGCTGCACTCGCTCGATGGGCTCCGACGTCGCCCACGCGACTCAGTACGCCCTCCTCCAGGTCACGTCGCAGGGGACCGGCGCGGCCGCGAGCCCGGGGGACGGCACCGAGCACATCACCAAGACCGGGACGACCGATGCGGCGGCGGACGGGTGGACGCTCGGCGCCTCCACCGAGGTCGCGCTGGCCGTGTGGGTCGGCAGCATCTCGCCGTTGAACCCCGCGGGCGACCGGATGGCGCTGGACTCGATCGACTTCGACAGCGGGTCCGCGATCCTCGCGCGCCATCGGATCTGGAATCCGGTGATGGCGGCGTACGACGACGCCTACGGCGGCCGCGCCTTCACCCGCGCGGACGAGTCCTTCCTGACCGCACCGCGGGTGACCGTCCCCGACGTGTCCGGTCGCAGCGTCGACGCGGCGACGAGCGCGCTCCGAGCGGCCGGCCTGATGGTCGGCGACACCGCCCAGATCGACTCGGAGGTGCCGACGGGACAGGTCGCGCTGACGGAACCCGCAGCGGGGACGTCGGTCGTCAAGGGCTCCGAAGTCGGACTGCGCCTGAGCACGGGGGCCACCGCCACCGCTCCGCCCCAGCCGTCCGTCTAACCGTCGAGGAGACGTCTCGCGGGAAGAGGTGCGGGCGGGGCCCGGTCAGCGCCCGAGCGCTCTTACGCGACGGCGGCCGGGCACGGCCAGCAGGAGCACCGCGGCGACGAGCACCGCCACTCCGAGGACCGCGTCGGGCGTGAGGAGCTCTCCGAGCAGCGCGACGCCCAGGAGGGTCGCCGTCGCGGGCTCGACGAGGGTCAGGGTCGACACGGTCGCGGCGGGCAGGACCCGGAGGCCCCGCGCGAAGAAGGTGTAGGCGATCGCCACCGTCACGACGCCGAGCCAGAGGACGGCGGGGAGCGCCGGGCCCAGCCTGCTCGCATCGCGCGCGAGCAGCACCGGCAGCGAGAGCAGAGCGGCGACCCCGAACTGCGACCCCATCGCCGCCGCGGGCGTGAACCCGCGCTCGAGCAGCAGCTTGCCGCAGACGGCGTAGAGGGCGTAGGAGGCGCCCGCGCCCGCGGAGCCGAGCAGCCCCGGCACCGAGACGCCTCCGGATCCGCTGCCCGTGGCGAGCCCCGAGAGCAGCACCACGCCGACGGCCGCCAGCGCGGTCGACGCGAACCAGCGCCGGCTGGGCGCGGTGCGCAGGACGAGCCACTCGAGCAGGCCGGTGAACGCCGGCGCCGAGCCCAGCGCCACGATCGTGCCGACGGCCACCCCGTTCTCGGCCGTGCCGGTGAAGAACGCGGGCTGGTACGCCGCGACTCCCGCGGCCCCGAGCAGCACGAGGACGAGCACCGCCGCGGAGGGCCGCGCGACCCGACGCGACCGGGCGGTCTCGACGCCGAGGAGCAGCGCCAGCAGCGCACCGCCGAGGACGATGCGCGCGGCCCCGAGCAGGAGCGGATCGAGTCCCTCGGCTCCCAGCGCCTGAGCGGTTCCGGTGGTGCCGAAGCAGACGGCGGCGAGGACCACGGCGCCGATCGCCGGCAGGCGCGCGTTCATCCGGTCCCCGATCCCGCACCGGTCGGCGCGCCGCACCAGTCTTCCAGGACGCGCGCCCGCGACCCGACTCGCGCCCGGCGCCGCGCGTTCCGTCGTTTCCCAGGATCCCGTCGAGCGGGCGGCGGAGGATGAGGGGTAGCGTCGACGCCGTCGGCAGGAGAGGCGGGGTCATGGGCATCGCGGAGCCGTTCGACGTCGAGAGCTACAGCAGGAGCGCCCACGGCAGTCTCCGGGAGGACTTCTCGATCCGGGAGTTCGAGGACGTGCCGCTCGACCGCGAGGCGATCGTCGCCACCGCCTACCTCCGCGCTCTCGAGCACGCGGTGATCGCGCGCGTCCTGCCCGTCGCCCGGACGCACCCGGACGCCCGGGTCCGCGGCTTCGCGACCGCCTGGGCCGCCGAGCGGCACCGCATCGCCGACGCGCTCGGCGACGTGCTGACCGCCTCGCCGCGCATCCGCGGCGTCGAGACCGCGCCGCCGGAGCCGGTCGCCGCTCCGTCGGCCCTGCGCGCCCGCGTCGCGCGGCTCCTGCCCGGACCGGTCGCGCTCGTGCTCGCGGTCGACTCCCACATCGCGCTGCACGCCTACCGCCGCCTCGCGCGGCTCTCGCTGCACCCCGAGATGGAGCGCCTCGCGGAGGCCGTCACGGGGATCCTCGAGCGCCACGCCGACTTCTTCGGCGAGCTCGCCGCCTCGCATCTGGGGCGCCCGCTGCCCGGCCGGATCGCGGCCGCGACGCTGCTCTGGGCGCTCCACCTCCCGATCGGCGAGGCCGACCTGCCCGAGGCGCTCGCCCGCGAGGGCCGCGAGCTGATCTTCGGGAGGGACGACGGCGGCCTCGAGGGCATCGACGCGGGAGTCACCGGCGCGTTCTGCCTGCCCTGCACCGCCGCTCAGCGCCTCGTGCACCCGCACCGAGCGCCGTCGCTCCGCGCCGCCACCGCGGTCGGTCGCCGCGCGGCCGACGTCGTGCACGCGGTCCGCACCGCGCGCGAGGCCGCGGAGCAGGCCTCGCGCTGACGACCGCGCGGGTCAGCTCTGACGACCGCGCGGGTCAGCGCTGACGACCACGCCGGTCAGCCCAGCAGCTCCCGCACGTCCTCGGCCGTGATGCCGCCGGCCGACGCCGCTCCGTCGTCCGACATGACGGCGGCGAACAGGGCGGCCTTCGCCTCCTTGAGCGCCATGACCTTCTCCTCGATCGTGTCCTTCGCCACGAGGCGGTAGACCATCACCGAGCGGGTCTGGCCGATGCGGTGCGCCCGGTCGACGGCCTGCGACTCCGTCGCCGGGTTCCACCACGGGTCGAGCAGGATGCAGTAGTCGGCCTCGGTGAGGTTGAGGCCGAAGCCGCCCGCCTTCAGCGAGATGAGGAACACGCCCGCCTCGCCCGAGCGGAAGCGGTCGATGACCTCGTCGCGCTTCTTCGTCGCTCCGTCGAGGTAGGCGTACTCGATCCCCGCCCCGTCGAGGCGGTCGCGCACGCGGCCGAGGAAGCGGGTGAACTGGCTGAAGACGAGCACGCGGTGGCCCTCGGAGAGCGCGTCCGCGAGCAGCTCGTCGAGCAGGTCGAGCTTGGTCGAGGGCACGGTGGCGTGCGCCTCGTCGACGAGCGCGGCGTCCAGCGCGACCTGGCGGAGCACCGTGAGCGCCCGGAAGATCGCGAAGCGGTTCTTCTCGAAGTCGCCGATCAGTCCCAGCACCCGCTGCCGCTCCCGGGCGAGATAGGTGTCGTAGACCTTCCGCTGCCGGGTGCCGAGCTCGACCTCGATGGTCTGCTCCTGCTTGGGCGGCAGCTCCGTGGCGACGAGCTCCTTCGTGCGGCGCAGCATCAGCGGGCGGATGCGACGGCGCAGCTGCGTGAGGCGCTCGGTGTCGGCCTCCCGCTCGATCGGCTTCTGGTAGTACTCGGCGAAGCCGGCCGGCGAGGGGAAGAGGCCCGGAGCCACGATGGAGAGCAGCGACCACAGCTCCATCACGTTGTTCTCCATCGGCGTGCCCGTGATGGCGAGCTTGAACGGCACGTCGAGGCGGCGTGCGAGCTGGTGCGTCGCCGACTGCCGGTTCTTGACGAACTGCGCCTCGTCGAGCATGAGGCCGGCCCACTGGATGCCCGCATAGGACTCGTAGTCGAGGCGGAAGAGGGCGTAGGAGGTGACGACGAGCTCGGCCTCGCCGATCGTGCTCGTGAGGGCGCGGCGCTTCTTCTTCGACGTCTCGTCGATGCCGACGACCGTGAGCCCCGGTGCGAACCGCTTCGCCTCGCCGACCCAGTTGGGCACGACGCTCGTCGGCGCGACGACCAGGAAGGGGCGCGGGGAGGTGCCCGCGTCGCCCGCAGCGGCCCGCTGCTCCTGCATCGCGCGGGCGATGAGGGCGAGGGACTGCACGGTCTTGCCGAGGCCCATGTCGTCGGCGAGCACGCCGCCGAGCTGGTTGTCGTAGAGGAACGACAGCCAGTCGTAGCCGAGCTGCTGGTAGGGCCGGAGCTCGACCTGGAAGCCGTCGGGCAGGGGGCGCGACTCGAGCGCACCGGTGGCGGTGAAGCCCGAGAGGCCCTCGACGGCGCGGCGCCACGCGGCGGCCTGCGCCTCGACGACACCGAGCTCGACGAGCTCGTCCCACAGGGAGGACTGGAAGCGGCTGATGCGCAGCGTCTCGCCCGGGTCGTCCGAGAGCTCGCGCGCCTCGGCGATGAGCTCGCGCAGCCGCCCGAAGCGCTCATCGTCGAGGGCGAAGTACACGCCGCTGGGCAGCACCATGTACTCGTCGCCGCGGGCCAGGGCGAGGAAGATCTCGGCGAGCGGCACGGCCTCGTCGTTGACGGTGACCGAGATCTCGAGGTTGAACCAGTCGCGGCTGTCGGGCTGGGCCACGGTCTGCACGGCGACGACGGGCGCGGTCTCGGCCTCGCGGTACTCGACGCGCTCGCCGATCTCCTCGATCTCGACCGTGCCGAGCTCGCGCAGGCGCTCCACCTCGCCGGTGAGGAAGCCCACGGTGGCCATGCCGCGCAGGTCGAAGGTCGGGCGCAGCCGCCTGCTCGAGGGCGAGACGAGGGCGGGAGTCGCCTCGGGGTCGATGCCGGCCGCACCGAGCGAGTCGAGGATCCGCTGCTCCGCCTCGGGATCGCGGTAGCCGGTCTCGTCGTCCAGCCGCAGCGGCAGGCGCTCGGCGTCGCCGCCGCGGGCGCCCTCGACGCCGTAGCGCCACCACCACGAGCCGCGCAGGCCCGCCCCGTCGGTGTGCTCGAGCGTCAGGCCGAGGCGCGGCTCGGGCACCGCGGGGGCCTCGAAGGAGTCGTCGCGCGAGACGATCGCGAACAGGCGGTGCAGGCGCTGGTAGTGCTCGGTGAGGAACGCCGCCTCCTCCTGCGCCGGGATGCGGATGGGCTCGCGGCTCCAGAGGAACGTGCGGGCGGAGGAGAGCAGCGGAGCCGCGAACGGCACGAGGGTGACGGGGCGCGCTCGCAGCTCGTCGCCGGGCTCCCAGAGGTAGAGGCCGACCGCGGGGTCACCGATGAAGCCGAACTCCTCGGGTGCGGGGCTGTCGCCGATCGCGACGAGCGAGCGCAGCTCGAGGCCGGTCGATGTGCGGGTGACGTCGATGGAGGCGGTCGCCGTGGTGTCGAGGATCCGCAGCGGGGTCTGGTCGCGGTCGCCCATGACCAGGCCGATGCCCGCGCGGACCGCGCCGTGCAGAGCGGCCCAGATGGCCTCGCTCCGGCAGCCGTCGAGGTAGAGCCAGGTGTCGGGCGAGTAGTAGCTCGAGGCGCTGTGCCCCGAGAGAAGCCCCTGGATCTCGCGGACGACGTCGATCTGGCGCTCGTCGTAGTCGTGGCTGTAGTGCAGGTAGCCGAGGTCGCGCCAGCTGGTGCCGGTGCGGACCCAGCGGTCGCGGTCGCCCATCCGCACCGGGCGCACGCCCAGTCGCGGGCGCGGCTCGGGCGGCGGCCGGTAGCTGTTGTAACGGCCGGGCGGGCGCCGCACGGGCTCGCCGGGGAGGAGCTCGAACTGCAGGCCGAGCGGGATGCCGGAGCGCGCCCGCTCCATGCCCGCGAGCAGCGGTGCCAGCGCGCTGCGCCACTCCGGGACCGCGTCGGCGCCGGTCTCGCCCGCGAACGGGCCGGCGAGGCCGCCCTCGCGCTCGCGGCGCAGGGCCTCGACGAGCACCGCCGCCACGTGCTTGCACTCGTGCTTGACCGGGCAGCTGCAGGCGCCGCCGAGGAGGATCGAGCGGCCGGCGTCCTCGCGCAGCTGCACGCTGACGGCGTAGGGCGAGCGCGCGGATCCGCGGACCTGGCCGAAGAGGCGAGTTCGGCCGCCGAACCACTGCAGCTCGCCGACCCGGCCCTCGTCGGCGTAGACGGTGCCCTTCTCGAACGCGGCGGTGCCGACGAGCGCACGGATGTCCTGCTCGGAGAACGGCTCCTGCGCGGCGGTCTCCGCGGCCTCGGCGGTCTCCTGCGGGGCGGGCGCGGCCGAGGGCTGCGCGTCGCTCGAGGGACTCCGGCGGGCCATTAACCTCACGCTCTCCGCGCTCCGATCGAAGCGCATCCGTCCATTCAACCCGATTCCGGAGCCGCTGCGAGCCGCGGGCCGGGATCCGTGGAGGCGCGGAGCCTGCCTACGATGGTCGGATGCCCCGTCTGGCCGTCGTCTCGGCGCACACCTCCCCCCTCGAGCAGCCGTCGACGGGGGACGCGGGCGGGATGAACGTGTACCTCGCCGCGGTGCTGCCGGAGCTCGCCCTCCGGGGCTGGGACGTGGTGGTGCTGACGCGCGGCGAGGAGTCCGGCCCGCTCGCTCCGGGCGTCGAGGTCGTGGGCGTGCCGGTCGGGGCGGGCGACAAGTACGCCCTGGCGGAGGCCGCTCCCGTGTTCGCGCGAGCCGCGGCGGGTGCGGACGTGGTGCACTCGCACTACTGGGTCTCGGGACTGGCGGGAGCGCTGACCGGGCTGCCGCACGTGCACTCGATGCACTCGAGCTCGCTGGCGAAGAACGCGCGCCTCGCTCCGGGCGACTCCCCCGAGCCGCCCGAGCGGATCGAGGCCGAGCGCTCGGTGCTCGCCTCGGCCGACGCCGTGGTGGTCGCGGGTGCGGCCGAGCGGGCGGACGTCGAGGGCGGCTACGGCGTGCATCCGTCGCGCGTCGTCGTCGTGCCGCCGGGGGTCGATCCTCGGTTCCGGCCAGGGAAGGGCGAGCGCGCCGACGAGATCGTGCTCGTCGGTCGGGTGCAGCCGCTCAAGGGGCAGCTGCTCGCGGTGCAGGCGCTGGCGCGGATCCCGGTCGCCGAGCGGCCCCTCCTCCGGATCGTCGGCGGGCCCGCGCCCGGCCGCGAGGGCTACCTGACGCAGGTGCAGGAGGCGGCGCGCGAGCTGGGCGTCGCCGCGAGCGTCCGCTTCGACGGAGTGGCCGACCGCGACGGGGTGGCGGAGCGGCTCCGGCGCGCCCGCCTGGCCCTGGTGCCCTCGGCGGCCGAGACGTTCGGGCTCATCGCACTCGAGGCCGCGGCGTCGGGGACGCCCGTGGTCGCCCGCCGGACGACCGGGCTGGTCGACGCGGTGCGCGACGCGGGGAGCGGCGTGCTGATCGACTCCGCCGACCCGGGCGAGTGGGCCGAGCGGATCCGCGAGCTGCTGGCCGACCCCGACGAGCGGAAGCGGCTCGGCCGCGGCGGCGTCGCCTGGGCGGCGGCGCACAGCTGGGGCGCGGCGGCCGGGCAGCTCGACGCGCTGTACCGCGGGCTGATCCGCTAGGTCCGGCTAGTCGACGACCGGCACCGTGCCCGGATCGAGGCGGGCGCCGCTCGTCGAGTGGTACCAGGGGGCGAGCCGGCCGGGCGAGACCGCGACCATGGCGGCGCCGGTGAAGCCCGCGTCGTTGCCGAAGCGGGCCGGGACGATCTCGGTGCCGATGTCGAGGAATCCGGCGAACTCGTCGAAGACGTGCGCGGCGGCGCCTCCGATCACGAACAGCTGCGGCGAGAGCAGCATCTCGAGGTGGCGGTAGTAGACGCTGAGGCGGCCCGCCCACTCCTCGAGGGTGATGCCCTCGCGGCGGACGGCCGAGAAGCCCACGCGAGGCTCGAAGTCGGGACCGTCGATGTGCACGTGGCCGAGCTCGGAGTTGGGGATCACGACGCCCTCGTGCACGAGCGCCGTGCCGATGCCCGTGCCGAGGGTGGTGAGCAGGAGCAGGCCCTCGCGGTCGCGCATCGCGCCGAACTCGCGCTCGGCGACTCCGGCCGCATCGGCGTCGTTCACGACGACCACGTCGACCCCGGTCGCCTCGGACAGCAGGGCCTGGGCGTCGAGGCCGACCCAGCGCTGCGAGACGTGGGTGGTCTGCCGGACGACGCCGCCGCGGACGATGCCGGGGAAGCCGACTCCGACGGGCGTCCCCGCGATCGGCGAGACGTCGCGGACGATGCCGGCGATCGCCGCGGCGAAGTCCTCGGGCTCCTTGCCCAGCGGGTTCGCGACGGCGAAGCGGCGGGCGGCCCTCTCTCCGGTGGTCACGTCGACGAGGGACGCCTTGATCGACGTTCCGCCGATGTCGACGCCGACGGCGAAGCGCGGGAGGACGCCGTCCTGGGGCTGGGTCACGGATGCTCCGACTGCAGAAGAGGTGGGGAAGGTGACGAGTCTACGAGTCGGAACCGTGACGGGGCTCGGAGAGGGCTGCCAGGACGTAGCGGAGGACGGGCTCGTAGAGGTGGACGGCGAGCCCGTCGTCGATCGGGACGACGACCTCGATCGAGCCCTGCGCCTCGGCCACGAACACCGCGGGGTCGTTGCAGTCGGCGATCGCGATCGTCGGCAGGCCCCGGCGGCCGGCGGCGCCCGCCCAGCCGTGATCGGCGACGACGAGGTCGGGGCGGATGCCGAGGGCGTCGAGGCGGTCGAGCAGCGCGTTCATCGGCTCGGGCGAGTGCGTGTGCATCAGGCTGCCGCCGCGGTAGACGCAGGTGACGCCGCCGGTGCACCAGAGGAACTGGTGCTCGTCGGCGAGCGGCACGCGGATGCGGTCGGCCGCCGCGAACGGGAGGGTGTTGACGTCGAGGACGCGCGCGCCCGCCTCGGTCGCGGCCGACGCCAGCCGCCGGTAGAGGTCCATCAGGGTCGCCGGGTGGGCGGTGGCGAAGAGGATCAGGTCACCGCGGCGGACGGACTCGGCGAAGCGGCGGCGGTACGCGTCGAGGCGGGCGACGGTGAGGGTCGCGTCGATGCGGTCCTGCCCGCTCTCGAACGCGGGGTCCGTGCTGATGCCGACGCGCTCGCCCATCAGCGCGAGCAGCTGCGGCAGGTCCCAGTGCTCGGCGACGTCGACGCCGTACAGGTGGGCGGGATCGCGCGCGGCGAGCTTGCGCAGGTTGCCGAGGTTGCTCGAGCGGTCGGTGAGCACGGCCCCGGTCAGGAGGGTGGAGTCGAGGACGGCGGCGAGGTCGGGATCGTCGGTGCGCATCGTCGCCAGGATATCGGGTGTTGACTTACCGAACAGTAGCGATATATCTTTACTGCATCGCCGACAGATCGAAGAGCACTCGCTCCGAGACGGGCGATCGGATTCCGGAAGGCGTCCACACGACCGAGAGCAGAGCAGACATGCACCCCAGGAACTTCTTCCCCGACCACGACTCCCCGCGCCACGACGGCGCGCAGCACGACTCCGGCCGCTCCGGCCACGACCACCCCGGCCGCCGTGAGCGCCGCGGCCCCGGCGGCCACGGACGCGGCTTCGGTCCCGGCTTCGGCTTCGGCCCCGGCTTCGGCGGCCCCTTCGGCGGCCCCGGCCGCGGCGGAGGACGCGCCCGCCGCGGCGACGTCCGCGCGGCCCTCCTCTCCCTCCTCGCCGAGACGACCTCGAACGGCTACGGCCTGATCAAGGCGATCGCCGAGAAGACCGGCGACGCCTGGCGCCCCAGCCCCGGCTCCGTCTACCCCACCCTCCAGCAGCTCGTCGACGAGGGCCTGATCACGGCCGTCGGCGAGGGCCGCGGCACGGAGTACCAGCTCACCGACGCGGGCGGCACCTACGTGCGCGAGCACGCCGACGAGCTCGCCGCCGCGTGGGAGGCGACTCCCGGTGCAAGCGACAGCGCCCGCGCGTTCATGGAGAACGTCGGCAAGCTGATGGAAGTGATCCAGCAGTTCCGCGGGGCGAGCGACGCCCAGCGCGCCGCGGCCTCCGAGAAGCTGGACGAGGCGCGCCGAGCGCTGTACCTCATCCTCGCGGACTGACCGGACTCGGCGTCAGAGGGCCGCGTCCGCCAGCCGGGCGAGGCCCTCGTCGAGCGTCACGGCCGGCGCCCACCGCAGATCGGCGCGGGTGCGGCGCTGGTCGAACCAGTGCGCGGTCGAGAGCTGCTCGGCGAGGAACCGGGTCATCGGAGGCTCGTCCTCGCCCGGGCGCACCGCCCAGATCCGCTCGACGAGCGAGCCGGCGACGCGCGCGACGGAGGCGGGCACCGACCAGCGCGGCGGCTCGACTCCGGAGGCGCGGCAGATGCCCGCGAGCAGCTCGGCGACCGGGCGCGGCTCGCCGTTCGTGACCACGTAGGCCTGCCCGTGCACCTCGGGGGCCCGGTCGAAGGCGGCGACGATCGCCGAGGCGGCGTTGTCGAGGTAGGTCGAGTCGATCAGGGCCTGCCCGTCGCCCAGCAGCGGCAGGCGCCCGGCACGCGCCCGCTCGACGATGCGGGCCACGAGCTGCGTGTCACCGGGACCCCACACCAGGTGCGGCCGCACCGCGACCACGGCGAATCCGGGAGCGTCGGCGGCGAGGGCGAGCAGCTCGCCCCGCGCCTTCGTGCGGGCGTAGTCGCCGCGCGCGTGCTCGGGGTCGGCCGGCTCCGCGTCGTCCCCCGTGATGGAGGAGCCCGCGTGGGCCACCGACGGCGACGACACCTGCACGAAGCGCACCACTCCGGCCCGTCGGGCGGCGGCGAGGAGGCGGCGCACGCCGTCGACGTTCACGCGGTCGAAGTCCCCCGGGTCGCCGGCGAGCGACACCTTGGCGGCCAGGTGGACGACGCCGTCGACGCCCTCGAGCGCCTCCGCCACCGCACGGGGGTCGGTCAGCGAGCCGCGCGCGTCCTCGACCCCGGCGACTCCGGAGGGGCGGCGCTGGAAGGTGCGGACCTCGTGACCCTGCGCGGCGAGGAGGGCGGCGACCGCTCCTCCGAGCAGCCCGCTCGCTCCCGTGACCAGGACCGTCACGGTGCCGTCATCCGTCCGCCGGCGAGGATCGCACCCGCCCAGCGCGAGAGCGCCGCACGGTCGATCTTGGAGTTGTGCCGGATGTCCGTGGGCAGCGCCGGCACGACCAGCACGGCGGCGACGGGAGCGCCGACCGCGGCCCGGATGTCGGCGGCGAGCGCCGGATCGGCGAGGCGCGTGCGCGCGACGGCGTCCCTCCGCTCGACGACCGCGACGAGCTGCGCGGTGCCGCGCGGGCCGACGCCGACGATCGCGGCGCGGGCGACCGCGGCGACGCGCGCCTCGATCCGCTGCTCGGGGCCGACGGGAGTGACGACGCCCTCGGCGGTCACGACGACGTGCGGCAGTCGGCCCTCGACCCACAGCCGGCCGTCGGAATCGACGCGCCCGACGTCGCCGGTGCGGTGCCAGCGCTCACCGGGCACGGCGCCGATGCGCGCGGCCCGGTCGGTCAGCCAGAGCCGCTCGTAGTGGTCCTCGACGTGCCCGGCCGAGACCACGATCTCGCCGGTCGTGCCGACCAGCTCGTCGAAGGAGTCGGCGGCGCGGCCGTCGGCGTCGAGCGGAGCGATGCGCACGCGCACGCCCGCCGCGGGCACGCCCACGCAGACGCCGCCGCGGGGGTCGTCGTCGGTGGCGGCCTCGCGGATGCCCTCGAGCGACGCGTCGGTGAGGAGCAGCCCCTCGGTCATGCCGTAGGGGGTGCGCGCCGACGCGTTCGGCATCAGCGCCTGCGCCTGCGCGAGCAGGCCCTCGGACACGGGTGCTCCGGCCGAGAGGAAGGTCCGCACCTCCGCGAGGACCCGGCGGTCGTCGGAGGTGAGCTCCTCCGCGGTGGCGACCACGTTCGCGAGCGCCGCGGGCGAGAGGAACACGACGGTCGCCTCGACCTGCGCGGCGGCCGACGCGACCGCGGTGGCCGTGAGCGTGCGCGGTGCCGTGACCTCCATGTCAGGAGTTGCGGAGCGGGCGCCGAGCGCGGGGCCCAGCAGGGCGAACGGGGCGAACCCGGCGACGAGCCCGGTCCCGGGGCCGATGCCGTACTGGCGGGCAAGGGCGTCGCGGACGCCGGCGAGCTGGCGGTGCGTGTAGACGACGCCCTTCGCAGGCCCTGTCGAGCCCGAGGTGAAGAGGATCGCGGCGACGTCGTCGGCCGCGGGCGCCTCGGCCAGCAGCTCGGGATCGGCGGCGAGCTCGGCGCGGCCCAGCTCGATCAGCTGGCCGATCGAGGAGTCGACGCCGAGGGCCGCCGCGGACGCGCGCGGGAGCGTTTGCGTCGAGACGCGTCCGCCCGGCCAGCCGAGGGCGCGCGCGACCGTCAGGCCCGGGAGCGCGCCGACCACGAGATCCGGCCAGGCACCGCGGACGGCGCGGGTGAGGCCCTTCAGGCCCAGCCCGGCGTCGGCGACGACCACGACGGCTCCGATGCGCAGGCACGCGTAGAGCAGAGCGGTGAGATCGGCACCCGGCGGCACCAGGAGCGAGACGCGGTCGCCCGGGCGCACGCCCGAGGCGCGGAGCCCCGCGGCCAGCTCGTGCACCCGGCGCGAGAGCAGTCGCCAGGAGACGCGGCGCGGGCCGTCGCCGCTCGGCGGGGCCATCTCGACGAGCGCGAGACCGTCGTCGTCGGCGTGCGTCTCGAGGTGGCGCCAGAGCGGCTCGATCGGCGCCGTCGGACGACGCACGTCCGGAGCGGCTCCCGTCTCGGAGAAGGCGTCGCCGAGCCAGGTCAGCACGGCCGGGGCGTAGTCGACGTCCTCGGCGACGAGGTGGCCGGCGCCCTCGAAGCGGTGCACCTGCGCGTGCGGCAGGCGGGTGACGAGGTCGTCGAGGTAGCGGTCCGAGAAGATCGGGTCGAGCGGGCCCCAGAGCATCAGCGCGGGGACGGCGAGCTCCGCGACACCGCCCGCGATGCGGGTCAGCTCGCCGTGGCTCGGGTGCACGGCGTCCACCGGGATGTCGGCGACGAATCCGCCGACCCCGCCCCGTCGCTCCGCTCCTCGGTAGGGGGCGCGGTACCCCTCCTTCACGGCGGCGGGGAGGGCCGGATGCGCGATCGCGAGCGTGGTCTCGAGGAACGCCGGAGTGCCGACCGTGGAGGCGCCGAGGATCCCCGACGCGAGGGCCAGGCGCAGCGGCGCGGGGATCGGCTCGCCGTCGGGCTGGTGCACGGCGGTGTTGAGCAGCATCACGGCCGAGAGCGCGTCGGGGTGGTCGACGGCCCAGCCGAGCGAGACGACTCCGCCCCAGTCGTGCCCGAGGGTGACGACGTCGTGGTCGAGGCCCAGCACGTCGGTGAGGTTCGAGAGCTCGCGGACGCGGTCGGCGAGGGTGTGCAGCGCGCCCGAGCGCTCCGAGAAGCCCATCTCGAGCTGGTCGACGGCGACGACGCGCCAGGCGGGCCCGCCGCTCCGTGCGGTCTCGAGGGTCTCGGCGGCGAGGCGGCGCCAGAGGTAGGACCAGGTCGGGTTGCCGTGCACGCAGAGGATCGTGCCGACGGGCTCGGTGCCGAGGGCGTCGAGCGTGTCGAGCAGGTGCCAGCGCCGGGTCGCGCCGTGCGCGTCCGGAGCGTCGACGAGCCGCGACCACGACGGGTCCAGCCCCTCCAGCCCGGGCGGCGGCAGCTGCGCCGGCGCGGTGGAGCCGAGCGCGGAGCGGATCCGCGCGGCCGGATGGGTGCCGGCGGTCGGGGTCACCAGGCGATCTCGAGCATCGCGGTGTTGATGCCCGAGCCCACGCCCATCAGCAGCACGCGGTGGCCGGGCTGCAGGGTCTTCGACTCCTGCGCGAGGGTGATCGGGATGGAGGCGGGGCCGACGTTGCCGAGCGTCGCGTAGGTCGTGGGGACGCGATCGCGGTCCAGGCCCACGGCCTTCACCAGCGCGCTCGTGTGCACCTCGGACACCTGATGCATGATGTAGCGGTCCATGCCGCTCCACTTCCAGTCGCGCTTCGCCTCCTTCCAGGCGGAGACGACGAGCTCCATGCCGCCCTTGAGCAGGGCCTTCGCGTCGGTGAACATGCCGTCGACGCTGCCGACGCAGAGCTCGTTGAACTGGGTCGCGGCGCGGGTGATGCCGCCGAGGAGGCGGTGCCCCTTGGGGTGCGCGTCGGCGGGGCCGAGGATGGCGGCCGCCGCGCCCGACCCGAGGGTGAGGCTGGCGAACTCGCTCATGAAGTCCTTGCGCGAGACTCCGTCGCGGCTCAGGCGCTCGATGGTGTTGACCTGGATCTCGTCGGCGTCCTCGCCGTCGATGATCATCGCGTAGCGGATCTGGCCGGAGTCGATCAGCTGCGCCGCGAGCGTCATGCCGCTGACGAAGCCCAGGCAGGCGTTGGCGATGTCGAAGTTGATCGCCGACGACGGCAGGCCGAGGCCGTGGTGCAGGCGCACGGCGACGGAGGGCTCGAGGTGCTTGCGGGTGACGGAGGTGTTGATGATGAGGCCGATCTGGTCCGGCCGCACCCCCGCCTCCTCGAGCGCGCGACGGCCGGCGTCGATCGCCGCGGCGTCGAAGGTCTGGCCGGCGCCCCAATTGCGGCGCTCGTGCACTCCGGCGACCCTCTGGAGGAGGCCGGTGGGCAGCCGCAGCCGCTTCAGGGCCGGCGCCAGGCGCGCGTCGATCTCCTCGGAGGTCGTGACGTTCGGAGCGATCGTGGTCGCGACGGACAGCAACGCGACGTTGCGGTGCGTGGTCGTTGCGTTTCCGTCCAACGGAACTCCCTGTCGAGTTGTCGATCGTGGCAGGTGCCGCGATGATTTTACGCTTTCGTTCACTCCGTGAATCCTGGACGGCGGCTGGGTGCGAGGGGAACCCCCTCCGACCCGCCTCTCCCCCGTCCCCGCGCGGATCGCGGCCGACGGCCACACCGGGAGCCCGCTGTCAACCTCCCCGGACGCGACGGCTCAGGTGCCCATCGCCCACGGCTCGCGGTCGCCCCGCAGCCGTGCGGCGAGCGCCATCGCCTGCTCGTCGGTCAGCGTGGCGACGTAGTCGACGATGCCGCGGGCGCGGCCCAGCCGCTGCAGCGACTCCGGATCCACGCGCGGCCTCCCGCGCTCCCCCGCGGGCAGCCACTCGGGCCGGTCGGCGCGCAGGCGGAAGTACCCGTCGGTGGCGAGCTCGATGAGGTCGAGCAGCTTCTGCGGCGCGCGCGAGCCGTCGCGCGGGTCGTCGAGCCAGTCGTCGAGGTGGGTGACGAGCGTCTCGAGCACACGGGACTGCCCGCGCTGGTAGGTCGCGAAGTCGGGGCGGTCGATGACGAAGCGGGTGTGCACGAACTTGAGCACCGCCACGTCGTGCCAGGCGTCCGGGAGCAGCGACACGTGCCCCGAGCGGACGTTCGGCTCGGCGAGCACCAGCACCGAGCGCTGCAGTCGGCCGATCCAGGACGACACGAACGCCTCGATCGCCCGCTCCGTGCGGGTGGAGCCGTCGAACGGCACCGCGAGCAGTCCCTCGACGAGCTCGGTCGACACCCGCTCGACGGAAGAGCGGAAGTGCTCGTCGCTGGCGATCCACGGGTCGCGGGCGACGAGCCGGCGCCGCAGCATCTCGAGCGAGTGCCCGGGCGCGCGGGCCCAGAGCTCGCCCGCGTCGAGGGCGGCGAGCGCGTTCTGCTCGCGGAGGAACGCGCGGAACTCGACGGCGACCGCGGCCTGCTGGAGCACTCCGGCCCGGTAGAAGTCGTCGAGGTCGTGCAGCGAGTAGGCGATGTCGTCGGCGACGTCCATCACCGAGCACTCGAGCGTCTGCTGCCACGGGGCGATGGCCTCGAAGACGCCCCGCGCATCGAGCAGGTCGTCGAGATCGAGCGTGTAGGCCGAGAACTTGGGCGGCGCGGTCTCCCACCGGCTCGCGGTCGAGCCGCGCGGCAGCTCGGTGGGGTCGGCCGACGCGATGTCGGGCCGGCAGACGGTCCTGCCCCAGGGGTACTTGAGGACCGCGGCGCGGGAGGCGGCGGTCAGGTTGAGCCCGGCCTCGACGGTCTCGCAGACGTCGAGCTCCGACAGGATCCGGAAGGACTGCGCGTTGCCCTCGAAGCCCTCCTCGAGCCCGAGCCGCTCGCGCGCGAGGCGGTCGAGCGCCTGCTCGCCGAGGTGGCCGAACGGAGGGTGCCCCAGGTCGTGCGCGCTCGCCGCGGCCTGCACGACCACCGGGTCGCAGCCGCCGAGCCGCTCGACCAGGTCGCGCTGGCCGGGATCGGTGGTGGTGAGCTGCATGGCGATCGCCCGCGCGACGGCGGTGACCTTGATGGAGTGCGTCAGCCGGTTGTGCACGACCTGCCCGACCCCCGAGGGCGAGATGACCTGGGTGACGGCGGAGAGCCGCGCGAAGTAGGGCGAGAATCGGATCCGCTCGAGGTCCACCCGGTACTCGGGGAAGTCCTCGCCCGTGGCGAAGCGGTCGACGGGCTCGGGGATGCGGCGGTCCGTGCGGCGATCGCGGTGGTGCCGGTCGCGGGGGTGCCGGTCGCGGCCGCTCTGCTCGCCGGTGCCGCTCTGCTCGACGGTGCCGCTGTTCTCGACGGTGCTCTGCTGGGCCTCCATCCCGCTCACCCTAGACGAGGGTCCGGTCGACATCGGGACGCCTCCGGGGGCCGAGCGCCGTGAAGACCGCCGCCGCGAGCACCGCGCCGAGCACGTAGGCGACGAGGTCGAGCCAGGCGAAGGTCGTGCCGAGGACCAGGCGCAGCGGCGGCCACTGCTCGACGAGCCGCGCGGCGACTCCGATCGCCTGCAGCTGCTCCATCGCGATCGACCAGGCGAGGGCGATGCCCGCGGCGGGCACGCCCGCGAGTCGCGGGAGGCACGCCGCCACCAGGAGTGCGATCAGGACGACGTAGAGGACCCCGCCCGCCAGATCGGCCGGCAGCCCGACGAGGAGGAAGCGGAGGGCGAGGCCGAGCGCCAGGGCCGCCACGGCGGCGAGCAGGTACGGCGCCCGCGCCCTCACCGGCCGCTCCCGGGCCGGGCCGCGAGCAGGCGGTCGTGGGCGCGGAGGAAGGAGCGGTCGTCGGCGACGGTCCAGCCGAGCGGACCGGGCGAGGCGACGACGAGGGGCACGAGCACGGTGCGTCGGCGACGGCGGCCCGGGGCGAGCACTCCCAGGGCGAGGGCGCGCACCCGCCGGGCGCCGAGGGCGACCGTCGCGACCTGCACCGAGACCACGTCCTCCCAGAGCGCGATGCGGAGCGAGTCGGAGCGCTCGGCGGCGAGCGCCGGCCCGTCGGAGCCCAGCACGACGACCGAGACCGGGTCGGGGCGCCTCGCGGCGGCGGGGGCGGCGGCCCGGCGCAGCGAGCGCTCGAGCTCGCGGGCGCCCAGGATCGTGAAGCCCTCGCCCACGTCGGCCAGCTCGGCGAGTCGGCGCTGCCGGGCGGGAGCGGCGTGGTGGATGCGTGCCCGGACGCTCTCGCGCAGGCGCAGCAGCTCGCCGGGCGAGGTGAGCAGCCCGGTGGGCTCGAACCGCGTGCGCGGCGGGAGCGGCGCGGCCCGCACGGGACCCCGGGTCGACTCCCGGGGCGGAGCGCCCCACGGCGGCGGTGCACCTGCGTCCACGTCCCCTCCTCCGGTTGCGCTGTCCCTCCCGATTCTCCCCCGCCGCCCCGCGTCTTGCCCGGGAGCCCGCTCCGACCTACGATAGGGGTACCCCCCTGGGGTATCTGATCACTACGGCGCCGACCCCGCCGTCACCACGAGGAGCACCGGCATGACCACTCGACTCGACCTCGGCCTGACCGCCAAGACGACCGCGGAGGCGCCGTCCGGCGGCTCCTGCGGCTGCGGCGCGACCGGCGGCTGCGCCTGCGGCGGCCACGGCGGATCGCGCGGCGCCTCGACCTCGATGGCCGCCCCCTCCGTGCAGACCTTCGGCGTCGCCGGCATGACCTGCGAGCACTGCGTCCGCAGCGTCACGGAGGAGCTCGCCGCGTACCCCGAGGTCACCGGCGTCGACGTCTCGCTCTCCCCCGAGGGCGTCTCGTCCGTCACCGTCGGCTCGCTCCGCCCGCTCGGCCGCGAGGAGATCGCGGCCGCCGTCGCGGACGCCGGCTACCGCCTCGCACCCCTCTCCTGACGTGCCCTCGCCCGACGCGCCCGGATCGTCCGGCACGACCGCTCCCGCCGCGCTCGAGCTCGCGATCGGCGGCATGACCTGCGCGTCGTGCGTCGCCCGGGTCGAGAAGCGCCTCGTCGCACTGCCCGGAGTCACGGCCACCGTGAACCTCGCGCTCGAGCGCGCCACGGTCGTGCTTCCCGCGGGGATGACGGCCGCCGACGCGATCGCCGCGGTGGAGGCGGCGGGCTACACGGCCACGGTGCCCGCCCGCGAGAGCGCCGAGCCGGCCGCCTCGGACCCCGCCGACCTCGAGCGCCGCACCCTCCGCACCCGCCTGGGCGTCTCGACCCTGCTCGCCGCGCCCGTCGTCCTGCTGTCGATGATCCCTCCGCTGCAGTTCGCGAACTGGCAGTGGCTGTGCCTGGCGCTCGCGGCCCCGGTGGCCGTCTGGGGCGCCTGGCCGTTCCACCGGAACGCGGTGACGGCGCTGCGGCACGGCTCCACGACCATGGACACGCTGATCAGCCTCGGCGTGCTCGCCGCGTTCGGCTGGTCGCTGTACGCCCTCTTCCTCGGCGATGCGGGTCGAGCGGAGATGAGCATGCCGTTCGAGCTGCTCGGCTCGCGCTCGGGCCACGACGAGATCTACCTCGAAGTCGCGGCCGCGGTGCCGGTCTTCGTCCTGGCGGGCCGCTCCCTCGAGGCCCGCTCGAAGCGCGACGCCGGAGCGGCGCTGCGCGCCCTTCTCGACCTCGGCGCGAAGGACGCGGTGCGCCTCTCCGCGGACGGCTCCGAGGAGCGGGTCGCCGCGGCGTCGCTCGCGGTCGGCGACAGGATCCGCGTGCGGCCGGGCGAGGTCGTCGCGGCCGACGGCACCGTGCTCGAGGGCTCGAGCGCGATCGACGCGAGCATGCTCACGGGCGAGAGCGTGCCGGTCGAGGTGGGCCCGGGCGTCGTCGTCGCGGGTGGCGTGCTCAACGCCCACGGCGTGCTGACCGTGCGGGTCGACCGCGTCGGCTCCGACACCGTCCTCGCCCGGATGGGCCGCCTCGTCTCGGAGGCCCAGGCCGGCAAGGCGCGGGTGCAGCGGCTCGCCGACCGCGTCTCCTCGGTCTTCGTGCCCGTCGTCGTCGTACTGGCGCTCGCCACCCTCGTCGGCTGGCTGCTCACCGGCGCCGACCTCGCGGCGGCCGTCTCGCCCGCCGTCGCCGTGCTGGTCGTCGCCTGCCCGTGCGCGCTGGGCCTCGCCACTCCGACCGCGGTGCTCGTCGGCACCGGCCGCGGCGCGCAGCTGGGCATCCTGATCCGCGGACCCGAGGTCCTCGAGGCCGGCCGCAAGATCGACACGGTCGTGTTCGACAAGACCGGCACCCTGACCACCGGCGCCTTCGAGGTCGTCGAGTCCAGCGGCGACGAAGCGCTGCGGATGCTCGCCGCCGTCGAGCGCGGCTCGGAGCACCCGCTCGCGGCGGCACTGGTCCGGGGCGCCGAGCAGCGCGGCCTGGACGTGCCCGAGGCGAGCGGGTTCCGCGCCAGCGCCGGCTTCGGCGTCCGCGCCCGCGTCGAGGGCCGACTCGTGGTCGCCGGCCGCCTCCGCTGGCTCGAGGAGCAGTGGGGCTTCGCGCCCGGAGCGCTCGCCGAGCAGGCCGAGCGGGCCGGAGGCAGCGGAGGGACCGTGGTCGGCGTGGGCTGGGACGGCGAGCTCCGCGGTCTGGCGGTGCTGCGCGACGAGCCGCGACCCGAGGCCGCCCGCGCCGTGGCGTCGCTCCGCTCCCGCGGGCTCCGCGTGCTGCTGCTCACCGGCGACAACCCCCGCGCGGCCGCAGCGGCCGCCGCGGCCGTCGGCATCGACGAGGTGATCGCAGACGTGCTCCCGGAGGAGAAGCTCGCGGTCGTGGAGCGCCTGCGCTCCGAGGGCCGCAGCGTCGCGCTCGTGGGCGACGGAGTGAACGACGCGGCAGCCCTCGCCGCGGCCGATCTGGGCATCGCGATGGGCGCCGGGACCGACGCCGCGATCGAGGCGAGCGACGTCACGCTCGTCGGCGACGACCTCGCCCGGGTGCCCGACGCGCTCCGGCTGGGCCGGCGGACCCTCGGGATCATCCGCGGCAACCTCTTCTGGGCCTTCGCGTACAACGTCGCGGCGATCCCGCTCGCGATGGCCGGAGTGCTCGGCCCGCTCGTCGCCGGCGCGGCGATGGCGTTCTCGAGCGTGTTCGTGGTGCTCAACAGCCTGCGCCTGCGCGGCTTCCGGGCGCAGGGCTGAGCACAGGGGCCGGGTGCCCGCCGGCGGACCCTGGCGCTCCCGACTCCGCCGTGATCGACTGGGACGATGCGCACCGAGACCCGTCAGGGCGTCCCCCTCCTCCTCGTCGACGACGACGGTCCCGCCCTCTCCACCCCCGAGGACGCGCTCGCGCTCGTCGGCGGCAGCTACGAGGTCGAGGTCGAGACGGTCGTCGTGCCGGTCGGGCGTCTGGATCCCGAGTTCTTCCACCTGCGCTCGGGGATCGCGGGCGGCTTCGTGCAGACACTCGTCGACTACCGCAAGCGCCTCGTGGTGGTCGGAGACATCACGGCGGCGGTCTCGGAGTCGAGCGCCTTCCACGACTTCGTCGTCGAGTCCAACGGCGGCGACCACCTCTGGTTCGTGCCGGCGCTGGACGCTCTGGACGAGCGCCTGGACCGCACCATCAGTCCCGACCAGCCGGGCGCCGAGGGCGGGGTCGAGCCGACCCCGGGGCGCTGATGGCCCTCTTCGTCCCGGACGCCACCGGCGCTCCCCCGCGCCTCGACGGACCGGTCCGCCTCCTGCTGCTCGCCGACACGCACCTGCCCAAGCGGGCGAAGGAGCTGCCCGAGGAGGTCTGGCGCGCCGTCGACGAGTCGGATCTCGTCGTGCACGCGGGCGACTGGGTCGACGAGGCGAGCCTCGACGCCCTCGAGGCCCGGGCGCCGCGGCTGCTCGCCGTCTGGGGCAACAACGATCCGGAGGGGCTGCGCGCCCGCCTGCCCGAGGTCGCCCACGCGGTCGTCGGCGGTCTGCGCGTCGCCGTGATCCACGAGACGGGCGCCGCGAGCGGCCGGGAGGCGCGGGCCGACGCCGCGCACCCCGACGCCGACGTGCTCGTCTTCGGCCACAGCCACATCCCCTGGGACTCGGTGAGCCCGGGAGGCCTGCGCCTGCTCAATCCGGGCTCGCCGACGGATCGACGCCGTCAGCCGGCCTGCACCTACCTCACCGCGGTCGCCGAGGCCGGCGCGCTGCACGACGTCCGGCTCGTGGAGCTGCCGCCGCGGGCACCGGCCGTGCCGCGAACCGCACCGTCCCTCTAGTCCCGCCTCCTCGACAGCTCGCGCAGCAGGCTCCGCGGTGCGGGGCTGCCCGGTGTGCCCAGCAGCTCGCTCAGCCCGCGCGTGCCCCCCTCCGCGAAGGCCCGGCGCTGCCGAGCGGCGCCCGTGCCGAGACGCGCCAGCCGCTCCAGTCCGTCGTCCACCGCCTCCGCGTCGCCGAGGTCGTGCAGAGCCCCGTCGATCCACTCGCGCAGCTCGGCCACGACCTCGGCGGCCGGCAGGGCGCGGCCCTCGCCGGGCGAGAGCAGGGTGCCGTCGAGACCGAACCGGCCCGCGTGCCAGAGGGCCGCGTCCAGCAGCTCGGGGGCGATCGGCGAGCACGGCTCCCCGCCCTCGGCCCGGTCGAGCGCCGAGCGCACGAGAGCGCGGCAGATCCCCGCGATCAGCACGGCGTCGGCCGCATCGAGCTGCGCATCCGCGACCCGGATCTCGAGCGTCGGGTAGCGCGACGAGAGCCGCGCCTGCCAGGCGATCGCTCCGCGGTCGACCGTCGCCCCGAGGCCGATCAGCGCGCGCTCGCGGCGGTCGTAGTCGTCGGCGCTCGCGAACCGCGGCGGGCATCCGGCGGTCGACCACCGGCGCAGCGCCACGCTCCGCCAGCTGCCGAAGCCGGTGTCGGCCTCCGAGCGGAACGGCGAGTTGACCGACAGCGCGAGCACCGTCGGCAGCCAGATCCGGAGCCGGTTGAGCGCCGCCACTCCCGCGTCGCGGCCGGGGACCTCGACGTGCACGTGCAGCGCCTGCACCCGGTGCTCGTCGATCAGCGCGCCCATCCGCTCCCCTACTGCTCGGTAGCGCGGCTCCGGAGAGAGCGCCGGCTGCCCCGACGACGCGAACGGCACCCCCACGCCGGCCGCGAGAGCGTCGAACGCCGCGGCCGTCGCGGTCAGCCGGGAGCGGAACCTCGACAGGCAGGAGTGCGCCTCGGCGAGACTCCGCAGCACCGGCGAGGTGAACTCGAGCTGGCAGGCGAGGAACTCGCGGCCGAGGCACCCGCCGAAGTTCGGGTCGCCGAAGAACTCGGAGTAGACCGCGTTCCCCAGGTCCAGCGGATGCAGGCCGGTGGCGTCCAGCAGGACGAACTCCTCCTCGATTCCGAAGCCGAGCACGGTGCCTCCCGATCGCCGGACCCCGCGACCACGTCGTCGCTCGGGGGGCCCGATGACGCGACGCTAAGCGACGCCCGTCGGGTTCGGGGAGGGCCTTGACGAACCCCCGCGCGCTCGTTCCGGGACGTTTCGCGAGCCCGGCGCAAGGGGGTGGCAGCGAAGTATGGTCCGCCTAAGCTCACTGAGATGACCGGTTCGCACGACAACCCCGACACCGCGCACCTCCGCCCGGCCGGGCTCGACGACGCCACCGTCGCCGCACTGGGCAAGCTCTCGGAGGCGCTCGAGACCGTCGAGCACGCCCGCGGCCTCCTCTACGGTTTCCACCGCCTGACCGGAGCCGCCGACCTCGCGCTCGGCGAGGCCGTCGACGCGTTCCGCGAGGCGGGGCACGACGACGTCGCCCAACGCCTCGAGTCGCAGCTGGTCGGCCGCAACGTCATCGAGGGCCGCTGGACCTTCCAGATCGTCGAGGACTACGACGACACCTACTACAGCGCGTTCCGCGAGCAGGAGCGCGCCGCCCGCGACGAGCTCGCCGACGGCCGCCGCCACCTCTTCGAGTCCGAGATGAAGGAGGACCGTCGAACGGCGGGCCGCCGTCACCACGAGTCCCGGCCGGAGAGCACATGAACGCCGTCATCCGGATGCACGCCGCCTCGCTGCGCGTCAAGGCGGTCACCCCCGGTCGCTCGTCGCGCGGTGGCGGAGCGGAGCAGGAGGACACGATGAGACGCACGGTCCTCAGCATCGACGGACGCCGCTTCCTGCTGAGCCTGGAGCTCGACACGGAGGCCCTCGAGAAGCGCCTCGTCCAGGCGGTCCGCGATCACGGCGACATGGTGAGCTTCACCGTCGCCGGCGAGCGCGAGGTCTGCGTCCTGGTCTCCCCCGGAGTCGCCGTGATCCTCGAGCACGAGGACGTGCCGGCCGAGGACCCGGACGCCGAGGACGCGCCGTTCCACTACGACGACGTCGAGTACCTGAGCTAGAGGACGCCGGGCGCGCCGCCCTCAGATCGCCCCGGTCGAGGCCCACAGGTGGAACGCGGCGTGCGCGCGATGCGGCCGCCACTGCTCCGACAGCGCGTCGGCGACCGCGGTCGTCACCCCGCCCAGGGCGCGCCGCAGCACGAGGTCGCCCGCGGGGAACGCATCGGGGTCGCCGAGGAACCGCAGCGCGAGGTAGTCGGCCGTCCACGGGCCGATCCCCGGGATCGCGAGCAGCGCCCGCCGCTGCTGCGGCAGGTCGGCGTCGGGGTCGAGCACCAGCCCGTCCGCGAACGCACTCGCGACGGCCCGCACGGTGCGCGCTCGGGCGTTCGTGACTCCGACGGCCGAGCGCAGCTCCTCGAGCGGCACGGACAGGAGGGCGTCCGGAGTCGGGAACGACCGCAGCCCCGCCTCGCCGG
Organism: Rathayibacter sp. Leaf248; assembly: GCF_920939495.1. Lineage (NCBI taxonomy): Bacteria > Bacillati > Actinomycetota > Actinomycetes > Micrococcales > Microbacteriaceae > Rathayibacter > Rathayibacter sp. Leaf248. The sequence goes on along the minus strand of NZ_CAKLAV010000002.1, from coordinate 318,486 downwards.
CACCGCCGAAGGCCGCGACCACCCGGCCGCCGAAGGTCCGCGCCGCCGCGACCGACACCTGCTGGCCGAGCACCGCGACGACCGCGGCCTCGAGCGCCTCGGGATACCGGACGGCGCGCAGCCCCGGCCGCGCGGCGACGGAGGGCGCGAGCAGCGGATCGACGGACAGCGAGTGGCCGATCGCCTCGACGTCGGAGTCGAGATCGAGCCAGGCCCGCACGAGCGCCGCCGCAGCGTCGAGGGCGTCGGCCTCGGCGGTGACGCGGGCGCCCCAGCCCGTCGGCTCGAGCCCGACGAGCCGCGGGCGACCGCCGATGCTCAGCAGCCGCTCGAGCCGGCGGCCGCCGTCGGCGACCCGCTCGGCTCCGGGCAGCGCGTGGTTCCGGAGGAGGTTCGCGGTCGCCGGGAGGTCGACCGGCCCGTTCGCCCGCAGCTCGAGGGTGCGCACCTCGCTCAGGGGACCAGCACCACCTTGCCGCGAGCGCGGCCGGAGGCGACGAGCTCGAGGGCTGCGGCCGCCTCGGCGAGCGGGAACGAGGGTGCGAGGACGACCTCGAGCTCCCCCCGGCCCGCCGCGTCGAGGAGGGAGGCGCGGGCGGAGTCGCGGAGCGCGGTGCCGGGATCGGCGCCGGCTCCCCCGCCCAGCCGCAGCACGCCGCCGAGGCGCTCGGCGCGCTCGAAGCCCGCGATGGTGGCGATGCGGGAGCGGTCGGCGATCAGGGCGACCGAGACGTCGAGGGCCTCGTCGGTCCCCGCGGTGTCGAGGGCGGCGTCGACGCCGCCGGGAGCCGCTGCCCGCACGCGCTCCTCGAGACCCGGCCCGTAGGCCAGCGGCTCGCCGCCGAAGCGCCGGACGACCGCCTCACCCCCGGCACCCGCCGTGCCCAGCACCCGCGCGCCACGGGCGACCGCGAGCTGCACCAGCAGGCTCCCCACCGCTCCGCTCGCCCCGTGCACGAGCACGGTCTCGCCGGCGGCGACCCGCACCGCCTCGAGCAGGTGCACGGCCGTGGTGCCGGTCAGCAGGAGCCCGGCCGCCGCCTCCCAGCCGAGCCCGGCGGGCTTGGGCAGGACGGAGGACGCCCGCGCGATCAGCTCCTCGCTCCAGCCACCTGCGACGCGGAAGGCCACGACCTCGTCGCCGACGTGCAGCGGACCGAGCGGGCCGACGGCGCCCTCGCCGACGGCGGTCACGACTCCCGACACCTCGGAGCCCGGGCGCACCGGAGTGCGGCCCTGCCCGAAGACGCCCCGCAGCAGCTTGGCGTCGGAGGGGTTCACTCCCGCCGCGCGGACGCGCACGCGCACCGCTCCGGGCCCCGGCTCGCCGAGCTCCACCTCGACCGCGCGCAGCGAGGCGCCCGAGTAGTCGTCAGCCTGCATCGCCAGGACCATGCCGTTCCCCCTCCGGGATCGCGGCCCGGGAAGGCCCGGGCGCGGCCGACGCTAGCACCGGTCGCCGACATCGCGGCAGCCGGTTCCCGTCGGTCCGAGAACGCGCGTTCCCTCGGCGCGTACGATGGGAGGATGCCCGCGCCCACCGCCGATCCCGACGTCACGACGACCTCGTCGCGCGCCGAGGCCCCGTCTCCGCGCGCAGCGATCCCGTCCCCGCGCGCAGCGATCCTGGCCGCGGCCGACCGCCTCTACTACGAGCGCGGGATCCTGTCGGTGGGCATGGACGAGCTGCGCACCGCCGCGGGCGTCTCGCTGAAGCGCCTCTACGCGGAGTTCCCGAGCAAGGAGGCCGTCGTCGTGGCCGTGCTGCACGGCCGGCACGACGCCTGGACCGCCGGTGTCACCGCGCGGGTCGCCGGATCCGACGGCGCGCGCGAGAAGCTGCTCGCGATCTACGACTTCCTCTTCGACTGGTTCTCGGAGGACACCTTCCGCGGCTGCGGGTTCATCAACGCCTTCGGCGAGCTGGGCTCCTCGAATCCGGCCGTGGCGCAGCTCGCCCGCGAGCACAAGGCGTCGTTCCAGCGCTTCCTCGCCGAGCTCGCCGAGCAGATCGGAGGCGACGCCGAGCTGGCGGCGCAGCTCGCGATCCTCGCGGAGGGCGCGCAGACGACCGCCGCGATCGCCGGGACGCCCGAAGCGGCCCTGCAGGCGCGCCGCGCGGCCGTCGTGCTGATCGACGCCGAAGCGCGCCGAGCGGCCTGACCGCGGATCCCTACGCCTCGCCGCCCCCGGGCGGACCGACGATCAGCAGCGCCGTGAACACGACGGCCACGGCCGCGAGCACCAGCGCCCCGGCGAGCACGGGCCGCACGAGCGCCCAGCGCAGCAGCCTGCTCGTCATCCGCTGATCGCGCGGGTCGTCGCCGGCGACCCGGCGCCAGCCGCCCTCGAGGAGCCCGCGGCGCTCGAAGCCGCGCTCGAGCGGCACGGTGGCGTACGGGATCACCGCGCTGGCGACCGCGAGGACCGTCGCTCCGATCGACCACCGCTGGTTGACCGAGAGCACGAGAGCGGCGGCGCCGTAGGCCAGGAAGGCGAAGCCGTGGATCGGACCGGCGACGCTGACGGGCCAGTCGCCGACGCCGACGGCGTACTTCAGCAGCATGCCGACGATCAGGAGGGTCCAGGTCACCGCCTCGACGATCGAGAGGACGCGGAAGAGTCGACGGGGGCTCATGGCCGGGAGACTACGGCACCCCGGCTCCGGAGGACCTGAGCCGGACGCCGATAGGTCCGGACCGCGGATCAGCCCGGACCTTGGATCAGCCCAGGACGTGCGTCAGCGACAGCGCCGACAGCGCTCCCACCGCGACGGCGGCGACGGTCGCGAGCAGCCCGTGCAGGCGCATCCGCGCCGGGGCCGTGACCGGTCCGCCCTGCAGCCCGGTCCAGAGCTGGTCGGCGACGGCCGACGCCGAGGGCCGCTCGGCCGGGTCGAGCGCGGTCATCGCGGCCAGCAGCGGGCGCCAGCGCTCGGGGACGTTCGCGGGCACCACCGGTGCGTGGTGCATCCGCTGCAACGAGATCTCGAGCGTGGTGCCCTCGTAGGCGCGGCGGCCCGAGAGCGCCTCGAGCAGCACGAGACCGAGGGAGTAGACGTCGGAGGCGGGACCGACGGGGCCGGCTCCCACGCTCTCGGGGCTCAGGTAGCCGGCAGTGCCGACGAGCAGGTCGGGGCGGGTCAGCCGGGCGTCGTCGACTGCGCGGGCGATGCCGAAGTCGCTGAGCTTCGCCTCGCGGAGGGAGGCGCCGGCCGGCACGGGCCGCGAGCGCACGAGGACGTTCTCGGGCTTCACATCGCGGTGGAGCACTCCGCGGGCGTGCAGGTGGGCGAGCGCGTCGGCGACCTGAGCGCCGACCTCGGCGATCATCCGCTCGTCGGAGGAGGAGAACCAGGCGGCGGCCGGGTCGGCGGGGTCGAAGTACTCGAGGACGAGGTACGACAGCTCGCCCTCCTCGTGCGCGATCTCGCCCTGGTCGAGGATCTCGACGACGGCCGAGTGGCGGGAGTCGATGAGCAGGCGGATCTCGCGCTCGCGGCGCGAGCGCTCGTTGGGGGTGTCGGCGACGGCGCGGTGCACCTTCACGGCGACGGGACGGGCGAGGCGCTGGTCACGGGCCCGGTAGACGGTGGCGCTGCCGCCCTCGCCGATGCGCTCGAGCACCAGGTAGCGCCCGGCCAGGGTCGCTCCGAGGAGCGGATCCGCGACGGTGCCCGGGGGCAGGAGGTCGACCGTCTCGATCACGTCGCACCGCCCTCCGCCGAAATGGCTAGCTTGTCTAACTAGCTATGAGAGTTCTATCGGTACGGACCGCTCCCGCACAAGCCGGTCGCCCGGGGTTCCCGATCACTAGATGTTCTTGCTACACGACTGTCTAGACTGTCCTGCATGGACGACGTCGCGACCCCTCGACCCGGAGCCTTCTGGTTCCCGGGCGAGACGAGCGAGCCCGGAGCCGTCGAGGTCCTCGCCGCGATGCGAGCCTTCCGGACCGCCGAGACCGCGATGCGCCGCCGCACGCGCGGATCGATGGGCATGGGCGAGAACGACCTGCTCGCGGTGCAGTTCCTGATGCGCCGTCAGCAGACCGGCCAGCACGTGAGCCCGAAGGACCTCGCCGCCTACCTCGGCATCTCCTCCGCGTCGACGACCGTGCTGATCGACCGGCTCGTGAAGAGCGGTCACGTCGTGCGACAGCCCCACCCCAGCGATCGCCGCGCGATCCGCATCGTCGCGACCCCCACCTCCCACCGCGAGGTGCGCGAGACGCTCGACGAGATGCACCGCCGGATGCTCGAAGCGGCCGAGAGGCTCGACGCGACCGAGGCGGGGACGATCATCCGCTTCCTCCAGACGATGCGGGACATCGTCGAGAACCCGACCGAGACGGCCGACATCGCCTTCGCCGACCAGGCCTTCGCCGACGAGCTCGTGGACAGCACGCAGGAGCGCCGACGCGCCTGAGGTCGCCCGCGACCCCGCTCCGCCGACTCGGAGTTCTCGATCTCCGTTCACCTCCGGGCGATACCGTCGATCCGTCGTGCGCACAAGGCCTGGCGCATCCTCTTCGACACGGGGCGGGGCATTATCGGCGGAGCGGCATCCGGTCAATCCCCCTGGTGCTGTTAGCTAGCTTGACTAGTAGGAAGCCTGTCTAGCGATATGCTGATCGGACCGCACCCACTCGTCTGATCGGAGAAGATCATGGGCAACATCCTGTACGGAACGCCTCCCGCCGCCATCGAGGTCGAGGACCGGGCTCTCGCCCACCTCCAGATCGTGATCATCAACAAGTTCCGCCGTGACGAGCGCTTCCTGCTGACCCTGGACGCCTCCCCCCAGGCCGGCACCGGCCGCCGCGGGGTCTGGATGCACCCGACCATCCCGATCCAGTTCGAGTTCAAGGGCAGCCGCCAGCCCACGATCAACCCGGAGTGGGTCGAGTCGCTGATGGAGCGGGCGAACAGCGGAGCGGGCCTGCGCATCGTGCCCGAGCCCGCTACGCAGGCCGCCGTGCCGCTGCGCCGCGCCGAGCCCGCCGCCTAGCCCCACCGGCCACCACTCCCCCGGATCCGACGACTCCCGATCGACGAGCCGATCCGGCAGCAGCACCCACGAAGGTCCGCTCCTCTCTGGAGCGGGCCTTCGTCGCGTCCGGGTACAGCACGGATCGCTCTTCCTCGCAATTCGCTCGAAGGTGGTTGACATTTCCCGCCACCGGGTAATGACGAGCCCTACACTTCGAGGGCGGTGCAGGGGACGTTCCGGCGGGCTCGTCCTCGCACCGCACGCATGGCCGGTCGCCGGCCCGGGTCCCCCTGCCCGAGGCCGGCGCCCGGATTCGAGACGCATCCGACGCGCCGTGATCAGGTCCGCCACCCCTCAGGAGCCCGGCGACATGACCCTCGACACCACCTCCCGCACGAGCGGCAGCACCGACGACACGGACACCGACGACACGGACAGCACCGACGGCACCGACGGCGGTGCCGTCGACCAGACCGCCGCGGCGCCCGCGCAGGACCTCGCGCACCCCGGAGCGGTGTTCACCGCCGTCACCTCGGGCGGCCTCGAGCAGTGGCGGATCGTCGCCGTCCTCGGCATCCGCGTGCTCGCCGAACGCCTCGAGGGCACCGCGAGTCCCGCCGGGACCGAGCGCCGCAGCTTCACGCTCCGCTTCGTGCGCTACCGGCTCTCGCTGCCGTCCGAGATCGCGCCGGAGTCGCAGGAGGCGCTGGAGCGACGCGACCGGCGCTGACCTCGGCGCCGCTAGAGCGCCGGCTCCGGTCGCACCGACAGCGGCAGCCGCGCGAACAGCCGGTCGAACACGGCCCGGCGGTCGAAGCGCAACGCGTACTCGCGCGCAGCCACCGCGAGGCGTGCCCGCTCGGCGTCGTCGAGCTCGAGGATCGCGTGGTCCAGCAGAGCGGCGATCGCATCCGGGTCCTCGACGGGAGTGATGAACGCGTGCTCGCCGATCGCCTCGCCGATCCCGCCGGTGAGCGTCGTGATCACGGGGCCGCCTCCGGCGAGCATCTTCTCGGCGAGCGCGATGCCGAAGGTCTCGACGAACTCCGGGCGCGGCTTGCTGGGCAGCACGAAGGCCGAGCATCCGGCCATCAGGTAGGGCTTCTCGGCGTCGCCCACGTCATCGAGGAAGCGGATGCGGTGCGCCAGCGGTGACGCCGCCGCGATCCGGCGCAGCTCCGCCTCCTGGGGACCGCGTCCCGCGATGACGAGCTCGTGCTGCTCGTGCACGCGGCTGCGCTCGTAGCCGGCGATGAGGTCCTCGACTCCCTTGGCCTCGGTGAGGCGGGAGAGGAACAGCACGTAGCCGTCCTTGCGCAGTCCGCGGGCGCGCACGAGGTCCTCGAGGGCGACCGGGTCGAGGTCGGAGTAGGCGTCGGAGTCGATCGCCGGGTACGAGATCTCGATGCGGGCGCGGCACTGCTCGGCGAAGCGGGTGCCGTGCGCGGCGTCGATCCGCTCGGCCTCCTCGACGATGAGGTCGCGGGTGTACTCCGACACCGCGACGCAGTGGTCCTGCGAGAGGTAGGAGGCGAAGATGTGGGCGGCGGCGCCCAGGCGCCCCTCCTCCACGGCCCGGCGGACGACGTTGGTGACGTCCGAGCCGACCGCCTCCGCGACCGTGGTGACGTCGACGGGGAGCCCGGTGCTCCAGGCCGCGCGCAGCGCATCCGCCACCGCGATCGTGTGGGGGCTGAGGTAGAGCGAGAGGCAGACGGTGGGCACGCCGTCGGTGAAGAGCTCGACCAGGCGGCCGATCATGCCGGCGAGGTAGCGGCCGTCCGGCACCTTGTAGTCGCCCACCGGGGCCGGTCGCTCGACGATGATGCCGTCGCTGTAGGGCAGCACCGCGTCCAGCGGCTTCAGCGGCAGGCCCGCCGCCTCGAGGCGCTCGATCGGCCAGGTGACGATGCGGACCTCGTCGAAGCCGCTCTCGCGAGCCGTCTCGGCCAGGTTGCGCGCCTCGACCGAGTGGCCGCAGATCACCGGATCCGCCCGGACGACGATCACGAGCCGGTTCTGCACGGTGCTCGCGTGAGTGCTCTGGTCCATGGTCTCCTCCTAGGGCTGGATGATGCTGGGCTGGATGGTGCTGGTGGTCATGGCGGCGAGCCGCGCGGGATGCGACGGCGGCCGGTGCTCCGGGGCGGTCGCCCACTCCGACGGCTCGGGCCCGAGGTGCAGGGTGAGCTCGCCGCCGCGGTGCAGCTCGGCGGCGCTCAGGACGCTCGCCTCGAGCGGCGCTCCGTTCAGCTCGGCCGACTGCACGTACTGCACCTGCCCCCCGGGCACGGGCTCGACGAAACCGGTCGTGCGGATCTCGAAGTCGGCGCCGCCGACGGCCACGGACACGCGGGAGTACGCGGGGGCGTTCACGAGGAGCAGCCCCTGCCCCGCGACGGGGAACAGGCCCAGACCCGCCCAGACGTACCAGGAGCTCAGGCCTCCGGAGTCGTCGTTGCCGGGCAGTCCGCCGCGGCCGGTGCCGAAGCGCTGGTGCAGCACGCCGTGCACGATCTCGGCCGTGCGGTCGGGCCGGCCGGCGTAGTGGTAGGCCCACGGCGACTCCATGTCGGGCTCGTTGTTGAGCCCCTCGAAGCGCCCGAGCGCTGCACCCGCGAGCATCTCGGCGCGGTCGGGCCGGAGTCCGGGCTGGCGCACCGGCTCGGCGCCGTAGCCGAAGAACTCGTCGAGCTGCGCGACGAAGGAGTCGTCCCCTCCGCTCAGCGCGATGCGCCCCGCCATGTCGTGCAGCAGGCGGAAGGAGTAGTTGTGCCGCGTGCCCTCGTAGTAGGTCGAGTCCTTCAGCAGGCCCGTCCGCAGGTCGAAGGCGTTCACCCACTGCGCCGCGCGCTCCTCGAGCTGCTCGGCGAGCACCCGGTCTCCGACGTGACGCGCGACGACCGCGGTGCACCAGTAGCCGTGGGCGAGGTCGAGGGTGTGGCTGATCGGATGCGCCTCGCCGGCCGCGAGGAACTCCTCGCCGTAGGTGCGCTTGAGGTCCTCCGCCATGTGCACGAGGGCCGCCTCCCAGTCGATGCCGGGCAGACCCAGTCGGCAGAGGTCGGCGAGGAAGGTGTGCGCGAGGGCGCTGCCCTGCCGCGAGAAACGGTCGCTGCCCTTCGCCATCCGGTAGCCGACCGGGAAGTTGCCCTCCTCCTCGCAGATGGTCAGCAGGGCCGCCGCGATCTCGACGGCGCGCTCGGGCAGCAGCGCCGTGAGCAGCGGGAGCTGGGTGCGGTAGATGTCCCACATGGTGCTGATGTCGAAGACGAACGGACCGTCGGTCGGCCAGAACGGGCTCTCGGAGGGAGCGAGGCACGGCTTGATCAGCGAGTGGTACAGCGCGGTCGAGAAGACGGTCTCGCGGTCGACGGACGTCGTGTCGACGGCGATCCGGCGCAGGTGCTTCCGCCACGTCTTGCGGGTGCGGTCGCGGCGCTGGTCGAAGCCGGTGCCGGTCGGCGGCACGTCGCGGTGCAGGTTCTCGCGGGCGCGCTCCGTGCCGCGGAGGGAGAAGCCCATCCGGAGCTCCACGGTCGTGCCGGGCTCGCTCGGTCCCGCCCACATCAGGCCGAACGGGCGGAGGGTCGTCGGCCGGATGTGGTCGAAGTCGAGCCGCGTGCCGCCCGGCATCAGCCGGCGGTCGTACCAGAGCATCTGGCGCCACTGCAGCGCGTCGCACTCGAGGTGCACGGCCAGCGGAGCGCCCTCCATCACGATCTCGCCGCTCGCGACGCCGGGCGAGATCGAGCGCAGCTGCGCGCGCAGCGGGATCGTCGCTCCGCTCGGGATCGCGAGGCCGCCGAGCGACAGGTCGACGACGACGCGGGCGCTGCGGTGGCGCGGGAACGTGTAGCGGTGCACCGCCGAGGCGGGGCCGACCGTGAGCTCAGCGCGCACTCCCGAGGAGAGGGTCGCGGCGTAGTAGCCCGGCTCGGCGACCTCGTCGACGACGTCCCAGCTGCGGCCGAGCTCGTCGAGCGGCTCGATCATCGGCGTGACGCGGAGGTAGTTGTAGTACTTCCGGATCGCGCCGGTGCCCGACTGCTGGAAATGGCTGAAGCCCGACGCCTCGATGCCCTCGCGGATCCGCGGAGGGACTCCCTCCAGCGCCAGGTCGTAGCGTCCGTAGCCCGTCGGGTACGCCCCGGAGTAGGAGCACGCCGAGACCATGCCCAGCGGGTACGTCGCGCCCGGATGCGTGTTGCCTATCTGCGGCTTCGGCGACCACCAGGTCGCGGCGAGGCCGACGGGATCCGGGAGGTCAGTGGGCTCCGTGCCGAGGAACGGGTCGACCCGCTCGATCATGCTCCGCTCACCGCCGCCGCCATGCCGTGACGCTAGGGGCGGTCGGTGTCATCGGAGTGACGCGGAGACGACGGGACGGCGACGGTCGGGAGACCGGGGAGGGGCGCCGGGACCCGCCCTACGGGATCAGCCTCTCGGCGCGGTAGCGGTCGAACAGCGCGGTGAAGGAGTCGACCGTGCGGTGGTGCAGCGTGAATCCGGCGAGGCGGGACTTGCTGATGTCGGTGACGACCTCGATCCCGCGGCCGAGGTCGGCGTCGGTGTGCCACCAGGAGGCGACGCGGGCGAGGTCGGGCTCGATCAGGCCGTACTGCTCGACCAGGCGCTGCCAGACCGGCTGCACGTCGGCCATCTGCTGCTCGAGCGGCTGCGGCTGCTCCCCCGGGCCCACCGGCTCCACGCCGAAGTACTCGGCCAGGCGCGTCCACATCCAGCGCCAGCGGAACACGTCGCCGTTGACGACGTTGAACGCCTCGTCGCGGCCGGCCTCGGAGGTCGCGGCCCACACCATCTGCGCGGCGAGCACGGTGGCATCCGTCATGTCGGTGAGGCCGTTCCACTGGGTGAGCGAGCCCGGGAACACGAACGGCTCTCCGAGCTCGCGCTGGATCGAGGCATAGACCGCGAGGGTCAGTCCCATGTTCATCGCGTTGCCGACCGCGTGGCCGATCACCGTGTGCGAGCGGTGCACCGACCAGGTGAAGCCCGCGCGCTCGGCGGCGGCGAAGAGCTCGTCCTCCTGCGCGTAGTAGAAGTTCGGAGCGTCCAGGCGCTCCTCCTCCTCGTGGAACGGGGTGTCGGGCATCGCGCCCTGTCCGTAGGCCTCGAAGGGTCCGAGGTAGTGCTTGAGCCCGGTGACCAGGGCGACGTGCTCGAGCGGCGCGTGCGCCAGTGCTGCGAGGAGGTCGCGGACCATGCCGGCGTTGACGGCGATGTTCTCCTCCTCCGTCTCCTGGCGCGACCAGGCGGTGAAGAAGACGTGGGTGGGGCGCTCTTCGGCGAGGACGCGGGCGAGGTCCTCGGCCGAGCGGAGGTCGGCCGACAGGGGGCGGACACCGGGCCGCTCGGCGATCGGCCGGCGGGAGAGTGCGGTCACGGGCCAGCCCTGCTCCGTCAGCAGGTCGACGAGGGCGGAGCCGCCGATGCCGGTCGCACCGACGACGAGGGCGCGGCGGTCGGTCGCGGCGGCGTCGGAGTCGGAGGCAGTGGCGGAGGAGATGGACGGGGTGGAGGAGGTGGACGGGGTGGACGGGTGCGTCGAAGTCATCCCCAGGGGCAACGCCGACCGCCGCGAGGCATTCCCTGCCGGGTCCCGCCGTGACCTTCCTCCCCAGGCGACTCGTCCGTTCCTCCCTCCCCGTAACACCTGGACACAGACGGCGGCCCGCCACCGCCGGCGGCTACCGTCGCACCCGTGCCGCCGACTCCGGCGCGCCGATCGAGAGGAGCCGACATGCCTGTCGCCACCACCGCCGCACCCACCGCGACGACCGAGCAGGTCCCCTACGAGACCCTCGCCGCGCGCTTCCGGCCGCTCTTCGCCGAGATCGCGGTGGGCGCCTCCGCCCGCGAGCGCGACCACGTGCTGCCCGCCGAGCAGATCCGAGCCCTCGCCGAGGCCGGGTTCGGCGCCGTCCGCGTCCCGATCGAGAACGGAGGAGCGGGGGCGTCGCTCCCCCAGCTCTTCCGCCTGCTGACCGAGCTCGCGGCGGCCGACTCCAACATCCCGCAGGCCTTGCGCGGCCACTTCGCTCTCGTCGAGGACCGCCTGGTCGCGACCGACGGCACCCGCGAGCGCTGGCTGTCGCGCTTCGCCGACGGGCAGCTCGGCGGCAACGCCTGGACCGAGATCGGCACCGTCGCGATCGGCGACGTGAACACGAAGGTCAGCCCGATCGAGGGCGACCCGACCCGGTTCCGCGTGAACGGCACCAAGTACTACTCCACCGGCAGCATCTTCGCCGACTGGATCGACACCTTCGCCCAGCGCTCCGACACCGGTGCGACGGTGATCGCGATCGTCGACGCGCACCAGAGCGGAGTGACGCACGCCGACGACTGGGACGGCTTCGGCCAGCGCACCACCGGCTCCGGCACGAGCACCTTCGTCGACGCGGAGGTCGCCGCCGAGGACGTGATCGACTTCGGGACCCGGTTCCGCTACCAGACCGCGTTCTACCAGGCGGTGCTGCTGTCGGTGCTCGCGGGGTCGATCGCCGCCGCCGAGCGGGAGCTCGCCGAAGCGGTCCGCGCCCGCACCCGCATCTACTCGCACGGCAACGCCGACTCCTATGCGGCCGACCCGCAGATCCTGCAGGTCGTCGGCCAGGTCTCGGCGGCCGCGTGGGCGGGCTCGGCGATCGTCGAGAAGGCCGCGCAGGCCCTGCAGCTCGCGCACGACGCCGCCTCCGGCGACGATCTCGTGCAGGAGGAGCACCTGAACGACCTCGCGGAGCTCGAGACGGCCCAGGCGCAGATCGTGCTGACGCAGCTCGCCACCCGCGCGACCTCCGACGTCTTCGACGCGCTCGGTGCCTCCGGAGTGAGCACCTCGAAGAACCTCGACCGGCACTGGCGCAACGCGCGCACCGCCGCCAGCCACAACCCGTGGGTCTTCAAGGCGCGGATCGTCGGCGATCACTCCGTGACCGGGGCACTTCCTCCGCGGGTCTGGTCGATCGGTGCGGGACCCGGGCGTCGCGGGTAGCCTCGGCGCAGGGGCAGCACCCGCGACGAAGGGGGACGACGATGAGCCGGTTCACGAGCGACAGCATCGGGCCGACACGAAGCACGATGCGGACACGCACGGTGCCGCTGGGCCTCGGCCTCCTGCTGGTGCTCGCTCTGACCGGGTGCACGGAGCCCGCGCCGGTCGACACGGTGGCTCCGTCGGCGACGACGACGGCCACCCGCGCTCCCGCCGCGACTCCGACCGCCACCGCCGCGGCTGCCACTCCGACCGCGCAGTCGCCGACGGGCGAGACGGCGGCGCCGGCGGCCGAGACTCCCGCTGCGAAAGCACCTGCCGCGGAAGCACCCGCAGCCGAAGCACCACCGGCACCGGCGGCCCCGGTCGCCGGCGGCCTCACTCCCTGCCCCGAGCTGCTCACCGCGGCGGAGCTCGCGGACCTCGAGTCCGAGGGGCTGCGGCTGAATCCGGAGCCCGCCACGTACTTCGACTACCCGATCGTCGAGGAGATGCAGCAGGCCGGCCTGCTCTGCCGGTGGACCGGGCAGGGCGACGTCTACGTGGTCGTCGGCCAGCTCGCCCTGAGCGACGAGCAGTGGCCGACCGCGCGGGAGGGATTCCTGTCCGAGGGCTTCACGGCGGATGACGCCTCGGCTCCCGGATTCCTCAACGGACCCGACGTCGAGGACGAGAGCTACCCCGGCCGCGGCGTGCTGCACAGCGACGGCGTCCTCTACTACGTCAGCTACCCGGGCATCCTGCCCTCCGTCGTGCCGCTGGCCGGCTGACGGGACCCCGCTCCGTTCCTCGTGGCTCGTCCCCGCATGGGGGACATCCCCGGTAACGTCGGGGGGTGAGACTTCCGTGGCAGGACCGGGGCGGGCGCGAGAGGCTTCCGCGCGACGTCCTCGTCCTCGGGATCGTGGCGTTCTTCGTCATGCTCGGCTTCGGCGTCGTCGTGCCCGTGCTGCCGGTCTACGTGCGCAGCTTCGGGGTCGGCTACGTCGAGGTCGGAGCGGTGGTGTCGGCGTTCGCGCTGATGCGGCTGGTCGCGAATCCGTTCGTCGGACCGCTCGTCGACCGCCTCGGCGAGCGCGTGGTGCTCGCGACGGGCATCGGCATCGTGGCGCTCTCGAGCGCGCTGGTCGGGCTGGCGGGCGACTACGCGCACCTGCTGCTGCTGCGCGGCGCGGGCGGCATCGGTTCGGCGATGTTCTCGGTCGCCGCGATGACGCTCCTCCTGCGCACGGCGGCGCCCGAGCGGAGGGGCCGCTCGATCGGCTTCTACCAGGGCGGGTTCCTGCTCGGCGGCATGGCCGGGCCCGCCGTCGGCGGCGTGCTGACGGCGATCTCGCTGACCGCGCCGTTCTTCTTCTACGCCGGCACGCTGGCCGTGGCCGGACTCGTCGGCCTGGTCCTGCTGCGCCGGCCGGAGCGGGACGCGGACGCGGCGAAGGCCGCGGTCGTCACTCCGATGCGCGAGGTGATCCGCGATCGCCGCTACCAGAGCGCTGTGCTCGCGAACTTCGCGCTCGGCTGGTCGGCGATGGGGGTGCGGGCGACGCTCGTGCCCGTCCTCGTGGTCGAGGGCCTCGGCGACGACCCGGCGTGGACCGGCATCGCCTTCGCGATCGCCGCGGTCGTGCAGACCGTCGCGCTCGCTCCGGCCGGTCGCTTCGTCGACACGGTGGGTCGCCGCCCGGCGCTGATCGGCGGATTCGCGGTCGCGGCGCTCGCGATGCTCGCGATGCCGCTGGTGTCGGAGCTCTGGCTGCTCGTGCTGCTGCTCTGCTTCTACGGAGCGGCCGCCGCCTTCATGGGGACGGCGCCGGGCGCTCTCGTGGGCGACGCGGCGGGCGATCGCGGCGGGCGGCCCGTCTCGGTGTTCCAGGCGGCGTCCGACCTGGGCGGAGTGATCGGGCCCCTGCTCGCAGGAGCGCTGGCGGACGCGGCCTCGCCGACCGCCGCGTTCGGCTCGGCGTTCGTGCTGCTCGCGCTCACCGCGCTGGTCGGGCTGCGGATCCCGCGGGGCCGCGCGCTCTAGCTGTTACGCCCGCGGGCGTCCACGGGCCAGACGGCAGCGCCGCCGTCGCTGGTGAGCACGCGGTACTCGTCGGCGAGGTTCACCGCGACGCAGACGTGGTTCGGAGCGATCCGCACGCGCGATCCGACCGGGAGGTCGAGCCCGGTGATCGTGGCGTGGTGCTCGGACAGCACGGTGACCCGCGCCTCCGGGTGCTCGGGCAGGCGCCCGAACCCGCTCGACACGGCGCCGCGGTCGGAGGAGAGCACCTTGCTCCCGGCATCGGCGATCAGCCGGTCGGCGCGGCGGGAGACGATCGTGGCGAGGACCGTGACCGCGATCGACTCGGGGCCGATCGTGCCCATCTCCCACTGCTGCGCGTCGCCGAGGGCGGACACCCCCGGTCGCAGCTCGGTGAGCACGCCGGGATCGGCGAAGTCGGCGGAGGGAGTCGATCCCCCGCTGATCACGCGGGCCTGGACGCCGACCGACGCGAGCGACGCGGCGGCCGCGGCGAGCGCCTCCGCTTCGTCGCGGGCCGCGGCGGCGCGCGCCTCGAGCGCGTAGCTGTGCCCGGGGAACGTGAAGACGCCGACCACGTCGAGCCCGGCGGCGACGGCGGCGGCCGCGACGCCGCCCGTCTCCTGCGAGGGGACTCCGCTGCGGTGGTGGCCCGAGTCGACCTCGACGACGACCTCGAGGCGCTCGCGCTCGGCGGCCGGGATCGCCGCGGCCGCGCGCTCGGCGGACTCCGCGGAGTCGACTCCGATGCGCACGCGCGCGGTCCGCAGGACCCGGCGCAGGCGTCCGGCCCGCTCGGCGTCGAGCCAGAGCGGGTAGGCGATGAAGAGGTCGTCGCAGCCGCCCGCGGCGAAGACCTCGGCCTCGGCCACCGTCGCGACCGTGAGACCGACGGCGCCCGCCGCGAGCTGGCGGCGCGCGATCTCGAGCGACTTGTGCGTCTTGGCGTGCGGGCGCAACGCCAGGCCGCGCTCGCGGGCCCGATCGGCGGTCGCCGCGACGTTCGCGTCGAGGACGGCCTCGTCGAGGACGAGCGCGGGGGTCACGAGGGCGTCGAGGACATGCGCGGGGGCGGAGGCGGAGGCGGAGGCGGAGGCGGAGGCGGAGGCGGAGGCGGAGGCGGAGGCGGAGGCGGAGGCGGAGGCCATGCTCGCGATCCTGACAGTTCCCGATCGCGTCGGCGAGGAGCAGAATGGCGCCATGAGCGCCTCCGTCGCCACCGTCGAGGAGTACCTCGCCGCGTTCCCGCTCGAGCGGCGGGCGAGGCTGGAAGAGGTGCGGCGCCTGCTCCTGCAGGCAGTCCCCGACGCCGAGGAGCGCATCCGCTACGGCATGCCCGCCGTGATGCTCGGCGTGCGCTACGCGATCCACTGGGCCGGGTGGAAGACGCACGTCGGCCTGCATCCGGTGCCGCGCCTGTCGCCCGAGCTCGAGCACGAGCTCGCGGCGCTGCGCACCGGGAAGGACACGGTGGCGCTGCCGTGGAACCGGGAGCTGCCGGCGGAGCTGGTGTCGCGGGTCGCCGAGGCGATCGTGGAGCTGCGGGCACCTGAGGGCACGGCTCCGCACTGACAGGCGCGCACTGACAAGCTGGGTGCCATGACATCGCAGTCCTCGACTCCCGCCTCACCCTTCCTCCGCCCCTTCGGGCCCTCCGGCGCCCAGGTCACGCGCCTCACCCTCGGCACGTCGTGGAAGCCCGAGCGCGTCCGCGACCTCGAGCGGGTGCCCGCCCTCGAACGCGTGCTCGACTCCTCCGCCGACCGCGCCGTCTCGGTGATCGACACCTCGAACGAGTACGCCCAGGGTCACAGCGAGCGCCTGATCGGCGAGGCCCTGCGGGCGCACGGCGGCGTGCCCGAGGGCATCACCGTCGTCACCAAGCTCGACCGCGATCCCGAGACCGGCAGCTACTCGGGCGAGCGGATGCGGCGCAGCCTCGACGAGAGCCGCGAGCGCCTGGGCATGGACGTGCTCCCCCTCCTCTACCTGCACGACCCGGAGCGGATCTCGTACGAGGAGGCCTTCGCCGAGGACGGCCCCGTGCGCGCCCTCGTCGCGATGAAGGAGGCGGGAGTCGCGCTCTCGATCGGCATCTCGGGCGGACCGGCGCCGATGCTGCAGCACTACGTCGAGACGGGGCTCTTCGACGCCGTCATCACCCACAACCGTTACACGCTGGTCGACCGCTCGTCGGACGAGCTGATCGACGTCTCGGTCGACCGCGGCGTCGTCGTGGTGAACGCGGCGGTCTACGGAGGAGGGGCGCTCGCGCGCTGGCCCCAGCCGGTCGAGACGTACGCCTACCGCCCCGCGCCGCCCGAGATCGTGCAGGCGGTCACCGAGATGGGCGAGGCGTGCGACCGCGCCGGCGTGCCGCTCCGTGCGGCCGCGCTGCAGTTCTCGACCCGCGACGAGCGGATCACGACCACCGTGGTCGGCGCCACGACCGCCGAGCACTTCGACGAGTTCGTCGCGGACGACGCGCTCGCGATCCCGGACTCGCTGTTCGAGGAGCTCGCGGCGCTGGCTCCCTCGAGCGCCGTCTGGCAGGAGGCGCCCGGCTCGACCTGGCCGAGCTGACGGCTCCCGGCATAATCCGCGGGCGGGAGCGGTTGTCCCCTGGATGACCACCGCTCCCGCTCTCTTCCAGCCCCTCACCCTCCGCTCCCGCACCGCCCGCAACCGCCTGTGGGCGGCTCCGATGTGCCAGTACTCGGTCGAGGCCCGCGACGGCGTGCCCACCACGTGGCACCTCGTGCACCTCGGCTCGATCGCCCGCGGAGGCGTGGGCGTGGTGATCGCCGAGGCCACGGGAGTGGTCCCGGAGGGGCGGATCAGCCCCTGGGACACCGGGCTCTGGAACGACGAGCAGCGCGACGCGTGGGCGCCGATCGTCGACTTCGTGCACGAGCAGGGCGCCCTCGCCGGGGTCCAGCTCGCCCACGCCGGCCGCAAGGCGTCGACGTACCGCGAGTGGAGCGGGCGCGGAACGGTGCCGGCGGAGGAGGGCGGCTGGAGCACGGTCGCTCCGTCCGCCGTGGCGTTCGAGGGCTACGCCGCGCCTCGGGCCCTCGCGGCGGACGAGCTGCCCGGCCTCGTGCAGGCGTTTTGCGACTCCGCTCGCCGCGCCGTCGAGGCGGGCTTCGACGTGATCGAGCTGCACGCCGCCCACGGCTACCTGCTGCACCAGTTCCTGTCGCCGCTGTCGAACCGGCGCCAGGACGAGTACGGCGGCTCCCTCGAGAACCGCGCGCGGCTCCTGCTCGAGATCGTGCGCGAGGTGCGCGCCGAGATCGGCGAGCTGCCGCTGCTCGTGCGCTTCTCGGCGACCGACTGGGCCGAGGGCGGCTGGGACCTCGACGAGACCGTCGTGGTCGCCGACTGGGCGAGGGAGGCGGGGGCCGACCTCTTCGACGTCTCGACCGGCGGCCTGGTCCGCGGCACCGAGATCCCGGTCGCCCCGCTCTACCAGGTGCCGTTCGCGAGCGCGGTGCGCCGGGCGACCGGTGCGCCGGTGGGAGCGGTGGGCCTGATCACGACGGCGGAGCAGGCCGAGGGCGTGCTCGCGGCGGGCGAGGCCGACGTGGTGCTGCTCGCCCGGGAGCTGCTCCGCGATCCGCACGCCGCCTCGCGCATGGCGCAGGAGCTGGGGGCGGACCTCGGCTCCGTCGTGCCGCCGCAGTACGCGCGCGCCTGGCGCTGAGGGCTCAGTGATCCCCGGGCGCGGAAACGCGAGATGCCACTCGCGTCTGCAACACGCCGTCAGGCGTGGGCACGAGTGGCATCTCGCGGGGTGGTGACCCGGATGGGTCCTAAAACTCGTCCTCGGCGGGGGCGTCCTCTTCGGGGTTGAAGTGGGAGTCGCCCGAGACGCCGACGGCGAGGCCGGACTCGGAGTCGGGGATGGTGCCCTCGTCGCCGAGGCCGCCGTCCTTCTTCTCACCCTCGGAGTCGTTGAGGGTCGTGCCGTTGTCGGACACGGCTCAGGCCTCGACGTCGCCGCGCCAGGCGCCGTCCGGGGTGCCCTTGGACTCGATGTACTCCTTGAAGTTCTTCAGGTCCTTCTTGACCGCGTGGCTGCCGGCGCCGACGAGCGAGCCGATCGACTCGAGGAAGCCCTTGGGCTCCCAGTCCAGCTGCACGGTGACGCGGGTCTCGGAGTCCGAGAGCTTGTGGAAGGTGACGACACCAGCGTGGTCGGTCTCGCCTCCGGTGCTGTTCCACGCGACGCGCTCGTCGGGGTGCTGCTCGGTGATGTTGGCCTCGAACTCGCGCTCGACGGGGCCGACCTTCACCTTCCAGACGGTGAGGACGTCGGTGACCTGCTGGATCGACTCGACCTCGTCGAGGAACTTGGGGAACTCCTCGAACTGGGTCCACTGGTTGTAGGCGACGGACACGGGGACGTTGACGTCGACGGTCTCGATGATCTGCGGCACGGTGGTGCTCCTTGCTGTCTCACTCGGTGTGCGGCGGTCCGCTCTTGCGGCCGGCTTCCTCGACGTTAAGCGCGAGCCGCCTGGGAGCGCACCGGGTTGCGGGATGACCCGAACGTGATAGAAACCCGCTCCGGACCCCGCTCCCAGGAAGGCGGAGCGGAACTCCCAGGAACGGCCCGGGAGTCCCGCTCCGGTCTCAGACCAGCAGCTGGAGCGGGGTCGTCAGCGGGACGTCCTCGAGCGAGGTGCCGATCCGGATCGTGAAGGCGCCGGCCTCGTAGTCCCAGCCGTCGTTCCACGTCGCGAGCAGGCGCGTCGGCACGGTCACGGTGAGCTGAGCCGCCGCTCCCGCCTCGATCTGCGCGCTCTCGAACCCGACCAGCCAGCGCACCGGGCGCTCGACGGCGGAGTCGCGGCGCTCGGCGTACGCCTGCAGCACGATCTTGCCCGCGCGCTCCCCCGTGTTGATCACGTCGACGAGCAGCTCGGCGTCCTCGCCGGCGCGGGTCGGCGCGACCGGGGCGACCGAGACGAGGTCGAAGGAGGTGTAGCCCAGACCGTGGCCGAAGCCGTAGGCCGGCTCGACCTCGCTCCGGAGCCACGCGCGGTAGCCGATGTGGATGCCCTCGTCGTAGTGCAGCTCGCCGTCGGTGGGCAGCGTCGACAGCACGGGGACGTCCTCGATCGCGGCCGGCCAGGTCGTGGGGAGGCGTCCGCCCGGCTCCACGGTGCCGAGCAGGACGTCGGCGACCGCGTCGCCCATCTCCTGGCCGCCGAAGTAGCCGACGAGCACGGCGGCGACCTCGTCGCGCCAGGGCAGCAGCACGGGCGATCCGGAGTTGACGACGACGACCGTGCGCGGGTTCGCCGCGGCGACGGCGCGCACCAGGGAGTCCTGCTCGCCCGGGAGGTCCAGCGAGCTGCGGTCGTAGCCCTCGGACTCGACGGCGGAGTTGGTGCCGACGACCACGAGGGCGACGTCGGCGTCGCGGGCGAGCGCCACCGCCTCCTCGATCAGCTGCTCGGCCGGGGTGTCCTCGGGCTCGATGCCGTAGGTGAAGCCGAGGGCGCCCTCGAGCTCGCCGTCGGTGTGCACGATGTCGTACTCGATGCGGATGTCGACGGGCGTGCCCGCGGTGACCTGCAGCGGGCCCGAGACCGACGGCGGCGCCAGGAGCGCGGCTCCGAGGTCGGCGCCGACCGGGGCGAGGGTCTCCTCGAGGAACAGGTCGCCGTCGACGAAGATCCGCGCGGTGCCCACGACCGCGAAGCCCAGGCGCACGGTCGCGTCGGCCTCGGGGGTCAGCACCGTGGAGAACTCGACGCGAGCGGACGCCGCGATCGGCGCGCTGCCGCCGAACCAGACGAGCGCGGTGGCGCGGCGGTCCTCGACGAACAGCTCGGATCCCTCCGCGTCGAGGAAGCGCACGCGCTGGCCGGGCTCGCCCGTGGCGGGGTTCGTGATGGTCTCGAGCGCGAGGGGCGCGACTCCGTCCTGCACGACCGCGCCGAGCGCGTAGTCGACGCGGGCGCCGGGGAGGGCGTTCCGGACGCCGTCGAGCGGAGTGACGACCTTCTCGGGCAGCACCGTCGCGGATCCGCCGCCCTGCGTGCGGGCGTCGCGGGCGTTGTGGCCGATGACGGCGACGGAGGTGAGGGCGGAGGCGTCCCACGGCAGCTCCCCCGTGTTGCGCAGCAGCACGCTGCCGGCCGCGGCGGCCTCGCGCGCGAATGCACGGCCGTCCTCGACGAGGACCGGCTCGGCGACGGCGGGCTCGAAGCCCTCGAGCGCGCCGACGCGGGCGGCGAGGCGGAGGATGCGGCGCACCTTGCGGTCGATCACCGACTCCTCGATCTCTCCCGCGCGCACCGCGGAGACCAGCGCGGCTCCCCAGGGCCCGTCGGGGCCGGGCATGACGAGGTCCTGCGCCGCGCGGGCGCTGTCGACGGAGCGCACCGCGGTCCAGTCGCTGATGACGACGCCGTCGAAGCCCCACTCGCTGTTGAGCGGGGTCTCGAGCAGGTCGTTCTCGGTGGCGGTCGTGCCGTTGATCGAGTTGTAGGAGCTCATCACGAGCCAGGCGCAGGTCTCGACGATCGCGCGCTCGAAGGCGAGGAGGTAGAGCTCGCGCAGCGCGCGGTCGCCCACGCGCACGTCGACGGTGAAGCGGTCGGTCTCGGAGTCGTTGGCGATGTAGTGCTTCGGAGTCGCTCCGACGCCGTTCTCCTGCACGCCGCTCACGTAGGCCGCGGCCAGGTCGGCGGTGAGGACCGGATCCTCGCTGAAGCCCTCGAAGTGGCGGCCGCCCAGCGGCGAGCGATGCAGGTTGATGGTCGGGCCCAGGACGACGTCGACGTCCTTGCGGCGGGCCTCGACCGCGGCGGCGGCTCCGTAGCGCTTCGCGATCGAGCGGTCCCAGGAGGAGGACAGCGCCGTCGCCGAGGGCAGGTTCAGCGAGGGCGAGCGCTCGTCCCAGACCTCGCCGCGCACACCGGAGGGGCCGTCCGAGACGAGCATGCGGCGCAGGCCGATCTTCTCGATCGGCCAGGTGGTCCAGAAGTCGCGGCCGGTGAGCAGCTGGACCTTCTCCTCGAGGGTGAGTCGGCCGAGGAGCTCGGTGAAGCGGGCGTCGGCGTCGGGGCCCTCGGCGCTGAGGCGCGGGGCGGTGCCGGAGGAGAGGGCGGTGCCGGTCGGAGAGGCGGTGGAGCTGTCGGTCACGAGGGGTCTCTTTCTACGCTGAAGGGGGCGGCGGACGACCGTCCCAGAAAACCTAGCACCGCTCGGTTTACCAGGGAAGGGCGCGGAGGGACCGTGCAGGATGTCGGAGTGGGTGGTTCCGCCAGGGCACCCCTGGGGCTTTGACGGAGAAACCACGAGGAGTTAGGTTTCTCGGACCGCGTACCAGCGCATCCCGCATCGACCGTCCGCCCCTCACCACCGCACCGAAGCGCCAGGAGGCACACGTTGGCACTCCCCACTTCTCCTCCGCGGCGACCGCGCGGCCAGTACGCGAAGACCGCCGCCCGGCGTGCCGAGATCGTCGCCGCCGGGCTCGAGGTGTTCTCGGCGAGCGGGTACCACGCCGCATCCCTCCGCGAGATCGCCGAGAAGGTCGGGCTCAGCCAGGCCGGCGTGCTGCACCACTTCGCAAACAAGTGGGAGCTGCTCTCGGCCGTGCTGGCCCTGCGGGACGACAGGTCGATCGCGCGGGTGCCGAACGGCGGGACGATCCCGGGGGTGGACACCGTGCGCGCCCTCGTCGACCTCGTGGCGTACAACACGTGCATCCCCGGACTCATCGAGCTGCAGTGCGCCCTCTCGGCGGAGGCGACGCACGCCGACCACCCGGCGCACGGGTACTTCGCCGAGCGGTACCGCGTGATCATCGACCTGTTCACCGACGCGTTCGGCGACATGCTCACCCGCGGCCAGCTCCTCCCCGGTGTCGACCCGCGCAGCGCGGCGATCCGGACGATCGCGACGATGGACGGGCTGCAGGTGCAGTGGCTGCTCCAGCGCGACTCGCTCGACATGCAGGCGGAGTTCCGGAGTGCGGTGCAGGCGCTGTGCACGGTGGAGATCTGAGGGGCGCGACGGGGTGAGGGGCTCGGGGTCCTGAGGAACTCGGGCTCGGTGGGGCGCGATGGCGGAACTCGGAAGAAGGCGCGCTGGAGGATCCGCAGGTCGGCTCCGGCCGTTCGCCCCCGCACTCAGAACGGCACCTTCTCGCGACTCGACGGGAGTGGCCGCGGCAGCAGTGGCCCAGAAAGCGGTGGCCCCGACGGCGGCGACCCCGGCAGCGGTGGCCCCGGCGGTTCCACTGTCAGCACTCGTCCCGCCGGGCTGCTCCAGCGGACGCCGCCGTCGCCGAGGTTCTCGGGACTCCAGGTGCTGAGGTGCCGGAGTCGGTGGTGGGACGCGCAGAGGTGGGCGAGGTTGTCGACGCGACGTTAGTGTGACCCCATGCCTCTGCCGCGTGCCGCCGCGATCTACGCCCGCATCTCATCCGACCCCACCGGTCAGGCGCTGGGGGTGCAGCGCCAGCTGGAGGACTGTCGGAAGCTCGCCGAGGAGCGCGGCTGGCGGGTAGCCACTGAGTACGTGGATAACGACATTTCGGCCTACTCGGGCAAGACGCGGCCCGACTACGAACGGATGCTGTCGGACATCGGCGCCGGGTTGCTCGATGCCGTGATCGTGTACAACCTCGATCGGCTCACCCGTCGTCCCATCGAGCTGGAGCAGTTCCGCGAAGTGTGTGACCGAGCCGGGGTGCGCAACGTCGCGACAGTGAGTGCTGACCTTGACCTCGGGACTGAGGACGGCCTGCTGATGGCGCGCGTCGTCGCGGCCTTTGCCGCGAAGGAGTCGGCGCGGAAGTCCGAGCGGGTCAAGCGGAAGATCCAGCAGAACGTGGAAGCGGGCAAGCCCAATGGTGGCCCGATCCGTCCCTTCGGTTACGAGCCGGACAAGATCACGGTGCGGGAGTCAGAGGCCGAGGTCATTCGCGAGATCGTGCCGCGATTTCTCGCGGGTGAGTCGGTCCGGTCGCTTGCGCTCTGGCTGAACGGGCGAGGCATCCCGACGACGGGCAACGCGGAGGAGTGGCGAACGCCGACGCTACGGGCGCTTCTCACGTCTGGCCGTATTGCCGGGATGCGGGACCATCACGGGGTGGCTGCGGCGAAAGCAGTGTGGCCGGCGATCATCACGGACGAGGAACACCGCCAGATTCTGGCCGTTTTCGCGTCCAAGAAGGTGTCTGGGCGACGCTCGCCACGCCGCTATCTGCTGTCTGGGCTGCTGCGGTGCGGCAAGTGCGGGAATCGGCTCTTCAGCTCGCCGCGTGCTACCACCCGTCGCTATGTCTGCTCGCCAGGACCAGACCATGGCGGTTGCGGGAAACTCACTGTCGTCGCCGCACCGGTCGAGGAATGGATCGCCGCCGCGGTGCTTCTCCGGCTGGACACGCCTGCGATGGCCGATGTGCTCGCCGGTCGTGTGCAGGCCGACGAACGGCGGGCCGGAATTGTCGCGGAGCTGGAGACGCTCCAGTCCAGGATGCTCGAGCTGGGACAGATGTTCGCGGCCGGCGACGTGTCGCGACCTGAGTGGAAAGCCGCACGCGACTCTCTCGAGGCGAGGGCGACCACAGCGCAGCGTCGACTCGACCAGATCGTGGGAACCGGCACTGTCGATTCACTGATCGGTTCGGGGTCATCCCTTCGCGCGCAGTGGGCCGAGCTCAACCTGGAGCGACAGGTTCAGATCATCCGCTCGGTGCTCGACTACGCGACGATCCTTCCGGGGACGCCAGGTGCTCGCTCGCTAGACCCGAGCCGGATCGTGCCCACTTGGCAGCTGTGAGCGGACCGCCCCCGCGGTCGCCCCCTGCGGGGGCCTCCCCGCGGTGGCGCTCCCGTTCATCAGCACGCCAATCCGAGCGACGACAGCGGCATCCGTCACAGTGACCGGCAAGCCCTGATCGGCGCACGAGCGCTGCACCCACCGCGCCAACTCTTCTGGATTAATCGGCATCAGATGTTCCACTGCGCCCAGATCGCAGGAGCGCCCGCCCACTCCTCCTCCTGCGAGGACGACCACTGGATCGACGGCAGGACTCCACCCATCGCCTCGGTTGCTTGCGTCATCACGTCCCAGGCGGAAGTACCCGCGAGAGCCAGTGGCCGCGGCTTGAACCCTTGAGCAACGTCGTAGCGGTGAAGGCCGAGCTGGCGGATTGTCGGGTCCGTGAAGGTCTTCGCGACGTACTTGGAGAGGTATCCAGCCGCTTTGCGCGACTCTGCGAGCCGGCCGGATCCCACAGGCAGGTCGCCGAGCAGCTTGATGTGGACGAAGCCGTGGCCCCAGGCCTGCTCGATCAGCGACCGCTTCAAATATCGGCCTACCGCGAAGTGCGCGTGCAGTCCGTGTCCGGACTTGTGCCACTCTGGCACCCACACGTAGGGGAATGCAGCCCCGCCCGTCGCCTGGCGCAGGTTGCGGAAGAACCGCGCCAGATCGCTGCGCAGCACGTCCGGTTCGTGGCAGCCCGCCCCGGCGTAGGTGAGCGTCCCAAGACGATTCAGCCCATTGGCCGCGCAGTAGCGGCGCAGCCGAGACCGCGCACGCCGGCCGGCCTCCGCGAGCGCTCTCTCAGGATCAGCAGCTTGCCCCCGGGCGACGTAGGTCGGCGCTTTGCGGACGGAGGAGCGGAAGGTACCACCGCCCTCGCCCGCGTCCGGGTAGAGCGTGAACCGCCAATCGAAAACAGGATAGGCAGGCAGGACGAGAGGTGAAACAGCTGAAGACACGGGGAACCTACTGAGCGAAGCCGACACGGAACCGCTGGACCTGGCACCTGCACCACACAGCCGGGATGGGCTCGTGCGGGCAGGCCGGAGCAGCTCCCGGACTTCCACCGGTTCGGCTCAGCTCAATAGCTTCCGGACGGGGGCACTGCCTTCAAACGTGCCGTCCGAGCCCTCCCAGGAAAGGCCCCTCTACGTGTCTCTTTGTCTCCACCGGACCCTGGGTCGCCGTCCTTGATTGGAGTTGCGACAGTTTTACCAGCTCCCAGCACAACCCGCCACCAGCGCCCGCGACCAGAACCAGCAGTCGCCTAGGCTCCGGGCATATGACGAGCAACCTCCGCTTCGAGCAGGCAGTCCAGGAGTGGCTCACTGAGCCCGTCGTCCAGCGCGGCGAGAGCAGAGCCCTCCACGACCTGTCGGCTACTCTCCTCGACCTGCAAACCCGGATCGAGCCCGTACTACGGCGCACCACAGACCTGGGCGAGGCATCCGGCGTCATCGACTCGGCGCACTGGCAGACGGGCGTGGACTGGATGCTGCAGAGGTCGATACGCGACATACGGTGGCTGCGTCAGACCGGCCGGCACCAAGAAGCGACTGCCTCGCTCCTCAGCCAGGCCGAGACGCTCAAACGAGCTTGGTCCGCTTACAAAGCGCTACCTCAGGGCTGAGGTGCTGCTGCCGCGGGTCGGGCGCAAGCGCCCGACCCTTGCCACCGGGACCATGGTTGGGACGACGAGTTATGTTGCTAATTCAAGTCAAGCCCGGCCGCTACGCGGCCCGCTGGTTCGAATGCCTCGCGATGCTCTCCACAGCGTGTGCTCGCGTGAGATCGCCTCCTCAGCCTGGCCGACAAAATGAGCCCACTCCGACTCGCTCTCGACCCCGTCCAGTTCATTTTTCACCCCCGACAGCTCCTGAGTGGTCACGCCATAAGCGGTTGCAAGTGTCTTGAACTGCTTCGCCTGCGTCCATGCCGTCACCGTCGCTGCGAGCGCAGCGAAAAGCCCCAGTAGGTCCACTGTCACGGCGCCAGTGATTAGCAGGACTCCGCCGATCAGGCCGAGGAACTCGAAGGCGAAGAGGAACAGCGTCCAGGAACGTGAGGCCCTCCGATTCAGATCAGCCTTCTTGGCGTACCAACGACGCTGGTCTTCGACCCGGCCCTCCCGATAAGCGCTACGGCGCTCTTCGAACGTTCCGCCGCGGATCTCGCGCATGATCGACGTGACCTGCTCCGTGGTCGCCGAGGGCGAGGGCAAGTCGACGTCTTTCAGATCCTGAAGCAGTTCGGTCACGCGAGCTACCAACTCCCGGTCAGCGTCCGTGCCTTCCTCGAAGGACTCACCCTTCACGGCATATCGCCATGCAAGAGTCTTGGCGGACTCGGCTGCGGCCCGACCCTCGTACCAAGCTCGATCTGGTTTTTCGACGGCGTTCCAAATCTCCGCGAGCAACGCGACTAAAAAGCCGCCGAGAGCCATCCATCCGCCGAGGCTAACTGCTCCTGCCGAGACCAATACGCTACCGCCAATGGTGCCTATTACAAGCCCGCCCAGCCGAATCCGCATCGCCACGAGGTAGTGATTCTGGCCCAACAGCGAAGCGGCATTTGCCGACTCGTAGAAGGCGGGGTATCCCCCGTCATACAGAGGGTCGCTCAACCGATGGCTCGAACAATCGCGTCGATGTCCCAGGCGAGTACCGGTGCACGCAGGTCAGTGAGAGACTTCGGCGTGGGGCAGGACTGTCCCGAGTAAAGCTTCACTCCGATGACCTTCTTGCCAAGCTCCGCACTCTTACGAACCTCCCAGTCCACCCAATTGCTCTTATACGTGGTGGGGCCGATCAGGCAAATTGTGACCGATGCGGCACGAATTTTTCCAGTGATCTGCGTTCGGATGTAGGCTGCGTCAGTGCTGTTGTATGGAACCTTGACCGAGTAGTCATCAAACGACAGCAGCGAATTCTTGTTCTTCGCCTGTCCGCGGAACATCCGCACGGTTTCGAGGTCTTCCTCGACGAACGACAGGAAAGCATGCTTGACCAATGGTGCTCCAATCAGGGGGATGAGACGAGTTCAGTATGGCGCTGGACTTGCCAGAAAGAAAGGTGGGCTCCAGGAGTAGCGAGGTTTTAGCCATGGGCGGTGCTTCTGTACTGCCGTTTCCGGTTGTGGCTGCCGGCCCCGCGCACGGACGGAGGCGGCCAGCATTTTTGGTTCAGCCGAGGTGCCGCAGAGTGGAGGGCTACGGCGCGGCTTTCGTCAGAATGGCATCTCCTCGGTTTGACCGCCCTTCTCAAAAATTGCGGCCCGATTCTCTCCAACGAGGCGAACGCGCGCATTGAGATCTCGCGCCACTTCATATGCAGCCACATAGAGGTCGGGTGGCAATGTTTCGGGTAGGTCTCCAGCGATGCTCACGTCCAAGCTTGATAATCCGCTCGCCGCGGCGATAGCAGGAAGTCCAGAGGCTTTGGCCACGGAGAGCAGGCGATGATGCGCATCCTTCATTCCGCTACCTTTAGCATCGCGCCTGGCAAGTCCAGTTCTTTCACTAAACGCGCCCGACAACCGATCGCGACGCTCGAGGCGTTCGACGCGATCATCAACAGAACGGATCCGATGAAGTACTTCCTCGATCATTTCTCCAATCTCTGCGCTTGGCTTTTCCGGCTCCAGCTCTGCAGTATGCTCGCCCGCACCCTGGGCCTTTGTCCGCTTCAGTGTCTCCGGCTTCGGTATCAGATCAATTTCTTCCTTTAGTCGCGGCCACCAAACTTCCAGCGCTTCTTTGAGGGCCTCGGAGCTTAGCGGTAGGCCCGAAGCTTTGTTCAATGAGGTCATAAGCAGGAGAAATTCATCGATCCTGATCGACGTCATCTGCAGTTGAGAGATGGGTGGTTTCACCTGCTCCTTCTCCACCTCGAAAAGCACGGGACAGGCTCTCGAATTCACTGACCTGGCGATCGCGCCGGCCTCGTAATTCAACCAGGGGGACAGCAAGTTGTCGGGAGCTAGGCAAATAATGCCGAACTCCGCATCTTCGAGCTCCCTTGCGAGTTCTACGGTCCAGTTCGCACCCTTATCAATGTCCTTCGCGGAGACAAATGGCTCCAAGCCCTGAATTACTTTAGGTATCCAAGCTGATAGCGCTTCGGCGACTGAGCGGCTTGTTGCCCCGGACCAACTGATGAAAACCTTCATGAACGCCGCCTTTGAGTCGTAGGGGTCATCGTAGATTAGCGGCCCCGGCGGCCGTCGCGTCTGGGGGGGGAAGGGGGTGGATTCGCGACTAGCGTGGTTCGCGGCGTCGGTCGCGCCTCCGTGCTGCCACGGGACCGTGTGGTCGATCTCGGCGGTGCGGGCGGTGCGGAGGCACCCCGGGAACCGGCAGGTCTCGTCTCGGTGCGCGAGCGCCCGACGCAGCTCGGCGGGCGGGCGGTAGCTGCGTCGGCCGACGCCCAGCGTCGCTCCGGTGTGCGGATCCGTGAGGATCCGGGTGAGGCTCGGGGCGGAGGCAGCGAGCTCGCGCGCCGTCTGGGCGTCGACCGGCCCGTAGCCGTCGAGGATCGCGGGCTCGTCGGAGCGACCGAGGAGAGTGAGGACCGGCACGGTGACGGCGACCACGGCGCGGATGCCGCGCGGGACGGCGGCGCGAGGGCGCTCGGCGAGCGGGTTCCGGGTGCCGTCCGGTTCCTCCGGAGCGGTCACGGTCTCGCCGTCGAGCAGCAGCGCCGTCGCCACATCGGCGCGGACCTGCCGGAGGTTCCGCACGTCGCGCTCGGCGGGCGTCGCTCCGGAGCCCGCCTCCCGGACCGAGCGGGCAGCACGATCGATCCGGTCGTAGGCGCCGAACGCGTCCTGAGCGGGCAGATGGAGGTGCAGCGTCGCCATCCCGTCGAGCTCGCCGTCGACCCAGACGGCGCGATCCTCCCGGCAGCGGCGGTGGCGCTCGCGCAGCGTCTCGGGGTGCAGCCGCTCGCGCAGCGCTCGGAGCCGACGCCGCAGCTGCGGAGGCGTGCACGACGCGGCGAGGACCGCCGCCTCCTCGTCGAACCGACCGCGTGCCTCCGGCGGCACGGTCGCCGCCTCGGCGACCACGACCCGCGCGTGCTCGGCGGCGCACGCCCCCTCCTTCAGGGCGGCGAGCGTCGCCGGCAGCTCGTTCACGAGGAGGCGGCTCTCCTCGACGAGGGCTCCGGCGTGCGCCTCGGACAGCCGGAACGACGTGGCGATCTCGGCGACGTGCGCACGGGCCGCCGCCTCGATCCGCTCGCCCCTGCCGAGCACGCCGGCGTCGACCAGCGCCTCCGGCACCGCCATCGCCAGGCGCCGCGACAGCTCGATCAGCTCGGCCTGCTCACCGTCGATCCGCCCCCGGAACCGCCGCAGCGCCCCGGCCGCATCGATGGCGCCGCCGTACGCCTCCTCGAAGCACGCGTTCACCGAGGGAACGCCCTCGGAGGGTGCTGTGTACGGGTCGATCGTAGCCATACACGGATGATGCCAGCGACCACCGACATTCGAACACGAGTTCGGCTCATCTGGGGAGAAGACAACATAGTCGCGCCCTGTTCAGGACCACGCAATTCCACTCGGAGGATTTCCCGCCTGCGTCGCATCGGCCTTACTCTCAGGCTTTCGAGAGAACGAGGTCCTTCGTGCAGCTTTCCCGCGTCGCTACGCTTCTGGTTGCAGGCACAGCCGCACTTGCACTGGTCGGATGCACCGCGGACGCTCCCGCCGACACGGGGTCCGAGGCCACTGCCGTCACCTCGACCGCATCGCCCGTCGCAGCGACTCCCGCTGCAGAGCCGACCTCGCCACCCGAGTCCGGGACACGCGCGAACCCGACTCCGGTGAACGTGCCGGTGAAGTACGCCGAGGATTCGATATGGACGTTCTCCGTCGGCGCCACCGACGCGGACGCGCAACCCGAGATCGCGGCGGAGAACGAGTACAACGAGCAGCCCGCCACCGCCCGTACCTATGTGACGGCGCCGGTCCACGTGTCCATCGAAGACCCGGAGGCGGCAGTGGACGGCGCCGACCCGTGGTCGTCGTTCATGATCGAGTACGTCACGGCCGCCGGCAACAGTTTCGACGCGACGTCCTGCAACGTGGTGCTACCGGCCCCGGGCGCGCTCTCGGACGTAGGAACGATGTACGGCGGTGCGGAGGTGGATCTCCTCGCGTGCGCTCAGGCTCCGATCAACGACATCCCCGGCGGCACGTGGCGAATCTCCTCGCTCGTCGACTCCGGAGCTTTCACGTTCTTCGTCGGAGCCTGACGCTGCCCCCTCGCCCTCCCCTACTTCTGCACGTCCCCGCCCAGCTGCCCGATCGCCGGCAGCGGCCCGCCGTCGTCAGCGCCCGTCCGGCGCCAGCGCGCGATCGCGTTGCCCAGGTGGTAGATCACCAGCGCCGCTCCCGCTCCGAGCACGATGCCGCCGAGCTCGAAGCCGCCCGACGAGAAGCGGAAGCCCGCGATCGCGATGACCAGGGCGACGGCGCCCGTGTACTGGTTGACCGGGCGCGAGAAGTCGACGCGGTTGTCGACCCAGATCTTGATGCCGATGACGCCGATGAGGCCGTAGAGCGCGGTGGTCGCGCCGCCGAGGACGCCCGCGGGGATGGAGTTGAAGACCGCGCCGACCTTGGGCGAGAGGCTGAGAAGCACGGCGGTGACGCCGGCGACCCAGTACGCGGCGGTCGAGTAGACGCGCGTGGCGGCCATCACTCCGATGTTCTCGCCGTAGGTCGTGGTGCCCGAGCCGCCGAACGTGCCCGAGACCGCGGTCGCGACGCCGTCGGCGATCAGCGCGCGGCCGGTGTGAGCGTTGACGGAGGAGTCGGTCATGGTCGCGACGCCGCGCACGTGGCCGACGTTCTCGGCGATGAGGACGAGCACGACGGGGAGGAACATCGCGATGCCCGACCACGTCGATCCGGACGCGAAGTCGGGGAAGGAGAAGGGCGGCAGGCCGATCCAGGCGGCGTCGCCGACCGCGGAGTAGTCGATCTCGTCGCGCAGCAGCGCCACGACGTAGCCGATGACGACGCCGACGAAGATCGAGACGCGGCCGAGGAAGCCGCGGAAGAACACTCCGCCGAGGATGATCGCGGCGAGGGTGACGGTCGCCGTGACGGGGGCCTTCTCGAAGCTGTCCCAGGCGGTGGGAGCGAGGTTGAAGCCGATCAGGGCCACGATCGCACCCGACACCACCGGGGGCATCAGGCGGTCGATCCAGCCGAGGCCGACGAACTGCACCAGGACGCCGACCGCGGCGAGCAGGAGGCCGACGGCGACGATCCCGGCGAGCGCCGACCCCGTTCCGCCCACGGCGGTCGCGGCGGTGACGGGAGCGATGAACGCGAAGCTCGACCCGAGGTAGCTGGGCAGCTTGTTGCGTGTGATCAGGAGGAAGAGGAGCGTGCCGACACCCGAGAAGAGCAGGGTCGTGGCGACGGGGAAGCCCGTGAGGACGGGGACGAGGAACGTCGCTCCGAACATGGCGACGACGTGCTGGATGCCGATCGCGATCGTCGCGGGCCAGCTGAGCCGCTCGTCGGGGGCGACGACGGCGCCGGGCTCGACGGTGCGGCCGTCTCCGTGCAGGGACCAGGTGGGCATGAGGCTCCTCGGGCGGGAAGGGGGCGGGGCGGGATCGCCGGGGTACAGGCTAGCGAGCGGGCTCCCCCGCGTGGGTGACGACTCCGCCGGTCCTCGTCCGTAGGCTCGCCGGATGTTCTACGGACTCGTCGGATGGCACATCGCGATCATCCTGCTCGTGCTCTCGCCGGTGATCGTGCTCGCGATCGCCGTGCCGGTCTCGTACGCGCAGGGGCGGGCGCGGAGGGACGCGGGGCTGGTCACCGATCCGGCCGTGGAGCCGATGGCGATCGCCGGGTTCGTGCTCGCGTTCCTGGTGGGACCCGCCGCGATCGTCTGCGGCCTGCTCGGCCGTGCGCGGATCCGCCGGTCGGGGCGCGCGGGCTGGGGGTTCGCGACCTACGCCGTGATCGTGGGCTGGCTCCTGACCGCGATCCAGGTCATCGCAGTGATCGGGACGCTGACGTCGTAGAAGACGCGCGACTACAGGAAGAACAGCACCATCAGCACGTACGGCGCCAGCACCTGCGCCGCGCCCACGACCAGCGCGGCCACCCCGAGCACGAAGCCGAGCAGGCTCGCGCAGGCCCCGCGGAGCGACGGCTCGGCGCGCAGCTGCTCCCGCGACGAGCGGGCGAGAAGGACCGCCACGAGACCCGCGGCCGCGGACAGCAGCGGAACCGGGAACGCGACGAGCGCGACCAGGCCGAGAGCGGAGCTCGCCACCGCGGCGAGCGAGACCGGGCGGGCGGAGGCCAGGCGTCCGTCGTGATCCATGAGTCCAGCCTCCCGCGCCCCGGCCCCGATCGCCACCGGCCCCTCGAGACCCCGGATGTGCGATCCGGCGCGCGAGGGGCGACCATGAGGTCATGCAGGATCCTCTCGCCGACCCCGAACGGTTCGCCGTGCTCGCCGCCACGGTCGCCGACCCGGTCCGCCGCTACCTGTGGCGCCGCGCCGACGCCGGCACCGCCGACGACGTCCTCGCGCTGACGATCACCGTGCTGCGCGAGCGGAGGATCGCCCCGCCCGATCCGGTCGCGCAGGCGCTCGCGATCGCCCGCGCCCTGCTGCGGAACGCGCTCCGCGGTCAGCGCCGGCAGTCCCTCCTCTCGCAGCGGCTCACGCTGGTCGAGCCGCCTCAGCTGCAGACCGACGAGGAGTCGCGGCGACTGCACGACCGGGTGCGCCTGGCCCTCTCGCGCGTGGCGGAATCGGATGCGGAGCCCCTCCGCCTGTGGGCGTGGGACGGCCTCGACGCGCACGCGATCGGCATCGTGCTCGGCATGCCCGAGGAGGACGCGACGGACCGTCTCGAGCGCGGACGCCGCCGCATCGGGCAGGAGCTCCTGCGGGGATCGCCCGAGAGGGACGGCGATCTGCGCGCGCTCCTCCGCGCGATCGATCCGGCCGCGAGCCTGCCTCCGCTCTCGGACCGCGAGCTGGCCGTGGTCCTCGCGGGCACCGACCGCGACGACGCCCCGCCGCGCCGCCGCTCGCCGTGGCTGATCGCGGGAGTGGGCGCGCTCGCCGTCGCGGCCATCGCCTCCCTCCTCCTGCCGCTCGCGTTCGCCCTGGCCACGTCCTCGGCACGGCTGTCGGGAGCGACGAACGGCTGCCCCGCGGATCCCGCGGCGGCGCTCGCCTCGGCGCAGGTCGCGTTCCGGGCCGAGGTGCGCTCGATCGACGACAGCACGGTCGAGCTGAGGGTGCTCGAGCGGTTCGCCGGGGAGGTCGGCGACAGCGTCACCGTGACGCAGGGCCGGGGCGTCACCTGGCAGACGGGGACCGACTACCTGCTCGCGGCCGACGAGAACGCGCTGCTGGGCTGCGGGCTGACGGGGCCGAGCTCGCCGGAGCTGACCGGGTTGTACGAGGACGTGTTCGGAGCGGGGACGGGCGGGGCCTGAGGGGCGCTGCTCCTGCAGAGATAAGGCTGAGAGGGTCGATCCGGCGAGATCGTGGCGACTCGCGGCGCTCAGCCTCATCTGTGCAGGACTTCCCACGCTGACACGTCGCGCGGAGGGTCTTGCCGGGCCCCGCTCTGGACTGGCAGTATCGATTGTCGATACGAATCGCTCGATCTTCGATACGCCGCACCCTCCGAGAGGATCTCGATGCCCCGCTCACTCCTCGTCGCACTCCGCGCCCTGCTCGCCGTGCTGCTGCTCGGCTGCGTCGTCGTGCAGGTCGCCGTCGGCCCGGTCGCCGCGACCGCGCTCGACGGCGGTCCGATCGACGGGGTGCTCGTCGCCGTCCTCGTCGCGGGCGTCCTCTGCGTCGAGGCCGTGCTCGTCGCGGTCTGGCGGCTGGTGTCGCTGGTGCGCGACGACGCGCTCTTCGCCGGCGATCACCGCTCCGACCTGTGGGTCGATCTGGCGATCGGCGCGTTCCTGTTCGGGGCCGTCCTCGCAGCGGGCGGAGCGGTCGCGGTCCTCGCGGTGGTGCCCGCTCCGATCCCCGCGCTCGCCTTCGGGCTGGTCGCGGTGTCGAGCGCGACGCTGGGCCTTCTCGTCATGGTGATGCGGCGACTCCTGCACCTCGCGGTCGAGCAGCGCAGCGAGCTGGCGGAGATCGTCTGATGGCGATCGTGCTGCAGCTGGACGTCGAGCTCGCCAAGCGGAAGATGTCGGTGACCGAGCTGGCCTCAGCGATCGGCATCACGACGGCGAACGTCTCGATCCTGAAGAACGGGCGGGCGAAGGCGATCCGCTTCTCGACGCTCGACGCGATCTGCTCGGTGCTCGGCTGCCAGCCGGGCGACATCCTGACGTTCGTTCCGGAGGAACTCCCCGTTCCCGAGGCCGCGCGGTGACCCGGAGCGAGCGGCGCGCGGTCGCGATCCTGCTCGGGGCGGTCGGCGCCGCCCTGCTCGTGGGCTGGGGCCTCGTAACCAGCGGGGCGCTCGCGGTGCTTCTCGACCGCGGCTGAGCACGGCGATCGATCGCGCCGCCGAGATCGACTCGGCTGCAAGCGCGGCGCATCGGAGCGGGGTCGACGCGAGTCGGCCCCGCTTCTGCGTGCAGAACATCGGCCCGTGAGGGTGTCTGACGGCTGACAGCCGAGAGACACCCTCACCGGCTGATGTTCTGCGTGAGCTACGCGGCCACCGCGCTCTCGGCCGGCCGCACCACGACCCGCGGAGCCCAGCCCAGCAGGATCGCGGCCGCTGCGAGCGAGAGCTGGCTCACGATCGCGAGCGCCGCCGAGACGACCGAGCCGTCGCCGCCGGAGGTGGAGAAAGTGTCGGCGATCGACATGCCGATGCCGAATCCGGTGAAGAAGCGGCAGAAGATCGCCGCGCCGACCATCGAGAGCATCACGATCGCGAGCCGTCGAGGAGTGAGCGCGCCTCCCGCGCGATGCACGGCGAGTGTCGCGACGAGCAGGGCGGGCACCGTCCAGAAGACCACCCAGATCACGAGCGCGACGAGCGTGGGCTGGAGCGAGAACCCGTCGCGCTCGGCCATCAGCGCGTAGATCGTCGAGAGCTCGGTGCCGGGCACCTTGGCGAGCGGGTTCCAGACGAGCAGGTCGATCGAGCCGAGCACGATGACGGCGAGCATCAGCGCGGCACCGGCGACCGCGACCGGGACACGCTGCCTCCGGGTCGGGACGCGGTGCTCGAGAGCGACCGGTCGCGTGCCTCCGATGACGGCGAGACCGGTCGCGAGGCCGGCGAGCACGATCACGAAGCCGAGCAGGGTCAGCCACCAGGGCGCCCCGGGGAGGAGGGTGCCGAGCACGACCGTCAGCGGCCCGACGACCGCCAGGAGCAGCGACACCCGGGCCGTGCGGGTCTCGGCCGAGCGGGCGGCTCCGATCAGGTGCGCGACTCCGACGACCCCCGCGAGAAGCGCGAGAGCGACGACGAGCCCACCGACCGCCCGCGTGGCGGCGACGACACCCTCCGGAGCGTTCTCGGGCACGATGCCGCCGGCGGTCAGAGAGAAGCCGATCAGCACGACCGAGGTGGCCGTCAGCAGCCCGAGCCCGCGGCGGGCGAGGCGGCGCGGGCGGAGGAACCGCGGCTCCCCCGAGTGCGCCGGCAGCGCTCGGTCGAGGGTGGCGCTGAGCACGAGGGCACCGAGCACGACGTCGCGGCGGGGCAGACCCGCCTCGGCGGCGCCGGCCGCATCGGCCCGCCACTCCTCGAGGTAGCGCTCACGGGCGAGAGGAGGGAGGAGGCGGGCGAGCAGGCGCAGCAGCAGGTCGATCACGCGCGGGCCTCCGCTCCGGAGAGACGGACGGCGGCCGGGGCGGACCGGCTTGCCTTGGATGCCTTCGCCACCGCTGCCGCGTCGAAGCGCTCGACCGCCGAGCGAGCGGCCTGCGCCCCGTCGCCCGTCAGCTCGTACAGCCGCCGCCGCGGACCGCTGCGGTCGGTGTCCGGCTCCCACGACGAGGCCACCCAGCCCGCCCCCTCGAGCCGCTCGAGGATCGGGTAGACGCTGCCCGCCGGGCGTCCCGTGCGCTTGATGACGAGCATCCCCCAGACGGAGGCGCCGTCGTCGAGGAGGACGCGCAGCACGTCGACCGTGGCGGGCGTGAGGCGGGCGAGCGGGATCATGGCGCAAATCTAGCTATGTAGAGATGGCCCGGTCAATGCCACTGCTGGTTGACTGGCGGCATGACCCTGTACAACCCCGCCGTCTTCCCCGAGCCCGCTCCCGGCCCGTCGACGCCCCCGCCCGGGCGGAAGACCGGGAACGGACTCGGTCTCGCGTCCCTCATCATCGGCATCGTCGCGCTCATCGGCGCCGCGATCCCGATCGTGAACTACGTCTCGGGCTTCGTCGCCTTCGTGGGCCTGGTGCTCGGAGTGATCGCCCTGTTCCTGAAGAACCGGACCCGCAAGGCCGCGATCGCCGGCACGGCCTTGAACCTGGTGGCGCTGATCCTGTCGATCGTGCTCGCCGTGATCTACACGGCCGGCTTCGTCACCGGCGTCACGAACGCCGTCGAGGACGCCGAGTCGAGCCGCGCACCCCTGACGGAGAGCACCGAACCGGCCGGCCCCACCCGGACCCTCCTCCTCGAGGTCACCGGCGACGCTCCTGACGCCTCGATCGGCTACGCCACCTCGAGCGACCTCGCCGACGGCACCGCGGCCGCCGCCGATCAGCCCCTCCCCTTCACGAAGGAGGTGCAGGTGCCGGCCGCGGGCGAGTTCGCCGTGCAGGTCCAGTCCCTCACCGCGACCACCGGCGCCGACGACACCGGCGCGATCACCTGCCGCATCACCCTCGACGGCGAGGTCATCGCGGAGCAGACGAGCACCGGCGCGTTCGCTGCGGCGTTCTGCATGGGCACGTCGAAGTGACCCGCGCGCCCGCCGGTCAGTGTCGGTGGAGCCCGACAGAATCGGCCTGACAGCGGGAGGCGCTTTGCAGTTCACCATCGACGGGAATCCCTACGAGCTCACGCGGGAGTCGGTGGAGGCTGCGCTCGGCGCGGTCGAACCCGCCGCCGTGACGAAGTACTCGGTCGAGGCACTCGGGCGGCGGTGGCCGGTGAAGCAGGTTCTCGCGGTCGCGACCGGGCTGACGACGAAGCCGTTCGACTCCGGCAAGGCGCAGCGCGTCCTCGCGCAGCTGGGGTTCGCCGTCGAAGGCGACCTGGCAGCCCGCACCCCGCTCGACAGCTCGCAGCGCACTTTCGAGAGCGTGAACTGGAGCCTGGCCGCCTCGGAGGACGACTACCTCGAAGCTCGATCCGGGCGCCTGCACGTGCCGACCTGTCGTCACGGCGTCACCCAGCCGCGCCGCTCCTGGACCGAGGCCGAGGTCCTCGACGCGTGGTTCGCAGCACCCGACACCGATCCGCGTGAGCTGACGTCGCCCGGCTGGTGCTCCGACTGCCTCCTGGTGCGCGGGCTCGAGGAGGAGGTGACGCGCTCGGAGGAGTCGTCACCGACCGGCAGCGCCGAGCGCCGCGCCATCGCCGCGGCAGCCGGCGTGATCCTGACTCCCGGACTGAGCGGGGCTGCCTCGGCACTGGACGCGACCGTGCGCACCTGGACCGCGCCCACCGCTCGGGCTCTTCGCGGTGCTCTGGACTCGCTGCCCGATGCGTCCGGCGGATTCCGGGGGCGGCTGCTGCAGCAGCTGGCGGACGCATCGCGGGACGTCGTCCTGCTCGCGGCCGAGCTGTGCTTCGTCCAGCGCCTTCCGCTCACGAACGTCGGCGCCGGGACGAAGCGCGAGCTGCTGCGCGAGATCCTGGCACTGCTCCCCGACGCGCCGGCCCTCCCCGAGGCGGTTGCGGCCGCGTTCGACGTCCGCGGCACGTTCAGCGGCGGCGCCGGCTTCACTCCGCAGATCGCCCGTCATCTGCAGTGGCTCTGCTCCTTCATCGAGCACTGGGACGGACTCGACGCCGAGACGCGAGATGCAGCGCTCGGAGACCCGTGGCTGTTCCGCGAGCAGACCGTCGCCGTCGATCCCGCCTCCCCGGCGATTCAGAGCTCCCTGCTCGCGCTGACCTGGCCGAGCGTTTTCGAGCGGATCGTGTCGACCGCAGACAAGACCAAGATCCGCGACACTTTCGCTCCCGTACTGTCGTCGGGGCCGACCGGCGACCTCGACCGCGATCTGCTGCACCTGCGCGACCGACTGGATCCGCAGGGGTACCTCGACATCGACTGGTATCTGCCGCCGTGGAGCACGGAGTGGCGCGGCGCGGACCGTGACTACGCGCTCGCGGCCTGGTGCGTTCCGAGTCGGGCCGTGCTCGGCGACACCATCGGCTTTCCGGGGGCGATCACCGCCGACTTCGGAGCGAGCCGCGCGGCGATCCGCACGACGGCTCTGGCCCGCTGGGACGGAGCGGAGCCGATCTCCGCGCTGCTGCAGAGGGTGGACTCGACCGCGGCCGTGCTGAGCGGGATGCGTCCGGGCGAGCAGATCCTGGTGCGGGACGACCGAGGGATCCGGGTGGGGACACTCCGGAGTGGCCGGTGGATGCCTGGCGACCGCGCTCAGCGCTCGGTGCGGTGGGAGGAGGATCGCGTTCCCGAGGATGCTCTGCCGCAGGCGGTCCTCGACGCGCTGTCCCGTGACGACGCGTTCATCCGGGTCGAACCGTTGTCGATGCCCACACCCACGCCGACCGACCTCCGCCTTCCGCGTCCCACTGCCGAGTTCGCCGCCGGCCTCCACTACGACCGCGCCTGGCTCGACGACGTGACCGCGGTCCTCGAGGAGCGGAGGCAGATCATCCTGTTCGGCCCTCCCGGCACGGGGAAGACGTTCGTCGCGCGGGCCCTGGCCCGGTTCGCCGCCCCCGCGAGCGCCGTGAGGATCGTGCAGTTCCACCCCTCCTACTCCTACGAGGACTTCTTCGAGGGCTTCCGTCCCGCGACCGACGGGAGCGGATCCGCGGTGTTCCGCCTCGCGAAGGGGCCCCTCCGACTGCTCGCCGATTCCGCCGTGCGCAACCCGGCCGTCCCCCACGTGCTGATCATCGACGAGATCAACCGCGGCAACATGGCGAAGATCTTCGGCGAGCTGTACTTCCTCCTCGAGTACCGCGACGAGCAGGTGTCGCTGCAGTACTCCCCCGAGGAGCCGTTCGCGCTGCCCAAGAACCTGTTCGTCATCGGCACGATGAACACGGCCGACCGTTCGATCTCGCTCGTCGACGCGGCGATCCGCCGCCGCTTCGCCTTCTTCGAGCTGCACCCGGCGCAACGGCCCGTGCACGGCCTGATCCACCGGGTGGAGGGCCGCACGACGAGGCGGGGTGCGCTGCTCGACACCCTCAACGAGCGCATCGGAGAGACCGACCGCGACTTCCAGATCGGCCCGTCCTACCTCCTGCGGGTGAGCGCCCGCACCGACGACGGGCTCGTCCGGATCTGGGAGCACGACATCCTGCCCCTGCTCGACGAGCACTACTACGGCCGGCTGTCCCGAGAGGAGATCCGCGCCCGGTTCGGTCTGGACGCCCTCGACCTGACGACGCCGCTGGTGGTCGACGAGATCGACGAGTCGTGACGCGCTTCTCCCTGGAGGAGAACGGCGGCTGGCGGCCGTGCCTGCTCGCTCCGGATGTTGTCGCCGCGGCGACGACGGCAGGGCTGATCGAGTCACGCCTCGGTCGCGTCGGGATCGAGGTGGCGGCCGCATCGAACAGGGTGGGAGCGGTGCGCTCGGGCGAGGACGAGATCGTCGTGCAGCCCAAGACTCCGCTGGGGTCGCTGCTGTTCCTGCTGGGCTACGCGCGCGATCCCGGCTTCCGCCCGGAGGACGTCGACGCCTCCCCTGACGACGATCTCGCACCCGCCATCGCCGAGACGTTCGTGCGGCTGGCCGAGCGGGCGCTGGCGCGCGGTGTTCTGCAGGGGTACCGGACCTACGACGAGACCGCCGTCACCGTTCGCGGACGAATCCGGATGTCGGATCAGGTCGCTCGCGGTGGTCGCCTGCTGCCGGTCGAGCTGACGGTGGACGAGTACACGGTCGACATCGCCGAGAACATCGTCCTCCGGGCGGCGATCGGTGCACTGCTCACGCTGCCCCGCCTCCGCGACGCGCTGCGGCGGCGTCTCCTCCATCTCGACGGGCGCCTCGACGGCGTGGAGCGCCTACGCCGCGGGGCAGCCGTGCCCCCGTGGCGCCGAAGCCGGCTCACCGCGCACTACGTTCCGGCGCTCGTCTTCGCCGACCTGATCCTCGAGCGCCGCGCTCCGTCGAGCACCGCCGGCGAGTCCCCGCTCGCCTCGTTCGTCGTCGACATGGCCGGCCTCTTCGAGAGCTTCGTCACCACGGCGCTGCGGGAGTCGCTCGCTCCGCTCTCGTCGGGCGTCACGCTCGCGCAGTACTCGACGACCCTCGACGAGGGCGGCCGGCAGGCTGTGCGGCCCGACATCGTGCACGTGCGCTCGGGGCGCCCGGTGATGGTGGCCGACGCCAAGTACAAGACCGGCGCCTCTCCGGTGGAGGACCTCTACCAGATGCACGCGTACTGCACGGTTCTGGGGCTCCGCGAGGGCTGGCTGATCTCGATCGGCCGCGGTGGTTCCTCCTACTCGGTGCGCGGAGCAGCGGTCGAGATCCACGTCCGCCGACTGGACGTCTCAGCGTCGCCAGAACAGCTTCTCGGCCAGGTGGCGGATCTCGCTGCCGAGCTGGTCGGAGACCTCGCGAGGCGCTAGCGACTCGTCCCTCCACTCCGGGACGGTCACGTGCTCACCCCTGCAAGCGCGATCGCGACGAGCGCCGAGGCGAAGAGGAACGCGACGACGGTGGCCGCCGCGCCGAGAAGCGGGATCGCCCTCATGCGCCGAGCGGTCGTCGATCGGCGGGCTGCGGCGGTGATCGTCAGCACCGCGAACAGGCCGACGACGGCCGGGATGATCCAGGTCGCGGCGGACAGGAGTGCGGAGTCGCACCCGTCGGGGTTCCCGCTGCACGCGTCGATGCCGAGCTGCTGCCCAAGGAGGAGCACGAAGAGGACGACCCCGAGGCCGAGCAGGAGGACGAGGAGCAGGACCGCCTCGATCCTGCTCGCGAGCCGGGCGGAGATACCGCCGGGAGGACGACGGCTGCGCTGCGGGCGATCCGTGAAGGGATCGACGGGGTCGAGAGACACGGCGACTCCCCTGCTCGTCGGGCGATGCGACCACAGGGTCGGGCGCCTCGGGGCCGCGCCGGCCCGCACTAATTCTCACGGATTCGGGCGGGACGTGCCCGGCACACGACAAAGGACGGATCGCCGCGGCTTCCGGTGCATCCGTCCTTCGTCGTGCGACGGCCGGCGCTACTTGCGGAACATGCGCGCCGTGGTCTCGAAGAGCCCCTTCACCGGGCGCTGCTGCTCGCCCTGCTGGGCGCCGAGGATGATGATGACCGAGGTCAGCACCGGGATCAGCCACTGGGTGGCCTTCTGCACGCGGAGGGCGGTCGTCAGCTCAGCCGAGTTCTGCGGCGCGGCCTCGGTGACGCCCTCGGCGCCCTCGTCGATGTGCTTGGCCTGAGTCGCTCCGGCGATCGCGGCGGTGACAGATGCGGCGCCGGCGAGACCGGTGACGACGGTCTTGATGATCGTGTTGGTGCGGCTCTCCTGCTGGTTCGCGAGGCGGGTCTTGTTCGCGAGGATCAGGCCGATGCCTCCGACGCCGTGGGCGATGATCGCGGCGAACTGCACCGGGCTCCAGCGGGCCCAGCCGACCGACGCAACGCGGAGGCGCTCGGACGGGTCGGAGGAGGTCGCGGCGGCTCCGTTCAGCCCGACGGCGCCCATGAGGGATCCGCCGAACCAGGCGGCGGCGCCGAGGTCGTGGAGGCTGCGGACGAGCGTGTTCCGTGACGGCATGCGTGTCTCTTCTCTTCTCAGTCGACAGGCGGGAGCTCTGGCCCCCGTATACGGGCGACGCTACGCGTGGGCGGGGGTGTGCGGTCGGGGCTTGACCTCTCCCCGCGCAGACGCTCTGGTAGGAGCACGAGGGCGCCGGGCGCCCGCGACAGGAGGAGCGACATGCCGGATCAGGACGAGCAGCGGAGCATCCGCGACGACTTCCACGAGGCCGTGAACATGACGGCGAAGGAGATCGAGAGCTGGCTCGAGACCGACGAGTCGAAGGAGGTCGGCCAGAAGTCCGGCGGCGGCGAATCGGTCGGCCACCACAGCGGCCGCCGCATCATCGAGATCCTCGGCACGAAGCAGGCCGACCTCAACGACGACGACTACGCGCACATGAAGAAGGTCGTCGGCTACGTGCACCGGCACTCGGCGCAGCGTCCGGACGGGGACGTGACGGAGACGAAGTGGCGGTACTCGCTGATGAACTGGGGGAACGACCCGCTGAAGGGGTGAACGAGGCCCAGCCTGTCGGCGACCATGATCGTCGGATGGAGATTCTCGAGGTCGTAGCCGCCGTCATCACCGACGGGGATCGCATCCTCGCCTGCCGACGCAGGCCTGCGAAATCGGCTGGCGGTCTGTGGGAGTTCCCGGGCGGGAAGATCGAACCTGGGGAGACGCCTGAGCAGGCACTCGAGCGGGAAATAGCGGAAGAGCTCGGAGTCGTCGTCGCCGTAGGCGACCTGCTGACGGTTGACGACACCGCAGTAGGCACTCGCATCATCCGGTTGAGCTGCTGGTGGACGACTTTGCGCGGTGACCCGCCGTTGACGAGCACGGATCACGATGGGCTTCGCTGGCTGACTCGGGACGAGTTGCCTACCCTCGAGTGGGCCACCCCGGATCTTCCTGCTGTGGCGAAGCTCACCGCAAAGGTTTAAGCCTCAATCAGCTTGAACTCCTCGCCGTGCCGCACGGCCGTAATGATGTTCAAGCTCGTGATGAGTTGCTGGAGGTCCGCCTCGGGATGGCCAGGAAGCAGGATGACCGGAACAGCCGCGAGCCCCTTCTCGTTGGCGACATGGGCGTAGTCGAGGACCTGCCCGATTGCCGTTCGCACGTACGAGCGCGCGGTCGACTTCTTCGCCTCCACGATCCAGCCACTGGTCGTCACGTAGAGATCCGGCTCGATGCGCGAAGAACCAACGGGAAGTGTCAGTCGACTGGGAGGAGTTCCATTCCTCGTCAGCCATTCGCCGAAGGCCGCTTGAAGCTCGAATTCGACACGGGAGACAACTCGCTCGTCGATCGGTGCTGACTCCTCTCCTGCCACGACGATGTCGGAATAGGCGGGAGCTGCCCACTCGCTGACGTGAGCATCGGCGGGCTTCGCACCGCCGTAAGCGGGCAGCGTCGTGACGTCGGCATCGACCGGGAGCAGATTGAAGATGATCCCCCGGCGCAACGTTCCCTCGTTGTCCGGGATGATCTCGTAGCGATAGGTCGGAAGGCCTGTTGTAAACGCTCCGATATACGTGACGCGGGTGTTCTGGACCGTGAAAAGCCGGATGATTCGACCATTCTT
The DNA here is from genome assembly GCF_920939495.1 of Rathayibacter sp. Leaf248. NCBI lineage: Bacteria > Bacillati > Actinomycetota > Actinomycetes > Micrococcales > Microbacteriaceae > Rathayibacter > Rathayibacter sp. Leaf248. The sequence continues at coordinate 275,187 of NZ_CAKLAV010000002.1, read as the reverse complement.
GGCCGCATCCCGGAGGGCAAGATTTCCGCGAAGGAACACCTGATCTCCCACCTGACCCTCACCCGTGTAGGAGTAGGAACCGTCCTCCCGCAGGCCTTCGAACCTGTCGTAGCCGTGCCGTGCGCCTTTCGCGGGATCAGTGAAGATGAAGATCTCACCGAGAGATCGCGGAGTGGAGATTCCGCCCTGCTGCTGGCCTCCATACGCTCGATGAACGGCGCGACGCAGCACCTGGTCACCGACGGAAAGGGAGAACCGTGGGATCTCGACTGGTTCCACCCGGAGGCGATCGCGAACAGCATCCGCTTGCTCATCGCTGAGTTCCCAGCGCGTCGTGCCGATGTCGAGAGTTCCGAAGAATTCTCGGAGAACGTCGCGAATTCGTTTCTGCGGAACTCCGAGCTCGAGTGATAGATCGGCCGGGGTGAGGGTGGGCATGAGCCCGACATTACGAAGAGCGGATTCGAACGCCGGCGAATATCGCTCGTGTTAGAACCACCATCCGCTCGACGAAGACGAGCATGCTTCGAATTACAGCTCGGCGAGCGTGAGGGGGGCCGCTTCCTGCTCAGCCTCCTTTGAACATCACGAGGCTGCCGGCTTGGTCCGAACGGTCACGCCAGGCGATCCCCGCCAGTACCGAATCGTTACCGAGAGAGCGCTCTCTTCCGGTCTATCCTGGCCAGGCACGCCGCGACGGCCCGCCTCCGCGACCAGCCGATCCTCCACTCGCCGATCACCGGCCCGCCGATCCCACTCACTGAGGAGTACCCATGCGATCGTCCCTGCACCGCCGTCTCACCCTTCCGGTCGCCGTTCTGGCGGCCGCCGGCCTCGCGCTCGCGGGCTGCTCGAGCAGCAGCGACCCGAACGATCCGAACGCGGGCGGTGGCTCCGGCGGCGGCTCGGTGGGGACGGCCGACGGGGTCGTGAACGTCTACGGCACCATCAACGGCGATGAGGCGACGCTCCTCGAGGAGTCCTGGGCGGACTGGGAGGAGGAGTCGGGCATCGACATCAAGTACACCGGCGACAAGGGCTTCGAGCAGCAGATCGGCATCAAGGTGCAGGGTGGCGACACTCCGGACCTCGCGATCTTCCCGCAGCCGGGGCTGCTGGCCGACACGGTGGCCTCGGGGAAGGTGAAGGAGCTGCCCGAGGGCGCCCTGACGAACGTCCAGAACAACTGGTCGGAGGACTGGCAGAAGTACGGCCAGGTCGACGGGACGCAGTACGGCGCTCCGCTGATGGCGAGCGTGAAGGTATACGTCTGGTACTCCCCGGCGAAGTTCGCGGAGTGGGGCGTCTCGGTGCCGACGACCTGGGACGAGATGGAGGCGCTCGGGAAGACGATCGCGGAGAAGAGCGGCGGGCCGTCGTGGTGCGCCGGCTTCGCCTCCGATGCCGCGTCGGGCTGGCCGGGAACGGACTGGATCGAGGACGCGGTGCTGCGCGAGGCCGGCCCCGACGTGTACGACCAGTGGGTCTCGGGCGATGTGCCCTTCACCGACCCCCAGATCAAGGCGGCGTTCGACTCCGTCGGCTCGATCCTGCTCGACCCGACGCTCGTCAACGCGGGCTACGGCGATGTCTCGTCGATCAACTCGACCGCGTTCGGCGACGTCGCGCAGAACATCGCGAACGACTCCTGCGCGCTGACCCACCAGGCGTCGTTCTTCGAGGGCTTCATCATCGGCGCCGACGCGACGGTGGCCGAGGACGGCGACGTGTGGGCGTTCCTCACTCCGCCGATCAGCGCCGAGGACGACCAGGCCGTGACCGGCGGTGGCGAGTTCGTCGCGGCGTTCGCCGATGACGAGGACACCGCGAAGGTGCAGGAGTACCTCGCGAGCGCCGACTGGGCCAACAGCCGCGTCGCGCTCGGCGGAGTCATCTCGGCCAACAAGGGCCTCGACCCCGAGAACGCGAGCAGTGAGCTGCTGAAGGACTCGATCGCGATCCTGCAGAGCGAGGACACCACGTTCCGCTTCGACGCGTCCGACCTGATGCCCAAGGCCGTCGGCTCGGACAGCTTCTTCAAGGGGATCGTCGACTGGGTCGACGGGTCGAGCACGGACCAGGTCCTCGAGTCCATCCAGGCCGGGTACACCTCCTAGGAGGAGTCGCCTGCTCCAGGGAACCCCGGACCGTCGAGAGAGCCCGCAGCTGCGGGACCCCTCGACGGGCCGGGGTTCCGTCGTTCAGGCGTGCGGGTGCGGGTGCGTGCGCTCGAGCGAGGCGCCCTCGATGTCGACGTCGGGCAGCAGCCGGTCGAGCCAGCGGGGCAGCCACCAGGCGGAGCGGCCGAGCAGGTGCATCAGAGCGGGCATCAGCAGCATCCGGACGACGAAGGCGTCGAGGAGCACGCCGAACGCGAGGCCGAAGCCCATCGAGCGGATGATGGTCGACTCCGAGAAGATGAAGCCCCCGAACACCGCCACCATGATCAGCGCGGCGGCGATCACGACGGACTTGCCGGCCTGGAAGCCCTGCGCCACGGCGAGGCGGGCGTTCGCGCCGTGCACGTACGCCTCCCGCATTCCCGACGCGAGGAAGAGCTGGTAGTCCATCGCGAGCCCGAAGAGGATGCCGACGAGGATCACGGGCAGGAAGCTCAGGATCGGGCCGGTGGCGTGCAGGCCGATCAGGTCGGCGCCCCAGCCGAACTGGAACACCGCGGTGATCAGGCCGTAGGTCGCGAACAGCGACAGGATGAAGCCTCCCGTGGCGATGACCGGGACGAGCAGCGAGCGGAACACCATGATCATGATGAGCAGCGAGAGCCCGACGACGACCGCCAGGTAGGTCGGCAGGACCGCGTTCAGCCCCTCCGAGATGTCGATGTTCGTCGCGGCCTGGCCGGCGACTCCGAGCACGATGCCGTCACCCACGGGAGGGAGGTCGCGGAGGTCCTGCACGAGCTGCTCGGTGGAGGCGCTGTTGGGGCCCTCGGCGGGCAGCACCTGGAAGGCCAGGAGGGTGCCGTCGTCGGACGTGGCGACGGGCGCGACGGCGACCACGTCGTCCTGCTCCGAGATCGTGCGGGCGATGTCGACCTGCGTGCGCAGCAGGTCGTCGTCGGCGACTCCGCTCGGCACGGAGGCGCTGACGAGCAGCGGGCCGTTCGCGCCGGCGCCGAACTCGTCGCCCACGATCTCGAAGGCGCGGGCGCTGGTCGAGCCCTCGGGCTCGCTGGAGCCGTCGGGCAGGCCGAGGCGCATCGAGAGCGACGGGATCGCGATGATCAGCAGGGCGACGATCGTGCCGACGACCGTGACGACGGCGCGGACGGTCGACATGGGCCGGGCGGGCGGGAGCACCTTCTGCTCACCGATGGCGGCGCGGGCCTTGTGGCGCAGGAGTCGCGTGCCGAGGAGGCCGAGGATCGCGGGCGCGAGGGTGATCGCGATGAGCACGGCCACCGCGACGCAGATCGCGCCGACGGTGCCCATGAGCGCGAGGAACGGGATGCCGGTGATGTTCAGGGCGAGCAGCGCGACGACGACGGTCGAGCCGGCGAAGACGACCGCGGTACCGGAGGTGCCGTTGGCCAGTCCGATCGACTCGCGGACCTCGACTCCCGCGAGCAGCTGCCTCCGGTGCCGGTTCACGATGAAGAGGGAGTAGTCGATGCCGACCGCGAGGCCGAGCATCACGCCGAGGACGGGGGTGACCGACGCCATGTCGATGACGCCGGAGAAGGCGAGCGAAGCGGTGACGCCCACTCCGACGCCGACCAGCGCGGTCACGATCGGGAGGGCCGCGGCGACGAGGGAGCCGAGCATCACGATGAGGACGACCGCCGCGAACACGAGGCCGACGACCTCGCCGACTCCGAAGATCTGCGGGACGCCCTGGGCGAGGTCGGTCGCGAAGCTGACGTCGGCGCCGGCGACCGGGGACTCCTCGAAGTGGTCGACGACACCCTGCTTGACCTCCTCGGACAGCTCGAGGCGTGGATCGGTGAACGAGATGTTCACGATGGCGGTGGAGCCGTCGTCGGACACGACCCCGATGCCGTCGGCGTAGCCGAGCAGCTCCTCGCCGAGGTCGAGGGGCTCGGCGCCGGCCTCGAGCTCCTGGCGCGAGGCGTCGAGGGTCGCCTGCTGCTCGTCGAGGAGCGCCTTCTGCGGATCGAGCTGCGCCTGCTGCGCGTCGATCGCGGCGAGCTGCTGCGCCGGCGCACCGGCCGCCACGGCCTGCTCGCGGGCGGCGGTGAGCTGCTGCTGCGCGGCGTCGAGCTGCGCGCGGCCGGCGTCGAGCTGCGCCTGCCCGGCCTCCAGCTGCTCCTCCCCCGCCTCGAGCTGCGCGCGGCCGTCGGCCAGCTGCGCGGCTCCGTCGAGCTGCGACTGCCGCGCCTGGAACGGATCGACGACCGCGGCCACCCCGTCGAGGTCGGCGGCGGAGGCGGCGAGCGCCGAGATCGCGGCCTCCTGCTCGGCGGTCAGGGCCGAGCCGTCGTCGGTGCGGTAGACGACCGTGCCGGTGCCGCCCGCCGTGTCGGGCAGCTTCTCGGCGAGCTGATCGGTGACCGCGCCGGACGCCGTGCCCGGGATGTCGAAGCTGTTGGTCAGCGTGCCGCCGGCCGCGAGGAACGCGCCCACCGAGACTCCGAGGATCACGACCCAGGCGACGATCACCGCCCACGCGCGACGAGCGGCGAACGAGCCGAGACGGAAGAGCAGGGTGGCCACGGAGGTCTCCTGACGTGCGGGGGAAGGGGGACGCGCTAGATCATACGGTACGTCTCGTCTAGGCAATGGGAGTAGCCTGAGAACATGACGGAGCATCGGAGCGGCCCGGTCCGCAGCGTCGCGGCGCGCGAATCGGTCCTCGAGGCGACGGCGCGGCTCTTCGCTCAGCAGGGCTGGGACCACCTCACGATGGAGGGCATCGCCAAGGAGGCGGGTGTCTCGAAGCAGACGGTCTACCGCTGGTGGCCCTCGCGCGGGGCGCTGATCGCCGACTGCATGATCGACGGCCGCCTCGTCGCGATCGAGATCGAGATCGCCGACACGGGCGACCTGCGCCGCGACCTGGAGGACTGGCTGACGCCGATCCTGGAGCTCGCCGCGACCGAGCAGGGCACGACCCTCATCCGCTCGCTCGTCGCCGCCGGCTCCGAGGACGCCGCGGTCGGCGAGCGGCTCATCGACGCCTTCGGCGTCGACCAGACGCTGTCGGAGCGGTTCGCGAGCGCGGTGCGCGCCGGTCAGCTGCCCGAGGACACCCCGGTCGACGAGATCGGCTACGCGATCCTCGGCGCGATCGTCCTGCCGACGGTCGGCCGCCGGCAGAGCGTGCCGGCGTCGGTGCGGCGGCTGGTCGACTTCCTGGTGCGGCCGGCCTAGCGGCCCGTCAGGACGAGGAGCGGTTCGACCCGTGTGGAGCGACGGGCGCGAAGCCCTGCTCGCGAAGCAGGTGCTTGATGCCGTCGTGCTCGTCGAAGAGGTAGGCCCGCGCGAGCAACTCGGTGAAGCGGCGCGCCGCCGTCGGGTCCTGCTCGTCCACGGGAACCGTGAGCGTGCGGGGCGGTTGCTCGCGGATCACCAGAGCGTTGGCCACGAGGATCGCGGTCCTCTTGTTCCCGTCCATGAAGGGCTGGGCCTTCGCCAGGTGCACGAACAGGTCCAGCGCCTGCTCGGACGTGTCGGCCTCCGCCAGGGCCCGATCGACGATCCGCCGCACTCCGACGAGGTCGGGGGCCGCGGGCTCGTGCCGGCCGAACGGCGTGCTGACACCGATCCTGTCGTCGTCGCGGCGGAACCGCCCGGGATGCAGCGCGGCGCTGCGGGTGAGCTGCGCGTTCACGTCGCGGACGTACGCGGCATCGATCGGTCGGTCGCGGGTGTCGATGATGAACTGCGACGCGTCGCGGAGATCCTCCAGCAGCGCGAGGTCCGAGCGCGAGGTGACGCCCGTCAGATCGCCCGACCGCAGGAAGTTCTCGGTGTCGAGACGTCCGGTGGACAGGCCGTCGAAGACCTTGCCCGACGAGTACACGACAGCGGCGAGGTCGGCGACCACGAGGTCGGTCATGAGCGGCCCCTTCCTCGAACAGCGGATGCGCGCTCGACTCTACCCAGACGCAGCGATCAGTCCCCCGTCGGAAACGGGTCGGAGTAGCGGGCCCACGCCCGCGGCCCCGCGAGCAGCTCGGACGGGGTCAGCAGGCACTCCGCGAGCGCCGACGTGACCCGCCGCGCCTCGAGCGAGAGGCCGTAGAGCACCAGCTCCTGCCCGGTGACGACCTCCGAGAGGTCGAGGTCGGCGGGGGTCGGCGAGAGGCCGAGCACCTCCCCCACGCTCGACCACGACAGGGCGCGCTCGGCGCGGGTGGCGAGGGTGACGAAGCCGCGCGAGCGCACGACGTCGCCGACGCGCTGCGGGAACTGCTCGACGAGTGCGCCGAGGCGGCCCGGGTGGAACGGCCGCGGATCGCGGAAGACGACGGTGCCGAGCGGCACCTCCGACGAGAGGCGCAGGGCCCGGCGCCCGCCGAGCTCGCCGATCCAACCGGGCGCGCGCCGCACGCGCCGGAGCGCCTCGACCGGCACCGGAGGCGGCACGACGCGGCCGGCGGTGAGCGCGGCGAGCGAGACGGCCGACGCGGAGGGGGCGAGGAGGGCGATCAGTGCGAGACCGGCCTCGTGGGCGGCCCGCTGCCCCTCCGCCGGACCCGCGACGACGACGAGCGTGCTCCACTCGAGCTGCTCGACGAGCCGCTCGACGGCGGTCACGCCGGGCTCGGGACCCGAGAAGTCGTCCGCGGTCCGCACCGCGACCCAGAGGGCGGCCGGCTCGACCACCGTCACCACGTGCCCGAGGCAGAGCGGCGAGCAGCCGTCCTCGAGGAGGGCGGCGAGCTGCTCGAGCGGGGCGTGATCGGAGGTGGTGCCCGGTCCGCAGAAGTGCACGAACGCGGCCGCCTCCACGGGCTCGAGCTGACGGTCGTTCTCGACGACGTGGCCCTCGAGACGCAGGGCGAGCAGCGCGGCGATGCGGCGGCGCCGCTCCGGGTCGCCGTCGCTGACGATCGAGACGACGGAGCGCTCGGCTGGCATGGGTCCTCCTCCCGGCCCGGTCGGCACCGGACGGGCATATCCTACTATCGAGAACTGTTCTCATTAACATCGACAGCACGGAGGAACGCATGAAGGTCCGCAATTCGCTCAAGAACCTCAAGGACCAGCCCGGCTCGCAGATCGTGCGGCGCCGCGGCCGGGTGTTCGTGATCAACAAGCAGAACCCGCGGCTGAAGGCGCGGCAGGGCTGACACCGGGAGTCACATCGATTCGACCCCGGCCGGGCGGGCTGCTTCACTACCTAGCATGAGTAGGGATTGCATCGTCGTCGGGGCCGGTCTGTTCGGGACCGCCACCGCGCTGCACCTCGCGCGAGCGGGAGCGCGGGTCGTGCTGGTCGACTCCGGAGCCGCGGCGCACGGCACCACCGCCGCGGGGGCCGGCTTCGTCGGCCTCTGGGCCGCGGGCTACGCCTGGTACTGGAACGAGTCCGAGCGCGACCTCGAGCAGTACGGCATCGACTTCTACCGCGGGCTCGCCGGGCCGATCCACCTGCGCGAGACCGGCAGCGCCTGGCTCGCCGTGACGGAGGAGGGGGTCCGCGACCACCTCGGACCCCTCGCCGCGCATCCGCTGCGCCCCGAGGGAGCCCGGTCGCTCTCGCCCGACGAGGCGGCCGAGCTCGTCCCCGGTCTCGACCCGGCGGCCGTCGCGGGCGGCTTCGTGCACCCCGGCGGCATCCAGATCAGCGCTCCGGATGCGGGGCTCGCGCTCGTCGCCGCCGCCCGCGCCGCGGGGGTCGAGGTGATCGAGCACACCGCCGTCGCCGAGGTCGTCGCGGCGGACGGGCGCGCGAGCGGGGTGCGCACGGCCGACGGTCGGGTCCTCGACGCCGACGCGGTCGTGCTCGCCGCGGGCTCGTGGACGAACGCGCTGCTCGCCCCGCTCGGGCGTCGGCTGCCGCTGGCGCGGGTCGTCGCGAGTCGGCTGACCACGCGGCCCTTCGGACTCCCTCCGCTGCCCACCCTGATGCTGCCCGAGCTGGACGGCCTCTGGGTGCGCGAGCACCTCGGCGGCCTCACCTACGGCAACGGCGTCGGCTACGAGGCGCTCGGCGAGGCCGCCGCCGACCGCCGCCCGCAGCGCACCGACCTGATCGAGAGGATGGACGCGCACCTCGCACCGATCCTCGCCCGACTGCTCCCCTCCTCCGCCGACGCGGTGCGCGACACCGAATGGACCCAGGGCGTCGTCTCCTACACCGCCGATCGGCGCTTCCTCGCCGGCCCGATCCCCGAGCTGCCCGGGCTGTTCGTCGCCGCGGGCGACAACGAGAGCGGAGTGACGCACGGGCCCGGCCTCGGCCGTCTCGTCGCCGAGCTCGTGCTCGAGGGCCGCAGCAGCCTCGGCGACGCGAGCCGGTACGCGCCCGGCCGCTTCGCTCCGCAGCCCTTCGCCGACGAGGCCGCCGTGCTCGCCGCGATGCCGCCCCGGCGCGAGGTCGACGCGGAGGCGGCGCGATGAGCGGCCGCGACGTCGTCGTCGTGGGCGCCGGGCTGGTCGGAGCCGCCGCTGCGCGCTCCCTCGCCGAGCGCGGCGACCGCGTGATCGTGTTCGAGCGCTTCGAGCGCGGCCACGACCGCGGCTCCTCCCACGGCGAGACGCGCATCTTCCGCCGCGGCTACCCGCAGGACGACTACCGTGCCCTCACCGGCCGCGCCGCCCGCGAGTGGGCCCGCCTCGAGCGCGAGAGCGGTCGGAGCCTCTTCACCGCGACGGGAGCGATCGACCACGGCGACGCCGACGCCCTGCGCGGGATCGAGGACGCCTTCGTGCGCGACGACATCGCCGTGGAGCGCCTCGACGCCGCCGAGGCCTCGCTCCGCTGGCCCGGGCTGCGCTTCGAGACCGACGTGCTGCTGCACCCCGAGGGCGGGCGGCTCGACGCGGCCGCCGCGATCGAGGCGCTGCTGGCGTCGGCCGAGGCGCACGGAGCGATCGTCCGCGAGCGCGCGGGCGTGCAGAGCATCGAGGAGCGCGACGGAGGCGTGCGGGTCGTCACCGACGAGGGCCCGCTCACCGCCGACGCCGTCGTCGTGGCGGGCGGATCGTGGACCCCGGCGCTCGTGGGCGGCCTGGTCGAGGCGGCGGGCCGGCGCCTGCCTCCGCTGCGCGTGACCCAGGAGCAGCCCGTGCACGTCACGACGGAGCTGCCGCTGCACGCGTGGCCGAGCTTCGTGCACCACCGCGGCGACCGGCCCGTGATCTACGGACTCGCGACCCCGGGCGTGGGCGTCAAGGTCGGCGAGCACGGCACCGGACGCGTCGTCGACCCCGACCACCGCGACTTCCGCCCCGAGCCCGAGCGGCACGCGCGCCTCGTCGCCTACCTCGAGGAGTGGCTGCCCGGCGTCGACGCGGCGAGCGCCGAGGCGATCAGCTGCCTCTACGACACCACCCCCACCGAGGACTTCGTGATCGACCGGGTCGGGCGGGTGGCGCTCGCCACCGGCTTCTCGGGCCACGGCTTCAAGTTCGGGCCGGTCCTCGGAGACCTGCTCGCCGATCTGGTCGACGGGGGCGAGCCGCTGGCCCGCTTCCGGCTCGGCTGAGTCCCTCTTCCCTCCGACGAAAGCAGCAGCATGCACTCCTCCCGCGCACTCGGCGCCCTCGCCCTGCTCGGCACGACCGCCCTCCTCGCCGCCTGCACCGGCGCGAGCGACGGCGGCGGCTCCTCCGACCGCCTCGTGATCGGCACGACCGACTCGATCGTCTCGCTCGACCCGGCCGGCGCCTGGGACCGCGGCAGTTTCACTCCGCAGAACCAGATCTACCAGCACCTGCTGAGCTACGAGGACGGCGACACCACGCCGGTGCCCGAGGCTGCGGAGCAGTGCGGGTTCGACGACCCGACGACGTACCGCTGCTCGATCGCGCCCGGGCTGACGTTCTCGAACGGGAACGAGCTGACCGCGTCGGACGTCGTCTTCTCGTTCCAGCGCGTGGTCGACATCGCGGCGGACAACGGCCCCTCCCCCCTGCTCGCGAACATGGAGTCGGTGGCGCAGGACGGCGAGGACGTGGTGTTCACGCTCGCGGTACCGGACGACCAGACCTGGCCGTACGTGCTCTCGAGCATGGCCGGTCCGATCGTGGACGAGGAGGTGTACCCGGCCGACGAGCTGCTGGAGGACGCCGAAGTGATCGGCTCGGGCCCCTACGCGGTCGAGAGCTACGAGGACGGCGGACTGCTGCTGCTCGCGGCGAACGAGGCCTACTCTGGCGACGCTCCCGTGACCGCGCAGGTCGTGCTGAAGCCGTACACCTCGTCGACGAACCTGCGCCTGGACGTCGAGAACGGCGGAGTCGACGTGGCCTACCGCTCGCTCACCGCGACCGACGTCGAGGACCTGCGCGACGACTCCGATCTTCAGGTCGTCGACGGCCCGGGCGGCTCGGTGCGCTTCCTCACCTTCAACGTGACCACGCAGCCGGGCGGCACTCCGGAGCAGAAGCTTGCGATCCGCCAGGCCGTCGCGTCGCTCGTCGACCGCGAGGAGCTGGCGGAGCAGGTCTACCGCGGCACCTACGCACCCGCCTACTCGGTCGTGCTCGACGGGCAGACCGGCGCGACGGAGGCGTTCGCCGACGCCTACGGAGCGGCTCCCGACCCGGACGCGGCCGCCGCGCTGCTCGCCGCCGCCGGGGTGCCGGTGCCCGTCGCACTGCCGATCCAGTACACGAGCGACCACTACGGGCCCGACTCGGCCCAGGAGTACGCGCTGGTGAAGTCGCAGCTCGAGGAGTCCGGGCTGTTCACGGTCGACCTGCAGTCGACGGAGTGGACCAGCTACGTCACCGAGCTGGTGCCCGAGTCGGGCTACCCCGCGTACCAGCTCGGCTTCTTCCCGGACTACCCGGACCCCGACAACTTCCTCCGCGCGGCGTACTCGTCGACCGGCTCCTCGGTCGCGAACGGCTACGCGAGCGCCGAGGTCGACGCGCTGATCGACACGGAGGCGACGGCCACGGACCTCGGGGCGCGCACGGCCGCGATCCAGGAGCTGCAGCGCGTGACGGCGGCCGACGCGCCGATCGTCCCGCTGCTGCAGGGCCGCGAGACGGTCGTGGCGGCGGCGGGAGTGACGGGCCTGGAGGACACGCTGGACGCGACGTACCTGTTCCGGTTCTCGGCACTGGGGAAGTAGGGGCGCGCTGCAACCGAGGGAACCCCGGACCGTCGAGACGTCCCGCTGCTGCGGGCTCCCTCGACGGGTCGGGGTTCCCTCGGTTGCGCGGTGTCAGCGGGTGAGGAGGACGGCGTCCTGCTGCCAGGGGTCGTCCTCCTCCGCGGGGACGGAGGCGGGGCGCTTCGTGCGGGCGACGGCGAGGGCGACGGTCGCGACGGTCATCGCGAGGGCGGCGGTGGTGGCCGCCGGGCCCACACTGAAGAGCAGGTTCTGCAGAATCATGCCGGGCGGGACATCGCCGCGGTAGGACCAGTTGTCGGGCAGCGTTTCGATGCCCCAAGCAGCTCCGAGCGCGAGGCCCCAGCACGTCGCGGTCCAGACGATCAGAACCGCCCAGCGTCCGCCTCTCATCGTCGCGCCACCCGCAACGCGGCGGCGGCACCGATCGAGAGCAGGCCGACCGTGATCGACGGCATCGGCAGGAAGTTCAGGAAGTACATGGCGATCTGATCGCTCGGGGATCCGGAGCTTCCGTAGACGACGGAGGAGCTGGACCAGACGAAGACGAGCGTGATCACCAGGAGGAGCACGCCTGACACCGCGAGTGCGAGAGGAACCCGCACGTCCAGAGCAGACCATTCGCGGCCGACCATCTCAGGGAACTCCTTCGGTCGGCCCTCCGGCTCGGTCGGCCGCTCATCGGAGTCGTCCTGCGGCAGGGACGGGAGGGGTTCCGGCGCCGTCGCGGTGCGCTCCGCCTGCGGCTCGAAGCCGAGCGTGCGGATCGGGTCGAGGACCGGCTCCGACGTCGGGAGCGCAGTGGTGCGCAGCTGGGTCGCGGCGGCGTCGCGGCGCCTCGGGCGGCGGAACCGCTCCTCCGCCTTCGCGCCCCGCTCGGGAGCGGGACCGTCGTAGCCGCGCTGGAACGCGGCGTGGTAGCGCGGATCGGTCCCCGCGTCGGTGTCGTGCGTCCGGCGTGCGTCGCTCACATGTCCCCCCGGGCTCGTGCGTTCGCGCCCATCCTCCCCCACGGGCGCCGGAGGAGCGAGCGTCAGCGGGCGACCGCCGCGCGCGACGGGAGGCTCGCGACGGCCGCCCCGACGAGGAGCAGCGCGATCGTCACCGCGGTGAAGAGCGGCCATCCGCCCGCCTCGACGACGAGGCCGAGGAGCCAGCCGCCCACTCCGGAGCCGACGTAGAAGGCGATCGTGTAGACCGCGCCGGCGTGACCGCGCAGGGCCGGAGCCGCCCGCGCGCCGGTCCACGCCGCTCCGGTCGCGTGCACGGCGAAGAAGCCGGCGGTGAGCACGACGAGGCCGGCGATCACGACGGCGACGACGTCCGAGAGCATCACCGCGAGGCCGACGACCATGGCGGCGATACCGACGCGCATGAGCGTGCGCGGTCCGATGCGCGGAGCCCAGCGGCCGGCGAGGCGCGAGGAGACCGTGCCCGCCAGGTAGGTCGCGAAGAGCAGCGAGACCAGCGCGGGCGGGAGCGCGAACGGCGGCGCCTCGAGGCGGAAGGCGAGGTAGTTGTAGACCGCGACGAACACGCCGACGACGAGCACGGTCTGCACGGCGAGCGCCAGCAGCACCGGATCGCACAGGACGCGCACGGTCTTGGACCAGCCGCTCCCCCGCTCCGGAGCGACGGCCCGGGCCGCGGGTCCTCGGGGGGCGAGGAGCGCGAACGCGAGCGCGGCGGCGGCGCAGACCAGCGTCACGACGAGCAGCGCGGGGCGCCAGCCGAGCAGCGGAGCGAGGGGCCCGGCGATCAGGCGGCCCGCTGCTCCCCCGATCGTGGTCCCCGAGACGTAGGCCGCCGCGGCGGCCGTGGCGACCGCTCCGCCGACCCGGTCGTGGATCGCGGCGACGGCGAGGGCCGGCACCGCCCCGAGGACCGCTCCGCCGAGGAAGCGGAGCACGAGCAGCACCTCGAAGGACGGCGCGACGCAGGCGAGCAGCGCGAGGACCACCGACGAGAGCACGGCGATGCGCATCGACTCGAGCCGGCCGATCCGCTCGGCGATCGACGCCCACGGCAGCACCATCACCGCGAGGCCGAGCGTGGCGGCCGAGACGGTGAGCGCGGCCTCGGCCGGGGTGAGCGCGAACTCGCGGGCGAGCTGCGGGAGCACGCTCTGCACGGCGTAGAACTCGGCGAAGGTGGCGACTCCGGCGGCCAGGAGCGCGAGGGTCATGCGGAGGTCGGTGCGCTCCGCCGTCCGCGGACGCTCGACGGTGCTCATGACTGCGAGGCTAGGTCGGCTCGGAACGGATGACCAATGGCGTTCGTGGCGCGACCTATACGATTCGGACATGACCGACGAAGCCGACTGGCCCGCGATCCTGAAGCTGCTGCCCGTGCTCGTGGCCGTCGCCCAGACCGGCAGCGTCACCGCCGCGGCCGAGGAGCTGGGGGTGCCGCAGCCGACGGCGAGCCGCTCGCTCGCGCGGCTGGCCGAGCTCGTGCGCACGCCGCTGGTGCGCCGCGAGGGCCGCGGAGTGGTGCTGACGGAGGCGGGGCGTCGGCTCGCCGAGGCGGCGCAGGACGGGATGGCGGTCATCCGCACGGGGCTCGCCGAGGTGCGCCAGGCCGGCGAGCTCGAGGACGGGCGGATCTCGATCGCCTTCCAGACGCTGCTCGGCGAGAGCTACGTGCCCGACGTGATCCGCCGCTTCCGCCGTCGCTGGCCGCGAGTGGGCTTCGGCCTCCGGCACGGGTCGCGGGCGCTGTGCCTTCGCGCGGTGGCCGACGGCGAGGCCGAACTCGCGATCGTCGCCGATCCGCCGACCCTGCCCGGCACCACCACGACCACCCTCTACACCGAGCCGCTGCTCGCGGTGGTGCACCACCGCCATCCGCTCGCCTCGCGCCGCTCGGTGACGGTGGAGGATCTGCGCGGGCTCGACCTGATCATGCTGTCGGCGGGCTACGGACTGCACGAGTCGGCGCGGCGGCTCCTGCGCCACGACGGCCGCGACCCGGAGCCGGTGTTCGAGGTGGGCGACTACCGGGCCGCACGCGGGCTGGCGGCAGCGGGGCTGGGGATGACGATCCTGCCCGCGAGCCCGTCCTCGATCGACGACGGGGTGCGCGAGATCCCGATCGACGACCCGCGGGCGATGCGCGAGATCGGGGTGCTGGTGGCGGACACCGGCAACCCGGTGGTGCCCGAGTTCGTGCGGGCGCTGCGGGTCGCAGCGGGAGCGCGCGGGCGGGTCGTGGGGTGACGCTCTGATGTCAAGTACAGGACACGGCAGGGCGTCGTGCAGGATGCTCGGAGAGGATCCACCCACTCCCCCTGCCGCGCACCACTGTCACCCGAGGACGGCACCGGCCATGATCCTGCTCCGCACCCACTCCAACCGCTGGATCGCGCGCGCCCGCCGTGCGGGCACCGTCGTCGGCGTCATCACGCTCGACACCGACCCGGGGCGCCCCGTCCACCGCACCGTCCGGCTCGATCCGAGCGGCGAGCGCGTGCTGCTGCGCGACACCGAGTCGCTCGAGGAGGCGTTCGCGGTGCTGCTCGCGGGCGTCGAGCGGGCCCGGCTCTCCCTGGAGGCGGAGCTCGCCGGACCCGTCGCCCCGGTCAGCGTGCGCGAGATCCTCGAGGACGCGGCGACACCGCCCGACGAGGACGGGATCGCCGCCTGAGCTAGCGCGTCGAGACGCTGCCCGTCGGCGTCGCGTCCGCGGCCGCTCCGCTCTCCTCGCGGAACAGGCGCTCCGCCTCCTCGCCGCCCACGGCCTCGCCGCGCGCGACCATGCCGGCCTGGTCCGACAGCGGGATCTGCTTGAGGAAGATCGCGAGCACGAGGGCCAGCAGGATGAACGGGATGAGGTACCAGAAGACCGGCGCGAGCGAGTCGGCGTAGGCGGTCACCACTCCGTCGCGGACCTCGTCGGGCAGGGTGCTCAGCGTCTGCGGGTCGAGGGTGGCGGCCGAGGCGCCCGCGGCGGAGTCGCCGGCTCCCGCGAAGACCGCGGTCAGCTTCTCGGTGAGCGAGTTCGTGAAGATCGTGCCGAAGATCGCGACACCCAGGGCGGCGCCGACCTCGCGGAAGTAGTTGTTCGTGCTGGTCGCCGTGCCGATCTGCTCGGCCGGGACGGCGTTCTGCACGACCAGGACCACGACCTGCATGATCAGGCCGAGCCCGGCGCCGAAGACGAACAGGTAGACGCAGATCAGCCAGATCGGGGTCTCGGCGGCGAGCGTGGTCATCGCGGTCATCGCGATCGCGGTGAGGATCGTGCCGACGATCGGGAACACCTTGTACGTGCCGGTCTTCGTGATCGCGATGCCGGACAGGATCGACGTGCCCATCAGGCCCGCCATCATCGGCAGCATCAGCAGGCCCGACGCGGCCGCGGAGGTGCCGGACGCCATCTGCAGGAACGTGGGGATGAATCCGATCGCCGCGAACATGCCCAGGCCCAGGGTCAGGCCGATCGCGGTGGCGTTGAGGAAGATCGGGTTGCGGAAGAGGCTCAACGGGATGATCGGGTCCTCAGCGCGGGACTCGACCCAGATGAAGCCGGCGACCGAGAGCACGAGGCCGGCGCCGAAGAGCCAGGTCTCGGGAGCGCCCCAGCCGTGCTGCGCGTCGCCGCCGAAGTCGCTGAAGAAGATGAGGAACGTGGTCGCGGCCGAGAGCAGCACGACTCCGGGGATGTCGATCCGCTTCTGCGCCTTCCTGCTGGGCAGGGTGAGCGCGAACCACGCGATCGCGAACGCGCCGATGCCGACCGGGATGTTGATGTAGAACGCCCACTGCCAGGTGAGGTGATCGACGAACAGGCCGCCGAGCAGGGGTCCGGCGATGGCCGAGAGGCCGAACACCGCGCCGATCGGGCCGAGGTACTTGCCGCGCTCGTTGGCCGGCACGATGTCGGCGATGATCGCCTGCGACAGGATCATCAGCCCGCCGCCGCCGAGGCCCTGCAGGGCGCGGAACACCACGAAGCTCCAGAAGTCGCCCGCGAACGCGCAGCCGACGGAGGCGATCGTGAAGAGCGCGATCGCGATCAGGAACAGGTTCCGCCGGCCGAGCACGTCGCCGAACTTGCCGTAGATCGGCATGACGATCGTGGTGGCGAGGAGGTAGGCCGTGGTGATCCAGGCCTGGTGCTCGACTCCGCCGAGCTGCCCCACGATGGTGGGCATCGCGGTCGAGACGATGGTCTGGTCGAGGCTCGAGAGCAGCATGCCGGCGATGAGCGCCGAGAAGATGATCCAGATCCTGCGCTGCGTGAGCAGGAACGGCTTGGCGGGGGCGGTGGTCATCGGTCCTCTTCGGGGGTGACGGGAGCGGCGGGGGTGGCGGGAGCGAACAGGGCGCGGGCCTCGGCGAGGCGGGCGCGCAGGATCTCGGGGAACGGGGCCGGGGACTCGGACGTGAGCGCCTCCTCCACGGCCAGGCGCGCGACGGTGCCGACGAGCTGGACGGCCAGGCGGAGTCGCGGATCGCCCGGCTCGAGGCCCTCGCGCTCGACCGACAGGCGCTCGAGCAGGCGGTCGCGCTCGCTGCCGACCTGGAGGAGCGCGGCGAGCAGCCTGGGCTCGCGCTCGAGCAGCGCGAAGAGCTCGTGCGCGCGCTCGGGAGTGAGTCCGATGGCCTCGAAGTGCTCGATCGCGAGGTCGGCGAGCGCGTCGAGCAGGTCGTCGGACAAGCGCCCGGCCTCGCCGCCGCCGGCGAGGAAGCGCTGGGCCGCCTCGCCCTCGAGTCCGTCCTCGGGGCGGCCGAGCACGGCCTGCTCCTTCGAGGGGAAGTGGTTGAAGAAGGTGCGCCGCGAGAGCCCGACGTCGTCGCAGAGCTCGTCGACGGTGAAACCGTGCAGCCCGCGCTCGACCGCGAGCTCGCGCGCCCGGCGGGCGAGCTGTGCGCGACGCTCGGCGACCTGGAGGGCACGTGTGGTCGTTGCACTCTCGATCATGGAGTGCATTCTTGCACGAGATGCACCGATCCCGCTCGGCACGGCGGAGGAGACCGGGGAGAATGTCGTTCCGCGATGTTTCTAAAACCTTCTCAATGAATTGGTTCTCTAGGTTTTAGAATTGTCGGGTGAGTCCTTCCGCCGATTCGACATCGCTCACCGAGCTGCTCCTCGACGCCGGAGTCGCGGTGCGGATCGTCAGCGCCCGCGAGCTGGTGCTCACGGCCCCGTCCGGCAGCCGGACCCCCGTGCGACTCGTCCCGCTCACTCGGCCGCCCACCTCCTCGGAGATGCGCGACCGTGCACTCGGGGCGCCGGACGGGATCGCCATCGGCTTCGTGACGTCCCGCTCGAACAGCATCAGTCGGCGCCTCGCTCTCGAGGATCCCCGACTCGCCGTCTTCGGCGTCGACGACGGCACCGTCATCGTCGCGGGGAAGGACCTGACGGTCGAGAAGGACGATCTCGCCGCGCATCGGCCCGGCAGGGTGTCGTACGGACGGTTCGCCCTCTATCGGACACTGGCCCGGACACGCGCTCCCCGATCCCAGGCGGTGCTCGCCTCGGAGTGCGGGGTCTCGCAGATGACCGTCTCGAAGCTGCTCACCGCGGACGGGAACCTGGCGCGCCGGACCGGTCGCGGCTGGACCGCCGTGGATCCGCGAGCCCTCGCGGCTCGATTCCTCGCGGAGTACCCCGGGCCGGGAGGCCTCGTGCAGGCCTGGTACTCGACGGCCCCGGTCACGGAGCAGGCGCAGACCGCCGCGACGCTCGGAGAACACGTGCTGCTCTCCGGCGACAGTGCCGCCGACCGACTCGCCCCTTGGAGGATCCCCCGCTCGGCGATGATCTCAGCGCCGGAGAGCCTCCCCCTCGAGAACGACGGGTTCGCCGAAACCGATTCGCGCGAAGCGACGCTGCGGGTGAGTGTGCCGGCGGACCGCACCATCCGATCGACTGCGCACGCGTGGTATCCGGGCGGAGGGATCGTGGACCCTCTCGTCGCCGCCTGGGATCTCCGGACCAGCGGAGGCGCCGATGCGGAGGACGCCGCGGAGCACCTGCTCCGACGGGAGGTGCCGACATGGCGGGACTGAGATCCGTGACCCTCCCCTCCACGTCGCGTGCCGACGACGCAGCACTCCGGGCGCTGCAGGACGCCTCCCGCGCCATCGCGCAGGTCGACGACGCCTGCGTGGTCGGCGGGCAGATGGTCGCACTCCTCGCCGCCGCGTTCCCGACCGCCGGAGCGACCACCCGTCGCACCGTGGACGCCGACGCGGCGGTCTCCCCCGTGATCGCCGCCGCCGGCACACTGCACGCCCTGCTGACAGCCGACGGCTACTCGCCTCTCACGAGCAACCACTACGTCCTCGGCGACCGGGTGATCGACGTCCTCGTTCCGGCGACAGGCCGCGCTTTCGAGACCATGGAGTACGGAGGACGCGCCTTCGACAGCGCACCCGGCCTCTCCCTCGCCCTGACGAACCTGCTCGAGCTCGCCGTCACCGCGGTACTGCTGGACGGAACCGTCCTGACCTTCACCACGCGAGTGCCCGGCGTCGAGCGTGCGGTGATCGTCAAAGCTCTCGCTTTCGGGTCGCGACGAGCACAGAAGGACCTCGTCGATCTCGTCACCCTGCTCGAGATCAGGGACGCGCACGGCCCCGACGTCATCGGAGGATGGCGCATCGGCGAGGACGCGGACTCCGGGGCGCGGGGAGACGCGGCGGCAGTGCTCCGTCGCCTCGCCGGAGCGCCCGGACTCCGCTTGATGCTCCGGGAGTCCGGGCTCCCGCCGGGACGCGTCACGTCGCTCCTGCGCACCCACATCGCGGGGGGCTGACCCCCAGCGTCGGTGGGGAAAGGTGGCCCCTCGGGTCAGAGCACCAGCGCGTGCTCCCCCGCCGCCAGCTCGCGGTCCTCGGCGCCGGGCGAGCGGACGACCGCGGTCGATCCCTCCGGGACCGTGACGGCGAGCTGGACGCCCTCGGTGGTGCGGTCCCAGCGCACCCGCGCGAGGCCGTGCGGGGTCTCGAGGGTCGACTCCGCCCACTGCAGCCGGTCGCCGGGCTGGGGGGCGACGAGGATGCGGGAGTAGCCGGGCTCGAGCGGGGCGAGGCCGCCGACGACGCGGTGCAGCCAGTCGGCGACGGCGCCCAGGGCGTAGTGGTTGAAGCTCGTCATCTCGCCGGGGTTGATGGTGCCGTCGGGGAGCATCGAGTCCCAGCGCTCCCAGATCGTGGTCGCACCCATGGTCACGGGGTAGAGCCAGGACGGGCACTCGCGCTGCAGGAGGAGGCGGTAGGCGGCGTCGACGTGACCGGTCGACGACAGGGCGTCGGTGATGAACGGGGTGCCGGCGAAACCCGTCGAGATCGTGTAGCCGCTCTCGGCCACGAGCTCCTCGAGCCGGTCGCCGGCCCAGCCGAGCTCGTCGTCGCCGAGGAGGCCGAAGACGATCGCGAGCGAGTAGACGGTCGTGCAGTCGCTGACGATCCGGCAGTCGGCGACGTACTGCGAGCGGAAGCCCGCGCGCAGGCGCTCGGCCAGCTCGGCGAACTCGGCCCGCTCCTCCTCGAGGCCCAGCACCGCGGCACTGTCGGTGACGATCCGGGCGGTGCGGTACGCGCAGGCAGTGGCGACGACTCCGGTGTCGGCCTTCGCGTCGGCGGGGTCGTCGGGTGCCGCGTCGGGGTCGAGCCAGTCGCCGAACTGGAAGCCGGTGTCCCAGACGTCGGTGCCCGAGAGCTTCGAGCGGACGCGGCGGGCGTGCGAAGCCATCGACGGGAACGACTCCTCGAGCACCGTCAGGTCGCCGTAGGCCTCCCAGACGGCCCACGGCACCCAGGCGGCGGCGTCGCTCCAGAGCGCGGTGGAGTCCATCGGCGGGAAGTCCGTGCCGGCGGCGCGGCGCTTGAGCACGTCCGGCACGACGAACGGCACGGCGCCGTCGTGGTGGGTCTGCTCGAGGGCGAGGTCGCGCAGCCAGTCGCGGAGGAAGTCCTGCGCGTCGGCGAGGTACACGGCGGTCGGTGCGAACGCGGCGATGTCGCCGGTCCAGCCCAGGCGCTCGTCGCGCTGCGGGCAGTCGGTGGGGACGTCGAGGAAGTTGCCGACCATGCCGCGGTAGACGTTGTCGTGCAGCTGATTCACGAGCTCGTCGGAGCTGCGGAAGGTGCCGATGCGGCGCAGGTCGCTGCTCACGACGACCGCGGCGAGGGCGCCGGGCTCGAGGGCGCCGGGCCCGAGGGCGCCGGGCCAGCCGTCGATCTCGGCGTAGCGGAAGCCGTGGAACGTCAGCGTCGGCTCGAACATGTCCTCGCCGCCCGAGAGCGTGAAGCGGTCGGTCGCCTTCGCCTCGCGCAGCGGGCGCACGCCCAGCTCGTCGTCCTCGAGGACCTCCGCGTGGCGGACCGTGACGACGGTCCCCTCCGGACCCTGCACCCGGACGCGCAGCCAGCCGACGAGGTTCTCGCCGAAGTCGACGAGGGTGCGGCCGGACGGGCTGGTCCAGATCCGCTGCGGCGCGACCTCGCGCAGGCGCCGGACCGGCGGGGCGACGTAGGGCTCGAGGAGGTCGAGGTCGACATCGAGCTCGTGCACGCCCGACCAGCCGGAGTCGTCGAAGCCCGGACGGTTCCAGCCGTGCGGCTCGCGGCGGGCGTCGATGTCCTGGCCGTCGTAGATGCTGTCGGCGGTGGTCGCGCTCGCGCCGGCCCTCCAGCCCTCGCCCGTGGCGACGATCTGCTCGAACCCGTCGGCGAAGCGGAGGCGCAGCTCGGCGAAGCCCGCGATCTCGTCGCCGTAGGGCGCGGCTCCTTCGCCCCAGGTCAGCCGGCCCCGGTACCAGCCGTCGCCCAGGGCGAGGCCGAGGGTCACGGAGTCGGTGCCGATCAGGGCGGTGACGTCGTGCTCGGAGTAGCGCAGGCGCCACTCGTAGCTGGTCCAGCCGGGCGTGAAGAGCTCGTCCGAGACGGGGACGCCGTCGATCCAGGCCTCGACGATCCCGAGCGCCGACAGCCGGAGGACGGCCGAGACGACGGCGCCGTGGCCGGTCTCGAGGGCCGTCTCACTGCGGAGGAGGGGCGCGCCGTCGAGGGCGTCGTCGGGGGCTGCGAAGCGGGCGGTCCAGTCGGTCATCGTCGTCCTTCTGTGGTGGTGGGGTCGTCGGTCGCGCCGGCGAGCGGGGCGGAGGAGGAGCGGGCGCGCAGCACCGGCTCGACCTCGAAGTGCGTCGGCTCCGTCCGTCCGGCCAGACGCTCGAGGAGCAGCCGGACGGCCCGCTCGCCGAGGTCCTCGCCGGACTGGTCGATCGTCGTCAAGGAGATGCCCGGATGGGCGGCGACCTCGATGTCGTCGTAGCCGACGATCGAGAGCTGCTCGGCCGACAGGCCGGCGTCGGCGCGAGCCCAGAGGGCGTCGAGCGCGAGAGCGTCGTTGCCCGCGAACAGCGCGGTCGGACGATCGGGAGAGCGGAACAGCTCGAGCGAGCGGGCGTAGGCGTCGTCCTGGCCGGGCCCCAGATGGACGACCTCCGGCTCGAGTCCCGCTGCCCGCATCCGCTCCTCGTACCGGGCGAGACGGACGGCGTGCGGCGCGCCGAGGACGCGGCGGACGATGTACTCGCTCACGGTCAGGTGCGCGATGCGCCGGTGGCCGAGTCCGAGCAGGTGGTCCATCAGCTGATCGGTGCCGGAGACGTCGTCGTTGGTGACGGTGTCGTAGCCGACGGAGTCGTCGTGCCGGCCGAGCATGACGATCGGGGTGTGCAGGGCGAGCTTCTCGAGCCACGACGGCTCGACCATCGGCGAGACGGCGATCAGGCCGTCGACCTGGCGGTCGACGAGCGCCTCGATCGCCCGGAAGCCCTCGCGGGAGTCGCTCTGCGCCGGGGCGACGATCAGCTGGTAGCGGCTGCCGTCGAGTGCGGCGGCGGCACCCGTGACGATGCGGTTGAAGAAGGAGTTGTCGAGCTGGGGCACCTCGACGCCGATGGTGAAGCTGGCACCGCGCATGGCCCTGGCGGCGACGCTGGGCCGGTAGCCGAGCTCGTCGATCGCCGCGGCGACGCGCTCGCGCATCGACGGAGAGACGCCGTAGGCGTTGCGGATGACCTTCGAGACCGCGGCGCGCGACACTCCGGCACGCAGGGCGACGTCCTGGATCGTGGCCGGTCCACGGGGTCGGCGCTCGGTCTCGCTCATCGCGGTCCCCTCGTCGTGATGCTCGGCGGTCCTCCGCCGGACGGCCTCGGGAGCGACGCCGCGAACGCCACTGTAACGCCTGGAGCACGATTCTGTAGATCGGTCCACGAATTCGTGTAGATCGATTGACACGTTTCACGGCGCCGACGTATGTTCTCCCTGCGCGGCCCGCCGGACGGCCCTCGGGCCCCGGTGGCCGACCGCCCCCGGGCACCCCGCAACACCGCAGTTGTCTTTACATGGAGGTAAAGGATGTCGACCCGACAGAACCGGCGAGCAGTGCTCGCCCTCGGCGCAGGAGGAGCGGCGCTCGCTCTCGCGCTCACCGGCTGCAGCACCGGCGGCGGCGATTCCGCCGACGGATCGACGCTGTCGATCCTCATCGACAACACGGAGCTCGCCGGCGCCCAGATGGACGCCCTGGTCACCGCCTACAAGGAGGTGAACCCCGACGTCACGATCGAGGTCGAGACCCGCCCCGCCGGCAGCGAGGGCGACAACGTCGTGAAGACCCGCCTGGCCACGGGCGAGATGGCCGACCTGTTCGGCTACAACTCCGGATCGCTGTTCCAGGCGCTGAACCCGGACCAGAACCTCGCCGACCTCTCGGACGTCGAGTGGAAGGACTCGCTGACCGAGGACTTCCAGCGCGTCGTCTCGACCGAGTCCGGCTTCTACGGCGCTCCGCTGGGCCAGTCCTTCGGCGGCGCGGTGCTCTACAACAAGGACGTGTACGCCGAACTCGGCCTCTCTGTCCCCAAGACCTGGGACGAGTTCCTCGCGAACAGCGAGGCGATCAAGGCCGCCGGCGACGTCGCCCCGATCGTGCAGACCTACGGCGACACCTGGACCTCGCAGCTCATGGTCCTCGGCGACTTCGCCAACGTGCTCGCCGAGAACCCGGACTGGGCCGACGAGTACACGGCCGGCGACGCGAAGTACGTCGACCAGCCCGCTCTGGCGGGCTTCGAGCACCTGCAGGAGGCGGGCGAGGCCGGGCTGTTCAACGAGGACTTCGCCTCGGCGACCTACGACGACGGCGTGCGGATGGTCGCCACCGGCGAGGGAGCGCAGTACCCGATGCTGACGTTCGCGTCGCAGCCCCTCGTGGCCAACTACCCCGACGCGGCGCAGACGGTCGGCACCTTCCCGCTCCCCGGCGAGTCGGCGGACTCGAACCCGCTCACCGTCTGGCAGCCCGGCGCGGTGTACGTCTCGAAGACCGTCGAGGGCGAGAAGCTCGAGGCCGCGAAGGACTTCCTCGCGTTCCTCGTGTCGCCCGAGAGCTGCGACATCCAGAGCGAGCAGACCGTCGTGCAGGGCCCGTACGTCATCGACGGCTGCGACCTCCCCGAGGACGTCCCCGCGATGATCTCGGACATGCAGCCCTACTTCGACAGCGGGGACACGGCGCCCGCGCTGGAGTTCCTCTCGCCCATCAAGGGGCCTGCGCTCGAGCAGATCACCGTGGCCGTCGGCTCCGGGATCACCTCGGCCGCCGAGGGCGCCCAGCAGTACGACGACGACGTGACCAAGCAGGCCCAGCAGCTCGGCCTCGAGGGCTGGTGACCGGCGGGGCCTTCGCCCCGCACCCCGGGGCGGCGCCTCTCGCGCCGCCCCTCCCTCCCCTTCCCGCCCGATCGACGGAGATCCGATGACCGCACTGACGCAGGAGCGCCCCACTCCGGCGAGCGCCCCCGCCCCCGAGAAGCCCGCGCGGCCCCGGGCGATGAAGAGCCCGTACCCGACCTGGTTCTACCTGCCCGCCGGCGTCTTCTACGTGGTGCTGTTCCTCGTGCCGACCGCGGCCTCCCTCTACTTCTCTCTCACGCGCTGGACGCTGTTCGACTCGACCTTCATCGGCTTCGACAACTTCGTCGCGTTCTTCCAGGACCCGGCGCTCACGACCGGGTTCGTCAACACGTTCGTCTACGCGGCGATCACCTCCGGCCTCAAGATCGTCCTCGGGATGCTGCTGGGCCTGCTGCTCAGCTCGCAGATCATCGGCCGCGGATTCCTGCGCAGCGTCGTGTTCTTCCCGGTGCTGGTGTCGACGATCGGCATCGGCATCACCTTCAAGGTGCTCCTGGACCCCTTCGACGGCGTCGTGAACCAGGGCCTGGCAGCGATCGGAATCGCCGGTCCCGGCTGGCTGACGGATCCGCAGTGGGCGCTGTTCTCGGTCGCCCTGGTCGACGTCTGGAAGGGCGTCGGACTCGCGACGCTCATCTACATCGCGGGCATCGTCGCGATCCCGCAGGACTACTTCGAGGCGGCCCGCGTCGACGGCGCCGGCGCCTGGCACAACTTCCGGCACATCACTCTGCCGCTGCTGCGTCCCGCCACGGTCACCGTGATCCTCCTCTCGCTCATCGGCGGGCTGCGCTCGTTCGATCTGATCTGGGCGATGACGAAGGGCGGGCCGGGCTTCACGAGCGACGTGGTCGCGTCGGTCATCTACAAGCAGTACCAGGCGGGCTTCTACGGCCTCTCGACCGCCGGCAACGTGATCCTCTTCCTCGTCGTGGCGGCGCTGATCTTCCCGCTCTCGGCCTGGCTCAACCGGAAGGACAAGGAGCTGTGACCGCGACACCGATCACCCCCACTCCGCTCTCGACGACCCCTCTCGATCCTCCGGCCGCGAAGGTGCGGCAGCGCGGGGTCGGCCGCGGCTCGCGCCTCTGGCGCTGGGGCGGCGGCATCACCGCGATCGTCCTCGCCGTGATCGTCTTCATCGTGCCCTTCCTCTTCATCGTGCTGACCGCGTCCAAGACGCAGCAGGAGGCGTCGCTGCTCGGCTTCACGCTGCCGACGCAGTGGAACTTCGTCGAGAACCTGCAGGAGGTCGTCTCGGCGCGGAACTTCGTGCTGCTGCGGGCGTTCGTGAACAGCGCGGTGCTGACGATCGTGTCGGTCTCGATCATGGTGGTCCTGGCCGCGATGGTCGGCTACGTCCTCCAGCGCCGCCGGTCGAGGTGGAACCCGCTCGTCAACGGGTTCGTGCTCGCCGGCCTGATCATCCCGCCGGCGGTCGTGCCGACGATCTGGGTGCTGCAGGGCCTCGAGCTCTTCAAGACACTGCCCGGCCTGATCGCCGTGCACGTGGCCTTCGGCCTCTCGTTCTGCATCCTCCTGTTCCGCGCCTTCGTCTCGACGATCCCGCGCGAGCTCGACGAGGCCGCGACGATCGACGGAGCCGGACCGTTCCGCCTGTTCTTCACGGTGGTGCTGCCGCTGCTGAAGCCCGTGATCGTGACGGTGATCGTGGTGCAGGCGGTGACCGTGTTCAACGACTTCACCTACGCCCTGTACTTCCTGCCGGGCGACGAGAACGCCACCGTGCAGCTGACGCTGTACAACTTCTCGTCGCAGTCGGTGTCGTCGTGGAACCTCCTCTTCATGGACGTGCTGCTCATCACGATCCCGCCGCTGGTGATGTACATCTTCTTCAACCGCCAGATCGTGGCCGGCATGACCTCCGGAGCCGTGAAGGGCTGATCCGAAACGGGCCCGGAGGTCATGCGCGCCCCGTCACGAGCGCGGCAGCCTGTTCGGGGAGACCGACTCGCGCGGGCCGGCCTGCGGGGTGACGCGCACGGTCGACACGACCTCGATCTCCGACTCCGAGAGGTCGAGGAGCAGGGCGGCCGCCGCGCGGGCCACGGTGTCCACCTCGCTGACGGTGGACGCCCGCACCGCGGTGCCGAGCTCGGGGATGCTCACGAGCCACGTGCGCCGGTCGCGCTCCGCGACGGCGGCGAGGGTGCGGACCGTCAAGGTCCGATCCCCTCCGCCCGCTCCGTCCGGCGGCCGAGGGATCGAGGGGATCCCGGGTCCGGCAGGTCCGCGGGCCCGACGAGTCGGCGGAGCCACGCGGGTCGGCGCGAGCGGCGGAGCGCCCGCGCCCAGCGGACGTCGGTGCGCGCCTCCTGCCGCGGGTCGAGGCGGTGGAGCACACCGCCGCGCGACTCCTCGATCAGGACGAGGGAGGCGGGGACGAGGTGGAGCCGCCGGGGCGGCTCGCGGTCGGGGTGCGGGTGGCCGGCGCGGGTGCGCAGCAGCTGCTCCAGGCGCTCGGGGTCCGGAGCCGACCAGGTGCTGACACCGGTGAGTCCGCCGGGCAGGGCGAAGCGCTCCGTGACGTGGAGCGGGAGATCGGAGGGGGACGTCATGGACAGCGCCTTCTGGGTCGGGGCCCGCTGGAGACGGGGCGGTCTGAGAGGAAGAGGGTGCGGGTCCCCGCGCCGGTCGGCAGCGGGGACCCACGGTCGCATCACGCGCGGCCGGACCTCGGACGGAGGCGTCGGACCAGCAGCAGGCCGCCGCCGGCCAGCAGCAGCGTCCCCGCGCCGAGCACGCCCGCTCCACCGGCGACCCCGGTCGACGCGAGGGTCGCGGTGGTCGCGATCACCGTCGGGACCACTCCGACCGGCGGCACGACCACCTCTGCGCAGGACGCCGCGGTGTCATCGGCGCACGGGTTACCCACGACGGTCGGCGCGAAGCCCTCGGGCAGGTCGTCGATCGAGGCGCGGTTCGGGATCGTCCACGCGTCGACGCCGTCCGCGACGGTGCCGGTGACGCGGAACACGGTCGACGCTCCCGGAGCGAGGTTCAGGCCCTCGACCGACAGGTCCCCCGACTCCGGGCCGCCGTCCTGCGAGATCGTCACGTCGGAGAGGTGCGCGAGCGTCGGCAGGTCGACGACCGTGAATCCTCCGGCCGGTCGATCGCCCGTGTTGCGGACCGCGATCTCGAAGCCGGCCCGACCACCGTGCGCGACCGTCCCGGTCAGGGCGGTCTTGACGATCTCGAGCCGGCCCTCGAGGGGCGGCACCGGGATCTCGGCGCAGGAGGCGGTGGGCTCGTCGGCGCAGGCGTTCTCGACGAGGGGAGGCTCGAAGCCGGTCGGCTGCTCGGTGATCGTCGCGCGGTTGCGCACCGTGAGCGCGTCGTAGCCGTCGGCCACCCGGCCGCTGACGTGCAGGGCGATCTGCCCGCCCGCCGGGATGCCGAGTCCCGTGACCGGCTCGGTCGCGGGCTGCACTCCTCCGGCGCCGTCCTCGATCGTCGCGTCCAGGAGGTGCTCGAATGCAGGCACGTCGGTGACCGTCACTCCGGACGCGTCGACGGTGCCGGAGTTGCCCACGACGACGTCGAAGCCCGCCGCGCCGCCGTGCGCGGCCGACGGCTGCGAGGCCGTCTTGCGGAGCCACAGCCGCGCCTCGCCGACGGTGTGCGGCACCGTCGCGCAGGGGTTCGCATCGGTGCCGACGGTCGACTCGGAGGGCTGGAAGGGCGCCGACGCGAGGCAGGCCGTGTTGACCAGTGAGCGGTCCCCGTCGCCGCCCACATGCAGGACGACGTCGAAGAGGAGCTCCGCGACCGTGCCCACCGGCAGGGTCCCCGCCGCCCAGGTGATCCGCCCGGTCGCGGGATCGACCGCCGCCGAGCCGTGCGAGGTGCGGATCGAGGCCTCGTCCAGATCGGCGTCGTCGAGCACCCCCTCGTCGAGGAAGTCCACGGCCGAGGCGTCCACCGCGTCGCCGGTGCCGTCGGAGGTCAGGGTCACCCGGTAGGGCACCCGGGCTCCGGGGGTCAGCGGCGCGTCCGAGGCGACCGACGAGGTCTTGCCGATCGTGACGTGCGGGGCCAGCGCCCCGAGGCCCGCCTCGGCGGACGCCCCGTCGGCTCCGTAGGCCCAGTCGTCGATGGCGCGCAGGTCGCCGTAGGAGCCGTGCACGGAGTCGTTCGCGTTGGGCGTCCGGTCCTGGTCGGTGTCGTCGCTGCGCCAGCGGTGCACCCCTGCGCTCGAGTCGACCCCCTCGGCACCGGAGGAGACACGCGAGGTGACGGAGTAGCGCTCGGAGTTCGACTCCTCGAGCAGCGAGTCGTCCCAGTGGATCGCCGCGGGATCGCCGCCGCCGCCGGTGGAGCGCACGATCGAGACGCCGCCGACCGAGGTCTCGGCGTCGACCCGGGTGAAGTGGAACTCGTTGGTACGGCCGATCGCGGCCCGGAACCGGACGTCGGGGTCGGTCGTGTCGACGGCGTCGCCGCGGCCGTCCAAACCGTCCCACGCGACGGCGAAGGGCCCGGGCGCGGCGACGATCTCGGTCAGGTGGACGTCGCGCTCGCCGTCCCAGCGGCCGTCGCCGTCGGCGTCGATGTCGACTCCGACCGTGCCGGGCTGGGTGCCGAGCACTCCGGTCAGCGAGCCGGCGTTCGAACCCGAGCCGGAGCGCCGGTAGGCGAGGTCGGCGATGGTGGGCGCGGCGTAGGCGGGCGCGATCGAGGCGGGCAGATCGGCCGAGGGAGGATCGAGGAACAGCTTGTACGTCTGCAGTCCGTCGACTCCCGTGCGGCCCGACGGCTGGAGGAACTGCGCTCCGACGCCTCCCGCCTCGGTCGACTGCGGCATCGGCACCGAGAGGTAGGAGGGATCGGAGGAGCCGACCCGCACGTTGCCCTTGTTCGTCGCCTGGAGCGTGGACGCGACTCCGTCGTAGTCGCGCAGCGTCATGTCGTAGCGCGCCCCCGTCTCGGTGACGGCGTGCAGCGTGAAAGTGGAGCGCCGGTCCTCGGCGCGGGGGTAGCTCTCGCGCGCTCCGGACTGGATCCCGTAGGACGTCGACCAGACCCGGCCCGCGATCGCCTCCCCCTCGGCCGACGAGACGCCGATGCTCCAGACGAGGTTGACCGGCGCGGCCACGTCGTCGTCGGTGACGCTCACCCGGAAGACGCCGGTCGCGTCGGCGACGAAGGATCCGCCCGCGGCGGTGCTCGGCGGCGCCCCGCGCGGGAACACCTGCGTGTCGAGCACGGTGCCGTCGGGCGCGGTGACCGCCGCGGTCCCTCCGCCGCTCTCCCCTTCGCCCGACCCCGAGCCGCCCTTCAGCGGATGCAGGTCGACCTGCAGCACCTCGCCCGCGCGCAGCCAGGCCGAGACGGTCGTGACGCCCCCGTTGGTCGCTCCGCCGTGCAGCAGGGTGTTGTCGAGCGTGGTCCGCGGAGGGTCGCCCGCCGCCGCCGCGGGCAGCGCCAGGGCTCCCCCGCCGAGCAGCCCGCCTACGAGCGCGCAGCCCGTCGCCGCGGTGACCGCCGCCCGGAGGCCGCCCCTCCGACGATCAGCCGGCCCCGATCGTTCCGTTCGACTCATCCGTAGTCCTCTCCTCAGCCGCTCGTGCGCATCCGCGCCGGCGACGGTCCGCTTCAGCCCCGTGCGAGGAGAGTAGTGACCATCTGCATGTGGGCGGAGGGCAGGCGCGGAGCACTGTGGAGAACTCACCGGACGAGGTCGTGGGGAGGAGGGGTAGCGGTCGGAGGATCGTCCAGGTCACCGCGCCATTCCCCCGCGCACCCCTCCTCCCTACCCTCGGGGCATGGGATCCACCGCCGCCTCCTCTTCCCTCCTCGCCGCGCCCGCCGAGGCCGCCGCCGTGCTCGCCGAGGGCGGTGCCGCTGTCTGGGAGACCGCGCTGATCCTGCCCACCTACGCGCCGGAGGAGCCCAGCCGCCTGCCGATGTTCCTCGACCGCCGCGTCTACCAGGGCTCCAGCGGCCGGGTGTACCCGCTGCCGTTCATCGACCGGATCGCGCCCGAGCCGGTCGACCGCGAATGGCGGGCCGTCGTGCTCGAGAACGAGTTCGTGCAGGTCGTGGTCCTCCCGGATCTCGGCGGACGCATCCATTCGGGCCGCGACAAGACCACCGGCTACGACTTCTTCTACCGCAACTCCGTCATCAAGCCGGCCCTCGTGGGCCTCGCCGGACCCTGGGTCAGCGGCGGCGTCGAGTTCAACTGGCCGCAGCACCACCGCCCCGGCACCTTCCTGCCCACCGACCACGAGATCGGGCGCGACGAGGACGGCTCCGTGGTCGTCTGGTGCTGCGACCACGACCCACTCAGCCGCATGAAGGGGCTGCACGGCGTGCGCCTGCGACCCGGCTCGAGCCTCGTCGAGCTCGACGTGCGGCTGCACAACCGCACCCGCGAGCGCCGCACCTTCCTCTGGTGGGCGAACGTCGCCGCCCGGGTCCACGACGACTACCAGTCCTTCTTCCCGCGCGACGTGCAGCACGTCGCCGATCACGCGCGGCGCGCCATCACCGCGTTCCCCGCGGCCGACCGCCCGTACTACGGAGTCGACTACCCCGCCCGGGCCGAGCAGGATCCGGGCGCGGAACGCCTCGACTTCTACCGCAGCATCCCGGTCCCCACCTCCTACATGGTCGTCCGCACCGAGGACTCCTTCTTCGGCGGCTACGACCACCGCGCCGGCGCGGGCTTCGTGCACTGGGCCGACCGCCGCGTCGCGCCCGGCAAGAAGCAGTGGACCTGGGGGGACGCGCCGTTCGGGCACGCCTGGGACGCGCAGCTGACCGACTCCGACGGCCCCTACGTCGAACTCATGGCCGGAGTCTTCACCGACAACCAGCCCGACTTCTCGTGGCTGATGCCGGGCGAGACGAAGACGTTCACGCAGTACTGGTACCCGATCCGCGGCATCGGAGTCGCGCACCAGGCGACCCGCGAGACGGCGGTGCACCTCGACGTCGAGGGCGGCCGCATCCGGATCGGAGTCGCGACGACGCGTCGGCACCCGGCCGCGACCGTGCAGCTCCTCGACGACGGCGCCGTCCTGCGCGAGTGGACCGTCGACCTCGGACCGGGCGCTCCGCTGGTCGCGGACGTCCCCACCTCCCGGACCGATCCGGCGGGGCTGGCGGTCGTCGTCCGCTCCGGCGGAGCGACCCTGCTCGCCTACGAGGTGCCCGCGAGGGTGCAGCAGGAGGAGCCGGAGACGGCCACCGAGCCGCCGTCGCCGCGGGAGACCGCCTCCGTCGACGAGCTGTACCTCACCGGCGTGCACCTCGCGCAGTACCGGCACCCCACCCGCTCGCCGCTGCCCTACTGGCGCGAGGCCCTGCGGCGCGATCCCGGGGACGCGCGCGTCCACCTCGCGCTCGCCGAGCACGCGTACGGCCGCGGCGAGTACGACGAGGCGCTCGAGCACTGCGACGCGTCGCTCCGCCGCCTCACCGCGCACAACGCCAACCCCGCCGACACCGAGGCGCTGCACCTGCGCGGGCTGATCCTCGTGCGCCTGGGCCGCCGGCGCGAGGCCGCCGCCGCGTTCGGCAAGGCCGCGTGGGACGGCAAGTGGGCGCACGCCGCGCTCGTCGAGAGCGCGTGCCTCCTCGCGGCCGACGGCGACCACTCCGCAGCCCTCGACGACGTGCGGACCGCGCTGCGCCTGGACACCGACGACCTCCGCGCCCGCGCGCTCGCCGTCGTCTGCCTCCGCGCCCTCGGGCGTGCGGAGGAGGCGGCGCGGCTGCTCGGCGAGACCCTCGCGCTCGATCCGCTCGACCAGCTCGCCCGGACCCTGGACGGACGCGACCCCGCCGATCCGTTCGCGCGGATCGACGCGGCCCTCGACCTCGCCTCGTTCGGCGAGACGGCCGAGGCGGAGCGACTGCTCGCGTCGGTGCTGCACGGGGCGCCCGCTCCGGAGGGGGCCGGCAGCGCCGCCGCGCCCGCCGGCTACCTGCTCGCCCACCTCCTCGAGCGGCAGGGCCGACGCGATGACGCCGCCGCCGTCCGTCGCGACGCCGCCTCGGTCGACGCCGTCCGGGCGTTCCCCGCGGGCCTCGACGCGCACGACGCGCTCGTCGCGGCCGTCGCCGCCGATCCAGCCGACACCCGCGCGCACGCGCTCCTCGGGATGCTGCTCTACGACGCCGGACGCCGCGGGGAGGCCGCCGAGCACTGGCGACGCGCGATCGCCGGCGGCAGCACCGACGCGGTCACCCACCGCAACGCCGGCCTCGCCGCCTACAACGACTCCGGCGACGACGACGCGGCGTGGTCGGCCTACCTGCGCGCCCGCGAGCTCGCTCCCGACGACGCCCGGATCCTCTACGAGCTCGACCAGCTCGCCGCGCGCCTCGGCCACGACGACCGGCTCGCCCGCCTCGAGAGCGAGCTGCCGCTCGTGCTCTCGCGCGACGACCTCACCGTCGGGTACGCCGAGCTGCTCACCGCCGCGGGACGGGCCGCGGAGGCGCTCGACCTGCTCGAATCGCGCCCGTTCCAGCCCTGGGAGGGAGGCGAGGGACGCGCGCTCGCGGCCTGGGACGCGGCACGCGCGGCCCTCGGACTGCCGCTCGGCACCCCTCCCGCATCGCTCGGCGAGGCGCGCCCCGCCTTCACCGCACCGGCGGCCGTGCGCGAGGACGGATCGACCGACTACTTCGCGACGAGCCTGCCCGAGCTGCTGCTGTTCCACCGGGAGTGAGGGACGCCCGCTCCCGGTGCGAGCTCACTCCCCCGTGAAGAGCGCGTTGCACTCGAGCTGCAGCGCGACGTCGTCCCACATCGGGTGCTGCGGAGCCGCGTTCGAGCAGACGATCGAGCCCCAGGCGCCGACGCGCCGCGACTCCGTCATCGCGAGGCGGCAGTACTCGGCGCCGATCGCGCCCTCCTCGAAGCGGCCCTCGAGCGGCGTGTAGCCGACCCAGCCCTCGCCGAAGACGAGCGGGACGCCCCGCAGCGCCGCGTGATCGGCCGCGACGGCGATCCACTGCCGCAGCGTCGAGCGCATCTCGAGGTGGTGCCGGGCGTAGTGCTCCTCGAGCCAGCGGTCGATGGCGGAGGCGTCGCCCCAGTCGTGCGCGTAGATCTCGCCGCGGCCCACGATCGTGGCCGTCAGCTTCCACTGCGACTCGGGCGGCAGGGTCCACTCGGCGATCGGAGGGGCGCCCTCGAGCAGGAACGCCCGCTCGGCGCGCTCCTGCTCGAACCCCTCGAGGGGTCCGCGCAGGCCGAACTCGCTGATCATCTCGTTCAGCACGCCGTAGATGTAGGGATGGAGGGCCAGCACGTCCGAGTTCCACGGGATCCCGCGCATCCCGCCGACGGGCACGTGCGCGTAGTTCACGGCGCACGGCACCCCGGGCGAGAGCTCGTGGAACCGGTCGATCCCCCGGGTCAGGCGCGGAGTGAGGGCGACGGTCGCCGCGTCGATGTCCGTCAGGTCGACGTCCAGCCCGTCGGTGAGGTGCCCCGCCTGCACCTCGTTGTGCAGCTCGACGTAGGCGATCCGGTCGTCGAGACCGTGCTCGGCGACGAACGCCACCAGCGCGGCCTGCGCCTCGGCGAGCCGCTCGGCCCGCTCCTCCGGCGCCACGGCCGTCAGGGCGTCGAACCAGTCGCGCTCGAAGGCGAAGGACGAGGACTGCTGGTACTCCCACGACGAGACGATCACGAACACGCCGTGCCGTCGCGCGGCCTCGAACAGCGCGAGCAGGTGCGCGCGGCCGTCGATCACCGTCTCCTGCTTGACGTCGTACCAGCGCACGCGCTGCCCGTAGGCGCCGCCCAGCGGGCCGAGCCGGAGCTCGCGCGTGTCGAGTCCCGAGCCGAAGAGGAGGAACGGCATCGCGCAGATGCGGATCGTGTTGTACCCGCGCTCGACGGCGCCCGCGAAGGCCGCGTCGAGGTCCTCGAACGGCTCGCCGGGGCCGGTGCGGACGTACCAGGAGAAGTCCCAGAGGGTGATCGTCAGCGTCTCGGGCAGATGGGCGGGCAGCGGGACCGGGACGTAGCGGGAGTCGGGGTAGAGGGGTGCGCGGTTCCGGACTGCGGGGTTCTGGGCTGCGGAGTTCTGGGCCGTCATCGCGCCAGCCTAGGCAGCGCGCCGCGCCGTTCCCATGGCGGATCCGACGGACCGGCTGGACGATCCTCCGTTCCTCGTACACTCGACGACGTGGCGATGACGGACGGCTTCCTCGGGCAGAGACTGCGAGTGCTCCCGGCTCCGCTGGTGCAGCGGGCCCTCGCCGAGCCGATCACCGACCGGCTCCTCGTGACCGATGCTGGACACTTCCCGCATGCGGCGTCCCACAGCCGGAGTCGCCCCCACGGCGCGGACGAGGCGATCGTGATCCTGTGCACGGCCGGCCGTGGCGCGGTCCACGCGGGCGGAGCGACGACGGTGGTGTCGTCCGGGCAGGCCGTCGTGCTGCCCGCCGGCACCCCGCACCGCTACGGCGCCGACCCCGCCGAGCCGTGGTCGGTCTGGTGGCTGCACGTGCGCGGCGCCGACGTGCCCGCGCTGGTCTCGGCCGCTCTCGGCGACGCCACCGGCCCGGTCGTGCCGGTCGGCGACGCCTTCGCCGCCAAGGCCCTGATCGAGCAGGCCGTCCTCGCGCTCGAGCGCGACGAGACCGCCGCGAGCCTCTACTCGGCGAGCGGAGCGGCGTTCCACCTCCTCGCGCAGCTCGCCGCCGACCGCTCCCGCGGCCCCGTCGAGTCCGGCGACCGCATCCGCCTGGCGCAGGAGCACCTCCGCGAGCACTTCGCGTCGCCGACCAGCATCACCGAGCTCGCCGCCCTCGCCGGCCTCAGCCCCTCGCACTTCTCGGCCCTGTTCACCCGCGCGACGGGCCTCGGAGCCGTGGAGTACGTGAAGCGGCTGCGCAGCGCCCGCGCCCGCGAGCTGCTGATCACCACCGACGACACCGTCGCCGAGATCGCGCAGGCGGTCGGCTACTCCGACGCCTTCTACTTCTCGCGCCAGTTCCGCGCCGTGAACGGCACGAGCCCGTCGCAGTACCGGGCGGACCACCGCGCTCAGGCCTGAGCGCACGGCCGTCCGCGACGGAGGAGCGCCTGCTGCGGCACGCCCGCCACCTGGACACCGGCCCGGGGGCGTCCTACTCTGCCCCCATCGGCGAATCCCCGCCGTCGCGGTCGGAGTAGCGGACCGCATGATCCGCCCCTCGCTCCGCCCGCACCCCGAGTGCAAAGGAGCACCTCGTGAACAAACGCCTCCTCGTCGCAGCGACCGCAGCCGTCGCCGTGACCACCCTCGGCCTCGCCCCCGCCGCGCAGGCCGCCCCCTCCCCCCTCTCCTTCGTCTCCATCACCGACCGGGCCACCGGTCTGTTCTCTCCGCTGAGCTTCGCCGTCGACGCCCGCGGCACCGCCTTCGTCGCGCAGAACTTCGCCGGCCTGCTCACCCGCGTCGCCCCCGACGGCACCACCTCGGTCGCCGCGTCCGCCCCGGGCTCCGAGATCGGCGCGGTGTCGGTCAGAGGCTCCACCGTCTACTACACCGAGGGGGTCCAGGAGGAGGGGACGGCGCTCCTGCGCTCCGCGCCGACCGGAGGCGGCTCGCCGACGACCCTCGCCGACCTCGGCGAGTACGAGGCCACCGCGAATCCCGACGCCGGCAACACCTACGGTTTCGTGGACCTGCCGGCCGAGTGCGCCGCCCAGGTCGATCCGTCGGTCGCGGGCCCCGCCTCCTACTCCGGAGTCGTGGACGTGCATCCGTACGCCTCCACCGCGACGAGCGCGGGCGTGTACGTCGCCGACGCCGCCGGCAACGCGATCGTGAAGGTCGCGCCCGGAGGGGACGTCTCGACCGTGGCCGTCCTGCCTCCGACCGCACCGGTCACGATCACCGCCGAGACCGCCGCCGCCTTCGGCTTCCCCGCCTGCAGCGCCGGCTACGGCTACTCCTTCGAGCCCGTCCCGACCGACATCGAGGTCGGCCCCGGAGGCTGGCTGTACGTCACCTCGCTGCCCGGCGGCCCCGAGGACCCGAGCCTCGGCGCCCGCGGCTCGGTCCTGAAGATCCACCCCGGCACCGGTGAGGTCCGCACGGTGGCGAAGGGCCTGATCAGCGCGACCGGCCTGGCCGTCGACCGCTTCACGGGCACCATCGCGGTGACCGAGCTGTTCGGAGGACCGCAGGGCACCGGCCGCGTCGCCCTGATCCTGCCGCGCACGTCGACGCCGGTCACGGGACTCGCCGTGACGTCGCCGGCCGCGATCGAGCTGCGCGACGGCGCTCTGTACGTCGCCCGCAACGCCTTCGTGCTCTCGCCGGAGGGCGCTCCGCAGGCGGTCGGCACCCTGACCGTCGCGAGACTCAAGGGCCTGGGCGCGCGCATGACCGCGGTCGACTGAGCGCCGACCGGGCGGAGGAGCAGCACCCCCCCTCCGCCCGGACGCCGATTCGCGGAGGGACCCGCCGGCGTGTATAGTCGTACCTCGTTGCGTGCGCCCCCCGGGGTCACGCGATGGACTGCGCCCGTAGCTCAACGGATAGAGCATCTGACTACGGATCAGAAGGTTGGGGGTTCGAATCCCTCCGGGCGCACTCGGAATCCAGACCACTCGGTGGTTCGGAGCCACCGAGTACTGGTTGAGACAGTGCCACTCGCGAGAGTGCTGGAAGGCCCGCTTCGGCGGGCCTTTCTTCGTTGCGGGCGTACATTTCGCGCCAATCGCAGAACGCCCGGTACTCCTCGGATGGGACGAAGACGCCGCCGGTCATGCGCTCCGGGTCGTCGGTCTCGCCGGTCAGGAACGCGATGGTCGTGTCGAGCGCGGCTGCGATTGCCTCCACATCCTTGAGGTACCACCGCGTCTTCCCGTGCATCTTCTGGCTCAGGTAGGTGCGCTGGATACCTGACGCCCGCGCGAGAGATGCCATCGTCATACGTCGTCGGAACGCCAGGAGCGTGATGCGCTCCGGGGTCGCGGCGTGGTCACCGCCCGGGATGCTGAAAACGTTGCTCATGCGCCAACTCTCGCCGAGAAAGTGAGGATTGTCCACCTTGGCGCTACCGTCTGGCTCATGCGTAACGAATGCTTACACCTACGTCAGAAGCAGAACGGTCAGCAGCCATCCGCCGATCGACCCCGAGCTCACCATGGCCGCTGAGTCCGAGTTCGTCCGACCGGAGCTGACCTTCGAGCGCGAGTTCGGCCAGTACCGCAACTGGTGGACCCGCGACCGGCGAGTCGTCGGCAATGCCCTGAGCATCTATCTGTACCTCCTGAGCCACCGCCGCGACTACGCGATCACACAAGCTCGCGCGCAGCAGGACCTCGGGCTTGGCAAGGACGCGTTCCTGGCAGCGCGACGGCGGCTTGAGAGTGCTGGATACCTCCGCGCAGAGACCGTTCGCTGGCCGGCAGGGTCCGTCGATGAGGCCGGCAAGAAGATCGGCGGCCAGCCCCGGAAGCTCGTCTTCCACGTGCTGGACCCTGAACCAGCCGCCGACCACGACGCGGACCGAGCCAGGGAGGGAAACCCGTCAACGGGGCGGACTTCGATTCTCTCGGCGGACCAGCCGGACGAGTCGGGGTCGGTTGGGCCGAGCGCACGATCCACGGACGACGATCTTCCGAAAGCTGTTAGCCGAGGAGGAATACCCGCACCCGGATCGACCGAAGTCCGGTCACCCGCCGCGGTGCACCCGACAACGGGCTATCCCGCCCTTAAGAAAGACCATTCCCAAGAACACCCCTCGAGGAGAACATCATCACCTCGACAATCGAATGCGCCTGCGCCCACTTTGGAGTACACCGACGAGACGGCCGAACTGCTGCGTCAGTTGCATCCCAGGCTGAATCGATCGCGACTCGAGAAGAAACTGCTCGAGCTGCGTTCCGCTGGTCTCCTTCACAACAGCGTTCAAATGATTGATCTTCTTCAGGCTTCCAGCGCCATCCTCGGCAGAGCACGAGCGACCGTGGTCGACCCAGTCGCGTTCGTGGCTGCGGGAATCGAAGCAAGCCCGTACGAGTGGCTTCGAGCGACCGACGACCGCGAGCACTCGGCCCCTCGCGAGACGATGAACACGCTCTGTGGCACGACAGGACACCTCTGGGAAAGGCACGGCTGGTGCCGACGATGCAGCGCCCAGTCCCCCTGGTGCGGCGGATGCGACTCGACGACGCGACTAGTGCGTTCGGGTGACGTCTGGGTTTCCTGCCCTGCTTGCGAGAGCACCCTCCAAGGCTTTCAGGCGCAGGCCCACGCTGTCAACGACCGCTGACGAAGCGGGGGCCGCCCATAGGCGGCTCGAGGACCGGACCGAAGGCGGCATGCAGTAGCTACCGCACTACTTGATGAAGGACCTACTGAAGTGAGTACTTGCACATGAGCCACAAGACGCTGGCATTCGTCAACCTGAAAGGCGGAACGGGGAAGACGACGTCGACTGCTTTCGTCTCTCATCAACTCGCCAGCACCGATCGCGCCGTCCTGATGGTAGATGCGGACCCTCAGGGCTCTCTTCTTCGATGGAGCGAGAGTGCGGCATGGGCGATCCCGACGATTGCACTGCCGGTCCGGAACTTGGACTCTCGCCTCGGCGGCATCGTGCCGCCCGGTGTAGAGATAGTCGTCGTGGACACTCCACCGACCGATGACCAGCGAGGTATCACCGCGGCAGCGATCCGGAGTGCCGATGTCCTGGTCGTCCCCATGGCGCCCACGCTGCTCGATTTTGAAAGATTCAAATACGTCTCAGCACTCATCGAACTCGAGCGTGCTGACCGACCTGCAGCCGCGAGGACAGTCGTGCTACTGAACCGAACAGTCACGAACGCTCGATCGACGCGGATGTACCGTGAAATCATCACCGAGCTCGGACATCAAGTTCTCGAGTCGGAAGTAGCTCGAAGAGAAGTGGTCGCACAATCCTTCGGGTCTCGAGTCGCATTCGGTTCTGTATTCGAGGCCGTTGCGCGCGAGGTCGCTGAACTACTGGAGTCGCCGTGAACTCGGCCGCGCAGCAACTGGCAGAGCGACTTCGCGACGCCGCTCGCACACCTTCCGCGACCGCCGAGCCGACGCGCGCACAACCAGCAGGGCCCCCGATCCGGACAAAACCGATCAGGGTGACGGCGGATCTGCCGCCGAGTACCTATCGAACCCTGAACGCGCTGACGCAAGACCTGGCGGCCGCGCTAGCACGACCCCGAGTGCATCAAGTAGAGGTCATCCGGGCTCTCATCGAGCTCGCCGGGGACGGATCACCATTAGCTCAGCAGATACGTGATGCAGTAGTGCAGCGAGTCCGTAGATGAACGACTGACACCATTTACCGTCCTCGTGGGCAGCGACGTCACGACTGCGGTGGCGCGGACCACTCCTGCAGGGCGAGCACCAGGACGTCGAGTCGAGCGCGATCCAGGACGTACTCCTGCCGGTGCCAATCACCCGTCGAGGCTTGAAGCGCGCGTACGCGAAGGATGCCGAGGCTTCTGAGCCCGGCCAGGTGGAACTGGAGGGTCTTCAAATTGACGCTGAGCGCGCTTGCGATCGCTCCCCTGGTCGACGGCCCGCTCTGCACCAGGAAGTCGATGATCGCCAACCGGACCCGGTTGCCGAACGCATCCGACGCCGCAAGGACGTCGTCGGGGAGTTCGAAGGAATCTCGGGTTGTCACACGCCAAGTTTCCCGGAACCGCTGCAGCCAGCGACGAGCGACTCTAGGATATTATTATGATCCTTACATTCGGCACGCGGTTCGACCTGGACGCTCCTGCGTCAGACATCCTGATCCGGGCGGTGATCCTCGCACCTCCTCTTCGCCTCGAATCTGGAGACTGGGCCTTCCCTATCGCAGCCGGTCACTCTCGAGACGTCGTCCTTGGTGAGGTGCGAGTCGACGCACGTCTAATGAGTCCGAGCCAGTTCGCCGAGCACGGGGAGTGGTGAATCGAAGGTGTTGTCGAGTTCGTCCGCGACCGGAACTCGGCGGTCGACGAGGACATCGCGCCCGGCTTGCTCACGATCTTCGCCGTTGAGGCAGAACGCGTCGGGCTGGAGCCCGACCTGTCAGGCTGACATTGAATTCGACGGACTCGGCGATCTCGACACCTGGAGCTGGATGAACGCGATGAGGATGGAGCTGCCGCGGATCGCTCCGCGACCCTTGCCATGGATCCTTCTGCCGCAGCCGGATCCGTCGCGGCAGATCCTCCTGTAAAAAAACGAGGCGCCTTCCGCGGCGCCACCGAAGACACGCACGGTCACGGTCGCGCTAGTCCCCCCTCCGACGAAGCACTCAACCGCGACCCGTTCCGCACCACTGACCGGCTCGGAGCAGACGCCCGATACCGTCACAAAGAGCCGCAGCTGGTGCAGCCGCGGGCGGTCGGGACGAGCAGGAAGGACGGAACTCGGAGGACCGTGGCCGGTGACCGCGCGCCGATCTCGAAAGTTGGAGTGGGGCACGTGGACTCGAGCTGAACACACGGAACTCGAGGACGACCACGACGAATGAGGCTTCGCCCGAGCGGCCGGAGGTCAGTCGGAGCCGTCCTGGCTTCTCCAGGCGGCCGATTCGGGCATACGCCTCCTCATCGTCACCGAGTGTGCAGGAAACGGTTCTTACGAGCGAACGACACCGATCTTGATACCGATTTCAACAGAAAGCAAGCCCGAGAACTCAGACTTGTCCACACATTCCTCCGCGCCAGATGTCGGGTAACGCCGGACTCTGATAACGGTTTCTTGAAAACCTTCTCATCGCTCCGAATCGGCGTTACAGTCGCCCTGTTCGCCTGGCACCGTCCGCGACCTGCGCTGTCGAGCGCCGGTCGCAGGACCCGCCGACGACGAGACGCTCGTCCGGTCATCCCGGCACGAGGGCAGCCACTGTTCGATGAGGAGCAACCATGATCACAGTTTTCAGAGCGCGCGGGTCCCGAGAGGGGCAGCGAGAGCCAGGATCGGGGGCGGTGTCTCCACTGGCCGCGACTTCCCCAGGAGCATCGTTCCGCAGAGCCCTCGCCCGCCTGGTCACAGCCGCCCTCGTGGCGCCGATGCTCGTCACCCTGGGCGCCGGAGCCGCACAGGCAGCGGACGTGACCGTGCCCCAGCCCGCGGTCAAGTACGACTTCAACGACGTGAGCACTTCCGTGATCGCGAACAGCGGCACCGCGGGATCCGCGCTGAACGCGCGACTGAAGAACGCCACCACCCTGGCCCGCGGCACCGGCGCGACCCCGGCCAGCGGCGCCTCCGGAGTCCTGCCGGGAGCTCCGCAGGGGCAGACCACCGCCCCCTACCTCGAGGTGCCGAACGGCGTCTTCACCGGCGCGAACGCCCTGTCTGTCTCGACCTGGATCAAGTGGGACGGGCAGTACGCGAACCAGAACCCGTGGGCCTACATCATCGGCAGCGACGCACTGCCCGCCGACAACTGGGGCACCTACCTCACGCCGAGCGAGGACGGGAAGTCCCGTGCCACTGCGAACTCCGGCACCGAGGTCAAGGCCGACGACCAGGTCCCGCTCCCCGCGAACAAGTGGACCCTCATCACGACGACGCTCAACGGCACGAGCATGTCGTACTACCTCAACGGCGCACTCGTGCGCACCGAGGCCGTGAACATCGACTTCAGCCGCCTGACCAGCGGCGGCAGCACCCGATCGGGCCTGATCGGCAGGGTCCCGTGGTCGGGCCCGTTCGCCGCGACCTTCCCGGGCGCGTTCGACGACTTCTCGATCTACCGCGAGGCGCTGAGCGCCGACCAGGTCGGGCAGCTCTACCGCAGCTACACCGGAGACGTGACCTCGGTCTCCCAGTCGACCTGGGCCGTCACGACCCCGGTCGGAGTGCAGCCGGCCCTGCCCGCGAACCTGCAGGCCACGTACTCCTCGGGGATGACAGCGCAGCTGCCCATCACGTGGGACCCGATCCCCGCGGCGCAGTACCAGACAGCGGGAACGAGCTTCGACGTCAAGGGCGCCGTCCCCGGATGGACCGGCCCGCTCACGACACGGGTGACCGTGCAGGAGCGCCAGACCGAGTCGATCGTCGCCGACTTCGCCCAGCCCACCGGGCAGTTCCGCGGAGGCGCCTCCGGGACCCTCTACGGATTCGGTGACGAGCAGTCGCCCACCCAGGCACTCGTCAACGGCGCGGCGATCACCAACACGTCGCAGAAGCCGCCGCTGGGCACGCAGCACCCGGGCGGTGACGTCTTCGACATCGAGGACACCTTCTTCGCCAAGAACGGCAAGGAGCTGTACGTCTACACGCAGGACTACTACCCCGACTGGCCGTACTTCGGCGGACAGCGGCCCGGCGACGATCTGACCTTCACCCGCGGAGCCGACGGCGTGCTGACCGGCGCGAAGACGCAGGGCGGCAACGGCGTCTGGGACTACCTCGAGATCCTCGAGGTCGTCACCGAGCGCATCGCGGCGAACGCCGACGACCCCGACAAGTACGTCCTGATCCCTTTCAACGAGCCCGACTGGATCTGGTACTCCGGCGACAAGCGCAACAAGTACCTCATCGACGGCAAGCAGCCCGACAGCTTCACCCCGGGCGGCATCGGCGACTGGGAGGCGGCGCACGACGTCATCACCGCGGTCTACGCGAAGCACGGACTGCAGAAGCCCCGCATCGCGGGTCCCGGCGACTCGATCTGGATGGGCTCCGAGCGCAACCGGTACTTCTTGAAGGCCGCCGTCGCCCAAGGCACCGTTCCGGACGTCTTCGTCTGGCACGAACTCAACGGCTACGTCTGGCTCCCCCAGCGCGCGGCCGAGGCCCGTCAGGACTTCCTCGCCGCCGGCATCCCCGCCGAGAAGGCGCCGTCCATCAACATCACCGAGTA
This sequence comes from Rathayibacter sp. Leaf248, assembly GCF_920939495.1. Lineage (NCBI taxonomy): Bacteria > Bacillati > Actinomycetota > Actinomycetes > Micrococcales > Microbacteriaceae > Rathayibacter > Rathayibacter sp. Leaf248. Next base: position 232,377 of record NZ_CAKLAV010000002.1, on the reverse strand, counting down.
CGGCGCCAGCACCGACATGAGCTCGCCGTACAACCTGCTGCGCTGGTTCTCGGGTTTCGAGGCCGCCAAGGTCGACGCCCAGACGGCGTACTGGACCGCCTCGGGCACCCTGTCCGACAACCAGGCGAAGGTCAACGACGCCAACGGAGGCTGGTGGCTGTTCAAGTGGTACGGCGACATGACCGGATCCACCACCGCCAAGGTCACCACCGGTGAGCAGAAGGCCATCGCGGCCTTCGACAAGGTCCAGAAGCGCGGACAGGTCCTCTTCGGCGGCACCACTGCAGGAAAGGACGCCTCCGTCACGATCAACGGCATCGACCCGGCCGTCTTCGGCACCTCGGTCGACGTTGAGGTCCGCGAGGCGAACGTGAACGGCGTCGACGGCGTCTCGGGCACTCCCCCGGTCGTCACCGCGATCGAGAACGCCGCCATCACCGACGGCACCCTCGCCGTCCGCGTCCCGTCCTCCGCCGCGAGCAGCGTCTACCAGCTGGTCTTCACTCCCAGCCAGGCGCGCGACGTGACCGCGCAGAAGTCGGCGCAGGCCGACCACTACGTCATGGAGGCCGAGAACTCGGCCCTCACCTCCGCCGAGATCCGCACGCCCTCGGGCTACCGCGCCTCGAACGAGAAGGACGTCCGCGGATTCGACAAGGTCGGCTCGAAGGCGGAGTGGACCGTCGCGGTCGCGAAGCCTGGTCTGTACCGGCTGCAGGTCCTCGGCGCCTCGCCCGGAGTCCCCGTGCAGCACGCCCTGTTCATCGACGGCGCCTTCAACCAGAAGGTCCAGTGGGGCGCCAGCGCCATGAAGCCGTTCAACGTCCAGTCCGTCGCCCGAGGCAGCGCGGAGGTGCTCGTGCAGCTCAGCGCCGGCACGCACGTCCTCGGACTGCGCACCAGCCAGGACGGCACGACCCTGCTGCCCAACGCGGGCTACAGCCGGGACAACGCGAGCGGGGTCACCCTCGACCGCTTCGACCTGACCCGCGTCGGCGACACGGTCAACACCGAGAGCCAGGACTACCCCGCCTCGAGCCTGCGCCTCTTCGGCGGCGCCGCCCTCGACTTCGCCGCCCCCGCCACCGCGGGCTGGGCGAAGATCGGCAGCACCGGTCGCGTCGACGCCTACCCGGCGGCGTACGAGTCCGGCTACTACGACGTCGCCGTCTCCTGGAAGGGCGCCGCAGCCGCGAAACTCGAGCTCACGGTGAACGGCCGCGTCGCCGCCTCCTTCACCGCGAAGGACGCGAACGCGACCACCTCGACCGTCCGGGTGCACCTGCCCGAGGGCATCTCCGAGCTCGAGCTGCGCAGCTCGACCGGGGCCCTGGTCGACAGCATCCGCACCACCCGCGCGGTCGATGGTGACGCGGCCATCACCCGCATCGAAGCCGAGAGCAGCACGATCACCCGGGGAGGCACGGCCGTCGTCAAGACATTCGGCACCGGCCCCACCGACGGACTCGCGACCAACGGGTCCGGCACCGGGTACGTCACCGGTCTGGGCATCACGGACGCCGTGAAGGCGAACCAGGGCACCCTGACCGTGCCGCGCTCCGGCAGCTTCGCGAAGGCGGGCGAGTACGACGTCACGGTGCACTACTCCAACGACGACATCGAGGGCACCCACTCCTACAACCCGCAGGTCGTCGATGCCGGCCTGCAGGCGACAGAGCAGGGCAGCAGCGCACTCGTCGGCCGTTCGACGTTCCGGTACACGTACCTGGCGACGAACTTCTGGGAGGCGCGCATGTCGATGGCACTCGGGACGGACTCGGCCCCGATCACCTTCGGCAACACTCGCGAGACGCTCTACATCGACGAGGGCCCCACCGGCAGCACCGACGACGACCGGGTCCTGCCCGGCTACGCCATCGCACCCGACGTGGACTGGATCGAGTTCGCTCCGTTCGTGATCGACGCCACCGCGCCGACGCCCACCGTCGAGACGGTCACGACGACGTCCAGCCGATGCGTCTCGGCGAAGTCGGTCCTCACCGTGAAGGTGCAGAACGAGCACGCGGCTCCGATCACCGTGAAGGTCACCACCCCCTACGGAGTGAAGACCCACACCGATGTCGCCCCCGGCGCCTTCGGTACCACGGCCTACACCACGCGCCTGAAGTCGATGCCCGCGGGCACCGCGACGGTCGAGGCCACGGCCGTGATCGGCGGGAAGAACGTCACCACGACGACGACCACGCCGTACACAGCGCGAGTGTGCTGATCCCGGTGCGGGGCCGGCCACGGCCCCGCACCCACCGAAGCCTCAGCCGCGGTCGTCGATACAGCGACGGTCGACAGAACTCCCATCACGGGCGCGGCGCCCGCGCCGACCTCCGCACGGTCCTGCCTGACCAGGAACAGGGGGCGATCACGCGAAACTCCGCTCTGCTACCCCGGGCCGACGACCGGCCGACGCAGCAGCGCTCCCACCATCCGGCCGGTGACGACGCCGACCATGCAGACCGAAGGACGAATCATGAAGACGAACCACGTGCTCACCCGAACCGCCGCCGCCGCGATCGGTGCGCTCCTCCTGCTCGGCACGGCCGCCACCGCAGCAGCCGCCGAGACCGAGCTCGGCAACGACTCCGTCGACGTCTCGGTCGACATCGCCCCGCTCCCGACCCAGGGCGCACTCTCGATGACCGTCGGCGGATCCGGCACCGTCCTGACGGAGGACGGCTCGACCGCGTTGGTGAGGGAATTCACGGGCGAGCTCCCGACTGTCACCGTCACGGACACCCGTGCTCCCGAGGACGTCCCGGAAGGAGCCGGCTGGTACGTCGTCGGATCTGCGACCGCGTTCGTCGGCTCGGACGGCCAGCCCGAGATCGGAGCCGATCACCTCGGCTGGACTCCACGACTGCTCGACGGCGGCGAGAGCGGACTCGTGGCCGAGGGCGAGCAGGTGAACACCGTGCTCGACACCGGAGACGACTCGCTCGGACTCGTCGACCAGGAGTTCCTGGCGATCACGGACGACTGGGCCGCCGTGAGCACCGAAGGGCAGTGGACGGCCACCGCGGACCTCGTCCTCAAGACCGAGCCCACCGTGGCCGCCGGCGACTACTCCGCGACGCTGACTCTCTCGCTCTTCGAATAGCTCAGAGCAGCCGGGAGGGGTGGGGCGGTCATCGGGTCGCCCCACCCCTCCCGTCGTCAGCGGAGCGCTGAGCGGGCACGAGTGATCGCGCGGACGGTGGAGGTGACGTGCTGCGATCGCGGGCACGAGCTCCCGGCGGTTGCGGACGTGGAGTCAGTCGGGCCGGCGCCATCTGCCACGACTCCCCCCGGCGGGAGGAAGCGGTTGTCCGTGTACTCACAGGGCATCCCGGGATCGACGGCGGCGACCTAGCGTGGACGTCATGGAGATAAGGCGGTTTCGGCCCGCCATCGGACGTGGATGCCGGAGCGGCAGATGCCGGCGTAGGTGATGTCGATCATGACGTCTGTGAGCCGACGTCGCGGCGCTCGATCATGGTCGTGATCAGCGGCTCGGTGGCCGACGGTGCCGCGTAGGCGGTGACAGTGCGCATGGTGTCCTTCGTGATGTGGTGGAAGGGTCGGTGAGGATCGGTCGGTGGGAACGGGGTCAGGTGTAGGCGAGGAAGCGCCCGGCGAAGACGACTCCAGTCCAGGCGGTCAACGAGACGATCGCGGCGAGGCGCGCCGCGAGCGGAGTCGCGGCGGCGTCCGCCCACTTCTCGACGTTCCGGTACACCCCGCGGTGGAACACGAGGATGTTCGCCGCGGCGACGAGAAGCAGTCCAAGCTTCCACGGCGCCGCGCCCGAGGAGACGACCACCGGAGCCTGCGCGGTCAGCAGCACGGCTCCGGTGGCGAGAGCGACGACCAGACCGACGTGGGAGATCGGCAGCAGGACGCGCGCGGCGGTGGTGACGGCGGCGATCCGGTGCCCGATCCCGAGTAGGCGGAGGTCGAAGGCGAAGGCGGGACCGATCAGGGCGGCGATCCCCAGGATGTGGACGCTCTCGAGGGTGGGGTACAGGAACGGGGTGCCCCGCACGGCCGCGCCCAGCGTTGAGTCCTGCAGCCAGCTCGAGACCAGGAGGATCCACTCGGGCATCGGGGCTCAGCTCCGCCGGGTCGCGCGTCGCAGGTAGAGGAAGCCCCCAGCCAGAGCGGCGAGCACGACGAACCCGAACACCGTCCAGACGCCCGCGGTGCTGCCCGGGTCGCCCTCGGCACCGGCCGTCGGGGAGGTGCTCTCGCCCGTCGTCGGAGAAGGGGTCTCCAGGGGATCCGCTGCGGTCTCGGCAGGCGTCTGCTCCGCGCTGCTCCCGGCGGAGGGAGCGGCGGCGGCGGGCAGCGGGGCGCGGACGGGCAGGGTGCTTCCGAGCACCTGGTTGACGGGCACGTCGTCGTCGCCGTACCAGAACACCACCGGGCGGAAGAGGCCGTCATCGTCCCGATTGATGTACCCCACTCCTTGGAAGCGCTCTCCGACCTCGAGCGCCCGGCCCAGACCCCACCTCCCGGACCAAGCCGGAGGAGCGATGATCACCTCGAGTTCCTCGTGAGGACCGCTGTACGCGAGCGCTGCCTCGACCCGGGTGCTGTCCTCCGGATCCTGCAGGTCCTCCGGGATTTCGAGCTCGGGGGTGTCAGCGGGAAGAGTGCGGTCGAGCGTCGTCTCGAAGAGGGAGTGCGGCTCGCCCCACGTGCCCTCGGTGGAGACGGTGCCCGCGAGGTAGACGAGCCGGTCGGTCTCGAAACCGTCCCAGCCGTGGTGAGCGGATGCCGGCGCCGCCGGGAGCACGATCAGAAGCGTCGTCGCCGCAGCAGCCAACGCGGAGATCGGTCCGCGTCGGGACCGGTGCGGCGATGTCGTCGGGGTGGTCGTCATGGTCGTGAGCCTCTCGAGTGTTCCGGTGCAGCGCGGTCAACGCTAAATCGGCGGTTCCCGCGTCTGAGAGGGTCTGCTCGAACCCCCCTTGCCGCCTCGTCGTCGCGAGCAGGGCCGCTGCGAGCAGCGGTCCCGCTCACCACGTCGTCCTCCGACGACTCAGCCGGCGGAGGCGACGTCGAAGCCGATGATGCGGTCGTCGTCGTCTCCGGGGTCGCCGCGGCCGTCGGTGTTGCTCGTAGCGACCCACAGGCTCCCGTCGGGCGCCTCGGCCGCATCGCGCAGGCGGCCGAACTCTCCCACCGCGTGGTCCGTCCACGTGGTCGGGTCGGCGACGGGCACGGCGCGCAGCACCTGACCTCGGAGATTCGCGAGGAACAGCGTTCCGTCGACCTCCGCCATGCCGCTCGGGCTCGCCTCGTCCGGGGTCCACTGCTGCACCGGGTCGACGAAGCGGTCGTCGCCGGCGGCGCCCTCGACCGTGGGCCAGCCGTAGTCCTCGCCGGGCCGGATGATGTTCAGCTCGTCCCAGGTGTCCTGACCGAACTCGGTCGCGAAGAGGGTGCCGTCCTCGGCCCAGGCGAGGCCCTGCGGATTGCGGTGGCCCGAGCTGTAGACGAGGGAGCCGGGGTACGGGTTGTCCTCCGGGACAGCGCCGTCGGGCGTCATGCGGAGGATCTTGCCGCCGAGGGAGTCGAGGTCCTGCGCCCGCTCGGTGCGGCCCGCGTCGCCGACGGTCGCGTAGAGCATCCCGTCCGGGCCGAACGCGATCCGCCCGCCGTCGTGGTAGCTCGCGGAGGGGAGGCCGTCGAGGATCGTCTCGGATCCGCCGAGCGCGAGCGCACCCGGCTCCCCCGTCACGTCGAAGCGCTGGATGCGGTTGCCGTCCGACCCGGTCGAGTAGGCGTACAGGCGTCCCTCGTCGTCGACCGCGAGACCGAGCAGTCCGCTCTCGCCGCGGGACACGACTCCGTCGACGGTGCCGATCGGACGGGTCGATCCGTCGGAGGCGAGCTCGAGGATCCGTCCGCTGTCGCGCTCGCTCACGAGCGGAGTGCCGCCCCGGAACACGATCGACCAGGGAGCCTCGAGGCCCGCGGTGACGACGGAGCTCCCGTCGAGCACCGCGGTGGCGGCACCGGTGCCGGCAGGAGTCGTCGGCGAGGACAGGACGCTCTCGCGCGGCTCGGCCGCCGGTGCCGTGCACGACGAGAGGACGGCCGCAAGAGCGAGGGAGGTGAGGACGACGGCGGAACGGGTGATCGGAGGAGTCATGGAACTGCTCGATTCTGCTGAGGAGGGGAAGAGGGAGAGGGAGGCGCGGTTCACCGCGCGTCTCACTCCCTCCGGACCGTCACCGGCCCCTCCGCCGCGTCTCGCAGCGCCTCGACATCGCCGAACGTGCCCAGCGGCACGATCCCCGGATACGAGCCGACATCGTCGTAGTAGAGGACGAGGCCCTGATCGGGCGCGTAGTAGCCGAGCGTTCCCGCCGGTGCGGCGGCTCTCTCCGGAGCGCCGTCGAGGTCGAGCGGAGCGGGGAGCGTCGCGATCTTCTCCTGCCCGCCGTACTCGCGGAAGTCGAGTTCGATCGGGAGCTGGGCGAGGAGCGAGCGGCCCGCGGCCGTGTCCTCCACGGTCCCGGTGATGACGACATCGCCGAACTGCAGCGCGATCGACGCAGGGCCTGCATGGTCCTCCGCCGCCGGAGAGGACCTCTCGGGAGTGACGGGTGCTGTCGTCTCGGGAGTCGCGGGTGCTGTCGCCGCGGGAGCCGCCTCCGTCGGCGACAGGGTGCTCGTGCGGGAGGGCGACTCGGCGCCCTGCCCCGCGACGCTGCACCCGGAGACAGACAGCAGCAGAGAAGCAGCGCAGGCGAGGACGGCTGAGCCTCGTCCGGGGCCGGAGGCGGAGACGCTCATCAGCCGACCGTCTGCCCGCCGTCGACCACGAGGACGTGGCCCACCGTGAAGGCGGCCTCGGGCGACAGCAGCCACAGCACCGCGGAGGCGATCTCCTCGACCGTGCCCAGACGCCCGATCGGCTCCTGCGAGATCATCGCGTCGTAGCCCTCCTCGGTGCCGCCGGTGGCACGCTCGATCATCTTCGTGTCGATCACCCCGGGAGCCACCGCGTTGATGCGGATCCGGTCGCCGATGGCCTCGAGGGCGGCCGACTTGGTGAGTCCGATGACCGCGTGCTTCGCCGCGGCGTACCCGGCCTGCCCGGCGATGCCGATGACTCCGGCACCCGAGGACGTGTTGACGATCGCGCCTCCGCCCGACGCTGTCATGAGGCGGATCTCCTGCGTCATGCAGTGGTACACCCCGTGCAGATCGGTGTCGACGATGCGGGTCCACTCGTCGTCGTCCAGGTCGACAAGGGTCGTCTGGGACTGCTCGACGCCCGCGTTGTTGAAAGCGACGTCGACGCGACCGTAGGCCTCGACTGCGAGATCGAAGGCGCGGGCGACCTCGGCCCTGCTGCGCACGTCGCAGTCGACGGCGAGCGCCTCCCCGCCCGCCTCGGTGATGGCCCGGACGGTCTCGGCCTGACCCGCGCCGGGCAGGTCGACGACGACGACTCGGGCACCTTCTGCGGCGAGAGCGGTCGCCACGGCCTTGCCGATGCCGGTACCGGCTCCGGTGACGAATGCGGACGAGTGTTCGAAACGGCTGACGTCTGTCATGGTCTTCTTCTCCTTCGGATGGGCGAGCGGCGATGGCGTTCCCGCGGTCGCGGGAGCGGGATCGACACCCGCGAGCTGGATCCGCAACGACGATCGTGTCGTCCCTGCGGCCCGGGCATCCGGTTCACCCTCCCCGCTCGAGGCGGTGCGAGTGCCCCGGAGGTGCTGCCCGTGTCGTGCTCCTTCCAGGCAAGAGCATCCGACGCGGGCGAGCCAGGGGTCTAGCGTGACGGGTTCCAGCAGGACCCCCTGGATGCGCGTCAGTCCGAGGCGGGTGCCGCCGCATTGACCTGCGCGAGCGCGTTCAAGGTCCGGGGGTAGCCGATGAGGGCGACCAGCACCGTGAGGACGGCGAGGAGGTCGGCCCGAGTGTTCCCGACGGCGAGATTGGCGGTGACATGGCTCTTGACCTGGAGGTCGGCGCCCCCGAGGGCGGCGAGCAGGGCGAACGTGATGAGCTCGCGCTGCCTGAGGTCGAGACCGGAGCGGGTGTAGTAGTCGCCGAAGCAGTTGCCGGCGAGGAACTCCGAGAACTGACGCGCATCGGCCGGGCCCGAGAAGAGCCCGTCGACCACCCCTGCCCCGAAGATCTCCGTCTGCACGGCGAGGCCGGTGTCGCGCCGCGTCTCGGGAGTCGTGGTCGACTGCCCCTCGAGGGGCAGGGCGATCCCGTGAGCGGTGAAGACCTCGTTGCTCAGGACGATGAACTCGATCGCCCGCGCACTGCCGACGTAGGCGACGGCCTGGTAGGTCACCTCCTTCACCTCGATCGGGCGGACGCCGACCTCGAGTGCGGCGCCCAGCAGCGCGCGGAACTCGCTCGCCGCCCCGACGGCGATGCTGGCCGCGAGCTGATAGAGCAACCGCTCGCGACGATCGAGGTCGACGTGCCCGAGCGTCTCTCCGAACGCGAAGTCCCGGTAGAGCGCGAGGAAATCCGGGTCGGTCGCGCCGAGCGACATGCCGTCCGGGTCGGGTCGTGCGGGGAACAAGGTCGCGAATTCGGCGAGAGCGTCCTCGTGGGTGGTCATGACGGTGTCCTTCCGGTGAGCGGGTCCACGACGCTCACGCATCGGTGCCAGAGCACTCGGCATCGGTCACGTGCTCGAGCCACGTCGTGGTCGTGGCGGGATCGTCCCCGTTCTCGGTCATGGCGACGTGCTCCATGAAGCGGTCGGCGGGCGCTGCGTGCCAGTGCTCCTGGCCCGGAGGCGTGTAGACCGTCTGACCGGGAAGGGCCTCGATCACGACACCGTCGCGGGTGCCGAAGCGGCCGACGCCCTCCGTCACGCGGAGGTACTGCCCGCGGGCGTGCGAGTGCCAGGCGGTCCGGGCGCCGGGGGCGAAGCGGACGGTGGCGACGGTCATGTGCTGGCCGTCCTCGTGCGGGACGGCGATCATGTCGAGCCAGACGTCGCCGGCGAACTGCTCGGGAGGGTTCTTCGTCGTGGGCCGGGAGGGCTCGATGTTCACGGTGTGCTCCTTCTTCCTCGGGTTCTTCCTCAGGTTTTTCCTCGGGGAATGCGCCGCGGGATCCGGTCCGCGCGGTGCGGCGTGGCGGGGCGGATCAGAAGGTGATCATCGCCTTGAGCACCTGACGGTCGTCCATCGCGCGGTAGGCCTCGGGGACGTCGTCGAGCGCCACGGTCCGATCGAACACCTTGCCGGGGTCGATGCTCCCGTCGAGGATCGCCGGCATGAGCTGCTCGATGTAGCCGCGAACGGGCGCGGGCCCGCCGGTCAGGGTGATGTTGCCTCCGAAAAGGCTGCCGAAGCCGACGGGAGCGTCCTCGTACTGCGGGACGCCGACGCGGCTGATGACGCCGCCGGGGCGGACGATCCGGTACGCCTGCTCGTAGGCGGGCATGTGGCCGACTGCTTCGAGCACCTTCCGCACTCCGACGCCGCCGGTGAGTTCCTTCACCTTCGCGATGCCCTCCTCACCGCGCTCGGCGACGACATCGGTGGCTCCGAACTCGATGCCGAGGTCGGTGCGAACCGTGTGGCGGCCCATCAGGATGATGCGCTCGGCGCCCTTCTGCTTGGCCGAGAGCACGGCCATAAGCCCGACGGCACCGTCGCCGATCACTGCGACGGAGTCGCCCGGCGAGACGTGCGCGCTGGTGGCGGCGTGCCATCCCGTGCCGTACACGTCCGACAGGGTCAGAAGCGAGGTGAGTAGCGGCGACGACTCGTCGACGCCGGGGATCTTCACCAGGGTGCCGTCGGCGAGAGGCACTCGGATGGCCTCTGCCTGACCGCCTCCCATGCCGGGCATGTCCCAGAACCCGCCGTGCACGCAGGAGGTGTAGAGCCCCTCCTGGCAGAACTCGCAGGTGCCGTCCGAGAAGGAGAACGGCGAGACGACGAGGTCGCCGACCGCGAGGGTGCGGACGTCGGCTCCGATGTCCTCGACGACGCCGATGAACTCGTGGCCCATCGAGACTCCGTCGGAGCTCTTCTCCATGCCGTGGTATGGGTGCAGGTCGGACCCGCAGACGCAGGCGCGGACGATGCGCACGACCGCATCGGCCGCCTCCTGCAGGACGGGATCGGGGACGTCGATGATGCGGACATCGCCGGCGCCGAACATGTATGCAGCCTTCATGAGGATTTCCTGTTCTGTGCGGGTGACGGGCGGACGGGGTCAGTCCGCGCGTCGGAGGGTGACGGGGATGCCGTCGGCGAGGTCTTCGACCGGACCGACGTCGTCGAAGGAACCGAGAGGGACGATCCCCGAGAACGTGCCCACGTACTCGTAATAGAGCACGAGGTTGCGGGTGGGGCCGTAGTAGCCGATCGTCCGCGGCTGCGCATCGCTGCGCGTGGGCGCTCCGGTGAGGTCCAGCGCCTCGCCGAGATCCGCCAGCTTCTCCTGCCCGCCCATGTCGCGGAACGGAAGGGTCAGCGGCAGGCGGGCGAGGAGGGATGCGCTCGTCGCACCGCCCTCGAGCCGGCCCGGGATCTCGACGCCGTCGATCTCGAGGACGATCGCGGTCGGCGGTTCTGAGGTGGCGGTCATCCGGAACTCCTGTGGTCGGGCGCTCAGTGCGCGTCGAGGTGGTCGACGGTGTAGGCCGTGCGGCGGCCGTAGAAGGTGATCACGAGGGCGATCGCGCCGAGCACCGCCATGAGGCCGGCGAGAACGAGGGTGTCGAACCTCTCGAGCAGCACCGCGCCCAGGACGCCCGCCGAGAAGATCGCGAGGTTGAACGCGACGGGGAGGAAGGAGTTGGCCACGTCGGAGTTCTCGCGACCCGATCTGCTGAGCGCCGACTGGAGCTGAGGCGCGGCGCCACCGAAGGTGATGCCCCACAGGATGCTCGCCACCACCACGGCCGCGGGAGCACCGCGACCCACCATCAGGATCAGGCCGGCGAGGACGAACACCGCGAGACTCAGGTGCAGCAGAGCACGGGGGTAGCGGTCGATGACGGCCGCGGTGATCGCGACGCCGACGATCGAGGACACGCCGTAGACGAGCAGCACGAGGTCGGGGCCGAGGCCTGAGCCTCCCTCGCGGAGGAACGGAGCGATGTAGGTGTAGATCGTGTTGTGCGCGAGCATCCAGACGAAGATCGTCAGGCACACGATCGCGACGCCCGGCATCGCGAAGACCTTGATCAGCGGCAGGCTCCCCTTCGCCGACGCCGACTGGCCGGGAGCGTCCGGGACGAAGAGGGCGATCAGCACCAGGGTGAGGAGCGCGATCAGGCTCAGCCCGCCGAACGACCAGCGCCAGTCGAAGGTGGTTCCGAGCCACGCCCCCAGCGGAGTGCCGAGCGCGAAGCCGACCGGGGCGCCGACCGACACGATCGACAGTGCCAGACCGGCGCGGCGGCGAGGGCTGATCCGGCGTCCGTAGGCGGCGAGCATGCCCCAGATGACACCGGTGAACGCTCCCGCGAAGAAGCGCGAGACGAGCGACACGACGACATCGCTCGACAGCGCGGTGACGGTGTTCGCGACGACCAGGAGTGCGATCGTGACCAGGATCAGCGGCTTTCGGCGGAAGCCCCGGGTCAGGCTGATCGCCGGGATCGTCACGATGACGGTTCCGAGCGCCCAGACGCTGATGAACTGGCCGACAGTCCCCTCGGTGGTCCCCATCCCTTCGGCGATCACCGGCAGCAGACCCGCCGGCATCGTCTCGGCGGCGACGAGGATGAACCCCATCGTGGCGAGCAGGGCGAGGGCCAGCCACGGCATCCGCCGCGGCTCGGCTCGATCGCTCGCGTCGGGGAGGAACACGGGCATGGTGGAGGTCATGGCATCCTTCGAGGCTCAGGGCGGCGCCGCGGGATGCAGGAGCCGCGCCGTCATCGGCCGTAGTAGAGGGGAGGAGGGGTCAGCTCGCGGAGCTGGTGGTGGTGAGGCGCGCGATCTCCTCGGTCGCGGCCCAGGTGGCGAGTTGGCGGAGCTTCTCGTCCGTCGGGCTGCCGGGCACCGCCGGGTAGACGGTCATCGAGTACCCCGGGTCGTCCTGCAGGTCGATCGCTTGGAAGGTCAGCTCCATCAGGCCGACGGCCGGGTGGTTGAACTGCTTCAGACCCGTGTAGTGGCGCCGCACGTTGTGCTCGGCCCACCGGGTCCGGAAGTCGTCACTGCGCATCGACAGCTCTCCGATGAGCTCGGCGAGCTGCTTGTCGTGGGGGTTCCGGCCCGCGTCGCGGCGGAGGATCGCGACGTTGACGTCGGCGGCTCGCTCCCAGTCGGGGTAGAAGACGTACGCGCGCGGGTCGAAGAAGATGAAGCGGGAGTGGTTGGCCGGTCTCGCCGGGCTCTTGTACATCTCGGAGTAGAGCGCGAATCCGAGGGTGTTCGCGGCGACGATGTCCATCCGGGTGTTCGACACGAAAGCCGGAGCCTCCGTGATCGCGTCGAGGAGGAACTGCAGCTCGGGTCGGATCGTCTTCGCGACCCTGGGTCGCGGGCGCGAGCGCACGCCCGCTTCGTTCGCCGTGCGGGCGAGGTCGTACAGGTGGTCGTGCTCGGCACGGTCGAGGGCGAGGGCCCGAGCGATCGCGTCCAGAACCGAGTCGGACACCCCGGCGAGGTTGCCCCGCTCGAGACGGGTGTAGTAGTCGATGCTCACCCCGGCGAGACGAGCCGCCTCATCGCGGCGGAGGCCCGTGACCCGGCGACGTCCACCGCCCGGCTCGATGCCGGCCTGCTCCGGAGTCCTGCGTCCACGGCGTGACGCCAGGAACTCGCGTACCTCTGCTCGGTGATCCATGTCGGCAACGGTATGGCGAGGCGACAAGCACGTGAAGGGTTCTGCTGGAACCTGTTTAGGCAAGGCACCGCTCGACCGGACCGGCGGGAATCACGTCAGGCGACGAGTCCCCTCGGGCAGCACTCCCCCTCGGTAGAGGACGGCGGCGGTGTCCTGGAGAGCCGTCAGAGCGACGCGCTGCGTCCACGGCCCGTACGAGATCCGCGCGACGCCGAGCTCCTCGAAGCGGGTCGCCGACTGCGTTCCGATCAGTCCGATCACGCTGATCCGCTGCCGGCCGAGTCCCTGGACCAGGCGGACGACCGTGTCGTCCGAGAGGCGTCCGGCGACGAAGACCGAGGTGGCTCCGGCCTCGAGGTACGCCCGACCGCGCTCGATCGCGTCGGCGACGACCTCGTCGCCCAGGTCGTCGCCGGCGTGCGCGATCACATCGGTGCGGGCGTTGAGCGCGAACGGGACACCCTCCGCCTCGGCGGCGCGCATGGCGGCCTCGACCGCTCGGAGGGAGTCCGCGAGCGGCTTCGCCTGATCCTCGAGGTTGGCGCCCACCACCCCGACGCCGATCGCCTTCCGCACGGTCTCGCCCGCCGCGCCGTAGCCCGCCTCTAGATCGGCCGACACGGGGAGGTCGACGGCCGCGCAGATCCGGCCGATCATGTCGAGGTGCAGGTCGAGCGGGATCCGCTCGCCGTCCTCGTAGCCGAAGGTCGCCGCGATCGAGTGGCTCGCGGTCGCCAGCGCCCTCGTCTCGGGCAGGGCGGCGACGGTGGTCGCCGAGATCACGTCCCAGACGTTCACGACGCTGAGGATCTCGGGGGCGCGGTGCAGGGCAATGAGCTCGCGGCCGCGACTCTCAACGGCGGTCGTCACGACTGTGCTCCGTGCGCGGTCAATGGAAGGTCCGGCCGCCGTCGGCCGCGAGCGTCGAGGCGGTGATGTACGAGGAGTCCCAGCTCGAGAGGAAGAGAAGGGAGTGGGCGATCTCGACCGGGTCCGCCAGCCGCCCGAGAGCGTAGTTCACGGCGTTCTCGCGGAACCCATCGGCCATGGCCGTGTCGACCATGCCGGGGCAGACGGTGTTCACCCGCACGGTCGGCGCGAGCTCGGCGGCGAACGCCTTCGACAGGGCGATGACTCCGCCCTTGGACGCCGCGTAGGCGGTGTAGCCGGGGCTGTTGGGCAGCAGGCCCGCCGCTGAGGCGATCGTGACGACCGTCGCCGCCGGCTCACGGGTCAGGAACGGCACGCACGCTCGGATCACCGTGTAGGTCCCCGTGAGATTCACGTCGATCACGCGCTGCCAGTCCCGCGGCGCGACATCGACGGCCCGACCGCGGAACATGATCCCGGCGGCGTGGACGACACCGTCGATCCCGCCGAGCGCTTCCGCGGCCTCGGCGACCGAGAGGACGACCGCGGCGTCGTCGGTGACGTCCACTGCGAACGCCCGGCCGCCGATCTCCCCGGCGGCACGGAGGACGAGGTCGCGGTCACGGTCCAGGAGTGCGACCGAGGCCCCTTCCCGAGCGAAGAGCGCCGCCGTGCTCCGTCCGATCCCGGAGGCGGCGCCCGTGATGATGATCCGGCGCCCGGCGAGTCGTCCGGTGGGCGCCGGTGCGTGGTCGTTCGTGGTCATGTCGTCGTCTTTCTGCTCGAGTGCGCTGGTGCTGTCGTCGCGCTAGGAGGCGGAGGCGGGGCGCGCGGCCGGGTCCGCGGCGGGCCGGAGGAGACCGGTCAGGAGTACGGGAGCTCGCGCTCGGTCGTGAGATCCCAGACGACGGCCTTGCGCCGGGTGTACATGGCGACGGAGTCGAAGCCGTTCTCCTTGCCGAACCCGCTCTGCTTCATCCCGCCGAACGGGACCGTCGGGTGGAAGGAGCGGTACGTGTTCACCCAGACGGTGCCGGCGATCAGATTCTTGGCGAGGAACTGGAGGGTCCGCGCGTCGTTGCCCCAGATCTGGGCGCTGAGGCCGAACTCCGACGAGTTCGCCCGCGCGAGCACCTCGTCGACGTCGGAGTAGGACAGCACGCTCGCCATCGGTCCGAACGCCTCGGTGAGGGCGGCGGGGTTGTCGTCGGTAACGCCGCCGAGAACCGTCGGCCGGTAGAAGGCGCCGTCGGCGAGCACGCCGTCCTCGGCGGGGGCGCCACCGGCCAGCACCTCTGCGCCGGCGGCGACCGCGCGCTGCACGAGGGCGTCGACCTTGGAGCGGTGTCGCTGCGTGATCAGGGAGCCCATCTGCGAGGACTCCTCGGTCGGGAGACCGACGCGGACGGTCCGGGCCTTCTGCCCGAGCCGTTCGCTGATCTCGGCGTACATCGAGTCGGGCGCGAAGATCCGCGAGCCCGTCACGCAGCTCTGCCCGCTCTTGGCGAAGTTGGAGTGCAGGAGCGACGGGAGCGCGATGTCGAGGTCCGCGTCCGGGAGGACGATCGCCGGGCTCTTCCCCCCGAGCTCGAGGAAGGTGGGCACGATGTTGGCCGCCGACTGGCGGATGATGGCGCGCCCCGAGTCCGGTCCGCCGGTGAAGGCGATCATGCCGATGTCGGGGTGCTCGGTGAGCAGCGGTCCGACGGTCTCGCCGCGGCCGGTCACGACGCTGACGACACCCGCCGGCAGCCCCGCCTCGAGGGCGAGTTCGACGAGCCGGTAGTTGAGCAGCGGCGCGACCTCGGGCGCCTTGATGACGATGCAGTTGCCGGCGACGAGCGCCGGTCCCGCCTTGAGCGCGAGGAAGTTGGCATTGCCGTTGTAGGGGCTGACGCCCGCGACGACACCGAACGGCTCGTCGAGCCCGTACGACAGGCGATCGGGGAGCTGGGCGAAGGTGCGGCCCTCGAGCTTGTCGGCGAGACCGGAGTAGTAGCGCAGGATGCGCACACACGAGTCGAGGTCTGCGGTCACTTCGCGCCGCAGATGCCCGACGTCGGCGACCTCGATGTCGGCGAGCTCTTCGCGGTGGTCGGCGATGGCCGAGGCCCACGCCGCGAGCATGCGGCCGCGCACGTCGGGCGCCGTACGACGCCAGATCGTCTCGTACGCCTCCTTCGCTCCCGCCACGACCGCGTCGACCTCCGAGGCATCTGCCTCGTGGAGGGTGCCGATCACCGAGCCTGTGGCGGGGTTGAGGATCTCCATCGTGAAACCCCCGTCGGGCACGCTCACGCCGCGGGCGGAGATGATCCCGATCCGGGTGGGCGCCTCGTTCGTCATCGTGTTCGACATCGTCGTCTCCATCGTCAAGTGCCCGAGGGCACGCGGTCGCCGCAGTCGGGCCCGGTACCGCGGGTGCTCCCACGGACGCCACCGGGTCGACGGACGTCGTCGTCTCTGCATCCGGACTCGGACGCCTCGCCTCCAGCAGCGCCGGGGACGGCGATCCCGGAGGTCCGCCAGGGCGCCGCAGCGAAGGTGCCGATATCAAGAACAACGTTGAGTCTATCCGACATTGTGGGACTTCACTAATATCTCGGAGAGTGGATCGGATGGCGTCGGCATCAGTCGGCCAGCAGGTCCACGACCTCGCGCACGTCCGACACCGTCTCGAGGCGGCGGATCAGCCCCGCCGCGCGACTGACGCGCATCGGATCGAGCGGCGCCGCCGCGGCCCCGGCGCACTCGACGAACTTCGCCGTGAGCTGATCCCACGTGAGCGGGTTCCCGCCGTTCCCGGGGACGCCCGTGCCGACCCGGGTCGCCGTGCGCCCGTCGCGCGTGCGGATCTCGACCCGCCCGGGCGGCAGCACGTCCGTCCAGTCGAGCCCGGCATTCGGGATCGGCTGCACCCGTTGCGCCAGCGCGAGGACCGCTGCGTCGTCGAGGCCCGCCGGGGTGAAATCGTGGAGACCGACTCCGCCCCTGACCGCCGCCAGGGCGACCAGGAACGGCAGGCTGAACTTCGCGTCGGCGCCCGATGCCGGAGTCCTCCTGTCGGCGAGCGGCCGGCACATGACGGCGTGGTAGTCGCCCACATGCACTCGCAGCGACTCGATGTCGTCGGCCGCGATGCCGAGCTCCTCCATCAGCTTCAGCGTCGCATGGATGTGGCTGTGCGAGGTCCCCACCGACGGCCAGAGCTTGTACAGCGTCCCGGCTCCGCGGAAATCGGAGCCGAGGTCGTGGAGGATCGCGTGGCGGTCGTACTCCCCGTGGAAGTACGTGGCCAGAACCCCGGTCTCGCCCTCGAACAATTCCGGGACACCGGAGAGACCCCGCTCGGCCAGCAGGGCGGACGTGACCGCGCCACGGGCCGAGAACGCTGCGTACATGCCGCGCAGATCGCTCCCCGTGCCGGCGACCATGTTCATCACCCCGCTCGAGTGCATGCTCGCGATGCCCAGCGCGCTCTCGATGCGGTCGGCCGGGAGCCCCAGTACCCGGCCCGCGGCGACCGTCCCCGCATAGACGCCGAGCACCGACGAGAGGTTCCAGTCCTTCCGCCAGCCCACGTGCCTGCGCAGACGGGCGAAAAGATCCTGGCCGACCGCGACTGCCGCGATCAGCGTGCCGCCGGACACGCCGCCGACCCTCTCCGCGAGAGCGAGCGCGGCGGGCACGATCGAGCTCGCCGCGTGCTGGCCCCACGGCGTCTGGTCGTCGAAGTCGAGCGCGTGGGCGAGCGCCCCGTTGACGAAGGCGGCATCGGCCGCCGAAGCCCGCCCACCGTAGCCGAGCACCGTCGCCTCAGACGAGGAGCCCTCGCGGACGAGCGAGAGCACGCTCCGCGCGGCGGGCTCGAGACCGGAGGCGGCGAGGCTCACTCCGAGCGTGTCGAGGATGCTCTTCTTCGCCGCCTCGGAAGCCTCCTCCGGCAGGGTGGCCGGATCGACGTGGGCGGCGAGATGGGCGAAATGCTGCGCGAGATCGCCCTCCAGCGCCGGAGTCATCCGGCGGAGCCCCGGAGCGGGAGGCCGATGGACTTGATCTCGGTGTAGGCGTCCAGACCCTCCCTTCCGTTCTCCCGCCCGATCCCGCTCGCCTTGAAGCCGCCGCTGGGCGACACCACGCCGACCGGGTTGCCGTCGACCTCGACGGTGCCGGTCCGCAGGCGCCGGGCCACGGCGACGCCGCGCTCGACGTCGTCCGTGTAGACGGCGCCGTTCAGCCCGTATACGGAGTCGTTGGCGATAGCGACGGCCTGCTCCTCATCGGCGTAGGGGATGACGGCGAGGACCGGGCCGAAGATCTCCTCCCGCGCGATCCGCAGACCGGGATCGACACCGGTGAAGACCGTCGGCTGGACGTACCACCCGTGATCGAGACCGGCCGGCCGCCCTCCGCCGAGAGCGAGCTTCGCACCTTGCTCGCGCCCGCTCTCAATGTAGGACTCGACGATGTCCCGCTGCCGACGGCTGACCAGGGGCCCGATCTGAGTGGTGGGATCGAGGGGGTCGCCGACGGGCATCGACTCGATCATCGAGACCAGCCGCTCGGTGAACTCAGGGAGGCGCCGCTCCGACACCAGGAGGCGGGTCTTGAGGCTGCAGACCTGGCCGCTGTTGCGGAACGATCCGAGACGGAGCTTCTCGACGGTGCGGTCGAGATCGGCGTCGTCGAGGACTATCCCCGCCGACTTGCCACCGAGCTCGAGCGTCACCCGGCGCAGCGCCCGACCGCACAGCGACGCGATGCGCCGACCGGCGGCGGTGGACCCGGTGAAGGCGACCTTGTCGACACCGGGGTGGGTGACGAGGTACTCGCTGATCTCGCGCTCGGCGACGCACACGTTGAAGGCTCCGGCCGGCAGCCCCGCGTCGCTCAGCAGCTCGGCGAGCAGGTACGCGTCGAGCGGGGTCTCGGGTGAGGGTTTGAGGATCACCGCGCACCCGGCCAGCAGCGCGGGAACGACCTTCTGGATCGCGGCGACCAGGGGCATGTTCCACGGAACGACGGCCGCGACGACTCCGACCGGCTCCCGCGTCACCAGCGCTCGCGTGCGACTGGTCGTCCGCTCGACCTCGAAGGGGTAGGTGTCCGCCAGGTCGAGGAAGGCGGCGATCACCGCACTCGCGTTGCCGACCTGGATCGCACGCGATTGCGTGATGGGCGATCCCATCTCGTCGGTGATCAGCCGGGCCAGTTCCTCGCCCCGTCGACGCAGCCCCTCCTCGAGCCGACGGAGGACCGCTACGCGGTCCGCGAGGGCGAGTCGCGGCCACGGGCCCGCGTCGAACGCGGCGCGTGCCGCTCCGACAGCCCGATCGATCGCCTCGGCGTCCGCCGCCGGCACGGAGGCGATCTCCTGCTCGGTCACCGGGGAGATGACACGGACGATCGCAGGGGAGGATGGCGCCCACCACTGCCCCCCGATGAACATCCGGTAGCAATTCTGCTGCCAGGCCATGTGGTCCTCCCGCTCGCGGATCGTCAACGACCCGTATCGAGATAATCCCATACTTTGAGATATCGGCATCTTGAGGGCGAATCGGACAGTGCGGAAGCGGCCTTGTGAACGGCGGATCCCGCCCCGCCATCGGACATCGTCATCCGACCAGCGGTCATCGCATCCGATACTGTGAGACTTCTCGTCGATCGCAGTATCGCCCTATCCTGGCAGGAAGAGAGACCGGTATGACTCAGGCATCTCCGCCGACCGGTGTCGCTCCCGACGCTTCCGATGGCGCGGGGAGCCTGGCCAGAATGCTGGCGATCCTCGAGCTCTACACCGAGGAGCAGTCGGTGTGGTCGACCGCGGACCTGATCACCGCGCTCGACACGTCGCGCTCGACCGGGTACCGCTACATCAAGACTCTGCACGACGCCGGCCTTCTGACAGCCGTGAAGAACGGCTACTACCGTCTGGGGCCGCGGATCATCGAGCTGGATCTGCAGATCCGCCAGACCGATCCGCTTCTGCTGGCCAGTCACGGCGTCCTCGAGGAGTTGGTCGAGAAGATCGGCCACTCGGCCCTTCTCTGCACCGCCTTCCGGGACGCCGTCCTGTGCGTGGGCGAGTTCCGAGCTCCCCTGAGTCCTGCGAACCGCTTCAGCCGCGGACAGCGGCGTCCGCTGTTCCAGGGCGCCGTGTCCAAGGTGATCATGGCCCACTTCCCACACCATCGCCTCAAGGCGATCTACCCGCGCCAGAGCGAGCAGATCCAGGCGGCGGGCCTCGGGAGCGACTGGAGCGAGTTCCGAGCCGCACTCGGCCAGATCAAGAAGGACGGCTACCTCGTGACGCGGGGTGAGTTCAACCCGGGGGTGTGGGGCTGCGCTGCCCCCATCCTGACGGATCGGAAGACCGTCGTCGGCAGCGTCGGCGTGGCGTGGGACGAGAACGAGCGACGCGACGTCGAGGTCGAGCAGGCGATCGTCGCAGTCCGGGAGGCGGCGGCGGTCATCTCGTCGCGGCTGCCCGATGCGGAGACGCTGCTCTGACACAGCTCCGCGCTGTCGTCCCCTGATCGCTCGGTCCGGCGCGCACGTCGATGCCGCGGGCTCGTGAGAACCCGCGGCATCGGCCGTCTGCTGATCAGAAGCGGTGCAGCACCGTTCGCAGGAAGGTGGTCGGCTCGACGGCCTCGAGGGGGACGGGGCCCTCGTTGGCCAGGAACTCGTATCCGGTCTCGGGGCCGTAGGTCTCACCCTTGGCGGTCACCTTGCCGTCGATCTGGAACAGGATCTCGATCGAGTCGAACTGACCGGCCTCGTAGACCGCGCCCGCCTCGAGGCGGATGAACCCGATGCGGAGGTCGCGCTCGGTGAAGCGGCCGAGCCACTTCTCCTCGACGCCCTCGGTGCCCTGAGGAGTCCAGGCGTAGGCCTCGGGGTCCATCGCGATGACGTCGGTGTAGCGCGGGGATGCGAACTCGAGCGGGTGGCCCATCGCGTGCTCGAAGATGGCCTGCGAGCCGTCCATGCTCTGCTCCACACCGTTCTCGTCGGTGTAGTAGTACAGGCCCTTCTTGAACTCGCCCTTCTCGTTGAGCTCGGCGTTGGTGGCTTCGCGCTGAGCGACGCTGAGGTAGCCGCCGCCGCTGGCGCCGCCGCTCTGCAGCACCATCGTGCGCAGGCCCTCGGCGCGCTCCTGAGGTCCGTAGTGGACGCTCTCAGGGAAGTAGCCGACCCAGCCCTCCTCGAGGACCTCGGTCTCGGTGTAGGGGAGCTTCCCCTTGATCACGTAGCGGATCTGGTCGAAGGTGTGGCGGTGCCGCGGGGTGCGCCATCCGCCGCCGCCCGTCTGACCCATGTTGAGGTCGTAGTTGTTGGGCGAGCCGTCCTCGCCGAACAGCAGGTGCTTCTGCTCCAGTACTCCTTCGCGCATGGTCCCGACCTTCTCGACGTCGGTGTCCGCTGCTTTGCTCACGCGCATGTCTGCTCCTTCACGAATCGATGCACCCCCCGGCGAGAGCCGACGGTCTGCAGTGTGCGGCCCTCGTACTCCTGGAGTGCGACGAGCCGTTGATTGACAGTATCCCAGATAACGGGATATGTTCAATGCCAGAAGCGAGGTCGCTTCCGAACCGTTTCCCTCTCGGAGGCGCGGCGCGGAGCGGGACGGCGCTCAGGACCTCTCCTATCCGCACACCAGCCCTCCGAGGATTGACGATGACGACGATTCCGCTCACTCACGCCCCTCAGGACTCAGGCGTCCCCGCCTCCGCCCGCGACTTCAGCGTGGAGGGCCGCATCGTGATCATCACCGGCGCCGCCCAGGGCATCGGCCGGGAGCTCGCTCGCCAGTTCGCCGCGGCCGGCGCGTTCAGCGTCGTGGCGGATCTCGACCTCGCGAAGGCGGAGTCGGTCGTCGCCGAGATCGAGGGCGCCGGTGGCAGCGGCCTCGCGGTCCGCGTCGACGTCTCGGACGAGCCCTCCGTGACCGCGATGGTCGCCTCGGTCCTCGAGAAGTGGGGGCGGGTCGACGTGCTCATCAACAACGCCTCGATCTTCGCGACCATCGAGAAGGGCCCGTTCGATCGGATCCCCCTCCCGAAGTGGGACCAGGTGCTCGACGTCAACATCACCGGTACGTACCTCTGCGCCCGCGCCGTGGCCGCGCCGATGCGCGAGGCGGGGTTCGGACGCATCATCAACGTCTCCTCGGACGCCGTCACCAACGGCACCGTCGACTACCTGCACTACGTCACCTCGAAGTCGGCCGTGATCGGGATGACCAACTCCCTGGCACGCGAGCTCGGACCCTCGGGCGTCACGGTCAACTGCATCCGTCCGGGGAGCGTCGCCACTGAGGTGGAGCGCACCGTCAACCCGACCGTCGCCGTGCGCGAGCGCGCCGCCTCTCGGCAGTGCATCCCCCGCGGCATGGTGCCCACCGACCTCGTCGGCATCATGATCTTCCTCTCCACCCCGGCGTCGGCCTTCATCACGGGGCAGACCATCGCCTGCGACGGCGGCTACACCCACAGCAGCTGACCGCCCGCTGCCGAAGACCCCGACCTGTCCCGCCCGGCCCGAGGAGGACCCCGCTCATGAAGCACTACCCGCATCTCTACATAGACGGCCGCTGGGTCGAGCCGATCACTCCGCGCACCACCGACCTCATCGACCCCACGCTCGAGGAGCCCTTCGCACGGGTCGCCCTCGGCGGATCCGCCGACGCCGAGCTCGCGATCGCCGCGGCCCGGCGCGCGTTCGAGACCTACTCGCTCACCACGGTCGAGGAGCGCATCGCCCTCATCGACCGCATCATCGACGTGTACGAGGCGTACGCCGACGAGTTCTCCCAGCTCATCGCCCGCGAGGTCGGGATCCCCGTCGGCAACCGAGCCCAGGTGGCCGGCCCCGCCGAGCACATGCGGGTGGCGCGCGACATCCTCCGCGACTACCCCTTCGAGTCCCGCGTCGGGCGCGCCATCGTGCGCCGCGAGCCCGTCGGCGTCTGCGCGCTGATCTCACCGTGGAACTGGCCGGTGCAGACCGGCGTGATCAAGACGATCTACGGCCTGGCCGCCGGCTGCACCATCGTCGCCAAGCCCAGCGTCGTCTCCGCCGCCAGCGGAGCCCTCCTCGCCCGGGTGATGCACGAGGCCGGCGTGCCCGCGGGCGTCTTCAACCTCGTCAACGGCCCGGGCCGCGAGGTCGGCGACACGCTCTCGCGCCACCCCGACGTCGACATGATCTCGTTCACCGGATCCACGGCCGCCGGTGCGCAGGTCGGTGCCGCCGCCTCCGCGACGGTGAAGCGCGTGTGCCTCGAACTCGGCGGCAAGTCGGCCAACATCGTGCTGCCCGACGCCGATCTCGAGAAGGCCGCGCGCTGGAACATCCAGCGCGGCTTCTTCAACGCCGGCCAGTCCTGCCACGCCCCGACGCGGATGCTCGTGCACGAGAGCCAGATCGACGAGGTCGTCCCGTTCCTCGTCGACGAGGCCCGCCGCTTCACCCTCGGCGACCCGCTCGACGAGTCGACCACGATGGGTCCGATGGTCAGCGCGGCGCAGCGCGACTCCGTCCGCGCTCACATCCAGAGCGGCCTCGACGAGGGCGCCCGGCTCGTCACGGGCGGCCTCGACCGCCCCGAGGGCCTGGAGAGCGGCTACTTCGTGCAGCCCACGGTGTTCGTCGACGTCACGCCCGAGATGACGATCGCCCGCGAAGAGATCTTCGGCCCGGTGCTGGCCGTCATCCCCTACCGGGACGAGGAGGAGGCGGTACGCATCGCCAACGACTCCCCCTACGGACTCGCCGGCTTCGTCTTCGCCGGTGAAGCGGAGGACGCCCGCCGGATCGCGAACGGCCTCCGCGCCGGCCGCATCAGCTACAACGGCGCGGCGACCGACTCGTACGCGCCCATGGGCGGGTACAAGCAGTCGGGGATCGGCCGCTCGATGGGCCGCTTCGGGTTCGAGGAGTACCTCGAGGTCAAGTCCGAGTACGGATTCGACGACGAAGCGCAGACCCTGCCGACACCCTTCGGCTGAACGACAGACCCCACCAGGAGAGCAGCCATCATGAACGACGCCATCCCCCGCATCCTCGTCAACCGCGCGAAAGACAAGCTCGCCAGGGGCGAGACGGTCTACTCGATGACCGTCCGGCTCGTCCGGACCGTCGACATCGCCTCGATCGCCTCGACCGCCGGCTTCGACTCGATCTACATCGACCTGGAGCACAGCAGCGTCTCGCTCGAGGACGCCGGTCAGATCTGCATGGCTTGCAACGCCCTCGGAGTCACTCCGCTGGTGCGCGTCCCCGGCCTCGACGCCCCCCTCATCGCCCGGGTCATGGACTCGGGCGCGATGGGCATCATCCTGCCCGGCGTGCAGTCGGCCGACGAGGCGCGCGCGCTGGTGCGCGCCGTGAAGCACGTGCCGGTCGGCGAGCGCTCGCTGGCCGGTGCCGCTCCGCAGCTGAACTACCGGGCCTTCCCGCCCGAGCAGGTCATCCGCGAGCTCGACAGCGCCTCCCTCGTGGTCGCGATGATCGAGTCGCGCGCGGGCCTGGAGGCGGTGGAGGAGATCGCGGCCGTGGACGGCGTCGACATGCTGCTGGTCGGTGCGAACGACCTCAGCGTCGAGCTCGGCGTCGCCGGGCAGATGGACCACCCGTCGGTGCACGAGGCCTACCTCCGGGTGATCGCCGCCTGCACGGCGTCCGGCACCGCGATCGGCATCGGCGGACTGGGCGGATGGCCGGACCTCATCGAGAAGTACCTCGGTCTCGGTGCGAGCTACGTCTCGACCGGCAACGACATCTCGTTCCTCCTCGGCGCGGCGACCGCAAAGCGCCGGCAGTTCGAGGACCGGGCATGACCGGCGGAGCGCGCGCATGAAGATCTGCGTCTACGGCGCGGGAGCGGTCGGCGGCCACATCGCCGGTCGGCTCGCCTCGAGCTCGGCCGTGGTCTCGCTGATCGCGCGGGGCGAGAGCCTCGCCGCGATCCGCGAGAACGGACTGCGGGTCGAGACGCGCGACGGCACTCTGCTGTCGCATCCGCTCGCCACCGACCGGCCCGAGCAGCTGGAGCCGCAGGACGTCGTCGTCGTCGCCGTGAAGGCCCCGGCGCTGCCGAGCATCGCCGAGAAGCTCGCGCCCCTGCTCGCGAGCGACGGCCTCGTGCTGTTCGTGACGAACGGGGTGCCGTGGTGGTACTTCCGCTCGCACGGCGGCCCCCTCGACGGGACGCCGCTCCCCCGTCTCGATCCGGACGGCGTTCTCGGCACGCGCCTCGCCGCCGAGCAGGTCGCCGGAGCGGTCGCGTACACCGCCTGCACGACTGTCGCTCCGGGCGTCATCCGCGCCGAGAACCCGCGCAACCGCCTCCTGATCGGCCGCCCCGACGGCCAGGACGATCCACGTCTGACCGCACTCGCCTCGGCCTTCGACGGCAGCGGTCTCGACGTGTCGACCACACCGGTGATCCGCGACGCGGTCTGGGGCAAGCTGGTGATGAACATGATCGGAGGGTCACTGGGCGTGCTCACCGCCTCCGCCATGCAGGACGCCCTCGCCGCCCCCGCCGTCGCCGCTCTCGCCGAGACGATGGCCGCGGAGGCGCGCGCCCTCGCGCGCGCACTCGGCTGCGATGCGGGCGACACCGACGAGGGACTCGCCCGGCTGAAGACCTCGCACCACGTGCAGAGCGTCGTGCAGGATCTGCTGTCCGATCGCGCGATGGAGGTGGACGCCCTCTTCCGCGTCCCCCTCGAGCTCGCCGATCTCGCGGGGGTCGAGACCCCCGCCCTCTCGCTCGTCGTCGAGCTCGCGACCCAGCGGGCCCGCGCGGCCGGCCTCTACCGCGACGCCGTCCCGGCGTGACCGCTTCCCGTCCGATCGAAGGAGATCACATGATGACCGAGAAGATCTGCGCATGAAGGCCGTCGTGTTCCTCGGCGAGGGCGAGCTGGAGCTGCGCGAGTACCCCGATCCGGTCCCCGGGCCGGACGAGGTCGTCCTCCGCATCAAGGCGTCGGGGATGTGCGGGAGTGACCTGCACCACCTCCGCGGCCCGCGCCGCTCCCCCGCCGAGCAGGTCATCGAGGGCCACGAGCCGTGCGGGGTCGTCGAGCTCGTCGGCGACGCAGTGCGGCCGAGCGAGGCCCGAGTGGGCGACCGCGTCATGGTGCACCACTACGACGGCTGCCGCACCTGCCGGTTCTGCCGCTCGGGCTGGACCCAGTACTGCACCAACGGACGCACCGTGTTCGGCGGTCTCGACGGCGACGGCGCGCACGCGGACCTCATGAAGGTGCCCGCGCACACGCTCATCCGCCTTCCCGACTCGCTCTCCTTCACCACCGGGGCCGCGATCTCGTGCGGCACCGGAACCGCCTGGGGCGCCCTGAAACGCGTTGAGCTGAGCGCCGACGAGACGGTGGTGGTCTTCGGGCAGGGCCCCGTCGGGCTCAGCTGCACGATGCTGGCGAAGGCGCTCGGCGCTCGGGTGATCGCGGTCGACGTCGACGCCTCCCGCCTGGCGATGGCCGCGTCGTTCGGCGCGGACCACCTGGTCGACTCGAGCGCGACCGACGCCGTGGCCGCGATCCGCGAGCTCACGCGCGACGGCGCGGGCGCGGACAAGGCGATCGAGTGCAGCGCCGTCTCGGCCGTGCGCCGTCAGGCGATCCAGTCGGTGCGCCCCTGGGGCACCGCCTGCATGGTCGGCGTCTTCGGCTCGTTCGAGTTGGACAGCGACGAGCTGATCCACCGGCACAAGACGGTCCTCGGCTCTCTCACCTTCAGCAAGAACCAGCAGGAGGAGTGCGCGCTCTTCGTCGCCGAGCGCGGCCTGGACGTCGAATCGCTCTTCACCGACGATTTCCGGTTGGCGGACGCCGAGCGCGCCTACGACCTCTTCGACCGCCGCCAGATCGGCAAAGGCGTCTTCCTCTTCGATTGAACGAGGTTCCCGATCACTGCGAAAGGACTGTCATGACCACCACCCACGGCGACTTCCCCCTCGGCGACGAGGCTCGCCGCTTCCTCGAGCGTCCCGAGCACTTCCTCGTCATCGACGGCCGACTGGTCCCCGCGGCGTCGGGGCAGACTCTGTCCACCGTCTCCCCCTCGAGCGGAGAGGTGCTCGCGCGCTTCTCGTCGGGGGACGCCTCCGACATCGATCGCGCGGTCGCGGCCGCACGCTCCGCGTTCGAGGGCGAGTGGAGCACCTGGACCCCCTACCAGCGCCAGGAGCTCCTCCACCGAGTCGCCGCCACACTGGAGGAGCGGTTCGAGGAGCTGGCTCAGATCGAGTCGCTCGACATGGGCTCGCCGATCGCGCGGGTGCGGGCCTCGAAGGCGACCATGAAGAAGATGCTCGCCTTCTTCGCTGCCCAGGCGTTGACGATCTCGGGCGAGACGCTGATGAACGGTCTACCGGGCGACGTCGCCACGATGACCTTCAAGGCGCCGGTCGGCGTGATCGGCGGGATCATTCCGTGGAACGGACCGTTGAACAGCCAGCTCTGGATCATCGGCGCGGTCCTCGCCACCGGCTGCACCGCCGTGCTGAAGCCCGCGCAGTACGCGTCGCTGTCGGTGCTGCGGGTGGCCGAGATCCTCCTCGAGGCCGGCGTCCCCGCCGGCGTCGTGAACGTCGTCACCGGCCGAGGCAGCGAGGCGGGCACCGCGCTCGCGGCGCACCTGGACGTCGACCGGGTGGCCTTCACCGGCTCGACCGAGACGGGGCGGCGGATCATCGAGGCGTCCACCTCGAACATCAAGAAGCTCCAACTCGAACTGGGCGGCAAGTCGGCCGACATCGTCTGCGCCGATGCCGACCTCGACACCGCCGTGCCGGCCGTGGCCATGGGCGTCTTCGCGAACTCCGGGCAGATCTGCTACGCCGGCACCCGCGTGCTCGTCCAGCGCTCGATCGTGGACGAGTTCACGAAGCGGCTGCTGGCCTACGTCAAGGGCCTCCGCGTCGGGCACAGCCTCGACGACTCCGCCGCCCTCGGGCCGGTCATCTCGGAGTCGCAGCTGGACACCGTGCTGTCCTACGTCGAGATCGGCGTCGCGGAGGGAGCCGAGCTCCTCTCCGGAGGCAACCGCCTGACGGAAGGACTGGGGAACGGCTACTTCATGGAGCCGACGGTGTTCGGCGGAGTATCCAACAGCATGCGAATCGCGCAGGAGGAGATCTTCGGCCCGGTGCTGTCCATCCTGCCTTTCGACGACGTCGACGACGCCGTCGCCATCGCCAACGACAGCGAGTACGGCCTCGGCGGAGCGGTGTGGTCCCAGAGCATCTCCACCGCGCTGCGCGTCGTCCGCGGAGTGCACACCGGAACCATGTGGGTGAACTGCTATGGACTCGTCGACCCCATGGTGGGGTTCAGCGGCACGAAGACCAGCGGGTACGGAGCGAAGGGGACCGCTGCGCACCTCGACACCTACCTCTACACGAAGAGCGTCTACATCCAGCTCTGACCCGCCTCGCGAGGGCCGGCACGTCCGCCGTCAGTCGGATCGGTCTGAGCGCTCACGGAATTGTAAAATCCAATACTGCGGGATATTCTTATCCCGTCGTGAATCAAAGGAGATCACCGTGGCCAAGAAGATCGCAATCCTGCACACGAGTTTCGTGTTCGTCTCCGTGGAGCCGGTGATCAACGACCTGATCGCCGAGCTGATCCCGGACGCCGAGGTGATGCACTTCGTCGACTCCGACGTCCTCGCCACAGTCGTCCGCGAGCAGGGCATCTCCCCCAAGAGCGAGGCCCGCATGGTGCACCTGGCTCAGGCCGCCGAAGAGGCGGGCGCCGACATCATCTTCTCGGCGTGCTCCTCCCTCGGCCCGGCGCTCGACATCGCCGCGCAGAACGTGCACACGCCCGTCGTCAAGATCGACGAGGCGATGGCGTTGCGAGCCGCCCGCGAGGGCACCAGCATCGGCGTTCTCGCCACGGTGCCGACCACACTGGGGCCGACCTCCGACCTCATCCAGGCGGCGGCCGACGGCATCGAGCGGAGCATCACCATCGAGCAGCGCCTCTGCGACGGCGCCTTCGCGATCCTGATGTCGGGCGACCGCGACGCGCACGACGCCCTGATCATCGAGCAGGCCGTCGACCTCGCGAAGTCGGTCGACCTGATCGTCCTGGCGCAGGCGTCGATGTCGCGCCTCGCGGGCGTACTCGAGGAGAGGACCGGCCTGACGGTGCTCTCGAGCCCGCGCATGGGCGTCGACTACCTCGCGCAGCGCGTCTCCGAACTCGCCGTCTGATCCGACGTCGCCTCGACCTCCCGGCGCCGCGCACAGCCGCGCGAGTGCTTCCCGTTCCAAGAAGGGCACACCCATGACCACGTCAGAGCAGTTCAGCGGCACCGTCGCGTTCATCACGGGCGGAGGGTCGGGCATCGGCCGGGCGACGGCTCTCGCCTTCGCAGAGGCGGGCGCCGACGTCGCCATCGCCGACCGGAGCGAGCAGTCGCTGCGGGAGACGGCCACCCTGATCGAGGCCACCGGCCGCCGCGCGCACACCGCACTCTGCGACGTGTCCGACAGCGCCTCCGTCGAGAGCGCGGTGAACTCGACCGTCGCCGCACTGGGACGCCTCGACTACGGCATCAACAACGCGGGTGTCGAGCAGGCGCCCTCCTCGCTCACCGAGACCAGCGACGAGGAGTGGGACCGCCTCATGAGCATCAACCTCCGCGGCGTCTTCGTCTCGATGAAGCACGAGGTCATCGCGATGGGCGAGAGCGGCGGAGCCATCGTCAACATCTCGTCCGGCGCCGGAGTCGTGGGCATCAGCGGTCAGGCCGCGTACTGCGCGACCAAGTGGGGGCTCATCGGCCTGACCAAGGCGGCCTCGCTCGACTACGCGGCACGCGGCATCCGGATCAACGCGATCTGCCCCGGCATCATCGAGACCCCGATGATGGACCGCTTCTCCGGTGGCACGCCCGAGGGTCGGGCCCGCGTGATAGCGCAGGAGCCGATCGGCCGGATGGGGCGACCCGAGGAGATCGCCTCGGCGATCCTCTGGCTGTGCTCGGATCTCGGAGGCTTCACGCTCGGGCACGCGCTCGTCGTCGACGGCGGCCAGACGGTGGGCATCTGATGGCGGACCGGAGCTCGTCGCCGAACCGCCGGGTGATCGTCGGACTCGACGCGAGCGGCCGGTCGACCGTGGTCGCCGATGCCTCCGATCTGCCGATCGTCCGCCCGTCCTCGACGGTCGAGCTCCAGGAGGTGTGGCGGCAGGACTCCGTTCCCGCGCGCCTCGACGACGGTACCGACCCGAGGCGCGAGGGCGCACTCCCGGCACCGCCGCACGGAGCCGTGGTGCGGATCCTGACGATCGAGCCCTTCAGCGGACCGTCGACGGAGTGGGTCGCCGACCTGCACTACGACGACTCCCTCCACATCATCACGATGACGTCGGGCCTGCTCGACATCGTGCTGGAGGACGGCGATGTCTCGCTGGCCCCCGGCGACAGCATCGTGCTGCCGGCGAGCATGCACGACCTGCGCAACACCTCCGGCGAGGCGGCGACCTTCGTGTACACGTCCTTCCCCCTCGAGCGCCAGCTCTCCCACTCCTGAAAGGCAGGGTCACCGTGCGCGCGCGTCCGGAAACGACGAAATTGCTGACCGAGTACTACGCGGCGATGGAGGCGAACGATCCCGAGCGGTTCGGCTCCTACTACGCCGACGACATGACGCTGACCTTCAACAGCGACCCCGAGATCCGAGGACGGGAGCGCATCATGTCGGCCTTCAGCGCCATGCTCGACCGGGTGGTCTCGCTGGGCCACGATCTCGTGAACGCCTGGGAGGAGGACGACGGCGTCGTCTTCTTCGAGTCAATGGGACGATGGACGCTGCACAACGGCGTGATCCTCGAGGTCAAGGCCGCGTCGCGGATCACGATCGTCGACGGGCGGTTCACCGACCAGCGGATCTTCGTCGATAACGCACGGGTCGACGAAGCGCTCCTCCAGGAGCTCCGGGCCTCTCGGGCCGCGACCCTCGACGCGGGCTCGCACCGCTCACTCCGCTCCCGCTTGATCGTCACCGGCGTGGACGACGACGGCCGGTCGGTGTTCCTCAGCGATGAGCCGACCAGCGACCGCCTGGTCGGCGACGGCTACACCCGCAACCAGCTGTGGCAGGGGCTCGAGGTCCCGACACCGGTCACAGCACCCAACGGTCCCGGCGACGCCTCGGTGATCCCCCCGCCCCCGAACGGCTACGGCTACGACATCACCGCGTTCGCCCCCGACAGCGAGTGGGACTACGAGGCCGGATACGCGCGGCTCCTCGCGCAGTCCGGAGTGACGCCGGAGCCGGGCGATGCGCCGGGCATGCACACCACCGAGACGATCGACATCGTCTCGGTGATCTCCGGAGAGGTGCACCTGCTCGTCGACGAGGGCGAGAAGCTCCTGCAGGCGGGCGATACCACGGTCATCCGCGGCGTCAAGCACGCGTGGAGCAACCGGAGCGACCAGCCGTGCGTCATCTCGGCGGTCCACATCAGCGCAGTGCGCTGATCCAGCCTCTCAGCAGTCCTCAGTTCGAAGGAATGACCATGATCACCGAATCGGCAGCGCTCGCCGGCTACCCCGCGAACTCGCCCGTGGACGCGGAGGAGGTGAGGAGCGCGGTCGAGGCGTCTGGCCGTGTGCTTGTCGTCCTCGATGACGACCCGACCGGAACCCAGTCGGTCGCCGACCTGCCCGTCCTCATGCAGTGGGAGACGAGCGACTTCCATTGGGCTCTGGGCCTGGGACGTCCCGCCGTGTACGTGTTGACGAACACGCGGAGCCTCGACGCCGCCACCACCGCTCGCCGCACTCGCGAGATCGTGCGCAATGCGAGCCTCGCCGCCTCAGAGCTCGGACTCCGGCTCGCCTTCGTGAGCCGGGGCGACTCCACCCTCCGAGGTCACTTCCCGCTCGAGACGGACGTGATCGCGGACAGCCTTCGAGAGCTCACGGGCACGGAGATCGACGCGATCATCCTGGTCCCCGCCTTCCCCGATGCGGGGCGGATCACGATCGGCGGCATGCACTACATGCGCAGCGCCGAGGGCCTCCTTCCGATCGCCGAGACCGAGTTCGCCCGCGATGCGACGTTCGGGTACCGCAGCTCCGATCTCCGCGACTACGTCGCCGAGAAGACCGAGGGCCGCACGGCTGCCGAGGACGTCGTCCTGCTCGATCTCACGACGGTGAGGTCGGGACCCGAGGCTGTCGCCGCAGGACTGGCGGGGCTGACCGGGAGGACTCACGTCGTCGTCGACATCGTGACCGAGGACGATCTCCGCTCACTCGCGCTGGGACTCGAACGCGCCGAGCAGAGGGGGCTCGACCTGCTGTACCGAGTCGGCCCTCCGTTCGTGCGCGCCCGGGTGGGTCAGGAGGTCCATGCGCCTCTGACATCGGACGATGTCTACGGTTCCGCGGGAAGCGACGCCGTCGGAGGGCTGATCGTGGTCGGCTCCCACGTCGGACTGACCTCGCGGCAACTCGCCGCTCTGGGGCGCAGCGAGCACATCGAGGCGACGCTCGAGGTGGACATCGCGGCAGTGCTCGACCCCGACCGGGTCGACGATCACGTCGACGCGATCGTGAGCAGTGCGAGCGACGCCCTCGGTCGGGGAGACGTCGTCGTCCACACGAGTCGCACCCTCGTCCGGACGGACGACCCGGAGGAGAGCCTGGACATCTCCCGCCGGGTCTCCGCTGCGGTGGTCCTGGTCGTGCAGCGGGTCCTCGAGGCCCGCGCGCCGCGCTTCGTGATCGCGAAGGGCGGCATCACATCGAGCGACGTGGCCGCCTTCGGTCTCTCGATCCGCCATGCGATCGTCCGCGGCCCCATGCTTCCTGGTCTGGTGTCGCTCTGGGAGCCGGCCGACGGACCAGCCACAGGAATCCCCTATGTCGTGTTCGCGGGCAATGTCGGCGACGACGGATCCCTCGCAACGGTCGTCAGCACTCTGACGCATCGTCCCGGCGCAAGATGACCGTCGCTCCCCGCGGGGGAGGTGAGGCCGAAGGGCCGCCCTGCTGCGGGGAGCGCTGCCGAGCGCCGACCCTCGATCGACCCAGCGCGTCCTCCCAGGAATCTCCTCTCACCCTCCGAACCAAGGACGTTGACAAGTCCCACAGTGCGGGATATCTTCACTCTCAAGCAGTGGAGCTTCGCGGTGACCGGGAGACCGGACGCAGCCGATCATGCTGCGCAGAGACCTCACCCCGCGCCCTCGTCCGAGGGGGCGGATCCCCTCAGACCGCTGGAGGCACCGGTGCCACTCGCCGAGAACGATCGCAGCTTCGACATCGAGCTGGCTACGGTACCGACCGTCCACCGGACGAACCAGCGCTGGCTGACCGACCTGAAGTACCGCCTCCCGACGCGCTACCTCGCCGCCTGGGCCGCCCTGGCGCTCCTGGTCGTCGTCGCCGCGGCCTTCGCACCGTCGAGCATGCGCGGACCGTCCATCTCGGTGGTCACGGCGCTCGCGGGAATCCTCACCCTGGCCGCACTCGGCCAGATGCTGATCCTCATGATCGGCGGGCTCGACCTCTCTGTGCCGGCCATGGTCGCCATCTCGGCCGGCATCATCGTGCGCTACGGAGTCCCCGGCGCGAACCTGCCCGTCGTGATCGTCCTCGCCCTGGCCGTCGCTGTCGCCTTCAGCCTGGTCAACGGCGTGCTGATCTCCCTGCTCCGGCTGAACTCGCTGATCGTGACGCTCGGCACCCTGGGCATCGCGTCAGGTGGGATCGGGCTGTGGACGGGCGTCTCCTTCTCGATCACCGGCGCCGCACCGGCCGCGCTGACCGACTTCGCCCGCACCTCCTTCTTCACCGTCAACGTCTGCTTCCTCGTCGCGATCGTGGTCGCGGTGCTGCTCGGACTCGGCCTCTCCCGCACTCGAGCAGGACGCATGGTGGGCGCCGTCGGCGCCAACCGGCGCGCCGCGCGCACACTCGGCGTGCACGTCCTCGCGATCGAGCTCGGCGTCTTCGCACTCGCCGGACTGCTCTACGGGTCGGCCGGCGTCCTCGTCGCCTCGTTCATCGGCACCCCTGACACCTCGATCGGAACCCCCTACCAGCTGGCGACCGTCACGGTCGCCGCGATCGCCGGAGTCGCTATGAACGGAGGCCCCGGCAGCGTCGCCCCGGTCATCGCCGCGAGCGTCTTCCTCCAGCTCCTCGACCAGGTCATCGCGATCGCCGGGCTCCCCACCGGAGTCGGGACGATCTTCCAGGGCGTATCCCTGGTCGTGGCCGTCGCAGCGATCGCGATCTGGCGGGCGCTGGACACGGGAGCACGCCGACTCGGGCGCCTGCGCCGCACGACTTCCTGAGGTCCGCACCTCGCGGGACATCACCCTCGCCTCCTGCACCACGACACCCCCTCCCCTCTAGAGAAGAGACCCGACAATGAAGTTCACCTCTCTCGGGCAGGTACGACGCAGCCGTCGCCTCGCCCTGAGCACCCTCGCCCTCGGCGGAGCGCTCGCCCTGATCCTGACCGGCTGCTCGACCACCACGAGCAGTGGCGGCGGCGGCGGATCCGCCGAGCTGTCCGACGAGACCACGACGATCACCCCCGAGAACGTCGACCAGGAGCAGTTCGCGGCCACCATCCGCAAAGCGTTCCTCACCGATGTCCCCGTCTCCGATCTCGACCCGATCGTGGCCGATGCCCTCGCCGTCGCCTCCGAGCCGCTGAGCGACGAGAACCAGGCCCTCTTCGAGGAGTGCCTGCGTCAGCCGGTCTGTGAGACCGGTCACGGATCGCTCAAGGTCGGCATTCCGATCTTCGTGACCGCGAACGCCTACACGAACGTCAACCGTGCGGAGACCACCGCGCAGCTGCTCGCCTACCCCGAGGTCAGCGAGATCCACTACTCCATCTCCAACGGAGACATCGCCGCGTCGATCTCGAACGTGCAGAGCCTGATCACCCAGGGCGTGGACGTGATCATCGTCGACCTCGCGCTCGGTGGAGCCATGAACTCGGCGCTGCAGGAGGCCGCAGACGCGGGCATCACCATCGTCAACGTCAACACGCCGGTGTCCGAGGACACGTCGACACTACTGACGACCGACTTCCCCACCGGCCTCTGCCAGACCTACACCAACGGCGTCGAGGCGCTCACGAGCTCGATCACCGAGCCGTCGACGTACATGCTCTTCACCGGCATCGCCGGCAACGACAACGCCGGCGCCTGGCAGCCATGCGCGCGCGAGGCCTTCAACGCGGCCGGCTGGACAGAGCTCCCCGGCGGATTCACCAACTGGAACTCGCAGGGCGAGGCCCAGGCCGCGAACGCCCTCCGCGCCTCCGGCCAGGTCCCCGGTGCGATCGTGTACGACTTCTCCGCCGACCGTCTCGTCCAGCCGTTCATCGACGCCGGGGAGACCCCGCCGGCCGTCATCTCGGGCGTCTCGACCTACGCCTGGCTCACCACCGTCCAGAACGCCCAGGACGCGGGCGTGCAGCTCGACTCCTGGGTCTCGAACGGACACGTCTGGTTCGGCCGCCTCGCGGTGACCGCCGCGATGCAGCTCGCGCACGGCGAGGACGTCCCCGCGGAGGTGACCATCGACCTTCCGATGGCGCCCACGAGCGACATCCTCGAGACGGACTGGCAGGACATCCCCGCCGACGCCATCATCTCGAGCCTGCTCACCAACGACCAGATCTCGCAGGCGCTCGCCGCCAACTGACCGGGCGTCACCTGCACTCCCCTGGTGCGGGGTCCTGAATCCCCGGGCCCCGCACCACCCCACTCCGGTCCTCGACCACCACGTCCTCCTGAAAGGTCCCGCCCATGGCCGACACCCTGTCGACACCGCTGCAGGCAACGCCGAACCTCACGGTCCCGGCGCTCTCCCTCCGCGGGGTCACGAAGACCTACCCGGGCGTGAAGGCCCTCGACCAGGTCGACTTCGAGTGCCGTCCCGGCGAGGTCCACGCTCTGGTGGGCGAGAACGGGTCGGGCAAGTCGACCCTGATCAAGGTCGCGTCCGGCGTGCTCACCCCCGATTCGGGAGAGGTGCGCATCGGCGGGGAGGTCTCGACCGGGAGCGGCGTGAAGCGCGCCCGGATCCTCGGACTCGGTACCGCCTACCAAGACACCTCGCTCGTGCACGAGCTCTCGGTCGCCGACAACATCGCCCTGTCGTACAACGCTATCGGGAAGCCCTGCCCCGATGATCTCGTGTCGATCCTCGGGACGTACGCGGCACCCTTCGCGCCGTCCGACATCGTCGACGACCTCGGCCCCGGCTCCCGGCAGCTGCTCGAGGTGATCCGGGCCATGATCCAGAAGCCGCACGTGCTGATCCTCGACGAGCCCACCGCCGCGCTCGACATGAACCTCGCCGCGCACCTCGAGCACCTCATCCAGCTCTGCCGCAAGGAGGGCATGGCGATCATCTACGTCAGCCACCGGCTAGCCGAGGTCCGTCGTCTCGCGGACCGCCTGACCGTCATCCGCTCCGGCGTCATCCAGGGCACCTACGACGCCGACGACTGGGACGTCGACACGATCGTCGAGCTGATGGTGGGCGTTCCCGCCGACCTGAAGTTCCCCGACCGTCTGGCGGTCCCGAGTGAGAAGAACCGCCTCGAGGCACGCGAGCTCACGGGCCCGGGATACGGCCCCGTGTCGTTCACGGTGCGCGGGGGCGAGATCGTCGGTTTCGCCGGCGCCGAGGGCAACGGGCAGCGCGCCCTGCTCCGCGGGGTCATCGGCCTCGAGTACGACAGCGGCGAGATCCTCGTGGACGACTCGGAGCTGTCCTCTCCCAGCCCCTCCTCCGCCCTCAAGGCCGGGATCAGCTTCCAGAGCGGCGATCGGGCGATCGAGTCCGTCTTCGCCCCGCTCTCGGTCATGGACAACGTCACCACTCAGCTCGGCTCCGACGCCGGCCCGGTCGGCACCGCGCCTGGAGGCCGCCTCCGCACGGCGTTCGCGGCAGCGTCGAAGCAGTTGAACATCGTCGCCGCCTCCCCCTACCAGCCGATCGGCGCACTCTCCGGCGGAAACCAGCAGAAAGCGGTCCTCGCCCGTCCGGCACTGAAGAAGCCGAAGGTCCTCATCGTCGACGAGCCCACGCAGGGCGTCGACGCCCTGGCCCGGATGGACATCTACCGCATGCTCGTCAGCGCCGCCGAGGAGGGCGTCGCCGTCGTCGTCAACTCCTCCGATGCCGGCGAACTCGCGGGACTCTGCGACCGTGTCTACGTGATGTCGCGCGGGCAGATCGTCGAAGAGATCGTCGACCCGCCGTCCGAGGCCGCGATCGTGCGCAGCTTCGTCAACACCACCGACACCGCGGCCACCCGGACGATCAGGAAGCCGACCTTCTTCGAGAAGTGGAAGGCCCGGCTGCCCATCAACGTGCCCGTGCTGATACTCGTGGCCCTCCTAGCCGTGGTCGCGATCTACACCGGCGCCAACTCAGACGTCTTCTGGAGCTCCCGCAATCTCGCGAACCTCCTTCTCGCGACCCTCCCCCTCGCGATCGTCGCCCTCGGTCAGCAGCTCGCTCTCCTCTCCGGCGGATTCGACATCTCCATCGGATCGACGATGAGTCTCACCGTCGTGGCGATGTCCTTCACACTGCCGAGCCTCGAGGGCGGTCCGATCCTCGTCACGGTGCTCGTCCTCCTCGCGATCGCGCTGGCCATCGGCGGGCTCAACGCCGTCATGGTGATCGGCCTGAAGGTCAACTCGGTCGTCGCGACGATCGGGACGCTGGGCATCGTCGCGGGAACCGCCATCGTGCTGCGTCCCCAGTCGGGCGGGATCATCGCCCCCGACCTCGGATCGCTCGTGAGCCTCGGAGTCGCCTTCGTCCCCGCCCCGTTCGCGGTCCTGGTCGCCGTGGCGATCGGCCTCGAGATCTGGCTCACCCGGAGCACCTCGGGACTCGCCCTGCGCGCCGTCGGCTTCAACGACGAGGCCAGCAGCCGGATCGGCTGGAACGTCAACGCGATCCGCTCGCGTGCCCTCATCCTCTGCGCCCTCGGCGCCGTCGTGGCCGGCGTCTTCCTCGCCTCGCAAACCGGAGTCGGGTCCAACGCCGTCGGCAGCAGCTACTCGCTCGCCTGCTTCACCGCGGTGTTCCTCGGTGGCGCGGTGATGACCGGCGGGCGCGGCTCCTTCATCGGAGCTCTGCTCGGCTCGATCTTCATCTCCCTCCTCAACAACGCGATGCCGTTCCTGAACGTGCCGCCGGCGGTCTCCCAGATGGTGAACGGAGCGATCCTGGTCGTCGCGATCTCCCTGTACGCGGTCCTCGCTCGCGCACGGGCACGCAGATGAGCACGGGCGCCCCGGCTGTGCCGACTGCTGTGGCGCCGGCTCGACTCGCGCCGGCACCGCCGATCCGGCCGACGCCCATCGGACGCGCTGCCGATCGGCCGTCGGCACAGGCGCCGTGCGCACCGGACTGCGACTACTGCCGCGGACCCGAGACCGACTGAGCACTCCGTTCTCCTCGCGAGACGGCTCTCCCGACCATCGAAGGCCGACCGGCGGGATCGGAGCGACGGCCCTCCCCCGCCGTGCGACCCGCGCCGCCGATCCGGCCCGGCGGCACGCACGCCTCCGATCACGGCCTCCTCACCACCGCCTCCGACTCCGGCCTCTGCGCCCGGGCGACGGGGCGGCGGGGCGGCGATGCCGTCGTCTCGTGGCGACGGCCGAGTGTCCCGCGTCCGTCGCCACCCTCCGCCGGACCATCGACCCGCCGGCAGCAGCGAGCGGACCGGCTGGCCGCGCCCCGGGCCGGACGTCGCGCAGCGGGCACAGGGAGATCCTCCCGTCTGCGAGTGGGCGCCTAGCGGTATCTGCACCAGCTGAGCACCCGGTCGCGTCCACTCGCTACTGCCGACGGCGACAAGGCGACGCGAGCAGGACTCCCGAGAGCGGGCGGGGCCTGTTCCGCGTCCACTCGACGCGGGCACCGCACGGGATCCGAGGCGACGTCGCCTCCTCGGGCTCCGCTCCCACGGCACACAGAACGGCCGCCCCTCGCGAGGAGGAGCGGCCGTTCGTGAGGAGACGCGGATCGCTATCCCCGACCGGGCACCGTGATCCCGTGCAGCACGCCCATGCGCTCAAAGTGGTCGTAGATGCGCTCGACGTAGGTGGCGAAGTCGGGCGATTCGACCAGCGCGAGCGGGCGCGGTCGCGGCAGGTCGACGATGATCTCATCCACGATCCGTCCCGGGCTCGGGCTCATGACCAGGATCCGGTCGGACAGACCGACCGCCTCCTCCACGCTGTGCGTGATGAAGAGGACAGTGGGCCGGTTGCGCAGCCACAGCTCCTCGAGGTCGGCGCGGACCTGCAGGCGGGTGAGAGCGTCCAGTGCCCCGAACGGCTCGTCGAGGAGCAGGACCGACGGGTCGTGCACGATCGTGCGGATCAGCGAGACGCGCTGGCGCATGCCTCCGGAGAGCTGCTTGGGGTACTTCCCCATCGCCTTCTCGATGTGCAGTTGCTTGAACAGCTCCGTGGCCTTCTCGCGCTGCGCGGCCTTGTCGAGGTGCCGCACGTCGGCCTGGATCAGAACGTTGTCCATCGCCGTGCGGAAATCGAGGAGCAGGTGGTCCTGGAAGGCGATCCCGACGTCGGTGAACGGCTTCGTGATCGGTGCGCCACCGATCGTGATCTCGCCGTTCGAGCGCGAGAGCAACCCGGCGACCATCAGCATCAGCGTGCTCTTGCCGCATCCGGACGGCCCGACGATGGAGACGAACTCCCCGGGCCCGATGTCGACGGAGACGGTGTCGAGAGCTTGGAACGGCTTCGCCGAATCGAGGCCGAAGGTCTTCGAGACGCCCTCGATCGAGATCGGGAGACCGACGGTCGTCGAGGTGCTGGAGGGTGAGGTCACGAGCTGAGCCTTTCTGCTTGCAGGAGCGGGGAAGTCGGGGAACCGGGCCGGTGGCCGCGAGAGCTGCGCCTCACTGGCGCTCCGCGTCTCGCGGCCACCGTCGAGTGCTCTACTCGCAGCTGCGGAGGTCGTCCTCCGCCGGCAGGTAGTCGTAGCTCGTGTAGGTGGCGGGATCGAGCGGTGCGTCGAGCAGACCCGCACGAACCATCAGTTCGTTGCTGGTCGTCCAGCGCTCCGGAGCGGCCTCACCGACGTGCGTCGCCTCGGCCGCGCAGAGCAGGGGCAGGAGGAATTCGAGCTCGGCGCGCGCGTTCTCCTCGACACTGTCCGGCTGGAGCTCCTGGATCGCGTCGAGCGCGCGCTGCGGGTCGTCGAGCGCCTCGCCCCATCCGTCGAGACTCGCGGCCACGACGGCCCGCACGGTGTCGGGCTGCTCGTCGAGGAAGCTCTGCGTCGTGAAGATCGAGTGCGCCACGAGCGTGACACCGTAGTCGCCGAACAGGAACTCGTCGAAGTCGGCGTCGAGGTTCGTGAGCGAGACGTTCGAGTCCTGGCCGCCGACGATGGCGTCCACGTTGCCCTGGAGCAGCGACGGGACCATCGATTCGAAGGGCACGTTCGCGATCGTCACGTCGTCCTCGGACAGACCGTTCTGCTCGAGGAACAGCGGGAAGAGGAACGAGAACGCACCGCCCTGCGGCACGGCGACCGTCTTGCCCCGGAGGTCTTCGACGGACTCGATGCCCTCGTCCGTCAGAGCCTGCAGTGCGGTGTTGGTCACCTGGTTGATCGTGGACACCACGACCAGCGGGGCACCCTGAGCGACGGCCTGGGCGATCGCTGTCGCGTCGGCGACACCGACGTCGGCCTGGCCGCTGGACACCAGCTGCACTGCGGTACCCGAGCCGGTGCCCTGCTCGACCTGCAGATCGAGTCCGGCGTCCTCGTACAGGCCGTCCGTCTCGGCAAGGGCGAACCCCGCCGTGGAGGCGGACCAGGCCCAGTGCAGCTGGAGACTGGCCGACATGGTCGGCTCCGGCGCGTCACCGCCCGATCCGGAGTCGTCCGCGGGCGTGCTCGCGGAGCAGCCGGCGAGCAAGAGCGCCGCCGCCGCTGCTGCGGCCAGGCTGGGAATGCTTCGTCGCATGGGAAGACCTTTCATCGTCGGCATCCGGAGCGGGCGGGACCACCCGCCTCGATCGGTGCCTGAGCTTCTGGGGAGACGCGACCGGAACGGCTCCGGTCGCGAGGACTACTTCTCGAGGCTTCCGCGCTGCCAGGGCGTCAGCAGCCACTCGATGAACTCGAGGAGGTAGTTGATGACGATGCCGATCACCGTGAGGATCACGAGAGTCGCGAACATGTACTCGGTGTCCAAGGCACTGCTGGCTCGCAGCAGGGCGTAACCGAGTCCGCTGTTCGACCCGAGGAACTCGGCGACCAGAGCACCCGTGATGGCGAGCGTCGCCGACGTCTTGATCCCCGAGAAGATCACGGGGAGGGCGGCGGGGAACCGCAGCGACCAGAAGGTCTGCCAGCGGCTGGCTCCCATGGACTTCGTCAGGTAGAGCAGGCGCTCGTCCAGGATCGAGAATCCGCTGACGCTGGCCAGCAGCACGGGGAAGAACGTGATGAGGACGACCAGCACGATCTTCGTCTCGGGCCCGAATCCGAGCCAGACCAGCAGCAGCGGTGCGATCGCGATCTTCGGGATCAGCTGCAGGACCATCACCGGCGGGTAGAGCGTCTGCTTCGCGGCGCGGGAAAGAGCGATGACGAGACCGAGGGGTATGCCGATCGCGATGCTCAGAACGAAGCCGACGACGATGGCCGTGAGGGTGGCCTGAGTGTGCCGCCAGAGGCTGTCCGCGTCCTCGAACAGTCTGGTGAAGACATCGACGGGTCCGGGGAGCAGGTACGTCGGAATGGCGAAGATCTCGACGACCGCCGCCCACGCGACGAGGATCGCGAGGAACACCAGCGGCGGGACCATGGCCCAGGCCACCGATCGAGTGCGACGCCGGGTGCGAGCGCTCGACCGCCGGCTCGCCTCGATCCGGTCCTCTCGGGTCTGGGTGGCGACCATGCCGGTCGCGGCAGTGCCGGGGCGATCGTCTGCGGCGCGTTGCGTGATAGGCATGGGCTCTCTCCTCATCGATTCGAGCGTCGTCCTCGTCGATGAGTCCGGCCCCGCGATCCACCGGCCGTCTCCGGATCAGCGCCAGCGGCTCCCGGAGCGGGAACGACGTCGTCGATCGCTCGATCACGTCGTGATCGAGGAGAGGAGTCGGGTGGTGGAGCGCAAGGGGGACGCGTCGACGCCAGGAGAGCGTCGTTGCTTCGGTCCTGCGGTAGGAACAACAATATCCGGCATTGTGGGACTTAGTCAACACTTGCTCGGCATTCCTCGCATCTCGAACCCCGGCGCTCGGATCGACCCACCACGGAGCACACACGGGAACGAGGAGGGCTCAGAGGTTCTGCGTGAAGAACTCCGTGAGCTTGTCCCACGGAATCAGATCGGCGCGGTCGTAGAGGTCCACGTGGCCCGCTCCCGGCACGATGTAGAGCTCCTTCGGCTCTGCAGCACGCTGATACGCGTCCTCGCTGAAGTAGCGCGAGTTGGCGATCTCCCCATGCACAAGGAGGATCGGCCGGGGCGAGATCCACTCGATGCTCTGGAACGGGTGGAAGCGCATGAGCGCCCCGTTGCTCGTGAGCGACATCTCGGTCGTCGACCGCGGGTGCTGCCCGCGCGGCGTGCGGTAGTAGTCGTAGAACTCCCGAGCGACCGCGGGC
This sequence comes from Rathayibacter sp. Leaf248, assembly GCF_920939495.1. NCBI lineage: Bacteria > Bacillati > Actinomycetota > Actinomycetes > Micrococcales > Microbacteriaceae > Rathayibacter > Rathayibacter sp. Leaf248. The sequence goes on along the minus strand of NZ_CAKLAV010000002.1, from coordinate 189,990 downwards.
GAGTCGGCGGTGATCGTCTCCGGAGTGCCGACCACGTACTCCGTCTCCCCGCCACGCGCCTCGGCCCACCGCTGTCGGCTCATGGCGTCTACCTGCTGGCGACGCTCCTCTTCCGTCATCGTGTCGCCGAGGCTCTGGCGCCGGTCGCGCCCCATGTCGTACATGCTGACCGTCGCGACGGCCTTCATCCGGGTGTCGGTCTGAGCGGCGGCGATCGAGAAGCCCCCGCTTCCGCAGACGCCGAGAACACCGAGTCGCTCCGCGTCGACGAGAGGGTGCAGTCCGAGGTAGTCCGCCGCAGCGCTGAAGTCCTCCACGAAGGCCTCGGGGGACGCGATGAAGTGGGGCTCTCCTCCGCTCTCGCCGTTGTAGGAGGCGTCGAAGGCCAGGGTGACGAAACCGCGAGCCGCCATCGTCTGGGCGTAGAGGCCGGAGGTCTGCTCCTTCACGCCGCCGAACGGATGACCCACGATCAGGGCGCGGGACGGGAGGGACCGCCTGGCCTCGGCAGGCGAGTAGAGGTCGCCGACGAGGGTGAGGCCGAGCCGATTCGTGAACGTGATCTTCTCGTGATCGACGGTCGGATCGCGAGGGAAGGTCTTGTCCCATTCGCCGGTGGCGGTGCGCTCGTCCGCCTCGCCGGCGTCCTCGCTGAACAGGTTCCCGAGCGCGACGGCACCGACAGCGGCGGCACCGCCCGCGCCGGCCAGAGCGAGCAGGTGCCGCCGCCTCAGGCCCCGCGTCTCATCCCGGTCGGGATCGGGGGAAGTGCCGGTGGTCGTGGTGTCGGTCATGGTGTCTCCTCGGAGATCGTCGGGACGGGCAGTGGGGGGGAGGTACCGGTCGTGCCGGGCGGCCGAGAGCATCGGCTGCACGGAGCCCACCGAAGTCGCAATGACGGACGCCAGCGAGGGGTCCGTCGAAACGGGTTCCGACAGGACCCCTCTCGTCGCCGACCCGCCGATCGCGGCAATAGCGGCGCTACGGGCGACACGGAGGGCGCCTGCCCAGACATGATCGCTGCCGCGTATTCCCAGGGCACGTTCAGCCCTGCCGTCGTACCTACCTGATCGACCTCGCTGGGGGGCTCGGACAGGACCTCCTTGATTCCTCCGATGCGGACATACGCTCCGAGCTCCCCTACCGCCCGCTCCTATCCCTAGGTGAACCATGACGATCAAGACCTCCAGCAGTGCCGTCGCTCTCGGCGCAGGCCTGCTACTCGCCCTTTCCGCTTGCTCAGCAGAGCCGGCCGGCGACGAACTCGCCCCGATTGACGGCCAGTGGCGCATGACGTCGCTTGAAGCAGGAGGAGAGGGGAACTATCTCGAAGTCCCGTACTCCGGACAGGTGATCTTCGACGGCGAACTCTTCTCGGTGCAAGCCTCGAACCCGGACGTCGCGGCGCCGGACACCTCATACACGGTCAGCGGCTACGAGGCCTACTACGGCCTTGTGGACGTCGACGAGGACGAGGGAAGCTTCACCGTCGAAGTGGAGAACGCCCTCGCCCGCGACCTCGTCGGACAAACCCTGGAACGCAGGTTCGAGGTCGACGGGGACACGCTGGTCCTCACTCCTGCGGACCCCTCCGAGGGATGGCGCGTGACGTACGAGCGCTCGAACGCCGAGTAGGCCCTCTTCCTTCGGCTGCCTTCCCGACGCCGGGGTGGGCCGCCCTGCGAGCGGCGGTCCGCCCCGACCGCGCCGACAGCAGCGCTGGACGGGCATCGAGTCCACCGCGGAGACCTGTGTCGTCTCCGCCTCTCCATCGACGACGAGGGAGGTGCTGTCAGAACCCTTCACGCCGTATCCGCAGCCGCATACCGTCCATTGAGCCCCCGAACCCACGAGAAGAGGAACCTTGCCCCACCACTCCAACGGCTACATCTCCGTGCTCGCGCCGGACGTGAGGCGCACTCCTGTCCGCTACCGGAACCGGTACGGCATCGAGATCGCGGCCGACCTCTACGTCTCCACCGAACTCGATTTGACGATCCAGCGGGCTGGCGTCGTCATCGGCCCACCGCACGGCGGGGTCAAGGAGCAGGGTCCGAGCGTCTACGCGCAGCAGCTCGCGCAGCGCGGCCTCGTCGCCCTCGCCTTCGATCCCTCGTACAACGGCGAGAGCAGCGGCGAGCCCCGGCACCTCACCTCTCCCGAGCTGTTCGCCGAAGACTTCAGCGCCGGCGTCGATCACCTGGGAGCCCTTCCCTACGTCGACCGCGACCGGATCGGGGTTCTCGGGATCTGCGGGAGCGGCGGATTCGCCCTCAGCGCCGCTCAGGTCGACACCCGCATCAAGGCCGTCGTGACTTCGGCCATGTACGACATCAGCGGGATCTCACGCGACGGCTGGCAGAGCTCGTCCACCGACGACGATCGGCGCGAAGCCCTCGAGTCGCTCGCGGAGCAGCGCTGGCGCGACGTCGACAGCGGCTCGGCCGCACTCTCCCCTGCTTTCCCCGACGCCTACGAACCGGACGCACTCGATCCGATCACGGCGGAGTTCCAGGAGTTCTACGTCACCGATCGAGGGCACCACGAGAGATCGATCGGCGCGTTCACGATCACCAGCAGCGTCGCGCACGTGAACTTCGGTGCGCTGCGTCATCTCGCGGACGTCGCACCGCGCCCGATCCTGTTCATCACGGGAGACCGGGCGCACTCCCGATACTTCACGGACGACGCCCTGGCGCAGGCGACCGGGCCGACGTCGCTGGTCGTGGTCCCCGGGGCCCGTCACATCGACCTCTACGACCGGACCGATCTGATCCCGTTCGACACGATCAGCGGTTTCTTTGAGAAGGCGCTAGGCCAGCCCTCTTCCGCAACGATCAGGCCGTGATCGGCGCGGGCTCGAGCTGCGCCAGGAACGGGCTGCGCTCGGCCTGCGCCGGGTACCCGGCGACGTCGCGCACGCACTCCGGGCACCAGTGTCCCGCTCGGAGGATCAGGCGCGGGCTGCCTGCGAACCGGTGCCCGAACGCGCACTCCCATGAGAGCGCGGTCGTGACGTCCCCGGTGACGACGACGTCGGTGAGCAGTCGTCCTCCGCGGTGGCGGGCGACCTCTCCGAGCAGCGGTCCGTCCCACTCCGCGGTCGGGAGCGACTCGTCGTAGCCGTGGTCGAGGAGCGTCGGGACGCGGCCCGGGCGCGGCGGCCAGAACGTGTCCCAGCCTCCGATCGCCTCGCGATCAGCGGGCGAGCCGAAGTAGGCCGCCACCGCCTCGAGGTCGCCGCGCCGGACGTAGTCCATCGTTCCGCGGTGCCGCAGGGTGAGCGGCTTCATCACGAGGTTCTTGACGAGGCCCGCCGGCAGCCGGCCGGCTACCCGCAGGGCCGGATTCGCCGCGACTGCGCGCCGCAGGGCGTCCTCCGGCGTGTCCTGCCGGAACGGCACGAGCTCGTGCAGGCGGTCGGAGTCGGTGTACCAGTGCCCGTGGAAGTTGCGGGTCGCGAACCAGTCGCGCTCGTACCAGCCGCGCACATCGCGGACCCCGAGGGCACGCGAGATGCGCAGCTGCATGTCCCAGTTGGTCAGGCGCCAGGCGTCCCCTCCCCCGATGTTGTGGATCCCGCCCCACAGCTCGTCCGGAACGTCGCGCTCGGAGACCGCGATCGCGAGTCGCGCGGCGTCCTCTGCCGAGACCCACTCCATGACCCCGCCGAGCGTGGAGTGGGTCATGATCGGGTCCCGGATCTCGAGCATGCCGGGGTGGAGGATGCCTGTCTGGCGCAGCTGCACCCACTTCGGGAGCCCGGAGTCGACGAGCTCCTTCTCGGCGATCACCTTGCTCTGCCCGTACTCGTCGTAGTGCGAGACCCGCAGCGGATCCCCGACCCGGCCCCAGTGGTGCGGGGGCGTGCGGTCGCCCGTCTGCGCGACCGTGCCGACTCCGACGACGGCGATACTCGAGGGGTCGGCCTGAGCCCGGACCGCGCGGATGATCGTGCGGATGCTGCCGACGTTGATCCGGTGCGCCAGCTCGGGGTGGTCATCGGCGAAAGGCGAGACGACAGCGCCGATGTGCAGCACGACGTCCGCTCCGCGAACGCAGCGCTCGACGGCGGGGTAGTCGGTCATGTCGCCGAAGACGACCTCGAGGTTCTCCATGTCCTCGTACCTCCGGATCACAGCGAGGTCCTTGGGCGTCGGGAGGACGAGCGCGACGACCTCGAAGTCGTCCGCCCGCTCGCGGAAGGCGTCGAGGACGCGGCGCCCCCAGTTGCCCGCGGCTCCGGTCAGGAACACACGTCGGCGGGCGGTAGTCCTGCGGGTCATCGAGTGTCCGATCCTGAGCGAGGGGCGGCCGCTCGGTCGAGCGCACCGAGGAGCAGGTCGACGCCGTCCGCGAAGAAGGGGGTATCAGGCCGATCGAGGAACCCGTGCGGTGCCTCCGGCACGACGGAGTAGTCGACGGTCACTCCCGTGTCGCGGAGTCCGCGGGCGAACGCGGCGCCCGAGGCGCGGAGCGTGTCGCGGTCGGCGTCGATCATCGTCGTCGGCGGCAGACCGGCCAGGCGGCCGTCGCCGGGGAAGACCGGGCGCGGTGCGTCACCGGCGTAGTTCGCGTTCATGCGCCTGACCAGCCTCGGACTGAACTGGGTGAAGGAGTGGCGTCCCCGGGTGCGGGAGCGCAGGGCGGCGTCGATCGGGGGCAGCTCGGCGTGGAAGGTGCCGTAGGCGAGCACCAGCCGGGCGGGCGGCGTGGCGTCCTCGTCCCGGAGCCGCATCGCGGCGGCCGCGGCGAGGCAGGCGCCCGCGCTCGCACCGCCGAGGACCACGGGCTGCGCGGCCGAGGCGGCGATGCTCGAGAAGGAGTCGACGAGGTCCTCCATCGGCACCGGAGCGCGGTGCCCCCGGGCCGATGCGCGGCGGGACGGCGGGAGGAACCATGAGAAACGAGGCGCCAGGCGATAGTCGACCGAGACCACCTCATGACCCGCCGCCGCCGTGCTTGCCGCGACGGCGTGGGCCTCCAGCTGGTCGAGACCGCCCCAGGCGAACGCTCCGCCGTGCGCCCAGACGAGCAGAGCGGAGTCGCCCCGCGCCACGCGCCCGCGGTAGCGCCGCACGGGGATGCTCCCGTGCCGGCCGATGACCTCGTCCTCCGTCACCTCGACGGAGGCGGGCACCTCGAACGCGGCGCTCACGCAGGCACCGGGTCCGCCGTGCTCAGCGCCATGAGCTGCTCGAGCGCCTCGGGCGGGAACGCGCCGCCCGTGAACGCGACGAACTGCTGCATCGGCATCGACTCGACCATCTTCAGGCCGTCCTCGTTCGCCTCCGCCTCGCGGGCCTGCTCCTCGCTCATTCCCGCCGCCAGGCCCTGCCGCAGGGCGGGTCCGACGACCGGGTGCGCGAACCACTCTCCGACCGTCGAGTCAAGGGTCAGCGGACGCACCAGCACGTCTCCGGCGAGCACGATCGCCTTCTCAGCCACGATCCGCGAGGCGTTCTCGCCGATCTGGACCGCGTACTCGCCTCCGGGCACGATCCAATCCGACTGCTCGATGTCCCAGTACGCGAACGCGCGCCGGTCGAGCTCCAGCGACACCGTCCGGGACTCGCCCGGCCGGAGGCCGATCTTCGCGAAGGCGCGCAGCTCCCGTCTCGGTCGGCGCACCGGTCCGGCGTCGGTGGAGACGTAGACCTGCACGACGTGCCGGCCGGCGACGGCTCCGGTGTTGGTGACGACGAGCTCGACCCGGGCGGAGTCGTCTCCCGTCTTCTCGACCAGGAGGTCAGACGTGGCGAAGGCCGTGTAGCCGAGGCCGTGGCCGAACGGGTAGCGGACGGGAGCGGCGGCCGTCTCGTAGTGGCGGTAGCCGACCATCACGCCCTCGCCGTAGCGGACGTGGCCCTGCTCCCCGGGGAAGGTGTGCACGCTAGGGGTGTCCTGCAGCCTCAGCGGGATCGTCTCGGCGAGGCGCCCGGACGGGTTCACCACTCCGAAGAGGAGATCGGCGATCGCGGATCCGCCGGCCTGGCCGAGCAGCCAGCCCTCGAGGATCGCGTCGACGTCGTCGTGCCAGCCCTCGAGCGACACGACTCCGCCGTTCGAGAGCACGACGACGGTGCGAGGGGCCGCCGCGGCGACCGCGCCCAGCAGCTCGACCTGCGCAGCCGGGAGCTCGAGGGAGCTGCGGTCGAAGCCCTCGGACTCCTCCCTGTCGCCGAGTCCCGCGAACACGATCGCGATGTCGGCGCGAGCGGCGACCTCGACCGCGCGCGTGCGACGCTCGGCCTCGTCCGGATCGTCGGCCCCGACGAGGAAGCCGTCGGCGTACTCGACGGTGGTGCCGCGCTCATGGGCCAGTTCGCGGATCGCGTCGAGCGCCGTGTCGACCCGGGTCGGGGTCAGATGCGAACTCCCCCCACCCTGGAAGCGCGGCTCGGCGGCGAAGGCGCCGATGACCGCCAGGCGGGGAGCGGAGTGCAGCGGCAGGACACCGGCGTCGTTCTTGAGCAGCACGGCCGAGTCCGCGGCCAGACGGCGCGCGAGTGCGTGATGGCCGTCGACGTCCACCCCTCCGCTGGGCTCGTGGGGTAGCTCGGTGAGTGCGAGCACGCGGCGCACCACCGTGTCGACGGCCTCCTCCGACAGCCGCCCGGAGCGGACGGCGTCGACGATCCGCTGATCGGTGGCACCGCCGCTCGCCGGCATCTCGAGATCCATGCCCGACTCGACGCCGGCGACGCGGTCGCTGACCGCGCCCCAGTCCGAGACGACCGCGCCCTCGAAGCCCCATTCGGTGCGCAGCACGTCGGTGAGCAGCCAGCGGTTCTGGGAGGCGTAGGTGCCGTTGACCTTGTTGTACGAGGCCATCACGGTCGCCGGCGCGGCCTCCTTCACCACCCGCTCGAAGGCGGGGAGGTAGATCTCGCGCAGCGTGCGCTCGTCGACGTCGGCGCTGATGCGCATCCGCTCCGTCTCCTGGTTGTTGGCCGCGAAGTGCTTCACGGACGCTCCGGGGCCGACCTCCTGCATCGCCGAGACGTGCGCGGCACCGAGCACTCCCGACAGGAGCGGATCCTCGGAGTAGTACTCGAAGTTGCGGCCGCAGAGCGGGGAGCGCTTGATGTTCACGCCCGGGCCGAGCACGACGGCCACGCCCGCAGCGAGAGCCTCCCGACCCACCGCGGCGCCGACCTGCGCTGCGATCTCGGGATCCCAGCTCGAGCCGACGGCGACCGCGGGCGGGAAGCACGTGGACGGGAGCGCGTCGTTGATGCCGAGGTGATCGGCGGGGCCGTCCTGCCGGCGGATGCCGTGAGGGCCGTCGGTGAGAAGGATCGAGGGGATCCCGGCCTCGTCAAGGGCCTTCGTCGTCCAGAAGCCACCGCCCGACAGCAGGGACGCCTTCTGCTCGAGAGTGAGGGTGCTGATGTCGTGGCTCATGCGGAGGCTCCGTCGGTGTCGGCGGTGAGGGCGCCGGCGAGCTCGACGCGGAACTCGGCGGAGGCACCGGGGATGTAGTCGAGCAGGGTGGTGATGGGCATCGCGGCCGCTTCGGGCGAGGCGCCGTCGAGCGGGACGCCGGGGTAGTTGCGGCCGAAGACGTCCAGGAAGCGGCGCCAGGCCGAGGGGTCGGCGGCGACCTCGCCGAGTGTCGAGCTCAGATCGAACGACGTCGGGCCGGCGGGACGCTCGACGGCGTAGGTCCAGCGGTGCTCCCCCGGCTCGACGTGCAGCGCGGCGGATCCAGGATGCAGCGGGAGAACGACCTCGGCCGAGGTGCCGCCCGGCACCCGCACGGTGACGTCCATCTCGTCGTCCGCGAGGCTCCAGGCGACGAGGACCTCCCCGTGCACGGTCGTGTGACGCAGAGTCGCCGAGGTCAGACCCCCTCCCGGCTGCGGCGCGATGCGCATCCTCCGGTACCCGGGCTCGATCGCGCTGAGTCCGCCTATGGTGCGGTGCATCCAGTCGACGACGGCGCCGAGGGCGTAGTGGTTGAGCGAGGTCATCCCGGAGGGATTGAGCGTGCCGTCGGGTCGGATCGAGTCCCAGCGCTCCCAGATCGTGGTGGCGCCCTGCGTGACGGGATAGAGGAAGGACGGGCAGCCCTTCTCCAGCAGCATCAGGTACGCCTCGGCGAGGTGTCCCGTGGACGACAGAGCGTCGGTGACGAGCGGAGTCCCGGCGAACCCGGTCGAGATGCGGTACCCGGATCGCGCGACGATCGCCGCGAGCCGGTCGCCCGCGTGCTGCCGCTGGTCGTCGTCGAGGATCCCGAACGTGATCGCGAGCGCGTACGCGGTCGCGGTCTCGTTCACGACCCGGCCGCGCTGGGAGACGTACTCGTCGAGGAACGCCGTGCGCACCCGCTCGGCCAGGCGCGAGAAGTCCTCCGCGTCCTCCGTGCGCCCGAGGATCCGCGCGGTGTCGGCGGTCTCGCGGGTGGTGCGGCAGAGGTAGGCGGCGGCCACCAGGTGCCGGTCGGTCTTGCCGCCGGCGGGGTTGTCGTCAGGGGCGTCGGGATCGAGCCAGTCGCCGTACTGGAATCCGCTGCTCCAGAGCCCGTTCTCATCGAGCAGGTCGGCGACCTGGCGGAGGAAGGCGGTCATCGAGTCGTACGCCTCGGCTAGGATCCGCTCGTCTCCGTACTCGCGGTAGAGCGCCCAGGGCAGGCTCACGGCGACGTCGCTCCAGAGCGCCGTCGGCGAGGACGGCGTCGAGAGCACGTCCGGGACGACCCACGGCACGTACCCCTTCTCCTGCTGCTCCACCGCGAGGTCGCGCAGCCACGATCCGAGGACGCCGCGCACGTCGTAGAGGAACGCGGCGGTCGGCGCGAAGGCGTTGATGTCGCCGGTCCAGCCGAGCCGCTCGTCGCGCTGCGGGCAGTCGGTGGGCACGCCCACGAAGTTGTCCCGCATCGACCAGACGGCGTTCGAGTGCAGCCGGTTCAGAAGTGGGTCCGACGTCTCGAGCCAGCCGGTGCGGATCATGTCGGAGTGGATCACGACGGCGCGGAGGGACTCGGCGGTGAGCTCTCCGGGCCAGCCGTCGACCTCGACGTACCGGAACCCGTGGAACGTGAAGCGCGGCTCCCACGTCTCGACCTCCCCTCCGCGGAGGGTGTACCGATCGGTCGCCGCCGCGGTGCGGGTCGTCTCGAAGTCGGCCTCTCCATCGATCACAACCTCGGAGTGGCGCAGTACGACGGTCGTGCCGGCCGGCCCGGAGACACTCACGCGCACCCAGCCGGAGATGTTCTGACCGAAGTCGACGACCGTGCGCCCCGCCGGAGTCGTCAGGACCTCGACCGGAGCCAGCTCCTCAATCCGCCGAATCGGGGGTGCGATCGGGTCGACCAGCGCCTCGGTGGGCCAGTCCAGGACCTCGACCGCGCTCCACGAGGAGTCGTCGAAGCCGGGGCCGTCCCAGCCGAGCGGTTCGAGCCGGGCGTCGAATTCCTCGCCGTCGTAGATGCTGTTCGCCCGCACCCCGCCCTGGGCGGCGCGGAAGCCGTTCCCGCTCGCGATCGTCTCGAGGCGGCCGTCGGCGTACTCGAGCTCGAGCTCGAGCCACGCGGCGGGCCGGGCGGAGTAGTGCCGACGCTTCTCCTCCCAGCCCAGGCGCCCCACCGCCCACCCCTCTCCGAGGACCGCGCCGAGAGCGTTGGCGCCGACCTCGATCCGGTCCGTGACGTCGTGGCTGCTCACCACGAGGCGGTGGCGGTACGAGGTCCAGCCCGGCGCCAGCACTTCGTCGCCGACCACCGCGCCGTTGAGGTGCGGCTCGACGAGTCCCACGGCGGTGGAGCGGAGCGTCGCGCGAACGGGCCGCTCGGCGACGTCGAACGAGCGGCGGAGGTAGGCGGCGGGCTCGCCGGCGTCCCCGGTCGAGGCGACGGGGGTGATGAGGACTGCGGTCACGGAGGACTCCTGTGAAGTGAGGAACGGGATCAGCGGACGGAGCGGACGCGCATCACGACGAGCCCGCCGAAGACGGTGAAGGCGGCGGCGATGATGTACAGGAGCGTGTAGTTCTTCTCGTCATCCCCTGCGGCCCCGATCGCCAGGAAGAGCGGCGCGACGAAGGGAGCGACGGCCTGCGGGATCGAGACGGCGAAGCCGATGATCCCCATGAACCGACCGGCGGCGGTCGCCTTCTCGGGAAGCACGTCGAGGATCAGCGCCTGGTCGACCGCGGCGAACATGCCGATACCGACCGAAGTGATGAGCGATCCGGCAATGAGGACCGGAACGTCCGACGCGAGAGCCATCACGACGGCGCCGATCGCGAAGAGGACCGCGCCGCCGAGGACGAAGGTGCGTCGGCGTCGGAGGCGGTCCGAGAGGAACCCGCCGCCGATGGCGCCGAGCGTGGTGGCGAGGATGCCGAACAGTCCCAGCGTCGCGATGATCGGCGCGACCTCGGTCACGTCGACGCCGAGCCGCGAGGCGAAGAAGAACGCCGTGAAAGTGGTGTTCAGCGTGAGGCCGAAGTAGAAGAGGAAGCGCCCGAGCCACACCCACGAGAAGTCGGGGTGGCTGCGCGGGTCGTAGAGGTACTTGCTGAACAGGGTGCCCAGCGAGAGGCGCTCGTCGAACCGCACGCCGCGGGTGTCCGCCTCTCTCGTGAAGAGCACGAAGAGCGTCACGAAGACGACGCCGACCACTCCGGGGAGCAGGAAGAGCAGGAGCGGGTCGCCCGCGACGCTGCCCGCGATCACGACTCCGAAGACGGGGGCGACCTGGGTCGCGAAGCCGGTCAGACCGGCGACCTTGCCGCGCTGCGTCTCGGACAGCTTGTCGGCCATCGACGTCTGCAGGTTCTGCAGCACCTGGCCCCAGCCGACCTGGGCGAGGATCCAGCCGAGGCCGAGCAGGAGCACGGTGGGCGCCGTGGCCATGACGAGCAGCGAGACGACGCCGACGAGCATGCCGACGATCATGATCGGGCGGCGGCGCCCGATCCTCGTCCGCATGCGATCGCTCAGCACGCCGAAGAGCGGAGCCGTCAGCATCACCACGAGCGCTCCCGAGCCGGTGATGTACCCGAGGTACTCCTCGCGGCCGGGGGCGAGCGTCGACAGGCGGATCGAGAGCGAGATCGCCAGAGGGGTGATGAAGGCGACGAAGACGCCGAACTGGCCGAGCACCTGGAACCAGATGTAGGAGGTGCTGGCCTTCCCCTCGACCGGGGCCTCGGTGCGCAGCACCTCGTCCGAGGCCGCCGGGACCGGAGGGATCGGCTGCGGGGCCGGGGGCGGGGCGGCGGGAAGATCGCCGGGATGTGTGGCCATGAAGGACTCCATTGTCGAGAAATGCCGCGAAGGTAGCACTAGCGCGAGCTAGCTGACGAGAGAGTAGCTGAGCGTTGCTAGCGCGCGCAAGCGACTCGCGAACACTCACTGGACGAGGGCTAGCGCGCACAAGCGATACCCTCGTCAGCGAGACGGAGGCAGACCGCAGCATGACGAGCACAGCACCCGCACGGCGCGTGACCGCGGTCGACATCGCCCGCGAGGTCGGCGTCTCGCGCGCCACGGTCGGCTTCGTGCTGAACGACACCGCCGGGCAGACGATCTCGGAGGCGACCCGCACGAAGGTCCTGGAAGCCGCTCGGCGCCTGGGCTATCGCCCACACCTCGCCGCCCAGGCTCTCGCTAGCGGACGGAGCAGGATCGTCCTTCTCGTTCTCCCCGACTGGCCGATGGAGTACAGCATGCGCCGCCATGTCGACGAGGCGTCGACAGCTCTCGACGAGGCCGGCTACTCCCTCGTCACGATGACCCCCCATGCGGGCGGCCGCGCACGACCGCTCTGGGAGACTCTGCAGCCGGACGTCGTGATGGGCATGACGCCGTTCTCCCGGGAGCGCTACGAGGAGATCCGCGCCGCCGGCGTCCCCGCCGTCATCCCCTCCCCCGACGACGCACCCCGGAACGACGACCTCTCGTTCAGCGACGGTCCCCGGCTCCAGGTCGAGCACCTGGTCGCCCAGGGGCACCGACGCCTCGTCTTCGCGTCCTCCCCCGACCCTCGACTCGTCGACCTGGTGTCCTCGCGGTACGCGGTGGCCGCTCGAGCAGCCCGCGAGCACGGCCTCGACCTCCTCGACCAAGCAGAGGTGGAGTCCACCCCGGTCGCCGAGCTCGTGTCTGAGTGGCATCGAGCGGGAGTGACGGGCGTGATCGCGTACAACGACGACATCGCAGCCCTGGTCGCCGGAGCCGCGATCAGGAGCGGGCTCGCCCTCCCCGACGACCTCGCAGTCATCGGACACGATGACTCCCCCCTCGCGCAGATGTTCGTCCCCTCGCTGACGTCGGTCCACGTCGACGACGCAGGCCTGGGCCGATACTTCGCGGAACTCGCCCTCAGCGCGGCGGCCGGAACACCTCCGCCTGCCCGCAAGTCGGGGCCGCAGATCTCGCTCGTGCTCCGGGAATCGGCGTAGCCGCGTTCCGGCTTCGTGAGGGAGCCCGACCCCTCGCATTCCAGCGCACAGGACCGGCGGAAGTGCTCGGGCGAAGCGGGCGACGACGCTCCGGATGGGATCCGACTCCTTTCCGTACTGCGGTCGGACCGAGCTTGATTGCCGTCACTCGCTGCGCGCGAAGCAGATGGCCCGCGACACGCGGAACACGGTCGCGGCCGAAGGGGTCCTCAGTCCATCGAATCAAGCCGCTGCGCCAGCCACGCGCCGTTCCGTCCGGCCCTCGACGTGCGGATCAGACGGATACGTCGAGTCCCCAATATCTGCCGTGCAACGTGACGACGATGCGGGAGTCGGGGAGCCAGGTCGCTCGCTCGAATCCGCCGCTGTCCCTCAGCACTACTGAGAACCCAGCCGCCCCTGCTTGTGCTCTCACCGCCTCAAAATCGAGGACCGCGACCTGGTGGTCCTCTGTCCGCACCGCCAATCGCTTCTCACCGAGCTGCACGGGTACCCCCTTGGGGAGCGCCCAGCTGAGCAGGACCCCTTCGCCTTCGAGCCGGAGGTCCCAGTGGAGCGTTCGAGCGTGATGCTCGATGAGGATGAAGCGGAATCGCTGATGGCAGCCCCCGTCGTGTCGACCGCCGCAGCTGAGAGTGAGTGTGACGCTTCCGTGCGCAACGGATGCGAATCAGTCCCACCAGTTGGGCTCCCGAGCCCGGACGGGTCGCGGCGCCAGTGACCTCGTGCGCCCGAGGCTTCCAGCTATCCGTCTGTTCTCACCAAGGCGAACGAGGAGCGACGCGCTTTCGCGACGCCGTCCCTGCTCAGGGACCAGCGAGGCCAGAGGAACCGGCAACAACCGTTTCCGGGACGCTAGAGGCAGAGGCGCCAGGTGAACCGGACACGCCGTTCGCTTGCGTCCCGAAACCCCGACCCGCAACCAAATCGTGCCAGAACGCTTTCACACCCGTTCTCGGGATACGCTGGCCACGGCGGGAAGGGATCATGTTGAGCAGCATCGTGGGCTACGCCCGTGTCTCCCGCCGCGACCAGAACCCGGCGGCTCAGGAAGCTGAACTCCACGCCGCAGGTGCGGTCCGGGTCTTCGTCGATCACGGGGAGTCGAGCCGGATTGCTGATCGGCCGCAGTGGCTCGCGTGCCTTGACTTCCTGCGCGAAGGAGACATTCTGCTCCTTCGCCGTCTCGATCGACTCGGCGGAACCGAGCGGATCGTGATCGAGACGATCAACGACCTCGAACGCCGGGGCGTGAACATACGGAGCCTCACCGAGCCGCTGATCGACACGACGACGTCGATGGGACGGTCACTGTTCGGCATCGTTGCCGTCTTCGCACAACTGCGAGTGGACACGATCCGACAGAACACTCGGCTCGGTCTAGATCATGCACGCTCTCAGGGCCGCGTCGGTGGCCGCCCGTCGGTGATGACCTCCGCTCGTCTGCGCGAAGCGCGACGGATGCGCGAGGCCGGTCGCAGCTTCGCCCAGATCGCCGAGGTCCTCGGAGTCGGCAAGTCCTCCGTCGCCCGCGCGCTCGGCAAGGAGACGCCGCAGACGGCCGAGCCCGAGCGGCGGGTCTTCTTCCGTGACGTCAAGCCGTACGAGATCCCCGGCACGCTGGATGAGCTGATCGGCCCATCGACAGGGCTCCTCGAACTGCCCCATCACATCTACTGGGGACCCGACTCGACCGTCGATCTCGACACAACGGGCGGCGTGACGAAGGCCTACCAAGCGCTGCTCAACGAGGGCACTGCGACGGACCAAACCGCACTGCTGAATCGCGAGATCCTCCTCGCCGTCTGGCCCGTCCTGACTCTCCCCGACCGGGTTCGGCTCCTGTGGGAGGACCGATTCCCCGAGCTCCTCGGCGAGGGCCGGGAGCGCAGCGTGCTTCCGATCGGGGCCGGACCGGTGAGCAGCGCCGGGTGAACTGCTCCTCGCTCGGCGCGGGCGGTAGATGCCGATTCTGCGACAGCGTCGACCGCGTCCCCTCACGTCGGCAAGGATCGAACCTGACATGGGCAGCCGGAACGAAGACCTTCAGCGCGAGATCACCCGCGCGGCGCTCGACGCACTCGAGGGCACCGCATTCGCTCTCGCCGGCTCCGGTGCCATCCGAGAGCACGGCGTCATCGACCGAGTGACCGAGGACGTCGACCTGTTCACCTCGAACACCGACCCCGGAGAGTTCCGCCGTTCCCTCGACCTGGTGCGCGCCGGGCTGCGCGATCACGGGTACTCGCTCGTCGAGTCCGCGTCACGGAGCAGTTCGCCCGCCTTCACGTTCGCACCTCGACCGGCGAACAGGTCGACGTCGACCTCGGCATGGACTGGCGCGACACCGAGCCGGTTCGTCTTCAGGTCGGCCCCGTCCTCAGCCTCGACGACGCGATCGGCAACAAGGTCAGCGCCCTCTACAGCCGTGCCGAAGCCCGTGACTTCCTCGATGTCGATTCCATCCGCGCATCCGGGCACTTCACCGACCAGCGACTCCTCGTCGCGGCACGCGAGCGCGACCCCGGATTCGACGCCGCGATGTTCGCTCAGCAGCTCGACCGCGCAGTGCGACTCACGCCCGATCGTGTCGCCGAGTACGGAGTGAACGAGACGGAACTGGAAGGCATACAGGCCCGCTTCCAGCAGTGGGCGGCTCGCATCCGTCGCGACCTCCATTTTGACCAGACCGACTCGCCCGAGCATCGACGCGGCCTCACGTTCTGAGGACGGAGCTCCGTCGGAGACCACGAAGACGGCAGGGCGACCTACTGCTTCATCGTCTCGCCATCGTGCTCGATGAGACGGTCATCGGATTCGTCACTCACCTCTAACCCGCCAGCCCCCGGCTCTCCACCAAGGTCGGTGGAGCCGACCACAGGAGTCGTGTCAGCATTCCCCGGCGCCCGAAGCGCCTGACGAACGACCGCCGTGGCCACGCCGAGCCGTTCCGCGATCTCCGCCTGTGACGCCTGCGCCGACATGCTCACGATCGCGGCGGCTGCATCTTCCCGAGCACTGGCGGTGCGCTCATCTGCACGCGCCTGAAGCTTCCGGATCTCCTCGTTGAGCTCGGCAAGGACCTCGTCCTCACGTTCAGAGGCAGTGAAGTAGTCGGCCGCGAGGCTCTCGAGCTTCTCGTTCCGCTCGCGAAAGGCGGCGGCCCGCTCGCGCGCCCTCTTTCGCGCATCGATTTTCACCGCGGCCTTCGTTCGTCCAACAGCCATCGAGCCAGTTCCTTCCACACAGAACACCGAGCGAGCACACTCAGACGTACGCGCGGGAACCTGACCTGCGGAGCACGGTACACGGAGACGACGCCCTCCCCCTGAACCGCCGGTCATCTCATGCTCTGCTGAGTGATCTGGCGCCGGGAATCGAGGCCGTGCACCGGCGCCTTCACCCGATGTCCGCAGACGAAGGTTCATGCGATACCCGCGCTGATCCACTCTCCGGCCGCCGAGCTAAGTTCCACCGCCCGTGTCCGCGAGCTATGTGCCACGAGCACCATCCGCGAAGCACGACCGCAGGGACGGCCGGAGGCTACGGAGCGGTCTGCGCTCGACGTGCAGCCTCGGCCTGGTGACGGTACAGCGTTGCTCGGCTCCAGCCGACGAGACGAGCAGCGTCCACAGCGGTTCGTCCTCGAGCTCGGGCATCGGTGACGATCGCAAGCTTCTCGGCGATCACCGCCGGATCCGAGAGAGGCCGGCCGAAACGAGTCCCACTCGCACGGGCAGCGGCAATACCGGCGTTGACCCGCTCGACAATCAGCTCCCGCTCGTACTCCGCGAGCGTGGCGAGCATGTTCAGCATCAGCCGGCCGGTCGACGTCGACGGGTCGATGCCGTCGGAGATCGACCGAACCTGCACGCCGGTCACCGTCGACCGTCTCGCGAGCGGCCTCATCCGCGGCGCCCTCCGCGAGGCGAAGAAGCAGAACCACGTGCTCTTCATCGCCGAGACCGAGGGCGAGGCCGACGCCCTCGACGAGGCGGTCGACGCGCTCACCGACCGGCAGGTCGACGGCATCATCTACGCCGCGACCCGACCGCACGCTCTGCAGCTGACGCCCCGCGTGGGCAGCACGCCCGTCATCATGCTCAACGCCGTCGCCGAGAGCGCGCTCGACTGCGTGCTCCCCGACGAGCACGCCGGAGCGAAGGACATCGTCGACCTCCTGCTGGACGCGGGGCACTCGGAGGGAGTCGTCGTCGTCGGCCGCTCCGTCGATCAGCCGGACGACGAGTGGCTCACCCTCGCCGTGAGGCGTCGTCTCGACGGGATCTGGGAGTCGCTGCGTGCGCACGACGTCCGTCCGATCGCGCAGCTGCCCTGTCAGCCGTGGTCCGTCAAGGCGGGATACGAGGCGGTGCGCGACCTCCTCGCCGCCGGCGTCACCCCTCACGCACTCGTCTGCCTGAACGACCGGCTCTCCTTCGGGGCCTACCGCGCGCTGGCCGAAGCGGGCCTCACCGTCGGCCGGGACGTCGCCGCCGTCTCCTTCGACGACGACGACATCGCCGTGTACCTGCACCCGATGCTCACCACGGCCGCCGCGCCGTTCGAGGAGATGGGCGCCCTGGCCGTCCGCCTGCTCCTCGACGACCAGCACGAGCCCGGAGAGCACCTCGTACCGATGCCCACGCGCGTGCGCGACTCCGTCCACCTGACCCGGGCGCGGGCGGCCGAGCTCCAGAAGCGGAACCCCGAGCCGGACTGGACCCGCTGACACGCGAATCCCGGACGCGCGTTCCCTCCGTCGGGGCGAGGGCGCGAGAGTGTCGACGAGCGGGTGGAGGGTGCAGACGGCGGTGTCATCGATCCGCCACGCGTCGCCCCTCCGCCCACACCGCGCGGACCTCGGACGCCGCATCCAGCAGCACGATGTCGGCACGGTACCCGGGCGCCAGGAAGCCGAGATCAGCGCGGCCCATCACCCGTGCCGGCGTCGCGGTCATCGCCTCGACGAGGGTTCGTTCGTCCAGGCCTGCGGCGAGACCGATCCGAAGGGCTCGGTCCTGCGTCAGTGTGGATCCTGCAAGGGTGCTCGAGCCGCGGACGACGGCCCTGCCCCCGGACACGTCGATGTCCAGTGCGCCGAGGCGGTAGGCGCCGTCGGGCGAGCCGGCCGCAGCCATCGCGTCGGTCACCAGTGCGATCCGGCCAGGAGCCTCACGGAAGGCGAGGGCGGCGACGCGCGGATCGACGTGCTCGCCGTCGAGGACGATCTCCAGAGTGATCCGCTCGTCCTCGAAGGCGGCGACGACGGGCCCCGGGTCGCGATGGTGGATCCCGGGCATCGCGTTGAAGGCGTGGGTGAGCAGCGTGGCGCCGCGGTCGAAGGCCGCCCGCGCCCCCTCGGCGTCGGTGGCCGTGTGGCCGACGGCCACGACGACGCCGGCCGCGGTGAAGCGCTCGATCGCCGCCGCTGCCCCCGGGAGCTCGGGAGCGAGCGTGATCTGGCGGAGCGTGCCGTCCGCCGCCTCGAGGAGGCGGGAGACGGACTCGTCGTCGGGCACCGTGAGAGCGGACGGGTCGTGGGCGCCGCGCCGCGACGGCGCGAGGAAGGGTCCCTCCAGGTGCGCTCCGAGCAGGAGCGGGTCCTCGGCGGCGAGGGCGGCGACGGTGGCGAGCGACTCCTCGAGGGCCTCGAGCGGCTGCGAGACGAGGCTCACGAGCGACCGGGTCGTGCCCCTCGACCGGTGCAGACGGAGCGCGTCGCGGATCGCGTCAGCTCCGTCCTCGAAGGACTCGCCCGCTCCCCCGTGAACGTGGAGATCGACGAATCCGGGGGTCGCCGTGAGGCCGCGCGCGTCGACGACGGCGAGGTCGGACCGCCGCGGCCAGTCCCCTCCGCGGCCCGCCGCCGCGACGACGCCGCCTTCGACGAGGAGCCAGACGTCCGTCTCGATCCCCGACGCGTCGACCCTCCTCGCACTGTGCAGAACGAAGGAGTCGGCCCCGCTCACGACCGGCTCTCTCCGAGCAGGCCGGCCGCGGCGGAGTCGAGCACCACCGTCACATCGCCGTGACGCTGGAGCGCGCTTCCGGGGAGATCCTCGCTGACGGGTCCCTCGAGGGCCGCGGCGACCGCGGCGGCCTTGACCGCACCCTGGGCGATCAGCAGGAGCTTGCGCGCGCGCAGCACCGTGCCGATGCCCTGCGTGACCGCATGCGTCGGCACCTCCTCGATGCTGCCGAAGAAGCGGGCGTTGTCGCGTCGGGTGGCCTCCGTCAAGGCGACGATCCTCGTCGCCGAGTCGTGCGACGAGCCCGGCTCGTTGAACGCGATGTGGCCGTTGGACCCGATGCCGAGGATCTGCAGGTCGACACCGCCGTCCCGAGCGATCGTCGCGTCGTACTCCTCGGCGCCGAGCGCGGTCGGCACCCTCACGAGATCCGGATCGAGCCCGAGGGGCTCCACGACCTCCTTCCGGACGGTCGCGTGGTAGCTGCGCGGGTCCTCCGGGGACAGGCCGACGTACTCGTCCAGGGCGACGGCGCGGATGTCCGCCAGGAGCCTCGGCTCGCGTGCGACGGCCTCGGCGAGTTCGCGGTAGAGACCCGAAGGGCTCGACCCTGTCGCCACCCCGAGGGTGTAGCGCTCTCGTCCGGCTCGGTCGTCGAGGACGACGAGCGCCGCGCGGCGGGCGACAGCCTGCGCGTCGGTCTCGATGTGGACGGTGACGGTCATGGACGACTCCTGGTCTGGGCGGAGGGGAGGGCCGTCCGGCGGCGCTCACCCTCGGGGATCCCCACGACCGCGGCGCCGAGCGCGGCGATCGGGAGGGAGGACGGGACGGTGACGAGGCGCTCGGCCACCGCGAGGGCCGCCAGGAAGGGCGACTGCTCCGCCCGGCGCTCGAGCAGCGAGACGGCTGCCTCGACGAGACCGTCGACGTGCCGGATGACTCCGCCGCCGAGCACGATCGTGTCGGCTCCGTAGGTGGTCGCCAGCAGCGTGCAGGCGTGCGCGAGCGCTCCGACGACGCGTTCGCGCTCACGCGCGAGCCCCGGGATGCGGGGGCGGTCGAGGAAGAGGTCGGTGGGGGTCAGGTCCTCGTCCACCGCGCGCAGGCGCCGCTCGATGCTCCCGCCGCCGAGGATCGTCTCGAGGCAGCCCGTCTGACCGCAGATGCACTTCTCGCCCTGGGGGTCGACGGACAGATGACCGATCTCACCGGCCATGGAGCCGACTCCCCGCAGGATCGCGCCGTCGAGGGTCGTCGCCGCGGCGACTCCGGTGCCGACGTTCAGGTAGGTCACGTCGTGGTGGGCGAGCAGCCCGAGGGTGCTCGCAGCCCCCAGCGCGGTCGCCTTCACGTCGTTGTCCACCGAGACCTCGATCCCGGTGGCCTCGCGCAGGCGCTGGCGCAGGGGCAGACCGGCCCCGCGGATCCCGAGGTTCACCGCGTGGGTGATGACACCGGTGCCCACGTCGACGGTTCCGGGGATTCCGATGCCGATCGTGCGGAAGGCGGAGCCGTCCAGCGCGGAACCGTGCCGCTGCGCGAGGGCCCGGAGGACGTCGAGGGTGCCGCGCACCACTCCCTCCTCACCTCGGCCGGAGACGGTGACGAGCTCGTCGACGATCTCGCCCTCCTCGAGGAGGATCGCGTGCGTCTTCGTCCCGCCGATGTCGATGCCGACCCTCACGCGAGCTCCTCCCCCTCGTGCGCGCGGATCACGCGCAGCGCCGCGAGCACGGGTCGAGCACGCGACGCGGTCACGACGATCTCGATCGCCTCGACGACGACGGGTGGGAAGGCGAGGACCCGGCGGTAGCCGACGCTCGACGCGCGGGCGATCACGGTCCGTCGGCCGTCGACGATCACCGCCGCCTCGACGCTCTCGATCCGCTGGCCGAGGGCGATCTCCTCCTCCAGCACCACCGCGCGGACCGTCCGGGGACGGTCGAAGCGCAGCAGCACGGAGGGAGCGGTGTCGGTGACGTCCGGAGACCAGGTGCCGCCGGCGCGCATCTCACCCGCGACGCCGGACGAGCAGACCATCTCCGCCTCCGCGGCGATGTCGGCCGCGTTCCACTTCCGGAGGAGCTCGCCGAGACCACGCAGGGAGTGGATGTCGGCCGGGCTCAGCCGGCCGTCGCGCCGCGGCGGGATGTTGAGCAGGAAGGTCGAGTTGCCACCGACGGCGCGCTGGTGGATCGCGAAGAGCTCCTCGGCGCTGCGCACCTGGTCGTCCTCCGCGTCGTGGTGGAACCAGCCGGGGCGGGTCGAGGTGTTCACCTCGGCCGGGTACCAGACGGGCTCGCCGCGGTAGTCGGCGAGGGCCGCCCTGCTGCCGAGGTCGTCCTCGTCGCTCCGGGCCGCCGCCCGCGAGAACTCGCCGTCGTCGACCTGCTGCGAGCGGGACGCGGTGCCCTCCGCGTCGCGGAGCTCCCACGGCACGACGCTCCACTCGTCGCTCCGCGTCTCACCCGCCTCGTTGCCGCACCAGCGGACATCGGGCCCGCAGACGCTGATCACGGCTTCGGGCTGCAGGGCCCGGACGACCCGGTAGTAGCGGTCCCAGTCGTAGAGCTGCCTGCGGCCGTCCGGCCCCTCGCCGTTCGCCCCGTCGAGCCAGACGCAGAAGATCTCTCCGTAGCCGGTCAGCAGCTCGGTGAGCTGGGCGACGTAGAAGTCGTCGTAGGCGCGGCCCGAGCCGTAGGAGGCTTCGGCGCGGTCCCAGGGCGAGAGGTAGACGCCGAACGCGAGCCCGTGCCGACGGCAGGCCTCGGCCACCTCGGCGACGAGGTCGCCGGCTCCGTCGCGCCAGGGGCTCGAGGCGACGGAATGCTCGCTGACCGCCGTCGGCCAGAGGGCGAAGCCGTCGTGGTGCTTGCAGGTGAGGATCACCGCGCTCATCCCCGCGTCGCGGCAGGTGCGCACCCACTCGTCCGCATCGACGTCGGCCGGATCGAACAGGGCGGGCGACTCGGTGCCGTCGCCCCACTCGCGGTCGGTCATCGTGTTCATGCCGAAGTGGAGGAAGCCGTAGAACTCGAGGCGCTGCCAGGCGAGCTGCCTCGCGGAGGGGGCGACGTGGGCGAGATAGCGCGGATCCTGCGCCGGCGCCGGGATCATCGCCTGCTCCGGTTGTAGCCGGCGAGCAGGACGAGCAGCAGCGCGAGACCCGCGAGCATCAGGCCCAGGGCACCCCAGCCGTCGGCGGCGTGGCCGACGACCACCAGGACGATCGCGCCCGCGAGGACGCCGAGGACCACGGCGGTGGTCAGGGTCGATCGGACGACGGCGCTCATCGGAGCTCCTTCCAGACGAGACCGGCGGCCTCGATGTCGAGCGGAACCGTCGTGCCGTCCTCGAGGACGACGGTGGTGCTCTGCGGATCGCGCGTGTTGTTGACGACGCAGTACACGCCGGAGTCGGGGTAGACGTTGACCTCGCAGACCGGATTGCTGCTCGTGAAGCGGTCGAGCTCCTCCTCCTTCCCGGCTGCCCAGTGCAGGGCGCGCGAGAGCAGGCGTGCGGCGATCGGGCTGTACGGCAGGCCCGTCGCGTAGACCGCGCGGCCTCCGCCCGACGCGTGCGCCGAGAGGTGCACGTCTCGGGAGTCCGAGAGGTGCAGGATCTCGGTCTCGGGCGAGATCGCGTAGACGTCCGGCAGCGGCTCGCCGAAGGAGAAGGAGCCGAGGTCGATGCCCTCGGTGATGAAGTGCTCGCCGGTCACCGACCAGTCGTGCTTGTCCGAGGAGAGGCTGAAACCGCGCTCCCGGTCCACTCCGAAGCAGTCGGCGAGCTGGAAGAAGCGGCCCTGGTGGCTCGTGGCGGTCGGCTCGCCGACTCCGACGAGTCCGCCGCCCGCGTCGACCCAGGAGCGCAGGCGGGCGACCAGCTCGGGCTTCCGCCAGACGTCTCCGCCTGAGAAGGCGGTGTCGGCGGCACCCGCCGTGATGATCACGTCGATGTCAGCGTCGATCCCCCGTTCGAGGACGTCGTCGAAGGAGAGGAAGCGGACCTCGACGGGCATGCCGCTGAGCGCCTCGAGCACGCCGTAGTACGAGTACGCCTGCTTGGAGTGCAGCGCGTGCGCGACCGTGAAGGCCTGCCAGGAGCGCAGTGCCCCCCAGTGGTTGAGCACCGCCACGACGAGGGAGCTGCGCGGCGCGGTGCCGGCGATCCGCTCGTGCAGTCCGCGGAACTCCTCCGCGATCTCCTCCACGGTGCGCACGAACTCGGGCGCCTTCGCCGCGAGGCTGAGGTAGCCGCCGTAGCCCATGCGGTCGATCGGCGAGCGGAGGATCGCCCGTCGGGCCTGGAGCCAGTTGTCGAGGGCCTCGTCGCGGGGGTCGTTGCCCTCGTAGAAGGTGTCGGGGAAGAAGTAGGGCAGGAACCGGCCCTCCGTGTAGCGCAGGCCCGGGATGTCGGAGATCATGCGCAGGGTCGTGCCGTCGCCGACGCTGCCGACGACCGCGTCGAGGCCGATGTCGGCGAACCCCTCGCTGTAGGGCTCCATGCCGATCCACTGGTCGCCGAGGAACATCATCGCCTCGCGCCCGTCGGCCTTCACCTGGGCGACGAGCTCGGCCGCGGTCGACTGCACGAAGGCGCGGACGAACGCGGTCCAGGCACGGTAGTTCTCGGAGGGCACGCGGAACGACGAGTTGTAGTAGCCCTCGTCGACGAAGTCCTCGGCGCGCAGCGCGAAGCCCTTCTCGGACTCGAAGTCCCGCAGCGCGCGCGGTGAGACCGTGGCGCCGTAGCCGAACCAGTCGACGAACTTCTCGCGGCCCTGCTCGTCGAACACGAGCGAGAACTGGTAGAAGAACGTGGTGAAGCGGACGACGTCCACCTTCGGGTTCTCCTCGAGCCATCGGGTCATCGCCGAGCGGAGGTGAGCGGCCGTCGCCGGGTGCCGCGGGTCGTAGGGGATCTCGTGCTCGCGGTCGCCCCAGCCGTTGGTGAGGTGGTTGTACATCTCCACCGGATCCCAGGCCACGTAGGCCAGGAACGCGACGGTGTACTCGTGCCAGAGCTCTGCGCCCGTGAGCACGACGGCCGAGCCGTCCGCGCTCAGCGTCCACTGCTCGCGCGGGACGAGCGCTCCCGTCGTCCGGTCGACGACCTCCCAGTAGGGCAGCGCCTCCTCGTCGCGGTTCGGCTCGAGCTGCTGGGCGAAGTAGCCGTCGGCGTAGCCGAGGGAGATCTCGGCCGTGCGCGCGAGGACGCGGTCCGACTGCAGGAACATCTGCGGTCGCTCCTCGAGGTGCTCCCGGATGAAGGCGTTGTCGCCCCGCACAGGGAAGTAGGCGCCGTAGACGGCGAGACCGAGGTCGACCACCGCGTCGTCGAGTCGGGTGCCGTCGCTGTTGCGGATCGCGTCGGCTCCCCACAGGCGCGCGAGGCGCGCGGTCTCGTCGGCGAAGTCCTCTTCGCTGGGGATCGTGAAGCGTCCGGGGGTCCGGGGGGTCATGCGAGATGCTCCGTTCATTTGTCGGCCGCCGTCGAGACGCCCTGGAGAAGGCGCTTCTGCACGAGGGCGTAGAGGATCAGGGCGGGGACCATCACGATCACCATGCCCGCGTAGAGGCGGCCGTAGTCGGCAGCGGCCTTCTGCGCCGTGAAGAGGTTCAGCAGTCCGACCTGGATCGTCTTGTTCTCGCCCGGCATCAGGGTGAGGGAGATGATGAAGTCGTTCCAGAACGACAGGAAGTTGAAGAGGATCGCCGTGTTGATGGCCGGCAGGGCCATCGGGATGATGACCGACACCATGATCCGCAGTCGCGACGCACCGTCGAGCACCGCGGCCTCCTGGTATACGACCGGCACCGTCCGGAGGTAGGTCGCGAGCAGGTACACGGTGAACGGGATCGACGTCGCGGCGTAGACGACGGCGAGCATCACCGGGTTGTTGATGAAGAAGCCGCCCGGCAGCATCCCGCGCAGAGCGCGGTCCCACCCGATGAGCATCAGGAAGATCGGCACGACGATGTAGTTGACGTTGACGAAGAGCCCGCCGAGCAGCAGCGTCTCGAGGATCGCCTTGCCGCGGAAGTCGAACCGGGCGAGAGCGTAGGCCGCGGGGACGGAGATCACCAGGCACAGCACGAGCGCGAGGGCGACGACGAGGATCGACGTCAGGAAGTAGCGGCCCATCTCGGCGTCGATGAAGGCGTCGGCGAAGTTCTGCCAGAACGCCGTCTCCGGCAGGGTCCACGGGCTCCCGTAGAACTCGCCCTTCTGCTTGAGCGAGGCGACGAGCACCCAGACGACCGGGATCGCGATCGCGAGGGAGGCGGCCACCAGCACGACGCTGGTGAGCACCTTCCCGAGGCGCCTGGCGCGACGGGCGTCGCCGCGGCGGGGGGAAGCGATGGTGAGAGCCATCAGAACTCCACATCCTCTCTCTTGGTGACGCGGTTGACGATCAGCGCGAGCGTGAACGAGAACACGAAGATGACGACTCCGATGGCCATGCCGTAGCCGTAGGACGAGTTCGTGTAGGCCTGCTGGTACATGTAGCTCAGCAGCACCTCCGAGGCGCCGTCCGGACCGCCGCCCGTCATCGCCCGCACCAGCACGAAGCTGAGGTTGACCGAGCTGATGATGAAGAAGGTCAGGCTGGTGCGGATGCTCGGCCAGATCATCGGCAGGGTGACCTCGAGGAACTGCCGCACCGGACTCGCTCCGTCGAGGGAGGACGCCTCGTAGAGGTCCTCGGGCACGGCCGACATCGAGGCCATGTAGAGGACGAGGTAGTAGCCGACCGACTGCCAGACCATTGCGATCGCGATGCTGAACATCACGAGCGACTGGTCGCCGAGCCAGACCGGGCCCTGACCGCCGCCGAGGAGGCCCAGAGCGGAGTTGAGCAGCCCGTTCGACTGGTCGTAGACGGCGGAGAAGATCGCTGCGATCACGACGATCGACAGCACGCTGGGCACGTACAGCACGAAGCGGTAGACGTTGCGGCCGGGCAGGTTCTGCCGGGTCATCACGGCCGCGAGCACCAGCGCGGAGCCCATCGTGACGATCGTCACGACGACGAGCATCAGCACGGTGTTCTGGAACGCTCGGAGGAACGCCGGATCGGACGCCAGCAGCACGAAGTTCTCGAAGCCGATGAAGGTCGAGGTGTTCGAGAGGCTGCTCGTGCGGAACAGCGACATGCGGAACACGTCGATCGTCGGCACGATCATGAAGAGGATGTACAGCAGGAACGCGGGGGCGAGGCAGGCGACGAGGAAGCGCCGCAGCCCCTTCTGGTGCCCGGCCCGCCGGGGCGGCCGCCGCCGGGACCGGAGTCCCGGAACGGCGGCCGCGGTCTCGACGGACCCGCCCGCGTGCGTGGTCTGGGGGGTGACGGGCAGGACCGTCGAGCTCTCGGTCATCAGCTCGCAGCGCCCAGGCGGTTGCTGGCCTCGTTGAGCTCGGCCTGCCACTCGTCGACGCTCAGGTCGCCCGAGATGATCGAGTCGGCCGAGTTCAGCAGCGTCGTCTTGATGTCGACGCCCTCGACGGGCGCGGTGCTGGCGAATCCGCCGACCAGGGCCTTCGTGCCCTCATCGGAGTAGACGGAGTAGAACTCCTTCGTGTCGCCGTCGAGCGAGTCGGCGAGGCCGGTGATCGGCTGGATCGCGTCGGAAGCGGCGAAGATCTTCGCTGCCTCGTCGGAGTACAGGTACGCCATGAAGTCCTTCGCGGTGTCCTTGTTCTCGGCGGCCGCGGGGATCCAGGCCGACTCGACGGACGTCGTGATGTAGCGCTCGTCCCCCGCCTCGACGGCGGGCAGCGGGGTCAGGCCCCAGGCGAAGCCGTCGGTGCGGGGCGCATCGGCCATCTCGCCGACGATCCAGGTGCCGTTGGGCATGAAGAGGGTGGTGCCGTCGAGGATCGACTGCTGGTTCTTGGTGAAGTCCTGCTGGTTGGCGTAGCCGACGGTGGTCGGTGCGGCGTAGGACAGCAGCTTCGCGGTGAGCTCGAGCGCCTCGCGGGCCTCGGGCGTCTCCCAGACGTCCTCCTTGTACGTCATGACGTCGGTGTAGAAGTCCTCTCCCCCGACGTCGGCCAGGAGGGAGAAGAAGTAGCCGTCGAGGTAGCCCGCCGTCGGGTAGGTGAAGAGCGACAGGCCCTCCGCCTTGGCCTTGTCGCCGAGCGCGAAGAGCTCGTCCCAGGTGGTCGGAACGGCCCAGCCCTTGGACTCCAGGAGGTTGGTGTCGTAGAAGAGGCCGGTCGGCGAGTAGTACATCGGCATCAGGTAGGTCTTGCCGTCGCCGTAGGGGTCGGTGTTGAGGTTGCCGACGACGCCGTCGACGAGCTTGTCGCCGACGGTCACGTCCTCTCCGGGGACCGTCGTGGTGAGCACGTCGGAGACGTCCTCGAGAGCCTTGTCCTTGATCAGCGTCTCGGTGAGTCCGGCCTGGCGGCCCTGGCCGAGCACGACCAGGTCGGGGTAGTCGCCCGCCTGGAGGTTCGGGGTCAGCTCGTCCTCGATGCTCTTGCTGGTCTGCACCTGGACGTCGATGTCCGGGTTGAGCTTCTCGTAGGCCGCGGCGACCTCGTCGTACATGTCGGCGCCGTAGCCGCCCTCGAGGGCGGCGATCTTCAGCACGCCTCCGGAGTCGCCACCGGAGGTGGATCCGGAGGTGCCGGCGCTGCAGCCGCTCAGGGCGATCGCGGAGGCGGCGACCAGGGCAGCGAGGCTCAGGGCTCGTTTCGTCATTGTCAGGTGTCCTTCTGTGCAGGGTGGGTGATTCGGGAGGGGAAGGGTCCGAGGGGACGGACCGGTGGGTCAGTAGAGGGCGAGCTGCTCGCGGAGCAGCTGCGCGCCGGCGCCCAGCAGCACGGCCTCCTCGCCGAGGCGGGAGACGCGCAGGCGGACGTCGGGTCTGAAGGAGGAGCGGGTCCGGGAATGAACGGTCGCGGCCGCCGCCGCGAGGAGCGGACCCGCGACGAGTGCGGCGGGGCCGGCGATCACGATCTCGGAGAGGTCGAGCATGCCGACGATCGGAGCGAGCGCCGATCCGATGCGCCCGCCGGCCTCGCCGAGGATCTCGGCCGTCCTGGCCGGATCACGGGTGATCTGCTCCTCCAGGACGATCGCCGCCGCGTAGGTCTCGAGGCAGCCGTTCTTCCCGCAGGTGCAGGCGCGTCCGCCGTCCTCGACGACGACGTGGCCGATCTCGCCCGCGGCGCTGGAGCGCCCCGAGTAGACGCGGCCCTCGATCAGCACGCCCGCACCGACTCCGCTCGAGATCTGGAGCAGGACGAGAGTGTCGTCGCCACCGCCGTAGCGCTGCTCGGCGAGGGCCGAGCTGTCGGCGTCGTTCTGGACGACGACCGGCAGCCCGGAAGCCTTCTCGAGCAGTGCCCGGAGGGGGACGGAGCGCCAGCCGAGACGCGGCGCCTCGGCGACGGTCCCGTCGGGGAGGACTGTGCCCTGCGTGCCGACCGCGATCCCGACGACCACCGTGGTCGCCGACGCGACGACCTCGAGGGCCGCTGCGATCACGCGGTCCACCGACTCCGCGGGCGTGCCCAGCTCGCTGAGGACGACCGCGCCGACCTCGCCGCGGAGATCGACGAGCGCGGCTCGGACGTGGGTCGAGGAGGAGAGGTCGAGAGCCACGACGCAGCGTCCTGCGGCGACCACTCCGAGGACCGTGGCCGGCTTGCCGGGCCTGGAGCCGGGACGCTGGCCGACCTCCTCGACGATGCCGTCCTCGATGAGATCGGCGATCAGGTCCGAGACGGTCACCTTGGTCAGCCCGGTCAGCCGGCCGATGTCCGCCCGGGACAGTCCGTCCTGCGCGAACAGCGTCCGGAGCACGAGGCCGCGGTTGTGGTGACGGGTGTCGCGCTGGCTGGCCTTCCGGCCCTGCGACGTCGACGAGGACCCGTCGGGCTCGCCGGGGGCGAGGGTGAGCTCGGTGTTCATCGTGTCCTCCTCCGAGGTCGCAGGGCCGGTCGGTGTGGGGTGTCGGTCAGCGCACGTACGCGGCCGACGTCGCGCTCTTCGAGCCCGCCGCGCTCAGCGTGCCGGAGTACGACGCCGTGAGGAGGTGGAGGCCCTTGGCCGATCGGGGCAGCGTGATCGTGACCGTTCCATCGGCGGAGGTGATCGCCTTCGTCACGGTCGTGGTGCCCCAGTCCCGGACGGTGACCGTCCCGCCGGTGATCGCGGAGCCGTTCTTCGCGGTGACGCGCACCGTGTAGGTGATGGTCGATCCGCGAACGGTGGCGGTCGCCTTCGTCGTCGTCGCGGTCTTCGCAACGGTCGCGGGGACGGCCACCGGGCTGCTCGTCGCCGAGGCGCTCGTGAGGCCGGTCTTCGACGCAGTGACCACGACCGTGATCGACGCTCCCGCATCCGCCTTCACGAGGCGGTACGAGGACGTCGTCGCGGTCGGGATCGCCGTGCCGTTGCGGTGCCAGGAGTAGGAGAGCGTGACGCCCGCCTCGCTCCAGGTGCCGGCGCTCGCCCGCAGAGTCGAGCCGACCTTCGCCGTGCCGGTGATCGCAGGGGCGGTCACCGAGGTGATCGCCTGCTGCACGGGCGGGGTGTAGGCCGCGGTCGCCGCGGTCAGCTCGCTCGTCGCGGTCTGCACCGTGGCAGGCGTGACGGTCGCGTTGCCGGTGCCGGTGACGGTGCGGTTGGCGGAGTCGAGCACGGCCTGGGCCTCGTCGATCTCGGTCTTCAGCGCCGTGTACCCGGGGGTGGCGGCGACGGGGACCGCCCGAGCGCGGACGAGTGCCGCCTCGAGGTCGGTCGTGTCGACGATCGTCAGATCGACGTCGCGAGTGGCGCCGGAGGCGAACTCGAAGCGCAGTCCCGACTCGCCGACGATCCGTCCCGAGAGGAAGGAACTCGAGAGGGCGATCCGGGTGCTGCCGTCGGTCGTCGTGGCGGTGTAGTCGGTGCCCTGGGTCAGGCTGCCGAGCACGTTGCCCTCCGGTCCGACGTACCGGACGGTCGACAGGGTGTCGCCGTCGAGCGCGACGTCGTACGAGACGGAGTTGCCGGGGAGGGCGGCGGCCGAGGCGTTCTTGTCGAAGGCGCCGGCTGCGGGGGTCACCTGCGGGTCGGCGGCGATCGGAGAGGTCGGGCCGAACACCCGGATCTCGGTCATCGAGGGCGAGTACGCCTCCCCCGCCACCTTCGCCGTGATGGAGAGGCGCAGCCTGCTGGAGGTGATGTCGCCGAATCCGGTGATCGTCTTCGAGGAGCCGATTCCGTCGGTGTGCGAGGCGAAAGTGCTCCACGAGGAGGTCGCCGCGTCCCACTTCTGCAGGTCGTAGTCCTGGATGCGCGGGCCGGTGCCCGAGTCGAGGAACTCCGAGAGCTGCACCTCGGAGAAGACGACGGTCTTCCCGAAGTCGAGGTCGACGGTCAGCGGGTAGGTCGCGTCGTCGGCGGCGGCCCAGCGGGTGGTCGCGTCGCCGTCGACCAGCTTGGACGCGTTCAGCGAGAAGTTCTGGTGCGGGTGGGTGGAGCTCGCAGTCGCCGTGGAGCCGATCGCGAGGTTGGTCCGGGTGTCGATCCCCTCCAGCTCGATCGGGTCGGTGTCGACGGGGTTCGCGACCTGAGCGCCGATCCGCTTCTCCTGGATGCCGATGTCCATGCCGGCGCCGTAGTAGAGGTCGGTGCCGAAGAAGTCCTTCTGCCCGACATGGACGTTGTAGCGTCCCGCGTCGATCAACGGCGAGGTGTCCGAGACCTGGAACTTCGCGGCGGAGGTGAGGATGTTCTCCACTCCGGCGCGAGTCGAGTAGGACGAGACGGGAGAGACGAACTGCGGGTCCGCCGTCACCTTGCCCGCATCGGCGGGCTCCTGCGGCGAGTGCGTGCCGGAGGCCTCGAACATGGCGTTGTTCGAGAAGCGCGCGTTGTCGAGCGCGCCGGGCTTCCGGAACCACGTCGTCGGGGTCGTCGTCGACGTGTTGTAGAACACGTTGTTGAGGAAGTAGACGGGGCTCTTGAAGACCTCGTCGTGGACCTGGTGCAGCGCGGCTCCGTCGTAGACGAAGATATTGTTGGTGAAGTACGTCGGCGAGTAGTTCGTCGAGAGCATGTTCTTCACGAGCACGCCGTTGTCGTTGACGCTGAGGTTGTAGCGCGCGACGGAGTTCGAGCTGTTGCCCATGTAGGACATCCACCCGCCCTTGTTGTCGTGCGTGTAGTTGTACTCGTAGGTGACGTCGAAGTTGGTGAACTCGAGGTCCAGCGGAGTGGCGTCGTACTCGTTCGCCGGCCCGTCGTAGACCTCGTTGAAGCGCATCACCGAGTCGGCCCCGGCCCAGAGGTAGAGCCCGGCCGAGACCTGGTTGTAGCGGCGGAGGAAGCCGTTGACCTCGTTGTACTCGACGACCATGTCCTTGGTGTCGGCGAGCTGGATCGCACCCTGACCGGTGTCGGAGGCGTAGTTGTGGCCGATGTAGACGTTGCGGCTGTAGAGGTCGCGGTCGCGGACCCAGGCCTGCTCCCACCCCTCGTGGAACTTCCCGGTCTCGTCCGTCTGGCCCTGGGCGTCGCCGAACCAGTTGAACGCGAACTGCACGGCGTGCAGCTCGACCTTGGTGAAGGTGTTGTCCTCGATGCGGACGTCCTCGAAGTGGTGCCCGCCCGTGCCGTACTCCGTGTACTGCTTCGAGCCGAAGACCTGGAAGTTGATGCCGCCGTAGTGGATCCGCTGCCACGTGCTCGGGCCGTCGATGTCGTGGATGTCGAGCCCGGAGATGCGGAAGTAGTCCATCACCGAGTCGTCGCCCGTGAGCTTGTCGGCGTTGATCGAGATGCTGACCCCGTCGCGGACGATGGATCCGGTCGTGATGTCGGTCGCGAAGTCGTCGTCGTTGCTGAGCGAGAGGTCGTGGATCTCCCAGTACTGCTGGTTGCGCAGGCTGATCGCTCCGGTCATGCCCACCGTCTCGGGGTTCTTGGTCTGCGTGCCGGGGAGGAAGGGGCTGGCGACCCGGCCGTCGGTGGCGATGGACGGCTTCGTCGCGGAGTCGCCGTAGGCGTCGATCACGATCGGGCGGCCCGCGGCGCCGGAGCCCTTGGGCAGCAGCTGCTGACCGTTCCAGGTCTCGCCCGCCTTGAGGAGGATCCGGTCGCCGGCGGAGTACGTCATCGTGCTGGCCTTGGTGAGCGACTTCCATGCGGTAGCGCGCGAGGTGCCGGCGGCGGCGTCGTCGCCGGCCGTGGCGTCGACGAAGTAGTCGGTGCCGCCGAGGCTGTTCGCGGTGTTGCCCGCCCAGCCCGTCGAGGGCTCCGCGGCGGTCGCCGCGGGTGCGCCTGCGAGGCAGCCGAGGGCTACCAGCGCGGCGGTGCCGAGGGCGGCGAGGGAGAGCGGGAGCCGCCTCGTCGTTCCGGAGTGTCGGGTCATCTTCTAGTCCTTCGGTTCGATCGTCGAGAGGAGCGCCTCGTCCGTGACGGGTGAGGCGGTGGAGATGAGGTCGTCGAGGTACCCGTCGAGACGGTCCGAGACGACCACCGACCGGATGCGGTCGGCGTAGAGCTCGTAGGCGGCGTCGGAGTCGACCGACATCGAGACGAGCTGGTACAGGTGGACTTCTCCGTCGGCGACGACGGGGGCGGAGGTGCCTCCCGCCTCGAGACCCTGGACCGAGGCGAGCGCCTCGGCTGCGGGTGAGCCGGCGGGGAGATCAGCGGCTCCGTCGAGGGTCGAGTCCGTCGCGGTCGCTCCGCAGGCGGTCTCGACGGCCCCGAGCGAGGGCGGTGCTGCGGCGAGCGCTGCAGCGCAGACCGCGTCTTCGGCCGCGGTGGCGGGGAGGCTGAGCGAGCGGACGCTCCAGGTGCTCGCCTCCGCTGCCCAGTCGGCCGCGTTCGCGTCGTAGTAGGCGCGGACGTCGGCGTCCGTGACGTGCAGCGGTCCGCCCTCCTCCGACAGCACGTCGGTGAGCTCGGTGCGCAGCAGCGTGGTCGTCCGGGAGTAGTACTCCGGAGCCGAGAACTCGGTGGTCCCGTAGACGATCTCACCGGCGGCCAGTGCGGCAGCGCGCGAGTCGTTCTCCTCCTCCAGCGAGCGGAGGAAGCCGTCGAAGTCGTCGAAGCCGATCAGACCGCGGTCGCGGGCGAGGCCGAACAGCTGCGCATCGCGGAGCGACTGCTCGAGTGCGCGCTCCCGGAGCTCGTCGTCCGCGTCGGCGGCGGGAACAGCGCCGGTCCGGACGGCGTTCGACACGGCGTCGTCGAGCAGCGCCATCTGGAAGCGGATCTCGTCGGCCGAGATCGCCCGGCCGTCGACCACGGAGACGGGACGGTCGGCGTGGTCGACGGCGAGCGCGACGGTTCCGGCGCCGAGCACGGCCAAGCCGAGTACGCCGGCGGCGATCAGGGTGGAGCGGCGGCGGGAACGGGAGTGGTTCGGCACGTGCTCTCCTCTCGGTCGACGGCAGCGGTGCGGTTTCGAAAGTATGTGGAACTAACTAACCCCGGCACAAGGTCGGAGCGGTGATTGCATGTAACCGTTTTGTTACGGATTGATCGGATCAATAGTCGCCGCCGCGACTCCATAGCCTCGCTTCGGCCCGATCGGGAGCCTCCACCCTCTGGTATGGTCCGACGAATACCTCAGTCTCCGCTGACCGACGAAGGGAGCCGCCGTGCACCGGATCACGCTGCTCGGACGAGCCGGGGACGCCTTCGAGGCCTCGGTGGAGGCACAGGACGCCCAGGTCCTGGGCCGCTGGCTGCCCCTGCCCGCACTCGAGCAGGCGCTCCTGCACACGCCCGCGTGCACCGACGGATCCGTCGACTTGGTGCTGGTCCCCGCCGATCTCCTGCCGAGCCTCGCCGCAGCGGGAGCGATCCGCCCCCTCGACGACCTGGCGACGCGCTCTCCCCTGCCGGGCGGGAGCACGGAGCGGACGAGCGCGTTCGACGACTCCCTCGTCTTCGACGCCGGGGGAGGCGCCCGCCTCTGGGGCTCGGCCTTCCACTGCGGGCCCCAGCTCGTCCTCTACCGACGCGACCTCTACGAGGACCCCCAGGAACGCGAGCGCTTCGCCGCCGTGCACGGCCGACCCCTGCTCCCCCCGTCGACCTGGGCCGACATCGACGACCACGCCGCCTGGTTCACCCGACCCGAGGAAGGTCTGTACGGCACGGTGCTCGCCGGCGCCCCGGACGGGCACAGCAACGTCTACGACCTCGTCCTGAGGATGCGGCTGGCCGGCGGCGATGTGCTCACCGCGGACGGCCGCTCGAACGGCTTCGAGGACGAGGCGGGGGCCGCGGCCCTCCGGAGTCTCCGCCACAGCTTCGACACCGTTGTCGACCCGGCGGCCAGGAACTGGGACTCGGTCCACTCCGGGCGTGCGTTCGCCGAGGGCCGTGTCGCCCTGATGGTCAACTGGGCCGGTTACGCGGCGCTGGGCGACGAGCGCATCGGCGCGGTCGCGGTGCCGGGAGTCGAGACGGTCAACGCCTTCTGGGCCCTGGCGATCACGGCCGGTTCGTCGAGACCCCAAGCGGCATGGCGTTTCCTCCAGCAGTGCGCCACGGCCGCGGGAGACCGTGCGACGACGGACGCGGGATCGACGGGGGTCCGTCGCAGCACGTGGTGCCACCCCGCCCTCCTGCAGCGGAACCCCGCACTCCGGATCTTCGAGCAGGCGTACCGCCGCTCGCGCCCGCTCCCCGTGCACCCCCGACTGCCCGAACTGACCGCCGTCCTCGGCCGACTGGTCCAGAGCGTCGTGCACGAGGGAGCGGACACCGGTATCTCGGTGGAGCGTGCGGCCCGAGCGGTCGATCGGATCGTCGGCGCCGCGGAGAGCACGACCAGGCAGACCCCAGGGAGAACAGCATGAGAAGCACCGTCACGGCGCTCCGAGCGGGCGCACTCGCCTTCGGCGGGGCGCAGATCGGGAATCTGTACCGCGAGACGACCGAGGAGGAGTCGTCGGGGGCCGTCGCACGCGCCCTCGAGTGCGGCATCCGGATGTACGACACGGCGCCGCACTACGGCCTCGGCCTCTCGGAGCGACGACTGGGCGCCGCCCTCGCGGGAGTGGACCGCGGCTCGGTCGTCGTGTCGACCAAGGTCGGCCGTCTCCTCGAACCCGTCGACGCTGCCGAGGGCGCCCTCGACGACGAGGGCTTCGCCGTCCCCGCGACCGTGCGACGGCGGCTCGACTACTCACGGGACGGCGTCCTGCGCTCGATCGAGGCCAGTCTCGACCGCCTCGGACTCGACCGGCTCGACATCGTCTACGTGCACGACCCCGACGACCACGTCGAGCAGACCCTCGACTCCGCTCTGCCCGCCCTGATCGAGCTGCGCGAGCAAGGAGTGATCACCGCCGTCGGGGTCGGGATGAACCAGTCGGCCGTTCCCACCCGCTTCGTCCGCGAGAGCGACCTCGACCTGGTCATGCTCGCCGGCCGGTACACGCTGCTCGACCAGGGCGCCCTGCAGGATCTGCTCCCCGCGGCGCTCGAGCGCGGTGTCGGGATCATCGCCGCCGGCGTCTACAACTCCGGGCTGCTCTCGCGCCGGCGCCCGGCAGTGGATGCCCGGTTCGACTACGCCCCGGCCCCCGCCGCGATGATCGCGCGGGCGACCGCGATCGCCGAGGTCTGCGAGCGGCACGGATCGACACTGCCGGACGCCGCCGCCGCCTTCCCCCTGACCCACCCCGCCGTCGCCTCGGTCGTCCTCGGCATGCGCACGGCCGAGCAGGTCTCCTCTAACGTCGCCCGCTTCCGGGCCGCTCCCCCGGCCGCCCTCTGGACCGAGCTCCTCGAGCTCGGTCTGCTCGAGAGCGGGACCCCGATCCGGGACCTCCAGGGTCCCGACTCCGAAAGGCTCTCCTCATGACCCGGATCACGGCCGTGACCGTCACCGACCTCCGCTTCCCGACCTCGCTCAGCGCCGACGGTTCGGACGCGATGAACAAGGATGCGGACTACTCCGCCGCCTACGTGCGCCTCGACACCGACGACCCCGCGCTCAGCGGTTACGGTTTCACCTTCACGATCGGGCGCGGCAACGAGCTCTGCGTGCTCGCGGCGCGCCTCCGCGGCGCCGCTCTCGTGGGCCGCGACGTCGAGGAGATCGTCTCCGACCTCGGCGGCCTCTACCGCGAGCTGCAGTCCGACTCCCAGGTCCGCTGGCTGGGACCGGACAAGGGCGTCGTGCACCTCGCACTGGCCGCGGTGATGAACGCGGTCTGGGACCTCGCGGCCCGCCGCGCAGGGAAGCCCCTCTGGCGCCTGCTCGCCGAGATGTCGCCCGAGGAGCTGGTCGCGGCCGCCGACCTCCGGTACCTGTCCGATGCGCTCACCCGGGACGAGGCGCTCGCGATCCTCGCCGAGAAGCAGCCGACGCGGAGCGCGCGGATCGCCGAGCTCGAAGGCTCCGGCTACCCCTGCTACACCACGAGCGCCGGCTGGCTCGGCTACTCCGACGAGAAGCTGCGCCGCCTCTGCCAGGAGGCCGTCGATGCCGGGTACCGGCACGTGAAGCTGAAGGTCGGCGGCTCGCTCGAGGACGACGTGCGCCGCCTGGGCATCGCGCGGGACGTGATCGGCTGGGACGTCGCCCTGATGATCGATGCGAACCAGGTCTGGGACGTGCCCGAGGCGATCGACCACACGAAGGCGCTCGCGCAGTTCCGCCCCCTCTGGATCGAGGAGCCCACCAGCCCGGACGACGTGCTCGGCCACGCCGCCGTGCGCGCGGCGGTCGCGCCGATCGGCGTCGCGACAGGAGAGCACGGGATGAACCGGGTGCTCTTCAAGCAGATGTTCCAGGCCGAGGCGATCGACTACTGCCAGCTCGATTCCGCGAGACTGGGCAGCGTGAACGAGATCCTCGCCGTCTACCTGATGGCGCAGAAGTTCGATGTGCCGGTGTGCCCGCATGCCGGCGGAGTCGGACTCTGCGAGCTCGTCCAGCACCTGTCCGTGTTCGACTACGTCGCCGTCTCGGGATCTCTCGAGGGCCGCGTCACGGAGTTCGTCGACCACCTGCACGAGCACTTCGTCGATCCGTGCGTCGTGCGCGACGGCGCCTACGTCGTGCCCTCTCAGCCCGGCTATTCCGCCCAGATCCACGAGACGACGATCGAGGAGTTCCGCTTCCCGGACGGGTCGTACTGGGCGGGCGCCTCGAGCGCCGCGGTCTGACCCTGTGATCGTCGACGCTCACCTGCACGTCTGGGACCCGGTCCGGCACCGCTACGCCTGGCTGGGTCCGCAGCACGCTCCGATCGACCGCGTGGTCACGGCGCAGGAGGCCCTCGGCGTCCTGCGGTCCGAGGGAGTGCACCGAGCGGTGCTGGTGCAGGCGGCCGATACCGCCGAGGACACCGACGCGATGCTGGCCGCGGCGCGCGAGCACCCGGAGCTGGTCGGAGTGGTCGCGCACCTCCCGC
The DNA here is from genome assembly GCF_920939495.1 of Rathayibacter sp. Leaf248. Classification (NCBI taxonomy): domain Bacteria; kingdom Bacillati; phylum Actinomycetota; class Actinomycetes; order Micrococcales; family Microbacteriaceae; genus Rathayibacter; species Rathayibacter sp. Leaf248. Next base: position 153,202 of record NZ_CAKLAV010000002.1, on the reverse strand, counting down.
TCGAGGACCCCGAGCGCACCGCTCAGCGTCTGGAGGAGCTGCGCGGGGAGCCGCTGGTCGTGGGCGTGCGCGTGCTCGTGCACGACCGCGCCGACGCCGACTGGCTCCTCCGCCCGGCTGTCCGTGCCGGCCTCGATCTGGTGGAGCGGGCCGGACTGGTGCTGGATGTGCCCGCGGTGCTGCCCCGGCACCTGGCCCTCGTCCCCGAGCTCGTCGAGCGCCACCCCTCGCTCCGCGTCGTCATCGACCATCTGGGCAAGCCCCCCATCGGCGCGCTCGGGCCGTGGCGGGAGGGCGAGTGGGAAGCCGCGCTGAGGAGGATGTCTCCGCTGCCCACCGTCAGCGCGAAGCTCTCGGGCTTCCGATCGCTGCGCGCGGACGCCTCCGACTGGAGTGTCGAGGAGCTGCGACCCGTCGTCGACGCCGCACTCGAGTCACTCGGGCCCGAGCGCCTGATGTTCGGCGGCGACTGGCCGGTCTGCGAGCTCGCCGGCGGCTACGGCAGGGCGCTCTCGGCCGTGCGGCAGCTCGTCGCCGGGCTCGATGACGTCGAGCGTCACGCGGTCCTCGCCGGGACGGCGACCCGCGTCTACGGTCTGGGCGCGTCCTCGACGGAGCGCGAGGCCGCGAACTCCTGCACGTCGTAGAGGTGCGCGTTCATCGCGGTCCGCGCGCGGTCGGGATCCCCGGTCTCCAGCGCGTCGACGATCGCGGTGTGCTGCTGGAACGTCCTCGCGATGGCGCCCTCCTCGGAGACCGAGCGCCAGAGGCGAGTGCGGAGCGTCCGGCTCGAGAGCGCCTGGATCAACGCCTCGAGCACCGGGTTCCCCGCCGTGCGCGCGATCGCCGCGTGCAGGGCGATGTCCGCCTCGAGCATCCGCTCGTGGTCCTCCTCGCTCGGGTCCTCGAGCAGGGGCGCGATGAGGGCGAGGATCTCCCGCAGGCCGGCGATCCCCTCGGCATCGAACGACCTGGCGGCGATCGCGGCGGCCTCCGCCTCCAGCACCCGTCGCACCGAGGCGATGTGCGCACTCTGGCCATCGGCCTGCATGTCGATGACGAAGCCCATCGGCGCGATCAGCAGCGACGCGTCCAGTGCGGTCACGTACGTGCCGTCGCCCTGCCGCGTCTCGAGGACTCCCATGAGAGCCAGTGCACGAACGCCTTCCCGCAGCGACCCTCGCGACACGCCGAGCTCGGCGGCGAGCTCCTTCTCGATGGGGAGGCGGTCGCCGGGGCGCAGCGCTCCGCGGACGACGAGCTCGCGGATCCCGTGCACCACGACGTCGGTCTGCGAGCGGACGGCCGGGGCGCGAGTCTCGGAGTGCGGCATGTCCCGATGGTAGCTGTGCTGGTTGACGCTCCCTCTTTTCATCAGATGTATCGGCACCATGTGGGGCGGTACACGCTGTTTGGCGCCCTTTGCGGCCATTAACATCTGATGTACGCTCGCTGCGACCCTGTCACGGCGAGAAGAGGACACGATGCACATCCAACGATCAGGCGTTCGAGGCGAGGAGCGCCCGCTCGTCGTCGAGAAGGGCGTCTCCTACGACCTCAGCAGTCTCACCACGGACATCGACGGCCCCTTCCTCGCGTCGGGCGGCCTCGACCGCGTCCGCGACGCCCTCGCGGACGGGAGCCTCCCGCGGATCGACACCGAGAGCGCGCGGGTCGGTGCGCCGATCGCGCGGCCCGGCAAGATCGTCTGCATCGGGCTCAACTACCGCGACCACGCCGCCGAGACCGGCGCCGCCGTGCCCGACGAGCCCGTGGTCTTCTTCAAGGACCCCTCGACGATCGTCGGTCCGTTCGACGAGGTGCTCATCCCGGTCGATTCTGTGAAGACCGACTGGGAGGTGGAGCTGGGCGTCGTCATCGGCGCCGAGGCGCGCTACCTCGCCTCACCCGAGGAGGCCCGCGCCTGCATCGCCGGCTACGTGCTCTCGCACGACGTCTCCGAGCGCGAGTTCCAGCTCGAGCGCGGTGGTCAGTGGGACAAGGGCAAGAGCTGCGAGACTTTCAACCCGCTCGGCCCGTCGTTCGTCCCGGCCGAGGAGGTCGACACCTCCGACCTCCGGCTGACCCTCTCGGTGAACGGCGTCGCGCGGCAGAACGGGACGACCGCCGACATGGTCTTCGATCCCGCCTTCATCGTCTGGTACCTCAGCCGCTTCATGGTGCTGCACCCTGGCGATCTGGTGAACACCGGCACCCCGTCCGGCGTGGCCCTGGGCCTGCCCGGCACCCCCTACCTCCGCGCGGGCGACGTGGTCCGCCTCTCGATCGAGGGTCTCGGCGAGGCCGAGCAGACGTTCGCGCAGGCGGAGGAGCGATGATCGCCGCGGACGGGGTCGAGGGCCTCGTCGCGATCGTCACGGGCGGAGCCTCGGGCATCGGCGCCGAGTGCGCGGCCCTGCTCGCCGACCGCGGCGCGCAGGTCGCCGTCCTCGACCGGAGCGTCGAGGGTGTGCCCGCGGACCTGCTCGGGGTGCCCTGCGACGTGACCGACCGCGACTCGGTCGATTCGGCGGTGAAGGCCGTCCTCGAGCACTTCGGACGCCTCGACGTCGTCGTGAACAACGCCGGCATCGGAGCGGTGGGCACCATCGAGGAGAGCACCGAGGAGACCTGGCGGAGCGTCCTCGATGTCAACGTGATCGGCATCGCGCGCGTGAGTGCGGCGGCTCTGCCCGCGCTCCGCACCTCCGGAGCCGCCTCGATCGTCAACCTCTGCTCCGTCGCCGCCACCAGCGGACTCCCCCAGCGCGCCGTCTACTCCGCCTCGAAGGGCGCCGTGCACGCGCTGACCCTCGCGATGGCGACCGACCACGTCGCCGACGGGGTCCGCGTGAACTGCGTGAACCCCGGCACCGTGCACACAGGCTTCGTCGAGAAGAACCTGCGCGCGTTCGCGGATCCCGAGGCGGAGCTGGACGCGCTGAACCGCCGCCAGCCGATCGGGCGGATGATCACCGTTCGCGAAGTCGCCGAAGCAGTCCTCTTCCTCGCCGGCCGCACCGCGTCGTCGATCACCGGCACCGCGCTGGCCGTCGACGGCGGCATGGACTCGCTGCGCGTCCGCACCTGACGTCACCGCCACGAGAGCCCGTCGTCGACGAGAGGGCGGCCTCGAGACGGCGGGGCCGACGAGTGCTGGTCGAGACAGTGCAGTGCACGCAAGTGCCACTCGCGAGAGCGCCGGAAGGCCCGCCTCGGCGGGCCTTCCGTGTTCCAGGGGCCCACTTCGGCGGGTTCTCCACGGTTCCGGGGCCCCCTTCGGCGAGCCGTCCGTGGTTGCGGGCGAACGTGACGACTGATCGCAGTGAAACCGATCGTTCATCCTGATCGGTGACGATCTCCTCGTGTCTGCTCGATGGTCTCCGAGGATGCCCGCGCTGATGGTCGGCGCCGCGGTGATCGCGGTCGTGGGGCTGGCGTTCGTTCTCGACGGGGTCGCGCTGGCGTGCAACGAGCCGATCCCGCCGCAGTGCACCGGCTTCGCCGTCCCTTGGCCGGACCTGTCCGTCGCGGTGCTGGCGACACTCGCCCTGGCGGCCGCCACCTCCGCGGTCTCCGAGCGCACCTACCAGCGGTCGAGACACGCCCTCCTCGCCGGCATGGGAGTGGGGATCCTCGCGTGCTGCATCCTCGTGGTGCGCACGGGAACGGTTCCCGCCGACCGCTACTACGAGACGACCAGCACGGCTCGGGCTCCCGTTCGTCTCGTCGGCGGTGCATGATGCCGGTCCTGACGGCCGACTCCGATCCCGAGCAGGTCGTGCACGATGCCACGACGAACGGCCGCACGGAGTCCGACCGCGCCGTGGGACGGCGACCGAAGCACGACACCAGGACCGCGTGACCGTGCCGAGCCGCGTCCGGGTTCGCCTGCGTCTGCTGGGGTTGACGACGCTCGGCGTCGCCGGGGCGATCGCGCTCTCCTGCTGCAGCTTCGGGTGCACCGAGATCGGCTACCGCAACGAGTTGCGCGTCACGGCGACAGGCGACGACCGCACCCGGATCGCGGAGGTGCGACTGTGCGCCGACGAGATCTGCACCTACCCCTCGATCGAGGCCGCGCCGCCCACCGGCCGCAGCTACTGGGTCACGCACCACTCCGCCGTCCCCGACCTCTGGATCTACGATCTCGGAGACCACCACCCCGGCATCGTGCACCTCACCTTCCTCGACGCTGCGGGCAGCACCCTCGACCAGCAGCAGCACACGATCGACTGGACCCTCACCGACGAGCCCAACGGACCCGGATGCGGCTGGCGCGCAGAACCCGACGACCTCACCGTGTCGATCTGACGGAACCGGCCACAGGACCTGGGCCGGCACACCCTGCACGACGACGGACGACGGCGGCGAGCCGTTGCTCGAGCGCGCCCTCACCGAATGCTCGGCGGACGGGAGAGCGCGAACGGCCCGCGACTCCTGATGAGCGGAGTCGCGGGCCGTTGGTGTCGAGAGTGCGTCAGAGCGTCTGCGCGAACGGGTCGAAGTCGACCGGCACCGCCGGCACCGGCGCCGACAGCGTGCTGTCGACCGTGACGAATCCGCCGTTCTCGGCCGACTCCTGCGCCGAGAGCATGACGTCGAGCACGTGGAAGCCGAGCTCGCCGGTGGCCACGTGGGGACGGTCCTCGGCGATGGCGCGGACCATGTCGAGCAGCCCGAGACCGCGGCCGACGACCGTGCCCTTCTGCTCGATCTCGGTCCACTCCTGCTCGCCCCACGCGCCGTCGGCGATCGAGGTCGGGGCCTTCACGAACGCCGTGCGGCCCTCGAACTGGTTCGGGTCCGGGATCACGAGGGACCCCTCCGTGCCGTGGATCTCGAAGACGCCGTGGCGCTCGAGAGCGGAGTCGAAGCTCAGGAGGCTCGCCGCCTGCTGGCCCGCGGCGAACGAGGTCAGCACCTGCAGCGAGGTGGGGACCTCGACCGGGAACGTCGTGCCGGCATCGGGGCCGGAGCGGATCACCCGCTCCTCGAGCTTCTTGCGCCCGAGGGCCGCGACCCGCTCGACCGGTCCGAAGAGGCTGACGAGGCCGGTGAAGTAGTACGGGCCCATGTCGAGCAGCGGGCCGGCGCCCTGGGCGAAGAGGAACGCGGGGCTCGGGTGCCACAGGTCCGGTCCGACGGTCTGGAACGTGGTGGAGGCGAACATCGGCTCGCCGATGACGCCCTCCGCGATCGCGCGCTTCGCGGTCTGGAAGCCCGGGCCGAGGACGGTGTCCGGCGCGGAGCCGACCCGGAGACCCTTCGCGGCGGCGTCCTGCAGCAGCTGCGCGGCGCCGGCGCGGTCGAGACCGAGCGGCTTCTCGCTCCAGACGTGCTTGCCGGCGGCGATCGCGGCGGCCGAGACCTCGATGTGCGCGGCGGGGATCGTCAGATTGACGACGACCTGCACGTCGGGGTGCGCGAGGACGTCCTCGGCCGAGCCCCAGGCGGGGATGCCGTGCTTCTCGGCCTGGCTCTTCGCCCGGTCGAGGATCAGGTCGCCGACGACGAGCACCTCGACGTCCGGGAAGGAGGCCAGGTTCTCGAGGTACGTGTCGCTGATGACTCCGACGCCGATGACGCCGATGCCGATGGGGCCGCTCATGCCGCGTACCCGCCCTTCACGAGGAAGTCGTAGCTCGCTTGGATGTCGGCGAAGACGTCGCCGGGGGCGTTGTCGTACTCGATGACGGCGTACTTGATCGAACCCTCGCCGGCCTTCAGCGCCTCGACGAGCGGCACGTCGCCCTCGCCCGGGCGGCGCTGGTCGAGGGTGTCGGAGCCGAACGCGGCGGCGCCGGGAGCGAACGGGTTCTCGGCCGGAGCGACGCCGTCCTTGACGTGCACGGCGACCAGGCGCGAGCCCAGCGCCGAGACGAGCGCCGCGGCGTCCTGGCCGCCGGTCAGCGCCCAGAACAGGTCGAGCTCGATCTCGACGCGCTCGTCGGTGCTCGCGATGAAGCGCTCGTACGCGGTCTGACCGTCGAAGGAGGCGATGAACTCCTGCGCGTGGTTGTGGTAGCCGACCGTGAGGCCGAAGGTCGCGGCGATCTCGGCGGCCTTGTTCAGGCGGTCGGCGATGTCGGCGACGCCGTCCTCGGTCAGCCAGCGCTCGACCGGGACGAAGGGGTCGATGACGGTCCGGATGCCGATCTGCGCGGCGGCCTCGAAGACGACCTCGGGCGCGGGCGTCGGGATGGAGCCGTCCGGGGTCCACAGCTCGTCCGAGAGCAGCGGGGCGTGCCCGGTCGGAGCGGCGAGGCCGCTCGCGTCGAGGGCGGCGCGGATCTCGGCGGGGCGGCCCACGAAGTCGAACGCCTCGACGTTCTTCAGGCCGATGGCGGCGAGCTTGTCGAGCGACCCGTTCGGGTCGTCGGAGAACTGCTTGGCCAGCGTGTACAGCTGGACGGAGGCCAGAGGAAGGGTCATGGTCGGTACCGCTTTCGTTCGTAGGGTGGAGCAGCCGGTCCGGATCAGGCGGACCGACCCGGTCTATCGGACTTTCCTGAAGGGGAGGACGACGGGGGCGCCGAGGACCGTCGCCGCCGGGCGGACAGCGGAGCGCGATCCGTCGCCGGTTCGGACGCTCGCGGAGGCGACGACGCCGTCGACCAGCGTGGCGCGCATCCGCGGGAGGGCGTCGGTCTCGTCGAGCGGTCGGAGAGCCGCCTGAAGACCGGTCATGTCCAACTCCCCTCATCCTCGAGTGCTGCCGCTGCGCCTCGTCGACGCGTGAAACCTAGCAACATGCGGTTTTGAGTATTCCTGTCCGAGGGCTACCGCGCAAGCACCACCCGAGGGGCACTCGCCGCGGTGGTACCTGCGAGGACGGACTCCCTCGCCGCCCGGCGGCCGTGCGCGAGGGGCGATCCGGGCGTCGCGGGCGAGGGACCCTCGTCCGCCCGCTTCCGGACATGACCGCTAGAGGCTGTTGCCACCGCGACCGCGCACCTGCCAGGGTTCGCAGAGCGACCGACGACGGTCCCCCGACTCGAAGGACCGGCTCATGAACGACTCCTCCTCGACCGAGACCAGCGCGAGTGAGATGACGCCCGAGATCCTCGCGGCGTTCAGCGATGCCTGGGCCCGCCACGACCTCGAGGCTCTGATGAGCCACATCACCGACGACTGCGTCTACAGCGCGTCCGTCGGTCCCGAGCCCGGCCGCACCTGGACCGGCCGGGAGCAGGTGCGGGAGGGCTTCGCGCTCATGCTCGCCTTCGACACCGGGCAGGAGCGCCACGAGGACGCGCAGCCCCTCATCGCGGGCACCCGCGGTGCGGGCACGTGGTCCTTCACCGGGACCGGGCCCGACGGCGAGATCCAGGTCACGCGCGGCTGCGACATCTACGAGTTCCGCGGCGGGAGGATCGCGCGCAAGGACGCGTTCCGGAAGGTCTACAAGGCCGACGAGTAGCCCCTCGAAGACCGCGGAGGGATCCGACTATTCCAGCGCGGGCAGCACGACCGAGCGGATCGCCTCCGCGAAGCGGTCGTAGCCGGCGTCGTCGAAGTGCAGGCCGTCCTCGACGAAGAGCGACGGATCGATCGCGCCCTCCGGGGTGAGCAGAGCCTCGGCCGTCGGCACGAAGACGACCCGGTCGTCGGTGTCGGCGTACGCGCGGATCAGGTCGTTCGCGGTCTCGACCTCCTCCCGGACGGCCTCGCGCGCCGGCGTCTCGGCGATCTCGACGTAGAAGACCTCGGCGTCCCGCGCGACCTCCTCCAGCCGGCCGAGGTACTCGACGACCGCATCGGCGGTCTCGGCACCGGAGAGCCCGTCGGCGTCGCCGCTGATGTCGTTCGCGCCGACGTAGACGAGGACCGCGCGCGGATCGAACGGCGCGATCATGCTGTCGAGGTGGGCCAGGTGATCGGCCACGGTGGTGCCGCCGATGCCGAGGTTGTAGGTCTCGAGGGGGCGCAGGTCCTCCTTCGACGTCGTCCACCGGCCGAACGACGAGCTGCCCGTGAGCAGGATGCTGTGCTGCGGATAGCCGTCGGGGAAGCGCTCCGCGATCGCGGCGACGCGCTCCTCCATGTCGACCGTCGAGCGCGACGAGGTCGCCCCGTCCCTCGGCACGGTGACGGCCACGACCACCCCCGCGACTACGGCGAGCAGCAGGATGCCGAGCAGGACGAGGAGGACGGGACGTCGGCGTCGTCCGCCGCCGGTCGGAGGCGTCGCGCGAGTCATACGACGATCATCGGGCACGGGAGTCGGCCGGTGACGCCTCCGCCCCCGTCGGGGGGCGCGTGCTCGGCACTCCCCCGCACCGGGCCCGACTGTCACATGCCCGTAACGCACCGAGCCGCTGAACCACTTTCAGGGGCCCCACAGCCGTGCAACACTTGCTCGGCACCGACGCCACTGTCATCGAAGATCACGACGGACGAGGGACCATGGCACGCACGCGCATCACCTGGGTGGATACGGCGAAGGGGATCGCCATCATCCTGGTCGCCCTCGCGCACTCGGTGCAGTGGACGATCTCGGCCGGCATCGCCCCGCGGGCCTGGGACGACATCAACCTGCTGCTGATCGTCTTCCGCATGCCGCTGTTCTTCCTCGCCTCCGGGCTCTTCGCGGGCTCGGTGCTCAAGCGCTCGTGGCGCGAGCTCTGGCGCTCGCGCCTCAGCCTCCTCGTCTGGGCGTTCCTGCTGTGGACGCTCGTGCGCTTCCTCTTCTTCACCGTGGTCCCGAACCCCGGAGGAACCGACGAGACGAACCCGATCGACCTGCTGCTGTCGCCGCTCATGCCGCACAACGGGCTCTGGTTCCTCTACGCCCTCACCATCTTCTTCGTGCTCGCGAAGCTGGCCGACGGACGCGTCGACTGGCGCGTGCAGGTGGGCATCGCGACCGCGATCGCCGTGGCCTGGTACGCGATCCGCTCCACGACGTCGGAGGGGACCGGCAACATCGCCTGGGACGGCATGTCCCGCTACCTGATGTTCTTCCTGATCGGGCTGCACCTGCGCACGGCGATCCTCGCGTTCGTCGAGCGCCGCGGACTGCTGAGCGGGATCGGCTTCGGCGTGCTCTTCCTGGTGGCCGCGGCCGGCATCCTCGTCGCCCGCGGACCGTTCCCGCTGCTCACCGTGGGCCTCGTGCTCGTGAGCGTGCTCGCGGTCCTCGCCGGCCTCGTCCTCGCGCGCTTCCTCTCGGGAGTGCGCGCCGCCGACTGGATCACGTACATCGGCCGCAACACCCTGCCGGTCTACGTGGTGCACGTGCTGTTCGTCTCGCTGACCACGAGCTTCCTGCTGCTCTTCGAGGGGCAGCGCTGGCTGGACGCCATCGGGCCGGCCGTGCCCCTGATCGTCTGCGGCGTCGCGGTCGCGGCGGCGCTCGGCTACTGGCGCCTCACCCGCGACCTCCCGGTGCTGAAGTACGGCTTCCAGGCGCCGCGCTGGTTCTCGGGCAGCCGCGAGAGCGTGGAGTCGCGCTCGGTCTGAGCGCCGGGAGTCAGTCCGCGTCGAGGACCTCGAGCACCGCTCCGGTCAGGCTCTCCTCGATGTGCGCCCGCGCCAGGGCCGCGGCTCCCTCGACGTCGCCGGCGACGACCAGGTCGAGCAGCTCGCCGTGCTGGCGGTGGTCGACGGTGCGCGGCTCGTCCCCCGACGGCAGCTCGAGCCCCCTCCGCCGGTACCGGTCGGACTTCGCCCAGAGGTCGTCGAGGAGCCGCACCAGCGCGGAGTTGTGCGAGGCCCGGTACACGGCGCGGTGGAACGCGGAGTGGGCGAGGATCGCCTCCTCCCCCTCCTCGCGCGTGACGGGTCGGAGGGCGGCGGCGGCCTCGCGCATCCGCTCGAGGTCCTCCTCGGTGCGGCGCTCGGCGGCGAGCGCCGTCGCGGCCGGCTCCAGGGCGAGGCGCACCTCGAACAGCTCGCGCCCCTCCTCCGCGCCGAGCCCGGCGACCCGCACGTCGCGGTGGGCGTCGAGCTCCACGAGGCCCTCGCTGGCGAGGCGCCGAAGCGCCTCGCGCACGGGGGTGATGCTCATGCTCAGGTCCTCGGCGAGCTCGTACTGAGGCACGCGGGTCCCGGCGGCCAGATCGCCCATCAGGATGCGGCGGCGCACCTCGCTGTAGGCGACGTCGCCCTTGCTGGAGAAGACGGTGACGGTCACGGTTCTCGCTTCCTGTCTTGCGGTCCGGAGGCACTCAGCATACGGTGGCGCTCGCATCTTATAAGATGCATCCAGCAACTGGAGGAGAACTCGTGAAGATCGTCGCCGCCCATGTCGGAACCATCCCCATCAGCTCGTCGATGCGCAACGCGTACATCGACTTCTCGAAGATGGACAGCTCGATCATCGCTCTGGTGAGCGACGTCGTCGTCGACGGGAAGCCGCTCGTCGGCTACGGATTCAGCTCGAACGGCCGCTACAACGCCACGCCGATCATCCGAGAGCGCCTGCTCCCCCGCCTCCTCGCCGCCTCGGACGACGAGCTGCACGACGAGAGCGGCGAGTTCTCACCGACGAGGGCATGGACCGTGATGATGGCCAACGAGAAGCCCGGCGGTCACGGCGAGCGCTCGGTCGCGGTCGGCGTCGTGGACATGGCGCTGCACGACCTGGTGGCGAAGGTCGCGGGCGTCCCCCTCTACCGGTGGATCTCGGACCACTACGGCGACGGCTCCCCCGACGACGACGTGTTCGTCTACGCCGCCGGCGGCTACTACGCGCCGGGTAAGACCACCCGCGACCTGCAGGACGAGATGCGCCGCTTCCTCGACTCCGGCTACGAGGTCGTGAAGATGAAGATCGGCGGCACCGATCTCGCCGACGACCTCGAGCGCATCGAGGCGGTCATCGACGTCCTGGGCGGAGACGGCTCCCGCCTCGCCGTCGACGTGAACGGCAAGTTCGACCTCGCCACCGCGCTCGAGTACGGCCGCGCGATCGAGCCCTACGACCTGTTCTGGTACGAGGAGGTGGGCGACCCGCTGGACTACGCGCTGAACGCCACGCTCTCGGAGCACTACTCCAAGCCCATCGCCACCGGCGAGAACCTCTTCTCGATGCAGGACGCCCGCAACCTGCTCCGGCACGGAGGCATGCGCCCCGACCGCGACTACATCCAGGTCGACCCGGCGCTGTCGTACGGGCTGGTCGAGTACCTCCGCGTGCAGGAGGAGCTCGCCCGGCACGGCTGGTCCTCGCGCCGCTGCGTGCCTCACGGCGGGCACCAGTTCTCCCTCCACATCGCCGCCGCGCTGCACCTGGGCGGCAACGAGTCCTACCCGGGCGAGTTCCAGCCGACGGGAGGCTTCACCGACGACGCCGTGATCGACGGCAGCCGGGTCGCTCCGGGCGAGCTGCCGGGGATCGGCCTCGAGGGCAAGAGCGCGTTCTTCCGGATCCTGAAGGACCTCGTGGAGTGAGCGGCGGGTGGTGCGTCAGGCGGGGACGCGCCGCCCCGCCGCGAGGCGCACCGCCAGCGTCGCCACGAGCACCACCACCGCCGCGACCAGCGCCGCGATCCCCGCCGGAACCGAGATCAGCTCGCCGCCGAACCGGCCGACCGCCACCCAGACCAGTCCCCAGCACAGCGAGAGCATCGGAGCGAGGCGACCGCGTCCGGCCACGGCGAGCGCCACTCCGATCACCGCGGCCACGGCCAGCACGACGACCGCCCAGACGTCCGCGCCCGGGCCGTCCGCACTTCCGACGCCGGAGCCCACGAGCGCCGCCGTGACGTTGGCGACGGTCGCGACGCAGACCCAGCCGAGGTAGAGGCCGAAGGTGCCGTCGGTGACGACCGCGTCGACCTTCCCGGAGGTGCGCGTCGTACGCAGCAGGACGAAGATCCGCGCGAGGACCGCCAGCAGGAGGACGATCACGACGACGCTGAGCACGAGCAGTCCGGCCTGCACGACCAGGATCCACGCGGCGTTCAGGAGGAGGCTCGCCGCGGCCCAGTAGCCGAGGCGGCGGTGACGGGTCCGCGCGGCCTGGGAAGGGAGGAACTGCCAGATCGCGTAGGCGATCAGTCCGGCGTAGATGACACTCCAGATCGCGAAGGCGGGGCCGTCCGGAGCGACCGGGGTCGAGGAGGCGCTGAGCGCGCCGCCGGCGGCGTCGGCGATCTGCGTGCCTCCGGCGGCGCCGGAGCCGAGGAAGGAGCCGACGAGGGCCAGGACGGCGCTGACGGCGACGACCGTCTGCCGGATCCGGTCGGCGCGGGTGGGGGTCTCTGCGGCGGACATGTCGCTCCTCGATCGATCAGCTAGCTGACTATTTACAGTAGCGCGCTTCTGGCTGCGACGGACCGGGGCTCGCGGTCCTCAGTCGGCCAGCACCCACGGGAACGCCTTCGCGGGCGACCGCGCACCCTGCCGCGCCTTCGACCGGTTCGGCTCGCCGAGCTCCTCCAGCAGGCTCTCCGACTGACGGACCAGCGCCGCGAACGCCGCGGTGTCGAGCCACTCCGGTCGCATCGCGAAGAGCAGGTCCTCGGAGGCGGTGTTGCCGCTCGCACCCGGCGCGAACGGGCAGCCCCCGAGTCCGCCGAGCGCTCCGTCGACGACCGAGGCGCCCGCCTGCACGGCGGCCAGCGCGTTCGCGACGCCCGAGCCCCAGGTGTCGTGGCCGTGGAACACGATCTCGCGGGGCGGGGTCTCGGCGGCGACCCGCGCGACGAGCGATGCGACCTGCCCCGGATGCGCCTGACCGAGGGTGTCGCAGATCACGACGTCCTCGGCACCCTCGGCCCGGGGGTCGTTCGCGATCGCGAGGACGCGCTCCTCCGGCACCGCCCCCTCGAACGGGCAGGTGAAGGACGTGGCGATGCAGAGCTGGATGCGCCCGCCGACGCCGTGGGCGAGCGCGACCGCCTCCGGCATGGCGTCCAGGCTCGCCTCGGTGGGGCGGCCGATGTTCGCGCGGTTGTGCGAGTCGGAGGCCGAGAAGCAGTACTGGAAGTTCCGCGCTCCGGCCGCCGCGGCCTTCTCGATGTGCCGCGGAGTCGCGACCCAGACCCAGCTCCGCTCGAGCTCCTCCGGCGTCAGCGCCGCGATCACCTCGAGCGTGTTCGCCATCGGAGGCACCACGTCGCCGCGGGCCATCGAGCCGATCTCGAGCTCGGGCACCCCGGCGGCGAGGAGCGCGCGGGCGAGGCCCACCTTGCGCTCGGTCGACAGCATCCGGCCCGTGAGCTGCAGTCCGTCGCGCAGGGTCACGTCGCGCAGGCGCGCGGTCATCGGGCGTCCGCCTCGGCGGCGCGGGGGGTGGGGGTCGCGCCCTGGAGCATCGCCAGGACCTCCTCGGTGTCGTGCCCCAGCTCGGGGGCGAGTGTGCGGATCGGGAGCGATCGGCCGCCGAGCACGGGGACGACGCCGGGGAAGCCGACGTCCTCGATCGTGCCGGCGCCCGTGTCGACGTCGAACTTCTGGATCATGTCGCGCGCGGCGTACTGCTCGCTCGCGCTGATGTCGGCCGCCGTGTAGATCGGGCCGGAGGGGACGCCGCTCTCGTCGAGGACCGCGAGGGCCTCTGCAGAGGTCTGGGTCGCCGTCCACGCGCCGATCGCGGCGTCGAGCTCGTCGCGGCGCCGCCAGCGCAGGTCGTTCGAGGCCAGGCCCTCGTCGGCGGCGAGATCCTCGCGTCCGATGATCTCCATGAGGCGCTGGAAGATCGCGTCGCCGTTGCCGGCGATCACGATGCTCGACCCGTCGGAGCAGGTGTACGCGTTGGTGGGCGCGATGCCCTCCATCCGCCCGCCGACGCGCTCGCGGACGACGCCGTGGGCCTGGTAGTCGGGGATCAGCGACTCCATCATCGAGAACATCGCCTCGTTCAGGGCCACGTCGATCACCCGCTCCTCGAGCGGTGCGGGGCCCAGGCCCGCCGCCCGCCGCGTCTCGCGCTGGAAGAGCGCCATCATGACTCCGTACCCCGCGTAGAGGCCGGCGATGGAGTCGCCGATCGAGACGCCGACGCGCACGGGCGGCCGGTCGGGGTCGCCGACGAGCTCGCGGAACCCGCCCATCGCCTCCGCCACCGCGGCGAACCCGGGGCGCTCCGACAGCGGGCCGGTCTGCCCGAACGCCGAGATCCGGCCGATCACGAGGTCGGGGTTCGCCTCGTTCAGCACGTCGGGCCCGATCCCCCAGCGCTCGAGGGTGCCGGGCCGGAAGTTCTCGAGCACCACGTCGCACTCGACGGCCAGCCGGCGGACGGCGTCGCGGCCCTCCTCCGTGCGCAGATCGAGGGTGATCGACTTCTTGTTGCGGTTGATGGTGTGGAACAGCATCGACGTGGTCGAGCCCGCGTGCAGGCGCCACTTGCGCAGCTCGTCGCCGGTGCCGGGCCGCTCGACCTTGATCACCTCGGCGCCGAAGTCGGCCAGCAAGCGGCCCGCGGTCGGAGCGGCGATGAAGTTGCCCAGCTCGAGCACGCGGAGCCCGTCGAGCGGAGCGATGCGGGGTGCGGTGGTCATGGACTGCCTTCCGGTCGGATCCGACGACGGCTTCGGAGGCTCGGGCGGTGCCCTGCGCACCCCTGCGTCGTTCTCCTGTCGAGTCTGCCGCGTGGAGCGCCTCCGCACCGCACGGGAACCCCCTGCCCGGTGTCGGAACCCGGACGTACACTGACGAGACACCATGCGCAGACACACCTCGACCCCGCGTCCGGAGTGGCGCGCCCGCCTCGACGAGGTCGGTTTCAGCTTCTACGACCTGCCGTCCGAGGGCGGCCGGCCCTACTGGAACGAGCTCGCGGCCTACAGCTTCGCCCCGGCCGAGATCGACCTGCTCGAGGGCGTGACCAAGGAGCTGTTCGACCTCTGCATGGAGGCGTGCGAGAAGGTCGTGCGCGAGGGGCGCTTCGCCGAGTTCGGCATCCCGGAGCGGTTCCACGAGCTGGTGCGCACCTCCTGGGACGAGGACGACCCCACCGTCTACGGCCGCTTCGACCTCGCCTACGACGACCGCGGCGCGGTGAAGCTCCTCGAGTTCAACGCCGACACCCCGACCTCGCTCGTCGAGACGGCCGCCGCCCAGTGGCAGTGGCTGATCGACGTGCACGGGCCCGATGCCGACCAGTTCAACAGCCTGCACGAGCAGCTCGTCGAGCAGTGGCGCCACCTCCGGCTCGAGCGCTGGACACTCGACGAGGGGGCCCGGCTGCACCTCGCGTCGCTCCGCGACTCCGGCGACGGCGAGCTGATCGTGGAGGACGCCGACACCGTCGCCTACATGGCCGAGACGGCGGCGCAGGCGGGCTTCGACCCCAAGCTGATCTTCGTCGAGGACATCCGGTACGAGCTCGACGGCGCGGGCTTCGTCGACGCCGACGGCGAGCCGATCCGCCGCATCTTCAAGCTCTACCCGTGGGAGTGGATGCTCGGCGAGCAGTTCGGCGGGCTCCTGCTCGACCGGCGCGAGCGCACGCGCTGGGTCGAGCCCGCGTGGAAGCTCCTGCTCAGCAACAAGCAGCTGCTCGTCGTGCTCTGGGAGATGTTCCGCGGGCACCCGAACCTGCTCCCCGCCTCCGCCGAGCCGCTCGTCGGCACCGCCCAGGTGCGCAAGCCCCGCCTCGGCCGGGAGGGCGCGAACGTCACGGTCCTCGACGCCGACGGCTCGGTCGTCGCCGAGAACGGCGGCGTCTACGGCGAGGAGGGCTTCATCCACCAGGCACGCGCCGAGCTCGCCCGCCTCGACGGCAAGACGGTCGTGATCGGCAGTTGGATCGTCGGCGAGACCCCCGCCGGGATCGATGTGCGCGAGACGAGCGGCCTGATCACGGGCGATCTCGCCGAGTTCGTGCCCCACTACATCGAGGGCGGGCGGAGCGATCCCGCCTTCGGCAGTCCCGAGCCGACCCGCCCCCAGGACGCCCGCGACGACCGCCCGCAGGACGAGGAGACCCGATGACCGACCCCGAGAACCGTCCCCGCGACGCCGCCACCGAGGACGACGACAGCGCCGTCCGCACCGACCGCCGCCGCTCCGCCGACGTGGGCATCAGCGGCATCGCCTCCAAGCGCCGCGGCCTGATCATCGGCGGAGTCGTCGCGGTCGGGGCGATCGGCCTGGCCGTCGCGCTGAGCGCGGGCGATCCGTCGTCCGACGGCGTCGTGACCACCGGAGCCGACGGCGAGGACTACGTGATCCCCGAGAACGCCGAGCGCCCGGTCTACGCCAGCCGCGAGGACTGCCTGGCCGACGTCCGCGAGCAGATCGCGAAGCTGCAGGCCGAGGGCGAGACCGTGGCCGACGATCCGGAGCAGCTCTGCGAGGCGACCGACGAGTACCGCGGCCACTACGCCGGCGGCTTCTGGCTCGGGCCGCTCATCTTCGCGTCGTCGCGGTGGAACTCGACCCGCGCGACCAGCTGGGCGCCCGTCAAGAGCGGCGGATTCGCGGCGCGCGGAGCGACGCAGCCCGACGTCGTGCAGAAGGCGCCGGCCGGAGCGACGGTCGGCTCCAAGCAGACCCTCTCGGGCGGCTTCGGCAGCACGGGCAAGTCGGGCTTCGGCTCGAGCGTCGGCGGCTGAGCGTCGGGCTCCCGCGACGGGAGCCCTCGCCGTCGTCAGGCCGCCGTGCCCGCGGCGACCTCCTCGAGCACCGTCGCCCCGTCGTGATGCGGGGTGCTGGAGCGGACGAACACCACGGCGAGCATCGCGGCGATCGCCGCGACCACCGCGGCGGCGAGGAACGCGGTGTGCAGCCCGCTCAGGAACGCGTCGGCGGCCGCGGCCGCGACGTCCGGTGCAGCGCCGGCGGGGACGAGCCCCTGCGCGACGCCCTCGCGGGCCGACTCCGAGAGACCGAGCCCGCTCGTGCCGGCACTCGCGGCCGCCGCGACGACCGCGGCGAAGACGGAGGTGCCGAGCGCGCCGCCGAGCTGCAGCGACGTGGCCTGGAGCCCGCCCGCGACGCCGGCCAGGCGGACGGGTGCGCTGCCGACGATCGCGTCGGCTCCGGAGGTCATGACCAGGCCGACCCCGAGGGCGAGCAGCACGAACGGCACGGCCATCGCGAGGTAGGCCGAGTCGGTCGTGAGGAAGGTCAGCCCGAGCATCGAGACGGCGATCAGGCCGAGCCCCGTCGTCATCGTGGGCCGGATGCCCCACTTCGCGACCAGCATCGCTCCGAGCGGCGACGCGATGATCGACACCCCGCTGAGCGGCAGGAGCATCACGCCGGCTTGCACGCCCGCGACGCCGCGCAGGTTGAGCAGGAACAGCGACAGGAAGAACGTCGCTCCGAACAGGGCGAAGAAGTTGACGGCGATGGCGACGGCCCCGACCGAGAGCGTCGGGTTGCGGAACAGCGACATCGGCACCAGAGGCGTCCCGACGCGGTTCTCGACCACGACGAAGGCCGCGAGCAGCGCCAGGCCGAGCGCGATCGCGCCGAGCGTCAGCGGACTCGTCCAGCCCCACGACTCCGACTGGACGACGCCCAGCACGAGGCCGAAGAGGCCGAGAGCGAGCAGGGCCACGCCGGCGACGTCGAAGCGGCCGCGGGTCGGAGCGGTCGACTCCGCCAGCACGCTGCCGCCGAGGATCAGGCCGACGACGGCGATCGGGGCGTTGATGAAGAAGACCGACTCCCAGCCGAAGAGCGCGACGAGCGCCCCTCCGACGATCGGGCCCGCCGCGATGGCGACCGACGAGACGCCGCCCCAGATGCCCACCGCCATGCCGAACTTCTCCTTCGGGAAGGTCGAGCGCAGCAGGGCGAGCGTCTGCGGCATGAGCAGCGCGGCGCTCAGCCCCTGGAGGGCGCGGAAGGCGATGACCCCCTCCGCGGACCCGACCAGGCCGATCGCGACCGAGGTGACGGCGAAGGCGGCGACGCCGATCAGGTACATGCGGCGGCGGCCGAAGCGGTCGCCGAGCGTGCCGCCCAGGATGAGGAACACCGCGAGGCCGAGCAGGTACGCGTTGGTGATCCACTGCAGCTCGGCGAACGAGGTGCCGAGCGAGGCGGCGATGGCGGGGTTGGCGATCGAGACGACGGTGCCGTCGAGTCCGACCATGAAGAGGCCGAACGAGACGGCGGCGAGGGTGAGGCCGGGACGGCCCCGACGAGGAGTGCGGCGCGCGCTTTCGGGCGCGCGGGAGGGCGTGGGCACGAGTGTTCCTGACGGGAGAGGGTGACGGGGATGCGGGAGCGGTGCTCCTGCTATCCGGGTCCGGCCGTCGGCCCCTTCGTCCGTCGTCCCGTCGCGGCCGGCGCCAGCACCGGCAGCACCCACGCCGCGAGCAGCGCCTCGAGCTCGGCCGGGGTCGCCGCGGTGCCCGTGGCGACGGCGCGGTCGACCGTCAGCGCGATCAGCGCCTGCGCGGCCAGCGCGGTGTCGGCGTGCGCGTCGATCACTCCGGCGTCGCGCAGTTCGTCGAGGGCGGCCGCGGTGCCGCGGTGCAGCGGCACGACGAGCTCCTCGTGGACCGTCGCGCGGATGTCGGGGTCGTCGACCGCCGCGGTGGTCAGCGCGGTGACGAGGCGGCCCAGCCGGCCGACGGTCATGGACCGCAGGCTCTCGAGGACGGCGCGCAGTGCCTCGGCGGCGTCGGCGTCGACCTCGGCCGGGACCGTCTCGACCTCGACCAGCGCGGCGGCGGCGCGCACTAGCTCGGTCTTCGTCGCCCAGCGCCGGTAGATGGTGGCCTTGGACGCGTGCGCCCTCGTCGCGATCATGTCGACGGTCAGGCGGGCGAAGCCGACCTCGGCCAGCACGTCCAGCGTCGCCTCGAGCACCGCGTCCGCGCGGCGGAGCGAGTAGGCGGACACGGGAGGCTGCACGAACAGAACTGTACCATACAGTTCTATTTTTGAGGCTGCTCGCCGAGGGGCGGCGCCGGCCCACGCTGCCCCCACTGCGACGCTCCCCTATCGTTGCCGCAGACGGATCGACGAGGACGGAGGCGGGGATGTCGGACAGACCTGCACGAGCGGCCACCATCTACGACGTCGCTCGCAGGGCGGGGGTCTCGCACCAGACCGTCTCGCGATTCCTCACCGGCACGGGCGGCATCCGCCCCGCCAACCGCATCCGGGTCGAGGAGGCCCTGCATGCGCTGAACTATCGGACGAACACCACCGCGCGCTCCCTCGCCACCCGGCGCACCCACCGCCTCGGCGCCCTGGTGCACGAGCTAGCAGGAACCGCTCCCGGCAAGACGATGCAGGGAGCGAGCGAGGCCGCCCGCCGCGTCGGCTACTCCCTCGACATCATCAGCGTCGACACCGCCGACCCTGCCGAGCTCCGCGACGCACTGGACGCGCTCGGCAGCCGGGACCTCGAGGGGATCCTCGCCACGGCGCCCACGGACGAGGTGGGCGAGGCCCTCCGCACGCTCGACCTGCCGATCCCGGTGCACATCGACCGCGGCGGTCCGCGCGCGAGCGGCGCCTCCGCCGTCGGCACCCGGCTCGCCGTGTCCCACCTGCTCGAGCTCGGGCACCGCCGCATCGCCCATCTCGCCGGCCCCGAGCGGTGGATCTCGGCGCAGGACCGCGCCCGCGCCTACGAGGAGTCGATGGCCGAGGCCGGCCTGCCCGCCCTGCCGCTGGTGCACGGCGACTGGTCGTCCCGGTCCGGCTACTCCGCGGCGCCCGCTCTCGTCGCCGATCCCGAGGTCACGGCGGTCGTCGCGGCGAACGACCGCATGGCGCTCGGGCTCCTCCTCCGCCTGCACGAGACAGGGCGGCGCATCCCGGAGGACGTCAGCGTCGTCGGGTTCGACGACATCGCCGAAGCCGAGTTCTTCCATCCGCCCCTCACCACGATCCGGCAGGACTTCGAGGGCATGGGCCGCGCGGCGGTCCTCTCGCTGATCGCGATGGTCGAGGGGACAGCTCCGACCGAGACCGTGCAGTACCCGGTGCCCGAGCTCGTCGTGCGGACGTCGACGGCACCTCCCGCCTGACACTGTCCCCCGCCGTCGATCCGGGCGCAGGATCGGAGCGACCCGTCCCCGAATAGTGAGCGGTAACGAAACACCTCTTGCGGCGGATGCCCGCCCGCCCTACTGTGATGCTGTCGCACATTTCGTTACCGGTAACGAATCCCGGGACGGCGACCCGATCACCCTCTGCAGAGCCGCGGAGGATCGACGTCAGGATGAAGACTCCGATGAGAACGAAGAAGTTCCCCAGGTCCCTCGCGGCAGTGGCCGCCCTCGCCTCCGCCGCCCTCCTCGCCGGCTGCTCCGGCACGACCGAGTCGGCCGCCGAGAGCGACGCCTCCGCCGACGGCCCCGTCACCCTCGAGTACTGGTCGTGGGCGCCCAACATCGAGAAGATCGTCGACGTCTGGAACCAGGCCAACCCCGACACCCAGGTGAAGGTCAACACCTCCACCGGAGGCGCCGAGATCGTCGCGAAGCTCAGCGCCGCGAAGCAGGCCGGCACTCTGCCCGACCTCTCGAACACCACCTACGAGAACCTGCCGAACCTGATCACGAGCGAGATCGCCTCCGACGTCACCTCGACCATGGGCGACCGCGAGGACGAGACCGTCGGACCTGCCTGGGACCTCACGACCTTCGACGGAGTGAACTACGCCGTCCCGCAGGGCACCGCGCCGATGTTCCTCTACTACCGCACCGACATCTTCGAGGCGAACGGCCTCACCGCCCCGACCACCTGGGACGAGTACGCCGACGCCGCCCGCGCGCTGCACGCCGCCGATCCGACGAAGTACCTCGCGACGTTCCCCGCGAACGACGCGCAGCTGTTCGCCGGTCTCAGCCAGCAGGCCGGCGCCGAGTGGTGGAGCCAGGAGGACGGCACCTGGACCGTCGCCATCGACGACCCCGCCTCGCAGAAGGTCGCAGACTACTGGCAGGGCCTCGTCGACGACGGCAGTCTCGCGACGTTCAAGACCTTCACTCCGGAGTGGCAGGCCGCCCTCGCCGACGGCACCCTGGCCAGCTGGCTCGGCGCGGTCTGGACCCCTCCGCTGCTGCAGAACAACGCGCCCGACACGATCGGGAAGTGGGCCGCGGTGCCGATCCCGCAGTGGACCCCGTCGGACCCGAGCTCGGGCGTCCTGGGCGGCAGCGGCACGATCGTCACCACCGGCTCCGACCACCCGGAGCAGGCCCGCGAGTTCGCGCTCTGGCTCAACACCTCGACCGAGGCCCTCGAGGCGTACATCGAGTACGCCAGCATCTGGCCGGCCTCCCTCGCCGGTCGCGAGCTCCCCGAGCTGCAGCAGGCCCCGGCCCTGCTGCCCGAGCAGACCGACTTCTACGCGACGGCGGACGAGATCGACCGGATGACCGCGTCGGTGACCTGGGGCCCCAACGTCTCGGTCGCCTACGACGCCTTCACCAACGCCTTCAGCGCCG
Source organism: Rathayibacter sp. Leaf248 (assembly GCF_920939495.1). Taxonomy (NCBI): domain Bacteria; kingdom Bacillati; phylum Actinomycetota; class Actinomycetes; order Micrococcales; family Microbacteriaceae; genus Rathayibacter; species Rathayibacter sp. Leaf248. The sequence goes on along the minus strand of NZ_CAKLAV010000002.1, from coordinate 131,882 downwards.
CGGTCAACGAGAAGGGCGACTTCACGGAGGCGCTCGCGAGCGTCCAGGAGGCGACCGTCGCCGACCTCGAGAAGTCCGGCTACGACGTCGCGGAGTAGCGCCCCGGGGCCCCGCGCGTCGCGGGGCCCCGTCCGTCCGTCTCGAACAGTGAGGTTCCCATGACGACCACGACCGCGCCCTCCCCCGGGCGCCCCTCGACCCTCGCCCCGCGAGCCGCACCCTGGCTCTTCGTGGCCCCCGCGGTGCTCCTCGCCGTCGGGCTCCTCGCCCTCCCGCTGCTCTACACGGTCTGGCTCAGCTTCCGCGGCAGCACGGTCAGCGGCAGCGGCCTCGGAGTCAAGCGCGAGACGTTCGTCGGCTTCGACAACTACGCGCGCACCCTGTCGGACCCGGCCCTGTGGGCCGGTTTCGGCCGGATGCTGACCTACGCGCTGCTCTCGGTGCCGGTCACGATGATCCTCGCGCTCGCCTTCGCGCTCCTGCTCGACAACCTCTCGACCCGCTTCGGCCGCTTCTCGCGGATCGCGATCTTCGTGCCGTACGCGGTGCCGGGCGTGATCGCCGCGCTGATGTGGGGGTTCCTCTACCTGCCGGGAGTGAGCCCCTTCGTCGACGCGGCGAGCGCCCTCGGCCTTCCCGCGCCGGTCTTCCTCGGCCCCGACTCCGTCTTCCTCTCGGTCGCGAACATCGCGATCTGGGGCTCGGTCGGCTTCAACATGGTGATCCTCTACACCTCGCTCCGGGGACTGCCGTCCGAGATCTACGACGCCGCCCGGATCGACGGCTGCTCGGAGTGGCAGCTCGCCCTGCGCATCAAGCTGCCGCTGATCGTCCCGGGCGTCATCATGACCGGCCTGTTCTCGATCATCGGCGCGCTGCAGGTGTTCTCGGAGCCCAACACGCTCGTGACGCTCACCACGGTGATCGGCTCGGAGTGGGTGCCGATGATGCTGATCTACCGCGACGCCTTCGTCACGAACGACCTCTTCTCGGCGTCCGCGACCTCGGTCGTGGTCACCCTCCTCACCCTCATCGCCTCGCTCGGCCTGCTGCGGTTCCTGCAGACGCGCGCCTTCGGAGAAGACTGATCATGACCGACACCCTCACGAAGCTGCCTCCCGTCGTCGAGGATCCCGGGCACGCCGCGCAGTCCGTCCGCGCGCGCCGCCGCGGACCGACCGTCACCCGGCCGCGCGGCGCGTTCTGGCCCACCGCCGTCCTGCTGATCGGAGCCGGCTACTGCCTCCTCCCCGTCGTCTGGCTCTTCACCGCCGCGACGAAGCGCTCGGGCGAGCTGTTCACGACCTTCTCGCTCGCGCCGAGCTTCACCGGCGGGTTCCAGGAGAACTTCGCTCTGCTGCTCGGAGTCGGCGACGGCGCGTTCTGGTCGTGGTGCCTCAACAGCCTGATCTTCGCCGGAGGCGGCGGGCTGCTCGGCACCGTCGTCTCGGCCCTCGCCGGATACGGCCTCGCGAAGTACTCGTTCCGCGGCAAGAAGCTGGTGTTCGACTTCCTGCTGATCGGCGTCCTCATCCCCGGGGTGATCCTCGCGATCCCGCAGTACCTGCTGCTCTCCTCGATCGGGATCGCCGGGACGTACTGGTCGGTGCTGCTGCCCTGCATGATCAGCCCGTTCAGCATCTACCTGTGCCGGATCTACGCGACCGCGGTGGTGCCCACCGAGATGCTCGAGGCGGGCCGGATCGACGGCGCGAGCGAGTGGCGGATCTTCTCGCGGATCGCGGTCTACCCGATGGTGCCGGGCCTGATCACCGTGTTCCTGCTGCATTTCGTCGGCATCTGGAACAACTTCCTTCTGCCGTTCATCATGCTCTCGCGCACCGAGACCTTCCCTCTGACGGTGGGCTTCTACTCGCTGATGAACCAGGGGAACGACCAGCCCAACACCTACAACGTCGTGATCATGGGCTGCCTGATCTCGACGATCCCCCTCATCGCGCTCTTCCTGTTCCTGCAGCGCTACTGGCGCCTGGACCTGGTGAGCGGCTCGCTCAAGGGCTGACGCCCCTCCGCACCGACCCTTCGACAGACAAGGACCGACATGACCAGCACCGACACCCCGACGACCACGACGACCGCCGGAGCGACCCTGCCCGACGGCGGCTGGCCCGTCATGCTCACCCCGTTCCGTCCCGACCGCTCCCTGGATCTCGAGCAGGTCGACGCCCTGACCGACTGGCTCATCGACAACGGCGCCGCCGGCATCTTCACCGTCGCGCTCTCGAGCGAGATGTACGACCTGACCGAGGAGGAGCGGCTCGCCCTCGCGCGCCGCGTCGTCGACCGGTCGGCCGGCCGGGTCCCCGTCGTCGCCTCCTCCGTCTCCTCCGGGACGCCCGACGAGCAGGCGGCGTCGGCGGCGGCGATGGCCGCGACCGGGGTCGACGCGGTCGTCCTCATCTCCTCCCTCGTCGGCGGGCTCACCACCACCGAGGAGGAGTGGCGCGCCATGGTGCAGCACATCCTCGACGCCGTTCCCGAGGCGAAGTTCGGCGTCTACGAGTGCCCGGTGCCCTTCAAGCGGCTGCCCTCGACCCAGAACGTGGCCTGGATGGCCGGCACCGGGCGCTTCGTCTTCTACAAGGACACCTCGCACTCGCTCGCGACGATGCAGGAGCGGCTGAGGGCGATCGCGGGCACGCCGATGAAGCTCTACAACGCGCAGATCTCCTCGCTGACCGAGTCCCTCCGCCTCGGCGCGGCGGGGCTCAGCGGCTACGCCGCCAACATCTACCCCGAGCACGTGGCGTGGCTCTGCGAGCACTACGACGACCAGCCTTCGGAGGAGGCCGTCGCCGTGCAGCGCCTCCTGACGGTGGCCGAGCACACGATCAACTCGCGCTACCCCACGTCGGCCAAGTACTACCTCCGCCACAGCTCTCGGCTCATGATCGAACCGATCAGCCGCTGGAAGCCGGAGGGGATCGGACCGCACGAGGGTCAGCCTCTGCTCGACCTCGCCGCATACATCCACGACCTCGCCCTGCCCGCGTCGGCGCGGGTGGACGGCGCGCGCTAGGTGATCGTCGGGGCCTACCCGTCGGCGCCGGAGCGGGCCCGGCTCGACGCGGCGGCCTTTGACGCGTTCCACGAGCGGATCGCGCTCGTCACCGGGTGCTCCGGGTTCGAGATCCCGTTCGGCAGCGCCTTCGTCCCGGAGGAGGAGGCGATGCTGCGACTGCTGGCGCGCTCGGGGAGGCACGTGCTCACCCTGCTGCCGGCGGTCCTCGAGCGCGGCGTCGGCCTGGCGAGCGCGGACGAGGGGCGGAGGGGCGCGGCCGTCGCGCTGACCCGCCGGGCGCTCGCGGCCGCGGCGGCGGTGAACGATCGCGAGGGGCGCTTCGTGATCGACTCCGTGCTGGTCCACTCCGCGCCCGCCGGCACTTCGGACCCTTCCGCCGCGCGGGCCGCCTTCGCCCGGAGTCTCGACGACGTGTCGCGGAGGAACCCCGACGGGGTGCGGATCGTCGTCGAGCACTGCGACTCCCTCGAGGGACCCGACCCGGTGAAGGGCTTCCTCGATCTCGGCACCGAGCTCGAGGAGGCCGACCGCCACGGCCTCGGCACCGCGATCAACTGGGGCCGCTCCTGGCTCGAGACCCGCCGCCTCGACGGACCGCTCGAGCACGCACGACGCGCGCGGGACTCCGGGACCCTCGTCGCCCTCGGGGTGTCCGGAGCGTCGGACGTCGCCACGCGACTGGGCCCGGCGTTCAGCGACGCGCACCTCCCCGTCCACACCGCACGCGCGGCCCGAGAGGGCTTCGGCGCGAGCCTGCTGGATCCCGTGGTCCTCGCGGAGTTCCTGGCGGTCGCTCCGGAGGCGCTCGTCCTCACGAAGGTCGCGGGCGGGGAGCAGCTACTCGCCGACTCCGCGGCCGTCGTCAGCGAGGCGGTGCCGGAGCGGGTCAGCTGACTCCGCTGGTCAGGCGCGCGCTGCGCGCAGCGTCTCGAGCGACTGCTGCACCGCGCGGCGGACGTCGCGGTCGGGGTCGCGCAGCATCGCGGTCAGCGTCTGCTCCACGCTGGCCGCGAACTCGCCCTTCTCGTCCCGGCCGGAGCCGATGCCCGCGATCGCGACGGCGACCAGCGCCCGCGCCCCGGCGCTCCGCACGCGGGCGTGCTCGTCGGTGGTGAGGCGCGACAGCTTCTTCTGCCCGCCGAGGATCCGCTCGGCGCAGACCCGCGCGCACATCTCGCGGACCCGCCACGACGCGTTCGAGAGCCCCGCGACGACAGCGTCGGCCGCCTGCTCGTCCCACACGTAGAGCAGGGCGCGAGCACCCCACAGCTCCGGCCAGTACAGCGACGGCGCGCCCTTCAGAACGCCGTCGGCGTGCTCGCCGCCGACGGTGAGGAGGAACGACTCGCCCTCGTAGCCGCCCGTCAGCAGCGACGCGGAGCGCAGCGCCACGGTCTGCTCGCCCTGTCGGGCGACCTGGGCGCGCAGGCGCTCCTCGAGGGGGTCGGTCAGGGTGACGGGGTACTCGCTGTCGGATGCCATGTGGCTTCCCAGCGTAGTCGCGCGGGTCGGATCCGGCCCGTCCCGCTAGCGCGCCCGCCGCGTCAGGACCAGGTGCACCACTCCGGACGGCGAGGGCGTCGCCTCGAGTGAGTAGCGCTCCTCCAGGCCCTCGAGCCCGTCCCAGAGCCGCTCGCCCCGGCCGAGCACGATCGGCACGACCACCACGTGGAGGTGGTCGATCAGATCCGCCTCGAGGAACTGCCGCACCGTCGCGACGCCGCCGCCGATCCGCACGTCGCCGCCGTCCGCCAGCTCCCGCGCCGTCGCGAGAGCGGCCGCCGGATCGGCGTCGACGAAGTGGAAGCTCGTGCCGCCCGCCATCTCGAGGGTCGGCCGCGGATGGTGCGTCAGGACGACGACCGGCGTGCGGAAGACCGGATCCTCACCCCACCAGCCGCGCCACTGCTCGTCCTCCCACGGTCCGCGCTGGGGACCGAACTTGTTCCGGCCCATGATCTCGGCGCCGATGCCCTCTCCCCAGGCGCTCGCGAACGCGTCGTCCACCCCGCGCGAGCCCGGTCCGTCGCCGGGCAGCCCCATATCGCGGAAGGTCCGGGTGCCCATCGCCCAGCCCATCAGCCGGTGGCCGGCGTGACCGAAGGGGGCCTCGAGCGTCTGGCCCTCCCCCGCGCCGAAGCCGTCGAGCGAGATCGAGAAGTTGTGCACGCGGACGAGGGACACGGGAGCCTCCGGAGGTCGGGTTCGCCGCTCAGAGTAGGGGCGCCGTGCGCCGGAGGGGAAGAGGCTCCGCGTCGAGGATCAGCGCTCGTACACGTCGCGGCGATGCCCGACCGTGACGACCACGACGACGAGCACGCCGTCGTCGACCGTGTAGAGGATTCTGTAGTCACCCACGCGGACCCGCAGGCCGGGACGCCCCTGGAGCGCTCGTGCACCCGGCGGTCGAGGATCCTCGCCGAGCAGTGCGATCACCCCCTGCAACCGCGTGCGGTCCCTCGCGTCGATCCGGCGCAACGCCTTCACTGCGGCCGGCCGCAGCTCGATCCGGTAGCGGCTCATCCCCAGCCCAGGTCGGCCTTGGCCTGGGCCCAGGGGATGTTCTCGCCCTCCTCTGCGAGCGCCTCATCGAAGGCCCTGACGTCCTCGAGCTCCTCCAGCGCGTCCCGCATCCGCTCGTACTGCTCCGGGCTGACCACCACCGCCTCCGGCCGGCCGTGCCGCGCGAGGATCACGGCCTCGAGACGGGACTGCTCGAGGACCTCGGAGAAACGAGCGCGTGCTTCGGAGACGGAAACGGTCGACATACCCGGATCGTACGTCCTCGACATTCTTTTGTACAGAAAGCGCCTCCCTCACACCGCGTTCCGCCGCACCCGCGCCACCACCAGCACCGGGATCAGCAGCAGCGCCAGCAGGCCCCCGCCCAGGCTCAGCACCGCGAAGTCCGAGCTCGCGACGACCACTCCGGAGGCGGCTCCCGCGCCCGCCCCGGACAGGGCGACCAGCACGTCCAGCGACCCCTGCACCCGGGCGCGGTCGGCCGGCGAGGTGCCCTCGACGACGAGGGCGGTGCCCGAGATCAAGCCGAGGTTCCAGCCCAGCCCGAGCAGCGCGAGCGCGGCGATCAGCAGGGCCAGGGAGTCGCCGGGCGCGAGGGCGGCGATCGCTCCGGCCCCGAGGAGCACGATCCCCGAGGCGCCCGCCACGGCCGTGGGGCCGACGCGGTCGACCAGCGGACCGGTGACCAGCGACGGCAGGTACATCGCTCCGATGTGGATCCCGATGACCAGCCCCACGTCGCCGAGGTCGTGATCGTGGGCGAGCATGTGCACCGGGGTCATCGTCATGATCGCGACCATGGCGATCTGCGTGAGCACCATCACCGTCGCCCCCACGGGCGCCGCCCCTCGCCGCACCGGTGCCACCGCGACGGGTGCCGCCGTCGCGCCGAGGCGGCGGGCGAGCAGGAGCGGGTCGGGCCGCAGGAGCAGGAGGAGGGCGGCTCCCGCCGAGAGGTAGGCCGCCGCGGCGAGCAGGGACGGCCCCGCGAGCGCCGGCAGCCCGAGGCCGGTCGCGACGACGCCGAGGGGCTCGACGACGGCCGGGGCGGCGACCGCTCCGAGCGTCGTCGAGACCAGCGCGGTGCTGATCGCGCGGCCGCGGTGCGAGGGCAGGGCGAGGTCGGTCGCGGCGTAGCGGGCCTGGAGGTTGGTGGCGCTGCCCGCGCCGTAGACGACGAGCGAGGCGAACAGCAGGGCGGCGCTGCCGGTGGCCGCCGCGACGACCACGCCCACCGCGCCGAGCCCGCCCGCGGCGAAGCCGAGTCCGAGCCCGAGCCGACGGCCGCGGCGCTGCGCCGTGCGCCCGACGAGGAACGCGGCGAGCGCCGATCCGAGCGTGAGCAGCGCTGTCGACAGCCCTGCGAGCCCCTCGCCGCCGAAGAGGTCCTGCGCGAGCAGCGCGCCGACGGTCGCTCCGGCCGCAAGGCCCGCCCCGCCGAGCACCTGCCCGACGACGACCACGATCAGCGTGCGGCGCTGGACGCGGGCGCGCTCCGTCTCGTCGTGCATCCGCCCGGCACCTCCCGCGTCGCGTTCAGGCTACGCGCGCAGTCGCGTCACCAGCTCGCCCACCGCGTCGAGCCGCCGCCGTGACAGCAGCCCCAGGTGATAGAGGTACAGGTCGTCGAGATCGCGGAGCCGCTCCGCCCAGCCGGGCACCGCCTCCGGATCGACGGGCGGGAGCGCGGGCAGGTAGCCGCCGACGCGGACACCGGGCGGTACCGCCGGACGGCACCCTCCGTCGAGCGCGAGATCGGTCACCGGGAGCACGACGCCGTCGGCGCCCGGCGTGTCCAGGAGCGCCGCGAACGGCCCGGTCGCCCACGGGTCCGCCTGCGCGTGGAACAGCAGTCGGCGCGCGCCCGCCGCTCGTGCCGCGGCCGTCACCTCGGCGGTGAGCTGTCGGCGGGAGCGGTCGCGCACCTCCAGCAGCAGCGTCGCCGCCTCCCCCAGCGCGTCCTCGACCCGGGTCGCTCCGGTGCCGACGGCGGCGAGCACGGTCGCGGCGAGCGCGTCCGGGTCGCCCCCGCGCGAGCGTATCGACGCTCGGCACGCCGCGCAGAAGCACAGCGAGAGCAGGTCCTCGTCGACCCGGGACCAGTCGGCGCCCGCGGTCTTCTCGTGGTGGCCGAGGTGCCCGAGTCCCAGCGGCCCGCACGCCTCGATCATGAGGGTGTCGACGCCGCCGAGCAGCACCGTCTCGGTCACGACCGACACCGCGTAGGCGCGCACGTCCTCGTGGGACGGGCAGAGCGCGTACGGGTAGACGTCGCCGGCGGCGCTCCGCACGCAGAGCTCGGGATGCGCGGTGCCGAGGACCGACGAGTGCGTCAGCACCACCCACGCCTCGACGTCGAGTCCCGCGCGGCGGGCCGTCGCGGCGGCGCGCTCGAACGCGTCCTCGCCCGCCCACGGTGCGGCCGATCGGGGCACGAGCCTCCCCCACGCCTCGGGGCGCACCGGCAAGTAGAAGGCCGCGGTCGCCGCATCGACGACGCGGTGACGGGGATGCAGCGGAGTCGCGGCGCGGACGGAGTGGTACGCGGCCGCGATCGCGACGCCCGAGACGCCCGCGGCGAGCGCCCGGTCGGCGGCGGCCGGGTCGTCGGCGAGGTCCCACGAGTAGGCGCAGAAGCGGGTGAGCGGGTTCACCGCACGCCCGAGCGCTGCAGGGTCGTCGCCAGCTCGTCGGCGATGTCGCGCACCGTCCCGGCGACGTGCGCGATCTCGTCGTCGCCCGCGCGGTCGAGCGGGATCGAGACGCTGATTGCGTCGGTCGCGGGGATCCGGTAGCGCACGGGGACGCCGATGCAGCAGACGCCGGGCGTGTTCTCCTCGCGCTCCACGGCGTAGCGGCGGGCGTGCACCTCGTCGAGCTGCGTCTCGAGCGCTGCGCGGTCGGTGATGGTGTGCGGAGTGAGCGCCACGAGCTCGCCCTGCCCGAGGGCCTCGGCCCGCTCGACGCTCGTGCGCTCGCTGAGCAGCGCCTTGCCGAGCGCGGTGGCGTGGGCGGGCAGGAACCGGCCGACGCGGGAGGTCCGGCGACGCGACTCCTGGGCCTCGCGGGTGGCGAGGTAGAGCACGTCGGAGCCGGTGAGCCGGGCGTAGTGCGCGGTGTAGCCGACCTGCGTGCGCACCCGTTCGAGGGCGGCGACCGCCCAGGGCAGAGCGGGGTCGTGGTCGAGGTACGACGTGCCGACGATCAGGGCGCGGGAGCCGATGGCCGCGTGCGCGCCGTCGGCCGTCATCGCGATCCAGTCGCTCGCGGCCATGGTGTGCAGCAGCTGGTGGAGGCTCGAGCGGGGATAGCCGGTGAGCCGGTGCAGCTCGGTGATCGCGAGGGGTCCCGGATGCGCGGCGAGCACCTCGAGCAGGCGGAGCGTGCGCTCCGACGACTTCACCGCCCGGACGGCGGCCGCCCCCGCCTCGTCGCGCTCGCTCACCAGACTCCTCCCAGCGGATGCTCGTCATCCGCGAACGCGCCGCCGATCAGTCCGTGGGACACGGGCGGCTCCCCCTGCGTCGACGCCTCGATCTCCGGGGCGAAGCGCTCGGCGTCGTCCTCGGGACGGTACCCGATCGCGAGGCCCGCTTCGAGCGGGAACCAGCCGCGGGTGTTCGCCGAGACGGCCCAGACCACGTGGAAGCCGCTCCGCTCGGTCGTCGCCGTCGCCCCGATCAGCCGCACGAAGTCCTCGAACGAGAGCCAGGTCGAGAGCGAGCGCCGCCCGCTGGGCCGCTTTTCGATCGTGCCGATCCGCGCGGCGACCACGGTCGTGCCGAAGCGGTCGGCGTAGACGCTGCCGAGCGACTCCATCGCCGCCTTGGACACTCCGTAGAACGTGTCGGGACGGGGCTGCATCACGTCGACCGCCGTGCCGACGGGGTGGAAGCCGACGGCGTGCGTCGAGCTCGCGAGCACGATGCGCGTCACCCCCGCGAGGTGCGCCCGCTCGAGCAGGAGCTGCGTGCCGCCGATGTTGACCTCGGCGATGTCGGGCCACGGCCGCTCGCGGGAGAACCCGCCGAGGTGGACGACGAGGTCGACACCGGCGAGGGCCGCGTCGAGGACCGCGGCGTCGGTGATGCTGCCCTGCACCACGGTCTCGTTGAACGCCGCAGCAGCGATCGGGGCGATGTCGAGCAGCACGACGCGGTGGCCGAGGGCGGCGAGCAGCGGCCGGATTCCCGTGGCGGCGGCACCCGCGGCGCCGGTGAGGAGGATGCGGTTCGGCATGCGCCTGACTCCCTGGTCTCGATCGGGGAGCGGCTCTCCGCTCCGCATTGACAACGTCGTCGATGCGTACATACGCTACCACTCGCATTCACAAGGATGTGAACGGTTTGCATATGCGAATGGAGATTCGATGAAGAACACCATGCGAACGCGGCGGCTCGTCGGGGCGGTCCTCGCGGCCGGCCTGGTCGCCTCCGTGGCCGGCTGCTCGAGCGAGCCCGCCGACGACGCCGCAGAGGGCGAGCAGAGCCTCGAGGTCTGGACCCGCAGCGCGGCGGAGTCGGCCGCGTCCTACCAGATGGTGTTCGACGCCTTCACCGAGAAGACGGGCGTCGAGATCGACTACCAGCCCGTCGTCGAGTTCGACACCCAGCTGCAGGCCCGCGCCTCGCAGAAGGACCTCCCCGACGTGCTGATCAACGACGCGTCCTCGCTCGGCACCTACGTGGCGCAGGGCCTGATCCTCCCGATCGAGCGCGACTCGATCGAGGGCCAGGGCGACATAGCCGACGAGACCTGGGAGCAGAACGTCGGCCTGGACGGCGCGACCTACGGAGTGCCGTGGTCGCGTCAGGCCAACGTCACGATCATCCGGAAGGACTGGCGCGAGAAGCTGGGGCTCGAGATCCCCACCACGTGGGACGAGCTCTCGGCCCTCGCGAACGCCTTCGCGACGCAGGATCCCGACGGCAACGGGCAGGCCGACACCTACGGCATGGTCGTCCCCGGCAGCGCCAAGAACGGCTACATCGCCCGCTGGGGCAACTCCTACCTCTGGCAGGCCGGCGCCGACATCCTCGAGGAGGACGGCGAGGGCACGTACGCCTCCGTCATCGACTCCCCCGAGGCCGAGGAGGCGATGACCTTCATCCGCGACCAGTTCTGCACCCCCGGCAACATCGTCCCCGGCTCCGTCAACCTGACCACCGCCGAGACCCCGTTCTTCGCGCAGGGCACCGCCGGCATCTACCTCACCGGCCCCTACAACATCAGCTCGTTCGACGCCGCGGTGGGTGCCGAGAACGTCGAGGTGATCCCGATGCCGTCCGGCCCCGAGGGCAGCACCACCTTCGCCGAGGGCGAGAACATCTACTTCGGCGCCAGCTCCGAGAAGGCCGACCTGCAGAAGCAGCTGGCCGAGTTCCTGATCACGCCCGAGGCGCAGGAGATCGCGATGAAGATCGAGACGAACGCGGCCGGAGTCACCTCCCAGCCGGTCGTCCGCCTCCCCGTCAACGACCAGGTCGACGTCGCGGCGGTGACCGGTGACGACCGGTGGAGCATCGTGGCCGAGGACTACGCGAACGACTCGAAGACGTTCCCGTGGAACATCGACTTCACCGCGTTCCGCCAGATCCTCGCCGACAACATGAACGCGATGGTCGCGGACTGCGACAGCGACATCCCCGCGGGCCTCGCCACCATCGACGAGCAGTTCCAGGCGCAGCTCGAGGCCCAGGACCTCGTGAAGTGACAGCCCCCCTCGTCACCGGCGCGGTCACGGGACCGCCCGCTCGGGAGCCTCAGCGCTCCCGGGCCGGGCGGCCCGCGGCCCGCCGCCGCCCCTGGACCGCCCGGTCGCTGATCCCCTGGGCGTTCCTGGCGCCGGGCCTGCTGCTGGGCCTGGTCTTCAAGTTCTACCCGATGATCGAGGGCTTCCGGATGAGCACCGTGAAGGTGCAGCCGTTCCTCGGCGACATCTTCGTCGGCGCGGACAACTACGTCCGCGTGCTCTCGGACAGCCGCTTCCGCGATGCGCTCGGCCACACCGTGGTCCTCGGGCTCGTGCAGACGATCGGCGCGCTGGTGTTCGGAGCGGTGCTCGCCCTCCTGCTCGAGGGCCAGGCCCGCCGCCTGTGGTTCGTCCGCACCGCGGTCTTCCTCCCGGTCGTCACGGCCCTCGCGGTCGTCGGCGAGATCTGGCGCATCCTCTACTTCCCGACGGAGTCGGGCTTCCTGAACCAGGCCCTCGGGCTCATCGGAGTGCCGCCGCAGCAGTTCCTCAGCGATCCGTCCACGGCGCTGGGCTACATCGCGGTCGTCGGCATCTGGACCGGCGCCCCCTACAACATGGTCATCATCCTGGCCGGGCTCACCGGCATCGACCGGACGCTCTACGAGTCCGCCGCCCTCGACGGGGTGAGCGTGCGCCAGCGCCTGCGCTTCATCGTGCTGCCGGCGCTGCGGCCCGCCGTCTCGGTGGTGCTCACCCTCGCGGCCATCCGGAGCCTGCGCACCTTCACCGAGGTCTACGTGCTCACCGGCGGCGGTCCGGCCGGCAGCACCGAGGTCTGGATGACCCGGGTCTACTCGCTCGGCTTCCAGGCGAACGATCTCGGCGTCGCCTCGGCGGCCTCCGTCCTGCTCCTCGTCGCCACTCTCGTGCTCACCGTCGTGGTCCGCACCCTCTCGAACCGGAAGGCGTCCGCATGACCGCCCTCTCGCCGCGCCGTGCCCGCAGCACCGCGCAGAACACCCAGTTCGACAGCGCGATCGGCTGGCGCCCGGGCTTCTCGGTCTCGAACGTCGTCCGCTTCGTGCTCTGCGCGCTGGTCGTCGTGATCTTCGCCGTGCCGTTCGTCACGATCCTGTCGGGCGCCTTCGACTCCAACGCCGACTCCACGAGCCTCAGCCTGTTCCCGGCCGCGCCCTCGCTCGAGCCGTTCCGCGTCGCGACCGAGAAGGGCGTGTGGGGCTACTTCCTCAACTCGCTCGTCATCGTCGGCGGCGGCCTCGTCCTGCAGATCGCCGTGTCGATCCTCGCCGCGTACGCGCTGGCCCGGCACCGCTTCCGCGGTCAGTCGTTCGTGCTGCTGCTCTTCCTGCTCACGATGATGCTGCCGGAGGAGGTCATCGCCGTGCCGCTCTCGCAGGTCATCGGTGACGTGCCGCTGCTCGGCATCAGCCTCCGCGGCACTCCGTTCGGCGTGATCCTCCCTGTCGCCGTCTGGGGCTTCTCGATCCTGCTCATGACCGAGTTCATGAAGGAGATCCCCGACGAGATCGAGGAGGCCGCCCGCCTGGACGGCATCGGCGAGCTCCGGATGCTGTGGCAGATCATCCTGCCGCTGTGCACGCCGGTGCTCGGCGTCGTGACGATCTTCGGCTTCATGATGATCTGGGACCAGTACCTGCTCCCGCTCATCGCCGCCGACTCCCCGGACGACTACACGCTCACCGTGGCCCTGAGCATCCTGCGCGTCGATGCGCAGGTCGGCACGGGCGTCCTCCTGGTCGGCGCACTCCTTGCACTCCTCCCCAGCCTGGTCATCTACCTGCTCATGCAGAAGTCGCTGATCCGTGGCATCACCTCCGGCGCAACGAAGGGCTAGTCCGCCGTGATCATCCGCGATCTCCTCATCACCCCCATCGCTTTCCGCGATCCTCCGCTCCTCAACTCCGACGGCGTGCACGAGCCGCTCGCGCTGCGGACGATCCTCCAGCTCGTCGTCGACGGCGGAGTGATCGGCCTCGGCGAGGGCACGGGCGGAGCGGTCGTCCTCGACCGGCTCCAGCGCGTGCGCTCCGCCGTGATCGGCCGCAGCGTCTTCGACCTCGTCGGCATCGAGCGCGCGATCAGCACCGCCCTGCTGCACGACGAGCCCGACCTCGCCCGGCGCGAGCAGCGCACCGTCTTCTCGATCGTCGAGGTGGCCTGCCACGACGCGCAGGGGCACCTCGTCGGCCTGCCCGTCGTCGACCTCCTGGGCGGAGCGGCGCGCGACCGCGTGCCCTACAGCGCGTACCTCTTCTACAAGTGGGCGGCGCATCCGGATCTCGACGGCGGGAGGGACGTCCCGGCCGACGAGTGGGGCGAGGCGCTCGATCCCGACGGCATCGTCCGCCAGGCCCGGCAGCTGATCGACCGCTACGGCTTCCGCTCGATCAAGCTCAAGGCGGGCGTCTTCGCCCCGGAGCAGGAGATCGCCGCGATCCGCGCGCTCGCCGAGGCGTTCCCCGGCTACCCGCTCCGCATCGACCCCAACGGCGCGTGGACCGTCGAGACCGCCCTCCACGTCGCCGACGAGCTGCGCGACGTGCTCGAGTACTTCGAGGACCCGGTCCTCGGCATCGACGGCATGGCCGCGGTCGCCCCGGGCGCCGGCCTCCCGCTCGCGACCAACATGTGCGTCGTCGCGTTCGAGCACATCCCCGAGGCGGTGGCGAAGGGCGCGGTGCAGATCGTGCTCTCGGACCACCACTACTGGGGCGGACTGCGGCACACCCGCGAGCTCGGCGCGATCTGCGAGACGTTCGGCATCGGCATGTCGATGCACTCGAACTCGCACCTCGGCATCTCGCTCGCCGCCATGACGCACGTCGCCGCGGCGAGCCCCGAGCTCAGCTACGCCTGCGACACCCACTACCCGTGGAACCGGGGCGACGACATCGTCCGGCCCGGAGCCCTCGAGATCGTCGACGGCGACATCGTCGTGCCCAGGGGTCCCGGCCTCGGCGTCGAGCTCGACGAGGAGGCGCTCGAGCGCCAGCACCGCGTCTTCCTCGAGTCCGGACGCAGCCGCCGCGACGACACCGGCTACATGCGCCGCATCGATCCCACCTACGACCCCACCCTGCCGAGGTTCTGATGACCACCCTCACGAGGAGCACCCCGATGACCGACGCGACCACCGAGGCACCCGGGGGCGTCCGCGCTCTGGACGGCGTCCTCTTCTTCCCCGTCACCGCGTTCGACGAGCACGACCGCGTCGACGTCGAGGCGCTCGCCGCGCACGTGGGCGGAGGAGTCTCGGCCGGAGCCGGCGGAGTCTTCATCGCCTGCGGAACGGGCGAGTTCCACGCGCTCGGCATCGACGAGTACGCCACGACCGTCCGCACCGGTGTCGAGGCCACCGCCGGTCGCGTGCCGGTGATCGCCGGAGTCGGCGGCCCGCTCGGCCACGCCCGCGCCTGCATCCGCGCGGCCGAGGAGAGCGGCGTCGACGGCCTGCTGATCCTTCCGCCGTACCTGGTGCGGGGGCCGCAGGAGGGCATCGCGCGCTACGTCGAGCAGCTCGCCGCATCCACCTCGCTGCCGCTGATCGCGTACCACCGCGGCACCGCGGCCTTCAGCCTCCGCACCGCCGAGCGCCTGCTCGCCCTGCCGACCCTCGTCGGCATCAAGGACGGGGTCGGCGACATCGCGCTCGCCCAGCAGTTCGTGAACCTGGCCGCCCGCGTCGGCCGCGAGGACGTGCAGTTCTTCAACGGACTGCTCACGGCCGAGGCCAGCCAGGCCGCGTACCGCGCGATCGGCGTGCCGCTCTACTCCTCCGCCGTGTTCGCGATGGCGCCGGACATCGCGCTCGCCTTCTACGCCGCCTACCGCGACGGCGACGTCGCCGTGCAGCGCCGCCTGCTCGACGGCTTCTACACACCCCTGATCCAGCTGCGCGACACCACCCCGGGCTTCGCGGTCTCGCTGATCAAGGCGGGAGTCCGGCTCGGCGGGATCGACGCCGGCTCCGTGCGCGCGCCGCTCGTGGATCCGTCGCCGGCGCAGCTGTCGGTGCTCTCCGGGCTGCTCGAGACCGCGCGGGAGATGGTCGCGTGAGCGCCGTGGACTCCGCCGTCCGGGCGGCCGTCGCTGCAGCCCCCGCGGCCCGCCGCGCCTCCGACGCCGAGCGCGCGGGCTGGCTCGTCGCTGTCGCCGACGCCCTCGACGCCGCCTCGGCCGAGCTCGTCGCCTTGGCCGACGCCGAGACCCACCTGGGCTCGCCGCGCCTGCCCGGCGAGGTCGCCCGCACCACCGCGCAGCTGCGGCTGTTCGCGTCGGTCGTCCAGGAGGGCTCGTACCTCGAGGCCGTCGTCGACCACGCCGACGCCACGACCACCCCGCCCCGCCCCGACCTGCGACGGGTGCTCGTGCCACTGGGTCCGGTCGCGGTGTACGCCGCGTCGAACTTCCCGTTCGCCTTCTCGGTGGCGGGCGGCGACACCGCCTCGGCCCTGGCCGTCGGCTGCCCCGTCGTGGTGAAGGCGCACCCGGGCCACCCGCGCACGTCCCTCCGCACGGCCGCGATCGTCACGGAGGCGCTCGCCGCCGCGGGCGCTCCGGCCGGGCTCTTCGGCATGATCGAGGGGTACCAGGAGGGGATCGACCTCGTCGAGCACCCCGGCATCACCGCCGCGGCGTTCACGGGCTCCGTCCGCGGAGGCCGCGCGCTGGCCGACCGGGCCGCCGCGCGACCGGCTCCGATCCCGTTCTTCGGCGAGCTGGGCAGCGCGAACCCGGTCGTCGTGACCGCGGCGGCCGACGCGGCGCGCGGAGGCGAGCTCGCGGCTGGACTCGCGGGCTCCTTCACACTCGGGGTCGGCCAGTTCTGCACCAAGCCGGGCATCGTCTTCGTGCCGGAGGGCTCCGCTCTCGAGCAGGCACTGCCCGCGGCCGTCACCACGCCGGCCGCGACCATGCTGACCGGATCGATCGCCGACGGGTTCGTCCAGGGCTCCACCGCGCTGGCCGGGGTCGAGGGCGTGCAGACGCTGCTCGCCTCCTCCGGCGCCGGCAGCCCCGGTGTCTACGCCGTCGACAGCGCCGTGTTCGTCGAGCAGCACGAGGTGCTCGGCGCCGAGGTCTTCGGCCCGGCCACGCTGCTCGTGCGCTACGGCGAGCGCGACGACCTGCTCGCCGCTCTCGACGGACTCGAGGGCTCGCTCACGGCGACCCTCCACTCCGAGGCCGACGACGACGTCGACGACGTGCTCGCCGCGCTCGTCGACCGCAGCGGTCGGGTGCTCTTCGCCGGCTGGCCGACGGGTGTCGCCGTCTCGTGGGCGCAGCAGCACGGAGGGCCGTGGCCGGCGACCACCTCGCAGCACACCTCGGTCGGAGCGACGGCGGTCCGCCGCTTCCAGCGTCCGGTCGCGTTCCAGGACGCTCCGGAGCGCCTGCTGCCGCTCGCCCTGCGCGAGGGCAACCCGCTGGGTGTCCCCCGTCGGGTCGACGGCGTGTACCTCGCGTGAGCCACCGGCGGGTCGAGCCCGCGTAGCGTGGAGCGCATGGAAGCCGCCTCGATCGAGATCGTGCGGTTCGTCGTGTCGCCGCTCCACCGCTACGAGGGCCGGCCCGCCGACGGGGCGATCCCGTTCGAGGGCAACGAGCAGCCCGATCGGATCGAGATCCGCGCCGGGCTCGGCATCGTCGGCGACCGCTACTTCGCGCAGCGGGCCCATCGCACCGCCGCGATCACCCTGTTCGCGATCGAGTCGCTCGAGCACGCGGCCGCCGAGCTGCGGGCGGCGCCGTTCGATCCGGCGGATGCACGCCGCAACATCACCCTGCGCGGAGCGGACGTCGACGCGCTCGCCGGCCGCACCTTCGCACTCGAGCAGGACGACCAGCGGATCGAGTTCCAGGGCGGCCGTCCGGCGAACCCCTGCGCGTGGCTCGACGTCGCGCTCGCCCCCGGCGCTCACAAGGCGCTGCGACGGCGCGGCGGCGTGCGGACAGCACCGCTGGGCAACGGCGTCCTCCACCTCGGCCCGGCCCGGCTGATCCTCCACCGTTCGGAGGACATGCTGATCTGAGCGCTCGGACGAGCCTCTAGGCTCGCTCCGACCACTCACCCCCGATCGAAGGAGGCGCTCCGTGCCCCGAGGCCTCCGCTCACTCGCCCTCGGTGCCCGCACCCGCGTGCGCGAGGCGTTCGCCACCGCCCGGTCCCGCCGCCGCGATCCGCGCCGCCGCTACAAGCGCACCGACGTCTCGGTGCAGCGCGTCCGCCACGAGGACGTCTGGGCCCGGGTCAGCACCGTCGGCCGCACCGGCGAGCGCACCTTCGTGCTGGTCCCCGGCATCGGAGTCGCGGCCACGTACTTCGAGCGCCTCGCGCCCGCGCTCAACGAGTTCGGCCCCGTGCACGCCCTCGATCTACCCGGATTCGGCGGCGTCCCGCACCCGCCGCACGCCCGGCACATGAGCATCCCCGACTACGCCGCGCTCGTCGGGCGCGTGATCGACGAGCTGGGCCTCGTGGACCCGGTCGTCCTCGGCCACTCCATGGGCACGCAGGTCGTCGCCGAGCTGGCCGCCCAGCGCCCCGAGCTCACGACGATCGTGCTGCTGGGCCCCGTGATGAACCGGCACGAGCGCCGCGTCCCGATCGCGGGCCTCCGCTTCGCGCAGTCGAGCCTGCGCGAGCCCCGCCGGGTGGCCCTGCTCGCCGTCGGCGCCTACCTGCTCTGCGGTCCGCGCTGGTTCTCGCGCGTGCTGCCCGAGATGATGCACTACCCGATCGAGGACACGGTGCCGCGGATCCGCGCGTCCGCCCTCCTCATCCGCGGCGAGCACGACCGTCTCGTGCCCCGGGAGTGGATCGAGGAGCTGGCGGAGTCGATGCCGCACGCCCGCGCGTGGGAGATCCCCGGCGCCGCCCACTCCGTCATGCACGCGCACGCCGAGGAGGTGGCGAGGCTCTGCGTCGAGCACGCCCGCGCTCCGCAGCCCGATCGCGACGAGGCCGAGCTCCAGCGCTACCCCGACGCCGAGATCGACCGCTCCGAGGAGGACGCTCCGATCGCCGATCCGCTCGGCGCCGCCCGTGGCCGCGTGACCGAGCTCGTCGGCATCCTCACCGACGACGACTCGCTCATCGCCGAGGGCAAGACCCAGCACGCCGAGGCGACCGATCCGGCCGCGCTGCGCGACGACGCCTAGGGCCGCTCAGGACTCCTCACCCACGATCTCCTCGCGGATCCGGCGCAGGTCCTCGGCGAGCGCCCCCACGAGGATCCAGTGCTCGGGGTGCGGCGTCGCGATCACCAGCGGCGCCGTCAGCGCGGGCAGCTCGTCGGTGATCGCCTCCGGCTCCGGCACGTCGACCGCCGACTGCACGAGCAGCCGCAGGTCGTGCGCCGCCCGGTGCAGCTGCACCGCGATGTCGGCGATGGTGGGCTCGCGCACCAGCTCCACGTCGTAGAGGTCGTGCACGGTGCGGGTCATCCCGCGCACTCGTGTGACGATCCGGCCGAGCCGCGGAGTGACGGAGTCGAGCGCCGCGAGACGGTCGCGGTGGGCGGAGCGGCGCGGATTGAGGCGGAGCGACTCCTCGCCCGTGACGATCGCCGCCTCGGCCTTCCCCTGCATGGTCTGCAGCAGCCGCGCGTTGATCAGCAGCTCGTCGAGGCGCCGCCGCTGCACCGGCGCCTGCAGGGCGTCGGCCAGGTCGTCGAGCGCCGCGGCGAGCTGCGCGGTGAGGTCGCCGACCGCCCTCTCGGCGGGCCCCAGCGCGACCGGCGGCACGAGGAGCCCGTTGACGACGACTCCGACCGCCGCGCCGATCAGCGTCTCGACGATGCGGTCGAACGCGTAGTTCGGAGTGACCGCGCCGACCGAGAGCACGAGCATCGCGCTGATCGGGATCTGCACCGCCGAGGCCGGCGTCAGCCGCACAGCCCAGCCCACCGCGATCGCGGCCACGATCGCGATCAGCACGATCACGCTCTCGCCGCCGAACAGCGTCCCGATCACCGAGCCGAGCACGACACCCAGGATCACCCCGACGCTGCGCTCGAGCGCCTTCGCGAACGACTGGTTCACGCTCGGCGCGACGACGAGCAGCGCCGCGATCGCGCCGAACACGGGCAGCGTGCCGGGGAACACCGCGGCCGCGATGCCCCAGGTGACGACGGTCGCGACGGCCGTCTTGACCAGCTGCAGCAGCGGCGGCCGGGTGGCCACGGTGAAGCTGGAGGTCAGGCGCATGCCCCCACGGTAGCGAGCGCGCCGGAGCGGACGCCGTGCCCGCTCAGCGCTCGTGCGCCGACTCCACGCTCGCGAGGACCGCGCGGAGCGAGCGCGCCGCCTCGGCCCGCTGCGCCGCGGACACTCCCGCCAGCAGCTCGCGCTCGACCGCGAGCACCTCGGGGAACGCCCTGTCGATCAGCTCGACACCGTCCTCGGTGAGCGCGATCAGTGCCCCCCGCCCGTCGGCCGGATTCGCCGACCGCACGACGAGCCCGCGCTTCTCGAGCGCGTGCAGCCGCTTCGTGATCGCGGGAGCGGAGGCGAGCCCGATGGTCCGCAGTGCGCTCGGCGACCGCGGCTCCCCGGCGCGCCGCAGCGTCGTCAGCACGTCGAACTCGCCGCGGGTGAGCCCGTGGGCGGCGAGCCGCTCCTCCGTCGCCCGCACGACGAGCGCGGAGGCGCGGATCAGCCGGCCGATCACGTCGACCGCCTCGGTGTCGAGCTCGGGCCGCAGCGCCGCCCAGCCCTCGCGGATCTCGTCGACCGCGTCGCGCGCTGGACTCCCGAAGTGATTCACGAGTAAAGTATATCTGATTCACCCGTGAACCACTTCCGGCCGGTGCCGCTCGGATCCGCCTGCCGACCCGAGGACGCCATGCCCACCACCCTGCTGCCACCGCTCCCTCACCCCAAGGAGCTCGTCACCCTCGGTCCGCACGCCGGCGCCCACCGCGTCGCGATCCGCGCCGGCGTCTCGATGGCCGTCCCCCTCCTCGTGCTCTGGGCCTTCGGACGCACCGACCTCGCGCTCTACGCGACCTTCGGCGCCTTCACCGCCCTCTACGGCCGGCAGCACACCCACCGCCCGCGCCTGCGGATGCAGCTCTCGGCCGCCGCCTACCTCGTCACCGTGGTGACCGTCGGCACCGCCGTCGCTCTCTCCCCCGCCCGCGAGTGGCTGATCATCCCCGTTGTCGTCGCGGTCGCCGTCGCCGCCGCGTACCTGAGCGACGCCCTGCACTGGCACCCGCCCGGCCCCCTCTTCCCTGTCTTCGCCGTGACGGCGTGCGCCTCGGTCCCCACCGATGCCGCCCGCATCCCGGAGGCGTTCCTCCTCTCGGCCGCGTCCGCCGCCTTCGCGCTCCTCATCGGAGTGGCCGGAGCGGCCTCCCCTCGCGCCCGCCGCCTTCCGCCCACCCCCTGGCGCACCTCGTTCCGGGCGGCCGCCACACGCCCCTCGACCCGCGCCGCGATGCTCCGCTTCGGCGCCGTCGTCCTGGTCTCGGGAGCGATCCCCACCGCCACCGGCCTCGGCCACCCCTACTGGGCGATGGTCGCCGCCGTCGCCGCCGTGTCGGGCGCCGACACCGCCGCCCGCCTGGTCCGCGCGGGCCACCGGATGCTCGGCACCGTCGTCGGAGTCGCGATCGCCGCCGCCCTGCTCGCCCTCCCCCTGTCGCCGCTGGCCACGATCGCCGTCGTCGTCCTCCTCCAGGTCCTCGCCGAGCTCTTCGTCGGCCGCAACTACGGCCTGACCCTCGCCTTCGTCACCCCGCTCGCGATCCTGATGGTCGAGCTGGCGCACCGCACCGACGAGCTCGTCCTCCTCCGCGACCGCGCCCTCGAGACCGCCATCGGCGTCGCCGTCGGCGTCGTCGCCACGCTCGTCGCGCACGCGGCGTCCACCCGCCGCCGCTGACGCCGGCCCGCGCCGGAACGTCAGCCAGGACCACCCGTCAGCCACGATCGTGGCTGAGCACCACTCCTGGCCGAGGTTCTGCGCGTCGGACCGCGGAGACAGCGACCGGACCCTTTCGCGAGATGCACGAGCGGAACCGCGCCCGCCACCGCACTCCAGAGGACGGACGGCAGCAGAGCCCAGCGCTCCTCCGCCATGAGCGCCTGCTGCTGCGCTACGCCTCCCTCGCTCGAGATCGGGGAGCTCTCGAGGACGACGAGCAGCACGGCAGCCACCGCCGCTCCCGCCAGCAGGCCGGCCGACGCCCCCGCCCACCAACGTCGGCGCCCGATCAGTCGGAGCGTGCCGACGAGGACGAGCATCCAGAGCACCCCGAGCGGGAGCGACAGCGCCGCTCCCCAGACGAGGCCGATCACTCCGCCGACCACTCCTGTGATCAGGTCACCACCGTGCAGGGCGGAGGGCAGACCTCCGAGAAGGACCGTCCCTGCAAGCGCGAGCAGGCCCGCGGTCGCTCCGTACGTCACCGGTCGCATCCGTCGAGTGTCGCAGCGAGCCTCCGTCGACGGACGACGAGCGCAGGACGTCGGTCGCGAGGCGAACGGACGGGTCCACGCTTTCGCCGCCTCCGCCGAGGAGCTCGGCGAGCCGCTCACGGCGAAGGCCCCCGCTCACGGGGAGCGGGGGCCTTCATCCGACCGTCGAACCGGTCCTCGTCGCGGTTACCTGACCACTGCCGCCGTTGCCGTGGAGGTGCGCGTCGCCGTGGTGTACGCGGTCTTCTTCCCCGTGACGGTGACCGTGATCGTCTTCCCCACGGTCGCGCTGGTCGGCTTGTAGGTGGTCGCGGTCGCGCCGCTGATCGCCGTTCCGTTCGCCTTCCACTGGTAGGTCAGCGCCACCGGCGCAGGCCCCCACGTTCCGGCGGTCGCGGTGAGAGTCGAGCCGACCTTCGCGGTGCCGGTGATCTTCGGGGTCACCGCGGTCAGGGTGCCGGAGGCGACGGCCGCAGTGGCCGCCGACGTCCGAGTCGCCGAGGTGTAGCCGGCCTTCGTCCCGGACACCGTGACCGTGATCGTCTTGCCCAGGGTGGCCGCTGACGGCCGGTAGGTGCTGCCCGTCGCGCCGGAGAGCGCCGTTCCGTTCGCCTTCCACTGGTAGGTGAAGGCGACCGGCGCGGGACCCCACTCGCCCGGTACCGCGGTCAGGGTGGAGCCGACCTTGGCAGTGCCGGTGATCGTCGGCGTCACGGCGGCGAACGTGCCGGCCACGACCGCCGCGGTGGCGACGGAGGTGCGGCTCGCTCCGGTGTACCCGGTCTTGCCACCCGAGACCGTCACGCTGATCTTCTTGCCGAGAGTCGCGCTGGAGGGCGTGTAGGTGCTGGCTGTCGCTCCCGAGAGCGCGACACCGTCGGCCTTCCACTGGTAGGAGAAGCTCACGGGTGCCGGACCCCACGTCCCCGGGTTCGCGGTGAGGGTGGAGCCCACCTTCGCCGTGCCGGTGACGGTCGGAGTCGCCGCCGTCAGCGCACCCCCCGAGACCGCCGCAGTCGCAGTCGAGACCCGCGTCGTCGACACGTACCCGCTCTTGGAGCCGGTCACCGCGACGGTGATCGTCTTCCCCGCCTCCGTCGCCGCTAGCCGGTAGGTGCCCGCGGTCGCGCCGCTGATGGCCGTGCCGTTCGCGCGCCACTGGTACGCGAGCGCCACCGGAGCCGGCCCCCACGTCCCGGCGTTCGCCGTCAGGGTCGACCCGACGGTCGCGGTGCCACTGATGGTCGGAGTGGGGGCGGTGAGCGCGGACCCGCTGAGCGCCACGACCGTCGAGGTCGGCGAGCTCTCTCCGCCGGCGTTGATCGCCGTGACGCTGAGCGTGTAGGTGCCTCCCGCTGCGAGGTTGGTGAAGGTGTACGACCGAGCGCTTGAAGCGACCACGGTCGACCACGGACCGGAGCCCGCGTTGTCGACTCCGCTGCGGGAGACGCGGTAGCCGGTGATCGCCGGGTTCCCGGGGCTCGTCGGCGGCATCCACCCGATGGTCGCCGTGCGAGCCGTGTTGTTGACGGTTCCACCTACCGATGTCGGCGTGGAAGGCGGCGAGTACGGGTTGGAGACACCCTCGACGGATAGGAAGGGGCCGACTCCGATCGCATTGATCGCCTGCACCGTGAAGGTGTAGTTCGTGTTCGAACGCAGATTGGTAAAAGTCTGCGATCGCTTGTCGGCGGAGACGGTCGTCGACCAAGGGCCGTTGCCCGACGCATCCACCCCGGTGCGGGCAACTCGATAGCCGGTGATATCGCTACCGCCGTCGGTGTAGGGCGAGCGCCATCCAACGGTGATCGATGTTCCGACAGTTTCTGACCACACGTCACCCGGCTCCGAGGGTATTGCCCTCCCGGTACCGAACAGGACGCAAGATTCCGGGGAACTAGCATATTCAGTGTACTCATCCCCGTAATAACCCTCGAACGGAGACGACGCCCAAATGCAGAACTCGTATCGATGGTTAGTTTCGAGTTGGACGGTCTTTGATGAAGTCGTCGGTTCCAGCCAATCGACGTCCGGGTCGGACCCGTAGTCATCGTCCGACACGTACGTGTCACGCACATACGAGCGATACGACTGGAAGTCGCAGGGCTGGCCTGCGAGAGACGGCGCTTCCCAACGGAGAGTCGTAAGCCCAGTGTCTGTATCCGCTGCCGCTGTCACGTTGATAGGCGCCGGCACAGCACCGAAATGATAGAGCTTCGTGGTTGCGGAGATACTCTGAGTCGACGAACTCTGAAGCGACTCCCCATTGGCCCCTCCTGTAAAAGGAGCGGACATATTCGTGACGGCCGCAACTTCGATATGAAGTTCGCGGTCGTACCGAGGAATCTTTACGACGGCCGAAGTCCGACCGGCAACGTCGAGCGAAGCGAGAGTGTACCGTTCGTTTCCATAGTATTCCCCACCTTCATAGATCTGCTCGATTCCGTAGATGTGAATACGGTAACCGGCGACTGCCTGAGTGGACGCAGTCCACGAAAGCGTCACCGTATCGGTGCAACCGTCGTCTGTTGCGACGACATTCGTGGGCGGGGAGGGCGATCCTGCGGCCTGCGCTGGGGCGGCCACAAGCAAGGACATCAAGAGGGCGAGCAAGAGGGAGAAGCTGAGTGCGGCTTTGCGCATGAAAGTCGGGATCTTCCGGGTTCGTCGAGTGAGCGGGTCGACGATCGCCGAGTCCTACCGGATCGTCCCACCCCGCCGCATTCCGCCCTAGACCCCGTTCAAGGGGGACAAAACTCGCTACACGAGCGGCTTGTCCCCACCCTGAGGACAAGGCGTCCGAGCCAATCAGGATCAGCGGTTCCGAGCAAGACGAAAGGCCCCCTGCTTCCGTGGAAGCGGGGGGCCTTCTCGTGGCGGTACCGGTGGGATTTGAACCCACGGTGGACGCAAGCCCACACATGTTTTCGAGACATGCTCCTTCGGCCGCTCGGACACGGTACCGGGGTCGAGTGTACGCGACGCTCTCAAGTCGCGCCAATCGGCGCGGACGCGAGGCGCCGGACGGTCGGTGGCCGCGAGCAGGGGCGGCTCAGACCGCCGCGAACAGGAGGAACGACAGCACGCGGTCCCATTCCGAGACGGCCAACAGGTGGCCGCGGCCCGGGACGACCTCGAGGCGGGAGTCGGCGAGGCGCGCGGCGTACCACTCGCCGTGCACGCGGCCGACCTCGGGGTCCTCGGCGCCGTAGAGGAGGAGCGCGGGCGACGCGACCTGGTCGACCGCGAAGCCCCAGTCGAGCAGGGTGTAGCCGACGATGTCGGCGGCCATGCCGGTGGTGCCCTGCGCGGCGGCGCGTTCGAGCATGCGGAGGAGGCGGTCGCGGACGCCGGGTGCCTCGAGGAGCGGGGCGTCGGCGCCGGCCGCGCCGAGCATCCCGAGGAGGGCGGCCGGGTCGGGGGCCGGGCCGAAGGCCTCGCCGAGCATCGTGTCGAGGGCACGGACGGCGTCGGCGGACGGCAGCGCCCGGAGCGATTCGAGCATCGCCCGGTTGGCGTCGCCGACCCACGGCACGGCGTCGTCGGGCGCCGGAGTCGCGAGGACGGCCACGCGCTCGACGAGACCGGGGTAGTTGGCCGAAAGGGCGAGCGCGACGCGGCCGCCGGCCGACCAGCCCGCCGCGGTGACCGAGGCGATGCCGATCGTCGCGAGGTACTCGGCGATGTCGGCGGCGGCCCGCTCGGGGGTGGCGGGGGCGCCCGCGCCGGCCTGGTCGAGATCGTTCAGCAGCTCGGACGCGCCGTACCCGGGACGGTCGACCGAGAGCAGGCGCACGCCGTGGCGCGCGGTCGCCTCGGGGTCGGGGTCGAAGTCGGCCGATCCGGGAGCGGGATGCGCGAGCACGACGACGTGCTCGGCGTGCTCCGGCCCCGTCCAGGTGACGCCGAGCGCGCGGCCGGACTTGAGGTGGTGCACTGACGACGACATGGGGTCAGTCTCGCGCAGACCTCCGACAGCTCGGGCTCGCCGCTCCACGAAGCGGCGCTTCTCCCCAGGCCTCGATCCCGAGCACTTCTCCCCGGGCCGGGCGCGCTGCGGACGAGTGTCGGCGGTGGCGGCTATCGTCGAAGACACGTTCGAAGGAACGCTCCGATGTCGGAGGCCGCTCGTAGCCTCGCTGACGCCGATCCACCCCCACCCAGCCCCGCTCCGGAAGGACCTCATGGCCGCCTCGAAGACGCGCACCGCCGCCTACCGCTGCTCGGAGTGCGGCTGGACGACCGCGAAGTGGGTCGGCCGCTGCGGCGAGTGCCAGCAGTGGGGCACGGTCGTCGAGAGCACGGAGCGCACCGGGCTCGTGCGCGCCGTCGCCGCCGTCGCGCCGTCCGCGAACCGCGTCGCCCGGCCGATCACCGAGATCCCGACCACCTCCGGCGCCCGCCACCGGCCCACCGGCGTCGGCGAGCTCGATCGCGTGCTCGGCGGCGGCATCGTCTCGGGTGCCGTCGTCCTGCTCTCGGGCGAGCCGGGCGTCGGCAAGTCCACGCTGCTGCTCGAAGTGGCCTCCCGCGCCGCCGCCGAGGGCCAGCGCGTCCTCTACGTCAGCGCCGAGGAGTCGGCCGCGCAGGTCCGCATGCGCGCCGAGCGCACCGGCGCGATGCACGACAGCCTCTACCTCGCCGCCGAGACCGACCTCGCGACGGTCCTCGGTCAGATCGACGAGGTGCAGCCCGACCTCCTCATCGTCGACTCGGTGCAGACCGTCGCGAGCGACACCGTCGACGGCCTGCCCGGCGGTCCGAGCCAGGTCCGCGAGGTCGCGGCCACGCTCATCCGGGTCTGCAAGGAGCGCGCGCTCCCCCTGGTGCTCGTCGGCCACGTCACGAAGGACGGCTCGATCGCCGGCCCGCGCCTGCTCGAGCACCTGGTCGACGTGGTCTGCCACTTCGAGGGCGACCGGCAGACGGCCCTGCGCTTCGTCCGCTCGCTCAAGAACCGGTTCGGCCCGACCGACGAGGTCGGCTGCTTCGAGATGACCGCCGAGGGCATCGCCGAGATCCCCGACCCGAGCGGCCTGTTCCTCTCGCGCACCCGCTTCCCCACCCCGGGCATCTGCGTCACGGTGGCGATGGAGGGCCGACGCGCCCTGCCCGTCGAGATCCAGGCGCTCGTCATCGCGAACGACGGCGAGCACCCGCGCCGCGTCACCAACGGAGTCGACGCCTCGCGCGTCGCGATGATCCTCGCCGTCCTCGAACGGCAGGCCGGCATCCCGCTGCGCCGGTGCGACGTCTACGTGTCGACGGTCGGCGGAGTGAAGCTGATGGAGCCCGCGGCCGATCTCGCCATCGCCGTCGCGATCGCCTCCGCCCACGCGTACACGCCGCTCCGGCCCGGCATCGCCGCGTTCGGCGAGATCAGCCTCTCCGGAGACATCCGCCCCGCCTCCGGAGCCAAGCAGCGCGCCAACGAGGCCACTCGCCTCGGCCACTCCTCGCACCTCGACTCCGGCGCCTTCACGCTCTCGAGCGCCATCACGCACGCCCTCGTGCCGGTGCCCACGCGCATCCCCGAGGGCCGCTCCGGCCCGCGATCGAGCATGCAGGGCGCCTAGACCGAGCACGGCTCGGATCGGCCAGCGCCCGTCATGCAGGGCGCCTAGACCCCGCCGCCTCCGCCACCCCCGCCGCCTCCGCCCGAGCTGCCGCCGCCACCGGCACCACCGCTCGACGAGCTCGTCGACGAGCCCACGAAGCTCGATGCCGACGACGAGAACGACGACACGCTGCTCGCGAACGCCGCCGCCTGGAATCCGCTCGACCCGGAGTACCAGACCGGATCCTCGCCCGCCTGCTCGTACGCGACCGACAGCGCCGTCGCCCACTCCGACTCGAGCCCCAGCAGCACCGCCCACGGCAGCAGCCGCTCGGTCACCTCCACGACCTCCACCGGTCCGAGCATCCGGCGCTGCGCGCCCTCCGGCGACTGCAGAACGGCGAACCGATCCGCCTCCGCCAGCTTCAGATACAGCTCCAGCCCGCGCAGATGATCGCGCAGCTCCGCCCCCGCCGCCATCACGGGCACCTTCGCCAGCAGCACGCACACCAGCGCCCCGATCGCGATCGCCACGAGCACCAGGACGAACGGCAGCGCCCCACCCAGCGACGCCGCGAGCAGACCCGCCCCGCCGACCACCGCGACGATCACCGCCACGACCGTGGCCAGGATCAGCCAGACCGATCCGCGCACCGTCCCCGGCCGCCGCAGCCCCTCCTCCTCGGCCCGCTTGGGCAGCGTGCTCAACAGAGCGGTGACCTCCTTGCCGAACGCCTTGTCCTTCTCGGCCAGATCACGGACTGTCCCGGGCGCCGGCGACGGACCGAACGCGATGTCCCGGAAGCGCTGCTCGTCGACCGCCAGCGGACGCGGCCGCCCGGCGCGCCGCAGCGACACCTCGGCCGGATCCAGTACCCGCAGGAGGAACGACGGCTTCCCCTTGCGCCCCTCGACCTCCTCGATCCGCGCGAACCGCCGCACCGCGGAGTCGACCAGCGCCGCCGCGGCGGCCCGCGTCGTCTTCGACCTCAGCTGCGCCGACAGGAACAGCCCCTGCACCGGAGGCTCGTACTCGGCGATGATCGTCGGCCTGCCCGGTGCGTCCTTCAGCACCGTGGCACGCCGTCGCGCGGCAAGGACAAGCAGCACCAGCGACGCAGCCAGTCCGATCAGCTGCACCCACCCCCAGGCGGCCGCGAAATAGCTGTCGTCGCGCGGGGTGAACGTGCCCGGCGCGAACCCGACCGCGATCGTGACGTTCTCCCCCGCGGCGAGGTCGCTGCCGGAGGCGGTGACCACTCCGTCGGCCTCGTCGAGCACGCAGCCGTCCGTCGAGCCGGCGACGCCCCGGTAGCAGGACGCCGTCCCGGTCGCGGCCTCCGCGAGCCCCGGGCCCAGCTCCACCCGGATCCGGTAGTCGTCGAACGGCTGGCGCCAGGCGGTGCCGTTCGCGTCCCAGTAGAACTCGTCCTCTCCGCTCGACGTCCCCGAGGCGGGCAGTGTCACGTTCCGCTGCGTGTAGGTGAACACGTAGGTCTGGCTGCCGCTGACGTAGTCGTCCGCGGCGCTCGTGACGATCAGGAAGCCGTCCTCCGACTCCGTGTCGACGGGCCGGGGCGCGCCGTCGCCGTCCGTCACCGAGACGAGATCGACGTCGGTCGGCCGCCCCTCGAACTCGAGCGGGATCGCCCGCTGCATCCCGCGGTTCTGGTTCGACGGGAACTCGGCGACGAACGTCTCCTCCGTCGTCAGGATCGATCGGCCCTCGGCGTCGCGGTCGAGCACGAAATCGGCCGAGTACTCCGAGAAGCGGAAGTCGTCCACGCCCGCTCGCAGCGCATCGGCCGCAGCGGCCGGCGCTGCGAGGAGCGCCGCGAGGAGCAGCCCACCGGCCGTGGCAGCGGACAGGACAGCGGAGAGAGTGGCCCTCATGTCCCCGAGCGTAGGCGCGGAACGTGGCGCGCCGCGTCCGCCGAGCGGGCGAGACCTACCGCAGCAGGAACTGAGTGGTCGACCCGGACGGGATGCCCGCGATCGACACCGAGAGTGCGTAGGCGGCACCCTCGCCGGGGACCGCCTCGCGTCCGCCGTCGCAGGTGTCCGGCGAGGAGCGGGTGCGATCCCAGGTGATCGGGCTCCCGGTCACCGTGCGGCCCGACTGCAGCAGCACGTCCAGGTCGGAGGCGCCGGTCTGGCAGTCGGTCGACGACCAGATCGGGTCGGAGCCGCTCGTGATCGTGAAGACCTGCTGCGACGTCCCCGCGTTGATCACGCAGTCCGAGTTCGAGATGTTGGCGAGCGAGAGCGAGAGCTGCGGATTCTCGTCCGAGGAGTAGCTCGTCGAGTCCGTCACCGCCGTGACCGCCACCATGTCGGCGGTGCAGTCCGGCACGGCTCCCGAGGCCGTCGGCATGGTCGAGGGGTAGAGCGTGGGCAGCGGGCTGCTCGACGGACCCGCGTCGTCGGCCGCCTCCCGCGATCCCGCCCACGGCCGGAGGGACAGCAGCACGACCAGGCCCGCCACGATCACGAGGAGCGCCAGCAGCACGCCGGCCCTGCGCCTGCGGTAGACCCGGGAGGGCAGGCGGCGGGGCGGCGGAGTCACCGGAACAGGCTACGACGCCGCAGCCGTCAGAGCGTCTTCAGCATCCGGGTGTTGCCGAGCGTGTTCGGCTTCACCCGGGCGAGGTCGAGAAACTCCGCGACACCCTCGTCGGGAGAGCGGAGCAGCTCGGCGTACACCTCGGGGTCGACGACCTTCTCGCCGATCGGCGCGTAGCCGTGGCGCTGGAAGAAGTCGACCTCGAAGGTCAGGCAGAACAAGCGCTTGAGCCCCAGCTCGCGGGCGTCGTTCTCGAGCCGCTCCAGGATGTGGTGGCCGACTCCGCGGCCGAGCCAGTCCTGCGAGACCGCGAGAGTGCGCACCTCCGCGATGTCGTCCCAC
Source organism: Rathayibacter sp. Leaf248 (assembly GCF_920939495.1). Lineage (NCBI taxonomy): Bacteria > Bacillati > Actinomycetota > Actinomycetes > Micrococcales > Microbacteriaceae > Rathayibacter > Rathayibacter sp. Leaf248. The sequence continues at coordinate 101,692 of NZ_CAKLAV010000002.1, read as the reverse complement.
ATCACGTGCAGCGCGCCGCAGCCGATGGCGTTGCCCTCGCCGTCCTCGGCGATGCGGAACTCCTGCACGGCTCCGTAGAGCACCACTCGGTCCTTGCCCAGGAGGATCCGCTCGTTGACGAGGGGCTCGCTCAGCTCCTGGATGAAGGGGACGTCACTCGTGCGCGCCCGGCGCACCGGGTACTTCCAATCGGCCATCGGACCAGCGTAGGGCCTGGTGAGCACAGGGCCCGGTGAGCGCAGGGCCGAACGACGACGAGCCCGCCCCTCCGGAGGGAGGAACGGGCTCGTCGAGGTGGTGCGGGTTACGCCATCAGGTCGGGCGTCGCCGGGCCGGCGGTCGCCGCTCCGGTCGTCGCACCGGCGCTGATCGAGATGAGGCGCGGAGTCGTCGTGAAGACGAACTTGCCCTCGGCGAAGTCCACGTGGATGTGGTCTCCGGAGCCGAGCTGGCCGTGCAGGATCTGCTCGGACAGCTGGTCCTCGATCTCGCGCTGGATCGCACGGCGGAGGGGGCGGGCACCGAGGGCCGGGTCGAACCCGACCTCGATGAGGCGCTCCTTCGCCGGCTGGGTCAGCTCGACCGTCATGTCGCGGTCGAGCAGGCGGTCGCTCAGGCGCTTGATGAACAGGTCCACGATCTGGAGCAGCTCGGGCTTGGACAGCTGCGGGAAGACGATGACGTCGTCCACGCGGTTGAGGAACTCGGGCTTGAAGTGCTTCTTGAGCTCCTCGTTGACCTTGCCCTTCATGCGGTCGTAGCCGGTGGCGTTGTCGCCCTCGATCTGGAAGCCGACCGGGCCGCCCGCGATGTCGCGCGCACCGAGGTTGGTGGTCATGATGATCACGGTGTTCTTGAAGTCGACCACCCGGCCCTGACCGTCGGTCAGGCGTCCCTCCTCCAGGATCTGGAGGAGCGAGTTGAAGATGTCGGGGTGCGCCTTCTCGATCTCGTCGAACAGGACCACGCTGAACGGCTTGCGGCGGACCTTCTCGGTGAGCTGGCCGCCCTCCTCGAAGCCGACGAACCCGGGAGGGGCGCCGAAGAGCCGCGAGACGGTGTGCTTCTCGCCGTACTCCGACATGTCGAGCGAGATCATCGCGTCCTCGTCGTCGAACAGGAACTCGGCGAGCGCCTTCGCGAGCTCCGTCTTGCCGACGCCCGTGGGGCCGGCGAAGATGAACGACCCGGAGGGGCGCTTGGGGTCCTTGAGGCCGGCGCGGGTGCGGCGGATGGTGCGCGAGAGGGCCGCGATGGCCTCCTCCTGACCGATGACGCGCTGGTGCAGCGCCTTCTCCATGAAGACGAGCCGCGAGGACTCCTCCTCGGTCAGCTTGAACACCGGGATGCCGGTCGCCTGGGCGAGGACCTCGGCGATCAGGCCCTCGTCGACGACACCGGTCGCCTTGACGTCGCCCGACTTCCACTTCTTCTCGAGGCGCAGGCGCTCACCGAGCAGCTGCTTCTCCTCGTCGCGGAGCGACGCGGCCTTCTCGAAGTCCTGGTCCTCGATCGCGGCCTCCTTCGCGGCGCGGACGACGGCGATGCGGTCGTCGAAGTCGCGCAGCTCCGGCGGGGCCGACAGGATCGACAGGCGCAGGCGTGCGCCGGCCTCGTCGATCAGGTCGATGGCCTTGTCGGGCAGGAAGCGGTCGCTGATGTAGCGGTCGGCGAGGTTGGCGGCCGAGACGATCGCGCCGTCGGTGATGGACACCTTGTGGTGCGCCTCGTAGCGGTCGCGCAGGCCCTTGAGGATGTTGATCGTGTGAGGGAGCGACGGCTCCGCCACCTGGATCGGCTGGAAGCGGCGCTCGAGAGCGGCGTCCTTCTCGAAGTGCTTGCGGTACTCGTCCAGCGTGGTCGCGCCGATCGTCTGCAGCTCGCCGCGGGCGAGCAGCGGCTTGAGGATCGAGGCGGCGTCGATCGCGCCCTCCGCGGCCCCTGCGCCGACGAGGGTGTGGATCTCGTCGATGAAGGTGATGATGTCGCCGCGGGTGCGGATCTCCTTCGTCACCTTCTTCAGGCGCTCCTCGAAGTCACCGCGGTAGCGGGAACCGGCGATGAGCGAGCCGAGGTCGAGCGTGTAGAGCTGCTTGTCCTTCAGCGTCTCGGGCACGTCGCCGCGCACGATCGCCTGGGCCAGACCCTCGACGACGGCGGTCTTGCCGACGCCGGGCTCGCCGATCAGCACGGGGTTGTTCTTGGAGCGGCGCGAGAGGATCTGCATCACGCGCTCGATCTCCTTCTCGCGCCCGATGACCGGGTCGAGCTTGTTGTCGCGCGCGGCCTGGGTCAGGTTGCGGCCGAACTGGTCGAGGATCTGCGAGCCGCCCTGGGGCTGCTGCTGCTCTCCTCCGACCGCGACCTGCTCCTTGCCCTGGTAGCCGGACAGCAGCTGGATGACCTGCTGGCGCACGCGGTTGAGGTCGGCGCCGAGCTTGACGAGCACCTGCGCGGCGACGCCCTCGCCCTCGCGGATGAGCCCGAGCAGGATGTGCTCGGTGCCGATGTAGTTGTGGCCGAGCTGCAGAGCCTCGCGGAGCGAGAGCTCGAGCACCTTCTTGGCGCGCGGCGTGAACGGGATGTGGCCCGTCGGCTGCTGCTGCCCCTGGCCGATGATGTCCTGGACCTGCTCGCGCACCGCGTCGAGCGAGATGCCGAGGGACTCGAGCGCCTTGGCGGCCACTCCCTCGCCCTCGTGGATCAGCCCGAGCAGGATGTGCTCGGTGCCGATGTAGTTGTGATTGAGCATCTTGGCCTCTTCCTGGGCCAGGACGACGACGCGCCGTGCGCGATCGGTGAATCTCTCGAACATGCTGTCACTCCCTACGGAACCCGCAGGGGTGGGCTCCGATAGGACGACTGTAACCAGCGCTCCCCCGGGTCGGACCCCCTGTTCGCCCTGGGCGTGCAGCCGATCCCGCCCGGGGCCGCGGTCCATGCACAGGCATACACTTCCCGCATGAGCAACCTGGAGAAGCACCCGGACGAGCACCCGGTGTCCTCCGCCCGCGGCACGGCGGTCGGCTCCCCCGGCATCGAGGTTCTGGAGGCGCGCCTCGTGCCCCTCGGCGGCCCCCGCGCCATCGAGGTGCGGCGCACGCTGCCGCAGCGCTCGCGGTCGACCATCGGCGCCTGGTGCTTCGCGGACCACTACGGGCCGGTGACGCTGGGCGAGGAGACCGGGATGGACGTGCCTCCGCACCCGCACACGGGACTCCAGACGGTCAGCTGGCTGTTCGAGGGCGAGATCGACCACCGCGACAGCGTCGGGAGCCACCAGCTCGTGCGGCCGGGCGAGCTCAACCTGATGACGGCGGGCAGCGGCATCTCGCACTCCGAGGTCTCGACCGGAGGCGCTCCTGTGCTGCACGGCGTCCAGCTGTGGGTCGCCCTCCCCGAGAGCGCGCTGGCCATCGATCCGTTCTTCGAGCACCACCGCGGCGTCCGCGTCGACCTGCCGGGCGCGCTGGTCCGCGTGTTCCTCGGAGGGATGCTGGGCGCGTCCGTGCCCGCGAGCACCTTCACTCCGCTCGTCGCCGCGCAGATCGACCTGGAGCCGGGCGCGTCGGTCGACCTGCCGATCGACTCGGGATGGGAGCACGGCGTGCTGGTCGACTCCGGTCCGGTCGTCGTCGAGGGGGTCGAGGTCGCTCGCGCGGATCTGGCCTACGTCGCGCCGGGACCCGCGACCCTGCGCCTCTCAGTGGGCGACGCGGGCGGCCGCGTGGTGCTGATCGGCGGCGAGCCGTTCGAGGAGGACCTCGTGATGTGGTGGAACTTCGTCGGCCGGCGCCACGACGACATCGCGGCGGCGCGCGAGCGCTGGCAGGCCGACGTGATGGACGGAGGAGACCCCGCGGGTCCGTTCGGCACCGTCACCGGCTACGACGGCCGCGCCCTCCCGGCACCGACCCTCCCGACGGTGCGGCTCAAGCCGCGCCGCCGGGTCTGATCGCGCCGGGCCGGACCGCGCAGGGCCGGGCCGCTCAGGACTCCGTCGCGGCGCTCGCCTTGTCGGCGCCGCTCTTCTGCTCGCCGCTCTCGTGGCCGGCGCTCTCCGCTTCCTTCTGAGCCGCCTTCTCGGCCGCCGCCCGGTCGGTCGCCTCCGCCGACTCGCGGAAGGCACGCCGCGGATCCTGCGTCGCGCTCATCGGCGAGAGGTCGCGCGAGCCGATCGCGTCGACGACCCAGCCCGAGATCACGCGCCACTTGCGATCCAGGGTCGGCATGGCCGCTCCGTGGTAAGCCCGGTGGGCCAGCCAGGCGAGCGGACCCCGGAGCTTGACGCCCTTGATCACGCCCGCGCCCTTGCCGATGCCGTACTCCGCGACGGTGCCGACGGACGCGTGCCGGTACTCCGCGACGGTGCCGCCGGTGAGATCGGCGACGATGTTCGCCGCGAGCAGCTTGGCCTGACGGACCGCGTTCTGCGCGTTCGGCGGGTAGTACGCGGGCTGCTTCTCGGAGGTGAGATCCGGGATCTGCGCTCCGTCGCCGGCCGCCCACGCGCCGGGCACCGGAGTGCCGTCCTCGCGGATCACGCGCAGCCGCGCATCCGCCATCACGTGGCCGCGGGGGCCTCGGGGCGCGTCGGTGGCGTCGAGGACAGGGTTCGGCTTCACTCCCGCCGTCCAGACGATGGTCGCCGACGGGATCCGCTCGCCGCTCGAGAGCTCGACGACGCCGTCCTCGCACGAGGGCATCGTGGTCTTCAGGTGCACGTGCACGCCGCGGGCGCGCAGGTGCTCGAGCGTCCACTTCGACAGCTCGGGGCCGACCTCGGGCGCGACCCGGTCGAGCGCCTCGACGAGGTGCCAGGTCACGTCGCCCATCGAGAGCGAGGGCTGCGCGGCGAGCGTGCGGCGGCTGAGGTCGAGCAGCTCGCTCAGCGCCTCGACGCCCGTGTAGCCGCCGCCGACGAAGACGAAGGTGAGCAGCCGCCGGCGCTCCGCCGCATCGGTCGTGAGCGCCGCCCGCGCGATGTTCTCGATGACGCGGTCGCGCAGATGGGCGGCCTCCTCGAGGGTTTTGAAGCCGATGCCGTGCTCGGCGAGCCCGGGCGTCGGGAAGGTGCGCGTGACGGCGCCCAGGGCGAACACCACCTGGTCGAAGGCGATCGTGCGCGTCGAGCCGTCGAGAGCGGCGACCTCGGCGCTGCGCTCCTCGAGGCTCACTCCGGTGATCGATCCGCGGATCACGCGGGTGCGCTTGAGGGCGGAGATCAACGGGACCGTCACGTGCCGCGGCTGCACGTGCCCGCCGGCCACCTCGGGCAGCAGCGGCTGGTAGGTCATGTAGGGGTTGGGCTCGACGACCGTGACGTCGATCGGAGCGAGACCCCGGCGCTTCTCGAGCCCCCACGCCGTGTAGAGGCCGACGTAGCCGCCGCCGAGGATGAGGATGCGCGTGGTTCCGGATGCCGTCATGTCGGTCCCTTCTCGGACCCGGCGCGACGAGCGGCCGGGTGCAGCGGTGCGGAGGAGTGTCCGACGCTACGCCGAGGGTCTTCCCGCGGACAGGGCCTTGCGCCCGCGCGGCTGAGCGGCAAGAGTGCCGCCGGTCAGCCGACCGCGCGCTCCTCGTCGCGCAGGCGCCGGCGGTACTCGCTGGGCGAGAGCCCCGTCTGCGTGGCGATCGCCCGGCGCAGCCGCTCGGGCGACGAGAACCCCGCCCGTCGGGCGATGTCGCTGAGCGGCAGGTCCTCCCCCTCCGGACCGCCGACGATGCGGAGCGCGCTCTCGGTGCGCACCGTCGAGATGAGCTCCCGGAGCGTCGTGCCGCGCTCGTCGGCGATCGCCCGCTGCAGCGTGCGCAGGCTCACCCGGCAGCGGCGGGCGACGGTGCCGGGATCGAGGCCCGGATCGGTGTGGTCGGCCTGCACGACCCGCTCGGCCGCCTCGACCATGTCGTGGATCCCCATCCGCTCGAGCGACGGGTCGGACCGCTCGGAGTCGAGGACCCGGCCGAGGCGCTGCACGGCGTCCTTCAGGAACTCGGCCTGCACCGCGTGGCCGATGTCGAGATCGGCGAGGAACACGCGCAGCAGCGAGCGCGCCGTGTCGGTGAGCGGCGACGCCGGGACGTACCGAGGCGGCTCCGGCCTCCTGGAGCGCTCGGCGGTCGGCACGGCGAGACGCAGGAGGAGCAGCCGGACGGGGCGGCGCGCGGACACGACGACCGGCACGTCCGACGACAGCGCGAGGACACCCTCCGACACCGCGATCGAGCCGGCCGACGACTCGACGACGAGCTCCCCCTCCATCGGCAGGAGCAGGACGGTCGACGGCTCGACGATGCGGTCGCTCGGCCAGCGGACGACCAGCGGGCCGGTGACGATGTGCAGTGCGCGCACGCCGTCGACGCCGGCGAGGGCGAGATCCATCCGGAAGGCCAGGGGCAGGTCGACGTCGATGTCGGCCGCGCGACGCAGCGCCGCGACGCCGTCGGCGCCGCGCAGCCGGACGGTGCGGGCGCCGGCGCCGATCGGGATGCTGGCGGGATTCTGCAGGACGGGGCGTGGGACCACGGTGGCGACTCCGATCGTGAGCACGGCCGCCGCGGAGGCGCCGTCTCTCGGAGCTTAGAAGAAATGAGACTTGCTCGTCTCCGCCCAGAAAGGGGCACCGGGCGTCACTGCAGCGCGGAGGTCAGCCTCGCGAGGTTGTCGAGGATCGTCGAGCGCAGCGGCTGCCGGCGCCACTCCCGCAGCGTCAGCTCGCGCGAGTGCTCGCGGTAGTCCTGCTGGACCTGGCGCAGGTCCTCCACGAACTCGGCTCCGCGCACCATCAGCGACACCTCGAGGTTCAGCGTGAACGAGCGCATGTCCATGTTGCTCGAGCCGATCACGGCGACGTCGTCGTCGATGGTGAAGTGCTTCGCGTGCAGGATCGTCGGAGCGCGGTACATCCAGATCCGCACGCCGGCCGTGAGCAGCGTCTCGTAGTACGAGCGCTGCGCGTGGTAGACGACCGCCTGGTCCCCGATCTCGGAGACGAACAGCTCGACGTGGATCCCCCGGCGCGTGGCCGTCGTGATGGCGTAGAGCATCGCCTCGTCCGGCACGAAGTACGGGCTCGTGATGATGATCGACTTCTGCGCCGAGTAGAGCAGGGTGAGGAACAGCCGCAGGTTGTTCTCTCCGTCGAACCCGGGCCCGCTCGGCACGACCTGGCAGTCGATGGTGTCGCGCTGCTGCAGCGCCTCCATCGGCTCGGACTCGCGCAGCAGCAGCTCGTCGGTCTCGCTGTACCAGTCGGTGATGAAGATGGCGTTGAGACCCTGCACCACCGGCCCCTCGAGCCGCACCATCAGATCGTGCCAGTGCAGGCCGCGGCGGATGTTGCCGCGCTTGTTGTAGCTGGAGTCGACGACGTTCTGCGAGCCCATGAAGGCCGCGTTGCCGTCGACGATCAGGAGCTTGCGGTGGTTGCGGAGGTCGGGGCGCTGGTACTGCCCGCGCCACGGGCGCACGGGGAGCATGTAGGACCAGTGCGCACCGGCGTCGCGCAGGCGGCGCAGCCGACGGTAGGTGCCCCCCGCGTAGCCGGGCACGCGGATCGACGCGATGTGGTCGAGCAGGATCCGCACCCGCACGCCGCGGGCGACCGCCCGGTCGAGCGCGTCGAAGAAGGGCTCGGTGGTCGAGTCGGCGGCGAGGATGTAGAACTCGCAGTGCACGTACCGGCGCGCGCGATCGATCTCGGCGGCCATCGCCCGGATCGTCTGCTCGTAGTCGCCCTGCAGCCGGGCGTCGTTGCCGCCGACCAGCGGCATGGCGCCGAGGTTGCGGTTGAGGGTCACGACCGACTCGAGCCACTGCGGCCACGGGTGGTTACGCGCGACCCGGTCGATGCCCTCCGTCGACTCGAGGATGAACCGGTTGATCTCCTCCTGCTTGCGCCGGCGCTTGCGCGGCAGGCGGTAGCTCCCGATGAAGAGGAAGAGGAGGATGCCGACGTAGGGGATCAGGAATATCGCCATCAGCCAGGCGAGACCGGTGGTCGGGCGCCGGTTGCGCGGCACGACGATGACGGCGACGACGCGCACCACGAGCTCGACGACGATCGCGGCGATCGCGAGGACGAGCGACCAGTCCGGTTGCGGCACCGCGTCTCCTCGCCGTTCGCGTGCAGGGGGTCGGCGACGGCGCGGGCTGCGCGCCGCTCCCCGATCCGGGGTCGGTCAGGAGGGGTCGGTCAGGAGGCGTCGCGCGGAGGCAGACCGCGGCGGGCGCGCTCCTTCGCCTCGATGCGGTCGTAGGCACGGCGTTCGTTGCGGTCGGAGCGGATGAGCGCGCGCATGATGAACCAGAAGAGGAGACCGATGCTGACGGTCGGCAGAAGAGCCCACAGCCCCTGATTCCAGATCTCCCAGTCCATGCGGCGATCCTACCCGGGCGCACCGGACCGGGCCTGGGGATGGCCGTGACGCGAGTGTCAGCCGCTCTCGACGGACTTGTTGAGGGCGGCCGCGTCGGCGTTCAGGCCCTCGAGCTCGGTGCGGAGCGCGTCGTACGCCGCGATGTCCGCGTCGATCGCGTCGCGCCGGGCGTCGATGGCCTCTCCGCGGGCCAGCAGATCGGCCCGGGCGGCGTCGAACGCGGACTGCGAGGCGAAGTCGCCGCTGTCGGCGCGGGAGTTGAAGGAGTCGATCTCGGCGTTCAGGGCGTCGTACTCGGCGTTGTTCGCCTCGACCCGCGCCGTCAGGTCGACGTAGGACGCCTCGATCCGGGCGACCAGGTCGGTGATGCGGTTCTCGAGATCGGTGAACACGGCCTCGTAGCGCGCGTTCAGCCCGACGACCACCGAGCGGTCGGTGAAGTACTGGGCGTAGTGCGCCTCGAGCGCCGGCGGCAGGTCGACGGCCTCGGTGCCCAGGATGGAGTGCAGCTCGTTGACGCGCTCGCCCAGCCCGCCGGTGCGGTACAGCTCGAGCCGCTCGGCGACGGTGCCGCCCTCGGGAAGGGTCTCGTACGCGGCCTCGAGCTGTGCGCCGAGGTCGCTCCGCTCGTCGTCGTCCAGCCGGTCCCACGCCGCGTGCAGCATCTCGTGGGCCGCGGTGACGTCGCGGATGCCGTCGAGATCGGGGTTGTCCACGTCCGAGATGTAGATGTCGCTGCCGGTGTAGCAGCCGAGCACGATCTCGTCCGAGGCGCCGTAGCCGCACAGCTCGTTGAAGCCGGTGGTCGGCTCGACCGAGGGGTGCGAGGCGTAGTAGAGGGCGCGGCCGCGCGTGGACATGGCCGTCCGCTCCGCGAATCCGGCGATCGTGGCGTCGGGCTCGAACGCCTCGGCCGCCTGCCGATCGGCGACGGCCGCTCCGAGATCGCGGGAATCGGCGAGGACGGATGCGGCGACCACCGTGCCCACCCCGAACTGCGCGACGGTGAGCACGCTCGCGACCGCGATCGCGACGATGCTGGATGCCCGGACCACGTCTCCCCCGTCCGGCCGCGAGGGCCGCCGTCGTGCTCGGCGGGGGCGGACCCGCCGTTCGTCCAGGCTACTTGACGAGCGGGAACAGGATCGTCTCGCGGATCCCGAGGCCGGTGATCGCCATCAGGAGCCGGTCGATGCCCATGCCCATGCCGCCCGTCGGCGGCATTCCGTGCTCGAGGGCGCGGAGGAAGTCCTCGTCCAGGCGCATCGCCTCGTCGTCGCCCGCGGCCGCCTGGCGCGCCTGCTCGACGAAGCGCTCGCGCTGCACGACCGGGTCGACGAGCTCCGAGTAGCCGGTGGCGAGCTCGAAGCCGCGGACGTAGAGGTCCCACTTCTCGACGACGCCCGGGACGGTGCGGTGCGCGCGCACGAGCGGCGAGGTGTCGACGGGGAAGTCGAGCACGAAGGTCGGACGGGTCAGCCCGCCCTTCACGAAGTGCTCCCACAGCTCCTCGACGTACTTGCCGTGCGTGGGCACGTGGACCTCGACGCCCTCGCGCTCGGCGAGCGTCTCGAGCTCGACCAGCGGGGTCCCGGGGGTGATCGCGATGCCGGCGGCCTGCGAGAGGCTCTCGTACATCGAGATGCGGTCCCACTCGCCGCCGAGGTCGAACTCGGTGCCGTCGGCCCAGGTGACCACGTGCGATCCGGCGACGGCGAGCGCCGCGTTCTGGATCAGCTCCTGCGTGAGGTCGGCGATCGAGGTGTAGTCGCCGTAGGCCTGGTACGCCTCGAGCATCGCGAACTCGGGCGAGTGCGTGGAGTCGGCGCCCTCGTTGCGGAAGTTGCGGTTGATCTCGAAGACGCGGTCGATGCCTCCGACGACGGCCCGCTTGAGGTACAGCTCGGGGGCGATGCGGAGGTAGAGCTCGGTGTCGAAGGCATTCGAGTGCGTCGCGAACGGGCGGGCCGACGCACCGCCGTGCATGACCTGCAGCATCGGCGTCTCGACCTCGAGGAAGCCGTGCGACGAGAAGGTGCTGCGGAGAGACGCGTTGACCGCCGCGCGGGTGACGACCGTCTCGCGCGCCTGCGGACGCACGATCAGGTCGAGGTAGCGCTGGCGCATCCGGGTCTCGTCGCCGAGCTCGTTGTGCAGGTTCGGCAGCGGGAGGAGCGCCTTCGCGGCCATGTCCCAACTCGATACCCACACGCTCAGCTCGCCGCGCTTACTCGAGATGACCTCACCCTCGACGAACAGGTGGTCGCCGATGTCGACGAGGTCCTTCCACTTTGCGAGTGAGTTCTCGCCGACGTCACCGAGCGACACCATCGCCTGGATACGCTCTCCATCTCCCGACTGCAGCGTCGCAAAGCAAAGCTTGCCGGTATTGCGCTGGAACACAACGCGGCCGGCGAGGCCTACTCGCTCGCCCGTCTTAATGTCCGGCTCGATGCCGTTGTGGCGCGCGCGGACTGCAGCGATCGTGTCAGTGACGCCAACCTTCACCGGATACGGGCCACGCCCGAGGTCGCCGTCCGCGAGCTTGAGAAGAATCTCGCGCTTGCCCTTGCGCACCTGGTACTGCTCGTTTCTCTCCGCGAGTTCGGCCCAATTCAGAGCGACGCCTTCACTAACGGCCGCGACCGGAGGGGACGAGGTCACGGGGGCATCGGGGGTGTCGGCCATGGCGAACAGGTGCTTTCGGTCGGGGGCGGAGGGGCGCGATCAGGCGAGCAGGATCGGGCCGTTGTCGAGGAGCCGGGTGGATCCGACGATCGCGGCGACGAGCACGAGGGCCGGGCCGCGATGGTCGTCGTCGACCGGGAGGAGCGTCGCCGGGTTCACGACGACGAGGTAGTCCAGCTTAACCAGCGCCTCGCCCATCGCCGCCGACTGGGCGGCCGCGATCACGGCGTCGATCCCGCCGTCGGCCGCGGAGGCGGCGGCCTCGAGCACGTTCGGGACGGTGCGGGCGGCGCGGCGCTCGCGGGCGTCGAGGTAGCGGTTGCGGCTCGAGAGAGCGAGGCCGTCCTCCTCGCGGACCGTCTCGACGGCCTCGATCGCGACGGGCACGTCGAGGTCGCGCACCATGCGCCGCACGAGGAACAGCTGCTGCGCGTCCTTCTGCCCGAAGAACGCGACGTCGGGCTGCACGATGTGCAGCAGCTTCGCGACCACGGTCAGCATGCCGTCGAAGTGACCCGGGCGGGAGCGTCCCTCGTAGAGGGTGCCGACGTGCCCGGCGACGACGCGGGTCGACGTGGGCCCGTCCGGGTACATCTCCGCGACCGACGGGGCGAAGACGACATCGACGCCCTCGGCCTCCAGCAGCGCCGTGTCGGCGGCGAGGTCGCGCGGGTAGCGGTCGAGGTCCTCGGTGGGGCCGAACTGCAGCGGATTCACGAACACCGACACGACGACGAGGTCGGCGCTCGCGCGTGCCGCGTCGACGAGCGCGAGATGGCCGTCGTGCAGGGCGCCCATCGTGGGGACGAGGGCGACGCGGGATCCGGCGCGACGCGCCTCCGCCACCCGCTCGCGGAGGGCGTCGATGCGTTCGATGGTGCTGATCACCCGACGATGCTACCGGCGACGCCCGCCCCTCCCCCTTGCTGATCGAGCAGCCCGCGCAGCGGGCGTATCGCGATCCACCGGCGCCTGGATATCAGGCTCGGAGGACGCGGGTCTCGATACGCCCCTGCGGGGCTACTCGACCGGCAAGCTCTCGGCACCCCGCCTCCTCCTGCTGATCAAGCAGCCCGCGCAGCGGGCGTATCGAGATCCACCACAGCCGGACATCACCATCGGAGGACGTGGGTCTCGATACGCCCCTGCGGGGCTACTCGACCAGCAAGGGGCGGGGGCGGGGCGGTCAGCCGGCGGCGCGGCGGAGGGCGTCGTCGACGGAGGAGCGGACGAGGCTGGAGAGGAAGAAGCCGGGCTTCTCGACGCCGATGCCGGCGAGCAGGCCGGCGGCCTGGTCGACGATAGCGGTCGAGAACGTGGTGGCGGTCGAGACGGCCTCCGCGTAGGCGGCGCGGTCCGCCTCCGCCACGGTCACCGGCTCGCCGCCCATCTCGACGACGAGGGCCTGCGCGATCGGGAGGACGGGACCCGGTGCAGTGACCGCGAAGTACGTCTCGACGAGCCGCGCGAGGTCGAGGCTCGTGCCGCTGAAGGCCATCGCGGGGTGCACGGCGAGCGGGATCACTCCGGCCGCGAGAGCGGGGGCGAGGATCCCGAACCCGTGCTCGGGAGCGGTGTGCAGCACGAGCTGGCCCGGCTGCCAGACCCCCGCGGCGGCGAGCCCGGCGACCAGCGACCCGAGCTCGTCGCCCGGGACCGCCAGCACGACGAGCTCGCTGCGCTCGACGAGCTCGGGGATCGCGAGGATCGGCGCGCCGGGCAGCAGGGCGTCGGCGCGCTCGCGGCCGGCCTCGCTCGTGGTCGCGACTCCGACGATCGCGTGGCCGGCGCCGGCGAGAGCGGCGCCGAGCACGGGGCCCACGCGACCGGCTCCGATGATCCCGACGCCGAGGCGTCCGTCGCGGCGGGGCTCAGGCATACGGGTCTCCTTCGGGGGCGGGCCACGACGGGGCGGGCGCGGCGGCCGCGCGCCTCCCCCACAGGTGGCTGGCATCGCGCTCGGCCGCGCGCACTCCCGCGTGCGCCAGAGCGTCGAAGAACGCGAGCCCGTCGGCCGCTCCCATCACGGGCACCATCGGAGTGACGGGGCCGGTGACCGTGTGCACGCGGGCCGAGGCGAGCCCCAGCAGGCGCTGGAGCGGCCCCTGCTGGACGCCGATGCTCTGCATGCGCGCGAGCGGCACGACGGCGACGCGCCGCCAGACGGCTCCGCTGCGCAGGATCACCACGTCGTCGGTGAGCCGGTAGCCGGTGCGGCGCCACGAGAACGGGCGGAGCCACGCCGCGGCGCGGGGCGCACGGGTGAAGCCGGCGGCATCGCGGTGCCTCAGGGCGTCGCCGACCGGAGTAGCCTCGGCGCCCTCCGCGGCGCCCGGCAGCAGCAGCCCGAGCACCTTCTCGACGTCGCGCAGATCGCCGACCGGGAGGATCGTCGTGTTCGGCTGTCCGTTCGCGCCCTGGGATGCGGCGTGGCCGGCGCGGTCGATCTTCACCTGCCACCACCCGAAGGGCCGCCACAGCAGCGGCTGGGTGATCTCGACCGCGTGGACGCGGCCGGGCGGCAGCGTGTCGCTGCTGGTCGAGAAGACTCCGTAGCCGACGCGCACGCCGTCGGGAGTGGCCGCGATCGAGTAGCGCAGCGAGCGCACGAACTGGCGCACGTAGTAGCTGCCGGAGCCGAGCAGGCCCGGCAGGATCGCGATCAGCACGTAGGGCGAGCCGTGCACCGCGACGAGCACCACTGCCACGATCGACGCCGCCAGGAACAGGGTGAACCCGCTGAAGACGAGCGAGCCCAGCAGCCGGCCGGGCGGGATCGACACGATCGACTCCGGGGGCGTGCCGTCGTCGTCCGTCCCGCCGAACTCCTCCAGCCGGCGCGCGAGGAACCCGCCGGCCGGCGCCTCCCCCGGAGCGCCCGCCTCGCGCTCGCGGACACCGGAGGCGAGCCGCAGGATGTCGCGGCGGAGCGCGTCCACCAGGCGCGAGCCGAGGTACGAGAGCTGGACGTTGGCGTCCTGGCCCGCGACGCCGACCTCGAGCTTCGCGGCGCCGAAGATCCGGGCGACGAGCGGGCGCTGCACGGCGATCCCCTGGATGCGGTCCAGGCGCGCGCGGCGGTTCGTGCGGAACAGCACGCCCGAGCGCACCTCCACGACCTCCTCGGTGATGCGGAAGGTGTGCATCCGCCACGACAGCCAGAAGGCGAAGACCGCGACGCCGAGTCCGATCGCCACCGCGAGCAGCGCCCAGCCGATCAGTCCGCGGTTCACGAGCTGATCGACGGGGTCGCCGCTCTCGTACTCACCGGCGCCGGGCAGGAACAGCTCGACGAGGCGCTCGCGCAGGTTCGTGATCAGGATGCCCAGCACGACGATCAGGCCGATGCCGCCCTTGAGGACGGGCGTCGCCGGGTGCAGGCGGTGCCACTCCCCGTCGGCGAGGTCGGTCTCGATGCCGCGGACCGCTCGCTCGGGAGCCTCGCTCACAGCCCGGCCCGGCGCGACTCGGCGAGCGCGACGAGACTGTCGCGCAGCTGCTCCGCGTCGGCCTCGGCCAGGCCGGGGATGCTCACTCCGGTCGCCGCGGCGGCGGTCACGAAGCGCAGGTCGGCGAGGCCCAGCGCCCGGGCGAGCGGTCCGCGGTTGACGTCGATGAGCTGCATCCGGCCGTAGGGCACGGACACGAAGCGCTGGAACATGATGCCGCGGCGGAAGAGCAGGTCGTCGTCGCGGAGGAGGTAGCCGTACGCCCGGGCGCGGCGCGGCGCGACGATGAGGAGGGTCAGCGCGAGCGCGGCGGCGGCGAGGAGCGCGATCCACGCCCAGCCCACTCCGACGAGCCACAGCACGACCGGCACGGCGAGCAGCACCACGCTCGACACGACGGCCGACACGATCTCGACCGCGATGTAGCGGGGCGAGACGCGGCGCCAGTCACCGGTGAGTTCGAGGCGGGTCCCGAGAGCGCTCGGCTCGACCTGCGCCTCCGGCGGCTCGGCCTGCGTCGCGAGCGGCTCGTCCTGCGCGAGCGGCTGCGGCTCCGCGCGCTCCCTGCGCGCCTCCTCCTCGAGCCGCGCCTCGCGGCGGGACTGCGGCTGCTGCGGCTCGTCCGTCATGCTCACGTACTCCTGTCGGCGACCCTCCGGCGGCCGGCGTCAGGCGCGGTTCGCCTCGCCGACCACGGCGTCGTCGTCGTCATCGCTCGGCGGGATGGTGCAGAGGTGCTCGGCGACCAGTCCGGCCACCAGCAGGACGATCGATCCCGCGATCGTGGCGACGTCCTGCCACACGGAGCCTAGCGAAGGCACCGCGCGGCTCAGCAGGTAGACCAGGATCCCGCCCGAGGCTCCCAGCAGCAGCGCTCCGACCAGGCTCGAGGCCTTCGCGAGCACCACGACGCGCATCGCGCGGAACGGATCGATCCGTCGGCGCAGCGTACCCGTGGTGGCCCGGTGGATCGGGATCGCGAAGGCGAGGACCACGGCCGCGACCACGACCAGGGTGAGCGGCACCGTCAACGGCGGCAGCAGCACGGGGCGACCGGAGGAGGCGATCGCCAGGTCGAGGAGGAACCCCGCCACGGCGCCCGCGAGGGCGAGGCCGAGCAGGGTGCTGAGGCGGGTGCGCGTCACGGAGTGCTGCTCTCGGGGTCGGGTGTGCCGGGGGCGGTGCTCGTCGGTGCGCTCGCGGCGCGGGCGCCCCTCCACGCTATCGCTCCGGACCACGGATGCACCGGGTCGCTCGCGAGGGCCCGCAGCTGCGCGACGGAGCCGTGCCCCGGCAGGACCGCGTCGGGCTCGACGTCGAGCCACGGCTCGAGGACGAAGGCGCGCTCGGCGGCGCGGGGGTGCGGGAGGGTGAGGTGCGGGTCGTCGCGGACGACGGCTCCGACCGCGATCAGGTCGATGTCGAGCGTGCGGTCGCCCCAGCGCTCCTCGCCCTCCCCCCGGAGGCGGCCGCCCGCGCGCTCGATCGCGGCGGTCGCCGCGAGGAGGTCCTCGGGATCCAGCGTCGTGGATCCGGTGACCACCGCGTTGAGGTAGCCGGGTGCGTCGTGGTCGACCCCGTCGAGCTTCCACGCGGGGGTCTCGACGACCTTCGACACGGCGTGCACACGCAGTCCCGGAGTCGTCGCGAGCGCGCGGACCGCGTCCTCCAGGTGCGCGAGGCGGTCGCCGAGATTGCTGCCGAGCGCGAGGACGACCCGGCGCTCCGGGAGGATCCGCTCCTGTCGGGGCCTCACGAGCGGGCCCGGGTGATCTGCACGGCGACGTCGTCGAACGGCAGCGGGATCGGCGCATCGGGCTTGTGGACGGTGATGCGCACCACGTCGGCCGCCGCGAAGCCGAGCGCGACGGCGGCGAGGCGCTCGGCGACCGTCTCGATGAGGTCGACCGGATCGCGGGTCACCGCGTCCGCGAGCGCGATCGCGAGCTCGCCGTAGTGGACCGTCTCGGCGAGGGCGTCGGCGCCGGCGGCGGGCGCGACGTCGAGCCAGACGGTCGCGTCGATCACGAAGTCCTGACCGTTCTCGCGCTCGAAGTCGAAGACGCCGTGGTGCGCGCGCACGCGCAGCCCCGTGAGGGTGATCGAGTCGCGCAGCGCGAGGGCGGCGGGGTCGACGGCGGAGGGGCGGACGCCGGTCGGGACGGACGCGGACGGTTCGGACTCGGTCACGGGAGCTCCTCGTGCAGGCGGGCGGAGAGCGCCAGGGCGCGGGCGCTCGAGCGGACGTCGTGCACCCGGACACCCCAGGCGCCGCGGTCGGCGGCGAGGAGGCTGAGCATGGCGGTCACGTCGTCGCGCTCGGCGGCGGCGGCCTCGGCCGCGAACGGAGCGAGGAAGCGCTTGCGCGAGTGCCCGACGAGCACCGGGAAGCCGAGCGACACGATCGAGTCGAGGTGCGCGAGGAGGGCCCAGTCGTGGCCGCCGTTCTTCGCGAAGCCGAGTCCCGGATCCAGGATCAGACGGTCGTCGCGGATGCCCGCCTCGCGCGCCGCGTCGATCCGGCGCTCGAGCTCGCCCCGCACCTCGCCCACGACGTCGGCGTAGGAGGCGAGCGCGTTCATGTCGGCGCTGTGGCCGCGCCAGTGCATGGCGATGTAGACGGCGCCGCGCTCGGCGACGAGCGGCAGCATGGCGGGGTCGGCCAGACCGCCCGAGACGTCGTTGACGACCAGAGCGCCCGCATCGAGAGCGGCCTCGGCCGTCGCCGCGCTCATGGTGTCGATGCTGACCTGCACGCCCTCCGTGGCGAGCGCGCGGACCACGGGGAGCACGCGCGCCTGCTCAGCATCGGCGTCGACGCGCGCGGCGCCGGGCCGGGTGGACTCGCCGCCGACGTCGATCAGGTCGGCGCCGAACGCGGCCGGCCCGTCGCCGCTCGAGCGCGTCATGCCGATGCCGTGCCGCACGGCGTCGTCGACCGAGAACCAGCGGCCGCCGTCGCTGAAGGAGTCGGGGGTGACGTTGAGGATCCCGAGCAGGGCGGCGCGCCCGGTCGGTGCGAGGTCGGCGGCGGAGGGAGGCACGTCACTCCCCCCGAGCGGCGCCGATCAGCGCGATGATCTCGGCGCGGGCGGCGGGCTCGGCGAGGGTGCCGCGGGCGGCGACCGTGACGGTCGAGCTGCGGGTCTGGCGCGGTCCGCGCATCCGCACGCAGCCGTGCTCGGCATCGACCACGACCACGACGCCCTCGGGCGCGAGGCCCGTCTGGATCACGTCGGCGATCTGCTCGGTCAGCCGCTCCTGGAGCTGGAGTCGCGAGGCGACGGTCTCGACGACCCGCGGCAGGCGGCCGAGGCCGACGACCCGCTCCCCCGCGCGGTAGGCGATGTGCGCGACGCCGACGAACGGCAGGAGGTGGTGCTCGCAGACGGAGCGGAACGCGAGATCGCGGACGATCACGGTCTGCCCGTCCGGGTGCGCGGTCGCCTCGCCCTCGACGACCGCGAAGGTCTCGTCGAGGTGGGAGGCGGGGTCGACGTCGCTCTCGCCGAAGAACTCCTCGTACGCCTCGGCGAAGCGCCGCGGAGTGGAGGCGAGCCCCTCGCGACCGGGGTCGTCCCCGATGGCCGCGAGGAGCTCGACGACGGCGGCCTCGATGCGCGCCCTGTCGACGGCCACGGGAGCCTAGGCCGTCGCGGGACGCGGGTTGATCAGCGGCGGACGCTGCGGCGCGGTCTGCTCCGTGCTCTCGGAGACGACTCCTCCGTCGGTCACGCCGGCGTCGATCGGGGCCTTGGCGGCCGGGATCGCGATGGGCGGGAGGTCGGACAGCGGGCGCTTGTCGCTCGAGAGCCACTGCGGGCGCTCGTCGATGCGGCGGACGTCCTTGAAGATGTCGGCCAGCTGGTCGTGGTCGAGCGTCTCCTTCTCGAGGAGGTCGGCGGCGAGCCGGTCGAGGATGTCGCGGTTGGCGTTGATGACCTGCCACGCCTCGTCGTGCGCCTGCTCGATGAGCTGCCGAGTCTCGGCGTCGACCCGCTCGGCGATCTGCTCGGAGTAGTCGCGCTGGTGGCCCATGTCGCGCCCGAGGAACATCTCGCCCGAGGACTGGCCGAGCTTGACGGCTCCGACGTTCGAGGACATGCCGTACTCGGTGACCATCTTGCGGGCGATCGCGGTCGCCTTCTCGATGTCGTTCGACGCTCCCGTGGTGGGGTCGTGGAAGACGATCTCCTCGGCGACGCGGCCGCCCATGGCGTAGGTCAGCTGGTCGAGGAGCTCGTTGCGGGTGGTCGAGTACTTGTCCTCGAGCGGCAGCACCATCGTGTAGCCGAGGGCGCGGCCGCGCGGCAGGATCGTCACCTTGGTGACGGGGTCGGTGTGGCGCATCGCGGCGGCGGCGAGAGCGTGCCCGCCCTCGTGGTACGCCGTGATCAGCTTCTCCTTGTCGCGCATGACGCGGGTGCGGCGCTGCGGACCGGCGATGACGCGGTCGATCGCCTCGTCGAGCGCACGGTTGTCGATCAGCTGAGCGTTGGAGCGGGCCGTGAGCAGTGCGGCCTCGTTGAGGACGTTCGCCAGGTCGGCACCGGTGAAGCCGGGGGTCTTCCGGGCGACGACCTCGAGGTCGACTCCCTCGGCGAGCGGCTTGCCGCGGCCGTGCACCTCGAGGATGCGCTTGCGGCCGAGCATGTCCGGAGCGTCGACGCCGATCTGGCGGTCGAAGCGGCCGGGGCGCAGCAGCGCCGGGTCGAGGATGTCGGGGCGGTTGGTCGCGGCGATCAGGATGACGTTCGTCTTGACGTCGAAGCCGTCCATCTCGACGAGGAGCTGGTTCAGCGTCTGCTCGCGCTCGTCATGGCCACCGCCCATGCCGGCACCGCGGTGACGGCCGACGGCGTCGATCTCGTCGACGAAGATGATGGCCGGCGAGTTCTCCTTCGCCTGCTGGAACAGGTCGCGCACGCGGCTCGCGCCGACTCCGACGAACATCTCGACGAAGTCGGAGCCCGAGATGGAGTAGAACGGCACGCCCGCCTCTCCCGCGACGGCGCGGGCGAGCAGGGTCTTGCCGGTCCCGGGAGGGCCGTAGAGGAGCACGCCCTTCGGGATCCGCGCACCGACGGCCTGGAACTTCGCGGGCTCCTTCAGGAACTCCTTGATCTCGTGCAGCTCCTCGATGGCCTCGTCGGCACCGGCGACGTCCTGGAACGTGACCTTCGGCGACTCCTTCGAGACCAGCTTCGCCTTCGACTTGCCGAACTGCATGACGCGGTTGCCGCCGCCCTGCATGCCTGAGAGCATCAGCCAGAAGAACGCGCCGATCAGGAGGATCGGGAGCAGGAAGCCGAGCGCCGACAGGAACCAGTTGGTCTGCGGGACCTCGTCGTCGTAGCCGTCCGACGGGTCGGCCGCGGTCACGGCATCGATGACCTCGGTGCCGCGCGGAGCCACGTAGTAGAACTGCACCTGCGTGCCGTTGTCGCCGTCGGCCTGCGAGAGCGTCAGGTCGACCCGCTGCTCCCCGTCGACGATCTTCGCCGACTCGACCCGGCCGTCCTGCAGCAGCTGGAGGCCCTCCTGCGTGCTGATCTGCCGGAACCCGGACATCGTGATCAGAGAGGACCCGATCCACACCGCGACGATCGCGAGGACGACGTAGAGAATGGGACCCCGGAAGATGCGCTTGACGTTCATGAATGTTGCGGGTCGAGACCCGGCACCTTTCTGACGGAGAAATGTGAGTGTCAGGCTACCTCCCGCACTCTGAACGCGCCCCGCGCGTTCGCCGTGGGCGTGCGTCGCGTCCTACGCCTCGTCGTCGGGCTGCGCGATCTGCAGGGGATCCGGGGCAGGACGGGCGGGGACAAGCGGAGGGAAGCGGATTCCCGCGCGCAATGCCTGCAGATCGTACGTGGGCGCCACGTTCAGGGGGCCGGGAGGAGGCGGGCGGCGGCCTCGGTGGCGAGGACCGCGCCGAGCTGGGCCGAGAGGGTGGCGGGCAGGGTCGGCGGGGCGTCCCAGCGCGGGCCGGCGAGCAGGACGCCGCGGCGCTCGCCCGAGCGCCAGAGCGCGTCGACGCTACCCAGGACGAAGGAGCGGAGGCGCTCGGCGGTCGCAGGGGCGACTCCCTCCGTCAGCGCGAGATCGACGAGGTGGCGGTAGGCGATGCCGCCGAAGAGGGCGCCGTCGCCCGCACCCTGGTCGACGAGGACGCCGTCGGGAGCGAGGCGGTCGAGCAGGTCCTCGGCCGTTCGGGACGCGTGGGCGACGAGGCGTGCATCCGGGTGCAGCCGGTGCAGGGCGAGCGCCGAGCCGATGTAGACCCCGTGGTTGTAGCTGAACGCCCAGTCGTCGCGGGCCGAGCCTCCCTCGCGGCCGATGCCGTCGGCGACGAAGCCCGACTCGTCGTCGCGCAGCCGCACGTGCATCCAGTCGAATGCCGCGCGGGCGAACAGCTCGCGCCCGTCGGGACGCAGCAGCTCGAGGCGCGCGCCGAGGATCGCGAACGGCCCGTTCGCCGGGGCGTTCTTGTAGTCGAGCTGACTGCGGCGCCAGGCCAGGCTGGCGCCGTGGCGGAGGTTCCAGCCCTTCCGGGCGGAGAAGCGCCAGAGCCGGTCCGCGCGGTCCAGCCAGCGCGGCTCGCCGGACGCCGCTCCGAGGCGTGCGAGAGCGCCTCCGAGCCACATCATGTCGTCGAAGTAGCCGTTGACCAGGCGCCCGCCGTTCCGGAGCCGGATCGCCCGGTGCACGCGCCGCGCCCGCTCGACGTGCGCCGCGTCTCCGGTGCGCTCGAACGCGTCGACCGCGGCGTCGATCGCGTGCGCGAGCCACCAGTAGTGGAACGGCGCGTCGGCGGCGACCGAGGTCGGGTAGCTCGCGTGGTACCCGATCAGGGGCGCCCGGAACAGCCGGTCGAGGCTGCGCTGCGCGACGTCGGCCCGCTCGGCGAGCGGAGTCGGATCAGGCGTAGACGTGGGGCGCGAGGATCGCGACATCGCGGAGGTTGCGGTAGCGCTCGGCGTAGTCGAGGCCGTAGCCGATGACGAAGTCGTTGGGGATGTCGAACCCGACGTACGCGACCTCGACCTCGACCTTGGCGGCGCGGGGCTTCCGGAACAGCGCGCAGATCTCGACCGACTCCGCCCCTCGGCTCCGCAGGTTGCCCTGCAGCCACGAGAGGGTGAGACCGGAGTCGATGATGTCCTCGACGATCAGCACCTTGCGATCGGTGATGTCGGTGTCGAGGTCCTTCAGGATCCGCACGACGCCCGAGGACTTGGTGCTGCTGCCGTAGGAGGAGACGGCCATCCAGTCCATGACGATGTCGATCTTGAGCTCGCGGGCGAGGTCGGCCATGACCATCACGGCGCCGCGCAGGACGCCCACGATGAGCAGGTTCTCCCCGGCGTAGTCGCGCTCGATCGCGCGGGCCAGGTCACGGATCCGCGCGTGGATCTCGGCCTCGGTGTAGAGGACCTCGGTGATGTCGTCGGCGATGTCGGCTGCTTCCACCCGATCACTCTACGGGGGCGTCGCGCCCGCTCGGCGAGCCGATCCCAGCTCTGCAGGTCGAGTAGCCGCGCAAGCGGCGTCTCGAGACCCGCGTCCTGCAGAGCGCGCAGCGGGAGGTCAGCGCGGGCGGGCCGGGGCGAAGACGAGGTCGGGGCCGGAGCGGGTCGCGAGGACGCCGGGGAGGTCGACGCCCTTCTGGCCGTGCCAGTCGGTGACGAGCGCGGCGACGGCGAGCGTCTGCGCGCGCGAGAGCGAGACTCCGAACTCGTTCGACACGACCAGGCGGATGATGCGCTGCCGCAGCGCGGGCGGATCCGCCGCGAGCCCGCGGGCGTCGACCGTCACATGGCCCTCGTCGTTCTGGCCGACGAGCTCGAGCGCCCAGTCGAGCGCCATCGCGTCGAGCGCGTCGCCGTCCTCGCGCAGCTGCTCGGCCGTGCGGGCGAGGGCCTCGGCCACGCCGGGGCCGAGCTCGTCCTCGAGCACGGGCAGCACCGAGCGGCGCACGCGCACCCGCGAGTAGCGGACGTCGTCGTTGTGCGGGTCGTCCCACGGCTCGAGGCCGGCGTCGGCGCTCGCGGCCCGCGTCGTCGCCCGGCGGAGGCCGAGCAGCGGCCGTCGCAGCGGTCCGCTCACCGGAGCCATGCCGTGCAGGCTCGCGGCGCCGGCTCCGCGGGCGAGGCCCAGGAGGACCGTCTCGGCCTGGTCGTCGAGCGTGTGCCCGAGGAGGACCGCCACCGCCCCGGTCGCCTCGAGCGCATCGGCGAGGGCGCCGTACCGCGCGGTGCGGGCCGCCGCCTCCGGGCCGTCCTCCCCCTCCTGCACGGAGACGACCTCGACGAGGACGGGTGCGAGACCGAGCCCGTGGGCCTGCTCGGCGGCGCGACGAGCGACTCCGTCCGACCCCTCCTGCAGGCCGTGATCGACGATCACGACGCCTGCGCGCAGCTCGGCACGCGGCGCCTCGAAGGCGACGGCCGCGGCGAGGGCGAGCGAGTCGGCTCCTCCGCTCAGCGCGACGAGGACCAGGGAGCCGCGCTCGAGGCCGTCGAGGCCGGTGCGGACGGCTCGGCGCAGGTCGGCGACGGCGGGGGTCAGACGGGGGCGATCGGGCACATCAAGTAACGTTAGGCCAGCGATCCGGCCTGCGAGCGCTGGCGTGTGCACGCGCTCGGGAGGCGGATCCGATCCGCCGATGCGCCGCCCGCGGCGCCACCGACTCAAGGAGCGAACATGGCCGCATACGACGTCGTCGTAGAGATCCCCAAGGGCAGCCGCAACAAGTACGAGGTCGACCACGAGACCGGTCGCGTGTACCTCGACCGGGTGCTCTTCACCTCCTTCGTCTACCCGACGGACTACGGCTACTTCGAGAACACGCTGGGCCTGGACGGCGACCCCGTCGACGCGCTCGTGCTGCTCGAGTACCCGGTCTTCCCGGGCGTGGGCGTGTCGGTGCGCCCCGTCGGCGTGCTCAACATGAGCGACGAGGCCGGCTCCGACGCCAAGGTGATCGTGGTCCCCGCGAAGGACCCGCGCTGGCAGCACATCCAGGACATCGGCGATGTGCCGGAGCAGACCAAGAACGAGATCAAGCACTTCTTCGAGCGCTACAAGGACCTCGAGCCCGGCAAGTGGGTCAAGGTCGAGGCGTGGGGCGACGCGGCCGAGGCCGAGCAGATCGTCCAGGACGGCATCAAGAAGCTGGCCGAAGAGGGTCACTGACCCCTCGGGTCGCCTCTCGAACGACGAGAACCCGCTCCCGCCGGAGTCCAGCACTGCTGGATCGCCGGTGGGGGCGGGTTCTCGTCGTTCGCGGGGAGCGCTAGGCGCTCGGACGGCCGACCATGCCGGTCGGCACTCCCCAGATGGAGTGGATGCGCACCGGCGCGTTCGGGTTCGGCGCCTCGATGATCTGGCCGTTCCCGAGGTAGATGGCGACGTGGTAGTAGTCGCCCGCCGATCCCCAGAAGATCAGGTCGCCGCGCTGACGCTCGCCGTAGGGCACCAGCTTCCCGTCGCCGGCCATGGTGTTGTACTGGTTCGTCGCGGAGTGCGTGCCGATGTAGACGCCGGCGGTCGCGTACGACTGCTTGGTCAGGCCCGAGCAGTCCCAGACGTCCGGGCCCATGCCGCCGAGCACGTAGCGCTCGCCGAGCTGCGCGGAGGCGTATGAGATGGCGGTCTCGACGGCGTTCGTCTGCGGCGGTCCGACGGGGGCGGGAGCCGGAGCCGGTGCGGGCGCCGGGGCCGGAGCGGGCTGGACGGGAGCCGGAGCCTGGACGGGCGGCGGCGCGGGCTGGACGGGAGCCTGGACGGGAGGCGGCGCGGGCTGAGAAGGCGCAGGCGCCTGCACGGGCGGCGCAGGCTGGACGGGCGGCTGCACGGGCTGCTGCACAGGGGCCTGAACCGGCGGCTGCTGCGGCGGTGCCGCCGGTCGCGACGGCGTGGCGCCCACCGGAGCGGTCACGACGGGAGCGGGACGCGAGTCCTCCTCCGTTGCCGCGGCCTCGGCATCGGCCTGCGCGCGCGCCGCGGCGGCTGCTGCGGCGGCCTCGGCGCGCTTCTGCTGCTCGCCCGCGAGGAACGCGGTCTCGACCTCGACCGTGGAGTCCTTGAGCAGGGCGAGCTGCGCGATCAGCTCGGAGGACTTCGCCTCCTGCACGGCCAGAGCCGACCGGGCGGACTCGGCGGCGGAATCGGCCGTCGCGCGGGCGCGGTCCGCCTCGTCCGAGAGCTTCCGGTGCTCGTCGACCGCCACGTCGGCCTGCTCGGCGAGCGACTCGGCGAGCTGCTTGTCGGCGAGCGCGTCGGCGTAGACCTTCTGCGACTGCTCCGACAGCTGCGACATGGCGCCGAGCTGGTAGAGCAGATCCCCGGCGTCCTCGCCGCGCGCGACGAGGCTCATCGAGAGGTCCCCGCCTGCGGCGCGGGAGAGGTGGGCGGCGAGCAGGCCCGCGCGCATCCTCGAGGTCTGCGCCTTCGTGGAAGCCTCGACGGCGCGGTCCTCGAGATCGGTGACGGTCTGCGCGGCGGCGGCGAGCGCATCCGTCGCCTGGCGCCAGGTCTCGGCCTTGCGCATCGCCTCGACGGAGGCCTCGTCGACCGCGGTCTGGAGCCCCGCGACGAGCCCGGTGATCGAGTCGATCTCGGCCTGCTTCGCGGCCTCGTCGAGCTTGGCGTTCTGCACGTCGTCCCACGAGGGGTACTTCGGGTCGTCGGCCGTCGCGGGCGTGAGCCCGAAGGACGCCGTGATCGCCGTCACGGCGAAGGCGGCCGACACCGCGATCGGGAGGCGACCCTTCCAGGCCCGCTCGCGCGGTGCCGGGGTGAAGCTCCGAGCGGTGGTGCGGGGGTCAACCAAGTGTCACTCCTCGTGCGGCCATGAAGGGCTGGGCGTTGACGGCGGTGCCGTTGACGCGGGTCTCGTAGTGCAGGTGGCAGCCGGTCGATGCGCCGGTGGAGCCGACGGACGCGATCTGCTGACCCGCCTCGACCCGCTCGCCGACGCGCACGTAGATGCCGCCCGCGATGATGTGGGCGTAGCCGGTGCTGATGCCCTCGCCGTGGTTGATCTCGATCCAGTTGCCGTACGTGCCGAAGACGCCGGCGTAGGTGACCGTGCCGCTGTGCGCGGCGAAGATCGGGGTGCCGCAGGAGGCTGCGAGGTCGGTGCCGCGGTGGTACGAGCTGGTCGAGCCGCCGCCGGTCGAGAGGCTGCTGCGCGGGCCGAAGGTGCCGGTGATCCGTCCGTTGACGGGCTCCACCCAACCGGAGTCGCTGACCGCGGTCGATCCGCCGCCCGCGGAGGGCGCCGGTGCGGTGTAGTTCGAGCCACCCGAGCTCGGGCGCGATGCAGCTGCAGCGGCGGCGGCGGCGCGAGCCGCTGCGGCGGCGATCCGCTGGGCCTCGGCGGCGGCCTGACGCGCGGCGGCCTCCTCGGCGAGCTTGCGCTGGCGCTCGGCCTCCCGCGCCGCGACTCCGGCCTGGTACTCGGCGACGGTGCGCGACTCGGTGTCGCGGAGTGCGGCGAGCTGCTGCTCGAGCACGATGCCCTGCTGCTGCTGCTCGGCGAGGACCGACTCCGACGCCTGCTGGGCCGCCGTGGCCTCGGCCAGTGCGGCCTCGGCCGACTGCCGGAGGCGCTCGCGCTCGCTGCGGGCGACCTCGGCCTGGTCGGCCAGCGAGGACGCCGTGTTGCGGGCCGTGCTCGCCTGCTCGTAGATCGCGTTCGAGCGCTCGACGAGCTTGGTCATGTTGCCGATGCGGCCGAGCAGGTCCTCGGACCCGCCGCTCTCGCCCTCGAGGAAGATGTTGACCGACAGGTCCGTGCCCGTGGTGCGGTAGAGCTGCGCGGCGAGGAGGCCGGCCTGCTGCGAGGCGGCGTCGGCCTCGTCGGCGCTCTCGGTCGCGCGGGCGTCGAGCCCGGCGGCCTTGTCCGCGGCCTCGTCGAACTTCTCCTGCGCCGCGAAGTACTCGGCACCCCGCTCCTCGGCGAGCTGCTGAGCGGCGGCGACCTCGTCCTGGAGGTCGGCGATCAGCGAGGTGATGCTGTCGACCTGGGCGGCCGCGGCGGCGGTGTCGCCCTTGGCGGCCTCCACATCGGCCCACGTCGGGTACTCGACGGCCTGGGCCGGAGTGGCGACCAGGAGCCCGGCGACCAGCGCGAGGGTCGCCGACGCGAGAGCCGTGGCGCGCAGTCGCCCGAGCCGTGGCGCGGCCGACGACGGTGCGGGGCTGCGGCGGCGCGGGAGAGAGAGCATGGGACCTCGGGGTTGCAGGGGGAGCCGGAGTCCGGACAGGCGGAGGTGACCGCCACCGGGGGAAGGGCAATTCCGACCAACCCTAACCAAGCCCCTACCGGTATGCCTAGGGACCGGGCAACCCCGGACGGGGTTCGTGGCGTGTGCGGAACGTTCGGATTTTGCATCCGGGGCGATCATCCGTATGCTTGCGTGTCGGTAGTCATGGTGGGGTCGGCCGCAGGGTCAGCCCTGCAGCTTCCGGCCCCATCGTTTAGTGGCCTAGGACGCCGCCCTTTCACGGCGGTAGCACGGGTTCGAATCCCGTTGGGGTCACGAAGACGGCACCGAGAAGATCCGGTCGGCAACGACCGGGGTGAAAATCGAATAGCCTCGAAGGCAGTATGCTTGTCTTCGCAACGAGGCCCTGTAGCGCAGCTGGTTAGCGTGCCGCCCTGTCACGGCGGAGGTCGCGGGTTCAAGTCCCGTCAGGGTCGCAAAGGGGCCCTTCCGAGAGGAAGGGCCTTTTTCAGCGGCGTACTCGTCGCAACGGCTCTGTAGCTCAGTTGGTAGAGCGCACGACTGAAAATCGTGAGGTCACGGGATCGACGCCCGTCGGAGCCACGGAAACCCTCGCCTAGCTTCTACATGGCGGGGGTTTCTCTCGTTTCCGGGGACGTTCGCGAGGCTCGCCCGCCGCGCCGTTCGCCCAGGGTCGCTGCGTAGCCTGGTGAGGCCATGAATCCCGCCGCCTTCCCGCCGCCCGATCCCTCGACCGTCGCTCCCGAGGAGCCCGCGGTCGTCTCCGCCGGCGGATGGCCGGCCCCGCACCAGGCCTTCGAGCCGCAGCCGTCGGTCGAGGCGCCGTACTCGTCCCTCCTCTACCTCCCCGATCCGCGGGTGCGCTGGGGGCTGCCGACGGCGGTGCTGACCATCGCCGGGATCGTGCTGCCGCTCGCGGTGCTGATCGTGCTGTTCGGGCTCGGCGTGCTCCCCTACTCCCCCGCGCTGGCCTTCGCCGGTGCGTTCGGCAGCTACCTCATCGGGCTCGTCGTGCCGGTGCTCGCCTCGCGGCTGCGCGGGCTGAAGTCGCTCGCCCGCGACTACGGGCTGACGTTCCGCTGGATCGACGTGCCGATCGGCATCGGGCTCGGGATCGCCGTGCGGATCGTGATCGTCCTCGTGCTGATCGGGTTCTCGCCGTTCCTCCAGGAGGCGCAGGGCAATCTCGCGCTCGAGCCCGACCCGGTGTGGTTCGTGCTGAGCTCGGTGGTCATCCCCGTCGTCGTCGCGCCGATCGTCGAGGAGATCCTGTGCCGCGGCGTCGTGATGCGGGCGGTGCGCAACCGGATGCTGCGGACGAAGGCCGAGGCCGCTCCTCCGACGCGGGGGCGGCGCGTCTGGGCGGCCGTCTTCAGCATCGTCGCGTCAACCCTCGTCTTCGCGCTGCTGCACGGGCACCAGATGGTGAACCCGGCGACCATCGTGACGCTCGGAGTGACGACCGTCGTCGCCGGCCTCGCCCACGGCTGGATCGCGACGGCGACCGGGCGGCTGGGCGCGGCGATCATCTCGCACGCGACGCTGAACGGCAGCGCGGTGCTGCTGCTGGTGCTGGTGACGGCGCTGGGCTGAGCGGGGAAGCACGGCCACGACTCCGGCGGTGGGGGATCTCGATACGCCGCGGTGCGGCTACTCGATCAGCAGGCAGGCGGCGGTCAGACGTCGAGGGCGCGCAGGGGCGGGCGCTCGATCGGGAGCTCGCCGCGGACCTGCCGGTGCAGGCGCTCCATGTCGGCGTCGAGGGCCGCGGCGGTGCGGGCGGCGTCGACCAGGCCGTCGAGCAGCTCGGAGGGCACCTGGCGGTCGTACTTGTAGTAGATCTTGTGCTCGAGGCTGGCCCAGAAGTCCATCGCGATGGTGCGGAACTGGACCTCGACGCAGACGTCGACGGAGCCTCCCGAGAGGAACACCGGCACCTCGACGATCGCGTGCAGGCTCTTGTAGCCGTTCTCCTTCGGCGACGCGATGTAGTCCTTCACCTCGAGGACGGTCACGTCGGACTGCGAGGTGAGCAGCTCGAAGACGCGGTAGACGTCCGAGACGAAGCTGCACGTGATCCGCACGCCCGCGATGTCGGTGATCGCCCCCGAGATGCCCTCGAAGGTGGTGTCGCAGCCCTTGCGCTCGATCTTCTCGATGAGGCTGTCGGCCGACTTCAACCGGCTCGAGACGTGCTCGATGGGGTTGTACTCCTGCAGCTCGCGGAACTCCTCCTGCAGGATCGACACCTTGGTGACGATCTCGTCCATGCCGAACTTGTACTGGAGCATGAACCGCGCGAAGTCGTCGCGCAGCGCCCGGATCTCGGCGACGGTGCCCGCGTCGAGCGCCTGCGCCCCGGCGTCCGAGAGCGGAGGCACGGGCGAGGGGTCGGGCGAGCGCGGATCCACAGTCGGACACCCTACGCGGACCCGCCCGCCGGGCCGGTGTGAGGTCAGCATGGATCCCCTCACGGCCGCGGCCGCGATACTGAATGCCGTGAGCACCGCCGACTCCGCCGCCGCGCCTGCTGCCGCCTTTCCCCCGCCCGATCCGGACACCCTGGTGCCCGGGCGGCCGCCGCGGCGCCGACTCTCGCGCACGGGACGCCGGGTGGTCGCGGGCGGTGCGGCCCTCCTCCTGCTGGCCGGCGGGGGCACGACCGCGGTCCTCGTCCGCGACGCGCTGTCGGAGCAGAGGTACGAGGAGGCGGCGGAGCGGTTCGAGCGGACCGCCGCCGAGCACGACCGTGCGGCGGCCTCGTGGCAGGCACTCGAGGACTCGGTGGAGGGCGAGACGGCCGACATCCGGCCGGCGCTCGACGAGGCGGGCGACGCGGCCGTCGATCCCGCCGCCCGGGACGCGTACCGAGCGGCGATCGACGCCGTCGTGGACGCGGCGGACGACGTGCCGGTCGCCGAGCCGGTGACGGCCGATGCCCCGGAGGCTCCGGAGGGCGCGGACGAGCGCTTCGCCGCGGCCGACGCTCTCGACTCCGACTCCGACGCGCTCGCCTCCGAGGCCGCCGACCAGGACGAGCAGCGGGAGCGCATCCGCCCCCTGCTCGCCGCCGTGACGGACGCCGCGACCGCGTTCACGGAGAGCACCGCGGCGACGGCCGACGCGCTGGTGGCGAGCAGCACCGCGGCGTCGCGCCAGTCCCGCTGGCTCGTCGAGCGGGCGCTGTACGGCTACGGCTCCGAGCGGGCGGCGGTGCGCCTCTCGGAGCCCGCCGCTCTGCGGGCCTACCTCGCGCAGGCGGAGGTGATGCGGCTGTCGCAGGAGGAGGGGCTCGCCGAGCGCGCCGCCCCGGACTGGCCGCGGAAGCAGCAGGTGCTCGCCTTCGCCGACTCGATCTCGGGCGGCGTGCCGATCGACATCGAGTGGCGCGAGAGCATCGAGATCGCCGGCACGGCCTACGGCGACCGCGACTCCGGTGCGGGGCTCGCGACGTGGAGTCTGCAGGAGGGAGCGCCGTCGCAGATCCAGCTCACCGAGAGCATCCAGCGCTACTGGGACGCGAGCTGGACGGTGGGCCTGGTCGCGCACGAAGTCGGCCACTCCATCACGTCGAAGGAGAGCTGCTACGACCTGTACCGCGCGGCTCCGTTCGACGGCGACGACGAGAAGTGGGCGACGGCGTGGGCGCTCTCGCTGGGCTACACCGACGGGTCGGGCGTCGAGCCGTACGGCTACCCGGGCGAGGACGCGATCGCGGTCGCCGCGGGATGCCGGTGACGCGTCCTAGCCTGGAGCGATGAGCTCCGAGCCGCGTCCGCTGCGCTACTGCGCGTTCGTCATGAACACCGCCTCCCACATCCAGCACGGGCTGTGGCGGCATCCGGAGGCGCGGCAGCACGAGTTCGACGACGTGCAGCTGTGGATCGACCTCGCCCGGACGCTGGAGCGCGGACGGTTCGACGCGATGTTCTTCGCCGACGTCGCCGGACTCTACGGCCCGGCGGACGGCGACTGGGAGGTCAACGCCCGCGAGGGGCTGCAGCTGCCGAGCAACGATCCGTCGGTGCTGCTCTCGGCCCTCGCGGTGAGCACCGAGCACCTCGGCTTCGCGTTCACCAGCTCGGTGCTGCAGTCGCATCCGTTCGACTTCGCGCGGAAGGTCTCGACCCTCGACCACCTCTCGAAGGGGCGGATCGGCTGGAACATCGTCACGAGCGCGCTCGACGGCGCCGCGCGCAACTTCGGCTACGACCGGCTCGAGGAGCACGACGAGCGCTACGCGTGGGCGCAGGAGTACCTCGACGTCGTCTACAAGCTGTGGGAGGGGTCGTGGGACGACGGCGCGCTGCTCCGCGACAAGTCGGGCGCGTTCGCCGACGCGTCGCGCATCCACCGGATCGACCACGTCGGGAAGCGCTACCGCGTGCAGGGCCCGCACCTGTCGGCTCCGTCGCCGCAGCGCACGCCCGTGCTGTTCCAGGCCGGCTCATCGCCCGCCGGTCGGCGCTTCGCCGCGCGCAACGCGGAGGCGCAGTTCGTCTTCTCGGGGTCGCCCGAGAAGACCCGCGAGCTGATCGCCGACACCCGCCGTCTCGCCGCGGAGGCGGGGCGCGAGGCCGACGTGCCGG
The DNA here is from genome assembly GCF_920939495.1 of Rathayibacter sp. Leaf248. NCBI lineage: Bacteria > Bacillati > Actinomycetota > Actinomycetes > Micrococcales > Microbacteriaceae > Rathayibacter > Rathayibacter sp. Leaf248. The sequence continues at coordinate 70,324 of NZ_CAKLAV010000002.1, read as the reverse complement.
CTTTCTACCTCGGTCTGTCGTTCATCACGGGCGACACGGAGGAGGAGGCCCGCCGGGCCGAGCGCGAGAACGACGAGTACCTGTCCTCGGACGCGTTCCTCCTGCACTCGAACCTCGGCTTCGATCCGAAGACGGGTGAGAAGCTCGACCCGGACCTGCCCCTGTCGGCGATCGAGACCTACGCCGGCCAGAGCCACCTGCAGTGGATCCGCGACGCCTCGCCCGACCGCGAGCCGACGGTGCGCGACCTCGCGCGGCTGTCGGCGAAGCTCCGCGGCCGCGTGGTCGGCACTCCGGAGCAGATCGCCGACCACCTGGGCGAGTGGCGCGACTCCGGGATCGACGGGATCAACGTCGTGAACTGGATCCTGCCGGGCAGCTACGAGGAGTTCGTCGACCGGGTGATGCCGGTGCTGCAGGAGCGCGGCCTCGCGCAGACGGAGTACGCGGAGGGCACGCTGCGGCGGAAGCTGTTCGGCACCGACGAGCTGCCGTCGACGCATCCGGCGCGGGCCTACCGGGGCGCATTCGCCTGACGTCGGACCGGCCGCACTCCGTCGGGAGGGGGAGGGATCCGGACGCCGGCCCGCCTACCGTGGAGCGATGACCACTCTGCCGGGCACCGTCTTCTTCTCGCTGTACATCGTCGTCGTGGTGGTGGGCGCGGTGCTCGCCGTGGTCCTCGTGGTGCTGCTGTGCCGCCTCGCGATCGCCGCCCGCGAGACGCTGCAGACCACGACGCGACTCCGCGAGCTGCAGATCGTGCGGCTGCTCGAGGAGGAGGGCGACGGGGTTCCGCCGCAGAACCTGAGCTGAGAGGAAGGGATGTCGCCTGACAGGCGACAGACCCCCATCTCAGCAGACGTTCTGCGCAGCGGTCGGCGTCCCCTTCCCGTGCGCGGCGGGCGGGACGAGGATGTGCGCATGATCGACATCGAGAACTGGATCGCCGGCTACGAGACGGCGTGGGCGAGCGACGACCCCGCCGACATCGCCGCGCTCTTCACCGAGGACGCCGAGTACTTCACGGCCCCGCACCGCGACGCGATCACTCCGCGCGACGCGATCGTGGAGTGGTGGCGAGCGGAGTCGGAGCCGGCCGAGCCGACCTTCGCGTGGGGTCTCGTCGCGCTGACGGACGAGACGGCCGTGGTGCAGGGGCGGACCGTGTACCCGGGGGCGGAGACGTACCTGAACCTGTGGATCATCCGCTTCGCCCCGGACGGGCGGGCGTGCTCGTTCACGGAGTGGTTCATGGAGGAGCCGGCGGACTCGGTCTCCTGAGGGGCGCGGCTGCTGGTCTCGATACGCCGCTGCGCGGCTGCTCGACCAGCAGGAGGCTCGCTGATCGAGTAGCGGCCGCGGGACGCGAATCGAGATCCGGCCGCAGGGCAGAGGTCAGAGCTGGGCGCCCGGGACGGCGAAGGTGTCGCAGTCGACGGCGTCGCCCTCGAAGCCGGCCTCGAACCAGCGCTGGCGCTGCTCGGCCGAGCCGTGGGTCCAGCCCTCGGGGTCGACCGTGCCGGTCGCCTGCTCCTGGATCCGGTCGTCGCCGACGGCCGCCGCCGCGCCCAGGGCGTCCTGGTACTCCTGCGCGGTGACCGGCTTGAGGTAGGGCGTGCCCGTCTCGTCGGGGACCGTCGAGGCGTCGCCGACCCACGCGCCGGCGAAGCAGTCGGCCTGCAGCTCGAGGCGGACCGAGTCGGAGTCGGGGCCGGTGCCGGAGCGGTCGGCCGACTCCATCGCGCCGGTCAGGTTCTGGATGTGGTGGCCCCACTCGTGGGCGAGGATGTACATCTGCGCGAGCGATCCGCCCGAGGTGTCGAACCGGGTCCGCAGCTCGTCGAAGAACTCGGTGTCGAGGTAGATGGTCTGGTCCGGCGGGCAGTAGAACGGTCCGACGGCCGCAGTCGCGCCGCCGCATCCGGTGCTCGTCTCGGTGTCGAAGACGATGACGCCGCCCGGAGTCGTGTAGGTCGCGCCGATCGTGCCGGTCGCGGTGCCCCAGTAGCGGTCGAGCGACTCGGCGGCACCCTCGAGGCGGCAGTCGACCTCGGCGTTGGCGTCGGCGCCGCTGTCGCAGGCGACCGCGGTGCTGGTGATCTGCTCGGGCGACGTGCCGCCCCCGCCGACCAGACCGCCGAGCCCCGAGAGATCCACGCCGAGCAGCTGCGACAGCAGCGCGAGCACGACGACGACGCCCGCGCCGCCGCCGACGGCGATGCCCGTGGTGCGTCCGCGCCGGCGGACCTTGCCGCCGCTGAGCTGGGAGTCGTCGTTGAAGGTCATGCGGTCACGGTAGTGCTCCGGCGCCGCCCGCCGCCGGGGCTTGCGGAGGGGCGGCTCAGCCCCAGCGCGACTCGCTCGTGGCGCGGATGATCTCGAGCAGCGCGTCGCGCAGAGGCCCGTGCTCGAGGCTGCCCGGGAACATGTCGACCTCGAGCCGGTGCGCGCGCTGCCACGCCTCGGTGCCCTTCGCGGTCAGCGAGACGAGCTGGCGGCGGCGGTCGGCGGGGTCGCTCCTGCGCTCCACGTGACCCTCGCGCTCGAGCCGCTCGATGGTGCGCGACATGGTCTGCACCTCGACGTGGGCCGACGCGGCGAGCGCCTTCTGCGCCACGGGACCCTCCTGCAGCAGGTGGAGGACGATGAGGCCCGCGTGGGTCAGGCCGATCTCGGCGAGCGCGCCGTGCCAGGCGTGCTCGACCATCCGGGACGCCGTCGACAGCAGCCGGCCCGTGGGCCAGCTGTCCATCTCCGAGGCGGCGTCCGGGCGCATCCGCTCAGGATAGACCCGGCCGCCGGCCCCCTCGGCTCACTCCGCGAAACGGTCGGTCGCCTCGATGAGCGCGTCCAGGATGCCCGGCTCGTCGAACGCGTGGCCGGCGTCGGCGATGAGGTGGAAGTCGGCCTCGGGCCACACGCGGTGCAGGTCCCAGGCGGTGAACGCGGGGGTGCACATGTCGTAGCGGCCCTGGACGATGACCGCGGGGATGCGGCGCAGCACCTCCGCGTCGCGGATCAGCTGCCCCTCCTCGAACCAGCCCTTGTGCACGAAGAAGTGGTTCTCGATCCGCGCGAAGGCGAGCGCGAAGGCGGGATCGGACCAGGCCTCGATCATCTCGGGCTTCTGCAGGAGCGAGATGGTCGACGCCTCCCAGGTGGTCCAGGCGACGCCGGCCGGGCCGTGCACGGCCGGGTCCTCGTCGTGCAGGAGGCGATAGTACGCCTCGATGAAACTGCCGCGCTCGGAGGCTGGGACGACCGCGGTGTAGGACTCCCAGAGGTCGGGGTAGACGGCCGCCGCGCCGCCCTCGTAGAACCACTCGAGCTCGGCGCGGCGCAGGGTGAAGATTCCGCGGAGGACGATCTCGCTGACCCGATCCGGGTGCGTCTCGGCGTACGCGAGGGCGAGGGTCGAGCCCCAGGAGCCGCCGAGGACGAGCCAGGTGTCGATGCCGAGGTGCTCGCGCAGGCGCTCGATGTCGCCGACGAGGTACCAGGTGGTGTTCGTCGAGAGGTCCGCACCGGGCTCGCTCGCGTGCGGGGTCGAGCGTCCGCACATCCGCTGGTCGAAGAGGACGATGCGGTACTTCGCGGGATCGAAGAGGCGGCGGTGGGCGGGCGAGGTGCCGGCGCCGGGGCCGCCGTGCAGGAACACGACGGGCTTGCCGTCAGGGTTGCCCGAGACCTCCCAGTAGACGGAGTGGCCGTCGCCGACGTCGAGCATGCCCGATTCGTAGGGCTCGATCTCGGGGTAGAGGGTGCGCATGATCGGCACTCTACGGAGTCGCAGTGGCGCGTTCGGCGATCTCGGCGGCGCGGTGCGGGATCGACCGGGCGCGGCGGTGCCTCCGCTCGATCGCCTGACCGGCGTAGGCGGCGGCCACGATCAGGGCGGCGCCGAGGGCACCGAGAGGCCCGATCGCCTCGCCCGCGAGTACCGTGCCGACCAGCAGCGCCCAGACCGGCTCGGTCCCCATCAGGATGCTCGCCCGCGACGCGGAGGTGCGCCGCACCGCCCAGAGCTGCACGACGAAGGCGAAGACCGAGCAGAGCAGACCCAGGAAGAGCACGTTCCCCCAGTCCGCCGCGTCGAGAGCGGCTGCCGCGGCCGGGAGGGAGGGGCCGGCGATGAGCGAGAATGCGACGGCGCAGACGAGCATCTGCACGAGCACCACGCCGAGCGTGCCGTCGGAGCGCCCCCTGGTCAGGTGCCCGCTCGCCGTGACGTGGACGGCGCGGACCACCGCGGCGGCGATCACCAGCGCATCACCCGGGGCGGGCGCACGGAGGCCGCCGTCCGAGACGAGCAGCGCCACTCCGACCACGGCCGCGACCGCGGCGACGAAGAACGAGCGCGGGAGCCAGGAGCGGGACGCGAGGCCCTCGAGCACCGGGGTCATCACCAGCGCGAGGCTGATCAGCAGGCCCGCGTTGGTGGCGGAGGTGAGGTGCACTCCCCAGGTCTCGAGGCCGATCACCGCGGCCTGCGAGCAGCCCAGCAGCGCGGCGATCGCGAGTCCCCGGCCGCGAGGGAGCCGCTCGCGGCGCGCGACGCAGAGCAGACCGGTCGCCGCCGCGGCGACGAGGAAGCGGAGGCCGACGGCCGCGGGCACACCGGTCTCGGCGGCCAGGTCCTTCGCTGCGAGGAAGCTCGCTCCCCAGACCGCGGCGACGCCGAGCAGGAGCAGATCGGCAACGGTGTCGGCGGAGCGGCGTGACGGCATGGGGCTACTGTCGAGGCCTGGACGATGAAGAACAACGGGCATCATCTTGATCGACGATGAAGGGAACGCTCATGGATCCGGCACGACTCCGTCTCCTCCGCGAGCTCGGCGACCGCGGGAGCGTCGCCGCCGTCGCCGCGGCGCTGCACGTCAGCGCCTCGGCCGTGTCGCAGCAGCTCGGCGCCCTGCAGGCCGGGATCCCGGTGCCGCTGACCGTGCGCAGCGGCCGCCGGCTCGTGCTGACCGAGGCAGGCGAGGCGCTGGCCGTTGCGGGTGCCCGCGTCGAGGAGGCGCTCGCCGAGGCCCGCGCGGCCGTCGGCTCGTTCCTCGAGCAGGACGACCGGCCCGTGCGCGTCTCGGCGTTCCACAGCGCCGGGCTCACGCTCTTCGGTCCGCTCCTGCGCGCCCTGGGCGAGGGCCAGCGGGTCGCGCTCGCCGACGCCGACGTCGCCCAGGACCGCTTCGCCGGGCTGACCGCCGATCACGACCTCGTGATCGCGCACCGCCTCGCCCACGATCCGGACTGGCCGACCGCGCGCCTCGTCGTCACTCCGCTGCTCGTCGAACCGCTCGACATCGCCCTGCACGCCGCGCACCCGCTCGCCGCGCAGTCGAGCATCCGGCCCGAGCAGCTCCGCGACGAACGCTGGATCTCGACGCACGAGGGCTTCCCCCTGGCGGGTGTGCTCGACCACCTCGGCGCGCTGGCGGGGCGGGCCCCGCGCATCGAGCACCGGATCAACGAGTTCTTCGTCGCCGCCGAGGTGGTCCGCACCGGCGCCGCGATCGCGGTCATGCCCCGGGTCACGGCGGCGGCGCTCGCCGTCGACGGCATGGTGCTGCGGCCGGTGGACGGAGTGGCGCTCGTCCGTCACGTGGACGTGCTCGCCCGGCCCGACGCGCTCGCGCACGCCCCGGTGCGGCGTGTGCTGAAGGTGCTGCAGGACGTGTCCGCCCGCTGACTCCTACCGCGCACGCAGGACCCGCGCCTACGCTCGGCGGCATGAGCACGCAGCGCACGCCGGTGAAGGTCACGGTCACGGGAGCGGGGGGCGCCATCGGCTACGCCCTGCTGTTCCGCATCGCCTCGGGTCAGCTGCTCGGGCCTGACGTCCCCGTGCGGCTGAACCTCCTCGAGATCCCGGCCGGGCTGCGCGCCGCCGCCGGGACGGCCCTCGAGCTGCAGGACGGGGCCTTCCCGCTCCTGGACGGGATCGAGGTGACGGACGACGCCGCCGCGGCCTTCGACGGTGCGAACGTCGCGTTGCTGGTCGGCGCCCGCCCGCGCTCGGCGGGGATGGAGCGGGCCGACCTGCTCGCGGCGAACGCGGGGATCTTCGGACCGCAGGGCGCCGCGCTGAATGCGCACGCCGCCGACGACATCCGGGTGCTGGTGGTCGGCAACCCGGCCAACACGAACGCCTGGATCGCCCGGGCGAGCGCCCCGGACATCCCGCACGGCCGCTTCACCGCGATGACCCGGCTCGACCACAACCGCGCAGTGGCGCAGCTGGCCGCGAAGCTGGATGCGCCGGTCGGCTCGGTCGCGGGCGTCGCGATCTGGGGCAACCACTCCGCCTCGCAGTACCCGGACGCCACGCACGCGAGCGTCGACGGGCGTCCGGTGACCGAGCTGGTCGACTCCGCGTGGCTGCACGACGAGTTCGAGCCGCGCGTCGCGAAGCGCGGCGCCGAGATCATCGAGGTGCGCGGCGCGTCCTCGGCGGCCTCGGCCGCATCCGCCGCGATCGACCACGTTCACGACTGGGTGACGGGGACCGACTGGACGTCGGCCGCCGTCGAGTCGGACGGGTCCTACGGAGTGGAGGAGGGGCTGATCTCGTCGTTCCCGGTCCGCTCGGTCGACGGCGAGTGGCGGATCGTCGAGGGGCTCGAGATCGACGAGTACTCGCGGCGCAAGATCGACGAGTCGGTGCTGGAGCTGCGGGCCGAGCGCGACGCAGCGCAGGCGTACCCGCGGCACTGAGCCCGGGCGTCAGTGCCGCGGCGCCTTCTCCGGTCGCGGGAGGGTGCCGTCGGCGCGGGCCGCCTCGTACCAGGCGCGCGCCTCCTCCTGCCGCGTCTGCTCGGCACCGGTCGCGATCGCCGCGCGCAGGTGCTCGGGGCCGTACCCGAACGCCGCGACGAGGGCGCCGGCGTGCGGGCGGAGGCGGGCCAGCAGCCGGTCGATGTAGGAGGTCACCGCGACGGCGCGCTGCGACGAGAGCCGGCCGTGCAGCAGGTACCAGTCGAGGTGCTCCTCGATCAGGCCGAGGCCGAACAGGTCGCGGAGCCACGTCAGGACGGTGCGGGTGCCCTCGTCCTCGATCCGGGACAGCGCGTCGGTGAACGCCTCCCACTGGAGCAGCTGGGCGTGCGCGCGAGCCGCCTCGATCAGCTGGTCCTGGTGAGCGTTGAACAGGCGGGCCGCATCGTCGGCCGGGAGCTTCGACGCCGATCGGAGCCGCGACGCGATGCCCGAGACCATGGTCTCGACGCGGCCGGTGAGCAGCTCGCGCTGGTCCTCGCGGAGCTGACCGACGGAGCGGGCGGTGGATCCGCGGTCCGAGACGACCTGCGCGAGACGGCGGAGCCCCGAGGTGTCGACGGTCGCCTCCGCCACCTGCCCGACGGCGTAGCGCGCCAGCTCGGTGGGCTGGGCGTCCTTGAAGCGGCGCCCGACGTCGGTCAGCAGTCGCTTCGCGACGAGCTGCAGGAGCACGGTGTTGTCACCCTCGAAGGTGACGTAGACGTCGAGGTCGGCGCGCAGCTGCGTGAGCCGGTTCTCGGCGAGGAAGCCCGCTCCTCCGCAGGTCTCGCGCGCCTCCTGGAGGGTGTCGAGGGCGTGCCAAGTGGAGAGCGCCTTGAGGCCGGCGGCGAGGGTCTCGAGGTCCTGGCGCGACTCGTCGGTGTCGTTCGCGCCCGAGAAGACGTCGTCGAACGCGCGCAGGAGCGTGTCGTGCGCGAATCCGGCCGCGTAGGTCGTGGCGAGGCGCGGGAGCAGCCGGCGCTGGTGGCGCTGGTAGTCGAGGAGCACCTCCTCGCGCTCCCCTCCCCCGGTGAACTGCCGGCGCTGGTCGCCGTAGGTCACGGCGATCGCCAGGGCGATGCGGGAGGCGGCGACGGCGGCTCCGTCGAGCGAGACTCGGCCCTGCACGAGGGTGCCGAGCATGGTGAAGAAGCGTCGGCCGGGGCTCGCGATGGGCGAGGAGTAGGTGCCGTCGGCGGCGACGGAACCGTAGCGGTTCAGCAGGTTCTCGCGGGGCACGCGGACGTGGTCGAAGTGCAGGCGGCCGTTGTCGATGCCGTTCAGGCCGCCCTTCAGGCCGTCGTCCTCTCCGCCGATCCCGGGGAGGAACGCGCCCGTCTCGTCGCGCAGGGGCACGAAGAACGCGTGGACGCCGTGGCCGACCCCGCGGGTGACGAGCTGGGCGAAGACGACGGCGGCGCGGCCGTCGATCGCGGCGTTGCCGAGGTAGTCCTTCCACGCCGCGCGGAATGGGGTGTTGAGCACGAAGTCGCCGGTCTGCTCGTCGAAGGTCGCGCTGGTCGCGATCGAGGCGACGTCGGAGCCGTGACCCGTCTCGGTCATCGCGAACGCGCCCGGGATCTCGAGGTTCATGATGCCGGGCAGCCACTTCTCGTGGTGCTCGCGGGTGCCGAGGTGCAGGACGGCCGCGCCGAAGAGGCCCCACTGCACGCCGGACTTGATCTGCAGCGACGGGTCGGCGGTGACCAGCTCCTCGAAGCCGGCGATGTTGCCGCCGTGGTCGGCGCCTCCGCCGAGGTCGGCCGGGAACGCGCGCAGCACGCCCTTCTCGGCGGCGAGGAGACGCATCTGCTGCGTCACCCGCGCGCGGTGCTCGGCCATGGGGAGGCCGGCCTCGCCGTGGAGCTCGGGGCGAGCGGTCAGCGCGCGGGACGCGAGGCGCTGCTCCTTCCACTCGCCCAGCAGCAGCTCGCCGAGGGCGGCGACGTCGACGGAGGGCGAACCGTCCTCGTCGAGGCGGGCGTCGACCTCGGTTCCGAGCGCGTCGATCGGAGGAGTGGGCGCGATGGCCCCGGCGCGGGAGCGGCGCCGGCGGGACGTGCCGGTCGCGGCCTTCTCGGCGGCGTCCGCGGCGGAGCGGGGGCGGGGAGCAGTGGTGACCATGAGTGGAGGATCCCTTCGACCGGCCGCGTGCGACCGGAGCGGTGGGCCCGGTCGCTCCCCCGAAGCGTCGTGGATCAGGAGGCGGTCACTGCACGGTAGGTCGCTCTCGCGGAAGGCGGAAAGGTTCCGTCGCGGGCCGACAAACGGGGACGGGCGGAGGCGGCGGCGCGTTGTCGGAAGCGGCCAGGCGGGGCGTCGGCCGCGTGCTGCGGGCCCGTGGGTAGGCTCGCGGTATGAGCGAGCCGCCGCTTCCTCCGCCCCCGCCGCCGCGCCGCGAGCCGGAGCGCCCTGCGCCCGCCGCGGTCGTCGATCAGCGCCCGGCGGGACCGGGCACGCCCTGGACTGCTGCGCGCGCCCGGCGGCCGGTGCGGGTCTGGGATCTGGTGCTCACGATCGTGCTGCTGGCGGGCGAGTTCGTGCTGACCGCGCTGCTGTCGTACTTCGGGCTGTTCCTCGCGATGGCGAGCGACGCCTGCATGGGCGGGAACGACTGCGACTCGGGGCTGATCGGCGGCGGAGTCCTCGTCGCGGCGGGCGGCGTCTGGATCGGGATGCTCGTGGCACTGGTGGTGTCGATCGTGCTGCTGATCCAGCGGAGGATCACGTTCTGGGTGCCGATCGCGGGCACGGTGCTCTCGTTCGTCGCCACGATCGTCGGCGCGGGGATGGCGATGGCCGGGACGGGCACGTGAGCGGGCAGCCTCCGTCTCCGCCTGCTCCGGGTCCCCGGCGCCCGATTCGGGTGTGGGACCTCGTCCTCACGATCGTGCTGCTCCTGGCCGAGGTCTGCGTGACGCTGCTGCTGACCTACGTCGGCCTGTTCTCGGGCATGGCGAGCGACGGCTGCATGGGCCGCGACGACTGCGACTTCACCCTGCTGAACTGGGGCGTCCTGATCGCGGCGGGCGGAGTGTGGATCGGGATGCTCGCCGCGGTCGTCGCGTCGATCGTGCTGCTGCTGCGGCGGAGGATCGCGTTCTGGGCGCCGATCGCCGGGACGGTGCTGTCGTTCGCCGCCACCGTGATCGGCCTCTGGATGGTGACGGTCAGCACGGACTGACCGGCGCTCAGTAGCTGTCCCAGCCCGGCTCCCAGTCGGGCTCGTCCGGCGGCACCCAGTCGTCCTCGGGCGGCGCGGAGGAGACGGGCGGGCCCGAGGCGCGCTCGGAGGAGCCGCCGCCGAACGCGGGGCGTGCGCCCTTCGCCGCGGCGCCACCGGAGCGGGCGGCACCCGAGCGCGCGGGGCGTCGGGGAGCGGGCTCCTCCTGGTTCGCGTCGGGCTCGGCGATCTCGGGGGTCTCGCCGGCGACGACGGCGAGCACCGCGGCTCCGTAGGTGAGGAGCTTCTTCTGGCCGACGCCGCCGATGATGCTGAGCGCGTCGATCGTGGCGGGCTCGGCGGTCGCGATCTCGCGGAGGGTGGCGTCGTTGAAGACGATGTACGCGGGAACCGACTGGGCGCGGGCCTGCGCCGCACGCCACTCGCGGAGGCGCTCGAACAGCGGCTGCGCCTCGGTCGGCAGGTCGGACACGGTGGAGCGACCGGAGCGCGAGGATCCGCTCGAGCGGGCGGGCTTCTCGGGCTCCTGGCGCAGCTCGACCTTGCGCTCGCCGCCGAGGACGGAGCCGGACGCCGGAGTGATGACGAGCGTGCCGAAGCCGTCGTCGTTCACCCCCAGCAGGCCCTGCGCGAGCAGCTGGCGCGCGACTCCGCGCCACTGGGTGTCGCTGAGGTCGGCGCCGATGCCCCAGGTCGACAGTGCGTCGTGACCGTGCTGGGTGGTGCGCGGGGTGGTCTTGCCGCGGAGGATGTCGATGACGTGGCCGGCGCCGAACTGCTGGTTGCGCTCGCGCTTGAGCCGGACGACGGTCGAGAGGAACTTCTGCGCGGCGACCGTGCCGTCCCACGAGGCGGGCGGCTCGAGGCAGGTGTCGCAGTTGCCGCAGGCCGTGCTCTCCTGGCCGAAGTAGGCGAGCAGGTTCACGCGGCGGCACTGCACCGTCTCGGACAGCGCGAGCATCGCGTCGAGGTGCGCGGACATCCGGCGGCGGTGGGCGAGGTCGCCGGGCGACTCGTCGATCATGCGGCGCTGCTGCACGACGTCCTGCAGGCCGTAGGCGAGCCACGCGGTGGACGGGAGGCCGTCGCGGCCGGCGCGGCCCGTCTCCTGGTAGTAGCCCTCGACCGACTTGGGCAGGTCGATGTGCGCGACGAAGCGGACATCCGGCTTGTCGATGCCCATGCCGAACGCGATGGTGGCGCAGACGATGACTCCCTCCTCGCGGAGGAAGCGCGACTGCGCGGCGGCGCGGACGCGGGAGTCGAGACCGGCGTGGTACGCCACCGCGTCGAAGCCGGCGCCGCGCAGGGCCTCGGCCGTGGCCTCGACGCTCTTGCGCGACAGGGCGTAGACGATGCCGGCGTCGTCGGCGTGCTCACGGCGGAGGAAGTCGATCAGCTGCTTGCGGGGCTCGACCTTGTTGACGATCCGGTACTGGATGTTGGGCCGGTCGAAGCTCGAGACGAAGTGGCGGGCCTCGCCCATGTGCAGTCGCGTGGTGATCTCGCGGTGCGTCGCCTCGGTCGCCGTGGCCGTGAGCGCGATGCGCGGGACGTCGGGCCAGCGCTCGGCCAGCTCGCCGAGGGCGAGGTAGTCGGGCCGGAAGTCGTGACCCCACTGGCTCACGCAGTGCGCCTCGTCGATGGCGAAGAGGGCGATGCGGCCGCGGGCGAGGAACTGCTTCATGCCCTCGTTGCCGAGGCGCTCGGGGGCGACGTAGAGCAGATCGAGCTCGCCGTCGAGGTACGCGCGCTCGACGCGGGCGCGCTCACCCGGGTCCTGGGTGGAGTTGAGGAACTCGGCGCGGACGCCGTTGGCGCGCAGGGCGTCGACCTGGTCCTGCATGAGGGCGATGAGGGGCGAGACGACCACTCCCGTGCCCTCGCGGACGATCGACGGGATCTGGTAGCAGAGCGACTTGCCGCCGCCGGTGGGCATCAGGACGACGGCGTCGCCGCCTCCGATGACCTGCTCGACGATCTGCTCCTGCTCGCCGCGGAACGAGGAGTAGCCGAAGACCTTCTCGAGGATCGCCTGCGCGGGCGTCTGAGAACCGGGCTGCTCGGCGAGCGGGAGGGCGGTCGCGGTGGTCTCTGTCACCCGGGGAACTCTACCCGCCGCCTCCGACGGCGCTCCGGGTCCGACGGAGGCTGGGGAGAGCTCTCGGAAGGCGCGGCTGGGGAGGAGTCAGAGCTCGGTGACGGTCTTCGTGTCGCCGTCCCAGAAGCGCACGCCCGCGAGACCGACCGTGAACGGCTCGCCCAGCAGCGGGACGGCCTCGGCGAGCTGCTCGGCGCGGAGGCGGCGCGAGACGCTCACGTGCGGTGTCCACGACTCCGGGAGCGACGTGGGGACGCCTCCCGGGACCGCGGCGACCGTGCGTCGGTGCAGCGCGTCGAGGGCGGGCGAGCGGACGACGCCCCAGGCGAGCACGAAGCGGCCCGCGTGCGGGAAGAGGAGGACGGCGCCGAGATCCACGGCCGCGGGGAGCGGGCCGAGGGCGCCGGTCGCCGGGCAGGGCAGCTCGGGGCCGGCGACGAGCGTGATGTGGGGGCGGTTGCTGTCGGAGCGGTGCAGGGCGAGGCTCGGGACGCCGGCGGCCTCGAGGGCCTCCCACTGACCGCGGACGCGCGCCTCGGACTCGGGATCGAGCAGGAGTTCGACGCTGCGCATGCGTCCATCCTGCCGCGGCGGGCGAGGGGCGGCGCGGGCTCGCCGTTCCGCAGGAGTTGCGGTAACGGCGCGCGCTTCCCGCAACTTCTGGCGGATCGACGGGCCCGAGGTCGGACGACGATGTCGAGTGCGCAGGAGTTGTCGTAGTGGAGCTCGAGTACGACGACTTCCGAGGAGTCGGCGGGGTGGGAGGGGCGGGCGCCTCTGCGCCGCCCTGCTTCCGCAGGAGTTGCGGTGACGGCGCGCGCTTCCCGCAACTTCTGGAGGATGGACGGGCCCGAGCGTCGGCGACGACGTCGAGTGCGCAGGAGTTGTCGTACTCGAGCTCGAGTACGACGACTTTCGAGGAGTCGGCGGGGCGTGGCGGCGCGTCAGCCGACCGTCACCAGGGTGGCGAAGAGCTCCGGGGCGCGGCGGTCGACGAGGCGGCCGCCGAGGCGGATGCCGAGCACGGCGAGGAGGCCGCCGACGACGACGGCGAGCGCCAGCGACACGAGTCCGAGCGCGACGTCGTCGCCGACGAGCGCGATCGCTCCGACGACGATCGACGGGAGCGAGAGCACCGCGGTCGCGCCCATGCTGGCGAGCATCACGACGCTCGAGATCATGCCCGAGCCGGGCGGCGTCTTGAGCGGGCTGTCGCCCGGCGCGGGCACGGGGTAGACGACCAGCGCGGAGGCGATGCTCGACACTCCGAAGCCGCTCAGCACGAGGGCGAGCGAGAGTCCCAGGATCGCGGGGATCGCCTCCGGTCGCCCCGCGTAGACGCACGTGCCGACGGCGACGATCACCACGGCGGGGACGCCCACGATCGCGGCGGCGATGACGCGGCCGGCGCGGTCGGCCGCCCCCGTCACTCCGGCGCTGACGTGCGCGGCCCACGCGGTGCCGTCGTAGGAGACGTCGGCGCAGAGGGTCACTCCGAAGATCAGGCCGATGAAGACGGCCGAGAAGATGGCGATGGTGCTTCCTCCGCCGCCGATCGCGCCGTAGAAGACCGTGAGGACGACGATCGCGGGCACGACGAGCAGGCCGCGGCTGTAGCGCGGGTCGCGCCACCAGTAGCCGAGGGCGCGGGCGGCGATCGCCCCGGTCGGGGTGCCGGGGAAGCGGCCGAACAGGCCGATGCCGGCCGATCCGGAGGCGGTGCCGGACGCGGAGGCGGCGGGCTCGCGCAGGGCGCGGCGCAGCGCGCGCGACCAGGCCCACACGACGACCGCGAGGGTGGCGACCCCGATCGCGAAGCGGGCGAGCGCGGCGAGCCACTCCCCCGCGACGATCGAGCCCGGGACCGCCCAGATCGCGCCGAGCGGCGACCAGCCCAGGGCCGAGGCGACCACGGGCAGCACGTCGATGCCGTCGCGGACCACGTTCATCACTCCGATGAGCAGGGGTCCGAGCAGGATCATGACGACGAGCACCACGCCGCCGATCACCTCGCGGTAGCGGCGGCTCGAGCCGAGGCCCGTGGTGAGGGCGCCGATCAGGCGCGACGCCACGACGCAGGTGGCGACTCCGATCGCGGCGCAGACGAGCGCGGGCAGGACGCCGATCGGAGCGCTCCACCAGGCGGCCGCGGTCGCGAGGGCGCCGAGGGTGGTGACGATGCCGGGGATGCCGGCGAGGCCCGCCGCGGCGAGGCCCAGCATCAGGGTCTTCAGCGGGATCGGGAAGGTGGCGAGCGTCGAGAGGTCGAGGCTCTGATCCGAGCCCGACACGAAGATCGGGCCGAGCACCCAGCCCAGCAGCAGGGCGGAGCCGCCGAGCACGATCACGACGTTCACGAGCGCGGGATCGGTGCCGCCGAGCGCGACGAGGCCGACGACGACGAGGCCCAGGACGAAGACCGCGTACAGGCCCCCGAAGATCACCCCGATCAGCTGCCACACGTTGCGCGTGAGGGTGTTGCGCAGCAGCAGCAGGCGCAGCCTCAAGAGATGCGCAACCATGCCGGGCCCTCCTGGTGGGTGCGGCCGCCGACGAGCTCGACGAAGCGCTCCTCGAGGCTGGAGCCGGCGCGCACCTCGGCGAGTGTTCCCGCGGCGAGGACGCGGCCGTCGGCGATGACGGCCACGCGGTCGCACATCCGCTCGACCAGGTCCATGGAGTGGCTCGAGACGATCACGGTGCCGCCGGAGGCGACGAAGCCGGTGAGGATGTCGCGGATGTTGGCCGCGGAGACCGGGTCGACCGACTCGAACGGCTCGTCGAGCACGAGCAGCCGAGGGGCGCGCACGAGCGCGCAGGCGAGCGCGATCTTCTTGGTCATGCCCGCGGAGTAGTCGACGACGAGGGTGCGGTCGGCCGGGTCCAGGCCCAGCAGCGCCAGCAGGTCGTCGGCGCGCTCGAGGACCGTGGGCCTGTCGATGCCGCAGAGCAGGCCGTAGTAGGTGATGAGCTGGAGGCCGGTGAGGCGGTCGAACAGCTTCACGCCGTCGGCCAGGACGCCGATGAGGCGCTTGGCCTCGAGCGTGCGCTTCCAGACGTCGACCTCGTGGATGGTGACGACGCCCGCGTCGGGGCGGAGCAGCGCGGTCGCCATCGAGAGCGTCGTCGTCTTGCCCGCGCCGTTCGGGCCGACCAGGCCGAAGAAGGAGCCGGCGGGCACGTCGAGGTCGATGCCCTTGACCGCCTCCTTGTCGCCGAAGCGCTTGCGGAGGCCGCGGATCCGCAGGGCGGTCTCGCCGGAGCGGCCCGACGCGTCCGGAGCGGCCCAGGAGGGGGCGGCGGGCCCGTCGGTCGCGTCGTCGCCGGGAGTGATCCCGTTCGTCCCGTCCATGAGAGTCCCTTCGGTGCGAACCGCGGGCCGCGGTGGGCGGCCGCTCGTTCCACGGTAGCCACGCCACTCGGCCCGAGGCATCCGCCGCCGGAGGGATCCAGCACCGGAGGCATCCGGCACCGGAGGGATCCAGCATCGGAGGGATCCGCCGCGCCTACGCTGACTCCATGCCCACCCTCCTCCTCGTCCGGCACGGGCGCACCACCGCGAACACCGCCGGGATCCTGGCCGGCCGCACCGCCGGGGTCCGGCTCGACGACGTCGGACGCGCGCAGGCAGTCCGCACCGGCGAGCGCCTCGCTGCGGTGCCGCTCGCGGCCCTCGTGACGAGCCCGCTCGAGCGCTGCCGGCAGACCTCGCGCGCGATCCTCGACCGCCAGGAGGCGCCTCCGGAGCCCGTCGTCGAGAAGGGCGTCACCGAGGCCGACTACGGGCAGTGGTCGGGGCGGCACCTGCTCGACCTGGCGAAGGAGCCGCTGTGGGCGACGGTGCAGAACCAGCCCTCGGCGGTCGTGTTCCCGGGCGGCGAGGGGCTCGCGGCGATGCAGGCGCGCGCGGTCGCGGCGATCCGGAGGCACGACGCGGCGGTCGCGGAGCGGCACGGACCGGGTGCGGTCTGGGCGGCGGTCAGCCACGGCGACACGATCAAGGCGATCCTGGCCGACGCGCTCGGCATGCACCTCGACCTCTTCCAGCGGCTGTCGGTCGGACCGGCGTCGGTGTCGATCATCCGCTACTGCGCGGGACGGCCCGAGGTCGTCGCGCTGAACACGGAGGCGGGCGATCTCGGCTGGCTGCGGGCGGCGGCGGCCCCCGCGGCCGATGCGCCGGTCGGCGGCGGGGCGGGCCACGAGTAGGCCGGGACCTCGGATCCCGATCAGCCAAGGCGCGGGAAGCGGCTCCTAGACTGGGGACATGCCTCTCGTCCACGCGTTCGACTGGCCCGACCGGATCGTCGTCGGCACCGTCGGCTCGCCCGGTTCGCGCTCCTTCTACCTCCAGGCCCGCACCGGGCCCCGCGTGGTGAGCGTCGGACTCGAGAAGCAGCAGTCGGCGCTCCTGGCCGAGAAGATCGACGAGATCCTCGACCAGCTGATGGCCGCCGAGGGCAACCCGGCGAGCGTCCCGGCCGGCACCCCCGCCGAGCTCGTCGACAACGAGCCGCTCGACCAGCCGGTGGAGCCGGAGTTCCGGGTGGGCGGGCTCAGCCTCGGCTGGGACCCGACGACCGCGCAGATCGTGATCGAGGCGTTCCCGCTGACCGAGGCCGACGAGTCGGCCGAGGAGGCGGAGCCCGAGGAGATGGTCGTGCTGCGGATCCCCGTCGGAACCGCGCGCGCCTTCGCCAAGCGCACCCTCGAGGTCGTGGGCGCCGGGCGTCCGCTGTGCCCGCGCTGCGGTGATCCGATGGACCCCGACGGGCACGACTGCCCGCTCGCATGAGCGACGGCCTGAGCGACGGCCTGCTCGACGGCGCGGATCTGATCGACGGCGCTCTCGAGCTCACCGGGCGGATCACCACCGCCTCCAATGCCACGTTCCTCGCTCGGATCGGCGACACCTCCGTGGTCTACAAGCCCGTGTCCGGCGAGAAGCCGCTCTGGGACTTCCCCGACGGCGACCTCGCGGGCCGGGAGGCGGCCGCGTACCTCGCCTCCGAGGCGCTGGGCTGGAACGTGGTGCCGCGCACGTGGCTCCGCGACGGGCCGCTCGGCCCCGGCATGGTGCAGCTCTGGCAGGACATCGACCCCGAGCAGGACGCGGTGGACCTGGTGCCGTCGGCGGAGGTCGCCGAGGGTTGGCGGCACGTGCTCGACGGCAGCGACGAGCAGGATCGCGACGTCTCGCTCGTGCACGAGGACTCGGCGGCGCTGCGGCGGATGGCGGTCTTCGACGTGGTCGTCAACAACGCCGACCGCAAGGGCGGGCACGTGCTCGCCATGCCCGACGGGCACCGCTACGGCGTCGACCACGGCCTGACGTTCCACGTCGAGCACAAGCTGCGCACGGTGCTGTGGGGCTGGATCGGCGAGCCGCTGACGGCCGACGAGATCGATGCGCTGGGACGCCTCCGGAGCGCGGTGGACGGGCCGCTCGGCACGGCGCTGTCGGAGCTGCTGCTGGACGAGGAGATCGAGGTGCTGGGGCGGCGCTGCGACCGGCTGCGCTCCTCCGGCCGGTTCCCGGCGCCGCGGGGCGGCATGCCCGCGGTGCCGTGGCCGCTGTTCTGAGGCGGACTGCGACGCCCGCTTAGAAGGCCCAGCCGCGGCCGAACATCTCGTCGCCCGTGGCGCGCCCGCCGTCGGAGCGGTCGCGCGAGCCGAGGTACGAGCTCACGACCGCCGCCCCCAGGTCGTCGGCCTCGGGGTTCACGACCGTGCCGCCGGCCCGCCGCGCGAGCGAGTCGAGGAACCGCGCGAGCCCGGGGTCGTCGCCGAGGCGGAAGAACGTGGTGTGCGCGCCGAGCCGCACGGAGGCGTCGAGCTCGCGCACCGAGACGGCGATCGTCATCGCGTCGGGCGGGTAGTCGAAGAAGACGTCGCCGGCGGGCTCGAGGTGCGCGGTCGGCTCGCCGTCGGTGACGATCAGCAGCACCGGCTGGGCGTTCGGGTGCTTGCGGAAGTGCCGGTTGGCGAGCAGCAGCGCGTGGTGCAGGTTCGTGCCCTTCTCCCACTCCGCGTCGAGGCCGACGAGCTGCTCGATGCCCATGACCTCGGCCTGGCGTCCGAACGCGATCATCTGGAGCTCGTCGCCGCGGAACCGGCTCGTGATGAGCGTGTGCAGGGCGAGGGCGGTGCGCTTCATCGGCACCCAGCGACCGTCCATCGCCATCGAGAAGGAGGTGTCGACGAGCAGCGCGACGCAGGCCTGCGTGCGCGCCTCCGTCTCCTGCACCTCGACGTCGCCGATCTCGATGCGCACGCCCGACGCGGTGGAGCGGCCCTCGCCGGCGGTGCGGGTGAGCGCGTTGGTGATCGTGCGCGGGAGGTCCCAGGCCTCGGTGTCGCCGAACTCCCAGGCGCGCGTCGCTCCGGAGCGCTCGCCCGCGGCGCCCGCCCGGCGCACGTCGCGCGCGCCCTGGCGGCCCGACATCGTGTCGGCGATGTCGCGGAGCAACGACTTGCCCAGCTGCCGCATCGCCTTCGGGCTGAGGGCGAGTGAGCCGTCGGAGCCGCGGCGCAGCGTGCCGGAGTCGCGCAGCGCCCGCTCCAGCTGCTTCAGCGTCTGAGCGTCGACCGCCGCGTCGTCGCCGAGGCGGCGGGCGAGCAGGTCGAGGTCGAGGTCGTCGAGCTGCGAGCCGTTCTGCGACTGCGCGAGCTGGTCGGCGAGCGCGTCGAGGTCGGCGAGCTCCTGGAACACCCCGGTGCCGTCGCCGAGGCCGAGTCCCTGCTCGCCGTCCATCCGCTCGGAACCGCCCCAGTCCTCGCCGGGGCGCAGGCCCCGCAGGGTCTCGTCGAGCTTCCCGAGCGACTGCATCAGCTCGGGGGTGCCGAAGGCCTGCTGCGCGAGGGCGTCGAGCTCGTCGCGCTGCTCCTGGCTCATGGAGTTGCGCATCCGCTGCGCCGCGGCCGCTCGGGCGGCGAGGGCGTCGATCAGCTCGTCGACGGTGCGGGGGTTCTCGGGGAAGTACTCGCCGTGCTGCGCCAGGAACGCGGCGAACTGCTCCGGAGTGTCCTCGCCGCGGGCGTGCGCCTCGAGCAGGTCGTTGAGGTCGCGGAGCATCGCGTCGATCGCGGCGCGGTCCTCGTCGCTCGCGTTCTGGAGGGCCTGCTTCATGCCGGCGAAGCGCTGCTCGAGCATCTCGGCGCCGAGGATCTGCTTGATCCGCTCGAAGTCGGCCCGCGCCTCGGGGCTCCGCCACGCGTAGTCGCCGAGCTCGGAGACGGCCGCGGCGGCGGACGGCGGCAGGCTGTCGAGCTGGATCTCGGCGAGCGCCCGGTCGCCGTCGTCCATCCGCGTGTCGCGGGCGAGCTGCTTGCGCTCAGCGAGGACCGCCTTGTCGAGCAGCTCGCGGACCTCGCGGAGCGTGCCGTCGAGGTTGTGCTTCTGCGCGAGGTCGCGCCGGCGCTCGGCGACGCGCTGCCCCAGGTCGTCGAGACCGAAGGTGTCGCGGCCGCCGCGCCGGAGGAACTCGCGGAGGGCGCGCTCGGGCGAGGTGCCGGCCATGACGTCCTGGCCGATCGCCTCGAGGGCCTCGGCGAGGTCGACGGGCGGGGCCAGCGGATCCGGTCCGCCGCGGTACTCGGAGTAGCGGGCGTCGCGGTGCAGGCGGCGGTTGGTCCGGCGCGCCGGCTCAGCCATACACGGCCTCGCCGCCGCCGGTCTCCTTGCTCAGGCGGCGCGAGAGGTACAGGCCCTCGAGGGCGAGCTCGACCGCTCCGGCCCGCTGCCCCTCGTTCGTCGCGCCCAGGCGCTCGGCCAGGTCCTCGTACACGGTGGCCTCGCCCAGCAGCGGGAGGCCGGCGAGGAACTCGCGCGCGGTCACCTGCTCGCCGGTCGTGATCATGGCGCCGTCCTCGACGGCGGTGACGAGCGGGCCGAGGTCGACGCCGCGCAGGTGCGCGCGCACCGTCTCGGCGGTGGCCTGGCGCAGGAGGTGCTCGAGGATCTCCTCCTCGCGCCCCTCCTCCCCCGACTCGAACTCGATCTTGCCGCCGAGCACGTCGACCGCGGTCTCGAGGTCGATCGGGCGGGCAACGGCCTCGGCCTCGCCCCGCCGGGTGGCGCGGTGCAGCGCGGCCGCGGCGATGGTCTCGGCGCCGGCGATGGCGAAGCGGGCGCTCACTCCGCTGCGCTGGTCGACGGAGCTCGACTCGCGCAGGGCTCGGGTGAAGCGGGCGAGGATCTCGATGAGCGCGTCGGGCACGGTCGCGACGAGGTCCGCCTCCTGCCGGATCACGGCGATCTCGTCGTCGAGCTCGGTCGGGTAGTGCGTGCGGATCTCGGCGCCGAAGCGGTCCTTCAGCGGAGTGATGATGCGGCCGCGGTTCGTGTAGTCCTCGGGGTTCGCGCTGGCGACGACGAGCACGTCGAGCGGGAGGCGGAGGACGTAGCCGCGGATCTGGATGTCGCGCTCCTCCATCACGTTGAGCATCGCGACCTGGATGCGCTCGGCGAGGTCGGGCAGCTCGTTGATCGCGACGATGCCGCGGTGGCTGCGCGGGATGAGGCCGAAGTGGATGGTCTCGGGGTCGCCCAGGCTGCGGCCCTCGGCCACCTTCATCGGGTCCACGTCGCCGATGAGGTCGGCGACGCTGGTGTCGGGCGTGGCGAGCTTCTCGACGTAGCGCTCCTCGCGCGAGCGCCAGGCGACGGGCAGGTCGTCGCCGAGTTCCTCCGCGCGGCGGATGCTGACCGTGGTGATCGGCTCGTAGGGGTGCTCGCCGAGCTCGGAGCCGGCGATGACCGGCGACCACTCGTCGAGGAGGCCGTTGAGGGTGCGCAGGAGCCGGGTCTTGCCCTGGCCGCGCTCGCCCAGCAGCACGATGTCGTGCCCGGCGATCACCGCGCGCTCGACCTGCGGGATCACGGTGTCGGCGAATCCGTGCAGCCCCGGCCACGGGTCGCGGCCCTCGCGCAGGGCGTCGAGCAGGTTGTCGCGGATCTCGGTGCGGAGGCTCTTCTGCACGTGCCCGGAGGCGCGGAGCTGGCCGAGGGTCTGGATCGTCGGGCGCATCACCCCGGCAACGCTACGCCTGGGCGTCGGCGCATGGCGGAGGTGTGCGGAAGTCGGCCGGGCGGGGATCGTGGTCCGCGGCTCGCGCCCCTCGTCCGGGGCTCTTGCCGAGCGGGGCCCGCCCGAGTAAGTTCCTTGATGATCAAACTAGATCGCGCGTGACCGGTTACCCGACCTCGACCGCGCATCACCCTCTCGGCGCATCCGAAGCGCCGACGAGGGCGCGACAACTCCCCCTCAACCGGCCTCCCTGGATCTTCGGCCGGACCGCCCCCATACCCGAGATGAGGCGCAGCCGTGCCCGAAAACGCTGCCACCGAGACCCTGACCATCCTCCGCGACCTGCTCGGCGCGCTCGAGACGCCCGGCGCCCTGAACCCCGGGTTCGCGGCGCACCTCGGTGCGCAGGTGCGCGCCGCACTCGGCGACGAGCACGCCCTGCTGGTCTCCCGGGCCGCCTGAGCGCGGCGGGCGTCACACCCGCCCGGTGAAGGCGGTGCGACGGCCGGTGACCGTCAGGAGCAGGGCGAGCACTCCGAGCGCCGCCATCAGCACCGGCAGCACCAGCGCGTCGAACGCGCCCAGGAGCACCGCTCCGAGGATCCCCGCGGCGAAGATCGCGAGGTTGAACGCGACCGGCAGGAACGCGTTCGCGACGTCGGAGTCGGCTCCGCCCGCCTTCGTCAGCGCGGCCTGCAGCTGAGCGGACGCGCCGCCGAAGCCGACGCCCCAGAGCACGGCGCCCGCGACGATCACGGTGCCCGAGTCTCCGGCGAGCAGCAGGAGCACGGCGGCGAGCACGAACACGGCGACGCTGCCGTGCAGCAGCGGGCGCGACCAGCGGTCGATCAGGAGCGCCGTGAGCGCGACTCCGGCGACCGAGGCGATGCCGTAAACGAGGAGCGTCACGTCGGCGCCGAGGCCCGAGCCGGTCTCGCGCAGGTACGGCGCGATGTAGGTGTAGATCGTGTTGTGGGCGAGCATCCAGACGGCGATGACCGCGAGGACGATCACGATGCCCGGCTTCGCGACGATGCGGGCGAGCGGCAGGCGCGAGGACGCCTCCTGGCCCGGCGCGTCGGGGACGACCAGGACGATCAGCACGAGCACCAGGACCGCCGCGAGCGAGAGGCCGCCGAACGACCAGCGCCAGTCGAAGGCGGTGCCCAGCCACGCGCCGAGCGGGGTGCCGAGGGCGAAGCCGAGCGGGGCGCCGGTCGAGACGACGGCGAGGGAGAGTCCGCCGCGGCTCTCGGGGCTGATCCGGCGGCCGTAGGCGGCGAGCATGCCCCAGATCACGCCGGTGAAGGCGCCGGCGACGAAGCGCGAGACGAGCGAGAGGGTCACGTCGCTCGAGAGCGCGGTGACGGTGTTGGCGAGCACGAGACCGGCGATCGCGGCGAGGATCAGCGGCTTCCTCCGGAACCCGCGGGTCAGGCTGATCGCTGGCACGGTGACGATCACCGTGCCGAGCGCCCACACGCTGACGAATTGGCCGACGACGCCCTCGCCCGTGCCCATGCCGTCGGCGATCACCGGGAGCAGTCCCGCGGGCATCGTCTCGGCCGCGACGAGGACGAAGCCCATCGCGGCGAGGATCATCAGGGCGGCCCACGGCATGCGCTCGGCGGGCGCGCGGGGCACGGTGGCGGTCGGGGCGGTGGCGGTCATCTCGGGGTCCTCACTCGGCGGTCGCGCGGGCGCGCTCGACGACGCCCTCGGTGGCGGCCCAGCTGGAGAGCAGGCGCAGTCCCTCGTCGGAGGAGCTGCCGGGGACGGCGGGGTAGACGGTGATCGAGTGCCCGGGATCCTGGTCGAGCTCGATGGCCTGGAAGGTCAGCTCGAGGAGCCCGACGACCGGGTGCCGGAACTGCTTGCGGCCGGCGTAATGGCGCCGCACGTCGTGCGCGGCCCAGCGGGTCCGGAACTCCTCGCTCCGCATCGACAGCTCGCCCACGAGCTCGGCGAGCTGCCTGTCGTGCGGGCTGCGGCCGGCGTCGCGCCGCAGGATCGCGACGTTCACGTTCGCCGCGCGCTCCCAGTCGGGGTAGAAGTCGTGCGCGCGGGGGTCGAGGAAGATGAAGCGCGAGTGGTTCGCGGGTCGCTGCGGCCCCCGGTACATCTCGGAGTAGAGGGCGAAGCCGAGCGCGTTGGCGGCCAGCATGTCCATCCGGTTGTTCGTGATGAAGGCGGGGGCACCGGTGATCGCGTCGAGCAGGTACTGCAGCTCGGGGCGCACGGTCGCGGCGACCACCGCCGGGCGGACACGGCGGGCGGTCGGAGCGGCGGCGCGGGCGAGGTCGTACAGGTGGTCGCGCTCGGCGGGGTCGAGGGCCAGCGCCCTGGAGATCGCGTCGAGGACGCTGTCGGAGACGCCCTCGAGGTTCCCGCGCTCGAGGCGGGTGTAGTAGTCGACGCTCACCCCGGCGAGGCGGGCGACCTCCTCGCGACGGAGCCCGGGCACCCGTCGCCGACCGCCGATCGGCTCCACGCCCGCCTGCTCGGGGCTGATGCGCCCTCGGCGGGAGGCGAGGAACTCGCGGATCTCGGCTCGGTTGTCCATGCTTCGAACGCTACGGGGGTGCCGGGCGGCGGTGGGAGTGTCTGCTGGACCCCGTCTCGGGAGGGCCCTGGCACGGCTGCGGACGCGCGTCTTCACTGGGAGCGTCCCCCTCCGACCGCCGCGCGGATCGGAGGACCACGGAGGAAGAGGAGCACCATGCGCGCCACCCTGATGTACGGATCCGGCGATGTCCGCGTCGTCGAGGTCCCCGACCCCGAGATCCTGGAGCCGACCGACGCGATCCTGCGCGTCACGTACGCGTGCGTCTGCGGATCCGATCTGCACCCGTACCACGATCTCGAGGACACCCCCGAGGGACGGCGCATGGGCCACGAGGCCATCGGGGTCGTCGAGCGGATCGGCTCCGCCGTCGCCTGCCTCAAGGTGGGCGACACGGTGATCGTCCCCTTCGCCTGGTCCGACGGCACGTGCGCGTACTGCCGCGACGGCCTCACCACCTCCTGCGTGCACGGCGGCTTCTTCGACGGCGCCGCGTCGGCCACGCAGGCCGAGAAGCTGCGCGTCCCGTTCGCCGACGGCACGGCCGTGGTGATCCCCGAGGGGACGGACGAGGCGTTCATGCCCTCGCTGCTGACCCTCTCGGACGTCTACCTGACCGGCCACCACGCCGCGGTGCGCGGGGGCGTCGGCCCGGGCAGGACCGTCACGGTCATCGGGGACGGCGCGGTCGGGCTCTCGGCCGTCCTCGCGTCGAAGCAGCTGGGCGCCGAGACGATCATCCTGATGGGCCGCCACACCGACCGCACCGACCTGGGCCGGTCGTTCGGAGCGACGCACGTCGTCGCCGAGCGAGGCGAGGAGGGCGTCGCGAAGGTGCTGGAGATCACCGGCGGCGAGGGGTCGCACGTGGTCCTCGAGGCCGTGGGACACCTGCCCGCCTACGAGCAGGCGTACGGCGTCCTCCGCCCCGGTGGCGTCCTCTCGCGCGTGGGCGTGCCTCAGTACGAGGAGGCTCCGATCGGATTCGCGTCGCTGTTCGGCAAGAACGCGACGCTCACCGGAGGACCGGCGACGGTGCGGGCGTACCTCGAGGCCGCGATCCCGCAGGTGCTCGACGGCACGATCGACCCCGGGCGGGTGTTCGACCGCGAGCTGCCGCTGTCCGAGATCGCCGAGGCCTACCGGCTGATGGACTCGCGCGAGGCGCTCAAGGTGCTCATCCGCCCCTGACCCGGGCGGGCGCTCGTCGGAACGGGGGCGGCTCCCCGAACCGGGGGCCCTCCCGGTCGACAGCGGGGCTTCGAGGCTCGACGAGGGCGGGTGGTCGGGTCGTGACGCGGCGGCCGGTGGGAGTGGTCCAGTCCGCTCGGCCGTCGGGCTGGAGCACGTACGTCCAGCGATCGCCGTGGCGCACGTGGTGGTGGCTCACGCAGAGCGAGGCGAGGTTGTCGAGCGCCGTCTCGCCTCCGTTGCGCCACTCGAGGGCGTGGTCGGCGTCGGCGGTCGCCGCGGAGCGGGTGCAGCCGGGGAACCGGCAGGTCCGGTCGCGCAGCTGGAGCGCGAGCCTCATCCGCGGCGGGGGCACTCGATGGGTGCGGCCCACCGAGACGACCGCGCCGGACTCCGGATCGGTCAGGACGCGAGTCAGGAGCGCCGACTCGACCATCAACCCTCGCGCGAGCTCGGCGGGGACGAGGCCGTAGCCGTCGAGCTCCGCCGGGGCCTCGTCGCATCCGGCCGCCGTGCTCGCGGCGAGGGTCAGGCGCACCTCCGCGCGCACTCCCGGAACGAAGGTCGGAGCGACGCCGTCTGCGTCGGGGCGGGGGCCCGCACCGGTGACCTCGCCGTCGCACAGCAGGTCGGCGCACGCGTCCGCGCGGAGCTGCGCGAGGGTCCGCTCATCGCCCACGCGGGTGCCCGCCTCGTCGGCAGCACCGTCGGCAGCACCGCCGCGGAGGGAGCGGGCGATGCGGTCGAGGCGGTGGTAGGCGCCGAGTGCCACGGTCGCGGGCAGCAGCGCGCAGAGGGTCGCCATGCCGTCGATCTCCGGGCTGACCCAGACGGAGCGGTCCTCGCGGGCGCGGGCGTGCCGCTGGGCGAGCGGCTGCTCGTGCAGCTCGTCCCGCAGCCGGGCCACCACCCTCCGCAGCTGCGTCGGCGTCGAGGAGAGCGCCGACTCGGCCGCGCGCTCGTCGAACTCGGCTCGGGAGCCGGCGGGCAGCGTGCTCGCGACCGCGCAGATCACCTCGCCCGACTCCCAGAGGATCCGGGCCTCCGCCAGCGCGGCGCGGGTGCGCGGGAGGTCCTCGACGAGCAGCTGAGCCTGCTCGAGCAGGCGGGAGGCCGCCCGCTCCGAGACTTGGAGCGCGACCGCGATCTCGGCCCGGACGGACCGCTCGACGAGATCGCTCGCCTCACTCCGAGACAGGCGGTCACCGCGGACGTACGACTCCGGAACCGCGAGCGCCGCTCGATGCGCCGCGTGCAGCGCCACCGCCCTGGCGAGGAGGACCGGCGCGGTCGACCGCGCGAGGCGCGCTGCGAGATCGGAGAGGGCCCGGACCGGGTCGGGCCCGACCGGCGCGCCCTCGTCTGGTTCTGTCATACGCGTATTCCACCAGACGCCTCCGACAATCCCTCACCTCTGCCGCGCGGAAAGGACAGTCGGGGCGCCGCCGGCACCTGGGGAGGACGTTCGCCTCTCGGCGGGCGCCGGACGTACAGTGGAGGCATGCATGCGACTCTGCGATTTCTCCGCCCTCGACCGGTCACCGGTCGTGCAGGGCTGAGCGTGCGCGCGTAGATCAGTCCGCGCGCCGGGTCGGTCGAGGGGTCTCTCCCCCTTCACTCCGACTCGAAATGGACTGTCATGCCCTCCTCCCTCTCCGCCGATGACCTCGGCTCCTCGCTCGCTCTCCGGGACCTGAGCGATCCCGCGCAGGGCGAGCACGCCCTGCAACTCCTCTTCGCCGCCGTCACGGAGGCGCTCGCCGAGACGTGGGGCGTGCCCGCCACGACCGTGCGCTCGAGTCCCCTGGTCGCCGTGGAGGACAACTACGACCGGCTCGGCTTCGACGCCTCCGCGGTCACCCGCGACCAGCGGTACTCGCGGTACGTCAGCGAGACCGTGATGCTCCGCACCCACACGTCCGCGATGATCCCGCCGCTGCTCCGGGCTCTCGCCCGCGAGGAGACCGGTGACCACGACCGCCTCCACATGCTGCCCGGTCTCGTCTACCGCCGCGACTCCATCGATCGCACGCACGTCGGCGAACCGCACCAGGTCGACCTGTGGCGCGTAACGAACACGGCGCGGATGACGACGGCTGACCTCGAGGGCATGCTCGAAGCCGTCGTGGACGCGGTGCTTCCCGGCGCACGATGGCGAGCGGTTCCCGCCGAGCATCCGTACACGACCGACGGCTGTCAGCTCGACGTGCAGGTCGGCGGCGACTGGCTCGAACTGGCCGAATGCGGGCTGATCGATCCCGGGCTCCTCCAGCGATCGGGGCTCGACCCGGCCGTCTGGTCGGGTCTCGCTCTCGGGATGGGTCTGGACCGCGCGCTCATGCTGAGGAAGCGGATCGACGACATCCGGGTGCTGCGCGCGAGCGATCCGCGCATCCTCGAGCAGATGGCCGACCTCGAGCCCTGGCGTCCGGTCTCGTCCCTGCCCGCGGTGCGCCGGGACCTCTCGGTCGTCGTGGACCGCGACGACGACGAGGAGACCCTCGGTGATCGGATCCGCGCCTCTCTCGGAATCGACGCCGCGGCGATCGAGAGCGTGCACGTCCTCGCCACGACGGCCGGAGAGCTCCTCCCCGACCGCGCTCGGGAGCGGCTCGGGATCCGAGAGGGGCAGGTCAACGCGCTCGTCCGCATCGTCCTCCGTCCGCTGGACCGGACACTCACGGACGACGAGGCGAACATCCTGCGGAACAGGGCCTACCTGGCCGTCCACCGCGGGCCGAACCTCGAGCTGATCTGATCCGTGCTGATCCGATCCGAGCTGATCCGATCCGTGGCGGGCGGGCTCAGCCCTGGGCGGCGACCAGTTCGCGGAGGGCCTGCACGACGAGGGCGTGGTCGTCGAGGGAGGCGAGGCCCGAGACGGTGGCCGCGGCCACCACTCCGACGCCGCGGACCCGGATCGGGACCGACCCGCCGGTGACGGCGTACTCCGGACCGAGCCAGCCACGGGCCGACGGGTCGGCGCCCGCCGCGGTGAAGCGGGCGTCGGCGAGGGCGCTGCTGGTCTCGAGACGGAGGACGACGGCCGACTTGCGGGCGATCCACGACTCCTGATCGGGAGTGCTGCCGGGCAGGGCGGCGCGGAAGAGGAGGAGCCCGGGGCGGCGGATGTCGACGGCGACCGCCGCCCCGGCCTCCCGGGCGAGTTCGGCGATGCGGGAGCCGAGCCGCCACGCCGTGTCGTGGTCGAAGGAGTCGAGCACGAGATCGCGCTCCTGCTGCTCGAGCTCGGCGATGAGGACGGTCAGGCCCTCGGTGCCGCCCTCGGCGGTGCTGCTGTCGGTCACGGTGTCCTCCTGCGCGTCGTCCCCGGTGAAGCCGACCACCTCGCCGCCCCTCAACGGTCGCGACTCGCCGGAGGAGGCGTCAGCGCCCCTCGTACTCGTCGTCGGTAATGGGCTCGGCCCAGACCGTGCTCCGGGCAGGATCGTCGGCGCTCTCGAACAGGGCGAGGTGCTCCATGAAGACCCCGGGGGCGCTCGCGTGCCAGTGCTCCTCGCCGGGCGGGGTGTAGAGGGTCTGCCCGGCGTGGAGCTCGAGGATCGTGCCGTCGCGAGCACCGAAGCGCGCGACTCCCTGCGTCACGTGCAGGTACTGGCCGCGGGCGTGCGAGTGCCAGGCCGTGCGGGCGCCGGGGGCGAAGCGGACGCGGCCGAGGGTGGCGCGCTGGTCGGGATCGTGCGGCACGGCGAGGAGGTCGAGCCAGACGTCGCCGACGAACTGCTCGGGCGGGTTCTTGACGGTGGGTGCGGCGGGTTCGATGTTCACGAGGTCCTCTCGGCAGTGGCGCGGTCAGCGCGGTGATCGGAGCGGGAGCAGGCGCACGGTCGCCGAGACCGGGCCCTCCCCGAGCATGGGCGCCAGGTAGGGGCTGCCCGCGTACTTCTCGCGGTAGGCGGCGTCGACGGCGTCGCGCATCGCGGGGTCGGCCTGTTCGAAGGCGACCTCGTGCTCGGCGCCGGCCGCCCGGATGCGCCCGGCACCCTGCTCGACAGCGGCTCGGTACCAGCGCGAGCGCTGCCCGTTCCAGGCGCGGACGACGAGATCGTCTCCGACGACGACCGACCAGATCCAGGTGGGGGTGCCGTACGTCGCTCCGTCGGCGCGGAAGGGCGAGACGTGCAGATCGTCGGAGGCGGCGATCGCCGCGAGGGTCGTCGGGTTCCAGGTCATTCGGAGCTCCTCGGTGTCGGGGGCGGGACGAGGCGCGGCGCGGCGAGGTCGCGACCGGCAGGTGGCGCATCCTGCTGCCTCGTCGCCCACCAGGACGCGAGCAGCGTCAGCGTGTCGGCGCTCGGCGAGCCGGGCTCGGCGCTGTAGATCAGGAAATTCAGGCCCGGATCGCCCATCGGCTCGAACGCCTCGTAGCTGAGGTGCAGATCGCCGACGACCGGGTGGTGGAAGAACTTGGCGCCGCTCGCGTGATGGCGGACGTCGTGGGCGCCCCAGCGCCGACGGAACTCGTCGCTCCGGGTCGAGAGCTCGCCGACGAGGGCCTGCAGGCCCGCGTCGTCGGGCGTGCGGCCGGCCTCGGTGCGCAGGATGCCGACGCTGATGTCGGCGGCCGTCGCCCAGTCGGGATGGAAGCGCTCGGAGAGATCGCGGCGGAGGAAGGTGTAGCGGGCGAGGTTCACCGGGCGCTCGGGATGCTCGCGGGCGCCGTACTCGTCGGCGTAGAGCGCGCGGAACAGCTCGTTCTCGGCGAGGACGTCGAGGCGGCCGTTGCGGACGAAGGCCGGCGCGGTGGTGATCGACTCGACCGCGAGGCGGAGCGAGGGCCGGACTCCGACCGCGCGCCTCGGGCGCCGGCGCACCGGCGTGCCTCCGGACGCGCGGGCCAGATCGAACAGGTGGGCGCGCTCGGCGTCGTCGAGCCGGAGTGCCGCGGCGAGCGCCTCGAGCACCGACTCCGAGGCTCCGCGGAGGTCGCCGCGCTCGAGGCGCGAGTAGTACTCGATGCTCACGCCCGCCAGCTGGGCGACCTCGCTGCGGCGCAGGCCCGGGACGCGGCGGACGCCTCCGGAGGGCAGCCCGACGCGGTCGGGCGACAGGCGGGCGCGGCGGGAGACGAGGAAGTCCTTCACCTCGGGATCGTGGGGCATGGGTTCACGCTACGTCGCGCCTCCGCTCGGCGGGATGCCCTGCGGGAACACCTCTGGACAGAACCTCTCGCCCACCCCCTGGGGAGGAGTTGTCTGGCTTCGCGCGCCCCGTCCCCGCGCCGCGAGAGGATCGCTCCATGCCCGTCACCACGACCCCCACAGCCCCGTGAGCACCGTCGATCGCCCCGCCGGCATGACCCGCGGGCTCACCCTGCTCTTCGCGATCGCCGGAGGCGCCGCGGTCGGCAACCTCTACTGGGCGCAACCGCTGCTCGGGGTGATCGGTGCGACGTTCGACGTCTCCCCCGGCTCCGCGGGACTGCTCGTCACGGTGACGCAGGTCGGCTACGCGATCGGGGTGTTCCTCCTGGTGCCGCTGGGCGACACCCTCGACCGGCGACGGCTGATCCCGGCGCTGATGGTGCTGGCGGCCGTGTTCCTGGCGACGACCGCGCTCGCGCCGGCGTTCCCGGTGCTGCTCGCGACGCTCGCCCTGATCGGCGTGACGACCGTGGCGGGGCAGCTGCTCACTCCGCTCGCCGGCGACCTCGCCACCGACGAGCAACGGGGGCGCGTGCTCGGCACGGTCGCCTCCGGGCTGCTGCTCGGCCTGCTGATCTCGCGGGCGATCAGCGGGATCCTGGCCGATCTGCTCGGCTGGCGGTCGGTGTTCGGCCTCGCCGCCGCGCTCGTCCTGGTGCTCGCGATCGTGATGGCGCGCCGTCTCCCGCGCCTGCCTCCGCGCGCCAAGGTGCGGTACGGGACGCTGCTCGCCTCGGTGCTGCGCACGGTCGCGGGCAGTCGGGCCGTGCGCGTGACGGTGCTGATCGGAGCGTCGGCCATGTGCGCGTTCACGCTGTTCTGGACGGGTCTGACCTTCCTCCTGGGTGCCGAGCCCTTCTCGTACTCGGCCACCGCGATCGGACTCGTGAGCCTCGTCGGCATCGCCGGCGCGATCTCGGCGCAGCGGGTCGGGCGCCTCTACGACCGCGGACTGTCGCTGCCGGCGATCGGAGCGGGGCTCGTCGTGGCGCTGATCGGCGTCGTGATCGCGGGCCTGGGAGCGACGTCGATCGTGGTCGTGCTGATCGCGGTGGCGGTGTTCTCGATCGGGCTGCAGGGCGTGCAGGTGCTGGCGCAGACGCGCATGCTCTCGATCGATCCGTCCGCGCGGAGCCGGCTGAACACGGTGTACATCGTGGGCAACTTCACGGGAGGCGCGATCGGATCGGCGCTCGCGGGCCTGCTGTGGCAGGCGGGCGGCTGGACGGCGCTGATGCTGGTCGCCGCGACGGTGCTGGGCTTCGGGCTGACGGTGTGGGCGGTGCAGCGGACGCGGGCCCTGGCGGGGTGAGGGGTGCCGGCGAGCGGACCCACCGTCTCCTCGCGCCGACGAGTGGACCCGGAACGGGGCCCGGACAGGCGGCACACCCCGGTCCGCGCCCAGTCTTCGACGCGAAATCTCGCGAGAGGACTCGGAACGGGCTCTGATCACGCCGCGCGGCCCGGTCCGCGCCCACTCGAGGACGCCCGACGCAGCGGCCCGCGGATTCAGCGCCGGTCGAGCCGCGGAGCGTCGGCCAGCAGCCGCCGCGTGTACTCCGACGCCGGCGCCCGCAGCACCGCCGCGGCCTCCCCCGACTCCACCACGCGCCCCTCGCGCATCACCGCGATCCGGTCGCTCATGTGCGCGATCACCCCGAGATCGTGCGAGATCAGCAGCAGCGCCAGCCCGTGCCTGCGTTGCAGGTCGTCGAGCAGGTCGAGGATCTGCGCCTGCACCGAGACGTCGAGCGCCGACACCGGCTCGTCGCAGATCAGCACGTCGGGGCGCGTGGCCAGGGCGCGCGCGATCGACACCCGCTGACGCTGCCCGCCCGAGAGGGTCCGCGGCGAGCGCTGCGCCAGCGCCGGAGCGAGGCCCACGCGCCCCAGGAGCTCGCCGACGTCACCGGAACCCGCGTCGCGCAGCAGGCGGCCGACGCTCCAGCGCGGGTCGAACGACGACAGGCTGTCCTGGTAGACGGCTCCGATCCGCGGGCGGAGCGGGCGGCGCTCGCGCTCGCTCGCCGACGACCACGGGCGGCCGAGGAACTCGACGCTCCCCTCCTCCGGTCGCCGCAGCGCCAGCAGCAGCCGCGCCACCGTGCTCTTGCCCGAGCCGGACTCGCCGACGACCCCCAGGGTCTCGCCGCGCCGCAGCTCGAGGTCGACGCCGTCGACGGCGACCCGCACGCCTCCACCCGGGCGCGCGAAGGTGGTGCGCAGCCCCGACGCCCGTAGCACCAGGTCGCCCGAGGCCGGCGGAGGCAGGACCTCGGCGCCGGCGGACGACAGGCGGGTGCCGCGGGGCCGCCCGGCGGGCACGGCGGCGACCAAGGCGCGCGCCTCGGGGCTCGACGGGGCGCGGAGGACGTCGGCGGCCGGTCCGTCCTCGACCACGCGACCGTCGGCGAGCACCAGGATGCGGTCGGCGAGCCCCGCGACCACCGCGAGGTCGTGCGAGACCAGCAGCAGGGCGCGTCCGCGCGCCTTCTGCTCGGCGAACAGCTCGAGCACGCGCGCCTGCACCGTCACGTCGAGCGCGGTGGTGGGCTCGTCGGCGACGAGCAGCGGAGGATCGAGGGCGATCGCGGAGGCCAGCAGTGCCCGCTGACGGAGTCCGCCCGAGAGCTCGCCCGCGCGGTCGCGCATCCGCTCGGCCGCCTCGGGCATGCCGACGTTGGTCAGCGCCGCCGCCGCCCGGCGCGCCCGCTCGGCCGCGGGGAGGCGGCCGTGCAGGCGCCACGCGTCGCCGATCTCGCGACCGATGGGGCGCAGCGGGTCGAGCGAGAGCAGCGCGTCCTGCGGCACGAAGCCGACGCCCGCCCCGCGAAGACCCCTCAGCGTCCGCTCGCCGGCGCCGACCACCTCGGCCCCGCCGACGCGGACGCTGCCGGTCACCGCGCCTCCGCTCAGCCCCAGCAGCGCCCGCGCCGTGACGCTCTTGCCCGAGCCCGACTCGCCCACGATCGCCACGCACTCGCCCGGCTCGACGCGGAACGACACTCCGTGCACGACCTCGACGCCGTCGAACGCGACACGCAGGTCCTCGACCACGACGGCGCTCATCGCGCCCCCCGCAGCCGGCCGCCGAGCACGGTCGTGGCGATCGTGGTCAGCACGATCACCAGGCCCGGGAACACCGTCAGCCACCACGCGCTCGCGAGGTAGGTGCGGCCGGCCGAGAGCATCGCGCCCCACTCCGGGGCCGGCGGCTCGGCGCCGAGGCCGAGGTAGCTGAGCGCCGACGCCCAGACGATCGCCTGACCCACGCCCAGCGTCGCGAGCACCGCGAGGGGCGCGAAGGTGTTGGGCAGAACGTGCCGGAACAGGATGCGGATCGGGCCGTGACCCAGGACGCGCGCGGCCTCGACGTAGCCGGAGTCGCGGATGCCGAGCAGCTGCGTGCGCAGGATGCGGGCGTAGCCGGGCGCGGTCGAGAGGCCGACCGCGACGGTGGCGGGGACCACTCCGGGGCCCGTCACGACGATGACGAGCAGCGCCAGCAGCAGGGCGGGGAACGCGAACAGCACCTCGAGCACGCGGCCGATCACGCCGTCCACCACCCGCCCGCCGAACGCCGCGACCACACCGAGCACGGCGCCGACCGCCAGGCCGATGGCGGTCGCGCTCACCCCGATCAGGAGCGACGCCCCGGCGCCCGCGATGATGCGGCTGAGGACGTCGCGGCCGGACTCGTCGGTGCCGAGCAGGTGCTCCGCAGAGGGGGGCGAGAACGCCTCGGTCGGGGCGATCGCGAGGGGGTCCGAGGGGGCGAGGAGCCCCGGGGCGAGCGCGGCGAGGAGCAGCAGCAGGACGAAGGCGAGCGCGACGATCTCGCCGAGGCGCAGGCGCCGACCTCGTCGGCGCTCGGGGGCGGCGGAGGTGCGCAGCTCGAGCTCGCTCATGCGGCCGGCTCCGCGACGGCGGGAACGACGCGGGCGGGAGCGAGCCGCGGATCGACGAGGCGCGCCACGAGATCCGTCGCGAACGTCACGAGGATGTAGGCGAGGGCGGTGACCAGGACGACACCGGTCACGACCGGCACGTCGCGCACGGTCACCGCCGACAGCAGGGTCCGGCCCAGGCCCGGCCGCGCGAAGATCGTCTCGACGACGACCGCTCCGCCGATCAGGTAGCCGAACGCCCAGCCCGAGAGCGCGATGCCCGGGAGCACGGCGTGGCGCAGGGCGTGGCGGAGTCGGAGCCCCAGCTCGCTCTCGCCGCGTGCACGGGCGGCGAGCACGAACGGCGACTCGAGGGCGTCGAGGAGGGAGCGGCGCATCACCTGTCCGAGGAAGCCGGCTAGCGGGATCGCGAGGGTGAGCGCGGGCAGCACGAGTCCGTTCGGCGCTCCGGTGCTGACCGGGGGCAGCCAGCGCAGGGTCGTCGCGAAGACGGCGATGAGGACGGTGGCCAGCCAGAAGTGCGGGAGGGCAGCGGCGGTCAGCTCGAGGCCGGCGCCGAGCGCCGCGGCGATGCGGCCGCCGCGGGTCGACCAGAGCGCGGTCGCGAGGGCGAGGATCCACGCGAGCGCGAGAGCGAGGACGGCCAGCAGCAGGGTGCCCGGCAGCTGCTGCCCGAGCAGCTCGACGACGGGGACGCGCAGGGAGTAGGAGGTGCCGAGGTCGCCCTGCGCGAGCCGGCCGAGCTGGGTGAGGTACTGCAGGAGGAGGGGCTGGTCGAGTCCGTACTCCTCCCGGACCGCGGCGAGCGCCTCGGCGGACGCCTGCGAACCGGGGCCGCCGAGGATCGCCTGCGCCGGATCGCCGGGGATCAGGCGGATGAGGAAGAAGACGGCGGTCGCGACGGCCCAGAGCACGACGACGGCGCCGCCCAGGCGGAGGAGGACGCGGCGGATCATGCGGGGTGCTCCTTCCGAGGGGGGTCACAGGACCAGGATGCCTCGTGCTGACCGGACACGGAGCGCACCCTGTTGATCGAGTAGTCGGCGCAGCCGACGTATCGAGATCCGCGATCACCCGGCGTTCGGGAGGACGTGGATCTCGATACGCCCCTGCGGGGCTACTCGATCAGCAGGGCGGCGGCCCGCTGCGCGGGCTGCTCGATCAGCGAGGGGGAGGCCGCTCGATCAGCGGAGCGTCAGACCGAGGCGTCGGCGAACCACGGTGTCGAGACCGTGGCCAGCGCCTCCACGCCCTGCACCGATGAGCGGAGCAGGTAGTGGTTCTGCTGGTCGTAGAGCGGCAGGATCCAGTACCCGGACAGCACGATCTCCTGCGCCTGGCGGTACAGGTCGGCGCGCTCGTCCGCATCCGTCGTCGCGCTGGCCTGCTCGAGCAGCGCGTCGAGCGCCGGGTCGGCGATCTGCGCGTGGTTGGCGAAGTAGCCGCTGGGCGCGGGGGTGATGCCCGAGGAGGAGTAGAGGATCCGCAGGACGTCGGGCCCGACCTTCGTGTAGGGCGCGCTGACCAGCTCGTACTCGTTCGCCGCGAGAGCCGCGTACCAGCTCGAGAGGTCCAGCAGGCTGATCTCGACGTCGAAGCCGACGGCCTTCGCCGAGGCCTGGATCTGCTCGAAGAGCGACTGCTCGGCCGGGATCGACTGGTTCGTGCTGACCGGGAAGCGGAGCGTGAGCGGCTGCCCGTCCTTCTCGCGGATGCCGTCGCCGTCGGAGTCGGTCCAGCCCGCGGTCTCGAGGAGCTCCTCGGCCGCCGCGACCTCGTCGTCGGAGCCGGCGTCCTCGAAGAGCGAGGGGTCGGAGTAGGCGGTCGCCTCGCTGCTCGACAGCGGCGAGTAGGAGCGCTCGGCGGTGCCGAAGAAGAGGGAGTCGATGGCGTCGTTCACGCCGACCGCGCGGAGGAACGCCTCGCGCACACCGGCGTCGTCGAACGGCGACTGGCCGCTGTTGAGCTCCAGGCGGTTGACCGAGCCGGGGCGCGGGGCGTCGAGCTCGACGAGGTCGGAGGCGTCGGTGGCGGCCTGCAGCGTGTCGGGCTGAGCGTTGTCGATCACGTCGACCTCGCCCGCCTGCAGCGCCGCGTAGCGGGTGGCCGAGTCGGGCAGGAAGCGCCACTCGATGCTCGAGAGGTACGCGGGGCCCTCGTGACCGTCGCCGGTCGGGCCGAACGAGGCGTCGTACGCGTCGTTGCGGGTGAGGGTCACGTGGTCCTGCTTGACCCACTCCGTCACCGTGAACGGACCGGTGCCGACGGGCGCCTCGCAGTTGGCGGCCTCGCCGCGCGCGATGCCGGTGGGCGACTGGATCGCCGTCCACGGCTGGGCGAGCGACTCGAGCAGCGCGCTGTCGGGGGCGCTGAGCGTGAAGCGCGCGACGGTCGGCGAGACGGCGGTGACCGACTCGACCTTGGCGACGGCGAGGTAGCCGGTCGAGGACTTCGTGGCCGGGTCCTGGAGGTGCGCGATGTTCGCGGCGACCGCCTCCGCGTCCAGCGGGGTGCCGTCGGTGAACTCGACGCCCTCGCGCAGCGTGAAGTCGTAGCTGAGCGCATCATCCGAGACGGTCCACGACTCCGCGAGCCACGGCGTGATCGTGCCGTCGGCTTCGCGCGAGACGAGCGACTCGAGCACCTGCGTCGCGAGCAGCGCCTGCGGGTAGTTGCCTCCGACGTGCGGGTCGAGACAGGTGGGCTCGGCGTCGCCGGACGCGTAGGTGAGCACTCCGTCGGCGACGGGGGTCGCGGAGTCGCCTCCCGCGTCGGACTCGGCGGTGCAGCCGCTGAGCAGGAGGGCGCCGGCGGCGAGCGCGGCGGGGAGGATCAGAGAGCGGCGCATGACGTCTTTCGTGGAGGGGTCGGGGGTGCCGGGTTTCTTGGACGCGGCCCAGGAAACGCTAGCAGGACGCGCAGGCCCGCGGGCCGGGTCGCCCGGATCCGCTCCGCAGAGCTCAGCCCGCCGTCGACGCGCGCACGACCAGCTCGGGCTGGAAGAGCACCTGGCGCGGCTCGGCGTCCAGCAGCAGGTCGACCGCCGTCGCGCCGATCAGGGCACTCGGCTGGCGGATGCTCGACAGCGGCACGACCGTCGCCGTCGCGAACGCGATGTCGTCGTAGCCGATGAGGGCGATGTCCTCGGGAACGCGGACGTCGCCCAGCAGCATCAGGGCCTGCAGCACCCCGACCGCGAGCAGGTCGTTCGCGCAGAACACGGCGTCGGGGCGGTCGGAGGCGTCGCGCGCCGCGAGAGCGCGCCCCGCCTCGCGCCCGGCGAGCACCGACAGCGAGTCGGTCGCGATCTCCTCGAGCGAGGCCCCGTCGACCTCGCGCATCGCCGCGCGCGCCCCCGCGAGCCGGTCGGCGACCTGGCGGATCGACTCCGGACCGCCCACCACGGCCAGGCGCCGGCGCCCGAGGCTCAGGAGGTGCTCCACGGCCAGGCGTCCACCCGCCACGTCGTCGACGGCGACCGACGAGAGCGCCGGGTCGAGCGAGTGGCGGTCGACGAGCACGCAGGGGATCCCGTGCGAGCGGAGGCGGTCGAGGCGCGTCGAGTCCTCCCCCAGCGGCGAGATGAGGACGCCGCCCACGCGCTGCTCCTCGAAGAGATCGAGGTAGGCGGCCTCGCGGCCGGCGTCGTCGTCGGTATTGCCGAGCAGGACGGCCAGTCCGGACTCGGCCGCGCGCGCCTCGGCGCCGCGGGCCAGGTCCGAGAAGAAGGGGTTGCCGGCGTCGAGCACGACGAGCCCGATGCTGCGGCTGCGACCGGCGCGGAGCTGCCGCGCGGCGTCGTTGCGGACGAAGCCCAGCTCGGCGATCGCCTCCTGCACGCGGCGGACCGACTCGGCGCCCACCCGCTCGGGCCGGTTGAGCACGTTCGAGACGGTGCCGACGGAGACGCCCGCTCGGGCGGCGACGTCGCGGACGCTCACGGACGGCACGGCGCCTCCTGGGGTCGGGCCGCGCGGCGGGCGGCGGTCCCGGAAGTATGGCACCGGCGCTCGGGTCGTCATCTCCGGGACTGGACGTGCACGGGTGAATGCCTAGTCCCTAGGCTGTGCCCTGACTCGATCATTGGAGCACGGCATGGCCCTCGCCAGCATCCCCGACACCGTCGCCGCCCTCCGGAAGGGCCGCCCCGTCATCGTCGTCGACGACGAGGACCGCGAGAACGAGGGCGACGTGGTCCTGGCCGCGCAGACCGCGAGCGCCGCGACGATCGCGTGGACGGTGCGCAACAGTTCCGGGTTCCTCTGCGCGCCGCTGACGAACGCGATCGCCGACCGGCTCGACCTCCCGCCGATGATCGCCGTCAACCAGGATCCGCGCGGCACCGCGTACACCGTCACGGTCGACGCGGCCGACCGGCTGAGCACCGGGATCAGCGCGGCCGACCGCGCGCACACCCTCCGGGTCCTCGCCGACCCCGACGCCGCTCCCACCGCCCTCACCCGGCCGGGCCACATCCTGCCGCTACGTGCCGTCGACGGAGGGGTGCTCGAGCGCGACGGGCACACCGAGGCCGCCGTCGACCTGCTCCTGCTCGCGGGGCTGCACCCCGTCGCCGGCATCGCCGAGATCGTGGACGACGACGGCGAGATGGCGCGACTGCCGCGCCTGCTCGAGATCGGCGAGCGCGAGGACGTCCTCGTCACCTCGATCGAGCTGCTACAGGCGTTCCTCCGCGAGCGCGGCGGGAGCAGGGACGCGCTCGACGCGGACGGCGCCGATGAGTAGGCCGGGGCCGGTGTCGCCGAGCCGGCTCTCGATCGACCGGCTCTCGCTGGTGACCAAGGTCGCCCGGCTGTACCACGAGGACGGGCTGCGCCAGCCCGAGATCGCGACGCGCCTGCACGTCTCGCAGTCGCGCGTCTCGCGGCTGCTGAAGGAGGCGGTCGCCCTCGGCATCGTGCGCACGATCGTGGTGCCGCCCGCCGGCGTGCACTCCGAGCTGGAGGACACGGTGCGCGACCGCTTCGGCCTGGCCGACGTGGTCGTCGCCGACACGAGCAGCGACGACGAGTACTCGATCCTCGCCGCGCTCAGCGGAGCGGGCGCGGCCTACTTCGAGACGACGCTGACCGGCCACGACCGGGTCGGGATCTCGTCGTGGTCCTCGACCCTGCTCGCGACCGTCGACAAGATGGCGCCGCGCACGGTCAGCACCGCCGACGTGATCGTGCAGGTGCTCGGCGGGCTGGGCACGGCGTCGGTGCAGATGAAGGCCACGCACCTGGTCGAGCGGATGGCCGCCGTCACCGGCGCCTCCCCCGTCTTCTTCTCGGCCCCCGGCATCGTCGCCAGCCGAGGCGCGCGCGACGCGATACTCGAGGACCAGTTCGCCCGCGAGGTGCTGGACGAGTGGTCGCGGCTGACGGTGCTGATCGCCGGCATCGGCAGCGTCGCCCCCTCCCCCATGCTGAAGGACTCGGGCAACGCGATCTCGGCGACCGAGATCGACGCGCTCAGCGAGGCGGGCGCCGTGGGCGACATCTGCCTGCACTTCTTCGATGCGCAGGGCCGCCTGATCGAGACGGGGTTCTCGGAGCGGACGGTCGGCATCGACGCCGCCGCGATGCGCGCGGTGCCGCGGCGGGTGGGCATCGCCGGCGGCGCCCGCAAGTACGAGGCGGTGCGCGCGGCGCTGCGCGGCCGCTGGATCGACGTGATGATCACGGACGTCGACACGGCGCGGAGGCTCGCCGCCGAGCCCGAGGTCTGAGCGCTGCTCGGACGCCGTCGGGACCCGGCGGCGCGCCGATCACCAGATCGTGAAGCCGCCGTCGGCGAGGAGGTCGTGGCCGGTCACGAACGACGCGGCCGGCGACAGGAGGAACACCGCGGGACCCGCCATCTCGAACGGCTCCGCGGTGCGCTGCATCGGCGTCTCCGTGGCGAAGACGGCGACCTGGTCGGCCACCTCGGGGCGGGAGTTCATCGGCGTCATCGTGTAGCCCGGGCTGAGCGAGTTCACCCGCACGCCGCGGGTCGCCCACTCGGCCGCGAGCGACTTCGAGAGGTGGATGACCGCGGCCTTCGCGCTGTTGTAGTGCGCCTGCATCAGTCCGCGGTTCGCGATGCTGCCCGACATCGAGGCGATGTTGACGATGGAGCCGCGCCCGTTCTCGAGCATGGCGCGCGCCTCGGCCTGGCTCGAGACGAAGACGCCGGTGACGTCGACGTCGTAGAGCCGCTTCCAGACGTCCAGCTCCATCTCCTCGGCAGGAGCGGCGTTGGCGATGCCCGCGGCGTTGACCGCGAGGGTCAGCGGGCCCAGCTCGGACTGGATCGTGGCGACCGCGGCGGCCATCGACTCCGGGTCGGTGACGTCGGCCGGCACGGCGAGGGCGCGCCCCCCGGCGGCCTCGATGTCGGCGACGGAGGCCGAGAAGTCGGCGCGGGGCAGGTCGACGAGGCCGACCGCGCCGCCGCTCTCGGCGATCCCGAGCGCGATCGCGCGGCCGATGCCGCTGGCGCCTCCGGTGACGAGGGCGACGTCGCCGTCGAGGCGGAAGGAGAGAGTGGGCATGATGCTCCTGATCGGGGTGGTGGACGGGTTCAGACGGTGGCGAGCGACATGACCGCGGCGGCCGAGGCGGAGTCGCCGTCGAGGATGCCCTGGTTGCGGCCGCGGGCCAGGACCATGACGCGGTGGGCGAGGCCGAGGACCTCGTCGAGGTCGGAGCTGACGACGATGACGGCCGTGCCGCCCTCGGCGAGGTCGCGGATGATCTCGTAGATCGAGGCCCGCGCGCCGACGTCGATGCCGCGGGTCGGCTCGTCGAGGATCACGACCTTGGGGCTGCGTTCCAGCCACTTGCCGATGACGACCTTCTGCTGGTTGCCGCCGGACATCGACGACGCGGCCTGGCCGAGCTGGCCCTTCACTCCCATCTTCTGCGAGATGGCGCTCGCCATGGCGAGCATCCGCTTCGGGGAGACCCAGCCGCCGCCGTCCTTCACCTTGTCGAGGTTGGGGAGGGTGATGTTCTCGGTGATGCTCTGCTCGAGCACGAGGCCCTGCTGCTTGCGGTCCTCCGGGATGAGGACGATGCCCTCGCGGATCGCGTCGCTCGGGCGGTGCGGGCGGAGGTTCCTGCCCTGAATCGTGATGGTGCCCGCCGAGACGCCGTCGGCGCCTCCGATCGCGCGGACCAGCTCGGTGCGGCCGGCGCCGACGATGCCGGCGATGCCGAACACCTCGCCCTCGCGGACCTCGAAGCTGACGTCCTCGAAGCGGCCGTTGCTGCCGGTGAGGCCGTCGATGCCCAGGACCACGCGGGGACGGGGCGCCGCGATCTCGGGGAACAGGCGCTCGACCGAGCGGCCGACCATCTGCTCGACGAGCTGGTCGGGGTGAATGCGGCCGTCCTCGTGCTCGGCGATCTTGCGGCCGTCGCGCAGTACGACGATGCGGTCGGCGATCTGCGCGATCTCGGCGAGGCGGTGGCTGACGTAGACGAACGAGACGCCCTCGGCGCGGAGCGAGCGGACGGTCTCGAACAGCGCGTCCGTCTCGGCCTGGCCGAGCGCGGCGGTCGGCTCGTCGAGGATGAGCAGGCGCGCGTTCAGCATCAGCGCCTTGGCGATCTCGACCTGCTGCGCGCCGGCGACGCTCAGCTCGCGCACGAGCTGGTCCATCCGGCCCTGGAAGCCCAGGCGGCGCAGGTGCACCTCGGCCTGCTCGCGCATGGCCTTCGCGTTCACGAAGCCGGCCCTGCCGGGCCAGCGGCCGATGACCACGTTCTCGGCGACGGTCAGGTCGCCGAGCAGCCGGGTCTCCTGGTGGATCAGCCCGATGCCGACGGCGATCGCCTCGGCGGGGCTCGACGGCGAGTACGGCTCGCCGCGCCAGGTCATCGATCCGCTCGTCGGCGCAGTGACGCCCGCGATGATCGAGGAGAGCGTGGACTTGCCCGCGCCGTTCTCGCCCAGGAGCGCGACGACCTCTCCCGGCCGGATCTCGAGGTCGACCCCGTCCAGGGCGGTCGTCCCGGGGTAGATCTTGGTCGCTCCGGTGACGACGAGCCCCGGCTCGGTCGAGCGCGGCGAGGTCTGCTGCTCCATGGTGCATCTCCTTCGATGTCGGCGGGGGGAAGAGGGGAGGCGGGCGGCGCCGGGTGGGCGCCGCCCGCCGGTGGTGGTTACGGGTGGGTGGTGATGAAGGGCTCGACGTTGTCCTTCGTGGTCAGGACGCCCTCCTGCAGCTGCTCGGCGGGCACCTCTCCGCCGTCGGCCAGCTCGAGAGCCGACTCGAGGGCGAGCTTGCCCATTCCCTGGGTGGGCTGGGTGATGGTGGCGCCGAGGGTGCCGTCCTTCACGGCCTCCAGGCCCGCCTTGTCGCCATCGAAGCCGACGACGAGGATGTCGTCGCGTCCCGCGGCACGGGCGGCGGCGGAGGCGCCGAGCGCGAGCGCGTCGGCCCGGCCGAAGAAGACCGTGATGTCGGGGTTCGACTGCAGCATGTCGGTGGCGATGTCGTAGCCCTCGTCCTGCGCCCACTGGAGCGACGCCTGGCGGGCGACCTCCTTCATCCCGGGCGCCTTCTCGATGGCCGCGGTGAAGCCCTCGTCGCGCGCGAGCTCGGGCGTCGTGCCGACCTGGCCCTGGATGACGCCGATGTTGGCCTCTCCGCCGGTCTGCTCGACGACCCAGTCGCCGAGCGCCTCGGCCGCGGCGACGCTGTCGGTCGCGATGAAGGTGTCGCCGGGCGACCCCTCCGGGTTGCGGTCGACGGTGACGATCGGGATGCCGGCCGAGTTCGCCGCGCGGACGGGGACGGTCGCGGCGGTCGCTCCGGCCGGGATGTAGATGATCGCGCTGACGCCCTGGGTGATGAAGTCCTGGATCTGGCTGACCTGGGTGTCGGAGTCGCCCTTGGCGTCCGAGACGATGACCTTGACGCCCTGCGCCTCGGCCTCGGCCTCGACCGACTGGCGGATCTGGTTGAAGAAGTCGGCCTGGAGGTTCGCGACGGCCAGGCCGACGGTCTTCTCGCCGTCCTCGCCGCCGCCTGCGGTCGAGGCGCAGCCGGTGAGTAGAGCGGCTGCGGCGACGAGCGTCACGGCGCCCGCGGTGATCTTGCGGAACATGGTTCTCCTTGATGGGGTGAGGGCGACCGACTCTGGTCGCCCCGGGAGGGGTGGGTGGGAGGGAGGGAGCGCTAGGCGCGCTTGCGGCGCAGGACGTCGGCCATGACCGCGATCGCGATCACGAGGCCGATGACGATCTGCTGGAGGAACGGCGAGACGCCGATGAGGTTCAGGCCGTTGCGGAGGAATCCGATGATCAGGACGCCGATCACGGTGCCGGTGATCCGGCCGACGCCGCCGGTGAGGCTCGCGCCGCCGATGACGACCGCCGCGATGACGTCGAGCTCGTAGCCGGTGCCCGCGGTGGGCTGGGAGGAGTCGAGGCGCGTCGCGAGGACGATGCCGCCGACTCCGGCGAGCGCGCCCGCCGCGACGTACACCCAGGTCGTGACCCGCTTCACGGGGATGCCGGCGAGGCGCGAGACCTCGGGGCCGCCTCCGATCGCGAACACCGACCGGCCGCCGACGCGGTACTTCAGGTAGGCCCACGCGGCGATGTACAGCGCGATGACGACCATGATCGTGACCGAGAAGAAGCCCAGGAAGCGGTTCGCCGAGAGGTTGAAGAACCACTCCGGGTAGCCGACGATCTGCTGGCCGTCGGTGATCATGTTCGCCAGGCCCCGCGCGATCGACATCATCGCGAGCGTGGCGATGAACGGCGGGAGCTTGGCGATCGTGATCCCGAGGCCGTTCAGCGCTCCGGCGAGACCGCCGACGGCGATCGCGGCGAGCATCGCCAGCGGCAGCGGCCAGCCGCCGTCGTGCGAGAGCCAGCCGAGCACCATCGTCGACAGGCCCAGGATCGCGCCGACCGAGAGGTCGATGCCTCCGGTGATGATGACGAGCGTCGCGCCGATGGCGAGGATGCCCAGCACCGTGACCTGGTCGACCACGTTGACGAGGTTGCGGGCGGTGAAGAAGTTGGGCGCCACGATCGACAGGACGATGAACAGGGCGATGAGGCCGATGAAGCTCCCGGCGCTCCCGCCGAAGTAGGAGGAGACCGGCCGTCGCCCTGTCGGGGTGATCACCGGGTCCTTCAGCAGTGGGGTCTGGATTGACATTGCATGCTCCGTTGGATGAGAGGAGAGAAGGAGGGAGGGGGCGGGACGGGTCAGTTCATGAACATGCCGCCGTCGATGTTGACGGTCTGGCCGGTGATGTACGAGGCGGCGTCGGAGGCGAGGAAGAGCAGGAGGTTCGCGACGTCGGCGGCCTCGG
This sequence comes from Rathayibacter sp. Leaf248, assembly GCF_920939495.1. NCBI lineage: Bacteria > Bacillati > Actinomycetota > Actinomycetes > Micrococcales > Microbacteriaceae > Rathayibacter > Rathayibacter sp. Leaf248. The sequence goes on along the minus strand of NZ_CAKLAV010000002.1, from coordinate 26,099 downwards.
CGGGGCGCTTGAGCGGGATGTCGTCGATCCACTCCTGGATCAGCTCGCCCGGCGCGTAGTCGCCCAGCCGGCGGCCCCACTCGCGGTCGTTGTAGTCCCACATGTCGGTCTTGACGATGCCGGGGCAGTAGGCGTTGACCCGGACCCCGTCCTTCGCGAGTTCCTTCGCGAGCGACTGGGTGAGCCCGATCACTCCGAACTTGCTGGCCGCGTAGTGCGGAGTGAAGATGAAGCCCTGCCGGGCCTGGCCCGACGCGGCGTTCAGGATCACCGCGTGCTCGCTCTCGCGCAGCAGCGGAGCGGCCTCGCGGCAGCAGAGGAACATCGCCGTCGTGTTGACGGTCAGCACCCGCTGGAAGTCGGCCAGGCTCAGGTCGTCGAGGTCCGAGATGGTGATGATGCCGGCGTTGTTGACGAGGACGTCGAGGCGGCCCCAGCGCTCGGCGGCGTCGGCGAACACCGCGCGCACCGCCTCCTCGTCGGTGACGTCGGCGACGACTCCGTGCGCGTCGTACCCGGCCTCGCGCAGCTCCTGCGCGGCCTGCTCGACGACCGCGTCGCGGTCGATCAGCAGCACGGAGGCGCCGGACTCGGCGAAGGCGCGGGCGAGGGCGAGGCCGATGCCGCGTCCGGATCCCGTGACGGCGGCGACCCGACCGGTGAAGTGGTCGAGGTAGATCGGTGAGGCGACCGTGTCGGTCATGGCGTGCTCCTTTGCATGCGGGGAGAAGAAGAGTGGTGCGGGCTAGAGCAGCGAGTGCTCGCGGTGCTCGGCGGGCACGGTCGGCTGGTGGCGGGCCCGGGCGACCGCCTCGAGCCAGCGGGCCCGGCGGCGCTCGGCGGGCAGCGGATCCGCGGAACCGGTGAACGAGAACCGCGCCGGGCGCACGCTCTCGAGCCGGGCGGGGGTCCAGAGTCCGATCGAGAGGCCGGCGAGGTGCGCGACTCCGAGTGCCGACAGCTCGGCGACGGTGGACCGGGCGACGGTGCGCCCGCCGAGGTCGGCCTGCTGCTGCATGAGCCAGTCGTTCCGCGAGGGGCCGCCGTCGGCGAGGATCGTGTCGATCGGGCGTCCGGTGAGCGCCTCGGCGGCGCGCAGCACGTCGTCGATCTGCAGGACGATCGACTCGAAGGCCGCCCGGGCGAGGTGCGCCGGAGTGGTGCCGAGGTCGAATCCGGTGAGGACCGCGGTGGCCGCGGCGTCCCACCAGGGCGCGCCGAGGCCCGCGAAGGCCGGAACGAGGGCGACGCCGTGCGCGTCGTCGACCGTCCTGGCCAGCTGGTCGAGCTCGTCGGCGCTGCGGCCGAGCAGGCGCGAGAGCCACAGCACGGTCGCTCCGGTCGAGAGGACGTTGCCCTCGAACGCCCGGACGGCCCCGGTCGCCGGGTCGCCGAGCGCCCACGCGACGGTGCGGGCGAGGGTGTCGGAGTCGCCGAGGTCGCCGTCGGCCGAGATCCCCATGATCGAGGAGCCGGTGCCGTAGGTCGCCTTCACCGAGCCGGGCTCGCGGACGCCGTGGGCGAAGAGCGCGGCGTGCGAGTCTCCGAGCACGGCGTCGATGCGCACGCCCTGGGCGAGGGCCGCCACGCCGACGATCGGAGCGGTCGGCTCGTCCGACGCGGCGAGGCGCGGCAGCGCGGCCCGCGGGATCCGGAACAGGGCGAGCAGGTCGTCGTCCCAGTCGACCGTGCGGACGTCGAGCAGCTGGGTGCGGCTCGCGTTGCCCGCCTCGATCCGGTGCTCGCCCGTGAGCCGGGCGATCAGCCAGGAGTCGACCGTGCCCAGCGCGAGGCGGCCCGCGCTGCTGAGGCTGCGGTCGGGGTCGACCGCGTCGAGCAGCCACTCGAACTTGAGTGCCGAGAACATGGGGTCCAGCGGGAGGCCCGAGACGCGGCGCACCCACGGGCCGTTCCCGGCCGCGAGCAGCTCCTCCGCCCGGGCGAGCGTGCGCCGGTCCTGCCAGCCCAGGACGGGGCCGAGGGCCTCGCCCGTGACGCGGTCCCAGACGACCGCGGACTCGCGCTGGTTCGCGAGCCCGACCGACACGATCCGGTCGCCGAGCGTGCCCGCGAGCGTCTCGAGGGTGCTCGTGACGCTGCGGAGGATCTCCTCGGCGTCCTGCTCCACCCAGCCGGCCGCGGGGTGGAGCTGGCGGAGCTCGACGGCGGCCGACGCGATGATCGCGCCGGAGGCGTCGACGGCGACGGACTTCGTCGAGCTCGTGCCCTGATCGACCGCGACGACGACGGCGTCGTCGCGAAGGGAGTCAGCCATTGCTCACGGCTTCCCGCGCGGCGCGCGCGATGCCCTCGACGCTCAGCCCGAAGTGCTCGAGCAGGAACTCGGTGTCGCCCGTGGGCGCGAACTCGGTGAGCCCGAGGATCCGGAGGGGGACACGGGCACCGCCGCCGAGCTGCGACACGATCGACGCGACTCCGGCACCGAGGCCGCCGGCGATGTTCGCCTCCTCCGCCGTGACGATCGCGCGGGTCTCGTTCGCCGCGGCCGTGACGGCCTCGACGTCGAAGGGCGCGATGTAGGAGGCGTTGAGCACGCGGGTCGAGAACCCCTGGCCGTCGAGCAGCTCGGCCGCCTGGACCGCCCGAGACACGAGCGTGCCGGTCGCGATGATCGTGACGTCCGTGCCCTCGCGGACCGTCTGGAAGCGGCCGCGCTCGAGCGTCGACTCCGAAGTGGACACGTCGGGCACCTTGTGCCGGCCGACGCGGAGGAAGGTGGGGCGCGGGTCGGCGACGGCCTGGCGCACGGCGAGACGGGTCTGGTGGCGGTCGGCCGGGACGATGATGTCCAGTCCCGGCAGCGCGCGCAGCCAGCTGAGGTCCTCGACCGAGTGGTGGGTCGGGCCGAGCTCGCCGTAGGCCATGCCGGGCGACATGCCGCAGAGGATCACCTTGTGCTGGCTGTAGGCGACGTCGGCCTTGACCTGCTCGAGCGAGCGGCCGGTGAGGAACGGGCTCGCCGCGCAGACGAAGGGGATGTAGCCCGCGCTCGCGAGACCGGCCCCGACGCCGACGAGGGCCTGCTCGGCGATCCCGACGTTGATCAGCCGGTCGGGGAACTCGGTCTTGAACGCCCCGAGGTTGGAGGAGCCGACGGAGTCGTTGCAGACCGCGACGATGCGCTCGTCGGTGCGGGCGAGCTCGATGAGCTCCTCCGCGAACGCGACCCTGTTGTCGTAGGCGGCGACGGTCGACACGGTGGTCGTCTCCCTGCTCATGCGAGTTCCTCCAGTGCCAGGACGACCTGCTCGGCCGACGGGACTTTGTGATGCCATTCGACGCGGTCCTCGATGAAGGAGACGCCCTTGCCCTTGATGGTGTTCGCGATGACCGCGACCGGCTTGCCGGTGGTCGAGGGCCCGAAGGCCTCGAGGAGCTGGCCCCAGTCGTGGCCGTCGATGATGCGCAGCTCGAAGCCGAAGGCGAGGAGCTTCTCGTCCAGCGGGTCGAGCGAGGAGGTGTCCTCGGTGCGGGCGCCCTGCTGGAGGCGGTTGCGGTCGACGATCGCGGTGAGGTTGTCGAGGCCGTAGTGGGCGGCCGTCATGAGGGCCTCCCAGTTGCTGCCCTCCTGCATCTCGCCGTCGCCCATGACGGCGAAGACGCGGGAGCCGTCCTGGCTGAGCTTGGCCGCGAGGGCCTGGCCGACGGCGACGGGCAGACCGTGACCGAGCGGACCGGTGTTGGTCTCGACTCCGGGGACCTTGTTGCGGTTGGGGTGGCCGTTGAGGGCCGAGAGCGGGGCCATGAACGTCGTGAGCTCGCTCGGGGAGAAGTAGCCGCAGCTCGCGAGAGTCGCGTAGAGCGCCGCGGCGCAGTGGCCCTTGCTGAGAATGAAGCGGTCGCGACCGGGCTTCGCGGGGTCGGACGGGTCGATGCGGAGCGTCGAGTTGAACAGCGTCGTGAGGATGTCGGTGACCGAGAAGTCGCCGCCGATGTGGCCGAGGCCGGCGGTGTCGATCATGAGGACGATGTCGCGGCGGGTGTGCCGCGCGCGCTCGTCGAGGAGGCGGTCGCGGACGTCGGCCGGCGCCTGTGCCAGTTCGGAGGTCAGCTCTCGCCATCGAGCGAGCTGACCGGTGTCGGCTTCGAGCATTTGAATACCTATTCAGTAGCGGGTGAACGTGCTGTCTGTGGTCGTGACTTTATACACGGGCGGCAGCGGATGGCAATGCTTTCGGGCGGATCGAGCCCGGATCGCGCTCGGTTCGCGCTCGGTTCACGCTCGGTCCGCGCTCTTTGACACGCCCCGCGGCCTCGCGATACGCTCGGCGGGCACTCGTGTGAAACGATTCACGCACCCCTCCGAACGAAGGAGCCGCTCGATGTCGAGTGACGTCCCCCTCACCCGGGTCTGCTTCCAGCTCCAGGTGAAGCCCGACCGCCTCGAGGAGTACAAGGAGCGCCACGCGGCCGTGTGGCCCGACATGTTGAGGGCCCTGAAGGCCACCGGCTGGAACAACTACTCGCTCTTCGTCCGCGAGGACGGGCTGCTCATCGGCTACGTCGAGACGCCCTCGATCGTCGACGCGCAGGCCGCGATGGCCCGCACCGAGGTCAACGCCCGCTGGCAGGCCGAGATGGGCGAGTTCTTCGTCGACCTCGACGGCGCGCCGGACGAGGGCTTCCTCCCCCTGACCGAGGTCTTCCACCTGGAGGACCAGCTCGCGGCGCTCGACGCCACTCCCACCCCTCTCGCAGAAGGACACGCCTCGTGACCGAACTCACCCCCGACGTCCTCAGCCAGCTCGAGCAGCAGGCGATCGAACTGCCCTCGTGGGCCTTCGGCAACGCCGGCACCCGCTTCAAGGTGTTCGCCACTCCCGGCACGCCCCGCACCATCGAGGAGAAGATCTCGGACGCGGCGACCGTCAACGAGCTCACCGGACTGGCGCCGACCGTCGCGCTGCACATCCCGTGGGACAAGGTGGACGACTACTCGGCGCTCGGCGACTACGCCGCGTCGAAGGGCGTGGCGCTGGGCACCATCAACTCCAACACCTTCCAGGACGACGACTACAAGTTCGGCTCGCTCACGCACTCCGACCCGGTGATCCGCCAGAAGGCGATCGACCACCACCTCGCCTGCATCGACATCATGGACGCGACCGGCTCGCGCGACCTCAAGATCTGGCTCGCCGACGGCTCGAACTACCCCGGCCAGCAGGACATCCGCGGCCGCCAGGACCGTCTCGCCGACTCCCTCGCGACCATCTACGAGCGCCTGGGCGCCGAGCAGCGGATGGTGCTCGAGTACAAGTTCTTCGAGCCCGCGTTCTACCACATGGATGTGCCGGACTGGGGCACCTCGTACGCGCACGTGGCCGCGCTGGGCGACCGCGCACTGGTCTGCCTCGACACCGGCCACCACGCCCCGGGCACCAACATCGAGTTCATCGTCGCCCAGCTGCTGCGTCTCGGGAAGCTCGGCTCGTTCGACTTCAACTCGCGCTTCTACGCCGACGACGACCTGATCGTCGGAGCCGCCGACCCGTTCCAGCTGTTCCGGATCCTCTTCGAGGTGGTGCGCGGAGGCGGCTACGGCCCCGACTCGCCCGTCGCATTCATGCTCGACCAGTGCCACAACGTCGAGGACAAGATCCCCGGCCAGATCCGCTCGGTGCTGAACGTGCAGGAGATGACGGCGCGCGCGCTGCTCGTCGACCGCGCGGAGCTCGAGAAGGCGCAGCTCGCGGGCGACGTGCTCGGCGCGAACGGGATCCTGATGGACGCCTTCTACTCGGACGTGCGCCCGGCCCTCGCCGCCTGGCGCGAGACCCGCGGCCTGCCCGCGGACCCGATGCGCGAGTACGCCGCGTCGGGCCGCGCCGAGCAGCTCGCCGCCGAGCGCGTCGGCGGCACCCAGTCCAGCTGGGGCGCCTGACGCCCCGCCCCCCTTTGCTGATCGAGTAGCCCGCGCAGCGGGCGTCTCGAGATCCCCGTCACCCGGACCCCGGGAGAGGCGGGTCTCGATACGCCCCTCCGGGGCTGCTCGACCAGCAAGCGGGATCTGAGGGGACGCAGAACCAAGGCTGAGCGGCCGGATGGCGCGGATCGGCGCGGAACCGCGACGCTCAGCCTTACTTCTGCAGCCCGGGCTGGCGCACCGCGCGACGTCCGGCGCCATCCCGCCCCGGCGCTCGCGTCGCTGCTATTGTGGATTCAATCGACCCCCTCCCAAGCCTCTCCACGATGCTCACATGGGAGGGGCCTTTTCTTTGTCCCGAGGAGGCCGACGTGGGCCTCAAGCCCGGTCTCTCCTCCCCGCAGCTGGTGCGCCTTCTCCTCGACCGCGGTCTCGAGATCGCCGATCCGGACGCCTGCGCCCGCTTCCTCGACGTGCAGGGCTACTACCGGTTCTCCGGATACCTCCGGTACTTCCAGCGCGCACCACACCGCGGAGACGACCGCTTCGAAGAGGGGAGCACGTTCGAGGCGGTCAGGGCGGTCTACGACGCGGACGCACTCCTCCGCGAGACGCTCACGGGCCCGCTGGCTCGTGCCGAGTTGCTCCTGAGGAGCCGGACTGCTCAGGCGATCGCCGAGATCCACGGTCCGTACCGCACCTACCTCGAGACGGCCTTCTACACGGACGCGCCGAGCGCACAGCCGACTGCCGAGTCGTGCCTGAGGGACATCGAGCGGAGCAGGGGGCGGCACATCCTGCGGTACACGGACTCCACCGGAGCCACGCGGTTCGACGAGCTGCCGGTGTGGTCGGCCGTGGAGGCCTGGTCGTTCGGCACGCTGTCGAAGTGCATCGAGCGCGGAGACGGAGGAACGCTGTCCGAAGCAGTGGCAGCGCGCCTCGGCGCAGCCCGGTCCGGCTTCGCCTCCCGCGTGAGAGCTCTGGTCTACCTGCGCAACAGATGCGCCCATCAGAGTCGCCTCTGGAACCACTCGCTCATCGATGCGGGCCCCACACCCAACAACGTCCGCGCGAAGGCGAAGCGCCTCGCCGGCCAGTTCGATCCGCGCTCAGTGCTCGACGCGGTCGCGTCTCTCGACGACATCCTCCGCCGGGGCGAGGGCGGGCTTCCCGCACTGCCCGGCCTGGTCGAGAAGCACGCCTCCCACGCAGTGCTGTGGCGAGGTCTCGCCGCCCCCCAGAGCCCGCGCGATCACACCGCGGCCACCGCGCCCGCTCGGTGACGTGCTCGCTGCGGAGGCGCGCACCGCGTCGATCCGCTGATGCCTCAGTTCTGCGGGTCGGCCCCGCGCACCGCGCGGCTCAGGGCCTCGATCACGTCGTGCGCCGCGCCGCGGCCCGCGCGGGTGGGCACCAGCGGGTAGACGTGGAGCTGCCCGACGGCCTCGTGCAGCTCGAACGGCACTCCGACCGCCGCGGCCTTCGCCGCCAGCAGGTGCACGTCTGGGTTCAGCACGTCGCGGGTGCCGGTGAACACGGTCAGCGGCCCGAGCCCCGCGTACTCCCCGAACAGCGGGCTCACCGCCGGATCGAGCAGGTCGAGCTCCCCGCGCCAGTGCTCCGCGAGCACGCGGCCGCCTGGGGTGCCGAGCCACGGATCGGTCGGCTGCACCTCCGGGATGCGCGGGTTGCTCCACGAGAGGTCGAGCGCCGGCGAGATCAGCACGGTGCGCGGCAGCACCACGCCCTCATCGCGGAGCGCCAGCGCCGTCGACAGCGCGATCTGCCCGCCGGCGGAGTCGCCCGCGAGGCAGGTCGGTCCGTGGCGCTCCAGGCTCCTGCGCACCAGGGCGAGAACGCCGTCGCGCGCCTCGAGAGCGGTGCCGAACGGCACCAGCGGGTAGATCGGCAGCGTGACGGCGATCGATGCCTCCGCCGCGATGCGGGCCGCGAGCCGCCAGTGCTGCGGGTGGATCTCGTTGACCCAGCCGCCGCCGTGCGCGTACACCGTCCCTCCGACCACGCGGCCCCGCGGAACCAGCGTGTACACGGGCCACCCGTCGACGTGCTCGACGTCCACGCGGATCCCGGACGCCAGCCGCGCGGGCGGCCCGTAGGGCGCGGGACGCAGCTCCGCCTCGCGGATCCGCCGCCGGGTCCCCTCCCCGGTCACGAACGTGCGGTTCGCTCGCGCGAGCCGCAGCGCGAGCGGGACGAGGGCGTCGGGCACCGTGGGCGTCATCCCGCGAGCATCACCGACGGCGGTGGGCGGACGCTGGACATCAGCGGCGCCGGTCAGCGCGCCGGCACCCCCTCCGCGAGCGCCTCGAAGGTGTGCACGAAGCCGCCGTCCGAGCCGCTGATCGTCGCGTACGCCTCGGTCGTGCCGGGCCGGATCGCGATGTTCGTGGCCGAGCTCACGCCCGACTCCGCGACCGTGACCGTTTGCAGCAGGGTGCCGGAGGTGTCGTAGACGAGGATCTCCGGTCGGCTGTGCAGGCCGACGTAGAGGTTGCCGTCGGCGTCGACCGCGATCGAGTCGAGCTGGCCGATGCCGGGCGAGGCGTGGATCGCCGGGAACGCGGTGGCGACCTCGGTGCCGTCCGCGGTCAGCGTGAGGCGGTCGATCCGATTGCCCGTGTTCATGCTGACCCAGAGCTCGCGGTGGTCGGGCGAGAAGGCGATGCCGTTGGGCGAGGGCAGCTCGTCGGCCAGCACCGACGCCGAGCCGCTCGACGGATCGACGCGCACGACGCGTCCGGACGCTTCCCAGTACGGGTCCTGCGCCCCCGCCGCGTCGGTGACGTAGAGAGCACCGTCGGCACCGAAGTCGAGGTCGTCCGGCTGCATCGGCACCCCGTCCACCGGTCCGCCGGCGATCTCGCGCACGTCCTCGCCGTCGGCCGTCATGCTCCGGACGGCACCGCCGAGGAAGTCGGTGACGTACAGGCGCCCGTCCGCCCCGAACTGGGCCGAGGTGAGGGCGGAGGAGTCGTCGGTCCAGACCGGTTCGACGCTCTCGTCGTCGAGGTCGATCCGGAGCACCTTGCCCTCGCCGGGCGGGGCCGTCACGTCGACGACGTAGAGGCCGCCGTCGGGGCCGAACACGGGCCCCTCGAGCAGCGTCATGCCCGTGGCCTCGTGCACCTCGGTCACCTGCAGCACGCGCTCGGCGGTCACGACCGACGGAGCCGCCTCCTCCCCCGCCGGGTCCCCCGCCTCCGTGCATCCCGCCAGAGTCCCGGCGAGCAGCACCGGCACCGCGATCGCCCGCCGCCTCATCGCGACGCCCCCACTCCGGCGTCGACGAGCACGTCGTCCATCCCGCCCTCGCGCCACTCGCGCAGCAGGCGGTGGAAGGCGATCGGGCCGGGGCTGTAGGAGGCGCCGCCGATCGAGCGGGTGCCCTCGCCGTTGTAGTACCCGGGCGTGCACTCGGCCTGGAAGGCGCGGGTGTCGGCGGCGGTCTCGTGCACGGTGCGCACCCACGCCTCCTCCGCCTCGACGCTCGGCTCGAGGTACCGCGCGCCGACCTCGCGGCCGCGGGCGATGACGGCGGCGATGTGCTCGGCCTGCTCGAGCAGGATGTGCGCGAAGTTCACCGAGTTGGCGTTCTGGATGCCGCTGAGGTGGAACAGGTTCGGGAAGCCGTGCGACGAGAAGCCGTGCAGCGTCCGCGGGCCGCGGCCCCACGCCTCCAGGAGCGTCCGCCCGCCCCGGCCGACGACCGGCAGCGTGCCCGACATCACCCCCGAGATCCCGACCTCGAAGCCGGTCGCGAAGACCACGCAGTCGACCTCGTAGGCGGTGTCGCCGACGACGACCTCGGTCTCGGTCATCCGCGTGATGCCGCCCGTGTCGGCCGTCTCGACGAGGCGCACGTTCGGCCGGTTGAAGGTGGGCAGGTAGGTGTCGCTGAAGCCCGGCCGCTTGCACATGTAGCGGTACCAGGGCTTGAGCGCCTCGGCGGTCGCGGGATCCTCGACGACGGAGTCGACACGGGCGCGGAGGCGGTCCATCGTGTCGAGGTCGGCCAGCTCGTCGCGCAGCTCGCGCTCCTGGGGCGGCAGCGACGTGTCGACCGCACCCGAGAGGATCTGCCGCTGCAGCTCGACCGTCTTCGTCCAGCCGTCCTGCACGAGCGACTCGTCCACCGGCTCGCCGGCGAGCACCGCGAGGAAGTTCTCCATCCGCTCGCGCTGCCAGCCCGGGCGCAGCGACGCGGCCCACTCGGGATCCGTCGGCCGGTTGTCGCGGACGTCGACCGTGGACGGCGTGCGCTGGAACACGATCAGCTCCCGGGCGTCCTCGCCGACGTGCGGGATCACCTGGAGGCCGGTCGCGCCGGTGCCGACGATGGCGACGCGCTTGTCGGCGAGGCCGGTCAGGCCGCCGTCGGGCGTGCCGCCGGTGTAGCCGTAGTCCCAGCGCGAGGTGTGGAAGGTGTGGCCGCGGAAGGTCTCGATGCCCGGGATCCCGGGGAGCTTCGGCTGGGTCAGGGTGCCGGAGGAGGTGACCACGAACCGCGCGCGGAACCGGTCGCCGCGGTCGGTCTCGACGAGCCACTCCTCCGCCTCCTCGTCCCAGGTGAGCGCCGTGGCGCGGGTCTGGAAGAGCGTGTCGCGGTAGAGGCCGTACTGCTCGGCGATCGCGACCGCGTGCCGGCGGATCTCCTCCCCCGGCGCGTACCGCTCGGACGGCATCCCGCCGACCTCCTCGAGCAGCGGGAGGTAGACGGACGACTCGATGTCGCAGCGCACCCCGGGGTAGCGGTTCCAGTACCAGGTGCCGCCGACGTCGCCGGCCTCGTCCATCAGGCGGAGGGAGTCGACGCCCGCCTCGCGCAGCCGGGACGCGGTGAGCAGTCCGCCAAAGCCGGCACCGATCACGAGCGCCTCGACCCTGTCGGTCTTCGGCTCGCGCTCGGTGCGCTCGGTGTACGGGTCCTTCGCGTAGTAGCCGAACTCGCCCGCCGCGCGGCGGTACTGCGTCGCGGCATCGGGGCGGGCGCGGCGGTCGCGCTCGGCGCGGTACTTCGCGCGGGCGGCCTCGAGGCGGCGCCGGTCGTCGGCGGCGAGGGTCTCGGTCGGGATGGTGTCGGTCATGGGCGTCTCGCTCTCGTCACGCGGATCGACGCGGCGGCGGAGCCCGGTGGCGGGACGACGGCGGGAGGTCCCGCGAGCGCCGACACGACTCCGGATCGGTTCGAGGACGACGACGCGTCCTCATCAGAAAGGTTAGCTTCGATCTAAGTGATTGCCCTGAGTATCGACTGAGACCTACGGTGGGCGGATGGATCCCCGTGCCCGCGTCGTCTCGGACATCGAGGCGCTCTCGATCGCGATCACCGTGCGCTCGATCCCGCGCGTCCTCGCTCCGCTGCTGACGACCGAGCTCACGATCCAGCAGCTGAAGGCCCTGTCGGTGATCGTCACCACCGAGGAAGGGGCGACCGGCGCCGGCCTGGCCCAGAGCTTCGGGGTCTCGATGCCATCGATGTCGAAGCTCGTGGACCGACTCGTCTCGCAGCAGCTCGTCGAGCGCGAGACGGACCCTCGGGACCAGCGCGTCCGGCGGATCCACGCCACCGACCTCGGCCGCGCCGTGGTCCGCGAGCTGATGGCCGCCCGCCCCGAGCTCGGCGAGGACGTGCTGTCGCGCCTGTCGCTCGACGAGCTCGAGGCGCTCGAGACCGGGCTGCGCGCGATCAGCCGCGAGCTGCGGAACGCCCGCGACTGATCGCGTCGGCCGCTACTGCACCGACCAGCCGCCGTCGGAGGCGAGGACCACGCCGTTCACGTTCGCGGAGTCGTCGCTGAGCAGCCAGGTGATCGACGCAGCCATGGTGTCGGCCTCGACCACCGGCGGGATCAGGGCGAAGAACGGAGCGAGGCGCTCGCGCGCGAAGTCGGACGACATCGTGCCCTCGATCGCCGTGGCCGTCGGCCCGGGAGCCACCGCGTTGGTCCGGACGCCGGACGGGCCGTAGAGGAACGCCGCCGACTTGGTGATCCCGACGACCGCGTGCTTGGACGCCGTGTAGGCGGTGCCGGCCGCGTTGCCGCGCAGGGACGCCTCCGAGGCGATGTTGACGATCGCCCCGCGACCGGCGGCGAGCATCGCCGGCAGCACGGCGCGGCTCAGCGCGAAGGTCCCGTCGACGTTCACCGAGAAGACCCGGCGCCAGAGCGCGTCCTCCGCCTCGTGCAGCGGAGTCATGCCGTCCATGATCCCGGCGATGTTCGCGAGGCCGTCGATCCGCCCTCCCGCCGCGGACACGATCGACGCGACGCCCTCGGGCGAGGTGATGTCGGCGACGACCGTCACGACCGAGCCCTCCGGCGACGCCGCGGCGAGGGCCTCGACGCCGGTCGGCACGACGTCGACCGCGATCACGCGGGCGCCCTCGCGCACCAGGCGGCGGGCGGTCGCCCGGCCGATGCCGGAGCCCGCACCGGTGACGACGACCGTCTTGCCGTCGAACCGGCCGGAGCTGTCCTGCGACTCCTCCTCCGTCTCCTCGGGCGGGATCACTCCGCCGTTCGCCTGCTTCACGAGGGTGTCGACCAGCTCCTGCGGGAACGCACCGCCGCCCAGCTCGACCATCGCGCGCAGCGACAGTCTCGCCGCGGGGCGCAGCGCCTCCTCCGTCTGGCCGCCCTGGGCGAGGATCCCGCGGAGGATCGGACCGCCGACGGCGTCGTCGAGCCACTCCTGCAGCGTGTTCTTGGAGGTGAGGGTCATGGGTCTCCTTCGATCGGGGGTGATAGTGAATATCGCACCTGAGACTGAGTCTCACCCGCATATCCCCTCCGTCGGCGTCGCCGCTCCGAAGCACTCCTGGCGGGCACTCCGGCCCGCCGCCTCCGGAAGGACCCCGCATGCCCATCCCCGCCGTCGACTACGCCCACATCCGCCTCACCGTCCGCGACATCGCCGTCTCGCGCGCGTTCTACGACTCCGTCTTCGGCTTCGACATCGCCTTCGAGGCGCCGCCCGCCGATGCGCCCGCCGAGGTGCAGGAGCAGCTGGCCTTCCTCTTCGGCGGAGTGATCTACTCCTTCCCCGGCGGACTGCTGGGCCTGCGCCCCGTGGCCGCGGCGGGCGACCGCTTCGACGAGGACCGCGTGGGGCTCGACCACCTGAGCTTCACCGTCGCCGGAGCGGACGAGCTGCGGGCCTCCGTCGCCGTCCTCGACGAGCTGGGTATCGCGCACGAGCCCGTCAAGGACACCGGGCCGCTGAGCATCCTCGAGTTCCGCGACCCCGACGGCATCGCGCTCGAGATCTCGGCCGCGAACTGAGCCGGGCCGGGGAGCCGGGACGCCACCGGCTCCTAGGCTGACCGCATGACCGCACCGCTCCGCGACCGCACCCGCGCCCTGCTGCGGGCCGAGCTCGCCGATGCGGTGCTCGCCGTGTTCCTCGAACGCGGCTACTCCGCGGTGACGGTGGAGGAGGCCGCGCGCGAGGCCGGCGTCTCGCGTGCGACCTTCTTCCGCTACTTCCGCAGCAAGGAGGACGTGGTCGTGGCCGCCGTCGACGGCGACCGGGTCGACTACGCGGCACCGGTGCTCGCGCTGCCCGCCGGGGCCGCACTGTCCGGCTGGGAGCTGGTGCGCGCCTCCGTGGAGCCGGTCGTCGCCGTCGCGACCCGCGCGCCCGACGTCTACCGGGCGCGGCTGCGGCTGATCTCGAGCGAGTTCACGCTGAAGGCGCGCCTGCGCGAGCGCCGGGCCGAGGGGGCCGAGGCGCTGGCCGACGCACTCGTCGCGCGGGGTGTCGAGCCGCTCACCGCGCGAGTGCTGGCGGCCGCCGGCCTCGCCGCGGTCGACGTGGTGTGGGAGGAGTGGGCCGCGCACGAGGACGCCGACTTCCGCACGATGGTCGACGAGGCGTTCGCGCGGCTGACCAGCGGAGGGTGACCCGGCCGCCGCCGACGGACCACACTGGTGGCATGACCGCGACGTCGATGATCGACCCCTCCGTCCCTCCCTCCGGCGCGGGCTGCGTCGAGTGCGACCGCACCGGAGCGTGGTGGGTGCACCTGCGCCGCTGCGCGCTCTGCGGGCACATCGGCTGCTGCGACGACTCGCCCAACCGCCACGCGACCGCGCACTACGAGACGACCGGGCACGCGGTCATCCGCAGCTTCGAGCCCGGCGAGGACTGGTTCTGGGACTACCGCACCGGCGACTACGCCGACGGGCCCCGCCTCGCCGACCCGCAGGAGCACCCGCTCGACCAGACCGCGCCCGGCCCGGCGGACAGGCTGCCGGCGGACTGGCGCGAGCAGCTGGACGCCGGGCGCTAGCGGCGACGAGGATTCTCCGCCGAGCCGGGACACCGTGTCGCTCGGGCGGGAATCGACGGGCGCCCCGGCGTCGTCCGGCGATACGCTCGTGCTCGACGCCTCGATCTCAGGGGCTGAGCCGACACCCCGTCCTCCTCGACGATCCGGGACCGCAGTGGGTCCGACTCCTCTCCACTGCGGCACCGAGCCCTCGCCCAGACAGCCCGGAAGGCCCGCCACCCCATGGACGACTCCCGCCGCCCCTTCGCCGCGCTCTCCCGCCGCACGATGCTCACCGGATCGATCGCCGGAGTCGGCACCGCCCTGGCGTACGCCTCCCCCGCCGCCGCGGTGGCCGATCCTGCCGAACCGACCCCGCCCGGAGCGGGGACGTACGAGAACGGTTCGCCGCAGATCACGACCACCGGCACCTGGACGACCCTCTCCTCCCCGGCCGACAGCGGAGGAAGCATCAGCTACTCCACCTCGACCCGCGCCTCCGCCGCACTCACGTTCACCGGCACCTCCGTCAGCTGGATCAGCCGCAGAACCCCCTCCTCCGGCACCAACGAGGTCTGGATCGACGACGCCCTCGTCGCCACCATCGACCGCTACAGCCCCACCACCCGCGCCAAGCAGACCGTCTGGACCAGCGGCACCCTCCCCGCCGCCACCCACACCATCACCCTCAAGCGCGGCTCCACCAAGAACCCCGCCGCCACCGGATCCACGATCATCCTCGACGCCTTCCTCGTCGAAGACACCCCCGAGCCGGCGACTCCGCCCGGCGCGGGGACGTACGAGCACGGCTCGCCGCACATCACGACCACCGGCTCCTGGACGACCCTCTCCTCCCCGGCCGACAGCGGAGGAAGCATCAGCTACTCCACTTCGACCGGCGCCTCCGCAGCGCTCACGTTCACCGGCACCTCCGTCAGCTGGATCAGCCGCAGAACCCCCTCCTCCGGCATCAACGAGGTCTGGATCGACGACACCCTCGTCACCACCATCGACCGCTACAGCCCCACCACCCGCGCCAAGCAGACCGTCTGGACCAGCGGCACCCTCCCCGCCGGCACCCACACCATCACCCTCAAGCGCGGCTCCACCAAGAACCCCGCCGCCACCGGATCCACGATCATCCTCGACGCCTTCATCGTCGAAGACACCCCCGCGCCCCCGCAGACCCCGGTCCCTGCGCCGATCGCCGACTGGTCGTTCACCGAGAGCGCGGCACCCTACGCGTCAGCGGTGGCGGGCGCGCCCGCGCTCCTCCAGGGCGCGAGCTCGACCGCGACGCGGATCTCGACGCCCTTCGGCGGCGGAGTGCGATTCAACGGCACCACCGACTTCCTCGTGGTCCCGAAGTCGGACATCGGCGTGCTCAACGTCGGCGCCTCGACCGGCGCGGTGACGGTCGCCGCCTGGGTGCTCAGCACCGACTCCAACAACGCCAACATCGCCGGGATCTGGGAGGAGTCGGCCGTCGGCCCTCTGCGCTCCTACGCCCTCTTCAACGACCTCCCCGACTACGGCGGCGACGACATGGTCTGCATGGAGGTGTCGAAGCAGGGCGGTCCGACTCCCGGCTACCCGTTCTCGATCGACTACTCGTCCGAACCGCGGAAGATGACGCGCGGAGTGTGGGAGCTGCACGTCGGCACCTACGACGGCGAACTCGCGATCGCCTACCTGAACGGCGAGTCGACCTCCTACCCGAGCTACACCGACAAGCAGGGCGCGACCTACGCGAAGAACCCGTACGTCTACCCCGACGGCCTCAACGCGGCTCCCGGCGACTTCATGGTCGGCGCGGTCGGCCGCGACGGCAAGCTGATCAACCTGCACAAGGGCAGCATCGCGCGGCTGCGCGTCTGGGACCGGGCGCTCACGGCCGACGAGGTGCGCGCCCTGCACGCGGCGGAGCGGGCTGACCTGGGGTAGCGCCCACTCCTCGAGAATCGTAAGAAGACCGGCCCCACCGACACGAGCGTCGACGAGTTCCTCGCGGCCGCCGTTCCGACGCCGGCGTCGCCGCGGTCGACGTAGTGCGGGAGGATTGGTCCGCGCACGAGCGCGACGACTTTTGCACGATGGTAGACAAGTCCTTCGCACCGCTGACCAGCGGAGGCTGTCCGCAGCGCCTGGGGGACCGCCGACGGACTGTTGGCATAATCGCCACGTCCATGTTCGACGCCTCCGCCCCTCCCTCCGGCGCGGGCTGCGTCGAGTGCGACAACACACGAGCGTGGTAGTGAACCGGCGCGCTTTACGGGGATGGCGGCTGCCGCGACGACTCGCGAACCGCCACGCGACCGCACGACGCGAAGCGACCGGGCATATTGGCGTCCGCGGCTTCGAGGCCGGCGAGGACTGGTTTTGGGACTACCGCACCGGCGAGTGCGCTGACGGACCCCGACTCGCTGCCCCGCAGGAGCACCCGCTCGACTACACCGCGCCCGGCCCGACTGCCTGCGGACTGGCGGGAGCGGCTGGCCGAGGGGGGCTGGGAGCACGGGTGATCTGCACCTCTATTGCCGCGCTCACGTGCCGACGAATTAGGGATGAAAGCACTGCTTATCGACACTGCTGCGAGCGCCGGGAAGAGGCTATCCTTACCTCATGTCTCAGCAAACGCCAAATATCGTGCGAGCCCGCGGGGTGTACCGCGCAAATTCAGCGCTGTATTTTCCGCCAGGCTCGCAATTTTCATTCACGTACGTATTTCCAGACCAGGAGGTTACCGTCCGCGCGGGGACTTACACCGTGAAGGGTCCGCATGGACCCATATCGAATGGAATTTGGACGTCGGGCGAGGCTCAAGGAGACAACCTACAGGACACGGAACTGACCTTCCGAAACCTTGTTGATGATGCCGTCGGAATGTTCAGTTTTCTCACGAACGCAGCAACTGAAGAACCCACGCTCGAAATTCTCTATAACTTAGACGTGGAATCGACAACACACGAAGCCATATTCTCGTCGTTTACCGCTCACTACTCCACTCCCCCCACAGTCCTGCGCGAACCGCCAAAATTCATGGGCAAAGGAATTAAATCCCTTGGAGACCATGAGTTCAAAGAACGGCTCTGGCGAGGGATCAGCTCCTACGTAACTGCGCTCCGAAATTGGAGAATTGGTCACGAAGTCGTGGCCTTCTCATTCCTTTACATGGCGATGGAGGCGTTGACCCGAGTTGCAAGGGAGCCGTTGTTCGACAAATTCGGCGGAGCGAAAGGACTTGCAGATGAATGGAAGATCGATATCAAGAAAGTCGATCCCGAGGTTCGCAGACGCATTCTGTTCAAGGGAGATGATGAACTCTACAAAAGCGCGAAGACCGCAAGCGACTCCATGGAACATGGCTTCGGGGAGCTACAAGACATTGTGGATGTAGCCGAACGGCAGGTTGTTAAGCTCGCATATTTGGTGCGAGAGTTTATCGTCTTTCAACTTTTCGGAGAAGGAGCGCGCTCGGCACTCTTACTATCCGATGCCTACAATCGCCCTTTGACTTGCGTGCCAGCAAGAGCTTCGCTTATCGGAACACTAAGCGGCAATAGAGAGGGAATCGCTCACCCGAACCAGCATCCGGACATGTCATTCAAGCTCGAGCCGACCCACATGGCGAAGGAACAGGGAGCTGACTGGCGAATTCAGTGGGATACTACTGTGCCCGTTCCGGCTTTGGCTCCTGGCGTCATGTTCCAGAAAGGTGAAGTGCACCTCAAGGAAGTGAATATCAGCGGACCGCACATCGAGGACGTTACGCAACCCTAATGAGCAGCTAGAAGAATTGTGTGCCTACGTGGCATTCAACTTAGTAGTCGTACTATCTATCAGCAAAGCCACTGAATGTTGTATCTGCCGAGGGGGCGAGGGTCGGCCCATTCCGTGGACGCCGTCGACTCGCAGCCAAGTACGACGACTTCTGAGGACTGGAGCGGCCCGAGGTGGCACGCTCGACGCATGAGCGCGCAGAAGACCGGCCCCACCGACGCGAGCGTCGACGAGTTCCTCGCCGCGGCCGTTCCGGCACGCCGTCGGGAGGACGGAGTCGCGCTCGCCGCGCTCTTCCGCGAGGTCACGGGCGCCGACCCGGTGATGTGGGGGCCGTCGATGGTCGGCTTCGGCAGCTACCGCTACGTGTCCCCCTCCGATCCGCGCCGCACCGGCGTCTGGCCGAAGACGGCGTTCTCGCCGCGCAAGGCGCAGCTCTCGCTCTACGGCCTCAAGGACCTGCCCGAGGGAGCCGCCCTGCTGCCCGAGCTCGGCCGGTACACCGAGGGCGCCGGCTGCGTCTACGTGCGCACCCTCGACGACGTCGACCTCGACGTGCTGCGCCGCCTCGTCGCGATCGCCTTCTCCCGGAGCGACGACCCCGCGGGTCCCGCCCGCTGACACCGGCGGATCACCCGCCTCGTCCGTCCGGCGCGACTCACGTCGTGCGGACGGATGACGCCGGTGGGTCCCCGGGGACGACGACACGGCGCTCGGATCCGGGGATCGTGGAACAGGTCGGATCGCACCCCGCGCTCCGCACCCGAGGAGGATCCGATGTCGATCGCCACCGCTCCCGTCAGCACCGCAGAGGTCGGCCCCGCGCCCGGCGCCTCCGCCGTTCCCGCCGTGCGCATGCCGACCGCCGTCGCGCCGACCGTCTCGCAGCACCGTCTCCGCCGGATCGCCACCGCTCCCCTCCGCGGTGCCCTCTCGGTCGTGTTCGTGGCGTCCGTCGTGGCCGGGACCCTCTTCCAGGGAGTCGGCTACCTCAGCAACGTCGGCCTCCGCGCTCTCGACGAGCCGCACTCGCTCTGACCCCGCATCCGCACCCGCATCCGCACCGACTCCGGAAGGCCCCCCATGCTCTCGACCGATCCCGCCCGCCCCGACTCCGCCCTCGCCCTCCTCGGGTCCGTCGCAGTGCCGCTGACCGTCGTCGATCTCGGCGACAGCGTCGATTTCTTCCTCGCCACCGCCGCTCGCCGCGACTGAGCCGGCGGGGTCAGTCCCCTCCGCCGCCTCCTCCGCCGCCGTCGCCGCCTGAGGATCCGCCCGAGTCCGAGGAGCCCGACGATCCGCCCGAGTCCGACGAACCCGACGACCCGCCGTCGTCCCGTCCGTCGCCGTCGGACCGGTCATCGGAGTAGCCGCCCGCGGCAGCGGAACCACCGCCTCCGTCGCTCGCCCCGCCGCCGGGTCCCCCGCGACCCGAGCCGTTCAGCATCCCCCGCTTCTGCACCAGCAGCACGACGACCGACGCCAACACGCCGAGTCCGCCGACCAGGGCCACGGCGATCGAGATCGCTCTCTCGTCCACGGGAACTCCTTCTCCGGGCACGCATCGGCCGTGCACCGCGGCCAGCCTAGGCACGTGCGTCCGGGCGCGGCCTCCCTCCCGCGGAGGAAGCCGGCCGCGTCGAGCCCTCGCGCTACGGTGTGCGGATGACGACCGAGAGACAGCCGACGATCCGCGACGTCGCGGTACGGGCGGGCGTCTCCTACCAGACGGTCTCGCGCGTGCTGAACGACAGCCCGCAGCTGCGGCCGCGCACCCGGGAGCGCGTGCTCGCGGCGATCAGCGACCTCGGCTTCCGGCCGAGCGCGGCGGCGCGGGCGCTCGCGACGAGTCGCAGCGGACTGATCGGGATCCTCGCCGCCGAGAGCCACAGCTTCTACGGCACCGCGACCGCGATGGCCGCGATCGAGCAGGCCGCGCGCGACGCCGGCTACCGGGTGCCCGTGGTCAACGTCGCCTCCCCCGACGCGGAGTCGCTCGCCGACGGGCTGGAGCACCTCCAGCGCGAGTCCGTCGAAGCGATCGTCGTGCTCGCCCCGCAGGAGCGGGCGCTCGAGGCCATCGAGAGCCTCTCGATCGGAGTGCCGTTCGTCACGCTCGGCGCGGCCGGACGGGGAGCGGATCCGCGACTCCTGGTCGATCAGGCCGCCGGCGGGCGGCTGGCCACCGAGCACCTGCTCGCCCTCGGGCACCGGAGGATCGCGCACGTCGCGGGTCCGCAGCACTGGGTCGAGGCCCACGCGCGTCTCGAGGGATTCACGACGAGGCTGGCCGAGGACGCCCTCAAGCCCGCCCACGTGATCGAGGGCGACTGGAGCGCCGAGTCCGGCTACCGCGCCGGGCTCCGGCTGCTCGACGACGTCGCGGACCTTGACGCCGTCTTCGCGGGGAACGACCAGATGGCGCTCGGACTCCTGCACGCGTGCGCCGATCGGGGTGTGCGGGTGCCGGACGACCTGAGCGTCGTCGGCTTCGACGACGTCCCGGAGGCGGCCCACTACCTGCCGCCGCTCACGACGATCCGCCAGGACTTCGCCGAGGTCGGCCGTCGCACCATCGGCGTCGTCCTGGCCGAGCTGCGCGGCGAGACCGCGGCGGTCGACCTGCCCGTCGCCCCGCAGCTGGTCGAGCGGGCGTCGACGGCCCACTCGGCCCGCTGAGCAGCAGAACCTCGGCTGGGAGTGCTCCACAGCCACGATGGTCGCTGAGGCACCCTCGCAGCTGAGGTTCTGCACGCAGCCGCCTCGTTGCCAACCGCGCAGTGCGTCGCCTACTCTGACTCCTGGCTTTGTGAACGGTCACATCGCCCGAGCGAGGAGCACGATGGACCAGCGACGGCCCCCTTCCGCCCCCGGTGGAGACGCGATCACGAGCGGCGCGACCGCCCTCGGGATCGAACTCGGATCCACCCGCATCAAGGCGTGTCTCGTCGACGCCGCCGACCCGTCGGTCGTGCTGGCGACGGGCAGCCACGAGTGGGAGAACCGGTTCGTCGACCGGCGCTGGACCTACTCCCTCGAGGACGTCTGGTCGGGGCTGCAGGCGGCGTTCGCCGACCTCGTCGCCGACGCGCAGCAGCGCCACGGCGTCGCTCCCACCACGTTCGGGGCGCTCGGCGTCTCGGCGATGATGCACGGCTACCTCCCCTTCGACGCGAGCGGCGAGCTGCTCGTGCCGTTCCGCACCTGGCGCAACACCAGCACGGGTCCGGCCTCGGAGCAGCTCACCGAGCTGTTCGGCGCCAACATCCCGCTGCGCTGGTCGCTCGCCCACTTCCACCAGGCCGTCCTCGACGACGAGCCGCACGTGGCCGACGTCGCCTTCCTCACGACCCTCGCCGGGTACGTGCACTGGCAGCTGACGGGCCGCAAGGTCCTCGGAGTCGGCGACGCGTCGGGCATGGTCCCGACCGACCCGGCGACCACCGACTACGACGCCTCCGTGCTCGAGGCGTACGACGGCCTCGTCGCCGGCCGCGGCCTGCCCGCGCTGCGCGACCTGCTGCCCGAGGTGCTCCCCGCGGGCGCCGAGGCCGGCGAGCTCACCGCCGAGGGTGCGCTGCTGCTCGACCCCACCGGCGCGCTGCAGGCCGGCGTGCCGTTCTGCCCGCCCGAGGGCGACGCCGGCACCGGCATGGTGGCCACCAACTCCGTCGCCCCGCGCACGGGCAACGTCAGCGCTGGCACGAGCATCTTCGCGATGGTCGTCCTGGAGCGGCCGCTCGCGAGCGTCCACCACGAGCTCGACCTGGTCGCGACTCCGGCCGGAGACCTCGTGGCGATGGTGCACTGCAACAACGGAGCGAGCGAGCTCGCGACGTGGGTCGGCCTGTTCTCGCAGTTCGCCGCGGCGCAGGGCCTCCCGGCCGACAGCGACGCCGTCTACGGCACGCTGTTCCGCGCAGCGCTCGAGGGCGACGCCGATGCCGGCGGACTCCTCGCCTACAACCACCTCGCCGGTGAGCCGATCGCGGGCCTGGTGGAGGGCCGTCCGCTCGTCGTCCGCACCCCGGACTCGCGCCTGACGCTGCCCAACTTCATCCGCGCTCAGCTCTACGGCGTCTTCGGCACCCTCGCACTCGGCATGCGCGTGCTCGCCGAGGAGGGCGTCGAGCTCGACGCGATGTACGCCCACGGCGGCATGTTCCGCACGGCCGGAGTCGCGCAGCGCTTCCTCGCCGGAGCGCTCGACGCGCCCGTGGCCGTCGCCGAGACCGCGTCCGAGGGCGGCCCCTGGGGCATCGCGGTGCTCGCCGCGTTCCGCCGCGACGGCGGGGGCGACCTCAGCGCGTACCTGACCGACCGGGTGTTCAGCGGCTACTCCTTCGACAGCGTCGCCCCCGACGCCGCCGACGTGGCCGGATTCGCCTCCTACCTCGAGCGCTACCGCGCCGGCCTCGCCGTCGAGCGCACCGCCGTCGAGACCCTCACCGACACCCGACCCACCGCACAGGGAGAGACCGCATGACCTTCGATCCGGCCATCGAGGAGGCGATCACGCGCGTCCGCGAGGACGTCGCCCGCCTGCACTCCGAGCTCGTCCGCTACGGCCTCGTCATCTGGACGGGCGGCAACATCTCGGGCCGCGTGCCCGGCGCCGACCTCTTCGTGATCAAGCCCAGCGGAGTCTCGTACGACGACCTCTCCCCCGAGAACATGATCCTGTGCGACCTCGACGGCACCGTCGTCCCGGGCACGCCCGGCAGCGACCGCAGCCCGTCCAGCGACACCGCGGCGCACGCCTACGTGTACCGCGAGATGCCCGAGGTCGGCGGAGTCGTGCACACGCACTCCACCTACGCCACGGCCTGGGCCGCGCGCGCCGAGCCGATCCCCTGCGTGATCACCGCGATGGCGGACGAGTTCGGCGGCGAGATCCCGATCGGCCCGTTCGCGATCATCGGCGACGACTCCATCGGCCGCGGCATCGTCGCGACCCTGACCGGGCACCGCTCGCGGGCGGTCCTGATGCAGAACCACGGAGTGTTCACCATCGGCAAGGACGCGAAGGACGCCGTGAAGGCTGCCGTCATGGCCGAGGACGTCGCCCGCACCGTGCACCTCGCGCGCCAGGGCGGCGAGCTCGTCCCCATCCCGCAGGAGTCGATCGACGCCCTGTTCGACCGCTACCAGAACGTCTACGGACAGAACCCCACCGGAGCCATCGCATGAGCGTGTACCAGAGCATCATCCCCGACCTCGCCACCCGCACCGTCTGGTTCCTGACCGGCAGCCAGGACCTCTACGGCGAGGACACCCTCCGCCAGGTCGCCGAGCAGTCGCAGGCCGTCGTCGCCGAGCTCAACGCGGCGAGCGCGATCCCCGTCACCATCGAGTGGAAGCCGGTGCTGAAGAGCTCCGACGCGATCCGCCGCACCATGATCGAGGCCAACGCGGACGACTCCGTCGTGGGCGTCATCACCTGGATGCACACCTTCAGCCCCTCGAAGATGTGGATCCACGGCTTCGACGCGCTCGCGAAGCCGCTGCTGCACTTCCACACCCAGGCGAACGTCGCCCTGCCGTGGCAGGACATCGACTTCGACTTCATGAACCTGAACCAGGCCGCGCACGGCGACCGCGAGCACGGCTACATCCTCAGCCGGATGAGCGTGCCGCGGAAGACCGTCGTCGGCCACGCCAGCGACGCCCGCGTGACGGAGTCGATCGGCATCTGGTCGCGCGCCGCGTCCGGCTGGGCCGCCTCGCAGAGCATGAAGGTCGCCCGCTTCGGCGACAACATGCGCAACGTCGCCGTCACCGAGGGCGACAAGACCGAGGCCGAGATCCGCCTCGGCGTCAGCGTCAACACCTGGGGCGTCAACGAGCTCGTCGAGCGCGTCGACGCCGCGACTCCCGAGCAGATCGACGCCCTCGTCGCCGAGTACGTCGAGAGCTACGACGTGGTCGCCGAGCTGCTCCCCGGCGGCGAGCGCCACGAGTCGCTCCGCTACGGCGCGGCGGTCGAGATCGGCCTGCGCTCGTTCCTCGAGGAGGGCGGCTTCGAGGCGTTCACCGACAGCTTCGAGGACCTCGGCGGACTCCGCCAGCTCCCCGGACTCGCGGTGCAGCGCCTGATGGCCGACGGCTACGGCTTCGGCGGGGAGGGCGACTGGAAGACGGCCGTCCTCATCCGCATCGCCGCCGTCATGGGCGCCGGCCTCCCCGGCGGCACCAGCCTCATGGAGGACTACACCTACGACATGACGCCCGGCGAGGAGCTGATCCTCGGCGCGCACATGCTCGAGGTCTCGCCGTCGCTCTCGTCGAAGCGCGCCACGCTCGAGATCCACCCGCTGGGCATCGGCGGCCGCGAGGACCCGGTGCGCCTGGTCTTCACCGCGGATGCGGGACCCGCCGTCGTCGTCGCGCTCAGCGACGTGCGCGAGCGCTTCCGCCTCGTCGCCAACGCCGTGCAGAACGTCGAGCCGCCGCAGACGCTGCCGCACCTCCCGGTCGGCCGCGCCGTCTGGCAGCCGGCTCCGGACTTCAGCACCAGCGCCGCCGCGTGGATCACCGCGGGAGCGGCGCACCACACCGTCATGACGACGCAGATCGGCGTGGAGGCGTGGGAGGACTTCGCCCGCATCGCCGGCGTCGAGCTGCTCATCATCGACGAGGGCACCACGCTCCGCGGCTTCGAGAACGAGCTGCGCGCGAACGCGGCGTACTACCGCCTGTCGCAGGGGCTGTAAGCGCCCGGACCGAAGGGCCCGTCGCTGGGAGCGGCGGGCCCTTCGGCGTCCGCGACCCGCTCCCGCCACCTCGCCGCGACCGCGAGCGCCTCGAGCAGCGGAGACCGTCGGGTCGGTCAGGCGGAGACCTCGACGAAGTCGGGGAGCGGGCGGACGGCGCGCCTGGCGGCCGCGGCTCGGTGGAGAACACGCCTCCGCCTGCGCGGGTGCTGCCTCGACGCACGAGCAGCAGCAGGCCGCGCTGATGGCGCCGACGACGCTCCGTCGCTCCGCGCCGCCACCCACTGGGACGAGCCGGCCGTCGCGACGTGGAGTAGTGGCCCGGAGAGCCGCCGTTCACTCGGGCGGTTCCGCCGCGCGTGCGTCGGCCGATCGGATGCCGTCGCGCAACGGGCTGCTCACGGCCGTCCGAACGAGTGCCGCGACCTCACGAGGAGTCGTGCACACGGACGGCGATCAGGACAGGCGTCGTCGCTCGAGGAGGACGGTGTCGCGCCAGGTCCCGGCGGCCGGTCCGTAGGTCATCAGCGCGATCCGCTCGCGCGTGCCGATCCGGCGGAAGCCGACGCGGTCGTGCAGGGCCAGGCTGGCGGTGTTCTCGAGGAAGACGCTCGACTGGATCGTCCAGAAGCCGGCGTCGTCCGCAGCGTCGATGAGCGCCCTCAGGAGTGCTGCGCCGATGCCGCGGCCACGGGCGGCCGCGGCGACGTAGACGGAGTGCTCGACCACTCCACGGTAGACGCGCCGGCTGGAGACGGCTGAGAGCGCGGCCCACCCGAGGATCCGATCGCCGTCGACGGCGACCAGGCGCCCGACGTCGAGCTTCCCCGCATCGAACGCCTCCCAGGTCGGCGGTTCGGCCTCGAAGGTGGCATGCCCGGTCGCGATGCCCTCGCGGTAGGTCGCCTCGACCGCCGCCCAGTCCTCGGGGTTCATCGGCCGGATCGCGGTCACGAGCAGCAGCTTCCTCCGGCGGATCCGATGTCGGTGGAGCAGACGCCGGTCTCGGGGAGCACGAGCTGCACGCGCCGGGCCGCAGCGTGATCGCCCGCGAGCTCGTCCGCGATCGACCGGACCTGCTCGTAGCCGGTGACGAGGAGGAAGGTCGGCGCGCGGCCGTACGACTTCATCCCGGCGATGTAGAAGTTCGGCTCGGGGTGGGCGAGCTCGGCGACGCCGTGCGGGTCGACGGTGCCGCAGGAGTGCAGGTTCGGGTCGATGAGCGTCGCGAGGGAGCGGGGTGCTTCCACGATCTCGTCCAGGGAGACGCGGATCTCGCGCAGCATGTCGAGATCGGGCCGGAATCCGGTGGCCTGCACGACGACGTCGGCTTCGACGCTCTCGCGCTCCTTCCGGCGGCGCCCGAGGACGGCGACCCGACCGGTGGCGGTCTTCTCGAGCCGGTCGATCTCGAAGCGGTCGAGGA